>JBLNBM010000001.1:0-30983 GCA_050259955.1 Bacteroidota bacterium
ACTCATCGGGGAGGGCGGTGCCAATGGCCTGGAGCACGGTTGCAAGCGAGCGCGCGAGGGAGGAAAGGGCGCTTTCGATGCCGTCTTTGGTCCTGACAGCGCTCTCGGCAATGGCGGCGGTTTCCGACAAGGAAACGGCGCCAAGCGTGCCGGCGGCGCCTTTAAGGGAATGCGCTGCGCGCTCGGCGGCGCCAGCATCGCCGATGGAGAAGGCCGCCCGCATGGTATCGATGGTGCCCGCTTGCTGATCAGCGAATTTGCGCAGCAACGCCTCGTAGCGCTTGCGGTTGCCGCCGGTGCGCCTCAAGCCCGCGCGCACGTCGATCCCGGGAATGACAAGCTCGGGTTCTGATGCTTGGTTCGCGGCCTTTGGAAGCGCGACGCCATCTAGCCGGGCAGCGGCCTCGTCACCATCCGGGCGGTGTATCCAGCGCAGCAAAACGCCGAACAACTGGTCGGGATCGATCGGCTTAGCGATGTGATCGTTCATGCCGGCGTTGAGACAGAGCTGCCGATCGGAGGCCATGGCGTTGGCGGTCATGGCGATGATGGGAAGGCTCTCATGGCGCGGGTTCGATCTGATGATACGCGTCGCCTCGATGCCGTCCATCACCGGCATCTGCATGTCCATCAGCACGATGTCGAAAGCGCGTTCGGCATAGCGGACGACGGCCTCCTGGCCGTTCTGGGCGACGACGGGCGCGTGGCCCCATTTTTCGAGCAGGCCGACCGCGAGTTTCTGATTGACCGGATGGTCCTCGACCAGCAGCACATCCAGCGAGCGCTGCGCCTCGCGCAATGAATGGCGTGTCACCAGCGGGCCGCTGGCCGGGGCGGCGGCATCGTCGATGGCGCTGTCGAGGACGCGGCAGAGGGCGGCGAGCAATTCCTCGGCGGCGATCGGTTTCGAGAAAAAGCCGGCAATCCCCGCTTCCTGGCAACGCTGGGCATCGCCGCGCATGGCGCCGGAGGAAAGCATCAGCATCGGCGGCAGGGCGGCGAAACTGCGCCGCAACAGGGCGGCCAGCTGGTAGCCGTCCATTTCCGGCATGTGGGCGTCGAGCAGCAGGCAGTCGAAGGGCGGCCCGTCCTCGCGCAGCAGCGCGTAGGCCGCCGGGCCGGAGGCAACGACAGTCGGCTCGACTTCCCAGGCGGCCAGCATGCCGGCCAGGATGCGCCGGTTGGTGTCGTTGTCGTCGACGACCAGGATGCGGCGGCCGCGCAGCGTGACCGCGTTGGCCGGGGCGATGGTCGGTGCCTTGTCGATCTGCAGCTGGATCGAGAAATGAAAGGTGCTGCCCTTGTGGAGCTCGCTTGCCAGCCACATTTCGCCGCCCATCAGGCCGACCAGGCGGCGCGAAATGGACAGCCCCAGCCCGGTGCCGCCGTAGCGACGGGTGGTCGAACTGTCTTCCTGCGAAAAGGCATCGAAGATGAGTTGCTGCTTTTCCGGGGCGATGCCGATGCCGGTGTCGCGGACGGCGAAATGCAGGCTGGCGCTATTGCCGTCCCGCGCGTTCACGCTGACGCGCAGGGCGATTTCGCCCTTTTCGGTGAATTTGATCGCATTGCCGACCAGGTTGATCAGGATCTGGCGGATGCGTCCGGGGTCGCCCATCACGTGGCGGGGTACCTCGGGCAGGACTTCGCAGAGCAGTTCGATGTTCTTTTCGTGGGCGCGCAGCGACAGCGGCTTCAGGGATTCGGCGAGCAGGCGGTGGAGATCGAAGGCGATGTGTTCGACCAGCAGCTTGCCGGCTTCGATCTTCGAGAAGTCGAGAATGTCGTTGATGATGGTAAGCAGCGACTCGGCCGACGACTTGACGATGGCCATGTATTCGCGCTGCTCGTCGCTCAGTGCCGTATCGAGCGCCAGGTCGGTCATGCCGATGATGCCGTTCATCGGGGTGCGGATTTCGTGACTCATGTTGGCCAGGAATTCGCTTTTCGCGCGGCTGGCCGCCTCGGCGGCTTCCTTGGCGAGAAGGACTTCGCTTTCCGCCTGCTTGCGCTCGGTGATGTCGATGATCACGCCGAGCAGGCCGTACACCTGGCCGTCGAGCCGGGTCAGCGCCGCCTTGCGGTAGATGGCGTCATGGCGCACGCCGTCGCGGCCATGCACGACCGCCTCGTAGGTCTGCATGCCCGGCTTCTGCATCAGTTCGCGGTCCTTGCTGGCGTGCAGCGCGGCATCCTCGGGGCTGAGCAGGTCATGCAGGGTGCGCCCGATATATTGCTCGCGCCGGGTGCTGAAGAACAGTTCGAACGCGCGGTTGAGGCGGATGTAGCGGCCTTCGGCATCCTTCAGGTACATCGGCAGCGGGATGGCCTCGACCAGTTCCTCGACCAAATGCAATTGTTCGGAAAGCTGGGCTTCCATCTGCTTGCGGTCGGTGATGTCGGTGCGGATGCTGATGTACTGTTCGGGCAGGCCGTCCTCGCCGAGCAGGGGAACGATGGTGGCATTGACCCAGTAGAGCTGCCCGGTGCGCGAGCGGTTGCAGAGCTCTCCATGCCAGACCCGGCCTTGGCTGATGGTTTCCCACATGGTGTGGAAAAAATCGGCCGGATGCTGGCCGGAATTGATGACCCGGTGATTCTTGCCGAGCAGTTCGGCGCGGCTGAAGGCGCTGATTTCGCAGAAACGGTCATTGGCATAGATGATGTTGCCGGCCGTGTCGGTAATACTGACGATGGCGTGTTGGTCGAGGGCGAATTTCTGGTTGGCCAGCGCCCGCCGGCCGGCTTCGCTCTCGGCGACCAGGTTGGCCAGGCGTTGCGACAAGGCGCCGAGGTCTTCCTCGGCGAGCATCAGCGAAGTATTGCCGGTACTGGAATTGGGCAGCAGGACCCCGAGGGCATCGCGCAGTGAAAGGAGGGCATTTTCGCGGTCAAGCAACTCGCGACGCAGTTTGTCGTTGAGACCGGACAATTCCTGCGAGGAAAGTTCCAGGCTGCGCGTCCTGAGCTGCAGATCGCGCTCGTACTGGTCGTAGGAAGCGTCCACCCGCCCGAGCAGTTCGCCCAGGCCATTGAACAAGGCCGCCATGGCCGGTTCCGCCGTGCCGCTGGCGGCCTGCAGTTGCGCCAGCAACTGCGCCAGCGCCGCTTCATCGGCGATGCCGATGGTGCGTTTGAGCTGGCGGAGCAGGGCTTTCTGCATGTCGGGACAGCCGGATGTGCGACTCAGGCTTCGCTCAGGCAGGTAATCGTCATCGTCTGGTTGTGCAGCAGGCAGGAAGAGCCGGGCGTAAAGGGGCTGATTTCGCCATAGGAATAAAAGCCGGTGAGCACCGCCTTGTTGCCGAACACGGCGCCGACGGCTTCGACTTCTTCATCGACGCGCCCGCCCATGACCAGCTTGCGACCGACACAGCTGACCAGGATGGCCAGTTGCTCGGCGGGGGCGTCTTCCATGTCGGCGGCGGCCTGGGCTGCCGCCTCTGCGCCATCGACCAGCTTCTCGGTGCTGGCGTGCATCAGCTTGAGGTAGCCGTCGGCGACGATTTCCCCGGCCAGCGTCAGGCTGCCGGCTGCCTCGTCAACGCCGAGGATGGTGCGGATCAGGCCGCTGGCATGGTTGTGTTCGCCGAGCATGGCGAAGGGGAAAAGCAGGCCAGAGGCGGGCAGCCCTTGGGCATGTTCGCCGAGATAGCGCTTATAGACGTCGAGCGCCGGCTCGCCATCGAGTTCAAAGAGGACATTGCCGACGCAGCGCGTCACCTTGCGAGCCGGGCCGAACGGCTCCCAGCCGCCGAACGAGCCGTGACCGAAACGTAGATGGTCGCCATGCAGGCCGACCGCGACGATCGCCTGGTCGCTGACGCCATCCGGGCCGAGGGTGTAAGTCCGGTTGAAGGCGCCGCCGTCGCCGGCCAGGCCGCCGGTAATCGGCACCTGCTCGCCGAGCACGGCGGTCAGGCCGTTGAGCAGGGCGCTGCCGTTGATCTGCACGCCGGGGCCGAAAACCAGCACGGCTTTGAGGTCAGGCGCCGCCAGTTGCCGGCCGAGCTGTTCGCCGGCGGCTAAAGAGCCGTTCATGTTGGTCAGTAGAGCGCTGCCGGAACTCAGCGTCAGTTTGTCAAAGTGAATGGCGGTCAGCGTGCAGCTGTTGTCGTCCACGCCTTCGGCGGTGATTTCGCCGGCCGTCGTGCAGCCGAGCAGGATGGCGTGCGGCAGGGCGCTGCGCAATGTCGCGATAAACCCCGGGGCGGTGAAGTGATCGACCGACGCAAAAGCGAGCAGGAGACTGGGTTCGATCGCGCTCAGTTCGGCCAGTTGGCCGGCCAGTTCCGCGGGTTTTCTGACGATCTTCTGAACTATTTTCACCTGATGCACTCCCCAATCGAACGAGAGCGAAAATTAACATAAAGCCGGAGCGATATTTCAGCTTTCTGTCGGTCGGCTCATTGTTCGGCTTCAACCACAACATGGCGCAATACCATAGCTTGCAGTTGGGCCGGATCGATCGGCTTGGCGATGTGGTCGACCATGCCGGCGGCCAGGCATTTTTCGCGCTCTTCCGGGAAGGCGTGCGCCGTCTGGGCAACGATCGGCAGACCGGGAGCGATGTCCAGCATCAGGCGGCTCGCCTCGTAACCGTCCATGTCCGGCATCTGGATGTCCATCAGCACGATATCGTAGGCGTCCGGGCCGTCCCGGCGCAGGCGTTCGACCGCCTCGCGGCCGGTGCCGACGAGGACGGCGCGGGCTCCGTCGTCCGTCAGGCAGTCACCGAGCAGTTTGCGGTTGACGGCATCATCCTCGGCGGCGAGGATCGAAATTCCGGCCAAGGGTTTGGCCGGGTGCGATGCGACCGCCCCTTGTCCCGCGATCCTGCTGGCGACGGGCGTCCCGGCGGGCCGGTAGGGAAGCCGGAACTCGACGGTGGTGCCTTGCCCGGGGCGACTTTCGACGGAAATGTCGCCGCCCATCAGTTCGACGATCCGCTTGCTGATGGCGAGGCCCAGGCCGGTGCCGCCGAAACGCCGGCTGGCCGAGGCATCCGCCTGCTGGAAGGGGGTGAACAAAAGCGCCACCTGTTCGGCGCTCATGCCGATCCCGGTGTCGCCGATGCGGAACACCAGTTCCTCGCCATGGCGTGCAAGGGCGAGAGTGATCCGGCCGCTCTCGGTAAATTTGACGGCGTTGGTCAGCAGGTTGAGCAATACCTGGCCCATGCGCAAGGGGTCGCTGATGCAGTTGGCGGGCAGATCGGCCGCCAGTTCGAGTCGCAGTTCGAGGTGCTTGGCTTCGGCCCGGTCGCGGACCAGATCGAGAGCATGGTCAATCACCTCGCGCAGCGTGACGTCGGTCTGCTCGATGGCGAGCTTGCCGGCCTCGATCTTGGAGAAATCGAGAATGTCGTTGATGACGCCGAGCAGGCGCTGGCCGGACAGCCGGATCTTGGCAAAGGCATCGCGCGCCCGCTCGCTGTTCTGGTAGTGACGGTAGCCGATGTCGGCAAAGCCGAGGACGCCATTGAGCGGCGTGCGGATTTCGTGACTCATGTTGGCCAGGAATTCGCTCCGGATGCGGGCCAGGTTTTCCGCTGCGCTCAGCGCCTGTTCGCGGGCCAAGGCAGCGGCCCGCTGCTCGCTGATATCGACGAAACTGACTACGGCCCCGGTATTGATGCCGTTTTGCAGGATAGGGTGCACCGCGTACATGACCGGAATGGCGTGGCCGTCGGCGTGCCAATAGACCTCGTTGTCGATGCGTATTTCCTTGCCCAGGCGGACGGCGTTGTGACTGGGGCAGTCCGCGGCCGGGTAGGGGCGGCCGTCGGGGTGGGCATAATGAAAAGTTGCGTGGGCCGATTGGCCAATGACCTGTTCGGCGGTGCAGCCGAGGATGCTGCAGGCGGCAGGATTGATGAAGGTGATGGTGCCGTTGTTGTCGACACCGTAGAGGCCGTCGGCGCTGGACTGCAGGATGTGACTGGCCCTCGCCTCGGTGGCGAGCAGGGCGGAGGTCCGTTCCTGGACGATGTCTTCGAGATGATGCCGGTGTTGTTCCAGTTCCGCTTCGTTGCGCTTGCGGGCGGAAATGTCGCGGCTGACGATGACCATCGCCCGCGGCTGCTTGCGGTCGTCGAAGAGCGGGACCTTGATGACGTCGAAATGGAGCAGCCGGCCATGAAAATCCTCGATCTGTTCTTCGGTCCGACAAATCTGTCCGGCCGCCCAGGTCGCCTCGTCGCTCACCCGGCAGGCGGCGAGAGCGCCCGCCATCGTCGGCTGGTGCTCGGCAATCTGCGCATCGGTGAGCCCGTGCCATGGCTTGTCCTCGAGGCCGAAAGTGCCCAGGCAGACGCTGTTGGCGATCAGCCAGTGACCGGCGGCATCCTTGAACTGGATGGCGTCCGGCACCACCTCGATCAGGGTCTGCAGTTGGGCCTCGCGCTCGGCCAGCGCGAGTTGACGTTTTTCCGCCTGGGAAAACTGGCGCAACAGCAGACCGCCGAGCAGCAGGGAGAGGAGCAGGAAGCCGCCGGCCATCGCCGAGGTCTTGTAAACCTCGGTCAGCCAGTTGGCCAGGTAGCCCTCGGTGGCGACCCCGGTGATCAGCAGCATCGGGGCTTTTTCCAGGCGGTGAAAGGTAATGACGCGCTCCATCCGGTCGGCGCTGGCAGCGGTGTGGTAAGTCGCCAAGGCAAGGCCGGATTCGCGGAGTTGGCGCAGTTCTGGCGAAACGGCGCGGTTGCCGATCTGGCCGACCGGCTGGTCGGCGATGGCCGGGATGCGGGTGATCAGGCCGAGGTCGGCATCGCGCAGCGCAATGATGCCGTGTGGCCCAAGGTCGTATTTGGCGAGGATTTTCGAAAAGTGGTCGACCGCGATCGGTGCCGAAATGACGCCCGCGAAACGCCCGTCCGGATAGTTGTAGCGCTGGGCGAAACCGACGATGTATTGTCTGGCGACCCGCCCCATACGGGGCTGCGAAATCTGCAGGGTACGATCGGTGTGCTCGCGATGATAGACAAAATAATCGCGATCGGCCCAGCTGATGCCCTGTGTCCGGTCGACGCCCTTGCCGAGAATGACCAGGCCGTCGGCGTTCGATACCCGGAAAGCCTCGGTTTCCGGCAGGCGCAGTTCCTGGCGCGCCAGAAAGGCGTTCATTTGCGCTTCGTTGATGCCCTTGTCGGCAAGCTGGTGCTCGAGTTCGTCCGCCACCATGCGCAAGGCCAGGTCGATTTTCTCGATACTGTTGGACAGGTTCTGGTCCAGCGCGCTGGCGGCATTCTGGGTCAGGATCTCGGCCCGCTGTTCGTATTGTCGCCGGCTCTGCTGCAGGGAATAGGCAGAAAGGGCGACGAACAGGACGTTGCAACAGACCAGGCCGGCAATCAGCAGGAAGCGCAGGCGTCGCGACGCGTTCATGGCATCGCTTGAGAATTGCGGAGATGAAACCGGGTATGCGGCAAAGGGGAAATCATGCTGTTTGCTCTTTTTGTTTTTAATCCTGCTTCATATTACGCCATTTGTAATAGTCTGTAACAGACTGATCGATGGCGAGAGAAGGCAAGGAGGTGCATGCCGCAGTTCGGGCGATGGGTGTTCGCTCCGGCGCTGCTGGTTAGGCGAGGGCCTGGAGTGGTTCGGGAAATGAAAAACCCGCTGAGAGTCGCGATGACTTTCAACGGGTTTGGTGTTGGCGGAGTGGACGGGACTCGAACCCGCGACCCCCGGCGTGACAGGCCGGTATTCTAACCAACTGAACTACCACTCCAGTACTGCAAAAACCTTGCTGCCAAATTCTTGGCGTCCCCACGGGGATTCGAACCCCGGTTACCGCCGTGAAAGGGCGGTGTCCTAGGCCTCTAGACGATGGGGACCCGGACGTTTCAACAACTGTCGGTTCGGATGTCTGGTGGAGGTACGCGGGATCGAACCGCGGACCTCTTGCATGCCATGCAAGCGCTCTCCCAGCTGAGCTATACCCCCATTCGAGAGACAGCCGAACTAACTTTGGCTTTTCAGCCCAGACTGCAAATAAATTGCAACCTGATAAAAAAACCGGATATATCCGGTTTCAATAATTGGCGGAGTGGACGGGACTCGAACCCGCGACCCCCGGCGTGACAGGCCGGTATTCTAACCAACTGAACTACCACTCCAAACTTCTAAAACCTTGCTGCCAAATTCTTGGCGTCCCCACGGGGATTCGAACCCCGGTTACCGCCGTGAAAGGGCGGTGTCCTAGGCCTCTAGACGATGGGGACCCTGGACCAACTTCTTTCGCACTTTGGTGGAGGTACGCGGGATCGAACCGCGGACCTCTTGCATGCCATGCAAGCGCTCTCCCAGCTGAGCTATACCCCCGCCTCGAAAGAAGGCCGCATTATAGGGACCGACTTTCCCCTTGTAAAGGGCCTTCCGCGATTTTCAGAGATATTTTTGCAAGGCGGCCAGCACGCGCTCGCGGCCGGCCAGTTCGATCACCGCATCGACCGAAGGCGTCTGCGTCTGGCCAACCACCAGCGCACGCAGCGGCATGGCCAGCTTGGGCATCTTGAGGCCGTGCTTGCCGATGGTTTCCTTGATCAAAGCGGCGATGGCCGGAATTTCCCAGGCGACGTCGGCAATTCCCGTCGCGAATTCCGCCAGGGCCGGCCTGGCTTCATCGGTGAGGTGCTGGGCCAGCAGCTCCGGACTGGGCGTCACAGGTTTGTAGAAGACTTCGACGGCATCGGCCAGCACGTTCAGCGTGTTGCAGCGGTCCACGTAAAGCGCCACGGCCTTGTCGAGATTGGGGCCAACCTCCGTATCGACGCCGCGCGCGATGAGGCAGTTGCGGACTTTGGCAGCCAGTTCGCTGGCCGGCAACTGCTTCATGTAGTGCTGGTTCAGCCAGAGCAGCTTTTCGGTATTGAACTGGGCGGCGGAAGCGGTGATGTGGTCGAGATCGAACCATTCGACGAACTGCTGGCGGGAGAACACTTCGTCGTCGCCGTGCGACCAGCCGAGGCGGGCCAGGTAGTTGATGACCGCTTCCGGCAGGAAGCCGTCGTCGTCGTACTGCATCACCGAGACGGCGCCGTGGCGCTTGGAGAGCTTGGCGCCATCGTCGCCGAGAATCATCGAGAGGTGGGCGTAGGTCGGAATCTCGGCGCCCAGCGCCTGCAGGATGTTGATCTGGCGCGGCGTGTTGTTGACGTGATCGTCGCCGCGGATGACGTGGGTGATGCCCATGTCCCAGTCGTCGACACAGACGCAGAAATTGTAGGTCGGCGTGCCATCGGCGCGGGCGATGATCAGGTCGTCCAGTTCCGCATTGGCGAATTCGATGCGGCCCTTGACCTGGTCGTCCCAGGCGACGACGCCGTCCTTCGGGTTCTTGAAACGGATCACCGGCGGCACGTCGGCCGGCGGGGGCGGCAGCGTCTTGCCGGTCTCCGGGCGCCAGCGGCCGTCGTAGCGCGGCTTTTCCTTCTTCGCTTCCTGTTCGGCGCGTAGGGCATCGAGTTCCTCGCGCGTCGTGTAGCAGTAATAGGCGCTGCCCGAGGCCAGCATCTGCTGGATCACTTCCTTGTAGCGGTCCATGCGCTGCATCTGGTAGAACGGGCCTTCGTCGTGTTCCAGGCCCAGCCAGTTCATGCCGTCGATGATGGCCTGCACGGCTTCCGGCGTCGAGCGGGCGACATCGGTATCTTCGATGCGCAGGATGAAGGTGCCGCCGTGGCGACGGGCGAAAGCCCAGGAGAAAAGGGCGGTACGGGCGCCGCCGATGTGAAGGTAGCCGGTGGGGCTGGGGGCAAAACGGGTGCGGACTGGCTTCATGGGATACGGAATCTATACGGAAACAAAGGCGGTATTCTAGCCGACCCGCGTTTGACCCGCCGCGCGACATGTGGTTAAATGCGCGCCTCTTGAATCCGGAAGCCTTCATTCGTTCCGGTGTGCCGCCTTACCCTAGGCAGTACGCAGCGAAGCTCCGAGAGGAGTTTGCTTCAGGAGTCGAGTCGTTGATTTTGCAGGTCGCGAGCGTAGCTCAGGGGTAGAGCATCGCCTTCACACGGCGGGGGTCGGGGGTTCGAAACCCTCCGCTCGCACCACGCACAATCAGCCATGAACCCGCACAGCGTAAGGCTCTGCGGGTTTTTTGTTGTCTCGGCCTTTGTTGCCCGAATAGCTTCCCGGGCATTCCTGCCGGAGAGTCAAGGTGGCTTGGCCGTTCCGTTCAAGAACGCGCGGAGGCTATCTCGACGGTGACCAGCGTGGGGCGAGGGAACCGACTCACCGATGGCGCTCACTAATCCGCATTATTGCTTGGCCGTGCCAACCGGCTTATCGAATGGGCCGCTGCTCCAACACATGCCCGATGTCAAAGGGGCGGATCCCTTAACCGGCGCGCTAAATGTATTGCGGTATTTTGTGCGTGTTATGAAAAGTATGAATAATGATCTATCTCTTGGTGGGGCAGTGTGATGAATGACGAGATCAATTACCAGAACAACCCGCTGCATGGTGTTAGTTTAAAGAGCTTACTCACGGAAATGGTGAATCACTATGGCTTCGATATTCTGTTTGCTTATTTGAACATCAATTGTTTCAATAACAACCCCAGTATCGATTCAAGCGTGAAGTTTCTTAAAAAGACGGATTGGGCGCGCGAAAAGGTCGAAGCCTTCTATTTGTATCAGTTCAAAAATCTGCCCCGCGCCTCTGCCGAGCAGTTCGAATTGTCGCCCCGGGATCGCATTGTGCCGCCGGATCAAAAACCCGGTGTGCCGGCCGAATTGAGTCTGGAAGATGCCGAAAGGTTGCGCGAGAAGCGCGCCAGGAAAGCGGCAATTCACGATTCGGAAATGGCGCATCGCCCCGGCTCGGGTAAGCGGGCGTCGAGTCGTCCAGCCGCCGCTGCTTCTAGTGATTCAGATCCGTGGGCAAAGTGGAGAAAATAATTTCGTCATGAAGTTAGTTTTAGCCGGGACTCAGTCCCGGCTTGCAGCAAAGTCATTTGATCGCGATCGCCTGCAATCTAGTCGGGACCGGATAGATGATGACTGACTGTCATTGCGCGGGTTTGGCGGCTTAGACGACGAAAAAGGCCAGCATTTAGCTGGCCTTTTCTATCTTGCTGCCGCTTCCGGAGAAAATCTCCGGTCATTCAGCCCGGAGTAAGCCCGTTACGACAAACGAGAGTTCTTTATTTGGCTGCGGCTCCCGGTGCTGATTCGGTCGTCGCTGCCGCCTTCTTGGTCTTGTGGTGATGTTTCTTGACCATGGGCTTGGCGGTTTCGGTCTTTGCGGGTTCGGCAGCCTTCGGTGCTTCGACTTTCTTTTCGGCAGTTGCGGCCGGGGTTGAAGCGGCGACCTTGGCCGACGGTGTGCTGGGGGAGGTCGGGGCTGCCATACCTTGAGCAAAGGAAGTGGAAGCAAAACCGGCAACCAGAGCCAGGGTGAAGAGGGATTTGGAAACTTGCATTTTGAATCTCCTTGAACGTTATGGGGTTCGGTTTTCGGTGCTGGCGAAACTGCAGCGCCTTGTGCCGAATAACGCCCCTGCCTACGCAAGGGATGTCAGCGTACGTGTAATGCTGTGTATCTGCCTGTGACCTGGATGTTTCGAGGTGTTGCGTGCCGACTCCACTATTGATTTGTGCTGCAGGGTCATCGGCATTGAGTTGCCTTCGCCCTGGAGTGCGCCTTCCCGACCAGGCTCGCCGCGAAGTCTGCGGCTGCCTGCGCCAATCGGCGGTGGATAGGCGCCTTGACCATCGAATGAAATGTTGCGGTAACCATCGACGATTAGCATCGATGCTTGACTATCCGACATCCCCGTAGCTCTGAATTGGAGATTTCAATGAACAGCCACGATGAACCGAATCTTCTCGAGAATGCTGAAGAGGTCGTCAGCCCACCAATGGGAAGGCATGACGCTTTGGCATTGTTTCTTCAATTGCAACGGCAAGGCTGCTTTCCATACATGCTTGAGGAGCGCGGTGGCGTGTATCGCGTCTGCCAGGCAAACAGGGGCAGTTGAAGCTTGGTCGGTTGCGCAGTCTGATTGACTGCGCAACGATCCAGTGGCCACCAGCCGGCCAAGGCGCCCTCAAAAAAACCCACCGGTTTCCCGGTGGGGCGAAGGAGAGAGGCACCACGCTGGTCGGCGCATGTGCTGAGTGAAATGATAGTCGCGGATTGTGACCGGTTTGTTTCACTGAGCCGCCGCTGCCCATTTTCCGGTCAGGCCATTGGCTAAAGCTTTGAGGGGCAACGGACGCGTCTATCCGGCTGCCTTCGGGCTTTGAGCAAGGCCGAACTGGCCAGCGTATAGGCAGGCAACGGCGAGTTTCCGGTTTTCGCCGGCGAACGGCATCCCGGCCATTCATCAATGCTTGCATGTCCATGCATAACAGCGCACTAAAGGCACCGCAAACTGTCTCATTATTGTCGGAATTTCTCGCTGGAATGCGATGCCAAATCGGCTGGTGATCGGATCGTTTACCGGCGAGTATTCTGCCGGCTGGGGCGGGCATTGTGGCCTGACTCGTTCGGGCCTGGGCTTTCGGAGAAGGCCGATGACTGATGTAAGCGAAAGGGTGTCGTTATGGATAGTTCAATGGCCAAGGGGTTGGTCGTCGGTGCTGTCTCGGTCGTGGCGATCAGCGCTAGTGGTGTTGTCGGCTACAAGGTGCTGACTGCCCCGAGTTATGCCGAGGTGCTTGCCGTCAAGGATCTCAAGGAAACCGTCAGGACGCCGCGGCAAGAATGCCACGATGTCCGGGTGGAGAAGAAGGCGCCGGTCAGGGATGAGCAGCGGATTGCCGGTACGGTGATCGGCGGCGTTCTGGGCGGGCTGGTAGGCAGCCAGATCGGCCATGGTACGGGCAACACGGTGGCCACGGTCGCTGGCGCTGCGGCCGGTGGGTATGCTGGCAACACGGTCCAGAAAGGCATGCAGAACAGGGATACCGTGGCAAGCACCGCGCAACGCTGCAAGACGGTCTATGACGTCGCCGAGAAGTTCGTCGGCTATGACGTAAGCTACCGCCTTGACGGCAAGGAAGGGCGTGTTCAATTGGCTTACGATCCGGGGCAGCGGATTCCGGTCAAGGACGGAAAACTGGTTTTGCATTCTCCCGAGTCGGCGAAATAGGGTCGTCCCTTAGCTTCGTCGTGCTGACCTTGCGCTGGTCAAGGCTACCTGTCGTTCCTTGGCTTGGCCCTATGTCAGGCCCAAGCTGTCTTTCTAATCCTCGTTCTTCCATTCCGTCTTCAGATGTTTGATGTAGGGATGCTTGCGAAACGACGGTGGGGTCAGCGCGCAACAGCCCCCGGCGCAGCCGGCCCGTTGCAGTTCTTCAGGGCTGCGGTCGCGACAAAGGTGGCAAGCCAGCATCATCATGGTCGATAGATCGGTGCCGGATGGGTTGGTCTGGCTATATAAATCCATCGCGAAATAGCGCAAGGTTTTGGCCAGAGCCTTGTCCGATTTGGAGAGCGATGCCTCGTGCTCCCAGGTCTCCGCCGCTTTGGCGATGTTTTTCAGCCAGTGTTTCTCCATACGATCCATCGCGGCCTCCCGAGCCCGGCATGCAAGGCTTTTAGGGAAGCACGGTCAGTCAATGACAACTCGGTGGCCGAACGGGGCCATCCAGCCTATAGGCCGCCGTTAATCCACAGAATTACTTGGTAAGCCTGTGGATAAGACTCGAACAAGTGAGCCACCAGTCTGTTCCGAAAGGGGATTTTCAGGTTGCCTGCTTTATGGGCGGCAGTGGCCGGGAGTGCGCTGCTCGAAGAAGCTGCATGGACGGCGAGTGCGTCGCGAAGGTCTCGGAAGACGGGCGCCATGCCCGCACCGGGCAAAGGCTAGCGCGTAGCGTTGGCGGGTACGCGCAGCACGAAACGGGCGCCGCCATGGGCCGGTGGAATCCCCAGTGTCAGCGTGCCGCCCAGGCGTTCGGCTTGCGCCCGGGCCAGCGCCAGCCCGAGCCCCATGCCGCTATGGTGCTTGAATGCATCGCTGCCGACCTGCCGGAATTTCTCGAAAACGATTTCCTGCAACGCGACAGGGATACCGGGACCAGTGTCGGTCACGGTCAGCAGCAGATCGCCGTCTTCGGCCTCGACGTCGACCTTGATCTTGCCGCTGCCGGTGTATTTGACGGCGTTGTCGAACAGTGGGGCGAGGCTATCTGCCAGGCGCAGGGCATCGCTGTGGATGACCTCTGGGGTGCTTGGCGCAAAGCTGATTTCCAGGGCCAGGCCTTTTTGTTCGGCGGCCGGCCGGTAGCTGCGCAGCACCGATTCGATCAGTTCCCGGGTGCTGTTCGGCGTGATCGATATTTCGGCTTCGCCCGCTTCGATTTCGGTCAGGCTCAGCATGTCGTTGAGGTGTTTGAAAAGGTGGCGGCCGCTCTCGTGAATGATGGCGGCGTATTCGGCGGTTTCGACAGCGGCAGGGTCAATGCGGATCAGCTCGGCGATGCCGATGATGCCATTGAGCGGCGTCTTCAGTTCGTGCGAAATGGTGGCAAGGAAAGCCGACTTGGCGCGATTGGCCGCTTCCGCCTTGTGCAGGCTGGCGGCCAGTCGGCAATTGGCCTCGGCCAGTTCGGCGGTGCGCAGCTCGACTTCCCTTTCCAGGTGGTCGTGGGATGCCTGCAGTGCGGCTTCCGCCTGGCGCTGCGCCGTCACGTCCTGCAGCGTTTCGACGGCGCCGATGATGTCGCCATCGACATTGCGGATGGGGGCGGCGGTAAAGAAAAGCTGGCGACCCTCGGCGCCCAGGTCCGGAAAGAAAGCTTCGGCTTCGTAGGCATCCTGAATCGCCTGCGAATGGCGCAGACGCTTGCCCTGGTAGAGCGGGCTGGCCAGTTCGTCGATCTGCCGATCGACGATGAAGTCGGCCAGCGTCGGCCGCGGCGAGGCATAAAAGGGCCGCCACTGGTCGTTCGTGCCGATGACGGTACTGGCCGGGATGCCGAGCAACTGCTCGCAGCCCTTGTTCCAGTGGATGATGCGATGCCGGGCGTCGATCACGAAACAGGGGACCGGATTGGCGTCGAGAATTTGCGCGGCCAGTGTCGTCTGGTCGGCTGCGCCATGGTGGGCAGCGCTGGCTTGATCGTCCGGCATGGTCGAGAAACTCCAGGGGGCAGAAAGAATCGGCGACCATCATCTTGATAAATGACATTACTGTCAAATTAATATCACAAATCATAAATATATTACTCCGCCTGCATTTTCTCGACCGTGACGTCAGTTGCCTTGCAACGCTGACCGGGAAGCACGTTGCTGCTGGCAGATTCGGCAGAATGGTGTAAATTCAGGATACGCAACGTCAATTTCAGGAGAGGCTTCCATGGATATCCAATCAGTCACTTCCGGCGTCAGCGCCTACACCAGTGCGGCTCGCCAGGCCAAGCCGGCGCCGCAGGCAGAGCAGGGCGAGCAGGCCAAGCAGAGCGAAGAGGCCAAGCGCTCCGATGCCGCGAACGATGCCCGGCAAGCGCAGCAGGCCGCGGCCAGCGAACAGGCACCCCGCCCCGTGAAGAATGCCGAAGGCCAGAATGTCGGTTCGGTCATTCACGCGACGGCCTGAGCGTCTCAGAATGTCACTTTTGCCGAATTGCTGACGCCATGTTGATGACCGCCATCTCGGGTCAATTTGCAGGAGCAGGGGCATGGGCGCAGCTGCAGCAGCAGCAGGCGCAGCGCGCCGCTGATCAGGCCGAAGCGAGCGCCCGCAGCCTGCAGGTCCAGGCGCGCGATGCGCAGGTGACGGCGCAGCGCGCCCAGGAAAATGCCCGCTCACTGTCGGTCCGCTCGGAGCAGGCGAGCCAGGAGGCGAGCAGTGCCCGGCAGGGGCTGGCGCAATCGAAATCGCTGGCCGAGACGCAGGGGCAGCTTGAAAATCTGCATCAGCAGGTCAAGTCGGTACTGGCGGGGGGCGACAGCGCGCCGGCCGCAACGCCATCGGCGCAACCGGTGCTCAATGCCGACGGCCAGACGACGGGAGCGGTGATCAGCGTCAAGGCGTGAATGGCGCCATGTGGCCAAAGGCAGCACCGATCGCAGGCGCCAAAAACCTGCGATTTTTTTTCGCCCGTCCGCCGCCCGGGCTCTGGTATCGTTTCGTCACAAGACGCTTCAACGGAAAGGGAGAATGTTGTGCTAGCCAACCATTGGTGTGCCTCGGTCGATGCCACCATCCAACTGCGCACCGGATGCAACCCGCTGGAAAAACACGGGCCGCAGGCGGTCGTCGTGCATGTCGATGCCTGGGCGCCGCTGGAAGCCGTGTCCGACCCGCATGACATCCGGCAGGTGGTCGATTACGAAGTGATCTTCCTGGCCATACGGAAGCTGGAACAGAACGCGCATTGCGAATGCCTGGAATCGAGCATTCTGGAAGTGATGGATGCCATTTTCGGGATTGCCGCCGTCAGTTCCGCCCTGGTTTCGATGCACAAACCGCACGTCTATAACGGCCAGGGGACGCCGGCCATCTCCCTGTCGCTGACCCGCCAGCAATGGGCCAGGACGCGCCCCTGATCGCCGCCATCGGCGCCGTCGCCAGCAACGGTATGCTGGGGCTGGCCGGCTGGTTGCCCTGGGACATTCCCGAAGAACTGGCCTATTTCGAAGCGACGGTGGCCGGCGCGGCGCTCGTTGTCGGCCGCCAGACCTACGAGTCGATGGAGGTCGTGCCGGAGGATTCCTTTGTTGTCAGCCGGCAGGCCGATCTGCCCATGCGCCCGGGCTGCCGGCGCGTCGATTCGGTCGAGGCCGGGCTGGCGGCCGCCGTCGCCACCGGCAAGCCGGTATTTGTCATCGGTGGCGCCTCGATCTATGCGGCGGCCTGGCCGTATTGTCAGCGTTTCTACCTGACCCGCATCGAGCAGCCTTTTGCCGGCGACACGCTGTTTCCGGACAGCATTCCGCTGAAAGACTGGCGGCTTGTTGGCGACGAGCGCAAACTCTACCGGGAGCGCAAAACCGATCGCGACGTGGTGTGTCGTTTCATGCAATATGAACAGCCATCTCCGCGCCCGATTCCCGAAGGAAGGCAAAGCCAATAAGAATGCCGAAATCATCGACATCGCAAGCCCCGGAAAGCTATGCGAAGCAGGGGCGTCAGTTATGGTGGGCACTCGTCGTTCTGCTGGTCGGCGGTTTCCTGCTGCTGAGCTATGTCGGCTGGTTGGATTTTCGGGACGCGCCCGCCGCGGCGGCGCTGGCCGCCGGCAACTCAATGGCCGTTGCTGGTATTGGCCTGGCGCTCTTTGCCGGCTTGGGGCTGGTGCTATTCCGGATGTCCCGGGCGCAGGCCCGCGAAATGGTGGCGCTGGCCCACCTGCGGCATCACAAGGAGCAATTGAAGACGGCGCAGCGGATTGCCCGCCTGGGCAGTTGGGAAATGGAACTCGGGCGGCGGCAGGTGACCGGTTCCGAAGAACTGCTGGATATTTTCGAGATCGCGCCGGGCGAACGGGAACTTTTCTACGCCGATTTCCTGGCCATCGTCCATCCCGATGACCGAGCGGCTCTCGACCAGGCCATCGACGAGGCCATCCTGGGGCCACGCCCCTTCCAGCACCAGCACCGCCTGCTGCTGCCGGACGGCCGGATCAAGCACGTGATGGAAAATGGCGAAGTGAGTTACGCCAAGGACGGCACGCCGCTCAAGATGCTCGGAACGACGCAGGATGTGACCCGCCAGGAACAGCTGGAATCGCGCCTGGAACTGCTGGCCAGCGCTTTCCACCACAGCGGCGAGGCGATCCTGATTACCGATCGCGACAACAAGATCATCACCGTCAATCCGGCCTTCACGACCCTGACCGGTTACGCGGCCAGCGAGGCGGTCGGGCGCAATCCGAGCTTCCTGTCGGCCGGGCGAACCACCCCGGAAGAATACCTCGACATGTGGAAGACTATCGTCGAGCACGGTTTCTGGCAGGGTGAAATCTGGGACCGGCGCAAGGATGGTGGAACCTATCCCAAGTGGATGTCGGTCTCGGTGATCCGCGACAACGAAGGTGCCATCACGCACCACATCGCCCATTTCACCGATGTCTCCTTCGAACGGACCGCCGAGGCCCAGTTGCAGCACATGGCGCATCACGACGCGCTGACCGGGCTGCTCAATCGCCTGAGCCTGACCGGCCGCCTCGAACAGGCCCTGGCCGCGGCGCGTCGCGACGGCGTGCGGGTGGCGGTACTGTTCATCGATCTCGACCGCTTCAAGGTAATCAACGACACCCTCGGTCATCATATTGGCGACAAGCTGCTCATCGAAGTGGCAATCCGGCTGCGCGCCAGCGTCCGCGACAGCGATGTCGTCGCCCGCCTCGGTGGCGACGAGTTCGTCATCATGCTGAGCGACATGGAAGACTCGGCATCGGCGGCGATGATCGCCAAAAAGCTGATCCGCAATGTCGGCGACCCCTACCGGATCGATGGCCACGATCTTTATACGACGCCCAGCATCGGCATCGCCATCTTCCCGACCGACGGCGCCGATGGCGATGTGCTGATGAAAAATGCCGATGCCGCGATGTATCACGCCAAGTCGGCCGGCCGGAACAACTTCCAATTTTTCGATGCCCGCATGAACGATGCGGCGCTCGATCGCCTGAAGATCGAGCACAGCTTGCGGCAAGCCCTGAGTCGCGAGGAATTCTGCGTCCATTACCAACCGTTGATCGATCTGGCGAGCGGTCGGGTGAGCGGCCTGGAGGCCCTGGTTCGCTGGGAACATCCGGAACTGGGCATGGTGTCGCCGGCCGGTTTCATCGGCATTGCCGAGGAAACCGGCCTTATCCAGCCGATCGGCGAGTGGGTGTTCTGGACCGCCTGCCGGCAGCTCGCCGAGTTCAATGCGGCCGGTTTCCGTGGCCTGAACATGGCCATCAACATTTCTGCCCTGCAATTGCGCAACGGCAATCTGCCCGTGCTCGCCAAGGGCGCCATCGACGCCTTCGGCCTGGAGCCGGCGACCCTGATCTTCGAAATCACCGAAACGGTGGCCATGTACCAGCCCGAAGAAACCGTGCGCATCCTCAATCTGCTGCACGACATGGGGGTCGGGCTGGCGATCGATGATTTCGGCACCGGCTACTCGTCGCTCAGCTATCTTCGGCTGTTCCCGATCAACCACCTCAAGCTCGACCGCAGTTTTGTCCAGGAAATTGGCCCGGGGACGGACAGTTCGGTGATTTGCGACGCCACCATCGGTCTCGCCCACAACCTCGGCCTCAAACTGGTCGCCGAAGGTGTCGAGACGCAGGCGCAGTACGACTACCTGCGGGAAAGAGGTTGCGACCTGGTCCAGGGCTACCTGTTCAGTCGGCCGGTGCCGCCGGCGGAGGTGCTGGAGTTCGTCAAGACACGCGTCACTTCCCGCGCGGAATCGACGTAACGCGACAAGACCGGTGATCTCAAGCGGTAGTTGGCTGGACACCGTGTTGGTGCCGGATTCGTGGACCGACCGGGAGGCCGGCAGGCATCGCTTGCGGACGCGGTATTGATGGGCCGAATGCCGGAGGCGCGACATAACGCTGTCATCGTTGCCAAGGTAGAATGCGCGCAATTTCAACGCAGAGAGCATAACGATGCCGCATCCGTTCGCTGGCCAACCCGCCGCCGTCCACGATTTGACCGACATTGCCGCCTTGCTGGCGGCCTATCGCAATCTACCTGATGTCAGCGAACCGGGGCAGCGGGTGTCGTTCGGCACCAGCGGCCATCGCGGTACTTCCCTGAACGGCAGTTTCAACGAGGCGCATATCCTCGCCATCACCCAGGCGGTGTGTGAATACCGGCTGCAGCATGGCATCCGCGGGCCGCTTTTTCTCGGCAAGGACACCCACGCCCTGTCGGCGCCCGCCCAAGGCACGGCCCTCGAAGTCTTGGCGGCCAATGGCGTGACGACCTATCTGCAGGCAGGCGATGGTTATACGCCGACGCCGGTCATTTCGCGCGCCATTCTCGTCCATAACCAGGGACATGCCGACCAGCTCGCCGACGGCATTGTGATCACACCGTCGCACAATCCGCCGCGCGACGGCGGCATCAAGTACAACCCGCCGCACGGCGGGCCGGCCGACACCGATGTCACCGGCTGGATCGAGCAGCGCGCCAATGCGCTGCTCGCGGAAGGCAACCGGGGCGTCAAGCGGATGCGCCTGGCGCAGGCGATGGCAACACGCCATATCGTCGAGCAGGACTTCGTCGAACCTTACGTCGCCGACCTCGGCAAGGTCATCGACATGGAGGCCATTCGCCGCGCCGGGCTGAAGCTGGGCGTCGATCCGCTGGGCGGCGCCGCGGTCGCCTACTGGCAGCCGATTGCTGAGCGTTACGGCCTCAATATCGAAATCGTCAATCCGGCGGTCGATCCCGCTTTTGCCTTCATGACCCTGGACCATGACGGCAATATCCGCATGGACTGCTCCAGTCCCTACGCCATGGCCAGCCTGGTCGAACTCAAGGACCGTTTCGACATTGCCTGGGGCAACGATGCGGATGTCGATCGGCATGGCATCGTGACGCCCTCGCTTGGCTTGCTCAACCCCAATCATTACCTTGCCGTTGCCATCCACTATCTGCTCAATCACCGCCCGCAATGGCCAACGCACGCTGCTGTCGGCAAGACCCTGGTGTCCAGTGCGTTGATCGACCGGGTGGTCGGCGACCTGCAGCGGCCGTTGATGGAAGTGCCGGTCGGCTTCAAATGGTTCTCGGCCGGGCTGCAGGACGGCAGCCTCTGTTTTGGCGGCGAAGAGAGCGCTGGCGCCAGTTTCCTGCGCCGCGACGGAACGGTGTGGACCACCGACAAGGACGGCATCATCCTCGGTCTGCTGGCTGCTGAAATCACCGCCGTCACCGGCAAGGACCCCGGTCGCAACTACCAGGACCTCGCCGCGCAGCACGGCACGCCGTACTATGTGCGTATCGACGCGCCGGCCAGTTCGGCACAAAAAGCCGCCTTCAAACAGCTCACCGGCGAACGGATCGCTGCCGCCCATCTGGCCGGCGATCCCATTCTGTCACGCCTGACCCGGGCGCCCGGTAACGGCGCCGCCATCGGCGGCGTCAAGGTAACCACCGCCAATGGCTGGTTTGCCGCCCGGCCCTCCGGCACTGAGGATATCTACAAGCTCTATGCCGAAAGCTTCAGCAGTCCCGGGCACCTGCAGGCCATTGTCGGCGAGGCGCAGGCCATTCTCGACGAGGCGCTCGCTCCGTCATGAAAGACCCCGCCCGGCATGTTCGGAAAAGCGTCGGTAATGGCTGATAGTCCTCGATTCGACACCGGTTGTCATTTTTAAAATGTAAACGTCGAGCCGGCCGGTGATGCATACCGTCTTTCCGGTATTGACTTTCGTTTTTGTTTTTCGACCGTGCGACAGGCAAGTTTCAGATTGACATCAATGGGTTGCCCCGTTAACTTTGTTCCGTTTGACACAGATCGGGGATCGTTCTGCCCTGGCTTGGCCCCGGATGCGTTATACCTGTAGCATTAAATTGTGTTAAAATTGAAACCAGATTGCTCATGGTGGGGTCCGTGGGTCGCCATCGAATTACCGGATATGTTCAGGAGAAGTGCTGTGTCCAATTTTGAAACCCGTTCAGCGATTGCATTGATCCTCGCCTTGGGCTTGGTGGCGACGCCCGCCATTGCGGCCGATACTGCAGCTCCTCAGGCCGATGCGGTGGCGACCGATGCCACCCAGACCCCGGCAGCATCGACCACCTGGAACAGCGGCGGTGCCAGCGGTGCCGTATTCGGTGGCGAAACGTCAGGCGGTGTTGGCGTGGCGCAGCAGTCGGTCACCGCGGGCTATGAGCTGGGCGGTCTTGGCGTGGCCGGCGGCGCTGCCCCGGCCCAGGGCGCCATCATGACGTCGGCCGGTCGCGGTCGGCCGATTCGCTTTGAAAACGGCATTTTCATCTATCCTTCCGTGCTTGTCGGTTACGGCTATAACGACAACGTGACCGGCCGGGCGACCGACCGCATCACGTCCACGTTCTGGGCGCTGCGTCCGGAAGTTGTCGGCGAAATCAAGCACGGCGGCGACCGTTACACGCTGAGCTATATCGGTAACTACGCCCACTACGACAATTCGTCGAACGACGATTACACTCAGCACGAAATCTGGGCGGCGGGCGACAACTATTTCACCAGCCGCGCCCGCCTGGGCTGGGGTGTCGGTTACCTGGAAAAGACCGATGCCCGCGGCTCGACCAATCGTGTTTCGTCGAATGAACCGGATCGCTGGCATGCGCCGGTGTTGCGCGCCCTCGGTATTTATGGCGCGCCCGGAGCCGCCGGCCGCATCGAGCTTGAAGGCTCCTGGATGCAGAAACGCTACGACAACAACCGGGCTTTCACCGAGCAGTCGGATGTCGATCTGACCACGGCGTCCGGTCGTTTCTTCTACCGCGTCATGCCGCGCACCTCGCTGCTCTTCGAAGCGCGGGAGACCTGGGCCAACTACACCTCGTCCACCTCGCAGGGCGACAACACCGACCGTCGCCTGTACGCCGGCGTAACCTGGGAGGCCACGGCGAAGACCACCGGCACCATCAAACTGGGTCGCGCCTACAAGGATTTCAGTGACAGTTCGCGCACCGATTCCTCGCTGAACAGCTGGGAAGGCAGCCTGCGCTGGTCGCCGCTGACCTACTCGACTTTCGATCTGGTGAGCTCGAAGACGCCGTCCGACTCGACCGGTGTCGGTAGCTTCGTTACCAACACGGCGACTTCCCTGACCTGGAATCACAAGTGGGCGAGCTACATTTCCTCCCGGGTCAACGCTGGCGTCGTCAAGACCATTTACGCGGGCGATCCGCGCAAGGACAACACCAAGAACTATGGTGTCGGGTTCTTTACCGAACTGGGCTACCGCACCCGTCTCGGCCTCGACTGGCAATACACCAACCGCAATGCCAACGTCGATACCTTTGATTTCAAGCGCAACGTGCTGATGGGTACGCTCGAGTTTGTCCTGTAGTCGGTTGAAGATGCGAGGTCTGGTTGTGGTTTTTCTTCGGTTGTTGTTGCTCCTGGCGTGGTCCGTTTCAGTGGTCTACGCTCAGTCCGATGTCCCGTTGCTGTCCGGTAACGAAAGTGCAGTCGCCGCTCCGACGGGGCTATCCACCTATCGTCTGGCGGCGGGCGATGTCATCACCATCCGCGTTCTCGGTGAAGATGATTTGAGCAAGGAAAAGATCCGGCTGACCGATGCCGGATCGGTGTCCTACCCGGCCCTCGGCGAAGTCCGGGTGCTCGGACTGACCACCGGCGATCTCGAACGGATCATTACCAGCGGCCTCAAGGGCCGCTACCTGGTCAATCCCAAGGTTTCGGTGCAGATCGAGGAATACCGTCCGTTCTACATCAATGGCATGGTGGACAAGCCGGGCGGCTATCCTTACCAGCCCGGCCTCACCATCCGCAAGGCGGCGTCGCTGGCCGGCGGTTTCAAGGAACGGGCCTCGATCAACAAGATCTCCATCATCAGGGATGGCGACCGTTCGCAACGCTCGCATCGGGCAGACCTCAGCACCTACGTGCTGCCGGGTGACATCGTCACCGTAGACGAAAGCTTTTTCTAAGCGCTCCCCCGTTTTTTAATGTTCGCGTGCCCCATGGCACGGACTCAGGCTGACCCAATGTCGACTCAAGCTCTTTCCGATCAAAACAAGCACAAGCAGATTTTCCTGCACGATCCGGCCGATCAGCAGGACAAGCTGGACATCGTCGAGTACTGGCGCAGCATCACCAAGCGCAAGTTCGCGATTGTTGCCTTCGGGCTGGCCGTGGCCCTGCTGGCGGCTGTCGTCGTCTTCGTCATGACGCCGATCTACCGCTCGACGGTGACGGTGCTGATCGAAGCCAACAAGTCCAAGGTGCTGACCATCGAGGACGTCTATTCCGGCATCACGCAGAATCGGGAATATTTCCAGACCCAGGTCGAAATCATCAAGTCGCGCGAAGTCGCGATCAAAAGCATCATCAAGACCAAGCTCTGGGAGCGCGAGGAGTTCGACCCCCGGCCCAAGGGCGATTCCTGGGTGGCCTCGGTGCTCGCCAGCATCGGTTTTGCCGATGATGTGGCGAAGAAGGAATGGACCGACAACGCGCTGGCCGAAGCCATTTTTACCAGCTTCAGCAAGAGGCTGACCATCGAGCCGGTTCGTCTGAGCCAGTTGGCGAAGATCAGTTTCGAGTCGAAAGACCCGGAACTCTCGGCGCTGGTCGCCAACGCAGTGGCCGAGGTCTATATCGAAAGCGATCTCGAAGCCCGCTACAAGATGACCAAGCAGGCCAGCACCTGGCTGCAGGAACGCCTGGCCTCGCTGAAGACCAAGCTCGACGATTCCGAGCGCAACCTGCAGAGCTTCCGCGAAAAGGAAGGCATCGTCGACGTCAAGTCTTCGGCGCAGAGCGGGGCCGGCAAGCAGATCGAAGACGTCATGCAGCGTCTGGTCGAGACGCGCATGAAGCGTGCCGAAGCGGAAAACGCCTATAACCAGATCAAGACGGCGCCCAAGGGAGCCGACCTCAGTTCGCTGCCCGCCGTGCTCCGCAACACCATCGTCGCTGATGCCAAGAAACAGGAACTGGAAGCCGAGCGCCGGCTGTCGGAAACGGCGCAGCGCTATGGTTCCGAGCATCCCAAGTACCTGCAGGCGGAAGGCGAAACCAAGGCGGCCCGCGAAAATACCCGCCGTCAGGTGGAAAACGTCGTGCTCAGCGTGACACGCGAATACGAAGCGGCGCGCGGCACCGAAAAGGCGCTGGAAGGCATCATGGCCGCCGCCCGCGGTTCGGTGCAGAACATCAACCGCAAGGAATTCGAGCTCAATGTGCTCGAACGCGAAGTCGAGTCGAATCGCCAGATGTACGACATGTTCATGAAGCGGGCCAAGGAAACCAATGTGTCCGGCGATTTGCAAAGTGCCGTCGCCCGCGTCGTCGATGTCGCGGTGGTGCCCGACAAGCCGGTCAAGCCGCAAAAAGTGCAGATCGTCCTGATCGCCTTCGTGCTCGGCCTCTTCATCGGCGTGCTCTGCTCGCTGCTGCTCGACCGCCTGGACAATACCCTGAAGACCACCGAAGACGTCGAAAGCAAGTTGAAGCAGCCGCTGCTGACGACCTTGCCGCTCCTCGCCAAGGATGAAATCGAACGCACTTCCACCGCCCGGCTCTTCCTCGATCAGCCCAAGTCGCTGTATTCGGAAGCCATCCGCACTGCCCGGACCGGTGTGCTGCTGTCGGCCATCGACGTGCCCAAGCGCCTGCTGCTGGTCACCTCCAGCCTGCCGGGCGAAGGCAAGACGACCTTCTCGATCAACCTGGCGATGGCCCACGCCCATACCAAAAAAACGCTGCTCATCGACTCCGACATGCGGCGGCCGGCGATCACCAAGGGGCTGGACCTGAGCAAGGGCGCCAAGGGCCTCTCCAACCTGGTTTCCGGCACGGCGACGCTGGACGAGTGCCTGCAGCACGTCGAAGGTTCGAACCTGATGATCCTGCCCTCCGGCACCATTCCGCCCAATCCGCTGGAGCTCCTGCTCTCCCAGAAATTCAAGGACACCCTGGCCCAGCTTTCCGAACTGTTCGACATCATCGTCATCGATTCGCCGCCCGTCGAACTGGTCAGCGATGCGCTGGTGATCAGCGCCATGACCACCGGCGTGATCTATGTCGCCAAGGCGCTGAGCACACCTTACCCGCTGGTCAAGAAGGGTCTGCAGCGCATCCGTCGCGCCGACGGCCAGATCATGGGCGTCGTCCTCAACCAGTTCGATTTCGCGATGGCTGAAAAGTACTACGGCGAATATTCCGGCTACGGCAAGTACGGTTATGGCGTCAAGGGTTACCAGGGCGGCTACGGCGCGATCTACGGCGAGGAAGCCGCGACCTGACCGGCGCTGAACGACCGGGACTCCTGCCGTGATCGATCTGCACTCTCACCTGTTGCATAGTGTCGACGACGGCTCGGGTTCGCTCGAAGAATCCCTGGCGCTGGCCCGGATCGCCGTCGACGACGGTATCCGGGCAATGGCCCTGACGCCGCACATCCATCCCGGGCGCTTCGGCAACCGGCGCTCCGAGTTGCACGGTAAGGTGGCGAATTTCCAGGAAGAACTGCGCCAGCACGGCATTCCCCTCGAAGTCCGGCTGGGCGGCGAAGTCCGCCTGGGCATGGAATCCCTGGAACTGATCCTCGAGGATGAAGTGCCTTTTCTCGGCACGGTCGATGGCTACCGGGTCATGCTGCTCGAATTTCCCCATCAGTTGATTCCGGTCGGCAGTCAGCAGTTTGTCGACAAGTTGCTGCAACTCCGTATTCGACCACTGATCGCCCACCCCGAGCGCAACAAGGCGATCATGGCCCGGCCCGAACGCATCCTGCCTTTCGTCGATGCCGGCTGCTGGCTGCAGATTACCGCCGGTTCCATTGCCGGGCGCTTCGGCGAAACCGCCCGCGATACGGCGATCAGCATTCTCGAAAACGGCTGGGCCTACGTCATCGCCAGCGATGCGCATAATGCAGAGCATCGCCCGCCTGTCCTCAGCGAGGGCCGGGATGCCGTCGCCGAACTGCTGGGCGAGGCGATGGCGCGGAAAATGGTCAGCGAGCGTCCGGCTCGCCTGCTCGGCCTGTGACGGTGCAGGGTCCGGCGCGCCGCCTCGGTTTCGGTGCGTATCTCCTGCTCGCCGTCCTGCTGGCCGCTGCTGCGGCCTCGCTTTATGTTGGATTCAAAGCCGCCTCGGCCGATGCCATCAGCCTGCAGGCCCGCTGGCAGATCAGCCAGTGGCAAGCGGCCGGCGCCCAAGCGCGGCCCGGGCCGGCCGAACTGGGCGCCGTGCGCAACGACCTGATGGCTGCGCTGGACTGGACGCCCGGCGATCCGCAGCTCTACGAAAACCTCGGTTACGTCTATGGCGTCCGGGCGGCGAGGGCAGAGGCCATTCCCGAACTGAATCAGGCATTCCTCGCCGACTCCATCGGCTACTACCGCCAGGCGACGACACTGCGCCCGATGTCGACCTACGCCTGGGCCAACCTGGCGCTCGGACTGCATCTCCAGGGTGATCCGCCGGAGAGCATCTGGCCCGCCTACGACCGCGCCTATCGCTATGGCAATCGCGAAGCGGGGGTGCAGCGCATCCTGGCTGAAATCGGTTTTGCGCACTGGGCACAGGCCGGCGCCGAACGGCAAGGCCAGTTGATCCGCATGATCGACATCGCCTACCCGCATGCCAAAGGCGACCTGGTCAGGATTGCCGAGCACCACGGCAAGGCCGGCCTGCTCGACCAGTAAGCCGAAGGCCGGGCAGGGCACGTTCTACAACCGCTGTTCGCGCGCCAGCTTTTCCAGCAACTCCCGCCACAGGCGGACCTGCGAGGCGCCGCCCTTGCGCGTCAGACCGGAGGGCAGCCAGATGTCGTCATCGTTGAAGCTGTAGACCGGTTCGAGGTCCGGGCGCTGGGAGGCCGGCTTCACTTCCTTGACCAGATTGTCGAGAATCAGCGGGTCGGCATCGGGGCGCGGATAGTAGGCCAGCACCATATGCGATTCGCCGACGCTTTTTGCCTTGACGTAAGTGATGCGCAGGCGCTCGATCGGAATGCCCAGTTCCTTCAGCGACAGGTACTTGGCGATGGAATAATCCTCGCAGTCGCCGCCGAAGGCGCTCAGCATTTCCACCGGCGTCGCCCAGTAATCTTCCTGCCCCCACAACGCAAAGTCGCTGATGTAGGGTACCTGGTTCATGAACTCGTTGGACTTGCGCAAGGTCAGCGCTTCGGCCCCGGCGTCCCCGTGGCGGGCCGCGGCGGCTTCGCCCGCCTTCATGTCGTGGAGCAGGCGCTGCCAGACCAGCAGGCGCTTCGGCGCATCCGGCGAGAAGCGGCGCGCCATTTCGTTGAGCAGGTTCTGCGAAAAATCGACCAGCCCGGCCGCCACCGGGAAAGCCGTAGCCACCAGTCCGACCACCGCCAGGTAACGAAATCTGCGCCGCGAAAAAGGCATCCGGGAGTCTGAAAATTATTGCGATGCCCGCATTCTACAGGCACGGCGGACGATGATGGCGCGCTACCGCCGCATTGCCTGACGCCGCGCGACGGCGCCGCGGCAAGAAGGCCTGTGGCTCGCCAAATACCTTTCCCGGGTAACCGGCTTACATAATGCACCTGTCATTACAGAGTCATGCTAGGCTAGCGACATTGGCATAATTATGCATTGACCATGGGGCCGCACAGCGTTCGGAAGAACGCGGCATCGATCCCGGCAAAGCATCCATTGTCTGCCCGTTTCCCTGGGCCGAAGCAGCGAAAAACAATACTCATCCTGACCTTATTCTTGAGCGAAAAACAGACCTTGCCCCAGTCCGCCAATTTTCTCGCCAGATCGCGCATCCTGATTGTCGAAAACGATCCCGTCATGCGCATGGGCATCCGCAACATGCTCACCCCTTTCGTCAGCGAGATATTCCTCGCCGAAAATGCCGAGGCCGGGCTGGAATGCTGGCGTCGCGAGCAGCCCGACGTCACGCTGACCGAAATCGCCGCCCCGGAAGTCGACGGCCTGACCATGAGCCTGCAGATTCGGGCCGACGACCCCGATGCCGCGATCATCGTCATTTCGTCCTCGGCGGAAACCGAACACCTGCGCAAGGCGATCAATGCCGGCATCGACGGCTACATCTTCAAGCCGGTCGATTCCGTGCTGCTGCTCGACCTGATCGGCCGCTGCCTGCGCGATAGGAAGCGCGTCCTCGATCTCAAGATGGGGCACATGGTGTTTGAAGTCGCCAACGAGGGCATCCTGGTCACCGACGAGGAATTGCGCATCGTCGCCGTCAACCCGGCTTTCTCGGAAATTACCGGCTACCGGCCCGACGAAGTGATCGGCCAGCGCACCAAGCTGCTTTCCTCCGGCCTGCACCCGCCCGAGTTCTACCGCGCCATGTGGAACACCCTGGACACCCATGGCCGCTGGTCCGGCGAAATCATCAACCGGCGCAAGGATGGTGTCGTCTTTTCCGAATGGCTCTCGATCGCCGCCGTCGAGGGCGAGTTCCAGGGCACCCGGCGTTACGTCGGCCTGATCTCCGACATCTCCGACCGCAAGAAGGAAGAAGAGCACATCCGCCGGCTGGCCCATTTCGACAGCCTGACCGGGCTGCCCAACCGCGTACTCTTCAACGACCGCCTGCAGCGGGCGCTGGTCCGGGCCAAGCGCTACCGCCAGACCCTGGCCATGCTCTACGTCGATCTCGACCATTTCAAGGAAATCAACGACCGCTTCGGTCACGCCACCGGTGACGAAGCGCTCAAGGTGGCGGCCGCCCGCATGCTGACCACGTTGCGCCAGAACGACACCGTCAGCCGGCGCGGCGGCGACGAATTCGTCGTCATCGTCGAACTCAACGAACACCCGGAAGGCATCGGCAACGTCTGCAGCAAGCTGATCGATGCGCTGCGCGAGCCCTTCGTGGTCGGCGCCGAGCAACTGGAAATTGGCGCCAGCATCGGCGTGGCCATGTTCCCGGCCGACGCCAGCGAGCCGGAAGGGCTGCTCATCGCCGCCGACGCCGCGCTCTATGAGGCCAAGGCCGAAGGGCGCGGGCATTTCCGCTTCTTCCAGGCCGAAGCCCAGCACAGCGCCTGCACCCGCATGGAGATGGAGCGGGAACTGCGCGAAGGCCTGAAGAACTGGCGCTATCAGCTCCACTACCTGCCGGAGATTTCGCTGGTCACCGGCGAACTGGAAAACGTCGAAGCCCTGCTGCGCTTCCACCATCCCGAATTCGGCCTGCTCGACGCCGGCCGCTTCCTCGAAATTGCCGAGGAAATCGGCATCATGCCCGAGCTCGGGCAAAAAGCCCTGGCCGAGGCAGCGTGCGAAATCCTCAGCCTCAACGAAAGCTACAGCGAACTCGGCCTCGTCATTGACCTTTCCGCCCGCCAGCTGTCGGCGCCCGATGCCGTAACGCACCTGCTCGACACCCTGGTCCGCGCCGGCATGCCGACCCGCTGCATCACCTTCGAATGCCCGGAAAGCGCGCTGAGCGGCAATGATGCCGCCATGCAAACCCTGTTCGACCTGGCCTCGTCCGGCTGCAAATTCACCCTCGACGATTTCGGCGCCGGTTTCTGCTCCTTCAGCCTGCTCAGCCAGTTGCCGATGAGTTCGATCAAGATCGACCGCTCCTTCACGCGGGAAATCGACAGCAATCCGCAGATCCGCGAACTGGTCGGCGCCCTCATCGCCTTCAGCAAACGCCTTGGCCTGCGCACCATCGCCGAAGGCGTCGAAACCGAAACCCAGCTCGAATTCCTCCGTCAATCGCAATGCGATACCGCCCAGGGCTACGTTTTCGGGCGGCCGATGAACAGCACGCAGCTGCGCGAATTCCTTCTCGCCGAACAGTGGCGCCCGCTGGTCTGCAACTGACCATCTGAGTCCGCCCGCCATGGCGGTCACCGCCAAGCTACCCCCGATCCTCACAAGTCGGCTTTGTCATATCAGTGTCATGAAAAAATACCGATATCCTAAGTAAATATGTGTAGGGCATTGTTGGCGAATATGCGAAAATTGATAGTGCGTCTTTTGCTAGGATGCGCCAAATGGCAAGTTGTCGCATGAAAACGGGGGAGTGCAAGAGCATGCAGGTGCCGACCAAAGCCCACATTGCCGGCTATCTTGGGTGGTGGATTCCGTCATTGTTCGTGGGGTTAGAACACACGGTTTGTGCAGAGTGCAGAGTTCGATGCTAGTCCTATTTCGTCGTGAGTAGAGATAAGTTGCCAACCGTTAATGTCGATTTAAAAGTACAGAACTACTGCGAATAATTCCAAATGACGATTTTTGTTACAGGCGCCGCCGGCTTCATCGGCAGCAATTTTGTTCTCGACTGGCTGGCGCAGTCGGACGAGCCGGTGGTCAATCTCGATGCCCTGACCTATGCCGGTAACCTGGAAAATCTGGCCAGTC
>JBLNBM010000002.1:0-27365 GCA_050259955.1 Bacteroidota bacterium
GTACCACGGCACCGATCGACGTACATCTGATGGTCAAGCCGGTAGACCGCATCATCCCCGATTTTGCCAAGGCCGGGGCCAATATCATCACTTTCCACCCGGAAGCGTCCGAGCACGTCGACCGCAGCCTGTCGCTGATCCGCGATGCCGGCTGCCAGGCCGGCCTGGTTTTCAACCCGGCGACACCGCTCGACTATATGGATTACGTGCTCGACAAGATCGACGTCATTTTGCTGATGAGCGTCAATCCCGGTTTCGGCGGCCAGAAATTCATTCCCGGCACGCTGGCCAAGGCCCGGCAGGCGCGGGCGAAACTCGACGCCTACGAGCAGGCGAGCGGCCGGCGTATCCGCCTGGAAATCGATGGCGGGGTGAACACCGCCAACATCGCCGACATCGCCCGCACCGGCGTCGATGCCTTCGTTGCCGGTTCCGCCATCTATGGCGCCGGCCGGGACAGCGACCCGCACCGCTACGATACGATCATCGGCGCCCTGCGCGGCGAGTTGGCGAAAGTCTGAGGGCCAAAGTCCGATGCATTTCCAGTCCGTTACCTTCGATCTCGACGGCACGCTGCTCGACACCATTGCCGACCTGGCTGAAGCCTGCCGGCTGATGCTCGGCGAAATCGGTGCACCACTGCGCAGCCCGGCCGAAGTGCACCGTTTCGTCGGCAAGGGCATGGCGGTGCTGGTCGAGCGCTGCCTGACCCATGAGCATCCACCGTCGGCCGAGCAACTGCAGGCGGCGATCGAATCCTTCAAGCGGCATTACGCCGTGGTCAACGGCCGTTTTGCCCTGGTCTATCCGGGCGTGCGCGAAGGGCTTGAGGTCTGGAAAGCCAGCGGCATCAAGATGGGCGTCGTCACCAACAAGCCCGGCATGTTCACCGAGGCCCTGCTCGAACGCATGGGGCTCGCCGACTACTTCGATGTCGTCGTCTCCGGCGACACCACCGCTCACAAGAAACCGCATCCCGAACCTGTGCTCCACGCCTGCCGGCTGTTCAACGTGCGTCCCGACCGCAACTTGCATATCGGCGACTCGAAAAACGACATCCACGCCGCTCATGCCGCCGGTTGCGTCGCCTTCTGCGTGCCCTACGGCTACAACGAGGGCCAGCCGGTGGACAGTGCCGATTGCGATGCGCTAGTATCCGATTTGCTTGCCGCCTATCGGCAGGCGCTCTCTTTTAAAAGACCTCGATAAAAAATGACCTCCTTGCGTATCCGGAACGAATGGCCTCGTTGGCGTCGCTGGCGCCCCTGATCCCCTTTCGCGCGCCCTGGCGGCGCACCGCAACAATACGCAACACCCCGTCATTTTTGAGGCTGCCCCATGACTGAAACCGAATTCAACGCCCTTGCCGCGCAAGGCTACAACCGTATTCCCGTCTCGCTGGAAACGTTCGCCGATCTCGACACGCCGCTGTCGATCTACATGAAGCTGGCCAATGCGCCCTACACCTACCTGCTCGAATCGGTGCAGGGCGGCGAGCGTTTCGGTCGCTACTCAATCATCGGCCTGGCTGCCTCCACCCGCATCGTGGTCAATGGTCACCAGGTGCTGGTGCTGACCGGCAACCGCATCGCCGAGCGCGAGGACGACACCAATCCGCTCGATTTCATCGGCAAGTTCATGCAGCGTTTCCGGGCGCCGCCGGCTTCCGGCCTGCCGCGTTTCTGCGGCGGCCTGGTCGGCTGTTTCGGCTACGACACCGTGCGCTATGTCGAAACCCGGCTGACCCGCACCCACAAGCCGGATGAAATCGGCACGCCGGACATCGGCCTGCTGCTCTCCGAGGAAATCGCCGTCGTCGACAACCTGTCCGGCAAGCTGACGCTGATCGTCTATGCCGAGCCCGGTTTCCCCGGCGCCTACCAGAAGGCCAAGGCGCGGCTCAAGGAACTGCTCGCCAAGCTGCGCACCCCGGTCAGCCTGCCCGGCGAGCAGCCGGTGCATTCCGAGCCGGCTGTCTCGGTGTTCGGCGAAACCGCCTTCAAGCAGGCGGTCAGCAAGGCCAAGGAATACATCACCGAAGGCGACATCATGCAGGTCGTCCTCTCACAGCGCATGACCAAGCCGTTCCTTGCGAGCCCCTTGGCGCTTTACCGCACGCTGCGCAGCCTGAACCCGTCGCCCTACATGTTCTACTTCGATTTCGAGGATTTCCATGTCGTCGGCGCGTCGCCGGAGATTCTGGTCCGCCTCGAAGGCGACCGCGTCACCGTCCGCCCGATTGCCGGCACCCGCAAGCGCGGCGCCTCGCCGGAAGAGGATGCGGCGCTGGCCGTCGAACTGCTGGCCGACGAAAAGGAACGCGCCGAGCACACCCAGTTGCTTGATCTCGGGCGCAACGACTGCGGCCGCGTCGCCCGCGTCGGCAGCGTCAAGCTCACCGAAAACATGATCGTCGAGCGCTACTCGCACGTCATGCATATCGTTTCCAACGTCGAAGGCAAGCTGCAACCGGGGCTGGATGCGCTCGACGTGTTGCGCGCCACTTTCCCGGCCGGCACCGTGTCCGGCGCGCCGAAAGTGCGGGCCATGGAAATCATCGACGAACTGGAACCGGTGAAGCGCGGCATCTACGCCGGTTCGGTCGGCTATCTCGGCTTCAATGGCGACATGGACGTGGCTATTGCCATCCGCACTGCCGTGCTCAAGGACCGGAAACTTTACGTCCAGGCCGGCGCCGGTATCGTCGCCGATTCCGATCCCAATTCGGAATGGACCGAAACGTTGAACAAGGCGCGCGCCGTGTTGCGTGCCGCCGAACTCGCCGAGCAGGGGCTCGATACGCGCATTGACTGACGGTTAAGTCGGTCAACCGGAAGCCGTCCGCGAGGGCGGCTTTTTGTTTTGGCGAGCTGCGGCACCGGGCGAGCTGGTGCCCGAACTGTGCAAATTGAGCGGCGGCGCCGGTAAATTGTTATCCTTGGCATCGTGTCCGCCTTGGCCCTGGTCTGCGCCGTCGTGCCGGGCCTCGCGGAGCGCCGCTTTCTTTCCGGAAATGGAGACGATATGAACCGCTTTGTTCTGCTTGCCACGCTCGCCGCTGTTCTTGGGGCATCCGCCCTGTCGCCGGTTCAGGCCCAGGAATCGGCGACCCTGAAGAAAATCCGGGATTCCGCCAGCATCACGCTGGGCCATCGCGAATCGTCGATCCCGTTCTCCTACTATGACGACCGGCAGCAGGTCATCGGCTATTCGCATGAACTGATGCTGAAGGCGGTCGACGACATCAAGGCCGAGCTCAAACTGGGCAAGCTCGATGTCAGGCTGATGCCGGTGACTTCGGCCAATCGCATCACGCTGGTCCAGAACGGCACCGTCGATATCGAATGCGGTTCGACCACCAACAATCTTGAACGTCAGAAGCAGGTGGCCTTCTCGACCAGCATTTTCGTCATCGGCACCCGCCTGATGACCAAGAAGGATTCCGGAATCAGGGACTTTGCCGATCTGGCCGGCAAGAATGTGGTGACCACCGCCGGTACCACTTCCGAGCGCCTGCTGCGCAAGATGAACGAAGACAAGAAAATGGGCATGAACGTGATTTCCGCCAAGGATCACGGGGAAAGCTTCCTGACCCTGGAAACCGGCCGTGCCGTCGCCTTCATGATGGACGATGCGCTGCTCTACGGTGAAATGGCCAAGGCCAAGAAAGCCTCCGACTGGGTTGTGGTCGGCACGCCGCAGTCGCGGGAAGCCTACGGCTGCATGCTGCGTAAGGATGATCCGGGTTTCAAGAAAGTGGTCGATGCCGCGCTGGTCCGGGCGATGACTTCCGGCGAGGCCGAAAAAATCTACGCCAAGTGGTTCATGAACCCGATTCCCCCGAAAGGTCTGAACCTCAACATGCCGCTTTCCGAAGAAATGAAGGTGCTCTACAAGTCGCCGAACGACAAGGCTTTCGACTGAACGGGCCTGTGGACGACGGTGGTCGCGGGCGGGCTGCGCACAGATCATGAGCTACCAGTGGAATTGGGGCATTTTCCTGCAGCCGAGCGCCGTCGGCGACACGACCTATCTTGGCTGGATGTTTGCCGGCTTCAGGATGACCCTGGCGCTGTCGCTCGGCGCCTGGCTCCTCGCCCTGCTGCTCGGCGCCCTGTTCGGCGTCCTGCGCACTGTGCCGAAGCGCTGGCTGGCGCTGCCGGCCGGCGCCTATGTCGAGCTGTTTCGCAATGTGCCCCTGCTCGTTCAACTCTTCATCTGGTATTTCGTCTTGCCGGAACTGCTGCCGGCCGCCATCGGCAATGCCTACAAGCAGGCCAACCCGGTGTTGCAGCAATTCATGGCGGCGCTGGTCAGCCTCGGGCTGTTCACCAGCGCCCGGGTGGCCGAGCAGGTCAGGGCCGGCATCAATTCCTTGCCGCCGGGGCAGAAAAATGCCGCCCTGGCGCTCGGCTTGACGCTGCCGCAAACCTACCGTTACGTGATGCTGCCGATGGTTTTCCGGCTGGTGGTGCCGCCGCTGACTTCGGAATTTCTCAACATTTTCAAGAATTCCGCCGTTTGTTCGACCATCGGCCTGCTTGAACTGGCGGCCCAGGGGCGCCAACTGGTCGATTACACGGCGCAGCCCTACGAATCCTTCATTGCGGTGACGCTGGCCTATGTGCTGATCAACGTCGTCGTCATGAGCCTGATGCGCCGGCTGGAACAGCGCGTTGCGGTGCCCGGCTATATCGGCAGCAAATGACCATGAACCCCGACCGCCCATTGTCCCGACCGGCCGGCGACGAACCCTGGAGGCCGGCCTGATGTACGAGTTCGACTGGTCGTCGATTCCCGGTGCCCTGCCTTTTCTCTGGCAGGGGATGAAACTGTCGCTGAAGATCACCGCGACGGCGATCGCTGTTGGCATCGTCTGGGGTACCTTGCTGGCCATGATGCGCCTGTCGACGATCAGGCTGCTCTCGTGGTTTGCCGCCGGCTACGTCAATCTCTTCCGCTCGGTGCCGTTGGTCATGGTGCTGCTCTGGTTCTTCCTGATCCTGCCCGGGTTCATCGGGCAACTGTTCGGCCTGCCGGCCGGCGCCGACCTGCGCCTGACTTCGGCGATGACCGGCTTCGCACTGTTCGAATCGGCCTATTACTCGGAAATCATCCGCGCCGGCATCCAGAGCGTGCCGAAGGGCCAGATCGCGGCTGCCTACGCTCTCGGCATGAACTACCGCCAGGCGATGCGCTTCGTCGTGCTGCCCGAAGCTTTCCGCAACATGCTGCCGCTGCTCCTCACCCAGGCCATCATCCTGTTCCAGGATACCTCGCTGGTCTATGTTTCGGCCCTTGCCGACTTTTTCGGCGCTGCCTACAAGGTGGGCGACCGCGACGGTCGGCTGGTCGAAATGCTGCTTTTCGCCGGCGCCGTCTATTTCGTCATCTGCTATTCGGTTTCCGGGCTGGTCAAGTATTTCCAGAACAAGTACCGCCGGGCCTGAGGGCCGTTTCAGGGAGCAAGCGCGTGATCAGGATTGCCAATGTCAGCAAGTATTACTCCACTTTCCAGGTGCTCAGGGATTGCAGTACCTCGGTGGCGCGCGGCGAAGTGGTGGTCGTCTGCGGCCCTTCCGGGTCGGGCAAATCGACGCTGATCAAGTGCGTCAATGGCCTGGAGCCGTTCCAGGCCGGTGAAATCGTCGTCAATGGCATTTCGGTCGGCGATCCGGCGACCAGGCTGTCGGCGCTGCGCGCCCAGATCGGCATGGTGTTCCAGAATTTCGAACTCTTTCCCCACATGAGCATTACCCAGAATCTCGGCATCGCCCAGATCAAGGTGCTCGGCCGCCATCCCGACGAGGCCATGGACAAGGGGTTGAAACTGCTCGACCGGGTCGGCCTCCGCGCCCAGGCCGACAAGTATCCGGGCCAGCTTTCCGGCGGCCAGCAACAGCGAGTGGCCATTGCGCGGGCGCTGGCCATGGACCCGATCTGCATGTTGTTCGACGAACCGACATCGGCCCTCGATCCGGAAATGATCAATGAAGTGCTCGACGTGATGACGGAGCTGGCGCAGGAAGGCATGACCATGATCTGCGTTACGCACGAGATGGGCTTTGCCCGGCGCGTTGCCCACCGGGTCGTCTTCATGGACCAGGGCGCTATCGTCGAGGACGAGACCACCGACGCCTTTTTCGATAACCCGCGCTCGGAGCGGGCACGCCAATTCCTGGCCCGGATACTGCATCACTGATTCGTGCTCGGCGGCGCTCGCGGCGACGGCCAGTCAGTTACGGCCGAACTTCCTCAGTAGCCCTTGAAATCGTGCAGCAGGTAGACCTCCATGCCGCGCGACGTCGAGGCGTCGAGCGGGGCTTTCAACGATGCCAGCTTCTCGATGCCGGCGAAGTAGGGGGCGAATTCGTCGCCCACCGGGTCCAGCGAAACCAGGATGACATCGCGACCAACATATTGGCGCAGGTCGGTGGTCAGCTTGTAGTGATCGCTCGCTTCGCCGCTCGGGTTCCAGCTGGCGAAGGTCGGCCGCAGGTCGCGCTCCTGGTAGAGCATGTGGGCGAGCAGGTTGCGGGTCGGCGAGGTCAGCACGGCATCCGGGTGGGCCTGGAGGATCGGTTTGAGTTGCCGGCCCAGTTCATCCCAGCCCATCGCCCGCGAGTAGGGGTTCTTCTTGGCCGGATGGTCGACGCGGGCGGCGGTTAGAATGTCCGGCCAGTGATAGGCGAGGCCGACCAGCGCGATATTGACGAGCAGTCCGGCGGCGAGCAGGCGCTTTCTTTCCCTCTGCAGCAGCCAGGCGACGATCGCGATGGTGGCTGGAGCGAAAGCCGGTGCCGCCCAGTTAATATTGGCGCCGCCCTTGAGCGCCTGCAGCGAGACGACCGCCCACAGCGGCAGCGCGAACCAGAGCAGCAGGCGGTGGCGGCTATCCTGCCAGCTTGCTCTGGCCTGCACCAGCAGCAGCACGAAAATACAGCCCAGCACCGGCCCGAAGGAGGCCCACTGTGCCGCCCAGAATTCGCCGAGCGCGGTCAGGCCGTCGCCGGTGTTCTTGTGCAGCGTGATTTCGGCGGTGTGCTTCAGGGTCGGGAAATCGTGGGCGAAATTCCAGGCGATGTTGGGAGCGAGGAGCAGGGAGGCCAGCCCGGCCGCCAGCCACGGTTTTACTGTCGCCAGTCGCGGCCGGTGAAAGAACAGCAGATGCAGGAAGGCGGCGCCCAGCCAGGCCAGCATGGTGTATTTGGCGAGTAGGCCGAGGCCGCAGAACATGCCGACCAGCAGCCAGTCGCCCCAGGCGTCGCCGTCGATGGCGCGCAGATAGGCCCATAGCGCCAGCATCCAGAACAGGGTGAGCAGGGCGTCGGTCGAGACGAACAGGCCGAGCCAGCCGAACATCGGCAGAGTGAGCAGGGCGATGGTCGCCCAGAAAGCGGTGCGCTCGTCGTAGAGACGGCGGGCGATCGCCCAGCCGGCGGTGGCCGCCGCCGGATAGCAGAGCATGCCCAGCAGTTTGACGCCGAGAATGTCGTTGCCGAACAGGGCGGTCGACAGCCGGATCAGGCCGGCGATGCCGGGCGGCTTCGAAAAATAGCCCCAGTCGAGATGCTGTGCCCAGGTCCAGTATTGCGCTTCATCGAGATACAGCGTGATGCCGAGGTGGGTGACCACCCAGCAGCGCCAGGCCGTCAGGGCCAGACCGAAGGCGAGCAGCGCCTGGCCGCCGCGCCGGGCGTAGAAACCGGTCACGTTGCCTGGTGCCAGCCTTCGTCAGCGCTCAGCGGGCGTTCCGGCCGGGCGGCGTAGGAGCGGACGGCACCGGATTCGAAATAGGTGCGGGCGAGCAATTCGGCCAGCACGCCGGTGGTGATGAAATGCACGCCGGCGATCAACCCGCCGATACCGACGATGAGCAGCGGCCGGCCGCCGATGTTTTCGCCAAGGCCGAACTTGACCCAGGCCAGCCAGGTCATGATCAGGCCGGAAACCGCCGTCAGGCCGAGGCCTATGCCGCCGAAGAAATGACCGGGGCGGGCGCGGAAGCGCATGAAGAAATAGACCGCGATGAGGTCGAGGATGACCCGGAAAGTGCGCGAAATGCCGTACTTGGACACGCCGGCCGTGCGCGCATGGTGGGTCGTCGGTTCCTGGGCGATGCGGCGCGGCGTCGTCACCGTCGCCAGCCAGGCCGGGATGAAGCGGTGCATTTCGCCGTACAGGCGGACACTCTTGATGACACTGCCGCGGAACGCCTTCAGGCTGCAGCCGTAGTCGCGCAGATGAACGCCGGTCATCCGGGCGATCAGCTTGTTGGCGATTTTCGACGGAATTTTGCGCAGGAATAGTCCATCCTGGCGGTTCTGGCGCCAGCCGGCGACCAGGTCGAGGTTTTCGTTCAACAGTCGGGCGACCATGCGCGGAATGTCGATCGGGTCGTTCTGCAAATCGCCGTCCATGGTGACGATGACGTCGCCGCGCGCCGCATCGATGCCGGCCTGCATGGCGGCGGTCTGCTTGAAATTGCGGGTCAGCTCGACGATGCGCACGTGCGGCCCGTATTCGGCGGCCGATTCGAGCGCCCGGTCCACCGTCGCATCGCTGCTGCCGTCATCGACCAGCACCAGCTCCCACGGGTTTTCGTAACCGGTCAGCGCCTCATGCACGCGCTTGACCAGCGGCACGATGTTGTCTTCCTCGTTGTAGAACGGGACGACGATGGACAGGCTGTGCGGGGGCAGGGAAAGAGCGGTGCTCATGGGGGAATCCGGCGGCAATTGGCGAAATGAGCGCGCATTTTAATCGAAATAGCCCTAGGCAGCTTGGACCTGATGATGCGCGGAAAGCTTGTCGCTCGAGAATTACCTGTCGGTAGGCAGGCGCCGCTTATGCGAGAATTCCACGCAGGAGTGAAACGCCACATACTATGACGATACCTATTGAAGTTCTTGCCCAATGTGTCAATGCAGCCAGTGCTGCCAATGCCGCTGGAAAATATGATGTTGCGCTTGGCTGGTGCAAGCGGGCGCTGGAGGTTGCTGGTGACATGCCGGAAGCCTGGTTTAACCTTTCTATTGCGCTACGTGGCTTGGGGCGCCTCGCTGGAGCCCTGGAATCGCTGAAGAATGCCGATTTCCTGACACGGACGCAGCCCGAGGCGCAAAACAGCATAGGCCTGGAGTTCTTTCAACTCAATGCGCTGGCTGAAGCAAGAACATGTTTTGAGCAAGCCATTGCCTTGGCACCAGGCTACGCGCTGCCCTATTCCAATCTTGGCCAACTGTTCGAGCGATTGGGCCGCCCTGAAGAGGCGGAGGCCGCGTTCGTGCAGGCTATCGCCTTGCAACCGGACCTGGCGCCGGTGTATGTCAATCTCTGCGGGATACTGAATGCTCAGAGAAAATTTGAAAGCGCGGAGAGAGCAGGCCGCAAGGCGATCGAATTGGATCCCGAATCATCAGTCGCCTGGAGTAACCTGGGGTGTTCGTTGATCGGAAGGGGCGATTTCACGGCGGCTGAAGAGGCTTGCCGGAAGGCGATCAAGTGCAATCCCGCCTCGCCGGAGGGCTGGAGCAATCTCGGGGGGGCCTTGGCGAGTTTGAAGCGCTTTGACCTTGCCGACGTCGCCTGTCGCAAGGCGATCGAGTTCGGGCCAACTCTTCCCGAAGCCTGGTGCACCCTGGGGTGGGTGCTTGCCGAGCGCTTCCGCCTCGATGAGGCCGAAGAGGCTTGCCGTAAAGCGATCGAACTCGACCAGGCACTGGCTATGCCCTACAGCATTCTGGGGCGGTGTTGTTTCGATAAAGGTTTATTCGGGCAGGCTTTCGACCAGTTTCGGGTGGCCGCCCATAAAGCCCAGTTCGACCCGGGTATTATCACGAATGCACTGTTCTGCCTGAATTATCTGCCGGAGGAGGCGCCTGGCGAGATGTTGGTGTTGGCACGGCAATTCGACAAGGCAGTGCACAGGAACGCTGTTCCGTATGTCGAATGGAACTGCCTAGTCGGGAAAAGGCTCCGCGTGGGCTTCGTCTCCGGGGATTTTCGCCAGCACTCTGTGGGCTACTTCCTGAAGGACGTCCTTGTCGAGCTTGGTCGACTTGATGTTGATATTTTCGCCTACAGCAACACCTTTGCAGAGGATGACCTGACGGCCGAACTCAGGCAGTCTTGCCGGGGCTGGCGTTCGATCGCCGGGGTTGGTGATGGCGAGGTGGCCAGACAGATTCGCGAAGATGGTATTCATGTCTTGGTCGACCTCTCAGGGCACACGGAACTCAGCCGGCTGCCCGTTTTTGCCTGGCGGCCGGCTCCGGTCCAGGCTAGTTGGTTGGGCTATTGCGCAACCACCGGCGTGACGGAAATGGACTATTACATCGCGGATGCCGAGACGCTACCAGCAGAACTGGAGCCTTCTTTTACCGAGAAAATCTGGCGCCTTCCGACAAGTTACCTGTGCTTCTCCCGGCCGCAGGAAGATGTCGCGGTCAGCGCCACGCCCGCACTCGGGAATGGCTATGTCACCTTCGGCTCCTTCAATAACCTGACCAAAATGTCGGACGAGGTGGTCCGGTTATGGTCAAGGTTGCTGTTGGCTGTGCCAGGCAGCCGCTTGCTGCTCAAGTCGAAGCAACTTGCTGAGCCGTCGATTCGACAACGCGTGCTCGAGCAGTACCAGGGGTGCGGAATTGCTGCGGAGCGCTTGATCCTGGAAGGTTATCTTGCCGAGCGCGGAGGTCATCTGTCGGCCTATAGCCGGGTGGATATCGGCCTGGATCCTTTTCCTTACAACGGCGTGACCACGACCATGGAAGCCTTATGGATGGGCGTCCCTGTGCTGAGCCTGACCGGGGAGCGTTTCTTGGCCAGGCAAGGGGTCGGGATTCTCCGCAATGTTGGGCTGGCTGACTGGATTGCGCAAAATGGCGACGATTTGCTGGCCAAGGCGGCTGGGCGAGCGGGAGATGTGGAGGGATTGCAGGAACTGCGGGCGAGTTTGCGGGGCAGATTGCAGGCGTCGCCGCTGCTCGATGCGCCACGCTTCGCGGGACATTTCGCCGATGCGTTGCGGGGAATGTGGAATAACCGCCATTGCGGCGCTGAACTCGGCTGAGTCAGTCGGTTGGGGGGGGCGCCGTTCGTCTCTGGCCATCTGTATCCGTGTCAGCGACCCCGCGTATGACCGCCGGCCGGGGTTGATCGGAAATCACCTGCCTTGTGCTTTTCTTGCTCCGGCGCCTGCCGGCGGGCCATAATGTGCGATTAAAAAAACACCAGCTTTACCCCTCGTTGAACCGCCGAAAGGGCGCAGCGACATAAAATACCGGATAAGCAGCCGGATAAGATTTTCAGAAGGCGGCGGCAGGGGTTAATGGAATCAATAGGATAGGCCCGATATGCTTCTGATGATCGATAATTACGACAGCTTCACCTACAACATCGTCCAGTATTTCGGCGAGTTGGGGCAGGACGTACAGGTTTTTCGCAACGACGCCATCACGCTGGCCGAAATTGAACGTCTCAAGCCGCAATACCTGGTGATTTCGCCCGGCCCTTGCGCCCCGGCCCAGGCCGGCGTGTCGCTGGCGGCGATTCGCGAATTTGCCGGCAAGATTCCGCTGCTCGGCGTCTGTCTTGGTCACCAGGCCATCGGCGAGGCTTTCGGCGGCAAGATCGTGCACGCCAAGCAACTGATGCACGGCAAGGTGTCGCCGGTGCATCACAAGGATGTCGGCGTCTTCAAGGGATTGCCCAATCCGCTGACCTGCACCCGCTACCACTCGCTGGCCATCGAGCGGGCCAGCCTGCCGGATTGCCTGGAAGTCACCGCGTGGACCGACGATGGCGAGATCATGGGGGTGCGCCACAAGACGCTGGCCGTCGAAGGCGTGCAGTTCCATCCGGAGTCGATCCTGACCGAACGTGGCCACGATCTGCTGAACAATTTTCTCGAGGAACATAAATAATGACTCCGCAAGCCGCGCTGCAGCGCGTTATCGAACATCGTGAAATTTTCCACGACGAAATGGTGTCGCTGATGCGCCAGATCATGGGCGGCGAAGTTTCGCCGGTGATGATTGCCGCAATCATTACCGGCCTGCGCGTCAAGAAGGAAAGCATCGGCGAGATCGCTGCGGCGGCGACCGTGATGCGCGAATTGTCGACCAAGGTCGACGTCGCCGACAACAGCCGTCTGGTCGATACCTGCGGCACCGGCGGCGACGGCGCCCATACTTTCAATATTTCCACCGCCGCGATGTTCGTCGCCGCTGCCGCCGGGGCGCGCATTGCCAAGCACGGCGGGCGTTCAGTTTCCAGCCAGTCGGGCAGTGCCGATGTGCTGGAAGCGCTCGGCGCCAATATCAGCCTGACACCGGCCCAGGTCGGCCAGAGCATCGCCGAAACCGGGGTCGGCTTCATGTTCGCGCCCAATCATCACAGCGCCATGAAACATGCCGCGCCGGTGCGCCGCGAACTCGGTGTCCGGACCATCTTCAACATTCTCGGCCCGCTGACCAACCCGGCCAATGCGCCGCAACAGGTGATGGGCGTTTTCCATCCCGATCTGGTCGGCATCCAGGTACGCGTCCTGCAGCGCCTGGGCAGCAGCCGGGCGCTGACCGTCTTCGGCCGCGAAGGTCTCGACGAAATCTCCATTTCCGGCCATACCCTGGTCGGCGAACTGAAGGACGGCCGGGTCACGGAATACGAAATCCATCCCGAACAATTCAACCTGCCGGTGCATGACCCGAAAGTGTTGCAGGTCGCCAACGTCGAAGAGTCGCGGCAGATGCTGCTCGGCGCTCTCGACAACAAGCTCGGTGCCGCTCGTGACATCGTGGCGCTGAATGCCGGCGCCAGCATCTACGTCTGTGGCGCCGCCGCAACGCTGAACGACGGCGTTGACCAGGCTTTCGAAGCCATCGCCTCCGGCGCCGCTCGCGCCAAGCTGGACCAATTCGTCAGCTATACGAAGCAGTTCGCATGAGCGATATTCTCAACAAAATCATTGCCACCAAGCGCCAGGAAGTTGTCGCCGCGCTTGCCGTCAAACCCTTGTCCGTCGTCGAGGCCGAAGCGGCCGCCCAGTCCGCGCCACGCGATTTCGTCGGTGCCATCCGGCAGAAGATTGCGGCTGGCCGGCCGGCGGTGATTGCCGAAATCAAGAAGGCCAGCCCGTCGAAAGGCGTCATCCGTCCGGATTTTCAACCGGCCGAGATTGCCCGGAGTTACGAAAAGCATGGCGCCGCCTGTCTGTCGGTGCTCACCGACAAGGATTATTTCCAGGGGGCTCCGGAATACCTGCAGGTCGCCCGCGCCGCCTGTGCCTTGCCGGTGCTGCGCAAGGACTTCATGGTTGACCGCTACCAGGTCGCCGAAGCCCGGGCGATGGGGGCGGACTGCATCCTGCTTATCGCGGCGGCGCTCGACCTGAAAGAGATGCAGGCTCTGGAAGCGCAAGCCCACGGCTACGGCATGGCCGTGCTGGTCGAAGTACATAACGGCGAAGAGCTCGACGCCGCGCTGCAGCTCAAGACGCCGTTGCTCGGCATCAATAACCGCAACCTGCGCAGTTTCGACGTGACGCTCGATACCACGCTCGGATTGCTGGCCCGCATTCCCGCGGGGCGCATCGTGGTCACCGAAAGCGGCATCGTAAAGCCCGAAGACGTCGCGCTGATGCGGACTTCCGGCGTCGATAGCTTTTTGGTCGGCGAAGCCTTCATGCGTGCCGCCGAACCCGGCGAAGAACTGGCTCGCCTGTTCGCCTGAGTGCTGTTGCGTCAAAACAACACAACGTCGGAGAAGCGTTGTCACAATGCAAACACACGTTGCGACATTCTTTGCCTGTTTGCGACAATCGACGCCAACTTCTCAAACCGAGAGGTAAAGCTTAATCGGTTCGCAAGATCAGATTAAAAACTAACCACTAAGGAGATTCTCTGATGCAAAAGAAGATTATTGCTCTGGCTGTTGCTGCTCTGGCCTCGTCCGCCGCTTTCGCCCAATCCAATGTCACCGTTTACGGTGTGGTTGATGCTGGCGTTGCCCGCATGACCGCCACTGGCGTGAAGAGCCAAATGGCTGTCGAATCCGGCATGCTGGGCGGTTCCCGCATCGGTTTCAAGGGCGTGGAAGATCTGGGCAATGGCCTGAAGGCTCTCTTTACCCTTGAATATGCTCTGGCTGTCGATGACAACACCGGTGTCGGTGCGGTTGATCAGGCTGGTACCTTCGGTTCCGGCACCACTGCTTCCAACTGGTCCTCTTCCGTTGCTCGTCAGCAATTCGTCGGCCTGACCGGTGGTTTCGGTACCGCCGTCATTGGTCGTCTGCAGACTGCCGGTTACGACTGGGCTTGCGGCTACAACCCGCTGGGTGGTTCCGCTCTGGATACCGTTGGCAAGCTGGGTGCAGCCACCCTGCTGTCCTGCGGCTCCGCTGGTCGTGCTAACAACGCCGTTGCTTACATTTCGCCGTCCTTCGGTGGTGTGACCGTTGCCGTGAATCATGCCAAGGTTACGGAATCCCGTGCTCTCAACACCACCACCGTCGGTGCCATCCCGACCGGTTCCGATACCAATGCTTACTTGGGCAGCGTTACGTATGCAGCTGGCCCGGTCAGCGCCAGCGCGATCTACTCCAAGATCAATGCTGATGCCACCACCCTGAACAACACCAATGTTCGTGAATGGGGTGTTGCCGGTTCTTACGACTTCAAGGTTGTCAAGCTGTTCGCGACCTACCAGTCGCAAAAGACCACCCCGGCCGCTGTTGGTGCTGATGGCAGCAACAAGAAGTACTCCATTGCTGTTGCCGCTCCGGTTGGCGCTGCTGGTACCGTTGTCGGTTCCTACGCTCGTAACAAGCTGAACAACAACACCACCGTTGATGACAGCTCCAATGCTTGGAACGTGTCCTACCTGCACGCTCTGTCGAAGCGCACCACTGCCTACGCTGGTTACACCCACGTCAGCAACCAAACCCATGGCGATGTCGGTATCGTTGGCGACTACAACCCGAATGGCGTTGGTACCGGTGACGGCAACGCTTCCGTTCTGGGTCTGGGCATCAACCACAAGTTCTAATCTGACTTAGTCAGGTTTGAATATAAAACGGACGCTTCGGCGTCCGTTTTTTTATTTGTCTTCGCCGAGAATTGGTGTGCTGAACAGTTTTTGGTGCTCACAAAAAAGCCCCGGAATTTCCGGGGCTTTGTCTTTTCTGGCGGCTGTTTTAGTCAACCAGAATCAGATTGTCGCGATGAATGATCTCGGGTTCATCAACATAGCCGAGCAGGTTTTCGATTTCCGGTGTCGATTTTCGGGCGATCAGGCGGGCTTCGCCGCTGCCGTAATTGCTTAGGCCGCGGGCGATTTCGCGGCCTTCCGGGGAAATGCAGGCGACGGCGGCGCCGCGTTCGAATTCGCCTTCGCTGGCGATGACGCCGATCGGCAGCAGGCTTTTTCCGGCCTGCAGCGCCTTGACGGCGCCCTCGTCGAGCAGCAGGCGGCCGGCCAGTTGCAGGTGGTCGGCCAGCCATTGCTTGCGGGCGGCCAGCGGCTGGGTTTGGGAAACGAGCAGGGTGCCGACCGCTTCGCCGTTGGCGAGGCGGATGATCGGGTCGATCTCCCGGCCGCTGGCGATGGCGGTGTGAGCGCCGCTGCGGGCTGCGCGCTTGGCGGCGATGACTTTTGTGATCATGCCGCCGGTGCCGATGCGGGTGCCGGCGCCGCCAGCCATGCTTTCGAGAGACTCGTCGCCGGCGGTCGCTTCGCTGATCAGTGTGGCGTTCGGGTCCTTGCGGGGATCGGCAGTGAACAGGCCGATCTGGTCGGTCAGGATGATCAGCGCGTCGGCTTCGATCAGGTTGGCGACCAGGGCGCCCAGCGTGTCGTTGTCGCCGAACTTGATTTCGTCGGTGACGACGGTGTCGTTTTCGTTGATGATCGGCACGACGCCCAGTTCGAGCAGCGTGGTCAGTGTCGAGCGCGCATTCAGGTAGCGCTTGCGGTCGGCCAGGTCGTCGTGGGTGAGCAGGATCTGCGCGGTGTGCAGGCCGTATTTGGCGAAGGCGCCTTCGTAAACCTGGACCAGGCCCATCTGGCCGACGGCGGCGGCGGCCTGCAGTTCATGCACCGATTTCGGCCGCTTCGCCCAGCCCAGGCGCTGCATGCCGCAGGCGATGGCGCCCGAGGAAACCAGCACGACCTGCTTGCCCTGTTCGCGCAGCACGCTGATCTGGCGTGCCCAGCCGTCGATGGCGGCGAGATCGAGGCCAGCGCCATTGTTGGTGACCAGGGCCGAGCCAACTTTGACGACCAGGCGTTGGGCGGAGGCGAGGCGGGTGGTGTGCATGATCAGTCGTGTTGGGCGGGGATATCGTCGCTGTTTTCGTCGTTGTCGTCGAGATCGCCGATTTCCGGTTTGGTCATCTGTTCGAGCGCTTCGCTGATCGCGTAGATCAGCGGCTTGGTGCCTTCGCCGTTGATGGCGGCAATCGGGAAGACCGGGCCGTCGTACTTGGTGGCCTTCTTGTAGGCCTTGATGAAATCCTTGATGGCCTTTTCGCGCTCTTCTTCGGGAATCAGGTCGAGCTTGTTGAGGACCAGCCAGCGCGGCTTGTTGGCCAGTTCGGGGTCGTGCTTGACCAGTTCGCCGACGATGGCTTTGGCATCCCGCACCGGGTTGGAATCCGGATCGATCGGCGCGATGTCGACCAGGTGCAGCAGGATGCGCGTGCGCTGCAGGTGCTTCAGGAAGCGAATGCCGAGGCCGGCACCGTCTGCGGCGCCTTCGATCAGGCCGGGGACGTCGGCCATCACGAAGCTCTTTTCGTCATCGACGCGGACGACGCCGAGGTTGGGATGCAGCGTGGTGAACGGGTAGTCGGCGACTTTCGGGCGGGCCGAGGAAATGGCGCGGATCAGGGTGCTCTTGCCGGCATTGGGCAGGCCGAGCAGGCCGACGTCGGCCAGAACGCGCAGTTCGAGGCGCAGTTCCAGTTCCTCGCCCTGTTCGCCGTTGGTTTTCTGGCGCGGCGCGCGGTTGGTCGAGGATTTGAAATGCAGGTTGCCGAGGCCGCCCTTGCCACCCTTGGCGATCATGACTTTCTGGTCGTGCTCGTGCAGGTCGGCGATGATTTCTTCGGTGTTCAAGTTGTAGATGACCGTGCCGACCGGCATGTGCAGGATGATGTCGTCGCCGCCGGCGCCGTACTGATCCGCGCCGCCGCCGTTTTCACCGCGCTTGCCGATGAACTTGCGGGTGTAGCGGTAATCGACCAGGGTGTTGATGTTGCGGTCGGCGACGACGTAGATGCTGCCGCCGCGCCCACCGTCGCCGCCGTTCGGGCCGCCCATCGGGATGTACTTTTCGCGACGGAAGGTCGCCGCGCCATTGCCGCCGTCGCCGGCTTTTACGTAAATCTTGGCTTCGTCGATAAATTTCATGTTCCGCCTCTACATCCCGTTTGGGGCGTCACCGGAAAATCCGGGGACATAAAGTAAAAAGCCCTATCCAGGCGGATAGGGCTTTTGGATTCCGCCGTGCCGAAATTATTCGGCGGCCGCCGGAACGATGGTCACCACGCGGCGCTTTTTCAAGCCCTTGATGGAGAACTGGATGACGCCGTCCTTCAGTGCGAACAGGGTGTGATCCTTGCCGCAGCCGACGTTTTCGCCCGGGTGGAATTCGGTGCCGCGCTGGCGAACGATGATGTTCCCAGCCAGGACGAATTGACCGCCGTAGCGCTTGACGCCCAGTCGTTGGGCTTGTGAGTCGCGGCCGTTACGTGAACTTCCGCCTGCTTTCTTGTGTGCCATTTAGTTAGCTCCTTAACTTAGGCAGCGATCGAATCGATGCGCAGTTCGGTGTAGTTCTGACGATGGCCTTGATGCTTCTGGTAGTGCTTGCGACGACGCATCTTGAAGATCTTGACCTTGTCGTGGCGGCCGTGGGAAACCACGGTGGCTTTGACGACGGCACCAGCCAGGAAGGGAGCGCCGATCTTTACCGACTCGCCTTCGCCTGCCATCAGGACCTGGTCAAGGGTAACTTCTGCGCCAACGTCTGCCGGTATCTGTTCTACTTTAAGTTTTAGACCGTTGGTAACGCGATACTGCTTACCGCCGGTTTTTATGACCGCATACATGGGTTGGACTCCGAAAATAAATCTAAAGGGTGTTACAAAGAACCGCGCATTATACGCAAAACATCCGACAAGTCAAAGCGTTGTCAGAGGGTTGTGGTAAAATTTCGGCCTTTCTCAAGGAGCTATCATGGCTGAAATCACCACGGCCTCCGGCCTGATCTACGAAGACACCATCGTCGGCGAAGGCGCCGAGGCCAAGGCCGGCGACCATGTCGTCGTCCATTACACCGGCTGGCTGACCAATGGCAGCAAGTTCGACTCGAGCAAGGACCGCAACGATCCCTTCGATTTTCCGCTCGGTCAACGTCACGTGATCGCCGGCTGGGATGAAGGCGTGCAGGGCATGAAGATTGGCGGCACCCGCAAACTGACCATTCCGCCGCAACTCGGCTATGGCGCCCGCGGCGCCGGCGGCGTCATCCCGCCCAATGCGACACTGGTTTTCGAGGTTGAACTGCTCGGCCTGCAATGAGCGATTCCAGCAAGGACAGCAAGCCGAAACGGCCGCCGGTAGAGTCCGCCGGCGACGATCCGTGGGCCAAGTGGCGCCAGCCGGAAGCCGAATCGGCATCGGCGCCGCGTCCGGCGCCCGCCAGGCAGGGCGCGGCCAAGGCTGCCAAGCCGGTCAAACCGGCCGCGGCAGCAAAACCGGCAGCATCGGTCGAGCCAGCCGAACCGGTGGTGCGCGAGCGGCCGACCGGGACCTTGCGTCCCAACAAGCCGGCAGTTGCCGAAGCGCCGGCCAAAAAGCCGTTCAAGAAATCGACCTACGCCGGTAACGAGCATCGCCCGCGCGAACTGGCGCCGGCTCGTGCCGTCCGTCCCGCGCCGAAAAACGAGGTGCGCCCGGTATCCCGCGAGCCGCAGCAGCGCCATCCGGACAATCTGCAGGAAGGCGTCCGCCTGTCCAAGGTGATGTCGGAGCGCGCCATGTGTTCGCGCCGCGAAGCCGACCTCTGGATCGAGCGCGGCTGGGTTTTCGTCAATGGCGAGCGGATTGCCGAACTCGGCACCCGCATCGACCCGAATGCCGAAATCACCATTTCCAAGGAAGCCGCCAAGGATCAGGCCAAACAGGTCACCATCCTGCTGCACAAGCCGGTCGGCTATGTTTCCGGTCAGCCGGAACCGGGCTGCGTCCCGGCGGTGACGCTGATTTCCGCCGAAACCTGGAAAAAGCAGTCGGGCGATCCGGAATTCAAGCCGTGGATGTTGCGCGGTCTGGCGCCAGCCGGTCGGCTGGACGTCGATTCGACTGGCCTGCTGGTGCTGACGCAGGATGGTCGGGTTGCCAAGAAACTGATCGGCGAAGACAGCGATACCGAAAAGGAATACCTGGTGCGTGTCGCCGGCGAGATGATTCCGAAAGGCTTGCAGTTGCTGCAGCACGGTCTGGAACTCGACGGCAAGCCGCTCAAAAAGGCCTGGGTCAAGCAGTTGAACGAGGACCAGCTGCACTTTATCCTGAAGGAAGGCAAGAAGCGCCAGATTCGCCGCATGTGCGAACTGGTCGGCTTGCGCGTCATCGGCTTGAAGCGGGTCCGCATCGGCCGGGTCAAGCTCGGCGATCTGCCGATGGGGCAGTGGCGCTTCCTGCGCGCCGACGAGTCGTTCTAAACAAAAACGCCGGGCTAGCCCGGCGTTTTTTCATGGGGCGTGTAATTTTTACGCGGCGGGACGAACCGGCGGCATCATCAGGCATTCGCCGTCGATGACGGTCTTGCCGGCCACGCTGCACACGGTGTCGAGGATGACGCGGTTCTTCGCGGCATTCACTTCGCGCACGGTGACGGTGGCGGTCACGGTATCGCCCGGCTTGACCGGGGCCTTGAACTTCAGCGTTTGCGACAAGTAGATGGTGCCGGGGCCGGGCAGCTTGTTGGCCAGCGTCGCCGAAATGAAGCCGGCGGACAGCATGCCGTGGGCGATGCGCGTGCCGAACATCGTGCCCTTGGCGTATTCCTCGTCGAGGTGGGCCGGGTTGACGTCGGTTGAGATGCCGGCGAACAGGATGATGTCGGCTTCGGTGACGGTCTTCGAGGTGCTGGCCGACATGCCGGGTTCGAGTTGGTCAATGTAATAGGTCATGGGTGATCTCCTGTGAGTCTGTCGAAATCTGAATCCTGAACTCTAGCATACGTTAGCGTATGGATGGGGCGCCGGTGTCATTCGGCGCGCAGCGCCTCGACCGGGTCAAGGCGAGCCGCTCGCCTGGCAGGCAGGACGCCGGCCAGCAAGCCGATGGCAATGGCCACCGCCTCGGCGAGCAGGACGAAACTGAGCGGCGTGTGCACCGGCAACGCCGGTGCGGCGAAATGGATGAACTGGGCCAGTCCGATTCCCAGCAGCAGGCCGAGCAGGCCGCCAATGGCCGAAAGGGCCACCGCCTCGCCGAGGAAAAGCAGCAGGATGGTCCGTCGCGGGGCGCCTAGGGCGACCAGCAAACCGATCTCGCCGGTGCGCTCGGCCACCGCGATGGTCATGATGGTGACAATGCCGACACCGCCGACCAGCAGCGAAATACCGCCCAGCGCGCCGACCGCCATGGTCAGCACGTTGAGGATATTGGACAGTGTCTTCAGCATTTCTTCCTGGGTGACGACGGTGAAATCCTCGCGGCCGTGGCGGGCAATCAGCCGTTCCTTGATCGCCGCGGCGACGATTGCCGAAGGCACGCCTTCCTCGGCGGCGATGTCGATTTCATCGACGCCTTCGCGATTGAACAGTTCCTGGGCCCGCGCCGCCGGCAAGTAGGCGGTGTCGTCGAGATCGATGCCGAGGAACTGGCCTTTCGGCGCCATCACGCCGATCACCCGGAAATGCAGGCCGCCGATGCGCAGGCGCTGGCCGAGCGGATTGTCGCTGCCGAACAGTTCGTTCTTCACCTTGGAACCGAGCACGACAAAGGCGCGGGCGCTGCCTTCCTCGTCGGGCGGCAGGAACTGGCCGCTTTGCACGGAGGACCGGTAAACCAGCGGCAGCTTCGCATTGACGCCGTAAATCAGCGTCCGCCGGGTGCGGCCGTTGCCTTCCACCTCGGCGTTGCCGCGCACATTGGGGGTGACGGCGACGACATGCGGCAGGCGCTCCAGCGCCGTCGCGTCTTCCAGCGCCAGCGGCCGGGCGCTCGACGGCAGGCCGGAAGGCGAGCCACCGGTCTTCGTCTTGCCGGGCGCGACGGCGATGACATTGGTGCCGAACTGGGTGAATTCGCCGAGCACGAAGCGGTGGATGCCTTCGCCGATCGAAGTCAGCAGGATCACCGCGGCGATGCCGACCGCAATGCCGAGCAGGGTCAGGAAACTGCGCAGGCGCTGGGCGGTGACGGCGCGAATGGCAAGCTGGACGGAGTCGGCGACGAGCATGGGCTAGTGCCTCATCAGCGCCAGCACCGGATCGAGCCGGGCGGCGCGGCGGGCGGGCAGGACGCCGAACAGCAGGCCGGTGCCGAGGGCGGTGCCGAGCCCGGCAATCACCGCCCAGTCCGGCGGATAAGCGGGAAATACCGGAAAAACCTGGCGCAGTGCGAAGGCGCCGGCCTGGCCGAGCAGGTAACCGACCACGGCACCGACCGTGGACAGCATCGCCGCCTCGGCGAGAAAGGCCAGCCGGATGGTTCGCGCCGTGGCGCCGAGCGCTTTCAGCAGCCCGATTTCGCCGGTGCGCTGGGTAACGGCGACCAGCATCACGTTCATCACCAGGATGCCGGCCACTGCCAGGCTGATCGCCGCGATGCCGGCGACGCCCAGGGTCAGTGCGCCAAGCAGCTTGTCGAAGGTGGCCAGCACCGCATCCTGGGTAATCACCGTGACGTCTTCCTCGCCGCGATGACGCTGTTTGAGGATGGCCATCACCTGTTCCTTGGCCTCGGGAATCGCCTCGCGGCTTTTCGCCTCGACGAGGATACGGAACAGGGTGTTGGAATTGAACATCGCCTGGGCGAGGGCGGCCGGCACGATGACCAGTTCGTCGGTATTCATGCCCAGCCCCTGGCCGACCGATTTCAGCACGCCGACAATACGCAGCCGGCGGTCGCCGACGCGGACCAGCTGGCCGACGGCCGGCGCGTTGCCGAACAGTTCGCGGCGAATGGTGGCGCCGATCACCGCCACCGAAGAGCCGCGGTTCCAGTCTTCTTCCGGCAAGCCCTTGCCCTGCGCCAGTTCGAAATTGCGGATCGGGACCAGATCGGCGGTCGAACCGGCGACCATGGTTTCGCGCAGCTTGCCGCCGAAACTGATCTCCGATGTGCCGACGGTGAGAGGTGCCAGGCGTTTCACGGCCGGTGCGCGCAACAAGGCGGCGGCATCGTCGATGGTCAGGTCGCGCGGCGTACTGGTGATGGCGTTGGCCGGGTTGAAGCCGCCGGTGCCGGAACGGCCGGGCAGGACTATGACCAGGTTGGTGCCGATCGAGGAGAACTGGCCGACGACGTAACGTCGCGCCCCGTCGCCCAGTGCCGTCAGGATGACGACGGCGGCGACGCCGATCGACATGGCGAGTACCGAGAGCATTGTCCGCATCGGATAGCCGGTTGCAGCATCGCGGGCGAAACGCAGGGTGTCAGCCAGGCGCATGGTTCTGTTCGGGCAACTTGTTCATCAGCCCGCTCTCGAATCGTTTTTGAGGTACCCGTCTTCCATCACCAGTTGTCGTCCGGCACGGGCGCCGAGCGACGGGTCGTGAGTAACGACGACGAGCGTGACGCCGCTCGCGTTGAGCGCTTCCAGCAGATGCACGACTTCGTCGCCGGTATGGCGGTCGAGGTTGCCGGTCGGTTCGTCGGCGAGGATCAGTGCCGGCTGCATGATGGTGGCGCGAGCGATGGCAACGCGCTGGCGCTGGCCGCCGGAAAGCTGGTCGGGACGGTGGTCGGCCCGGTTTTCCAGGCCGAAATTGGCAAGCGCCTTTTCAACCCGGGTTGCCCGTTCCCGGGGCGGAATACCGGCCAGCGTCATCGGCAGGGCGATGTTTTCCGCGGCGGTCAGCCGTGGTACCAGATGAAAGCTCTGGAAAACGAAGCCGATGCGCTGGCTGCGCACCTGCGCCTGTTCGTCCGGCGATAGGGTGGTGACGTCGCGGCCTTCGAGCTGGTAAGTGCCGGCGCTGGGCCGGTCGAGCAGGCCGAGCAGGTTGAGCAAGGTGGATTTGCCGGAGCCGGACGGGCCCATCACGGCCACGTATTCGCCGGCCGCGATGCTCAAGCGGAGCGAGGCCAGGGCGTGTACCGTGGTGTCGCCGAGCTGGAAGCGGCGCTCGATGCCCTGCAGTTCGATCAGTGCCATGGCTTATTTGCCCTGGATCTTGTCGTCCGGAGTAACGGTGGCGCCGGCCTTGATGCCATCCTTCTCGAGCGAAGTGACGATCCGTTCGCCGGCGGCCAGGCCTTCGAGGACTTCGGTGTATTCCCAGTTGCTCAGCCCGGCCTTGATCGTGCGCTGCTCCAGCTTGCCGCTGTCGGCGTTATAAACCAGGACGCGGCCGCCTTCCTGGATGGCGGCGGTGGGAATGCGCAAGACGTTGTCGCGGCCGGCGAGGATAATTTCGACATCGGCGCTGTAGCCGACCAGCAGCTTGCCGGTGGCGCCCGGGTCGGCGAAATCGACTTCGATATCGACGGTGCGCGCCTGCTTTTCGACCGCCGAAACATAGGGCGCGACGCGGCGGACCTTGCCGGGAATCTGCTTGCCGGGCAGGGCATCGAGCGTGATACGCACTGCCTGACCGGCCTGGATCTTCGGTGCATCGACTTCGTCCATCGGTGCCTTGACGTACAGGCAGGAGTCGTCGATCAGGTCGATGGCGGGTGGAGTTGGTACGCCGGGGGGCGAGGGCGTCGAATATTCGCCCAACTCGCCGACGATCTTGGCGACCGTGCCGGCGAACGGCGCGTAGAGTGCGACGCGGCCCTGCTCGACGCGGGTCGCCCTGAATTTGGCTTCCGCCTGGGCGACATCGGCCTTGGCGGTATTGCAGCTGGCGCGGCGAATTTCCGCATCGGTACGCGCCGCTTCCTCCTTGCTCGTCGAAACGAAGCCCTTTTCGCGCAGTTCGGTCTGCCGCCTGGCTTCCTTCTCGGCGTTGCTGGCGGCGATGCAGGCTTCGTCGACTCGCTTGCCGGCCAAGGTGATCTGCGTTTGGGCCAGAGCGGCCTGGGCCTGCTGATCGTCATTCCACAGCTTGAGCAACAGCTGTCCCTTCTTGACCTTGTCGCCTTCCTTGACCCCCAGATATTCGATGCGGCCACCCAGGATGGTGGACAGTTTTGTGCGCAGACAGGCCTCGACGGTGCCGGCCCGGGTGTTGGCCAAGGTCGCCTCGACCTTGCCGGTAGCGACTTCCTTCAGGGTGACGGGGATGGGCTTGCTGCGGCTCAGCCAGGCGAAGCCCAGGCCGAGAACGACGATGACGACGAGAATGATGGCGATGCGACGCATGTGCTGTCCTTAACGAAAACCCGGCAGCCAGCCCGACTGCCCCTGCCCGGAAACCGGTTCGAGCGGCCCCTGGTACAGCGCTTCGATGACGGGCGGCTCCTGCCACGGCTCGTTCATGAAAGTCAGGCCGACTTCTTCGACTGTCTTGCCTGACCAGTAATATTCCGCGACTTCATCGAGCGCGCTGAGCGACAGACTGTGCGGCAGGCGCAGGTAGTCGAGCCAGCTGGCGTCGTGGAAGGAGCAGATATAGGGTCCCTTGGTCTTGGCGCAGACCAGGTTCTTGCCGAAAACGCGCTGTGGGTGCTTGCTGCGGAAAGTCATGGCGTCGGTGCGCGTGGCGAAGAGCAGCAAGGCGTGCAGGCGGCTGGGGAAGTAGTTGTAGCGCCGTTGCCGGAAGTACTCCAGGTGGTATTCGGCAAAATAGTTCTGGACGGTGATCAACTGGTCGCCCGGCGTCGGCTCGCCACCTTCGGGGTCGGCCAGCGTCGCGCCGAAGGGGCTGCCCTTGAGAATGTCCCAGCCGGGCAGTTCGGCTCCGGGTTCAAGCCAGCAAGACAACTCCAGTGTTGCGGTGTCTTTGATCAGGTTATCCATAGGCTCGATTATGGGCGAATATTGCGATTCCCAGTCATCATTTACGCTGCCGGGAGCATGTAAGGCAACGAATTTCGCAGCCCTGCCGGCTGCGCTAACAGTCGGTGAAAATGTTGGAAAAAGGTCTGGCTTTTTTTTTGCGGAGTGATAATCTGGCCTTGTCGTGGTTAGCAGCAAGCCCGGCGGAAGTGGCAGTAATGCTGCGTAGCGGGAGATTCTATGGCTGTGTTCGCAGGGAAAAATTCTTGAGATTACCGGGTAGTACTCCATAGCGGCGAAAAGCCGATTGCCCTAGCCCGATACGCCGGGGTCGCAGTAAACGAAGCCCATGCCTGAAACGCATGGGCTTCACGTTTTTGGAAAATCCGCATGACCATCCAGCGCCACGGCACGACCCGCCGTTATTCCGATAGCGTTGTCCATAACGGCACGGTCTATCTGGTCGAAGTACCTTCCAACCTCGATGCCGGCATCACCGCCCAGACCCAGAACCTGCTGGCCGGAGTCGATCGCCTGCTGACCCAGGCCGGTAGCGACAAATCGCGTTTGTTGATGGTGACCATCTACCTTAGCAACATGGGCGACTACGCCGCGATGAACGCTGTCTGGGACGACTGGCTGCCGGAAGGCGCTGCGCCGACGCGTGCATGTATACAGGCCCGACTGGCTCATCCGGACTTCCGAGTAGAGATGGCGGTGACGGCCGCGCTTGCCTGAATGCGCTAGAATGCCGCTCTTTTCCATTGAATGAACCACTTGCTGCACCGATTTATGGTGCCAGACAGGCATTCAGGAGCTAAACCGGTAAGGCTGGAGCAATAAGATGGTGGATATCGAACGTAGCTTGGAACTGATCAAGCGGGGTTGTGACGAGTTGCTGATCGAGGCGGAACTGGTCGAGCGCCTGAAAAGCGGACGCCCCTTGCGCGTCAAGGCGGGCTTTGACCCGACGGCGCCTGACCTGCACCTGGGTCATACCGTGCTGATCAACAAGCTGCGCCACTTCCAGGAACTTGGCCATCACGTGATGTTCCTGATCGGCGACTTTACCGGCCTGATTGGCGACCCGACCGGCAAGAACGTTACCCGGCCGCCCCTGTCTCGCGAACAGATCCTGGAGAACGCCGCGACCTATAAGGAGCAGGTCTTCAAGATCCTCGATCCGGAAAAAACTGAAATCTGCTTCAATTCCGCCTGGTTCGACGATCTCGGCGCCGCCGGGATGATCAAGCTGGCGGCGCAGCATACGGTGGCCCGCATGCTCGAGCGCGACGATTTCTCCAAGCGTTACGCCGGCGGCCAGCCGATCGCCATCCATGAATTCCTCTACCCGCTGTGCCAGGGGTATGACTCGGTGGCCATGAAGGCCGATGTCGAACTGGGCGGCACCGACCAGAAATTCAACCTGCTGGTCGGTCGCGAACTGCAGAAGCATTATGGCCAGTCGCCGCAGTGCGTGCTGATGATGCCCTTGCTGGAAGGGCTGGATGGCGTTAACAAGATGTCCAAGTCGCTCGGCAACTATATTGGCATCAATGAAGCCCCCCGCGAAATCTTCGGCAAGGTGATGTCGATTTCCGATGACTTGATGTGGCGCTATTACGATCTGCTGTCTTTCCGTGACGGTGCCGAGATTGCCGGCTTCAAGAGCGATATAGCCGGTGGCCGCAATCCGCGCGATATTAAAGTCCTGCTGGCGCAGGAGTTGGTTGCTCGTTTCCACTCCCGGACGGCGGCTGAAGAGGCGCTTGCCGAATTTGAAGCACGTTTCCGCCAGGGCGTCCTGCCCGACGACATGCCGGAGGTGACCATTCAAAGCGCCGGCGTGCCTATGCCGGCAGTTCAGGTCTTGAAACAGGCCGGTCTGACGGCGAGTACTTCCGAAGCGCTGCGCATGATTGATCAGGGGGCGGTTCGGGCTAATGGCGACAAGCTGTCCGACAAGGCACAGAGCTTTGCGGTCGGCGACGTCATTGTTCTGCAGGTCGGCAAGCGCAAGTTTGCCAAAGTGACAATCGCATAAGTCGCGGATGCTGCAAGGCGTAGATCAAACTATTTTCGTATGATCTATTGACGTCGTTCAGGAAGTCTATACAATGCGCCCCTCCTTGCAGCGCCGGGTTTTCGGGGCGGTGGAGGGAGGGAGTTGAAGGTGTTGGAGAGGAAGCGGTGTTGAGCAAAAAGATTCACAAAATGCTTGACGGCGATTCGGAAGT
>JBLNBM010000003.1:0-199039 GCA_050259955.1 Bacteroidota bacterium
GGCTACAACCGCTTCTTCTCGTACATCTCGCTGTTCACGTTCTCGATGCTGATGCTGGTCATGTCCAACAACTTCCTGCAGCTGTTCTTCGGCTGGGAAGCGGTGGGCCTGGTCTCGTACCTGCTGATCGGCTTCTGGTACACCCGCCCGACGGCGATCTTCGCGAACATGAAGGCCTTCCTGGTCAACCGCGTCGGCGACTTCGGCTTCATCCTCGGTATCGGCCTGCTGCTGGCCGCCACCGGCACCATGCACTACGGCGAAACCTTCGCCCAGGCCGCCAAGCTGGTCAACATGACCGTGCCGGGCACCACCTGGCCGCTGCTGACCGCCGCCTGCATCTGCCTGTTCATCGGCGCGATGGGCAAGTCGGCGCAGTTCCCGCTGCACGTCTGGCTGCCGGACTCGATGGAAGGCCCGACCCCGATCTCGGCGCTGATCCACGCCGCCACCATGGTGACCGCCGGTATCTTCATGGTGTCGCGCATGTCGCCGCTGTTCGAGATGTCCACCACCGCGCTGTCCTTCGTGCTGATCATCGGCGCCATCACCGCGCTGTTCATGGGCTTCCTCGGCATCATCCAGAACGACATCAAGCGCGTCGTCGCCTATTCGACGCTGTCGCAGCTCGGCTACATGACCGTCGCCCTTGGCGCTTCCGCCTACTCGGTCGCCATCTTCCACCTGATGACGCACGCCTTCTTCAAGGCGCTGCTGTTCCTCGGCGCCGGTTCCGTGATCATCGGTATGCACCACGATCAGGACATCCGCAACATGGGCGGCCTGCGCAAGTACATGCCGATCACCTGGATCACCTCGCTGGTCGGTTCGCTGGCCCTGATCGGCACGCCTTTCCTGTCGGGCTTCTACTCCAAGGATTCGATCATCGAAGCGGTCCAGTTGTCGACGACGCCGGGTGCCGGTTTCGCCTACGCCGCGGTGCTGGCCGGTGTCTTCGTCACCGCCTTCTACTCCTTCCGGATGTACTTCCTGGTCTTCCACGGCGAGGAACGTTTCGGCAAGGCGCACGACGCTCACCACGACCATGAAGGCGATCACGACGACGAAGAAGTCTCGTCCGATCACCACCATGGTCTGGCACCGGGCCAGAAGCCGCACGAAACCCCGTGGGTCGTGACGCTGCCACTGGTTCTGCTGGCCATTCCGTCGCTGCTGATCGGTTATTTCACCATCGAACCGATGCTCTACGGCAATTATTTCGAAGGCGTCATCCATATCAATCATGAGCTCCATCCGGCCATGGAAACGTTGAAGGAAGAGTTCCACGGCGCTTCGGCCATGGGTGTCCATGCGCTGACCTCGCTGCCCTTCCTGCTGGCTCTGGCCGGTGTCGTGCTCTCCTGGTTCTTCTACATGAAGCGCCCGGACATCCCGGCTGCCATCCAGCGCAAGTTCTCGGCCATCCATACCCTGTTCGAAAACAAGTACTACTTCGACAAGGTCAATGAAGTGGTGCTGGCCGGCGGTGCCCGTCTGCTCGGCAACACTTTCTGGCGCGGCGGCGACGTCGGGGTGATCGACGGCATGATCATCAGCGGCGCGACCAAGGGTGTCAGCCTGATCTCGAACATTACCCGCCTCTTCCAGACCGGTTATGTCTATCACTACGCCTTCACAATGATCTTTGGCCTGCTTGTCTTGCTGGCCCTCTGGGTCCGGCCCGTGTAACGCAGAAAAGCCAGGAATAACATGTCGAATTACCCATTGATCTCCCTCGCCATCTGGATTCCGATTGTTGCCGGTCTGGTGGTGCTCGCCACCGGCTCGGACCGGAATGCCCCGCTGGCCCGGATGCTGGCCCTGTTTGGCGCCGTTGTCGGTTTCCTGGTCACCATCCCGCTGTGGACCGGTTTCGATGTCGCCAATGGCGGCATGCAGTTCGTCGAACTGAGGACCTGGATTCCCCGCTTCAACATCAATTACCACCTCGGGGTCGATGGCATCTCGATGATCTTCGTGCTGCTCAACGCCTTCATCACGATTGTCGTTGTCGCCGCCGGCTGGGAAGTGATCCAGAACAAGGTCGCCCAGTACAACGCTGCCTTCCTGATCATGTCCGGTCTGATGAACGGCATTTTCACCTCGCTCGACGGCATGCTGTTCTATGTCTTCTTCGAAGCCTCGCTGATCCCGCTCTACCTGATCATCGGCGTCTGGGGCGGCCCCAACCGCGTCTATGCGGCCTTCAAGTTCTTCCTTTACACGCTGTTCGGCTCGCTGCTCTTCCTGGTCGCCTTGATGTACATGTTCATCCAGTCCGGCGGCAGCTTCTCCATCCTCGAATGGCACAAGATGCCGATCGCGCTCGGTCCGCAGATCTGGCTGTTCTTCGCTTTCCTGATCGCCTTTGCCGTCAAGGTGCCGATGTGGCCGGTGCATACTTGGTTGCCGGATGCCCACGTCGAAGCGCCGACCGGAGGCTCCATCGTGCTGGCTGCCATCGCACTGAAGCTCGGTGCCTACGGTTTCCTGCGGTTCTCGCTGCCGATTCTGCCCGATGCCTCCCATCAGATGTCCGGCCTGCTGGTCACGCTGTCGCTGATCGCCGTCGTCTATATCGGCTTCGTCGCCCTGGTCCAGGCCGACATGAAGAAGCTGGTCGCCTATTCGTCGATCGCCCACATGGGTTTCGTGACCCTCGGCTTCTTCATGTTCAGCGCCATGGGCATCGAGGGCGCGCTGGTCCAGATGGTTTCGCACGGTTTCGTTTCGGGCGCCATGTTCTTCTGTATCGGCGTCATGTACGACCGCGTCCATAGCCGCCAGATCGCTGATTACGGCGGTGTGGTCAATACCATGCCGAAGTTCGCCGCGCTGTTCATGCTGTTCTCGATGGCCAATGCCGGCCTGCCGGCCACTTCCGGCTTCGTCGGCGAGTTCATGGTCATCCTCGGCGCCGTCAAGTTCAATTTCTGGGTAGCCTTCGCTGCCGCCAGCTCGATGGTGGTCGGTGCGGCCTACACGCTGTGGATGTACAAGCGGGTGATTTTCGGCGACGTCGCCAATCACCACGTGGCCGAACTCAGCGACATCAATCTGCGCGAATTCGCCATCCTCGGCGTACTGGCCCTGTGCACGCTGGGCATGGGCCTCTATCCGCAGCCTTTCACGGAAGTCATGCACGCCTCGGTCAATGACCTGCTGCATCACATCGCCATCAGCAAGATTCAATAAACGGTAGCCGACATGTTCGACAATTTTGTTGTTCCCGATCTCCTGCCAGCCGCGCCGGAACTGTTCCTGGCGGCGATGGCCCTGGCCATTCTGATGATCGACCTGCTGGTCAAGGATAATCGGCGCACCGTGACTTTCGTGCTGACCCAGCTGACCCTGGTCGGCTGCGCCGCGATCCAGTTCGCGACCAGCACCGGCGAGATCGTCTATACCTTCAGCAACATGTTTGTGGACGACCTGATGGCCGATCTGCTGAAGCTGTTCCTGTACGCCACGGTGTCCGTCGTGCTGTTCTATTCGCGTGGCTACATCATCGACCGGCCGAGCATGAACAAGGGCGAGTACTACGTGCTGACGCTGTTCGCGACCCTGGGCATGATGGTGATGATTTCCGCCAACCATTTCCTGACCGTCTATCTCGGCATCGAACTGCTTTCCCTGTCGCTCTACGCGATGGTGGCGATGAACCGCGAGTCGGTGACCTCCACCGAGGCGGCGATGAAGTATTTCGTGCTCGGCGCCCTGGCGTCCGGCCTGCTGCTCTACGGCATGTCGATGATCTACGGCGCCACCGGCACCCTGGAAATCACCGGCGTCGCCGAACGCCTCTACAGCGGCAGCGTCAACAAGGGCGTGCTGGTCTTCGGCCTGGTCTTCCTGGTTTCCGGCGTCGCCTTCAAGCTCGGCGTCGTGCCGTTCCACATGTGGATTCCCGACGTCTATCACGGCGCCCCGACTTCGGTCACGCTGTTCCTCGGTTCCGCCCCGAAACTGGCCGCCTTCGCCATCGTCATGCGTCTGCTGGTCAATGGCCTGATCACCATGGCCGCCGATTGGCAAGGCATGCTGATCATCCTCTCGGTGGCCTCGATGGCCATCGGCAACTTGGCGGCGATCGCCCAGACCAACCTGAAGCGCATGCTGGCGTATTCGGCCATCTCGCACATGGGCTTCATGCTGCTCGGCATCACCACCGGCGTGGTCAGCGGCGATGCCCGCTACGCGCTGAACGCCTACAGCTCGGCGATGTTCTACGTGATCGCCTATGTGCTGATGTCGGCCGGTACTTTCGGGATGATCCTGCTGATGTCGCGCGCCGGCTTCGAAGCCGACAACCTCGACGACTTCAAGGGCCTGAACAAGCGCAGCCCGTGGTTCGCCGGCATCATGCTGATGCTGATGTTCTCGATGGCAGGCATCCCGTTCTTCATCGGCTTCTTCGCCAAGTTCGCCGTGCTGCAGGCTGTCGTCGCCGCCGGTTATCTGTGGCTGGCCATCGCCGCCGTGCTTTTCTCGCTGATCGGCGCCTTCTACTACCTGCGCGTCGTCAAGCTGATGTACTTCGATGTGCCGACTGATGAAACGCCGCTGGCCGCCGGCCTCGACATGCGTATCCTGATCTCCGCCAACGGGTTGGCCGTCGCTTTCCTCGGCATCTTCCCGCAAGTGATCATGTCGCTGTGCGCCTACGCACTGCTGCGTTCGCTGTAGGAAATTCGCCTCTCAGCCCAAAGCGCCCCGTTGATCGGGGCGTTTTCATTTTCGGAGCGCCCGATGACGCATGACCAGCACCTGATCGAAGACGAAATCTCCTCCGAAACGGTATTCAAGGGCGCCTTGCTCGAAGTGCGCAAGGATCGCGTCCGCTTGCCGAACGACCAGGAGTCGGTGCGCGAATACATCGTCCATCCCGGGGCCGTCGTCGTCCTGGCTTTTCTCGACAACGGCAACCTGCTGTTCGAGCGCCAGTTCCGCTATCCGCTGCGCCGTGTTTTCCTGGAGCTGCCGGCCGGCAAGATCGACCACGGCGAAGCCATCATCGACACCGCCCGCCGCGAACTGCTCGAAGAAACCGGCTATACCGCCAGTCAATGGGAATATCTCGGCGTGATGCATCCCTGCATTGGCTATTCCGACGAGCGCATCGAGATTTTTGCGGCGCGCGGCCTGCATCTGGCCGGAGAAAAACAACTCGATCATAACGAATTCCTCGATGTCATCGAGCTGGCGCCGGGCGCGGCCAAAGCTGCCGTTTGGGACGGCCGGATTACCGATGCCAAGACGATTGCGGCGCTTTACTGGCTGGAGCGGCCTTGAACGGACGAACTGATTCGTCCCGCCTGCACCGAGTTTAGTGCGCGCCGCCGGTATCAGCCGGAGCCGAGGCATGCACCGGTTTGGCCAGCCAGACGACACCGAGTAAAAGCAGGAAAATGACGGCGGAGGCGGCAAAAATGTCGTTGGCGCTGAGCATATAAGCCTGCTGGTCCACCAGGCGATTGACGTAGCCCAGGCTCTGTTCGCGGCTCAGGCCCATGCCGGCCAGTCCGGAAAACGCCTGGCCGGCCGGCAGGCTGGCGATGTTGATCGATTCGACCAGTTCGGCGTGGTGCAGCGCGGCGCGGTTTTCCCAGAGCGTGGTGGTGATCGAAGTGCCAAAGGCGCCGGCGGTGATCCGGGCAAAATTGGACAGCCCGGATGCTGCAGGAATGCGACCGGGTTCCAGGCCGGACAAGGTCAGCGTGACCAACGGAATGAAGAAGAAAGCCATCGGGATGCCCTGGATCAGCGTCGGGATCATCAGGGTGCCGAGGTCGGCGCCGGTGTTGAAGCGCGAGCGCAGCCAGAGGACCAGCGCGAAACTGACGAAGGCGACGGTGGCATAGAGCCGCGGGTCGACTTTCTGGGTGGTCTTGCCGACCAGTGGCGAGAGCAGGATGGCCAGCACGCCGACCGGCGCCATGACGATGCCGGCCCAGGTCGCGGTATAGCCCATGTATTGCTGCAACCACAGCGGCAGCAGCACGACATTGCCGAAGAAGGTGCCGTAGCCGAGCGACAGGGCGAGGGTGCCGACCCAGAAATTGCGGCGGGCGAAGAGGTGGAGGTCCACCACCGGGTGGTCTTCGCTCAGTTCCCAGATCAGGAAGAAGACGAAACCGACCAGGGCGACCAGCCCCAGCCCGATGATGGTCGGCGATGCGAACCAGTCGAGTTCCTTGCCCTTGTCGAGCATGATCTGCAGGGCGCCGACCCAGATGACCAGCGCGGCGAGACCGACGCTGTCGATCGGCAGTTTGTGGGTCGGCGTTTCCCGGCTCCGGTAGATGTTCCAGGTGATCAGGGCGGCGACCAGGCCGACCGGCACGTTGATGTAGAAAATCCACTCCCAGCTCAGGTTGTCGGTGATCCAGCCGCCGAGCAAGGGTCCCATGACCGGCGCCACCAGCGTCGTCATCGACCACATGGCCAGTGCCATGCCCGCTTTCTCTTTCGGGTAGCTTTGCAGCAGCAGGGTCTGCGACAGCGGAATCATCGGCCCGGCGACCAGGCCCTGGATGACCCGAAAGAGGATCAGCATGCCGAGGTTGGGCGCCATGCCGCAGAGTAGCGACGCCAGTACGAAGAGCACGATGCTCAGCGTAAACAGGCGAACCATGCCGAAACGCTGGGTCAGCCAGCCGGTCAGCGGCACCGAAATGGCATTCGAGACGGCGAAGCTGGTGATCACCCAGGTGCCCTGGTTGGGGCTGACGCCGAAATCGCCGGCAATGGCCGGGATCGAGACATTGGCGATCGACGAGTCGAGCACGTTCATGAACGTGGCCAGCGACAACACCAGCGTGCCGACCATCAGCTGGCCGCCGTGCAGCGGTGCCGGCGGGGCGTAGGGCGGTCGTTCAGCCATGGCGGGCCTGGCCGGCACCCAAGGTGGGCTGGCGGATATCCGGAGTTGGGAAGCGCAGCGGCAGCACGCGCTCAGTCCGCCCGTTTCAGGCTGACCGGATGGCCGAGGTTGGCGGAGACGATGGCGTTGACCCGGGCGTCGACCGCCTGGTCGAGATCGTCGAAAACGCGAGTGCTGGCCACCGGGCCGCTGCGTGCGGCATCAGTCACCGCCGGTCCGGACTGGTCATGAATGTCGACGGTCACTTCCATGGACAGCCCGACCCGCAGCGGATGCGCGGCGAGTTCGCTGGCATCGAGCTGGATGCGCACCGGCACCCGCTGTACCACCTTGATCCAGTTGCCGGTGGCATTCTGGGCGGGGAGCAGCGAGAAGGCGGCACCGGTGCCGGCGCCGAGGCCGGCGACCTTTCCCTTGAATGCCTGGCGGTGACCGTAGATGTCGGCGGTCAGCGTCGCGGGCTGGCCGATGCGCAGGTTTTCGAGCTGCGATTCCTTGAAATTGGCATCGACCCACAACTGGTCGAGCGGCACGATGGCCATCAGCGGTGCGCCACTGGCCACCCGCTGGCCGACCTGAGCGCTGCGCCGGGCGACGGTGCCGGCCACCGGGGCGGTAATGCCGAGGCGCTGGCTGGCGAGCCACGCTTCGCGGTACTTGCCGGCCGCCGCCAGCACGCGGGGATGGCTTTCGACCGTCGTGCCCTCGGTCTGCGTCTGGTTCCTGCCCAGTTGCTCACGTGCTTCGGCCAGTGCGGCGGTGGCCGCCGCCTGCACGGAACGGGCGTTGGCGACGGCCGTCTGCAGGTGCTGGACTTCCTCTTTCGAGACGGCACCGCCCTCGAGCAGGGGTTCGCGGCGCCCGAGATCGGCCGACAGGCGGGCGACCTCGGCCTGGCTGCGGGCGACGTCGGCTTGCCGGGCATCGACGGTGGACGCCAGCGCCTGGTTGGCGGCGTAGGTGGCGCGCACTTCGCGCACCGTCTGGGCCAGTTGCGCGGCGGCCTGGTCGAGTCCGACGCGGGCATCTGACGGATCGAGGCGGACCAGCATCTGGCCGGCCTTGACGCTATCGGTGTCCTCGGCTTCGATGGCGACGATGGTGCCGCCCACCTGCGACGTGATTTGTACGACATTGCCCTGGACGTAGGCATTGTCGGTGTCGACCTCGAAACGGGCGATCAGCCACCAGTAGGCACCATAGGCCAGCGCGGCGAGCAGGCAGGCCAGGGCGAGCAGCAGCAGGCCGCGCTTGCGTTTGCCATTGGGCGTCTCGGGAGCGGCGGTGTCGGGATTTTCAGCGTTCATGACGGGGATCCGAGGAGTTGGGCGGCAGCAGGGGGCGGGGCGCTCGGGTCGGCGGGCTGGAAGCCGCCACCCAAGGCGTGGATCAGCCGGATGCGGGTGTCGATCCAGCGCGCCTGCAGATCGATGGCGATGCGGCGCTGGGCGAGCCGGTTCCCTTCAACGTTCAGCACGTTGAGCCGGTCGCTGATGTCGGCGCGGTAGCGCTGCAAGGCGAGATCGTAGGCGCGTTCGGCACTGTCCACCGCAGCCTGCTGGCGGCTCTGCTGGATTTCCAGGGCGCGCAGCGTACTCAGCTGATCGGCGACATCGTGCAGGGCTTCGAGCAAGGTTGTGTTGTAGGTGGCCACCGAACTGTCGACATGTGCCGCCGAAACCCGGTACTGGCTGCGCAGGCGCCCGGCATCGAAAATCGGCAGGCTGACGGCGAGGCCGATGCCCGGCTGGCGACTGCCGGCTTCCAGCCAGTTGCCGAAGCCGATGGCGGAAAAGCCGGTGAAGGCGCGCAGATTGATATTGGGGTAGAACATGGCGCGGGCGGCGGCCAGTCCGTGCACGGCTGATTCGACATGCCAGCGGGCGGCGACGACGTCGGGCCGGTGACCGAGCAGGTCGGCGGGCAGCGCTTCCGGCAGGGCCAGCGGGGCGCTGGCCGGCAGTTGCGGCGCGATGCCATCGACGGCGGCCGGCCCCTGGGCGGTCAGTGCGGCCAGCGCATGGCGGGCGAGGGCGATCTGTTCATCGAGCGCCGCAATGTCGCGGGCATTTTCCGGCAGCACGCCCTTGGCTGCTTCCAGTTCAACGCCGGTATCCAGGCCGGCCTTGAAGCGCCGTTCGACCAGGGTGGCCAGTTCCGTACGCTGGGCCTGGCGCTCTTCGGCCAGTTGGCGCTGGGCGAGCAGGCGGGCCAGCTGGTAATAGCTGCGCGCCACGTTGCTCGCCAGCAGCAGGCGGCTGGCCTGGTGTTCCGCCTCGCTGGCGCGCAGTTCGCCGACCGCTGCCTGCAGACCGGCGCGGTTCTTGCCGAAGAAATCGATTTCCCATTGGCCGCCCAGTTGCAAATCGTTGATGTTCTGGCGGGTGCCGGCGTAAGGCGGGGGAATCAGGCCGTGCTCGGAGAAGCGTTCGCGGGTGGAGGAGAGGCTGAGATTGAGTTGCGGCCCCAGGCTGCTTTCGGCTAGGCCGGCAATCGCCCGCGCCTGGTCGAGCCGGGCGGCCGCCGCCTGCAGGCCAGGGCTGCCCTGCAGGGCGCGTTCGATCAGATCGTCGAGCGCCGGGTCGTGCATGGCCCGCCACCAGTCGCTGGCGGGCCAACTCGCTTCGGTGACGACTTCGCTGTTCGGGGCGAGTTGCCGGATGTCGAAAAAGCGGCCAATCGGCGCAATGCCCGCATAGCTGGCACAACCGCCCAGAGCGACGCAGGAGGCAGCGAGCAGCGCGTTCGCCAGACGCCGGTTCATGTCGGATCGCTCGCCGCATGGAGGGCGAGGGCATTGTCGAGGGCGCGGTTGAGCAATTGCCGGAAAAGCTGGAACTCCTCCTCCGAAAATCCGGCCAGCACCTCGTTGGCCATATGGGCCAGGATCTTCGGCACTTCCGCCGCTACCTGCCGGCCTTCCGGCGTCAGTTCGAGATTCACCACCCGCCGGTCGGCCGCCGAGCGACTGCGCCGGACCAGGGCCTTGGCTTCCAGCCGGTCGAGGAGGCGCGTCACGGCGCCGGTGTCATGGCAAGCTATCCGCGACAGGTCCGCTGCCGTTGAGCATGAGCCTTGCTGCAGCAGCAACAGCGGCTTCCATTGAGCATCAGTCAGTCCGAGAGCGGCCATCCGGTGATCGACCTCGCGGGTCACCACCTGGGCCAGCCGGTTAACCAGGTAGCCGGTGCTGGTCTGGGCCCGGTAGGTGTCCGGGTGGTAGAACTGGTGCAGCGGTTCCATAAATGATTGCCAGGTTGGTTACTGTCTAGGCAGTCAATATGGCGGAGCGGACTGCCAATGTCAATGCGCAAACTGCTCCAGTTTGGGGTCCGAAACGCTCAGTTGCCGCCCGTTACGCGGTTCGCCGAGGCAATCAGCGATGAAAAGTTGGGTCGCGACGTCATATGCCGATTACAATTTAGGGGAACGGGGGCAGGGAGCGAAAATCTCGTCATGAAAATACGACTGCATATTCTTTTGGGATTGGCATTGGCTGGTGTCTTGTGGTCGGCTTTCGATCGGTCTTCTGTGCCCAGCGTCGTCGATGCCTACGCCGTGGAAAACGGCGTTCCCATTGTCATCGCCCATGTCGCCCCGACCACTGGACGTTTTGCGCTGCATGCCGAAGCCGACCGCCGTGGCGCGGAAATGGCGATCGACGAGTTCAATGCCCGGGGTGGCGTGATCGGTCGCGAAGTCGTGCTCGTTTCGCGCGATCCCAGCCTCGACGAGCGCCAGGCGGCGCGCGTCGCCGAAGAGCTGATTTCCGGGAGCAAGGTCGGTTTCCTGGTCGGCGCTGTCAGTTCCGGGGTCGCCGCCAGCATGTCGGCGGTCTGCCAGAAACACGGCGTCATCTTCATCAACACCAATTCCTCGGCGACGTCGGAGTCCATCGAAAATGCCCACCGCAGCAAATTCGTCTTCGATGCCCATGGTGCCAACTTCTATCGCGCCCTGATCAAGCACGCGCTGGCCAATCGCCGTTCAAAACGAGTCCTGCTGCTTACCGAGGACAATACCTGGGGGCACGACAATGCCGCGGCCACCCGACAATACATTGCAGAATCGGGCGGCAAGGTGGTCGGTGAAGTCCTGGCGCCGGAAACGCTGCCCGATCCGCTGGGCGTCCTGCGCCGGGTCGCCGCCATCCCGGCCGACGTGGTGGTGACTAGCATCAGCGGCGATAACCAGATCAAGCTCTTTGCCCAGATCGACCCGCAGACCCTGGAACGGCAGTCCTGGGTGGTCGGCGAAGTCGATTGGGAAGAGTTGTACCCGGCACCCGGCACGCCTCGGCCGCTGTTCGGCACCACCTGGGCGTGGAACCTCGGGACGCCCGGCTCGGCAGAGTTTGTGTCGCGCTACCGCAAACGCTATGGCCACACCAAGCTCGATTACCCGGGCGACGTCACCCATGCTGCCTATCTCGCCACCGGCGCCCTGCTCGATGCCATCGAACGGGCGGGAACGACGGATAGCCATGCGGTGATCCGGCAACTCGAGAAATACCGGCGCAGTGCCGGCGAAGGCATGCAGAATGCCGACGCCTACATGGATCCGGTCAGCCATCACGTCCAGCAGAGCATCTATATCGCGCGCTGGAATCCGCGGGCCGCCCGGCCCGAACTCGGCCTCGAAATACTCGGTCACGTTCCGCCCGAACAGTCCCGTTTCGAGCGCGAAAAGACGACCGTCCTCGAATCGATGAGCGAGACACCGCACTACCAGCCATGAAACGCGCCCGCTTCGGCCTGATCGCCCGTATCGCCCTGCTCGTCGTTGGCGTCGAAGTTGCCGCTTTCGGCGCCCTCGGCTGGTTCTACACCGACCGCTTCAGTCGGGCCACCGACGCCAACGTCCATTCGCGCCTGCAGCTGGTCGGGCGCATGATCGCCAACGACGAACTGGCGGTTACCACCATTTCGCGCCGTACCCTGCTCAGCGAACTCCTCGCTGCTCCCTGCCTGCAGGGTATCGCGGTCGGCGCCACCGGCCGCGTCATCGTCTCCACCGAGCCCGCCTATCTCGGCCGCATGGCGAGCAGCGTGCCCGGCCTGGACAGCCGCTGGCTGGCCGCGACGGCACCGGACGAGCAGTTCCTGCCGGATGGTGATCACCTGACCGGCGTCCTGAACATCCGCGACCCGTCGAGTGGCGTGCGGATCTATACCGTCGTATTTACCATCGACACCGCCGAGATCAGTGCCCAGAAACGTTCCATCACGCGCTGGGGCGTGCTCGGTTCCGGCCTCTTCATCCTGCTCACTTCGCTGGCCATCATTTTGCTCGCCCAGCGCCTGATCACGCGACGCGTCAAGATGTCGCTCGCCGTCCTGAAAGAGGTCGAAAGCGGGGCGCTCGACGCCCGCATCCCGATTTCCTCAAACGATGAGCTCGGGCAACTGCAGCACGGCATCAACTCGATGACGGAAAAAGTCGGCGCCCTGCTCAAGCAGCACCGGCACAGCGAGGAAGAAATCCGCACCACCAGCCGGCTGCTCGACTCCATCGTCGAAAACATGCCCAACATGATTTTCCTGAAGGACGCCGCCGATCTGCGTTTCGTTCTCTTCAACAAGGCCGGAGAGCAGTTGCTGGGCTGCGACCGTCGCGATCTGCTGGGCAAGAGCGTGCACGACATCTTTTCGCCCTCGGAAGCCGAGTTCCTCACCGGCAAGGATCGCGAGGTCCTGGCGTCGCCGATGGTGATCGACATTCCGGAGGAGCTGATCACCACCCGCCCGGGCGTCCAGCGCATTCTGCACACCAAGAAACTCGCCCTGCGCAACAGCCAGGGCGAGCCGGAGTTCATCCTCGGTATTTCCGAAGACATCACCGATTCGCGGCGCGATGCCGAGGAACTGGAACACCATCGGGCGCACCTTGAGCAACTGGTCGAGGAACGCACGGCCGAGCTCTTTCACGCCAAGGAAGCGGCCGAAGCGACCAATGTCGCAAAAAGCGCCTTCCTCGCCAACATGTCGCACGAAATCCGCACGCCGCTCAATGCCATTGCCGGCATGGCCCACATGATCAGGCGGGGCGGCCTGTCGGCCCGTCAGGCCGAACAGCTCGACAAGCTCGAAGGCGCCAGCCAGCACCTGCTCAACATCATCAACGCCATCCTCGACATTTCCAAGATCGAGGCCGGAAAGTTCGAAATCGAGGAAGCGCCGATCAAGGTCGAAGCCATCCTCGGCAATGTGGTTTCACTGCTCCATGACCAGGCGCAGGCCAAACATCTCGAACTGGGCACCGAAATGCAGTCGCTGCCGCACAACCTGCTGGGCGACTCGACGCGGCTGCAACAGGCACTGCTCAACTATGCGATCAACGCCGTCAAATTCACCAATGCGGGCAGTGTCGCGCTCCGCGTCAAACTGGTCGAGGACGGTAGCGACAGCGTATTGCTGCGCTTCGAAGTGGCGGATACCGGTATCGGCATCGACCGCGAAACCTTGTCGCGGCTGTTTTCGGCTTTCGAGCAGGCGGACAACAGCACGACGCGCAAATATGGCGGCACCGGTCTCGGGCTGGCCATCACCAAGCGCCTGGCCAGGCTGATGGGGGGCGATGCCGGTGCTGAAAGCAGCCTCGGGGCCGGCAGTACTTTCTGGTTCAGCGTCCGCCTGAAGAAGGGCAAGTACGCCGAAAATCCCGTCGATCCCGGCCTGGCAGATGCCGCGGAGCTGCGGTTGAAAGCGGAATACGCCGGAACGCGCGTTCTGCTCGCCGAGGACGAACCGATCAATCGGGAAATTACCCAGGAAATCCTGGCCGATATCGACTGGCGCATCGACTGCGCCGAAGACGGTGCCGAGGCGCTCAAGCTGGCCGCCGCCAATGACTATGACCTGATCCTGATGGATATGCAGATGCCCAACATGGACGGCCTGGAAGCGACGCGACGCATCCGTCAGCTACCCCGGTGCGCCGAGATCCCGATCGTGGCGATGACCGCGAATGCCTTCGTCGAAGACCGGATGAAGTGCCTCGATGCCGGTATGGACGATTTCATCAGCAAGCCAGTCAGCCCCGAGCATCTCTACGCCATACTCTTTCGCTGGATTGCCCGGACGACGCCGGCCGGGCCAGCCTGATCCTGCGAGCGCCTTGCCGGGCATCGCTGTCGGGCACGATTCACTATAATGCGTCCCTCTTGATTTCTGGGCAGGGCACGGCATGAGACTGAATTTGAAAGTTCCGTTCGCGGAAAAGGACGCCGCCAAGAAGCTCGGCGCCCGCTGGGATGCCACCCGCAAAATCTGGTATGTCGACAAGGTGGCGGACATGGCGCCCTTCGCGAAATGGTTGCCCATCCCGGACGAAGGCTCCGCGGCTGCGGTTCCGGCAGAACTGCGCCCGGGCGCCCGGCAACAGTCGACCGGCAAAGTCATCGTCGGCAGCGAATACGTCGAGCGGTCCCGCCTGTGCGCCTGTCTGCCCTGGGAGGTCTGCGACCACTGCCGGGCGACGGCGCTGTCCGCCTAGCGCCGGGATTGACGGGTTACCAGCGTGGCGTCGAGGATTGGACGCCGGCGGGAAAAGTCTGATCGGGCGACGGCCGGGCTGGGCTTCCGTCAGCCGCCCCCGTCCGTCCTCCTGCGCTGGAAGCTAGCGCCAGTCCCGACGGTCGTGGTCGTGGTGCTCGTGATCGTGCTCCCGTTCCCGATGTTCTTCCCATCGGCCCCCCTCATGCCGCCAATGTTCGCCCTCACGCTCCCAGCGATGAGGCACCCACCGATACCCAGGGCGCGGTGCTTCCCAGCGGCCCGGTACCCATTCGTGGCGGTGGCCGGTCCAGTTCCAGAAGCCGTCGATCCAGATTTGCCCGGCCAGCGGCGGCGGGCCGACATATTCGACGCGGGGCGGCGGTGGCGCGACCATTACCGGCTCGCCGTAATACGGCCGACTGGCCGGCACCGGCGCCACCACGCAGCCGCTCAGGGCGGCGGCCAGCACGCTGGCCAGGACAAGGGATTTATTCATGGCATTTCCTTCAACGGATGGTGGGGACAATAACGCACATTCCGCCCGAAGGGCTGACGATGCCGCCCCAACTTTACAAAGGCTTGCAATTTCCTGGTTCGTTGCCGGCGGCAATCGACGATCGATCATCGCCTGACTGCGAGCTGCTTCTTGATCGCACCATTGCAGCTGGCGGCGACGCGCTCGTACTCCTCAGGGCTGTCGACCTCGCGCTGTTCCGCATTCACCTTGTCCAGCATGCGCTTGATGTAGGGTATCCAGCGCTCGTTGATTTCCTGCTGCAGGCGCGGCCCGGTTTCCCCGGCGGCGCCCCGGGACGGCGGCGCGTCTTCGAAGCGTTCCTTCAGTGTTTCGCTGAGTTCCTGTTCAATTTTCCGGGCGTGCGTCTGGTAGACATGGACATGCCGCAGTTCGTGCTGGTAAATCTCGTTGTAGGCACACGTCCCTTCGGGAAATTCGCTGCCGACATAGACCGTCATCGGCATGAAACCATATTCGACGGTGACCTGATGGCTGGCGCATTCCCAGTGTGCTTGCGGATTGATCCGCAGCATGGAGCGGCTGCTCAGCCGGGCGACGGCCTGGCCGCGGGTCAGGCCGAGGATCTGCATATCATGCCGGGCGTAATCGGCGCTCATCCCCTTGAGTGCCTTGTAGCTGTACTGCCGATTGATCGCGACCGGCCCCTCTAGGCGCTTGATGGTAACCGACGAGCGCGGCAGGTTTGCGCAGTCCGCCGCCTGCGCCAGCGCTACCGTGGCGGCGCTGCCCAACAACAGTGTGACCAGCGTGCGGAGCAGTGAATGGCCGATCATGCAATTACCCGATTGGCGACCGGACCTGCGGCCCGGCTCGCGACTTCAGGTACGGCGGTCGGGAGGGTTCGCAAAGCAGTTGTCGGTTTCGGGCCGTTCATGAAAAAGCCCCGAAACCGTTCGGGTCTCGGGGCTTGTCTTTGGCGATTCATCATCAGCCAGCGGGCTGCCCGCGACCTCAGCCGCAGGTGCCGACGGCGCCGCAGGCGGTGCAGAAGTCGCAGCCGTCCTTGCGGATCATCGTGTGGTTGCCGCATTCGCCGCACAGCTTGCCCTGGGTCGGCAGCACCTTGTTGCTAGTGGTGTCTTCCGGCGCTTCGAGGATGCCCATCTGCTGCAGCGGGAAGCCCGATTCGTCGAGGATGCCGAGCATGGCGTAGCGGTGGATGATCAACTGAGCGATATAGGCCACCGTGGACGGATAGGTCTGCTGCTTGCGCGAGCCGGGCACGAAGGCCATAAAATCGCCGAGCGGCTCCGAGTAATCAATGAGCTTCCGGAGCTTCATGCCGATCCAGGCCGGGTCGAGGACGCGCATGTCGAGCGACAACAGCTTGGACAGGCCGTCCAGGGCGCGCGGGTAGTTGCCCGAGAGCCACATCGAGTAGGGGCGGGTGACGCCGTCCGGCAGGGTGATTTCCTTGAGGCCCAGAACGAAATCCTCGCCGGTCGAGGGGTTGCTGACGTCGACCGTCCAGGACAGCGTGCCGTCGGTGCCGGTCTTCGGCTCCTTGGTGCTGAACAGGGCATCCTTCACCGGGGTTGGGCCTTCGTGCTTAAAAGCGCCGAGCTGTTCGCAGCGCCAGCGAATGATCTGGGCCATGGCCGAGACGACCGACGGCATGCGCTTCCTTTCGCCATGCGGCGGCATCGGCAGTTCGAAGGAGTCGCCCGGCGTCTTGGCCAGGGCGTCGAGCTTCATTTCCAGCCAGCCGGCGTCGTTGGCGCGCATGTCCATCGACAGCGTCTTGGCGACGGCACCCAGGCCGCGCGGTTCGGCCGGGCCGTTGGCCCAGACTTCGAACGGCCAGGCCCGGCCTTCCGGTTCGACGTGGCCGACGAAGAGGGCGAACTTGCCGATCGGCGAGTCGAGCATGTAGGTCCAGCACAGGTTGCCTTCCGGCAGGTTGGGGCGACCCGGCCAGCGCAGGCTGGCGAGCACCGGGGCCGGCAGGTTCTTGATCGACAGGCGGCGGTTGGCGTCGGAGACGAAGTCCTGCGGCGCCTTGGCATCGGCGCCGGCTTCGGCCTTGGCCGGCTCGGTGGTCACCGACAGCACGGAACCGAGCACGCTGTTCGGCCGGTAAGTGGCCAGGCCCTTGAGGCCGGATTTCCAGGCGCTCATGTAGAGATCCTGGAAGTCCTCGTAGGGGTAGTCGCCCGGCACGTTCACCGTCTTCGAGATGGCGGTATCGATGTAGGGAGCGACGGCGGCAACCATGTCCTTGTGGGCGGCGGCGGAGATTTCCAGTGCCGTGACGAAGTAGTCGGGCAACTTGGTGACGTCGCCGCCCTGGTGCTTGTAGAGGCGCCAGGCGTAATCCTCGACCGAGTATTCCTTCAGCGTGCCGTCCGGCATGCGCTTTTTGCGGGTGTAGGTCCAGGAGAAGGGCGGTTCGATGCCGTTCGACGCGTTGTCGGCGAAAGCCAGCGAAATGGTGCCGGTCGGCGCGATCGACAGCAGGTGCGAATTGCGCAAGCCGTGCTTGCGGATTTCGGCCTTGATGTCGCCGGGCAGGCGGGAGGCGAAATTGCCGCCGGAAAGGTAGAGCTCGGCGTTGAACAGCGGGAAGGCGCCGCGTTCCTTGGCCATTTCGACCGAGTACAGGTAGGCGGTGTCGCGCATGTGTTCGGTGATGCGGGTCGCCATGGCGCGGGCTTCCGGCTTGTCGTAGCGCAGGCGCAGCATGGCCAGCGCGTCGCCCAGGCCGGTGAAGCCGAGACCGACGCGGCGCTTGTTGGCGGCTTCCTGCTGCTGGCGTTCGAGCGGCCAGTGGGTGGTGTCCAGCACGTTGTCGAGCATGCGGGTGGAGACGCGCACGGCTTCGGCAAAACCGTCGAAATCGAACTCCGCCTTGTCGGAGAAGGCGTGGCGGACGAACAGGGTCAGGTTGATCGAACCCAGGCAGCAGCAGCCATAGGGCGGCAGCGGCTGTTCGGCGCAGGGGTTGGTCGCCTCGATCACTTCGCAGTAATTGAGGTTATTGTCCTTGTTCATGCGGTCGAGGAAGAGGATGCCCGGCTCGGCGTGGTCGTAGGTGGATTTCATCACCTGGTCCCAGAGGTCGCGGGCGCGCACCTTGCGGTAGGTCCACAGGCCGTCTTCGCGCTGGTAGGCGCCGGCCGATTTCATTTCGCCATTCGGTTCGGCGCGGTGCGTCAGTTCGACATCGGTGTCGGCATCGACGGCTTCCATGAAGGCGTCGGTGACGCCGATGGAAATGTTGAAGTTGGACAGGTCGCCCTTGTCCTTGGCGTGGATGAAGACCTCGATGTCCGGGTGGTCACAGCGCAGCACGCCCATCTGGGCGCCGCGGCGGGCACCGGCCGATTCGACGGTTTCGCAGGAGCGGTCGAAGACGCGCATGTACGATACCGGGCCGGAAGCGCGCGACTGGGTGCCCTTGACGCGGGCGCCTTGCGGGCGGATCGACGAGAAATCGTAGCCGACGCCGCCGCCGCGGCGCATGGTTTCAGCGGCCTGGGCCAGCGCGGTGTAGATGCCCGGGCGGCCGTCGGTGTTTTCAACGATGGAATCGCCGACCGGTTGCACGAAACAGTTGATCAGCGTTGCCTGCAGGTCGGTGCCGGCGGCGGAGTTGATGCGGCCGGCCGGGATGAAGCCATTTTCCTGGGCCCACAGGAAGCGCGCTTCCCAATGGGCGCGGTCCTTCTCCTGTTCGACCTGGGCCAGTGCGTAGGCAACGCGGCGGCGCACGTCATGGACATTGGTTTCCTTGCCCTTGGCGTACTTTTCGATCAGCACTTCACCCGAGATTTCCTGCTCCTGGAGCGGGGCGAATTCGGGGGGGGCGGGAATGTCGGTCAGCGAGAGTTGTTCGGAGACATGGCTCATATTTTGCTCCTCGGCAGGCAAGATTGATCTAGGGTGTTTATTCTTCGAATGGCCAGCAATCTACTATATCTAGTAGGTCAATACAATCCGTTGACTAGATACGGGGTTGTGTGCCGCCCCGGAAATCGATTTCGCATAATGCGGAAAAGCCCGAAAAAACAAAGCCCCGCGACCGGTCGGTAGCGGGGCTTCGCGGCAAAAAATAATTTCTGTCAGAGGGCGAGCAGGGTCTGCGCGTGGTGGGCCATCATCCATTCCTCGTTGGTCGGGATGACCAGCACATCGACGCTGCTGTTGCCGGCGGCAATATGCAGATCGTGCCGGGCATTGGCTTCCGGATTAAGGCGAATGCCCAACCACTCTGACTGCAGGCAGACGCGGCGGCGGACTTCGGCGGCGTGCTCGCCGATGCCGCCGGTGAACACCAGGGCATCAAGGCCGCCGGCGGCAGCAGCCAGCGAGCCGAGTTCGCGGGCAATGCGGTAGCAGAAGAGGTTGACCGCTTCCTGGGCTTCCGGCTTGTCGGAAGAGAGCAGGGTGCGCATGTCCTGGGAAATGCCGGAAACGCCGAGCAGGCCGGATTCCTTGTAGAGCATTCTGGTCATCTCCTTGACCGACAGGCCCTTGGTTTCCATCAGGTGCAGGATGACACCGGGGTCGAGATTGCCGACCCGGGTGCCCATTACCAGGCCATCGATGGTCGAGAACCCGAGGGTGGTGGCAACGCACTTGCGGTTGACCATGGCCGCCATGCTGGCCCCGTTGCCGAGGTGGGCGACGATGACCCGGCCTTCGGCGCGACGGGAATGCTGCGGCAGGGCGCGGGCGATGTATTCGTACGAAAGACCGTGGAAACCGTAGCGCTTCACCCCTTCGGCGGTGATCGAGCGCGGCAGGCCGAAAATCTGGGCGACATCGGGCTGGCTGCGATGGAAGGCAGTGTCGAAACAGGCGATCTGCGGCACGCTCGGCAGCAGCGCCTGCAGCGCGCGGATGCCGGCGACGTTGTGCGGCTGGTGCAGCGGCGCCAACGGTATGTAGCTGGTCAGTTTCTCCAGCACATGCGGGTCGATGACGATGGGTTGCGAATAGTGGTCGCCGCCATGCACGACGCGATGGCCGACGGCCACGATTTCCCAGTCCTGGTGGCTGGCGGTAAACCATTTGAGCAGGGCATCGAAGGACTGGTCGTGGCTGATCCGTTTGCTGCCCAGGATTTCGTCGGCGATGGTCTTGCCGCCGCGGTTCTTGGCGACGAGTTTGGTTTCTTCGGCGCCGATGCCGTCGATCTGCCCCGAAACCTCGGCAACGGCCAAAATCGGATGGGCGAGTGGAAAGAGGGCGAACTTGATCGATGACGATCCGGCGTTGATGGTGAGAATGCCCTGTTGCATGTCAGGTGTTTCCTTTGTTGCGGTTGGCGTGGGCGACCAGGGCGGCGATGACGCAGGACGCGGTACGGGTTTCGGCCGAATCGGCGCGGCTGGTCAGCACGATGGGCACGCGGGTGCCGAGCACGATGCCGGCGGTCAGCGCATTGGCCAGGTATTCGAGCTGCTTGGCGACCATGTTGCCGGATTCGAGATCGGGCACGACGAGGATTTCGGCATGGCCGGCCACCGCCGACTTGATGCCTTTCGTTTTGGCGGCGACGATGGAGACGGCGTTGTCGAAGGCCAGCGGGCCGTCCAGGATGCCGCCCCGGATCTGGCCGCGGTCGGCCATCTTGCAGAGGGCGGCGGCATCGAGCGTGGACTGGATTTTCGGATTGACCGTTTCGACGGCCGAAAGGATCGCCACCTTGGGTTCGGGAATGCCGATGATGTGCGCGAGATCGATGGCGTTCTGGATGATGTCGACTTTTTCTTCCAGGGTCGGCGCGATGTTGATCGCGGCATCGGTGATCAGCAGCGGCCGGTGATAGGTCGGCACGTCCATCAGGAAGACGTGGCTGATCCGGCGCGACGTGCGCAGGCCGTTGGCCCGGGAAACCACTTCGCCCATCAGTTCGTCGGTGTGCAGGCTGCCTTTCATCAGGGCTTCGGCGTCGCCGGTGCGGACCAGCGACACGGCGATTGCGGCGGAATCGTGGCTGTGCGCCGCATTGACGATGCGGATGCCGTGCAGGTCGATGGCGAATTCCTCGGCCACGGCGCGGATTTTCGCTTCCGGGCCGACCAGGATCGGTTCGATGATGCCGGCCTGGAAGGCGATCACCGGCCCCTTCAGGGATTCCTTGTCGCAGGGATGGGCTACCGCCGTCGGAATCGGCTCCAGGCCTTTGACCCGCGACAGCAGGTGGGTGTAGCGCTCGTACTTGTCGTCGATGCGCACTTCGGGCATGCGCATGGCCAGCAGGTGCGCGACCTTTTCGGCCGGGGCCAGCACTTCGGCGGTGCCGCGCACCACCTGCAGGCCTTCCTGGTTGGTGCAAACGCAGTCGAAAATGACATGGTGGTTGTGATCGTATTTCTGCGTCGCGGTGACCGTGATGGTGATGGTGTCGCCGATCGTCACCGGCCGGGAAAAGTGCAGCGCCTGATCGACCAGGATGGTGCCCGGGCCGGGAAACTGGGTGCCGAGCACGGTGGAAATCAGCGAGCCGCTCCACATGCCGTGGGCGATGACTTCGCGGAACATGCCGCTTTCCGAAAACGCCGGATCGACGATGGCCGGATTGATGTCGCCGGTCAATACGGCGAACAGCTTGACGTCTTCCGGCATCAGCGTGCGGGTCAGGCTGGAAGAGTCGCCGAGGCGGATTTCGTCGTAGGTGCGATTGACGAGATAGCGCGGTTCGCTCTCTTGCATGGTTTTTCTCCCCTGAAGGCAACGGACCCGATGGCCCGTCACTGATGTTCAGTATAGTATGCTGCGGCGCAGCAAACAATGCGGCAACCGCCCGGCGGCTAGCTGCTGCGGCCCGCGGCCCGCCGCTCACGAGCGAGTTGCCCGGTCGGGACGTCGATCTCCAGCTCGGGGTGCAACTGCAACAACTGATCGATCACCCACTGATTCGCTTCATGGGTGAATTCCCGCGCCGCCAGCGGGGCGCCGGAATAGGCTTCGACAAAAAGGGCCACTGCGGCCGAACGGCTGACCCCATATTCGCAATGCACCATCATCGAGATGGTGAACGGCGCGGCGTGTAGCTCGCTGACAAAACTGCTGATTCGGCGTGCCATCGGATAGTTGAACATGCCGGGCATCGGCGCCGGCAGGTATTCGTCGGCCGGTACGGCGTCGTAGAACGACAGGCGCAGCACATGGCGGAACATCGGGTCGAGCCTGGCGTCCGGGGTACCCGGATCGGTGATCGAAATGACCGCCATGTAGGGATTTCCGGCCAGCGATTCAGCGAGTTCGCGCGACGCGAACAGAACTTGGTTGATGCTCATCGACTGCCTGTCCAATTCGTAGTTCGCAGGGCGATTCGGTGCGAGACGGCGCTACGGCTCATTCCATGAATACCGGGTCGGAAAAGACCAGCGTTCCGTCCTTGCGCATCATCAGGTTGTCGGCCTTGATCAGGTCGGGCAGGGCGCCGTATTCGCCGGAAAATTCTTCCAGCGCCTTCAGCGACTGCTGTACGGTATCGGTCCACCCCATCGGCGTCACCACCAGGTGATGCAGCGCGATGCGCCCCATGTCCTGGGCGAGGTTGCGCCACATCAGGCAGGCGTCGAAATACGATGTCGAAATCTTGGTGGCGATCGCGCAGGCCTCGCTGCCGCCGGGCAGTGGATAGAGCTTTTCGACTTCGACGATCTGGAAGGGAAAGCCGCGGCTCGAACGCCCGGCCGTGCCGTGATCGGCATAGACCACCGGGAAATGTTTGCCGGTCGGCCGGTCCGGCGCCGTGTAGTAGGCGTAGTCGGTGGGCGACGAGAGAATCTTGAAGACCCGCTCCTGGCCGTCGACCACATTGCCGTCCACGACGATGGTGTTTTCTCCGCGTCCGATTTCTGTCCGCCCCTTGAGCAGGGGATGGTCGGGGACCGGGTCCAGGATGATGCTGCCGCAATTGAGTTCCATCGCCGTTCCATCGGGAAAGGGCCGAAAAGCGCAGGATACCGCAAGCGGCAGACCGGCTGCTGTTTGCGGCGCGGTTCGTGCCGGATCAGGCGACGATGTGGGCGCCACCGTCAACATAGATGGTTTGGCCGGTCATGCCCGAGGACCCGGAAGTGCACAGGAAAGCCGTCAGGGCACCGACTTCCTCGATGGTCACGGTGCGACCGAGCGGCGCCTTGTCGGCATCGGATTCGAGCAGCTTGTCGAAATGGGCGATGCCGGAAGCGGCCCGCGTCATGATCGGGCCGGGCGACACGGCGAAGACGCGGATGCCCTTGGGGCCGAGGTCGTAGGCCATGTAGCGGACGGCCGATTCGAGCGCCGCCTTGATGATGCCCATCACGCCGTAGTTGCGGACGACGCGCTCGGCGCCCAGGTAGGACATGGTGATCAGCGAGCCGCCGTGCGCCATCAGCGGCTCAAGCGCCTTGGCCATGCGAAGGAAGCTGTGGCAGGAAATGTTCATGGCGGCGTCGAAGCCGGCTTCCGAGGTATCGATGACGCGGCCGTGCAGATCGTCGCCGTTGCAGAAAGCCATCGAGTGGATGGCGAAGTCGATTTCGCCGAATTCGTTGCCGCACTGCTCGATCACCGATTCCAAGCTGCCTGCTTCGGTGACGTCGAGCTTCAGGAACAGCTTGGCGCCTAGCGCTTCGGCCAGCGGCTGGGTGTATTTGGCGGTCTTGTCGTTCTGGTAGGTCAGCGCGATTTCGCCGCCCAGGGCGCGAATCGCCTTGGCGACGGCGAAAGCGATCGACTTGTCGTTGGCGACGCCGGTGATCAGGCCTTTTTTGCCGGCCAGCGGCAAATGGGGCGTAGCCTGGTCGACCGGGAGTTGTTCATTTATGGTGTTCATGCTGTTCTTCCTGTGCAAGATGGGGCAAAGCTGACTCGGCGCGCCTTCCAAGGCCGACCAGCCCGGGATCGGCGGTGGATGTTGCGGTGCAGCATTACTATTGTCACATAATCCGGCGAGAGCTGGATAATTGCCTTGCCGGCCTTCCCGAATCGCTTAGTGACCACCCCAGGTGGGCAAAGTTCTGCCGACGCCAAGGTTGACCTGACGCAATAACCTCTTCGCATCCGATGCTAGACTTCTCGATGTCATGAGTTGTATTTCCGGGAGATTCCAGTGACCCTGACCAATTTGCATGCCGAGGCAGTCGCCGGCATTGTCGACCGCGTCGTGACCCGCTACCGGCGCGATCCGACCTGCATGGTGCAGATTTTGCGCGAGGTGCAGGAAGCCCTGGACTGGCTGCCGCCGGAAGCCATCGACCGCATGCAGGTGGTGCTCGGCGTGCCGCGCACCAAGATCGAGGGCGTCGCCGGCTTCTATTCCTTTTTCTACACCCAGCCGCGTGGCAAGTACCGCATCCTGTTCTCGGACAACATCACCGATCGCATGGCCTGCAACATCGCCCTGATGGAACGGCTGTGCAGCAGCCTGTGGATCGAACCGGGCAAAGTCTCCGAGGACGACCTGGTCAGCGTCGACAAGACTTCCTGCACCGGCATGTGCGACCAGGGACCGGCCTTGCTCGTCAATAACCGGGCGATCACCCGGCTGACGACCGAACGCATCGACGAAATCGCCGAACTGATCCGCAACAAGGTGGCGCTGGCCGACTGGCCGGCTGACTATTTCCGGGTCGAGGACAATATCCGGCGCAGCGACATCCTGCTCGGTTCGCAACTTCAGCCCGGCGATGCCCTGCGCGCTGCCCACGCACGGGCGCCGAGCGACGGCCTCAAATCCTCCAACATGCGTTCCTGGCGCGAAGGCCTGCCCAGCGGCCTGGGCGGGCCGGCCGCCATGCTCGACGAAATCAAGCGCGCCAACCTGCGCGGCCGCGGCGGCGCCGGCTTCACCACCGGCCTGAAATGGGAAGCCTGCCGCAATGCGCCCTTGAAATCCGGCCAGCAGCGCTTTGTCGTCTGCAATGCCGACGAAGGCGAACCCGGCACCTTCAAGGACCGCGTGCTGCTCACTTCCTACGCCGACCTCGTGTTCGAGGGCATGACGGTGGCCGCCTACGCCATCGGCGCCCGGCGCGGCTTCCTCTACTTGCGCGGCGAATACCGGCACCTGCTGGAACCGCTGACCGCGGTGCTGGAACGGCGGCGGCGCGACAACCTGCTGGGCAACGACATCCTCGGCATCGCCGGGGCCGATTTCGATATCGACATCCATCTCGGTGCCGGCGCCTACGTCTGCGGCGAGGAATCGGCGCTGATCGAGTCGCTCGAAGGCAAGCGTGGTACGCCGCGCAACCGGCCGCCTTTCCCGGTGACCAACGGCTATCTCGACCAGCCGACTGTGGTCAATAACGTCGAAACCTTCGCCGCTGCCGCGCTGATCGCCTTGAACGGCGGCGACTGGTATGCCGCCATCGGCACCAAACAGTCGGCTGGCACCAAGATTCTGTCGGTGTCCGGCGATTGTGAGCGGCCCGGCCTCTACGAATATCCTTTCGGCGTCAGTATTCGCCAGGTGCTGGAGGACTGCGGGGCCAAGGATACCCAGGCGGTGCAGGTCAGCGGCCCCTCGGGCGTCTGCGTCGGGGCTGACGAATTCGACCGCGTCATCGGTTTCGAGGACATCCCGACCGCCGGTGCCTTCATGGTCTTCGACCAGAGCCGCGACATGTTCGAGGTGGCGCGCAATTTCGTGCATTTCTTCCAGCACGAAAGCTGCGGCTTCTGCACGCCTTGCCGGGTCGGCACGTCCTTGCTGAAGAACCTGATGGACAAGCTGCACAACGGCCACGGCTCGCCCTACGATTTCGCCGAAATCGAAAAGCTCAATCAGTTGCTGCAGGCGATGAGCCATTGCGGCCTCGGCCATACCGCCTGCAACCCGGTGCTCGACACCATCGCCAAGTTCCGCCCGGCCTACGACCGGCGCCTGGAGCATGACGCCTACGAACCGGCCTTCGATCTCGACCGGGCGCTGGCCGCGGCGCGCCAGATGACCGGGCGCGACGACGCCGGCGCGCACATCACCACCGAATTCGGGGAGGACGCATGAGCCAGATCTTTACCCTCGACGGCAGGACCATTCCCTTCGAGGATGGCCAGACCATCATCCAGGCGGCAAGCGCGGCGGGCGTTTTCATCCCGCACCTCTGCTATCACCCGGAATTCAAGCCGCACGGCTCATGCAAGCTGTGCACGGTGAAGATCAACGGCCGACAAAGCGCATCCTGCACCATGCGCGCCGCCGCCGGCATGGTGGTGGAAAGCGATACCGAGGAACTCAACGCCGAACGACGGGCGCTGACCCAGATGCTGTTTGTCGAGGGCAACCACTTCTGCCCATCCTGCGAAAAAAGCGGCAACTGCCAGCTGCAGGCCACCGCCTACCACCTCGGCATGATGAGCCCGCATTACGACCATTTCTTCCCGAATCGCCCCGTCGACGCCTCGCACCCGGAAGTGCTGCTCGACTTCAATCGCTGCATCCTCTGTTCGCTGTGCGTGCGGGCCAGCCGCGATGTCGACGGCAAGAACGTCTTCGCGCTCTCCGGGCGCGGCATCAAGACGCACCTGATCGTCAATGCCAAGTCGGGCCAGCTCGCTGACACCGATTTCACGCTGGCCGACAAGGCGGCCCAGGTCTGCCCGGTCGGCGTCATCCTGAAGAAACGCCAGGGTTTCGCGGTGCCGATCGGCGAACGGACCTACGATAAGAAACCGATTTCGGACACCGTCGAATCCGCTGCGGAGGGTCGGTGAAATGACTGCGCCCAAGAAAAAGCTGAAAGTCGCGACCACGTCGCTGGCCGGCTGCTTCGGCTGCCACATGTCCTTCCTGGATATCGACGAGCGGCTGCTCACCCTGCTCGAACTGATCGAGTTCGACCGTTCGCCGCTGACTGACATCAAGCAGCTCAGCCCGGATGTCGATATCGGCATCATCGAAGGCGGCCTGTGCAATGCCGAGAACGTCCATGTCCTGCGCGACTTCCGCAAGAACTGCAAGATACTGATCGCCATCGGCGCCTGCGCCATCAACGGCGGCCTGCCGGCCCAGCGCAATCACCTGCCGCTGACCGCCATCCTCGAAGAGGTCTATCACACTGGCCACGGCCTGGCCAACGGCCTGATCCCCAACGACCCGGAACTGCCGCTGCCGCTCAACAAGGTGCACCCCATCCATGAAGTGGTGAAAATCGACTACTTCATCCCGGGCTGCCCGCCTTCCGCCGATGCCATCTGGAAAGTGCTGACCGATCTGCTGGCCGGCCGGGAACCCGAGCTGGGCCACGGCCTGATGCATTACGACTGAGCGAACAGTCCATGTTTAACGCGGATTGCGCAGATTGACGCAGATGAACACGAATAGAGAGCCCGAATGGCCGGTTTTGAATCCGCGCCTATCCGAAAAGTCCGCATCATCCGCGTCTGCGCTTTTGCTGCCAAGAATTAGCCGAGGTACGAAATGACCGATAACCTGGAAACCGCCGAATATCCCGAAAAGCTGCGCCGCGTCGCGATCGACCCGGTGTCGCGCGTCGAAGGCCACGGCAAGGTCACGCTGCTGCTCGACGAGCACAACAAGGTGCACCAGGTCCGGCTGCACATCGTCGAGTTCCGCGGCTTCGAGAAATTCATCCAGGGCCGGCCGTACTGGGAGGTGCCGGTCATGGTCCAGCGCCTGTGCGGCATCTGCCCGGTGTCGCATCATCTGGCGGCGTCCAAGGCGATGGACATCATCGTCGGCGCCGCGAAGCTGACGCCGGCTGCCGAAAAGCTGCGCCGCCTGATGCACTACGGCCAGATGCTGCAATCGCACGCGCTGCATTTCTTCCATCTCTGTTCGCCCGACTTGCTCTTCGGCTTCGACAGCGATGTGGCCAAGCGCAATATCGTCGGTGTCGTTGCCGAACATCCGGAAATCGCCACGCGCGGCGTGCTGTTGCGCAAATTCGGCCAGGAAGTGATCCGCATCACCGCCGGCAAGCGGGTGCATGGCACCGGTTCGGTGCCGGGCGGCGTCAACAAGTCGCTGACCACGGCCGAGCGCGACCAACTCCTCAAGGACATTTACCAGATCGTCGCCTGGTCGCGCGATGCGGTGCACCTGATCCAGAAGGTTCATACCCAGAATCCCGGTCTCTACAACAGTTTCGGCATTTTTCGCTCCAATTTCATGTCCATCGTCGGCCACAACGGCGATCTCGATTTCTACCATGGCAAGCTGCGCGCCCGCGACGACAACGGCAAGCCGATTTTCGACGGCGTCGATTACCAGCGCTACGACGACTACATCGAGGAAGAGGTCAAGCCGTGGAGCTACATGAAGTTCCCGTATTTCAAGGCACTGGGCAAGGAGAACGGCTGGTACAAGGTCGGTCCGCTGGCCCGCGTGCAGAACTGCGACCAGATTTCGACGCCTTTTGCCGAGCATGAGCGCAAGGAATTCGTCGACTACGCCGGCGGCACGCCAATGCACGCGCCGCTCGCCTATCACTGGACGCGGATGATCGAAATGCTGCATGCCGCCGAGCAGATCAAGGAGTTGCTGCACGACGACGACCTGCTCGGCCATGACCTGATGGTCAGGGGCGAACGCCAGAGCGAAGGCGTTGGCGTCATCGAGGCGCCGCGCGGCACGCTGTTCCACCATTACCGGGTCGATGAAAACGATCTGGTCACCATGGCCAACCTGATCGTCTCGACCACCAACAACAACCAGGCGATGAACGAAGGCGTCCGCCAGGTGGCCCGCCGCTACCTGCATGGGCGCGAGATCACCGAAGGCCTGCTCAACCACATCGAGGTGGCGATCCGCGCTTTCGACCCCTGTCTCTCCTGCGCGACGCACGCCCTGGGCAAGATGCCGCTGGAAGTCGAACTGGTCGATCCGGAAGGGCGGATCATCCATGCGCTGAGCCGGGCATGACGGCACCGGTCGTCGTTTTCGCCGTCGGCAATCCCAGTCGCGGCGACGACGCGATCGCTCCGGCCTTGCTCGCCAGGCTTGCCGGCTGGCTGGAAGACCAAGGTCTGAGCGCGCATTTCGAGCTGATCGAGGATTTCCAGCTGCAGATCGAACATGCGCTCGATCTCGAAGGTCGGCAACTCGCCCTGTTCATCGATGCCAGCGTGGGAACGACCGCCCCCTGCAGCTTGGCGCGGGTTAGCGCCGCAGCCGACGCGTCCCACACCAGCCACGCCTTGTCGCCGGCGGCCGTGCTGCAGGTTTATGTCCAGATGCACGGCGAAGCGCCGCCGGCTTTCGTGCTCGGCGTACGCGGCGAAGCTTTCGAACTCGGCGAACCCTTGAGCGCCGCCGCTGCCGACCATAGCGAGACGGCTTTCGCCTGGTTGCGGCAACTTTGCCGCCAGCCGACGCTGCCTGCCTGGGAACAGGCGGCGACTGACGGCGACGCCTGACGCCTGGTACCAGCCGGTCTTAGTGGGGTGTTTGCCAGCGCAGCAGGGTGGCGAAAAAGCTTTCCGGATTGACCGGCTTCTGGATGAAGTCATCCATGCCCGCCGCAAAGCAGTGTGCCTTGTCTTCGCTAAAGGCATTGGCCGTCATGGCCAGGATCGGGACCTGCGCGCCCTTGCCCAGGCCGCGTATCCGGCGCGTCGCTTCCAGCCCGTCCATGCGCGGCATCTGCATGTCCATCAGGATCAGCGAATAGTCGTTCCGGCTGGCCAATTCGACCGCTTCGCCGCCATCTTCGGCGATGTCGACGACCAGGCCGATATCCTCGATCAGGCCACGAGCGATTTCCCGGTTGATCGGTTCGTCCTCGACCAGCAAAACGCGTCGCCCCTGATAATCCCGGGCCAACGTCTCTTCGGCCGTGCCGAGGGCGGGTTCGTTGAAGACATTGGTGGCGGGCGTCGTGCTCTTGGCCAGGCGTACCGTAAACCAGAAAATACTGCCCAGTCCCGGGATGCTCTCGGCGTCGGCATCGCCGCCCATCAGGCGGGACAGTTTGCGGGCGATGGTCAGGCCAAGGCCGCTGCCGCCATGCTGCCGACTGGTCGAGGAATCGGCCTGCTCGTATTCGTTGAACAGCCGGCCCAATACCTCCGGGGCGATGCCGCTGCCGGTATCTTCAACGGCAAAGCGGACGACAACGCTATCGGCGGCGTCTTCCTGCCGGGTGGCGCGCAGCGTGATGTGGCCGGTGTCGGTGAATTTGACGGCATTGGCTGCGTAATTGAGCAGTGCCTGCTGGAGTCGGATCGGGTCGCCGCGCAAGCTGACGGGGATTCGCGGATCCAGTTCGACGCGCAGTTGCAGGTTCTTGGCCATGGCCTTTTCGTGCAGCATGGAGCGGATATTTGTGACGATGGATTCGACGCTGAGTTCCAATTCTTCCAGCACGAATTTGCCGGCCTCGATTTTCGACAGGTCGAGAATGCCGTTGATCATGTCCAGCAAGTGGTGCCCGGCCACGTTGATCTTGTCCAGTCGTTCGTCCTGCAGGGCGGCGGCGCCATCCCGCTTCATGATGTGCACCATGCCGGTGATGACGCTGAGCGGCGTCCGGATTTCATGCGACATGTTGGACAAGAACAGGGTTTTGGCGCGATTTTCCCGCTCGGCCTTTTCGCGGGCCGCCGCCAGTTCCTGTTCGACCATCTTGCGCCGGTTGATTTCCCGGCTCAATTGCAGCGTCCGGTTGGCCAGTTTGTCATACATGGTCATCACCGTTTCGATCAGACAGCGCGTCGTCCCGCTCGCCTCGTCGTCGGCTAACTTTTTCGCCTGTTCCAGCGATATCCCCGAGGGCAGGGCGAGCGCCACCGTTGCCATCCGCTTGTCGGATTCGAGGATGTGCAAGGCCAGCCAGTGGGTCAGGAACTTGACGATTTCGCTGATCACATCGTCAAGTGGCCGGCTGTCCCCGGCTTCCATCAGTTCGATGATCCGGTCGATGAAATCGTAGTGGCTGTTCTTGTGGCAGCCTTCCCAGGCGTCGCCGCCAAAGTAATCGGCCCAGATCCGTTCTTCGGTCTGGAAATGAACCACCGTGTATTCCCTCAGTCGGTCGAAAATCGAGTTCAGGGTCGGGCGATCCGACTGGAAGGCCAGGTGGCTGACCATTTGGTTGAGAAGGTCGATCAGGCCACGATGCTGGAGATCGATCTCCTCGATGCCGGTATTGAAATTGTCGTCCCAGAGGAAGATATCGACTTTGCTGATCATGATTTGCCCGCGGCCTCCAACGCTTTTATATTCTTGTAGTTCTGACTGCAGAATGAACGTTCGTTTTAAATCAGGGGCAAATGCCCAGGCAATGCTTTTGCCAAAAGCGGAGCAATCGATCGGAAGTCGTGATGCATTCCATTGGCAGGGAATGCCTCGGCCGCACGGCCGCGGACTTCGATCACGGATGACGCATGGCAGGCGGCGGGCATTGCGCCAAGAGCGCCCGGACTCGCCTGCCCGCGGAGTTTCAGAGCGCTGCTGCGGCCGATGCGATGACCTGGCCGCGCTCGATTTTCGGCGCGTTGCTCCGGACTTGGGCCGACGCGCGCGTCGCTTCCCGGGTGGGGCGATGCAGCCAGGTGATCAGGTCGCTGACCTGCTTTTCCGTGCCAAAAGTCAATTGCAGCAAATACTGCACCGACTTCGGAATATTGCCGCCCGACTCGTAGCGCGAGCCGCCCGACTGGCTGACGGAAATCCGTGACCAGAATTCGCTCTGGTTCAGGCCAAGGTTCTTGCGCAGGCTCTTGATTTGCTCGCCTGTCTTGAAGACTAGTTTCGGAGATTTGATCATCGTATCCACCCCTAAGTTGTCGATGAAGTTGCGTGCTCCCTGATCAGCATTAACCAAGGTGATTAATGCAATATTAACGCAAATTTGATAAATCACGCATATAAAAAATACCACTTTGGTCATACCGGCTCAAGCGCTGTGTCGCAAAAAAGCACCACGTTTCCGGCGGGGTAAGGGACGTGGTCGGCGTTGTGACTGGCAGTGCGCACTCGCCTATTGAAGACAAGTGTTTGATGTGAAAAGCTATCCTTGGAGGCGCTGGGTAGTCCGCCGGGCGGCGCGCAGGCCGGCGGCTGTGTCCTGCGCCAAGTGATTTATATGAATAAAATGATACTTTGTGGTGTGGCGGATTTGGCTTGGCGTTGCTGAGCCCTTGGCCACCCTGCCGACATGTCGACACGCAGATCGGCCGGACGCGTGCGGTCCGCCAATGGAAAACCGCCCGGCCCCGGTTGCCGGGGGCGGGCGGTCGTGATCTTGGCAGCCGGCGGGGTCGGCGGGAACGGGCTAGCGGTAAACCAGGACCGGTATCTTGGAGTGGGTCAGCACCTTGTTGGTCTCGCTGCCCAGCAGAAAGCCGCTGATGCCGCGCCGGCCATGGGAAGCCATGAAAATCAAGTCGGCACCGGACTGTTCGGCGGCTTCGATGATGGCTTCGTAGGGAACGTCGCTGGTCGCCGAAGTCGTTGCGCATTCGACGCCGTTATCGGCGCACAGCTTTTGCACCTCGCCCAGATATTCGCTGGCCTGCTGTTCGGCCAGTTCGGCAAACTTTTCGGGCGTTGTCGGATCGATCAAGGCGCCTTCGCCGAAATAGGCGATTGGGTATTCCGGCTTGGCGAAAAATACGGTGACGCGGGCGCCGCTTTCCCGGGCGAAGGCGACGGCGCGTGCTGCGGTGGCGCGCGACAATTCGGAACCATCGGTCGGAATGAGTATGTGCTTGAACATGGTTGTCCTCCTGAAACTGTGTGCTGGCGTTGCATTCGCCCCTATTGAGGTTCATGCTACGCCAAGTCAGGAGGAAATAAAACATGCGACTGGGTTTTCTCGGCGCCGCCGGCGAAGTGACCGGCTCCTGCTATCTCGTCGAGTCCGGGGAGACGCGTTTTCTCGTCGATTGCGGCATGTTCCAGGGCGGGCCGGAAGCGCGGCTGAAGAACCAGCGGGCGCTGGCTTTCGGCTTCGACGTACGGCAGATCGATTTCGTGCTGCTGACGCATGCCCATATCGACCATTCGGGGCTGCTGCCGCGCCTTTCGATGCTCGGCTACAAAGGCCCGGTCTATGCCACGCCGGCCACCATTGATCTGCTCGAAGTGTTGCTGCCGGACAGCGCTCACATTCAGGAAAAAGAAGCCGAATGGCAGCTGCGCCATCGCCATCGCCGCGGCTTGGCCGAGCGCGGCATTCCGGCGCCGCTCTATTCCGTGATCCAGGCGCAGGCCGTATTGCAGCAGTTGCGGCCGGTCGAATATGGCGCCAGTTTTCGGCCGGTGGCGGGAATCGAAGTGCGTTTTCGCGATGCCGGGCACATTCTCGGTTCGGCGCTGCTCGAAGTTACCCTGAGCGGTGAAGGGCGGGCGCGTCGGCTGGTCTTTTCCGGCGATCTCGGCATGCCCGGCCGGCCGGTGCTGCACGATCCCGAGCAGCCGGTCGAAGCGGATGTCCTGCTGGTGGAGTCGACTTACGGCGACCGCCTGCATCGTTCGCTGACCGAAACCGAGGATGAAATCGTCGATGCCTTCGAGCGTACCCGGGCGGCCCATGGCAACCTGATCATCCCCGCCTTTGCGGTCGGCCGCACCCAGGAGATGCTCTACATGCTGGCCGATCTTGTCCGCCGCAAGCGCCTGAAGCCGCTCAAAGTCTATGTCGATTCGCCGATGGCCACCACGGCGACGCGCATCACGGTCGCCCATCAGGAACTGCTCGACCCGGAAACCCGCGAGCTGATCGCCTGGCAGGAAGTGCATCCGGAAAAAATGAAAATCGAATTCATCGGCGATGTCGACCATTCCAAGGCCTTGAACGAAATCCGGCACGGCGCGGTCATCGTATCGGCGAGCGGCATGTGCGAGGCGGGGCGGATCAAGTACCACCTGCGCGAAAACCTGCCGCGCAGCGAATGCAGCGTGCTGATCACCGGCTTCCAGGCGGCCGGCACGCTGGGTCGGCGGCTGGTCGATGGTGCCCGGTTGGTGCATATTTTCGGTGAGCCGGTACCGGTGCGGGCGCGGATCTATACCGTCGGCGGTCTGTCGGCGCATGCCGACCAGGCGGGGTTGCTTGGCTGGCTGGGCGGCTTTCGCAAGCCGCCGGGCCATACCTTCGTCGTCCATGGGGAAGCCGGTGCCGCGGCCAAATTCGCCGCCGCCATCGAAGAAAAACTGGCCTGGTCGGAGGTGCGCCTGGCGCGTCCCGGCGAGACCGTCTCGCTGTAATATGTTTTCGTTATCTCAAGCAATGATCCAGAAAAGGTGAGTGCCATGTCTGCCAACTCCTCTTCCCAACACAACAGCGTCGATATCAGCAGCCTCAGTCCGCTTGAGTCGGTCGGCAAGGCGATCAGCAACACGCTCGATCCCTACGGCGTCACGACCTCGCTGCTCAATGCGCAGATGGCCTGGATGATGCATCCGCAGGAACTGAACCGGGCGATCAGCGGGCTTTCCGGCGACCTGCTGGCGCTGCAGTCCCATGTCATGCGCCGGGCCATGGGCCTGCCTTCCGAGGACGTGATCCAGCCGCATGAAGACGATGCCCGCTTCTCGGCGCCGATCTGGACCGACTCGGCATCGTGGGACATCATCAAGGAATGGTACCTGGCCTTTACCCACCGGCTGCAGGACATGCTGTTCGAGACGCCGGGGCTGTCCGACAAGGAGCGTCGGCGTGCCGCCTTCTGGCTGCGCGAATGGCTGAACATGGTGGCCCCGAACAATTTCTTCTGGCTCAATCCGGTTGCCATGGAACGCTTCGTCGCGACCAATGGCGAAAGCCTGAAACAGGGCTGGGAGAACTTCCAGCGCGATGCCAAGGCCAAGAATATCCTGATGGTCGAGCCCGATGCCTTCACCGTCGGCAAGGACCTGGCGACGACGCCGGGCAAGGTGGTTTTCCGCAATCGCCTGCTCGAACTGATCCATTACACGCCGACCACGGAGAAGGTCAGGGCGATGCCAATCGTCATCACCACGCCGTGGATCAACAAGTTCTACATCCTCGACCTGACGGCCAGAAAGAGCTTCGTCAAGCACCTCACCGACCAGGGCTTCTCCGTCTTCATCACCAGTTGGAAGAATCCCGGCGAGGAATTGTCCGACATCCGTTTCGACGACTACCTGCTGGAAGGCGTCAACGAGGCGGTGCGCGTCGCCTGCGAGTTTTGCAAGGTGCCGAAGGTCCATCTGGTCGGCTACTGCATCGGCGGCACGCTGGTCAGCGCCTACATGGCCTGGGCCAATCGCCGTTTCGGCGAGGACAAGGTGCCGGTTGCCCACTGGACGCTGTTTACCACGCTGACTGATTTCTCGCATCCGGGCGACATCGACGTCTTCATCGACGAAGCCTGCGTCGCCGCGCTGGAAAGCTCGATGGCCAAGAAGGGTTATCTCGACGGCAGCGAAATGGCGACTTCGTTCCGCCTGCTGCGCTCGAACGGCCTGATCTGGTCCTACTGGGTCAGCAGCTACCTGCTCGGCGAGCATCTGCCGCCTTTCGACGTGCTGTTCTGGAACATGGATACGACGCGCATGCCGCAGGCCATGCATTCCTACTACCTGCGCGAGATGTACCTGAAGAACAACCTGATCAAGCGCGACAAGCTGGTGATCGCCGGCGAGCCGGTCGATCTCGACCGCATCGTGCAGCCACTTTACGTGGTCACCGCCGAGGACGACCATATCGCGCCATGGAAGCAGTGCTACCGCATCCGCAAGTATGTCAATGTGGCGGCGCCGGTGCGTTTCGTGATGTCGACGTCCGGCCACATCCTGGGCATCGTCAATCCGCCGGTGAATCCGCCCAAGCGCGCCTACTGGATCGCCGAACCGGCACGCAACGAGCATTGGGAGCAATGGCTAGAGCGCGCCGAGAAGAAACCCGGCACCTGGTGGGAAGACTGGACGCAGTGGCTGGGCGAACGGGCCGGCGATCTGGTCGACGCCTATCCGGCGGCCAATCGCAAATTCCCCGCCCTGGCCGACGCGCCCGGCACCTACGTCCTGGAAAAGTAGCGTTTCCCTGTCGGGGCGGGCATTGCGGACTATCCAGCCGAAGCTCGAATTGATACATTAGCCAGCTGCTGGAGAATCCCACGGTGCCCGCAAGATGACCCATTCCCTGACGACTGCCGAGTGCGTGCCGCGGACCGGCACCGATCTCCTGCGCATCGTGCGCATCAACGAAGAAATCAAGCGCGTGGTCGGCGTCTCTGTGAAGATCAACATCATGGCGCTCAACGCCATTTTCCTGGCCAAGCGGGCGGGCACCGCGGCCCGCGGCTTCGGCGTGCTGTCCAACGAATTCCGGGTTTTTTCCCAGGATCTGCGCACTGCCATGGAAACGCTGACCGGCCTGGTCTATGGCTGTGTCAACGAGGTTTCGGTGATGCTGCAGGACTCGCGTTTCACGCGTTTGCTGCAGGAGGCCGGCCAACTGGCGCCGCAGGCGGCGCTGACCGGGATACTGCAGCGCCGCGCCGACAAGAACGCGGCGCACCGGGAAAAGCTGTCCGCTCTGCGTCGCCAGCTGCAGCGGGCGCTGGAGGATGCTTTTCAAATGGTCGAACTGGGCGGCGTGCTGGCCAAGTCGGCGAAGATCGAGGCGGCCTACGGGCAGGCTTTCGCCGCGCCGCTGGCCCAGGTTTCCGGCGAATTCGACCGGATTATCGAAGAAATCCGCGCCTCGCTCGAAGCGCTGCGCCGTTCGGCATTTTTCACCGGGCATTGAGACAAGGGCAGGGAATCCGTGAAAACAACCAAGACCATCTTTCAGGACGGCAATCACAAATGGGTGGCAATTGTCCGCGACCCGGCGAAGCCGAACCATCTGGTCGATACCAATGAATACCTGGTGACCCATGGCGGCCGCGGCCTGTTGCTCGATCCGGGCGGCGCCGAAATCTTCCCGGCGGTTTTTTCGGCGCTGGCGACCGAGTTCGATCCTGCCGCGCTGGCCGGCATCTTCGCCTCGCACCAGGATCCCGACATCTGTTCCTCGCTCGCCCTGTGGCTTGAATTCAATCCCGCCATGCGCTGCCATGTCAGCTGGTTGTGGAGCGGCTTCATTCCGCACTACGGCGGTACTGCCGAAACCTTCGTGCCGATTCCCGACGAAGGCCTCAACATTTCCCTGGAAGGCCTGCTGCTGCAGGCAGTCCCGGCGCACTACCTGCACTCGTCCGGCAATTTCAATCTCTACGACAAGATCGCCAAGGTCTTCTTCTCCGGCGATATCGGCGCCGCGCTGCTGCCACCCGGTGAAAACGGCCTCTTCGTCGAGGACTTCGATCGCCACATCCGCCATGCCGAAGGTTTCCACCGGCGCTGGATGGGCTCCAACGAAGCCAAGCGGCGCTGGTGCGAACGGGTGTCGCAAATGGATATCGATCTGCTTTGCCCGCAACACGGCGCCATTTATCGCGGCGCTGACGTCCAGCGTTTCATCAACTGGTTCGACGAATTGCAGGTCGGCATCGTCGCCGCCTGAGCGTCACGGGGGAATCGCCTTGCATCATCAGAAGTCGCGCGAAGTCGTGCTGGCTGTTGCCTTCACCGAAGAATTGCGCGGCGGGCTGGATGCCCTGCGCGATGCCTGGAAGCGCGATCCGGCGCTGCTCCCGAAAGGCCTTTCCGCATCGGCGTCGAAGGACGGCCAGTTCGTGCTGGTCGCGGCCGAGGCGGCCTTCACCCTGATCCCCGGCGCCTGCATCATCAAGGGGATTGGTGCGCTCCAGTTGCTCGGCGAGGACCCGGTTTTCGAACCGGGCGCCGGCTCGAAGACGCTGGTCCTCAACGCGACAGCGGACGGCTGGAAGTTTGCGGTCAAATACGTGCCGCCCATCGTCCGCGAAAGAAACCTTAGGTAAATTCGCGAGCCACGGCCTGTGGCGCGGCCATGCTGACGGCCGATGGGTGGGAACCAAACGGCGCCGTCATCGTCCACTCCGCTGGCCGGCAGCGGGGGCGGTCAATGCTGCCGAAGCCCGCCTGGTTTTTGGGTTCTCTCCTTTTTCGTCGCGCCGGCTGGCCCGATGTTTGCGTAAATTTCCACATGCTGAAAATACTGGTCATCGACGAACGGCAACAACGCGCCGCCGAAATATGCAGCGGCCTGATCCTGGCCGGTCACCAGGTAGCGGCCGTGCTGGCGTCGGCCGACGGCCTGCTCGACCAGGTGGCGCGGATCAAGCCTGACGTCATCCTGATCGAAACCGACGCGCCCAGCCGGGATACGCTCGAACACCTCGCCGCCATGGACCGCACGGCGCCGCGTCCGGTCGTCCTTTTTGCCAGCGACGGCGAGCAATCGACGATCCACAACGTCCTCCGCGCCGGGGTTGCCGCGTATGTCGTCGATGGCCTGGAGGCCTCGCGCCTGAAGCCGATCATCGACATCGCGGTAGCCCGTTTCACCGCCGACCAGAGCCTGAAGCAGGAACTGGCCGAGGCGACCCGCAAGCTCTCCGACCGGAAGATCGTCGAAAAGGCCAAGGGGCTGCTGATCAAGCATCGCCAGCTCGACGAGGAAGGGGCCTACGCCGCCTTGCGCAAGCTCGCCATGGACCGTGGCAAACCGCTGGTGCAGGTCGCCCGCGAACTGCTCGACAGCGCCGCGCTGCTTTTCTGAGAAGGCGCTCCAGGGCCGGCTGGTGTCCCGGCATATGCAGCACGCTTTTGGTTCATGCGCCCTGTATGTTGCACCGCAGCAGTGCGCTCCATCGCCGATAATCGCCTGGCGTTTGAGCGCGGTGGGCGCTCGCGAAATATCGTTCAAATCGTAAAATACCAAAGTATTTCAACGCCTTGCATGGCATTTGCCAAAGCGCTCAACGAGGTGGCCCGAGCGTTGCTATGTAGTCTTCATCGGCCGGAGCAAGGGTGTTCCGGCCGCGATCTGATTCACTGGATTCGTTATCGGACAACGGCGTCCGTTGCGCACTGACCCGCCCGGGTCGTGGCGCAACGCGACGCCGTTTTCCTTTTGGATTTACCTTTCAGGAGACTCTGCCATGTACGTCACCCCCCACCGCGATCTTGCCCCTGCCGCGGACAGCGATCTCGACGTTTCGCGCCGGGACTTCATCCGCCAGTCGATGTATTTTTCAACCGCCGCAATGATCGGAGGAAGCAGCATGATGACCAGTTCGGGCGCCTATGCCGCCGGTTCCGACAAACCGGAAAAAACCGAAATCCGGGTTGGCTTCATTCCCCTGACCGATTGCGCCTCCGTCGTCATGGCCGCGGTCAACAAGTTCGACGAGAAATACGGCATCAAGATCATCGCTTCCAAGGAGGCGAGCTGGGCGTCGGTGCGCGACAAGCTGGTCAATGGCGAACTCGATGCGGCGCATGTGCTCTATGGCCTGGTCTATGGCGTACAGCTCGGCATCGGCGGCCCGAAGAAGGACATGGCCGTGCTGATGAGCCTGAACAACAACGGCCAGGCGATCACGCTCTCCAATCAGCTGAAGGACAAGGGCGCCACCGATGGCCCGAGCCTGGCCAAGCTGGTCGCCAAAAAGGAGCGGGAGTACACCTTCGCCCAGACTTTCCCGACCGGCACCCACGCCATGTGGCTGTATTACTGGCTGGCGGCGCAGGGCATCAATCCGCTGAAGGACGTCAAGACCATCACCGTGCCGCCGCCGCAGATGGTCGCCAACATGCGGGTCGGCAACATGGACGGCTTCTGCGTCGGCGAACCGTGGAACAACCGCGCCATCATCGACAATATCGGCTTTACCGCGACGACGACGCAGGACATCTGGACCGACCATCCGGAAAAGGTTCTGGGCACCACCGACGAATGGGTCCAGAAATACCCGAACAGCGCCCGTGCCCTGGTCTCGGCCATTCTCGACGCCGGCCGCTGGATCGACGCCTCGCTGCCCAACAAGCAGAAGACCGCCGAAACCATCGCCCAGAAGGCTTACGTCAATACCGACACCGAGGTCATCGTCGCCCGCATGCTCGGTCGCTACCAGAACGGCCTGGGCAAGAGTTGGGACGACAGGAATCACATGAAGTTCTTCAACGACGGCGCGGTCAATTTCCCCTACCTGTCGGACGGCATGTGGTTCATGACCCAGCACAAGCGCTGGGGGCTGCTCAAGGATCATCCGAACTACCTGGAGGTCGCCAGGAAGGTGAACCGGATCGACATCTACAAGCAGGGTGCCGCAGCCGCCGGCGTGGCGCTGCCGAAGAGCGAGATGCGCTCCAGCAAGCTGGTGGACGGCATCGTCTGGGACGGCAAGGAGCCGGCGAAGTATGCCGACGCCTTCAAGATCAAGGCCTGACGCGATGAGTGCCGCCGTCATCGCCATCGACCGTCGCCCGCCGGATAACGAGCCGGCCGGCGAAACGCACGCCACGACATCGGCTGGCCCCGTTGCGGGGCCGGTCGCGGAGAAAAACATGAGTACAACCGCCGAACTGCCGGCCGGCACAATGTTCGCGGAGCGCCTCCAGGCCGCATTGCGCGCGCTACTGCCGCCGGTGCTCGGCATCGTCGTCCTGATCGGCATCTGGTATGTCGCCACCATCAAGGGCGGTAGCATTCCCGGGCCGGGCCAGACCTGGGAGGCTGCCAAGGTCCTGTTCGCCGACCCGTTCTACCGCAACGGGCCGAACGACCAGGGCATCGGCTGGAATATCCTGTCGTCGCTGCAGCGGGTCGGCGTCGGTTTCGGCTTCGCGGCGCTGGTCGGCATTCCGCTCGGCTTCATCCTCGGCCGCTCACGCTTCCTGTCGGACATGATCAATCCGATCATCAGCCTGCTGCGCCCGGTGTCGCCGCTCGCCTGGCTGCCGATCGGACTGCTCGTCTTCAAGAAGGCCGACCCGGCGGCGACCTACACCATCTTCATCTGCTCGATCTGGCCGATGATCATGAACACCGCCCAGGGCGTGCAGCGCGTGCCGCAGGATTACCTCAACGTTGCCCGCGTGCTGGCGCTGTCTGAGTGGAAGGTCGTCACCAAGATACTGTTCCCGGCCGTGCTGCCCTACATGCTGACCGGCATCCGGCTGTCCATCGGCACCGCATGGCTGGTCATCGTTGCCGCCGAAATGCTGACCGGCGGCGTCGGCATCGGCTTCTGGGTGTGGGATGAGTGGAATAACCTCAAGGTCGAACACATCATCATCGCCATTTTCGTCATCGGCATCGTCGGCCTGCTGCTTGAGCAGGGGCTGATCATGATCGCCAAACGCTTTACCTATGAAACCCGCTGAGGAAAGATCATGACCAAGAAAATCGTCCAGATCGAAAACGTCGGGCAAGTCTTCTCGACCAAGAAGGGCAAATTTTGCGCGCTGCGCGACGTCGATCTGACCATCCGCGAAGGTGAGTTCGTCACCCTGATCGGCCACTCCGGCTGCGGAAAATCGACCCTGCTCAACCTGATCGCCGGCCTGGCCCTGCCGACCTCCGGCGTGCTGCTCTGCGACGGCCGGGAAATTTCCGGCCCCGGACCCGAACGTGCCGTGGTTTTCCAGAACCATTCGCTGTTGCCCTGGCTGACCTGTTTCGACAACATCTACCTCGCCGTCGAGCGTGTCTTCGGCAGCAGGGAGGGCAAGCCCAGACTGAAGCAGCGCACCCACGAGGCGCTCGCCCTGGTCGGCCTGAGCCATGCCGAGGCCAAGTATCCGCAGGAAATTTCCGGCGGCATGAAGCAGCGCGTCGGTATCGCCCGCGCGCTGGCCATGGAACCGAAAATCCTGCTGATGGACGAGCCGTTCGGTGCCCTTGATGCGCTGACCCGCGCCAACCTGCAGGACGAGCTGATGAAGATCATGGCGGCGACCGGCGCCACCACGGTGATGGTGACGCATGATGTCGATGAGGCGGTGCTTCTTTCCGACCGCGTCGTCATGCTGACCAACGGGCCGGCGGCAACCATCGGCGACATCCTTGAAGTCGGACTGGCCCACCAGCGCAATCGGCTCGAACTGGCCGACGACGCCGAATATGTCCGCTGCCGGGCGGCGATTCTCGACTTCCTGTATCGCAAGCAATTGAAGCATGCTGCATGAGGGGCCGGAATTGCCGTCCCTTATGCGCAGATCGGCGGTCGGAGCGGAGTCAGCGGGTAACGGACGAAGTCGGCGAGGGCGGGCTGGGCGCAGGCCAGACCGGCGGCGGGCTGGAGCGGTCGGGCAGACTGGCAACACCGGGAGCGTTGCGCCGGGCGGCGATGTTGTCGGCCTCCTGCCGGGCCGCCGCATTGCGCTGGCGGTCGACTTCCTGGCGCGCCGCTTCGAGGTCGGCCGTCGATTCGGCGGCGCGGACCTTGGTAACGGCCTCGCCGCGATTGCAGGGAATATCCGAAAAGATCACTTCGCCGGACGGCCGCTGGCATTTATAGATATCGGCCTGGGCGGCGAACGACGTGGCGAGCACGATTCCGAGAAAGAGCGCATGGCGCATGCTTCTCTCCTTTCCATTGAATGGCTCGAATCTACGCGTCGCACCAGGACATGGCAAGCCTTGCCCCGGACCGGCGGCATGCTGCCTCGGCGATCGCCGCCGGCGGTGCGGCAGGCGACTTCGGTAAATTTGATGGTGGTCAAAGTCAGCGCCCGCCTTGATCGGGACAATGGTCTCGTCACTCTCCCAACTTCACGAGCGCCCCGATGACCAGTATTCGCAATTTCATGACCGACGACCACCGCCATTGCGACGATCTCTTCGCCACTGCCGAAGAAGCCATGGCCGACCACAAAATCGAACTGGCCGGCAACGCATTTGCGCTGTTCCGCAAAGCCATGCTGGCGCATTTCGATAGCGAGGAAAATACCCTTTTCCCGGCTTTCGAGGCCAAGACCGGCATGAGCATGGGGCCGACCCAGGTGATGCGCATGGAGCATGTCCAGATGCGTTCCCTGCTCGAGGATGCCGAGCGCGCGCTGCAGGCGGGCGATGCCGATGAGTATCTCGGGTTGGCCGAAACCTTGCTGATCATGATGCAGCAGCACAACATGAAGGAAGAAAACATGCTTTACCCGATGTGCGACCAGCATCTGGTGGCAGAATTGCCGGCCGTCCTCCAACGCCTGAACAGCGAATTGCTTGCCGCATGACTCACCCCAAAACTCCGCACGTCGTCGACGCCCGTTTCATGCAGCCGCCTGAGCCTTTCGTGCAGACCATGGAAATGCTCGATACCCTGAAGGAAGGGGAGAAAATGTTGCTCCTCCTTTATCGCGAACCGCATCCCCTCTACAAGGTGCTGCAGCAGAACGGCCACGCCTACGAGACGGAGTTGCTGCCGGACGGTACTTTCGAAATCCTGATTTCGCGCTGATGACCAAGGCGTAGCGCTGCGCCATGCAAGGCACCATCTCCTTCGAAAACGCGCCGCCGCTGGCTGCGCCCATGCGGTTTTTTCTGAGCGGCCCGCTGTTTGCGTTCCTTGCCGGGCTCTTGTTGCTGATCGAAGGGGCGTCGCTGTTTGCCTCGCGCTGGCTGCCCGCGACGCTGGCGGCCACCCATCTGCTGACCATCGGCTTCATGCTGCAGGTGATGTTCGGGGCGCTGATCCAGGTATTGCCGGTGGTTGCCGGCGCTCATCTCGCCCGGCCGCGGGCGACCGCCGTCGTCGTGCATGGCGGGTTGAACAGTGGCGCCTTGCTGCTCGCCGCCGGCTTCTATTTCGCGCAGCCGCAATTGCTGGAAGGGGCGGCCCTGCTGCTCGGGCTGGCCGTCCTGGTCTTCCTGGTCGAGGCTGGTCGTGCGCTGCTCAAGGTGCCATCGACCAGCCCGACTATCCGCGGTCTGAAGCTGGCGCTGGGCGGGTTGTTCGCCGTCGTGGCGCTGGGCATCCTGATGGCGCTCGGGTTGGCCGGCGGCTGGCCGCTGCCCTGGCCAGTGCTGGCCGACCTGCATGCCGGCTGGGGGCTGGGCGGCTGGGCCGGCGTACTGCTTGCGGCGATGGCTTATGTCGTGGTGCCGATGTTCCAATTGACGCCCGGTTATCCGGCTCGTCCCGGCTGGTGGTTCCCGGTCGTCGTCAGCGTCCTGCTGCTCGGCTGGAGCGTGGCGGTGCTGGCCGGCCTGCCGCTCCTCGGCCGCCTCTGTCAGGCACTGATCGCCGTTGCCGGCCTGGCCTTTGCCGGGCTGACCTGGCGCCTGCAGGGCAAGCGGCGACGGGCGAGGGCGGACGCCACCTATCGCTATTGGCAGTTGGGGCTGGGGGCCAGCCTGCTCGCCCTGGCCATGCTGCTGGTTGCCGCCATTTTTCCGCCGGTCGCCGAGTTACCCGGGTGGCCGCTGTTTTTCGGTATTCTTCTGATTGCCGGCGGTTACCTGTCCTTCATTATCGGCATGCTCTACAAGATCATCCCTTTCCTGGCCTGGATGCATTTGCAGAACCAGGGCCAGATGCGGGTCGCCGCCCCCAACATGAACCGCATCCTGGCCGATGGCGCCATGCTGCGCCAGATGCATGCCTATGCCCTGGCGCTCGTCCTGCTGCTGGCTGCCGTTTTCTGGCCGGTGTGGCTGGCCCGGCCGGCCGGACTCGCCCTGATGCTGGCCAGCGGCTGGCTGGCCTTCAACCTGGTCGGTGCCGTTCGCCGTTATTACCGGCACAGCGCCGATATCCGGGAAAAGCTGGCGGCGCTGGCGTGAGCTATCTCGCCCTCAAATACCTGCACGTCAGCTGCGTCATCCTCAGCGGCTTCGGCTTCTGCCTGCGCGGCGTCTGGATGCTGCGCCAGTCGCCGTGGCTCGATCGGCGCCTGGCGCGTACCCTGCCGCATGTCGTCGACACGCTGCTGCTCGGTAGCGCGCTCGGCCTGGCTTTCTGGAGCGGCCAGTATCCGTTGGTCGATGCCTGGCTGACCGCCAAACTGGGCGGCCTGCTCACCTACATCCTGTGCGGGACGCTGGCGCTGAAGCGCGGCAGGACGCCGGCGGTGCGCGCAGTCTTTTTCGCACTGGCCCTGCTCGCCTTCGCTTATATCGTCAGCGTCGCGCTGACCAAGAATCCGCTGCCCTGGATGTAAAAAGGCCCGGTTGCCCGGGCCTTGTTGGATGCTCGCCGCTACGCCTCAGAATTTGCCCAGCTTGCGGTACAGGGTATTGCGGCTGATGCCGAGCTGGCGTGCCGCCGCCGAGATGTTGCCCCCGGCGGCTTCCAGCGAGCGCAAGGCGGCCTGGCGACCGATTTCTTCCAGGCTGCCGGTGCCTTCCGGTGCCGTCGCGGCCCATGGGTCGTGGATCGGCGCCGCTGCGCAGACGGGCGGGGCGATGGGCGCCTCGAACAGTTCTTCCGGCAGGTGGGTTTCGGTAATCTCGGTTTCGCCTTCGTCGAGCAGCGCAATGGCGACCCGGATGACGTTGAACAGCTGGCGGATATTGCCGGGCCAGCCATAGCGTTCCATGGCCTGCAGGGCGCCTTCCGAAAAACTGACCGGGATGCCCGGGCCGGCTTCGGCGCTGGCCAGCTTGGCGACCATCTGGCGAATGTCGGCGCGTTCGCGCAGCGCGGGCAGCGTGACGCACAGGCCGTTGAGGCGGTAATAGAGATCCTCGCGGAAGGTGCCGCGCGCCACTTCGTCGCGCAGCTTGCGGTGGGTGGCGCAGACCAGCGAGATATCGACCTGGATCGAGCGCGTACTACCCAGCGGCGTCACGCAACGTTCCTGCAAGACGCGCAGCAGGCGGGCCTGCAGGTTGAGCGGCATGTCGCCGATTTCATCGAGGAACAGGGTGCCGCCGTGCGCTTGCTGGATCTTGCCGGGGGCGCCTTCCTTGCGGGCGCCGGTGAAGGCGCCGCCCTGGTAGCCGAAGAGTTCGGATTCGATCAGCGTTTCCGGGATCGACGCGCAGTTCAGCGCGACGAAGGGGCCGGGCTGGCGCGGGCCGCTGTTGTGGAAGGCCTTGGCGAACATTTCCTTGCCGGCGCCGGATTCGCCCTGGATCAGGATCGGGATGTCCTTGCCGAGGATGCGCCGGGCGCGGTCAATGGCCATCTGCAGGCGGGGGTCGCCGGTATTCAATGTGTCGAGCGTCATGGTCGGGGTCGCCGGGGCGGCATCTGTCCGGCGGTTGCCGCGCGGGGCCGGCGTTTCGTCATAGAGCCGGCCGTTGACTTGCATTGTCGGCAGATGGCCCCGCAACTGGAGATGGATGGTCTTGCCGTTCACGGTGATTTCGCAACTGGCGCGCGGATTGTGGCGCAGGCGGTCGATCAGTGCCGACAGGCTGCTTTCGAAAACCATGGAAAAATCGCGGCGTACCGCGTCGACCTGCCTGATGCCGAGGATCTTCAGGCCATTGGCGTTCATCGCCAGCACCTGGCCATCCGGCGATACCGCTGCCATGCCTTCGCGCGGACTGTTCAGGTAATCGGCCCGTTCGTGGAAACAGATCTGGATGTCCTGAGCATGGACCGACTCGAACAGCCGTTTCTCGATGGCCTGGGCCGACATCCGGGCCATGCCCAGCGTGTGCCGCTGGTAGCTGCGGTAGTCGCCGGAAATGTCGAGGACGCCGAGCAGCCGGCCGTCCGGCCCGAATATCGGGCAGGCGCAACACGTCAGGAAGCCGTTGTGCACCAGGAAATGTTCGCCGCCGAGGATTTCGATCGCTGCCTCTTCGGCCAGCGCCGTGCCGATCGCATTGGTGCCGCGCAGGTTTTCGTCCCAGGAGGCACCGGCGCTCAGCGAGACGCGATCGGCGCGACCGACGAAGTCGGGGTCGCCGACTGTTTCCAGCAGCAGGCCGTTGGCATTGGCGAGGATCACCATGCTGCCCGATTCGCGTATCTGATCGAAAACATGCTCCATGATCGGCCGGCCGTGGCTGAGCAGCATGCGGTTACGGTCCTGTTCGCTCTTCAGCGCCACCCGGTCCAGCGAGTCGCTGCCGATCAGCGGCGCGTCCTCGGTCAGCCCGAAACGGTGGCAGCGCTCCCACGAACGGATGACGACCGTGTCGATCAGTCCTTCCGGACGGTTGCCTCGATCGAAGAACAATTGCCGGGCTTGTGCCACTTGTAGATGTCCCATCCACTACTCCTATGATTCCATATGGGTTTTTGTCGTTTTTGTTGTGTTTCATAACGTAGCACCTGCCCATTTTTTTAGCAACATCCCGGTGCAACAGGGTTGTTTAAAGCAATTGTCGCGCCAGTTGTTTTGGTCGCGAGTGGCGGATTGCGGGGTGTTCCCGGTCTACTTGTCGGGCGTACGAAAAGGCAGTGGCAGTCTGTTGCCTGGCACAGGCCTTGCAGTAGATGAACGACAAAAGCCGTCACCAGTACTTACCAAAGGAGCCAAAGTGAAACATCCCTTCCGACGTCTCGGCGCAGTTGCGACCGCCCTCTTCATCGCCATGCTCGCCCCCCAGGTCTTTGCCCACGGCGATGTCGTGCCCCAGGCCGTTGATACGACCGGGCTGAAGCCGGTCGGTGCCGAGTGGCTGAAAGCCAATCCCTATCGCAAGAACGAAACCGCCATCCACATCGGTGCGTCCGCCTTCAACCAGAACTGCGCTCGCTGCCATGGCCTGGGCGCCATCTCCGGCGGCATTGCGCCTGACCTGCGCTATCTGCCGGCGGGCGATGAAGGCGATGAAATCTTCCTGAACCGCATCCGCCACGGTTCGGTGCGCGACGGTCGCGTCTATATGCCGCCGTTCGAAGCGGTGTTCAGTCAGGAAGCCATGTGGGCGATCCGTGCCTGGCTGGAGACGGTCCGTGAAGAATAACCGCCGCCTCTGGCTGCAGGCCATCGCGGCTGCGCCCTTCCTTGTCGCCTTGCCGGCCCGGGCCGATGCGCTGGCCGATATCCGCCAGCGCGGCCGGTTGCGCGTCGCCGTCTATAACAATTTTCCGCCCTACGCGATGAGCGGCGGCAAGGGGATCGATGCCGAGATCGGCCGGGCGATTGCCGAAAAGCTCGGCCTGGCGCCGGAAATCGTCGGTTTCAATGCCGACGAGGACATGAACGACGATCTGCGCAACATGGTCTGGAAAGGTCATTATCTCGGCACCCAGCCGGCTGATGTGATGCTGCATGTGCCGGTCGACGAACATCTGGCGCGGGCTAACGACAAGGTTCGCATCTTTGGTGCCTACCATCGCGAATCGCTGGCCCTGGCCCGCAATCCGGAGCGCGTTCCGGCGCTCGCCGGCTCCGCGGCCGTGGCGCTGGAAATCTTCACCCGCGAAAAGATCGGCGTCGAAACCTCCACCCTGTCCGATTCCTTCCTGCTCGGCGTCCTGAACGGCCGGCTGCGGGAGAATGTCGTGCATTACCGCAGCATCGCGGAAGCGGCCAAAGGCCTGGCCGATGGTCAGATCAGTGCCGTGCTCGGGCCGCGGGCCGAGGTCGAGGCGGCGCTCGCCGGGCAGGGGCGCTACCTCATCGAGACGCCGAAATTCGCCGAACTGAAGCTCGACAGCTGGCCGCTCGGCATGGCGGTCAAGGCAGAGGAGGCGGAACTGGCGGAAGCGATTGGCGGCGCTTTGGCCGATTTGAAGCGCGACGGCAGCATTGCCGCCATCTTCAAGCGGCATGGCATTTCCTATCTGCCGGCCTGACCTGATGCGCGCCCTGTCCGTACTCACCATTGCGCTGCTGGCGGCTTTTGCCGGCCCTGCCCGGGCCGCCGTGCTGGCCTATGTTCCCAACGAAAAATCGGCGACGGTCAGTGTCATCGATACGGCGACCGACCAGCGCCGGGCCGATATCGCGGTCGGTCAGCGGCCGCGCGGCTCGGCTAGCGATGGCCGGCATCTCTACCTGACCGATGCCAAAACGGGCAGTCTGTTGATCGTCGACACCGCCGCTGGCAAGCTGGAGCGCACCGTCCGGGTCGGCGATTCGCCGGAAGGGATCAGTATTTCAGCCGATGGCCAGCTGCTAGCCGTGGCCGTCGAGGACGACAACAGCGTCGTGCTGCTGAGTGCGCCGGAAGGCCGCGAACTGGCCCGTATCAAGGTCCAGGGACGCAATCCGGAACATGCGGTGTTCAGCCCGGACGGCCGCTGGCTCTATGTCAGCGCCGAAGAGGCAGAGCAGGTCGATGTCGTCGACGTCGCCGCCCGCCGCCAGGTGGCGAGTGTTACCGTCGGCAAGCGGCCGCGCGGCATCGGCTTCCTGCCCGACAGCAGCCGGGCATACATCGCCTGCGAAATGGCCGGCAAGGTCTATGCGGTCGATGTCGCCGGGCGCCGTGTACTCGCGGAAATCACCGCCGGCCAGTATCCGAATGGCGTGGCAGTCCATCCTGATGGCCGCCGCGTGTTCATTTCCAACGGCCGCGACGGCACGGTGATGGCGATCGACACGGCGACCAACACGGTCGTCGGTACCGTCGAGGTCGGCAAGCGCCCGTGGAACATGGCGCTGACGCCGGACGGCGGCAAGCTTTACGTCGCCAACGGTCGTTCCGGTAGCGTATCGGTGATCGATACCGGCAGCTTCACCAAACTCGCCGACATCCCGGTCGGCGAACTGCCCTGGGGAGTCAGCATCCGATGAGTGCGACACGCTATACCCTGCCTGCCATCGCGCTACACTGGGCGCAGGCGGTCCTGGTCGTCTGGCTGCTCTGGCTGGGCTGGACCATGGTCGATCTGCCCAAGGGCGCCGGGCGCAGCGCCGCCTACAGCCTGCATAAATCGCTCGGTCTGCTCACCTTTTTGTTGGTAGTGGTCCGCCTGGGCTGGCGCCACCGCCATCCGGCACCGCCGCCGCTGGCTGGCGGCTGGGAAGCCAAGTTGGCGACCTATGCCCATGGCCTGCTCTACGCCTTCCTGCTGCTGGCGCCGCTGGCCGGCTACCTGGCATCCTCGTTCACGCCTTACGCGATCAAGCTTTTCGGTCTGGAAATTCCCAAGGCCGGCTGGCCCGACGAGTCGCTGAATGGCTTGTTCAAGGGAATGCACGTCGCCCTGGTGTGGGGCGGTGGCGGATTGATCGTGCTGCATGTCGCCGCGGCACTCAAACACGCCTTCCTGCGCGATGGTACTTGGCGGCGCATGTCGCCCGCTGCGCTGTCCGGAAAATGAGCATGTGTTCAGAAATGGAGCAGGTGCTCCATGGCTTTTGTTCAGCAAGTCTGGTGCTTGGGCGCCTGGGTGACGCTTTGCTCCGTTAATGGTCGGCCTGGGGTGGGAGAGTGCTCCCGTCCCGGTGCGCAGCGCTCCCCCCAAATAAAAGGGCCAGGCTCGATGCCTGGCCTTTTTTTTATATTTTCCTGCTCCGGCTGGCGCTGGGGACAGGAAAATCCGGTGGCGGTTCTGGCGTCCGTGCGCCGTTGTTTACCCGGTCATTGCCGGCAATGACCGGGCGGGACGCTTATTCCAGCGCCAGGATCCAGCTGATCGCGGCGTTCAGGTCGGCGTCGGAAATCTTGTCGGCCGGGTGCGGGATCATCGGGATGTCGCCCCAGACGCCGCTGCCGCCATGGCGAACCTTGTCGAACAGATGACCGGGGGCGGCGGCATCGCCGCGGTACTTGCTGGCGACGTCGCGGTAGGCCGGACCGACCAGTTTCTTGTCCACGGCGTGGCAGGCGACGCAGCGGGCTTTCTTGATGATGGCTTCCGACGCCTGGGCCGGCGCCGCGGCGACGCCGAGGAGGACGGGCAGGAGGAGGGCGGGAATGAGTTTCTTGATCATGGATAATCCTATCGTATTGGGGTCAGACGGTGCCGGTGGCTTGCAGCTCGGCCCATTCGGCATCGGTGAACAGACGCGAACGGGTGTGGAAAGCTTTGCCTTCCGGGCCTTCGAGGGAGAATGTGCCGCCGTGGCCGTCGATCACGTCGATGATGAGCTGGGTGTGCTTCCAGTACTCGTAATGGGACTTGCCGATATAGAAAGGCACGCCGCCAATCTCGCCGAGATGGACGTCGTAGGCGCCGATGGTCAGTTCGCCGGGCAGGTAGCAATTGGCCGCGCTGTTGTCGCAGCAGCCCCCGGACTGGTGAAAGATCAGGTCGCCGTGCTTCTGTTTGAGGTGCTCGATGAGCTCCAGGGCGCTGGCGGTGGCAATGACTTTGTCGACCATGGCGTTCTCCGAAAAAAGGGGGCGGTTGCCCGCCCCCGAAGAGTTGCCCGCAATCGGGCCAGTGGAGGAGATGCTCTGTTGCTAGATCAGAAGAAACCCAGCTTGCTTTCGCTGTAGCTGACCAGCAGGTTCTTCGTTTGCTGGTAATGGTCGAGCATGACCTTGTGGGTTTCGCGACCGATGCCGGATTCCTTGTAGCCGCCGAAAGCAGCGTGGGCCGGGTAAGCGTGGTAGCAGTTGGTCCACACGCGGCCGGCCTGGATGGCGCGACCCATGCGGTAGGCGACGTTGCCGTTACGGCTCCAGACGCCGGCGCCAAGGCCGTAGATGGTGTCGTTGGCGATGGCCAGCGCGTCGGCTTCGTCCTTGAAGGTGGTCACGGCGAGCACCGGCCCGAAGATTTCCTCCTGGAAGATGCGCATCTTGTTGTGGCCCTTGAACAGGGTCGGCTGGATGTAGTAGCCGCCTTCGATGTCGCCGCCGAGGTGGGCGCGTTCGCCACCGATCAGCACCTGGGCGCCTTCCTGCTTGCCGATGTCGAGGTAGGACTGGATCTTGGTCATCTGTTCCTGCGAACACTGGGCACCCATCATGGTGTCGGTGTCGAGCGGGCTGCCCTGCTTGATGGCGGCGACGCGCTTGAGGACACGCTCCATGAACTTGTCGTAGATCGATTCCTGGATCAGGGCGCGGCTCGGGCAGGTACAGACTTCGCCCTGGTTGAAGGCGAACAGCACCATGCCTTCGATAGCCTTGTCGAGGAAGCCGTCATCCTTGTCCATGACGTCGGCGAAGAAGATGTTGGGCGACTTGCCACCCAGTTCCAGGGTAGCCGGAATCAGGTTGTTGGCAGCGGCCTGGGCGATGACGCGGCCGGTGGTGGTCGAGCCGGTGAAGGCGATCTTGGCGATGCGCTTGCTGGTGGCGAGCGGCATGCCGGCTTCGCGGCCGAAACCGTTGACGATGTTCAGCACGCCGGCCGGCAGGATGTCGGCGATCAGGTCCATCAGGATCAGGATGGAGATCGGTGTCGATTCGGCCGGCTTCAGGACGACGCAGTTGCCGGCGCCGATGGCGGGGGCCAGTTTCCAGGCGGCCATCAGGATCGGGAAGTTCCAGGGGATGATCTGGCCGACGACGCCGAGCGGCTCGTGGAAGTGGTAAGCGGCGGTGTTTTCGTCGATTTCGGAAATGCCGCCTTCCTGCGAGCGCAGGCAGCCGGCGAAGTAGCGGAAGTGGTCGACGGCGAGCGGGATGTCGGCAGCCAGGGTTTCGCGGATCGGCTTGCCGTTATCGACGGTCTCGGCGTAGGCGAGCAGTTCGAGGTTGGCTTCGAGGCGGTCGGCGATCTTCAGCAGGATGTTGGAGCGCGTCGTGGCATCGGTCTTGCCCCAGGCCGGGAAAGCGGCGTGGGCAGCGTCCAGCGCCAGTTCGACGTCTTCGGCGGTGGAGCGGGCAGCCATCGTGTACGGCTTGCCGTTGATCGGGGTGACGACGCTGAAATATTCGCCCTTGACCGGGGCGACCCACTTGCCACCGATGAAATTGTCGTACTTGGCCTTGTAGGCGATCTTGGCACCGGCGGCGCCGGGGGCTGCATAAATCATGTTTTGTCTCCTGGTTTTTGCGATTTGGAGTTGCGGAACAATGGTTGGGAGGCCGGCGGGCCGCATTTTCGTGAACTCTCGTCCTGCCGTGACTCGTGCCTGATAATTCGCACGCCTTGTGCCAGGCGCTTGCCAGATTGACGTGTCAATAAAATCAATGACTTGTGATTTTTCGCCGCACTATTTCCGGGCACGCATGTGCTTTCCATTGCGCCGCTATGCAGCAACTGTTCAGCACTGGAGCATGGCCGTTGATGAAGGATGTCGGTTCGGCCGGTAATTGGCCGGGGGAGCGGCAGCATGCAACGGGAGCGGCGATGCGAGCGCCGCCCGGAAAGACGATGGGGCCTGCCGGCCCCATCGTGTGGTTCAGTCGTCGTAACCGGCGATGCTCAATCGAGGTAATACCCGACGCCGAGCAGGCTGTTGCCGACGCGACGGATGAAGGAGCGCTTGCGCTCGATCGCATTGGTGATCGGGTTGCGCCAGACATAATCGACGACGCCTTCGCCCTTGCTGTTGGCCAGGTCGATCATTTCCTGGATCAGCGGATGTCCCTCGACATCGCGCAGGTTACGGGCATCGGTGCCGGTCCAGCCCGGGTTCATGCCGTGGGCTTCGAATTTTCCGGTATCGAGATTGACGGCGAAGACGTAAAGGTCGTCGTGCACGAATTTGCCCTTGCTGTCGTTGAAGGCTTGGGCGGCGCTCGCCATTGGCTGCGTGCCGGCCAGCGCGACGGCTTCATTGAGCAGTTTGATGGCGTCGTCGGCCGTGGCGTGCGGCGCGTAGTAGCCGACACCGATGATGTAGTCGCCCTGGCGATGCAGCCAGGCATTCTTCGGCTCGACATGATTGGTCTTGCGATTGAGCCAGACGTAGCGGATACGCGCTTCATCCTGCTTGTCGGTGACCGCGATCATGTGGCGGAACAGCGGCGTGCCGGCGGCATCGACGCTGTCCAGCACATTGAGGCCGACCAGGGTGTCGGGGGCGGCACCGTTGGCGACGTAGGTGCCTTGCCGATTGATGGCATAGACGTAAAGGTCTTTCTTGACGAACGGACCCTTGGTATTGCTGAAGGCGGCCCACGATTTCTCCGGTCCGTTGGCTTCCAGGTAATGCACGGCCTGGTCGAACAGGGCGCGGGCTTCGCGCGGGGTGGCGCGTTCGCCGGCCTGCACCAGGCTGCAGGCGATCGCCAGAAGGAGGCCGGTCAGTCCGGCCGCCAGGGAAGATTTGCTCATAAGCTGGAACTCCTAAGTGATTGGCCGTATGCCGGCATGGATGGTGCGCCGAGGCGCCCATCGCTATTTTTAGTGAGTTATTTCAGGGACAGAATCCACGAAACCAGCTGACGGCTGTCGTTGGCATCAATGGCCACTGCGTTGGGCGGCATGGCGATGCCGGTGACGCGGTTCTTCCAGTGGCTGGAATAGGGGTTGGAGCCTTCCTGGACAACGCGGGTCAGGAAATCGGTGGCGCCCGGCTTGCCCCGGTACTGTTCGGAGACGTCGCGCCAGGCCGGACCGATCGGCTTGCTGCCGTCCGGGTTATCGACGTGACTGATGGTATGGCAGGTGAAACAGCCGGCGTGGGCCGCCAGTTTCTTCATTTTCTCGTCGCTGGCGGCATCCGCCCACACGGCCTGGGCGGCGACGGCAAAGGCGCTGGCGATGATCACTTTGCGAAGCAATGACATGTTCTACTCCCGAATAAAAAAGCTGTAAGGCAAAAGTGCTTGGCGGCGGCCTGGCCGGCAGTTGTCGGCCAGGTCATCGTTGCTTGTCAGGATGGGGCCGGGTTTTGGGCGGTCATTCCTGGAATGGCTGAGCGTCAGTGCATGCAAGTCTTGCGCCAGACGGTTGGGCTGATCGGCGCCGCGGCAAAATTGAAAACGGCGCAGGGGCCAGAGCCGATGCGCCGTTCGGGCAGGGCGGCGAACCGCCCTGACGATCTCTGGATTACTTGTGCAGCTTGAAGACCCAGACGGAACCACCCTGTTCGAGGTAATTCACGCGCTTGGCGACATCGCCGCCCCACAGCGGCACAGCGCCGCCCCAGCCAGCCGTCACGGCGATCATTTCCTCGCCATCCTGTTCCCAGGCGACCGGCGGTGCAACGATGCCGGTACCGACGTTGAAGGACCACAGTTCCTTGCCGGTCTTGGCATCAACACCCTTCAGGAAGCCTTCCGGGGTACCGTAGAACACCAGGCCACCGGCGGTGGTCAGGACGCCACCCCAGAGCGGCGCGTAGTTCTTGTTTTCCCAGACCATCTTGCCGGTCGCCGGATCAAAGGCGCGCAGGGAGCCGATGTAGTCGTCGTGCGTCGCCTTGATGGTGAAGCCGGCGCCCAGGTAGGCGGCGCCCTTCTTGTAGGAAACCGGTTCGTTGTGGATGTCCATCGCCCATTCGTTGGAGGGGACGTAGAACAGGCCGGTCTGCGGGCTGTAAGCCATCTGCATCTGGTTCTTGCCGCCGAGGAAGGACGGGGCGGAAGTGACCGTGCTGCCGGCCTTGCCGTCGGCACTCTTCGCCGGGTCGCCAGGACGGTTATCATCAACATAGACCGGACGGCCGGTGGCGAGGTCGATGCTCTTCGCCCAGGTGATTTGCTTGACGAACGGGAAAGCGTTGAGCAGCTTGCCGTTGGTCCGGTCGTTCACGAAGAAGAAACCGTTACGATCGGCCTTGCCGCCAGCCTTGATGATCTTGCCCGTTTTCGGATCCTTGTAGTCGAAGGAAACGAATTCGTTCACGCCATCGTAGTCCCAGCCGTCATGCGGGGTGTTCTGGTAATGCCAGACGATCTTGCCGGTGTCGGCGTCGATGGCGACGGTGGAGCAGGAGAACAGGTTGTCACCCGGGCGGTTGTGGCTGTTCCACGGGGCCGGGTTGCCGGTGCCGGCGAAGATCAGGTTGGTTTCCGGATCGTAGGTGGCACCGTTCCAGGTAGCGGCGCCGCCGGTTTTCCACAGGTCGCCGGTCCAGGTGGCGTTGGTGGTGCCGGAAATGCCGTTTTCAACCTTGTTGCCAGCTGCGTCGAACTTGTAGCCCATGTGGCCTTCGACGGTCGGACGGACCCACAGCAGCTTGCCGGTCATCGGGTCGCGCGCTTCGATGCGACCGACAATGCCGAATTCGCCGCCGGAGACGCCGGTGATCAGCTTGCCGCGGGCGATGGTCGGTGCGGCGGACATGGAATAGCCAGCGGCGTAATCATCCACTTTTTCCTTCCAGACCACCTTGCCGGTGTCCTTGTCGAGGGCGACCAGTTGGGCGTCGAGCGTGCCGAAGATGACCAGGTTGCCGTACAGGGCGGCGCCGCGGTTGATCACGTCGCAGCAGGGCATGATGCCGTCGGGCAGGCGGTGTTCGTACTTCCACAGCTTCTTGCCAGTCTTCGCGTCCATGGCGAAGATGCGGCTGTAGGAAGCGGTCACGAACATCTTGCCGTCGGAAATGACCGGCTGCGATTCCTGGCCGCGCTGCTTCTCACCGCCAAAGGACATCGACCAGGCCGGGACCAGATCCTTGACCGTCTTGGTGTTGATCTGGGTGGACGGGCTGAAACGCTGGCCCTGGGTGCCGAGGCCGAAGCTGACGACGTCGCCCGGGGTCTTGGCATCGTTGAGGATGTCGTCGGTGGTCACGTTCTTGGCCATGGCCGGATTGCCGGCAATGACCGCAGCGGCAAGCAGCGCGATGGTCAGCGTCCGCTGGCGGGGGTGATTCTGTTTATGCATGGATTGTCTCCTTGGTTATCCATTGTTTCCTGCGTCGGGACCGGTGTTGACCGGCACCCAGTACGGAATGAATTGCCGGGCGGCCGCCGTGCATTCCCTGAACCGGCCCCTGGCGAAAGAGGCGGTTCGCAAGGGCTGTGCCATGGTCCGGTTTTTGGCCCGCCAGCCGCCTGCTGTCATGCTTGAGCGTCCGGTTTGACGATCGGGGCCGCGAGTGGCGGAAACAGCGGTTGCCTGCTGCAAATGAACACAGGTGCTCCATAGTTGAGCAGCAGCATTGCTGCACCTGCCCGGCCACCATGGCAAAAACGCCCCCGCGGCGGGGTTTGCGGCTTTGGCACGCGGCTTGCGACCTTTTGTTGCAAAGAGCCGTCCAAGGCTTGAGGAGCGAGACAAAATGACATTTCCCCAGAGCGTAATCGCCGTTGTGCCAGCCGTCCCGATGCCCGGCCATGCCGTCCGGTCCCGGATCGCGGCATGAGGTGCTGGCTGTTCCCGGCACCGCAAGGCGAGGCTCGCTCATGAGGGCGCTGGCGCCGGAGCAGCGTTTGCTGCGCCTGCTCGGGCTGTCCGTCGTTCTCCATGGACTGCTCTTTGCCGGTCTGTCGTGGCAGCGCCCATCGCGCCCGCCGGCCATCTCGCCGATTTTTGCTTCCCTGCGCCAGAACCTTGCGCCCGATGCCGGAACGTCTGCCGAAAAGCCCCGCCCCGCGGTGCGGGCAGCGCTCCCCCCGCAGGCTCGGCCGCCCTTATCGACTGCGGCACACCGGCCGGTTCCCCAGTTGACGAGAGCGGCCGGGCCGGCCACCGTGGCCGCCCCGTCGCCGGCCGCCGAGTTGTCGACCAGCGCTGCCCCGTCGTCGGCAGCGGCGCCGGCCAGTGACATCGTCAGTCCCAGCCCCGCGCCGGTTGCCGCGAAAGCCGTTGCCAGCCGGCCCCAGGGCGAGCTGCTTGCCGCCTATCGCCAGCGCCTCGGCGAACTGTTCGCCCGCCACCAGGAATATCCGCGTATCGCGGCGCTGCGCGGCTGGGAGGGCGAAGTCCGGCTGCGCCTGCGGGTCGCCCGCAAAGGCAACCTGCTGGCCGTCCAGCTCGACCATTCGAGCGGCTTCGATATTCTCGACCAGCACGCCCTGGCCATGCTCGAACAGATGGCCAGCCTGCCGCCGTTGCCGGATGGGCTGGAGGCCAGCGAAATCCTGGTCGTCGTCCCGGTCAATTACAAACTCAAAAAAACGACATGAGACAAGTCCCCCAACGCAGCCTGCTTGCCCTAGCCATCGCCGGCATTGTCGGGTCGGCCCTGGCCGACGAGCGCAGCATCGAAACCGAGCGCATTGAAATCGTCGGCAATACGCCGCTCGCCGGCGTCGGCGTGGCGCGCTGGCAGATGCCGGCCAATGTGCAGTCGGTTGGCGCCCGCCAGCTTGAAGAGAGTGAACACCTCAATCTGCCGGACTTCATGGCCAGCGCCTTGCCCAGCGTCAATCTCAACGAAACGCAGGGCAATCCTTTCCAGCCCGACCTCAATTACCGCGGCTTCACCGCCTCGCCGCTGCTCGGCACGCCGCAGGGCCTGTCGGTGTATCTCGACGGCGTGCGTATCAACGAGCCTTTCGGCGACACGGTGAACTGGGACCTGATTCCCAACTCGGCGATTGCCGGCATGGACCTGATTCCCGGTTCCAACCCGGTCTTCGGCCTCAATACTCTGGGCGGGGCGCTGGCCATCCGCACCAAGAACGGCTTCAGTCATCCGGGCAGCAAGCTGGAAGTGTCCGGCGGCAGCTTCGGGCGGCAGAATGTCGAACTCGAACACGGCGGCAACAACGGCGCCCTGGGCTGGTACATGGCCAGCGACTGGTTCAGCGAAAACGGCTGGCGCGACTACTCGAGCTCCGACGTCAAGCAATTCTTCGCCAAGCTGTCCGGCAAGAATGCCGCCGGCGACTTCGACCTCAGCCTGAGCCGTGCGGTGACGCGCCTCAACGGCAACGCCCTGCTGCCCGAATCGATGCTGGCGGAGCGCCGGGAGCAGGTCTTCACCCATACCGACACCACCCGCAACGATCTGTGGCAGGTCGCCTTGAACGGCCGCCTGTGGCTGAACGACAGCAGCAGCCTGTCGGGGAGCGTCTATCACCGGCGCAGCAAGACGCAGACGCTGAGCGGCGATCTCAACAACGACTTTGTCGGCGGCCCCTTCGACGGTCTTTCGAGCGACGAATCCGGCGTCGTTAACCACACGCACACGACGCAGCAGAGCAGCGGCGTCTCCGGCCAGTGGAACCTGACCACCGAGCGCCAGCAACTCGCTGTCGGCGCCTCGCTCGACGACGCCCGCATGCAGTTCGGGCAGAGCAGCGAAATCGGTGCCGTCGATGCCAGCCGCGGTATTTCCGGGCTATCTGCCGAGAATGAAGACAATGCGCTGCGCGGCACGACCCGCACGCGCAGCCTTTACCTGAGCGACACCTATGCCCTGGTCCCGAGCCTGCATCTGACCGCCGCCGCCCGCTACAACGTGAGCCGCGTCACCACCCGTGACGAACTCAATCCGACGCCACCCAATCTCGACGGCGATTACAGCTACCGCAAGCTCAATCCGGCCCTCGGCCTGACCTGGCAGGCGCAGCCGGCGCTCAATGTCTATGCCGGCTTCAGCCAGGGCAACCGGGTGCCGACGGCGATCGAGCTCGGTTGCGCCGATCCGGCCCATCCCTGCACGCTGCCCAATTCGCTGGCTTCAGACCCCTACCTGAAGCAGGTCGTCGCCCGCACGCTGGAAGCTGGTCTGCGCGGCAAACTGCCCGGCGACATCGAATGGAATGCCGGCGGCTACCGCACGCTGAGCAGCGACGACATCCTGTTCGTCGGCACCTCGACCAGCGCCGGCTATTTCACCAACTACGGCCAGACCCGCCGCCAGGGGCTGGAATTCGGCCTCAAGGGCAGCCAGCGCCGTGTGGACTGGCAAGTCCATTACAGCTATCTGCAGGCGACTTTCCAGTCGGCCGCCTGCCTGCTCGGCGCCAATAACAGTTCCCGCGGCACGGCGCCGGAATGCGCGGGCGACGAAATCCTGGTGCGCCCGGGCAACCGTCTGCCCGGCCTGCCCAGCCACAGCCTGAAACTCGGCCTGAACTGGCATGTCAGCGACGACTGGCGGATCGGTGGCGATGTGCTGGCCTTTTCCGGCCAGTACGCACGCGGCAACGAAAACAATCAGGACCCGGCCGGCCGTATTCCCGGCTACGCCATCCTCAACCTGAATGCCGAAACCAGCCTCGGCGGCGGCTGGCAGTTGTTCGGCAAGATCAACAACATTTTCGACAAGCATTACGCCACGGCCGCCATGCTGGCCGAAAATCCCTTTGCCGGCGGTGCCTTCCTGGTCGATTCGAGCAGCTGGCATCACGAAAACTTTGTCGCCCCCGGGGCGCCGCGCGCCGCCTGGGTCGGCGTGCGCTACCAGTTTGCCGGCAAATGAAACGCCATCTTTCCCACCTCAGCCTGCATACCCGGATCAGCCTGGTGCTGACCGGGCTGGCCGCCGGCCTGCTGATGATTCTGGCCGGCCTCTGGCTGCAGGGAGCGCGTGCCGGCATCCATGAGGAGGTCGAGGCGGCCAATCGGGTTTCCATGCAATGGCTGCAGGCGTTGACCGGCGAACTGCGCGCGCTTCCTGCTGCGGCGCAGTCCGAGCGCCTGCTGGCGATGGTCAAGCCGCTCGGCCGGATTCGCGCCAACGGCCTGGAAGTCCTCGCCGCTGACGGCCGCCTGCTCTATCGTTCGCCGCCGCCCACCTACAAGGCCGGGCGCTCGGTGCCGGGCTGGTTCGCCGTCCTGCTCGCTCCGGAATTCGCGCCGCGCCGGCTGGAAATCGCTGGGACGCAACTGGTGCTGACGCCCGACGCCTCGCGTTCCATCATCGACGCCTGGGACGATCTATGGGCAATGGCCGGCTGGGCGGCGCTGCTCCTTGGCCTGCTTTTCCTGGCCAGTCGCCGGGCGCTGGATCGGGCGCTGCATCCCCTCGAACAGGTGATGGCGGCGCTCGACCGGACCGGTAACGGGCGCTTCGACACCCGGCTGCCGGTATTTGCGACGCCGGAACTTGGCCACCTTTCCCGCGCCTTCAACGGCATGGCCGACCGCCTGGTCGCCGCCGTCGACGACAACGTCCGGCTGGAGACCGAGCACGAGGTCGGCCTGCAGATGCAGGCCCGGCTGGACGAAGATCGCCGTCGGATCGCCCGCGAACTGCACGATGAACTGGCCCAGGGCATCACCGCGGTGCGCGCCCTGGCCGGCGCCATCGTCCAGCGCACCGGCGAGCAACCGGCCTTGCACAGCCATGCTCAAAGCATCGTTGCCGTTACCGGTGAGATGCAGGACGGCGTGCGCAGCATCCTGCAGCACCTGCGCCCGCCTGCCGTCGGCGGCCTGCCGGCGACGCTGGGACGCCTGCTCGCCGCCTGGCGCCTGCAGCATGAGGAAATCGGACTCGCCGCCGACGTGCACATGGGCGAGTCGCCGGTCGCTGACGAAGTGGCGCTGGCGGTGATTCGCATCGTTCAGGAAGGGCTGACCAATGTCGTTCGCCATTCCGGCGCCAGCCGGGTCGAACTGGACATCCGGCGTCGGCACGGCGAATGGCAGATCGTGCTCGCCGACAATGGCCGCGGCCGTGTCGGCGGCACGTCGGCACAGGCCGGTTGCGGCTTCGGGCTGCCCGGCATGGGCGAACGGATTGCCGCGCTGGGCGGCCGTCTGCAACTGGAAAGCCCGGCCGGCGGCGGCTTCCGCCTGACGGCAAGCTTTCCGGAACAGGCATCAACACCTGTTGTGAAGGAACTGACATGAAACAAACATTGCAGGGCATCCGGGTCATGCTGGCCGACGACCATGCGGTCGTCCGCCTGGGGTTCCGCCTGCTGCTCGAAGGCGCCGGCGCCAGCGTGGTCGGCGAAACCGACAACGGCGAGAGCGTCGTCCATCTGTATACCGAAACGCAGCCCGACATCGTCGTCATGGATGTCTCGATGCCCGGCATCGGCGGCCTGGTCGCACTGGAACGCCTGGTCGCCTGGGACGGCAAGGCGCGGGTGCTGATGCTTTCGGCACACCACGACGACATCGTGCCGGTGCGTACCCTGCGCCTGGGGGCGCGCGGCTACCTGTGCAAGCGCGCGGCGCCCGAGGAGTTCGTGCGGGCGGTGGAGCAGGTCGCTGCCAACCGTCGTTACCTCGACCCCGAACTGGCCGCCGCCGTGGCGCTCGGCCAGCTGTCGGGCTCCGGCAATCCGCTGGAAACACTGAGCGAACGCGAACTCTCGGTCTTCATCAAGCTCGCCGAAGGGCGCTCGGTCAATGAAGTGGCCGGCGATTTCTGCCTCAGCCCGAGCACGGTCGGCACGCATCTCTACAACATCAAGCAGAAGCTGAACGTCCAGAACTCCGCCGAAATGGCGCTGCTCGCCGTGCGCAACGGCTTGATCGAGGCCTGAAGCGCCGGGTGCTCGGCGAGCTGGCCGGATTTCCCGGCTGGGCCATCCGGCTCAGCCTGACCTCGGCCATGCGTTGGAACTTCCCGGGATATCGATCCATCCAATTCGGGTAGTTGGTGCGCTGGCGCAGTGGCCAGGGTGGTGGATGACTTTCCGGGTGATGGTGATGAAGATGACTGATCAGGATGTCCGACGGGCGGGCGCCGCATTGGCGGTGTCGATGACGTTTTTCCTGGCGGGCTGCCGGACGGCGCCCGAGGCGCCGTCTCCGTCCCAAGCCCGGTTTCCCGCCCGCAACGAACAGCTCAACCTCTCGCTCGCCAGCGGCAGCTACCGATGCGACGACAGCATCCGCATCCAGGTCGATCGTGAAGTCCGCGAGCAAATGAACACCCGGATCAAGATCGGCTGGCGCGGCAGCGACTACACGCTGGAGCGCGATCCCTCGTACTCCGGATTGCCCCGCTTCGAACACCTGGCGAGCGGCCTGGTATGGATTGACCTGCCATGGAAGAGCGTGCTCCTCGACGCCAGGACCAACCAGCCGCTGGCCAACGAATGCCACCCCGCCTGAGCGGGGCGGACCATCCTCAGAACCTGATATTGACGCCGGCGTAGAGCGAGCGACCCATGCCGGGGACGGTGTAGCCATACGGCGGCCGGCCGGTGGCGGTCCAGTTCGAGGCGACGCCGAGCGACATGGTGGCGCCCTGGCCGATGTAGGCGCCGCCCAGCGGTAGCGAATACTGTTTGTCGAAAACGTTTTCCAGGCCGAGGTCGAAGCGCAGGTTTTTCCACTCGTAGCTGCTGCGCAGGTTGAGCAGCGTGTAGCCGGTGGTCTTCGTTTCGCTACGCACACGTGAGACATCATCCTTGGCGCTGACCAGCTGTTCCTCGACGGTATTGGTCCAGCGGCCCAGGCGATGTTCCAGGGCCAGCCGGGCGTTGATCGGCATGATGTTGTAGAGGTGGTCGCCGGTTGTCCGGTTCTTGCCATTGACGTAGCCGAGCACGCCGCGGGCGGCGAAGTCGCCGACACCGCCGATCCTGCCGAGGCTGGCGAATCCCGAAAGGTCAATGCCATACAGGCGGGCATCCTGATTGACCAGGGTCAAATAGTTGTATTTGCCGGCCGCGCAAGCGTTCCCCGGCTTGTTGAGGGCGCAGCTGGCATCGATGTAATTGTCGACATGGCTGTAGTAGGGCGTGACCTTGACCCCCCAGCGGCTTCTGGCGGCATCGTGCCAGTCGGCGGTAAAGCTGACGGTATGCGCCACTTCCGGCTTGAGGTCGATATTGCCGACATAGCCATTGCCGTCATTGACCCAGTTGTTCATGGTCATCGCCATGCCGCCGGTCGACCAGGTGTAGCGTTCGTAGAGGCTGGGCGAGCGCGTCTTGCGGGCGTAACCGCCTTCGTAGCTCTGGCTGGCGTCCGGCGTGTAGCGGGCGAGGGCGGTCAGGTCGACATTGTAGTCGCGGCGCGAACGGTCCCGGGCGTTGAAGGCGTTCCGGTCCGTGTCGTAGGTGGCCGAGCCGGTGGTGTTGTTCTTGTAGCCCTGGACGGTGCCGCTGTCCATGTCGACCAGGCTGCTCCGCGCGCCGAGCAGGCTCGTCCATTTCTCGGACCAGCGGGCTTCCCATTCGGCAAAGACGTCGTAGCGGTCGCGTTGCCCGTCATTGATGTTCCACAGCGTGTCGGGCGCCATGCCGCCGGTGCCGACCGGCGGCCACCAGTCATCGAGGCGGTAGCGCTGGACTTCGGCGCCGATGCTCAGCAGGTCGCGATCGTTGAGGTCGAGGTCGGCCTTGAGCAGGGCGCCGCTGTTCCGGCCGTGGGTTCGCATTGGCATGCCCAGGGTATAGAAATACTTGTCGTCGGCAAAATCCATGCTGTGCCGGGTGTCCTCGTGGTAAACGCGGCCTTCCAGCTTGCCCCAGGCGTATTTTCCGGTGTAGCCGAAATTGACCTGGCTGCTTTCGTTGCCGGTCATGTCCATGTGCTGATTGGGAAAGCCCTGGTAGGGAATGCGCTGGTATCCCAGTTTCAGGTCGAACAGGTGGTTGTCGAGGCGGTAAGCTAAATCCAGCGCGTGGTTTTCGGACTTGTAGGCGGTCGAGCCGACCTCGTCGCCGGCAATCCAGTGCGTGCCGGCCTTGGTGCCGGTGGCCAGGATGCCGGGCTTGAAATCCCTGGCCGAGTGGTAATTGCCGGATTCCGCGGTCGAGCCGTTATAGCGGAGGCTGAAATTTTCGGTAGCCAGTGTTGCCGAGGCATTGACGCCCCGGGCGTTGCCGTTGGAACGATAGAAACTGCCCAGTTCGCCGTCGCTGAGCAGGCCTTCGCCGGCGCCGGCGAAACGGGGTGCCCGGGATTTGACGATGATGGCGCCGCCAATGCTGTCGCCGCCCAGGCTGACCGGACTGATGCCGGCATAGACCTGGATGTTGTCGACATTGCTCGGGTCGATGTAGGAGAGCGGCGAATTCATGTGGTTGGCGCAGGCGGAGATCAGGTCCATGCCGTCGATCTTGATGCGGTTGCGGTCGTCGGCCAGGCCATGGATGACGGGCAGGCCGGAAACGCCGCCGGCGCTGGCAATGCTGACGCCCGGCAGATCGCGTAGCAGTTGGGTGGTGTCGCTGGTGGCGGCGCGTTGCGCCGCGATGCCGGCGGCGTCGATGCGGGCGGCGTCGGGTTCGACTGAGCGCAGGCGGGAGGCGCTGACCCGCAGGTCTTCCAGAACGACGGAGGCGTCCGGGCTGTTCTGGGCCATGGCCGCCTGGCTGAGGGCGGTTGAAGAAAAGGCTACGGCAATGGCCGCGGCCAGCGGACGAAAACGACAATGCATCAAATTTCCCCAGGTATCAGATTTCCCAAATTTTCGTCGGCTTGGGGCGATGCGGGAATGTGGCAAATTGCCGCACGGCAACGGCTCGGGAATCTCCCCGCCGGAAGCGACTCATGATTTTCATGAGTCGCTATTGGCGAAAGTCCGGGCGCCGGCGGCGGGAGCTTTGCCGATAATCGCGCCATCAATAATGGAGACGAGACATGCAATCACAAATTTCCCGGGCCGGGCGGTCATCATGAACTATCCGCAAAAACGCCTCGTAGTCGCCCTCGCTGCGCTCTTTCCCTGCCTGGTCAGTGCCGGGACGGATACCGTCACCCTCGATTCCGTGGTCGTCACCGGCAGTCGCGTCGAGCACAGCAGCTTCGATCTGCCGGCGGCCGTCGATGTCGTCGATGCCGAACGTATCGGCGCCGACCAGGCGCGGGTCAATGCGTCCGAAGCATTGGCTGCGGTGCCCGGCATCACCGTCCAGAACCGCCAGAACTACGCCCAGGACCTGCAGATTTCCTCGCGCGGCTTCGGCGCCCGCTCGGCCTTCGGTGTGCGGGGTATCCGCCTCGTCGCCGACGGCATCCCGGCCTCGATGCCGGATGGCCAGGGCCAGGCTGCCACCTTCAACCTCGATCGCGCCGAGCGCATCGAGGTCCTGCGCGGTCCGCTGTCGTCCATCTACGGCAACCAGGCGGGCGGCGTGATCCAGATCTTCACGCCGGACGGCAAGGGGCCGCTTGCGGTGGAAGGCAATTTTTCGGCCGGCAGCTATGGTTCATGGAAGGCGGATGCCGGCATCCAGGGTGAAAGCGGTGGTGTCGGCTATGTTATCGATACCTCGCGTTTTTCCACCGACGGTTACCGCGACCATAGTTCGGCCGAGCGCGAACAATCGATGGTCAAGCTGACTTTCAAACCAAGCCAGGATGGCAAGCTGACCCTGATCGCCAACACCTTCCGGCAGCAGGCCGAGGATCCGCTGGGTTTGTCCTGGCCGCAACTCAAGAGCAATCCGCAAGGCGTCGATCCCTCTGCCATACAGTTCAATACGCGTAAAAGCATCGATCATACGCAGGGCGGGCTGACCTACGAACATCGTTTCGGCGACCAGACTGTGCAGTTTTCGGCCTATGCCGGGCAGCGCTCGACGGTCCAATACCAGTCGATCCCGCAATCCACCCAGGCGGCTTCCGCGAAACAGGCGGGTGGAGTCATCGATTTCGATCGCAGCTTTGCCGGTCTGAACGGGCGCTGGATCGGCCGCTACGACCTGTCCGGCGGCAAGCTGACGACGACTGTCGGCTTTGACTACGAAGAGGCGACCGACGATCGCCAGGGTTACGAGAATTTCATCGGCAGCGGCAGCAGCACGATTTACGGTGTTGAGGGCAGGTTGCGCCGCAACGAGCTGGATCGGGTCGCCAGTTTTGATCAGTTCGCACAGGCGGAATGGCAGGGCGAACGCTGGACCTTCACCGGCGGTGTGCGCCACAGTCATGTCGCCTTCAAGGTCGACGACCGCTATATCGTCACCGGTAACGGTGACGACAGCGGTAGCGTCAGTTACGACAAGACGACGCCGACGGCCGCGGTCATGTACCGCCTGACCCCGTTAACCAACGTCTATGCCAGCGTGGCCCGCGGTTTCGAGGCGCCGACCTTCAATGAGCTGTTCTATTCCGGCCCCGGCGGCACCTTCAGCTTTGCGCTGAAGCCGTCGACCAGCACCCATTACGAAACCGGCCTCAAGACGATGGTCGGCAACGATAGCCGTCTCGATGTGGCGCTCTTTGAAATCCATACCAACGACGAACTGGTGGTGGCATCGAGCAGCGGTGGGCGAACGACCTACCAGAATGCCGGCAAGACGACCCGGCAGGGCCTTGAAGTCGCCTTCGACAGCCGCTGGGCGAACAACGTCTCCAGCCGAATCGCCTATACCGCGCTGGATGCGCGGTATGACGAAGCTTTCACCTTCCGGACGGCGCCGCCGACGGTGGTGACCAAGCGGGTGAATGCCGGCAATCATCTGCCGGGTATCGCAGCCCAGACGCTGTTTGCCGAACTGGCGTGGAAACATCCGGCCAGTGGTTTCCACGCCGCGATCGAAGGCATTGCCCGCAGCAAGGTGTACGTCGAGGACACCAATACCGACCAGGCGGCACCGGCCTACGCCATCGCCAATCTGCGTTTCGGAGTGGACCGCCAGTATGGTGGGCTGAAAGTCGGCACTTTCCTGCGCTTCAACAATATCTTCGATCATCAGTATGTCGGTTCGGTGATCGTCGGCGACGGCAATCAGCGCTATTACGAATCGGCGCCGGGATTCAACTGGCTGGCCGGGGTCAGTGCCAAATACTCATTCTGAGATGCCTTCCCTTTGTCCTGAAAGGCCCGGCTTGCCGGGCCTTTTTTCTTTGCTGCGCGGCAACTTCCCGTGCTGCGCATTTGCTCAGTGTTGCAGCAGTTGTCCGGAAAATGAACGGTGATCACACTCCCTCGTGGCTCGCCGCCATTCCTGTCTTCCGACGGAAAAGGCCGCCAGTCGGCGATTTTCGGGAAATTTGCCGGCTTCGCCGGGGCCTGGCACAGCCTTCGCAATCCTTAGTGCTCCATGCCATCCGACGCGATGGCAACGGGGAGGTTCGTCCGGGCCGTGTCCGGTCGTCAGGATTTATTCACACGAGAGGTTTGAGGAGAAATTTGATGCAGAAAAAAATCATTGCACTGGCCATTGCCGCGGTTACCTCGGGTGCCGCCTTCGCCCAGTCCAACGTCACCATTTACGGTACTGTCGACCAGGGCTGGATGCACCGTAGCGGCAACAGTGGCGGTGTGACCGGCACGAAGTCGCAGAACGACATTCAAAGCAACTCGGCCGAAAGCAATATCGGTTTCAAGGGCGTCGAAGACCTGGGCAATGGCCTGAAGGCGATTTTCGACCTGCAATACCGTTTGACGCCTGATGCCAACTCCGGCGTCGGCACCACCTCCGCCGGTACCGGCCAGGCTGGTCACCAGTACGTCGGCCTGACCGGCGGCTTCGGTACCGCCGTTGCCGGCTATCTGGATGGCCTGCGCTATGGCATCTATGGCAAATACAGCCCGTTCGGCAACTACTCGGTCGGCAATTTTGCCTCGATGACGGTCCAGTACGACCGCGCAGCCAATGCCGTGGCCTACATTTCGCCGTCCTTCAACGGCTTCACGGTGATCCTGGCGCACGCCACCAATACCCAGACCTCGGAAGGCGGGTTGGCCGGTGTTCACGTCCCCGCCGTTTCGCCTAACGGCAACGGCGGCGATGATCGCCTGTACTCGATCAACGCCATTTACGCCAAGGGCCCGCTGAGCGTCGATCTCGATTACGAGACCACCAAGGCCGTCGGAGTAAGCGACAGCCGTCTCTATGTCGCCACTGCCGGTGCTTCGTATGATTTCGGCATGGTCAAGATCTCCGGTCTGTACGATATCGTCAAGGGTGACAAGAACTCGCTGATTGGCGGCAACATCGACCTGGACGCAACAACGCCGGGCCTGCAGAATCTTGGTGGCTTGGCGGCTGATCAAAAATACAATCGCCGCAACTGGATGATCGGTGCGAGCGTGCCGTTCGGTAAGGCTTCCTTCCTCGCCGGCTACGGCAAGGTCAAGGACAAGACCCTGGTCGACGCCGATGCCAGCAAGTGGGCTATTGGCGTTCGTTATGCGCTGTCCAAGCGCACCAACCTGTATGCCGACTATGCGCGTATCAAGAACGACAACAATGCTGCCTTCGAGATGAATTCGATGGGTAATACCAATGGTGGCGGTGTTGGCGTGAGCGGTTTCGATCTGGGTATCAAGCACACCTTCTAAGTCTCGGCTTGGAGCAATCAAAAACGGACGCTGCGGCGTCCGTTTTTTTCTCCGGTTGGGGGCTCGGCTGGCCGTTCCTGGCCGCCTCGCCGCACCGGGCCGGCTTAGGCGCGGTGGTTCATCAGGGCTTTCAGCCCATTCACGTCGAGAATCCGGATGTGTTTCTGCTGCACGGCGATGTAGCCTTCTTCCTGGAAGCGCGAGAAAGCGCGGGACACCGTTTCCAGCTTCAGTCCCAGGTAGCTGCCGATTTCCTCGCGCGTCATGCGCAGGTAGAACTCGGCGTGCGAGAAGCCGCGTGCCGTGAAGCGTTGGGACAGGTTGAGCAGGAAGGCGGCGAGGCGTTCCTCGGCGCGCATGGTGCCGAGCAGCATCATCACGCCATGGTCGCGGACGATTTCGCGGCTCATCACCTTGTGGAAATGGTGCTGCAGGTTGTGGATCTCCCGCGACAGGCTTTCCAGGCGGGAGAAGGGGATCGAGCAGATTTCGCTGTCTTCGAGAGCGATCGCGTTGCAGGTGTGGGATTCGGTGCTGATGCCGTCTAGGCCGAGCAGTTCGCCGGCCATCTGGAAGCCGGTGACCTGGTCGCGGCCGTCTTCTAGGAGCACGTCGGTCTTGAAGAAGCCGCTGCGGATGGCGTAGATCGAGTCGAAAGGTTCACCAGCCCGGTACAGGTGATCGCCGCGCTTGATCCGGCGGCGCGTGGAAATCAGATCGTCGAGGCGCTCGAGTTCTTCGATGTTGAGCCCGAACGGCAGGCACAGTTCGCGCAGGTTGCAGTTGGAGCAGGCCGTCTTGATGACGGCAAGGGAAATTTCCTGTGGAGCCGTGTTTTGGGGCATCATCAACCTGCGTTAGCTTGATCCATGTCAACAGCGATTCGGCAACGTCCTAAGATAATCAAACCAAAATTTGCCGGTATGTTTAATGAATTTCGCAACTGAAAACCTCGTCTTCGATCCTCAGATCATTCGCCGCTTCGATGTGAACGGCCCCCGCTATACGTCTTATCCGACGGCCGACCGCTTCGTCGAGGCTTTCGATTCCGAAGCCGCCAAGCTGTGGCTGGGCAAGCGCAACATTGGCGGCATCAGCCGACCGCTGTCATTATACTTCCACATCCCTTTCTGCAACACCATCTGTTATTACTGCGCCTGCAACAAGATCATCACCAAGGATCACGGGCGCAGCGCCAAGTACCTGAAGTATCTGGCCAAGGAACTGGACATGCAGGCGGCCTGCCTGGAAGGCCGCGATGGCGAGCACGAAGTCATCCAGCTGCACTGGGGCGGCGGCACGCCGACTTTCCTGTCGCACGACGAAATGCGCCAGTTGATGGGCGAAACGCGCAAGCATTTCAAGCTGCTCGAGGGCGGCGAATATTCCATCGAAGTCGATCCGCGCAAAGTGGATACGGCGACGGTGGCGCTGCTCGGCGAACTCGGTTTCAATCGGATGAGCGTCGGCGTCCAGGATTTCGACGAAAAAGTCCAGATTGCCGTCAATCGCGTGCAGACTGAAGAAGAAACCTACAGCGTGATTCGCGATGCGCGGGCCAACGGTTTCAAATCGATTTCGGTCGACCTGATCTACGGGCTGCCGCACCAGACGGTGATGGGTTTCAACCGGACGCTGGAACGCGTGCTGGCGATGGACCCGGATCGCCTGTCGATCTACAACTATGCTCACATGCCCAGCCTGTTCAAGCCGCAGCGCCGGATCAACGATGGCGACCTGCCATCGGCCGATACCAAGCTGCAGATCCTGGCGCTGGCCATCAAGAAGCTGACCGAAGCCGGGTATGTGTACATCGGCATGGATCATTTCGCCAAGCCGGACGACGAACTTTCCGTCGCCCAGCGTCAGGGCCGCCTGCATCGCAATTTCCAGGGCTACTCGACCTATGCCGATTGCGACATGCTGTCTTTCGGCATTTCCTCGATCAGCAAGGTCGGGCCGACCTACAGCCAGAACGTGAAGACGGCCGACGAGTATTACGACCGTCTCGACGCCGATCTGTTGCCGGTCTTCCGCGGCATCGAGCTGACCGCCGACGACGTCCTGCGCCGTTCGATCATCCAGGCCCTGATGTGCCATTTCGAGTTGTCCATCGAATCGATCGAAAGCTCGCACCTGATCGATTTCCACAAGTATTTCGCCGCCGAGCTCGAAGACTTGAAGGAAATGGAGCGGGGCGGCCTGGTCAAGGTCGAGCGCGAATGGATTACCGTCCTGCCGCCGGGACGCATGCTGGTCCGTGTCATTTCCATGGTTTTCGACCGCTATCTGCGGGCCGATCGCCAGCGCAAGCGCTACTCGAAGGTAATCTGACCGGGGAGCAGGGAGGGACAGGGGTGACGGGTTAAACTGTCATCCCTGTTTTTTTATTTCCGATTCGCCATGCCCGACTCCGGCTTTCTCGCCCTGTTCCTGGTTGGCCTGCTCGGCGGCACGCATTGTGTCGGCATGTGCGGCGGCATTGTCGGCGCGCTGTCGATGGGCGCGCCCGCCCGCTGGTCGATGCACCTCGCCTACAATGCCGGGCGCATTCTTTCCTATGCCGCAGCCGGCGCTCTCGCCGGTGCGGTTGGCGCGGCCAGCCTGGGCTTCGCCGGGCAGTTTCCCGTCCGCCTCGTGCTGTACGGTGTCGCCAACCTGATGCTGGTCGCCCTCGGTCTCTATCTGACCGGCGTCACCCGGGCCCTGGCCTTTACCGAACGCTTCGGTCAGCATCTGTGGCGCCGCCTGCAGCCGCTGACCCGGAGCTTCCTGCCGGCGCGAACGGTGAGCCAGGCTTTTCCGCTCGGCCTGCTCTGGGGGTGGCTGCCGTGCGGCCTGGTGTATAGTGCCCTGGCCAGCGCCCTGACGGCCGCTTCGCCTGGTCGCGGTGCCTTGCTGATGCTGTCTTTCGGCCTCGGTACCTTGCCCAATCTGCTATTGGCTGGCATCGTGCTGGCCAGGCTCAACGAATTTGTCCGCCGGCCGCCGGTTCGTCTGCTCTCCGGCCTGCTGGTACTGGGTTTCGGCCTGTACGGTCTGCTTGGCCTGATGCGTTTGCTGCACTGGATCTAGGACTTCGCCATGACGATAAGAATTTTGCTGCCGGTCGATGGTTCGGACTGCGCCCTGCGCGCCGTCGATCATCTGATTGCCCACGCCAGCTGGTTTGCCAGCGTGCCGGAAATACACCTGTTGCATGTCCATCCGCCGATCCCGATCGGCCGCGTCCAGGCCCACATCGGCCAGGAGACGCTACACGACTACTATCGGGAGGAAAGTCGTGAGCATTTGCGAGCCGCGGAGGGCAGGCTGGAAGCGGCCGGCTGTCCGCATACCACCCACATTCACGTCGGCCAGCCGGCAGAACTGATTGCGCGTCTGGCCGGCGAATTGCGCTGCGACCTGATCTTCATGGGCGCCCACGGCCTGGGCGCCTTGGGCGACATGATCACCGGCTCGGTGGCGAGCCGCGTCCTGCATCGCAGCCCGTGTCCGGTGCTGCTCGTCAAGTGAGCGAGCCGGACAGCGGCCGGGTCGTCGAATTCGCCATCGGCGGCATGACCTGTGCCGCCTGTTCGGCGCGCCTGGAAAAGGTGCTCAACCGCCAGCCCGGCATCCAGGCCAACGTCAATCTTGCCGCCGAACGCGCCCGGATCAGGCTGGCCGGCGCCGCCGACGAGGCGGCGGTGATCGCCGCCGTGGCCAAGGCCGGGTTCACGGCGGCCGTGGTCGACAAGGACACCCGGGACCGCGAAAAGGCGGCCAAGCTGGTGATCTACCGCCAGGAGACCCGGCGTTTCTGGATTGCCGTGGCGCTGACCCTGCCGCTGGTCGGGCAGATGCTGTTCATGTTCGGCGAACATGGCGCGCATGAACAATTGCCGCGCGCGCTGCAACTCCTGCTGGCGACACCGGTGCAGTTCTGGATCGGCTGGCGTTTCTACGACGGGGCCTGGAAAGCTTTGCGCGGCGGCGGCGCCAACATGGATGTTCTGGTCGCGCTGGGCACTAGCATGGCCTGGGGTTTTTCTGCGGTGGTTACGGTGTTCGGCCTGGATCAGCACATCTATTTCGAAGCCGGCGCGGCGGTGATCACCCTCGTCTTGCTCGGCAAGCTGCTGGAAGCTGGTGCCAAGGCGCGCACTTCGGAAGCGATCGAAGCGCTGATCCGCCTGCAACCCAAGACGGCGCGCGTCGAGCGCGACGGGCAGTGGGTCGACATGCCGGTGGATGCCTTGATGCCGGGCGACGTCTTCATGGTCCGGCCGGGCGAAAGCGTGCCGGTCGACGGCGAGGTGGTGGAGGGCGATTCCAGCCTCAACGAAGCCATGCTCACCGGCGAAAGCATGCCGGTGCGCAAGGTGGCCGGCGACCGGGTCTTTGCGGCGACGGCCAATGGCCAGGGCGCCTTGCGCTGCCGGGCCACCGGCGTCGGCGAACATACCCTGCTCGCCGGCATCATTCGCCTGGTCGGCGAGGCGCAGGGCTCGAAAGCGCCGGTACAGCGGCTGGCCGACCGGATTTCGGCGATTTTCGTGCCGGTGGTCTGTGCCATTGCGCTGTGCACTTTCGCCGGCTGGTGGTGGCATTCCGGGGTTTTCGCCGAAGCCCTGGTCAATGCCGTCGCCGTGTTGGTCATCGCCTGTCCCTGCGCGCTTGGCCTGGCGACGCCGACGGCGATCATGGTCGGCACCGGGCAGGGGGCGCGGGCCGGCATCCTGGTCAGGAATGCCGAAGCGCTGGAGCGGGCCGAGCGGATCGCGGTGCTCGCCGTCGACAAGACCGGGACCCTGACCATCGGCGAACCGCGGGTCAGCGAACTGGTCATGCGGCGCGGCAGCGAGCAGGAAGCCCTGCGTCTGGCAGCGGCACTCGAACAGGGTTCGGAACATCCGCTGGCGCGGGCGATCCTGGCTCGTCACCAGAGCTCCGATTTGCCGGCGATCGAGAATTTCCAGGCGCATGCCGGCCTCGGGGTCAGTGCGCTGGTCGACGGGCGGGTCTTGCGTCTCGGGTCGCCGACTTGGCTCGGCGTCGCCGACGACGCTACGGTCGTCCGCTTGCAGCGGGCCGGCCAGACCGTGGTGGCGCTCGCCGAAGGCAGCGAACTGCTCGCCCTGTTGTCGATCGCCGATGCTTTGCGGCCGAGTTCGCGGCAGGCGGTGCAGCGTTTGCGCCAGCGCGGCATCCGCGTGGTGATGCTGACTGGTGACAATGTTACGACGGCGGCTGCCATCGCAGCTCAAGCCGGCATCGACGAGTTCCGGGCCGGCATCCTGCCGGGCGACAAGGCGGCCGCCGTGGCCCAGCTGAAAGCCGCCGGTCAACTGGTCGGCATGGTTGGCGATGGTATCAACGACGCTCCGGCGCTGGCCGCCGCCGATGTCAGTTTCGCCATTGGTGCCGGTTCCGATGCGGCGATCGAGGCGGCTGACCTGACCCTGATCCGCAGCGACCTGAACGGCGTGGTCGATGCCATCGACCTGTCGGCGGCCACTTTAGGAAAAATCCGGCAGAATCTTTTCTTCGCCTTCATTTACAATGTGGCTGGCATCCCGCTGGCGGCACTGGGTTTGCTCAATCCGGTGGTGGCGGGAGCGGCGATGGCGATGAGCTCCGTTTCGGTAGTTTCCAACTCGCTGCTCCTGAAGCGCTGGCGGGTAAAACACTAGGGCAAGGCTGGGCTGGGGAGTTTCGATGACCGTTGGGGGCGGGGCAGAAATGCGGGGAGTGGGACTGGCAGGCGCCGACGCGGCCGAGCGGGCGTGCGACGTCCTGACTTTCGCCGAAAAGGAAGAACATTTCCGGACTGTCATGGCCGCGGCCCAGGTCGGTATTTTCGTGCTGCAGGACGGCCTGTTCAAATACGTCAATCCCCATTTCGTCAGGCTTTTCGGTTTTGCTGCCGAAGAACTGATCGACTGCCGCGGACCGCTCGATCTGGTCATCGCCGAAGAGCAGGCCCTGGTTCTCGAGCAGATGCAGCAACGAGCGGCCGGCATCGGCGGTCAATATTACGAAGTTACCGGCGTGCGCAAGGACGGCTCGCGTTTTCCGCTGCTCGTTTCCGGTTCGCCATCGACCTTTGGCGGGCGACCGGCGTCGGTCGGCACGCTGTTCGACTTGTCGGCGCAGAAAGTGGCCGAGCGCAAGATCCGCGAACTGGCCGACTTCGATGCCTTGACCGGGCTGCCCAACCGGCGTCTGCTGCACGACCGCTTTTCGCGCCTGCTGGCGGCGGCCGAGCGGGATCAATCGCCGATTGCCGTGATCTTTCTCGATCTCGACCATTTCAAACGGATCAACGATTCGCTGGGCCATAGCGTCGGCGACGACCTGTTATGCGAAGTGGCCCGCCGGCTGAGCGGTGCGGTGCGCCGGGTCGACACCCTGGCCCGGCTGGGCGGCGATGAATTCATTTTCGCGATGCCGGGCATCCATACCGCGGCGGCCATCGAAGTGGCGCGCCGCCTCCTCGAAGTCTGCGTGATGCCGTTCGAAGTCGCCGGCCACGAACTGACCATCACTCCTTCGCTCGGCATCAGCGTCTTTCCGCAGGACGGTCAGGACCTCGAGGCGCTGCTCAAGAATGCGGATGCGGCGATGTACCGGGCCAAGGATGCCGGCCGCAACGCATTCCAGTTCTATGCCAGCGAAATGAACACGGCGACGCTGGAGCGCCTGCTGATGGAAAGCAATCTGCGGCGCGCCGTGCAGCAGAATGAATTCGTGCTCCACTACCAGCCGCTGGTCAGCCTGCAGAGCGGCCTGATCATCGGCGTCGAAGCTCTGATCCGCTGGCAGCATCCTGATCTCGGCATGATCATGCCGGACCGCTTCATTCAGCTGGCCGAGGAAACCGGGCTGATCAACCGCATCGGCGACTGGGTGTTGTGCGAAGCCTGCCGCCAGGCCCAGGCCTGGTGCGACGCCGGTTTGCCGCCGCTGACCATGGCGGTCAATGTCGCGCCGGTCCAGTTCCGGCAGGCCGGTTTCGTCGACGTGGTGGCCGGGGCGCTGGCCGCTTCCGGCCTGGAGGCCAGCCGCCTCGAACTGGAAGTGACCGAGCGCACGGTGATGCACGATGCCGATATCCATCTCGGCACGCTGTCGGCGCTGCACCGGATGGGCGTCGAACTGTCGCTCGACGATTTCGGCACGGGCTATTCCTCGCTCGCCTACCTGAAGCGTTTTCCGGTCGGCAAGCTGAAGATCGACCGTTCCTTCGTCGATGATCTCGATGTCGATCCCGACGACTGGGCGATTGCCTCGACAATCGTCAGCATGGGGCGCAACCTGCGCCTGACCGTGCTCGCCGAAGGCGTGGAAACGGCCCGTCAGCTCGAGATGCTGCGCAAGATGGGGTGCGACATGGCGCAGGGCTTCTACTTCAGCCGCGCCGTCCCGGCCGAGCAGATGGCCCGCCTGCTGGCCGAACAACCGTTTTTGTACAAGGAAGCGTAATGGAAAATACCCTGATCAAGGTCGGCGGCATGAGTTGCGAAGGCTGCGTCAAGAACGTCACCGGCGTGCTGACCGCGCTGCCTGGCGTCGCCTCGGCCGAAGTGTCGCTGGCGGCGGGCGAAGCCAAAGTCGTCTATGACGCGCAGGCGGTGTCGCGAGCGGTGCTGCTGGCCGCCATCGAGGATGCCGGCTTCGATGCGGCATAGGCGGTGGGCATTTTGCCGCGGCCCGCGTGATTAACCGGAGCATTCAGCATCCCATGTCGGAAACCAACATCAAGCTCACCAGTCTTTGCCGCGAGGGCGGCGCCGCCGGCAAGCTGCCCTCGGCCATGCTGCAGGAAATCCTGGCCGGCGTGGCGCCCGGCATCGTCCCGCCGCAATTGCTGGCCGGCCGCGAAAATGCCGATGACGCCGTGGTCTATCAGCTCAATCCGCAGCAGGCCATCGTTGCGACCACCGATTTCTGCACGCCCATCGTCGACGACTCTTTCGATTTCGGGCGTATTGCTGCCAGCAACGCCATTTCGAGCGTCTATGCCATGGGCGGCACACCGCTGTTCGCGCTGGCTGTGGCCGGCATGCCGGCCGCCACGCTGCCGGCCGCCGACATCGCCCGGATCTTCGAGGGCGGCGCCGCGATCTGTCGTGCGGCCGGCATTCCGCTCGCCGGCGGACACAGTATCGATGCGCTGGAACCGGTCTATGGCCTGGTCGCCATCGGCCTGGTCAATCCGGCCCATCTCAAACGCAATTCGGTGGCCCGGCCGGGCGACAAGCTGATTCTCGGCAAGGCGATCGGGGTCGGCATTTATGCCGCCGCCCTGCGCGACGGCCTGCTGACCGACAGCGAATACCAGGTCCTGCTCGAAACGACCACCCAGCTGAATACGCCCGGCCCGGTACTCGCCTGCCTGGACGGCGTGCATGCGCTGACCGATATCGGCGGCAGCGGCCTGCTCGGTCATCTGCTCGACGTCTGCAAGGCCAGCGGCCAGCGCGCCCGGGTCGAGGCTTCGGTGCTGCCCCTGTTATCCCGGGTCGGGGAATTCGCCGCCCATGGCCGCCTGGCCGATGTCGCTACCCGCAACTGGGCGGACTACGGCGATGCGGTCCATCTGGCCGGCCATCTCGGCGCCGTCGAACGGGCGCTGCTCGCGGATCCGCAGACTTCCGGCGGCCTGCTGGTTTCCTGCTCGGCGGAGACGGTCACCGAAGTACTCTCCATTTTCCTGCAACAAGGCTTTGCCCATGTCTCGGTCATTGGCGAGATGGGCGAGGGCGAACCCGGTATCGACGTCGTCTGACCCAGCGCTTTCTGGCGAGCTTCAGGCGGCCTTGAGCAGCAACTTGCCGGGTGTCTCTTCGCCGTGATGGGCTTCCTGCATGCACTGCCGGGCGCAGGAGGCGCAGCGGCCACAGTCGCGGGTGACGCCCAGATCGCGGCGCAAATCCTTCAGCGTCCGCGCCCCGTCTTCAACGGCTTGACGAATCTGGCGGTCGGTCACTGCGTGGCAGACGCAAACGTACATGGCTTTCTCCGGAACAGAGTCCAAACAGGAATGATTCTTATTGTAAGCAAATGAGAATTGCTGTCAACAACTCCTTCCGTTTTCCTGAAAATCAACGCCGGGGAGTTAGAATTCGCGCTTTCCGTTTTACAGCGTTCGTCTAGTCAGGAGCAAAACCGATGTCAGAGCATGGATTCCACGTACATGGCCCGCACGATCACGAAGTCGAACATGTGGTCGAGCATGGTGGCGATACCTTCACCTCGCGCCTGGCGGTGCTGACGGCCATCCTGTCGACGATCGGTGCCATCTTCGGTTACATGGGCGGCCATGCGCAGAATGCGGCCTTGCTTTTCAAGAATGAGGCGGCGATCCAGAAAACTTCGGCTTCCAATCAGTGGAATTATTACCAGGCCAAGAGCAACAAGCAGAATCTCGCCGAACTGTCGGTGACGCTGACCAGCGGCGAGGCGCAGGCCAAATTCAAGGATGCGGTCGAGCGCTACAAGAAGGAAAAGGAAGAGATCAAGGCCGAAGCCGACAAGCTCGAAGCCGCCGCCAAGGAAGCCGATCACGAGAGCGAGGCGGAAATGCACGTCCATGAACGCTGGGCGCTGGCTACCACGCTGCTGCAGATTTCCATCGCCCTGGCCGCCATCACCCTGCTCACCCGCAAGCGCTGGCTGCTGGTTGCCGTGTTAGGCGCGACCGGTTTCGGCCTGGTGGCCGGCCTGATGGCTTACCTGCATCTCTGAATGCGGATGCGCCAGCGCCGCGGTTTTTTCGCCCTCATCCTGGCCGGCCTGCTGTTTGCACTGGCCGGGCGGAGCGCTCTGGCCGACGATGCCTGCCGCATAGCTTTCGATCTCGGCTCGTCCGGCATCCGGGCCGGCGTTTCCGGTAGCAGCGTGACGACGCGGGCCGACATCGACTACCTCGGCCCGCTGTGGGCCGGGCGCGGCCTCGAAGAAACGATCGCCCCGACCATCGACGCCCTGCGCAGCCTGCCGGCCGAAGGCGGTTTCCCGACAGACTGCCGGCAGGTCGGCGGCGGCTTTTCCGCCTGGCGCCTGGCTCTCGCCAATGGGGAGAGCCAACTTGCCGCCACACTGGAGCACATCCATGCTGCCAGCGACGTGGCGGTGTTGGTCATTCCGCAGGTGCAGGAAGGCGCCTATGGCTATCTGGGCGCCCGGCGCCTGCTTGGCGCCCGGCTCACCACCAGTCACGTCCTCGACATTGGCGGCGGCAGCCTGCAGATTGCCGGCGAACGCACGACTTTCGGCGAGACGCTCGGCCAGAAGGTCTGGCACCGCACGCTGTGCCAGGAAATCCGCAATTCGGAAAGCTCGCCCTGCCTGCTGCAGCCGATGACCGGCGATGAGTTGGCCATCGCCCGCGCCCTGCTCGCCGAAAAGCTGGCCGGCGTCGCGGCGGCCTTGCCGGAACCGGTGACGATGACGGCGATCAGCCGCCCGGTGAGCCGTGGCGTGCTGCCGGCGATCGGCCGCCTTTATCCGGATACGGTCGGCGCCGGTACTTTCCGGTTTTCACAACTAAGTGCCGCCATTGAGCGGGTGGCCCGCCTGAGCCGCGAGGAAACGGTCAGCCAACTTGGCGCGCCGGCCGATCATGTCGCCTACCTGCTGTCCGACATGTTGCTGGTCGAAGGTCTGCTGTTGGCGACCGGCGGCGATCAGCTGCAGGTCGCCGAACTCGACCTGACCAATTTACCGGGCCTCCTGGCCGACGATCACGCCTTCGCCTGGGAAAAGAACTATGACTGCTATCTGCAGCGCTTGCGCCGTCTCGGTCTCGACGCCTACGCCAGCGATCCGGCGACCTGCGAGTAATCCGCCGCGCCGCCGCCCGGGTGGCCATTGCCGGTCCCGCCGGCCAGTATCCCTGATTTTCCCGTCCGTAACGGCTGGATCGCCGGCCCCTTCTCGGTGTCGCACGGCTTCCTGCCGCCGAGCGCGCGGGTTCATTTGCCCGGCCAGCCCGCCCGGCCCTGACCGGGGCGGCCGGTTTCGTGCGCTGACCTGAGCCAGAAGCGGTGGCTGTGCATTAATCTGCATCAACAAATTTCATCGCGCCTGAGCCGGACGCAAAAAGCCAGAAAATCATGAGCTTATTCCCATGATCGGCACTAGGCGTCGCTCCATGCTTTCGTGATGGCGAGCCCTTTCAGGTCAGCCATCATGCTCTCCGGGCGCGCTTTCCGGCTCGCCCGAATCCGCTTCAACGATATTAAGGAGTTCGACCATGCAATGGATTGATCCTGCCTACTGCGATATTCGCCTGGGCTTCGAAGTCACCGCCTACGTCTACGTGCGCTAAGCGGCCGGCGGCCGGTTTTCCGGCCGCCTTGCCGCCCACCGGGAGAATCCGACCGATGACCAATACTGCGCCGCCCGCTGCCCAAAGCCGCTTCGCGCTCAACCCGATGTACCTGTTCCGCTGGGAGGAGACGCATCACGCCTACGTCCTCCTCTATCCTGAAGGCATCGTCAAACTCAACGAGACGGCGGGTGAGATCCTCAAGCGCTGCGATGGCCAGATGACCGTCGCCGGGCTGGTTGCCGACTTGCAGGCCGTTTATCCGGGCGACGACGAACGCGTCGCCGAAGGCGTTCATAAATTTCTGGAGGTATTCCGTGCCAAAGGATGGATCCGTCGTCAGGCTTGACGGTGAGGGCAAGCCCCTGTGGCTGGTGCTCGAACTGACTTACCGCTGCCCGCTGAAGTGCCCGTGGTGCAGCAATCCGGTCGATTACGAAGGCCGTCACGGCCAGGAACTGTCGACCGAGGAATGGAAGCGCGTGCTCCGGGAAGGCCGCGAACTCGGCGCGCTGCAACTCGGCTTCACCGGCGGCGAACCGCTGCTGCGCGACGACCTGGAAGAACTGGTCGGCGAAGCGACCCGGCTCGGCTATTACACCAATCTGATCACGTCCGGCGTCGGTCTCACCGAGACCCGGCTCGCCGCGCTCAAGGCGGCCGGCCTCAAGCAGATCCAGCTCTCGATGCAGTCGAGCGACCGCACGCTGACCGACCGCCTGGTCGGCGCCACGGTCTTCGACCTCAAGCTAGAAGTGGCGAAGATGATCAAGCGCTACGGCTTCCCGATGGTGCTCAATGTGCCGGTCTTTCGCCAGAATATCGACCAGACGGCCGACATTCTGGCCATGGCCGAGGACATCGGGGTCGACTACCTCGAATTCGCCAACATCCAGTACTACAACTGGGCCATGCTCAACCGTGACGAACTGCTGCCGACCCGCGCCCAGATCGAAGCGGCGGAACGCACCGTGCAGGCGGCGCGCGACCGGCTCGGCGAGCGCATGACCATCTATTTCGTCATCCCGGACTACTACGAGGAGCGCCCCAAGGCCTGCATGAACGGCTGGGGAGCCATCCACCTGACCATTTCGCCGGACGGCGCCGCCTTGCCCTGCCAGGAGTCCCGCCTGATCAAGGGGCTGGAATTCCCGACCGTGCGCGACAACAGCCTGGCCTGGCTGTGGGAGGAGTCACCGACTTTCCGGAAATTCCGTGGACAGGAATGGATGCGCGAGCCGTGCTCTTCCTGCGACGAGAAGGAAAAGGATTTCGGAGGGTGCCGCTGCCAGGCCTTCCTGCTCACCGGCGACGCCTGTAACACAGATCCGGCCTGTGCCAAATCGCCCCATCACCATCTGATCGGCGAGGCGGTGGCGAAGGCGCACGACCCGGCACGCCGGGAAATGCCGCTGATCATGCGCCGGGAAAAGGCGCTGCCATGACTAGACTGCTCGATTCCGCGATCGTGACGGTGGCGCTGGGCGTGGCGTTCACCGCGGTGCTCGCCGTCCTCCTGCGGCTGGCGCACTAGTCATGGAGGGAGCACTGCTCGAATTGCTGGCGCGCTGGCTGCATTTTATCGGCGCCCTGGTGTGGATCGGACACAACTACGCCACCGCCATCGGCCGGCCACGCTATGTGCCGCTTCTGGCGGCGGATATTGCCGACCCCAACAGCCCGCGTCAGCAGGCGCTGCTGCAGCGCGAGCACGGCATGTTCCGCTACGCCTCGCTGGTCACCTGGGGCAGCGGCTGCTGCATGCTCTGGCTGCGCGGCAGCCTGGCCGATGCCGCCTTGCTGCATGGCGGCCTGGCGCCGATCGGCATCGGGATGTGGATCGGCACGCTGATGGTCCTCAACCTCTGGCTGGTACTCTGGCCCAACCAGAAGCGGGTGCTCGGCTTCGTGCCGGCGCCGCTCGACGAGCGCCTGCGCTGCTCGCGCCGGACTTTCCTGTCGGCGCGGGTCAACACCATGCTCTCCATTCCGCTGCTCTTCTTCATGGCGGTCGGCGCGCATGGCGCCTTCCTCTTCGCCTGAGGCGGGAGCGGTGTTCCGCTACAGCTTCTCGGCAGCGGCCGGGCCGCTGCCGCCCGAAGTCGCGGCCGAGGTCGGCGAGGCTTGCCGCGCCTGGCAGGGCCGCGGCTCGGTGCTCACCCTGTCCTTCGTCAGCGATGAATTCCGCGCTCTGCAGGGCGGCGTAGAATCCCGGCTGCGGCGCCTGCTCACCATTCCGGACAACTACCGCATCCTGTTCATGGCCGGTGGTGCCAGTGCCCAGTTCGCGCTGCTGCCGCTCAACCTGTTAGGCGGCAGGGGGGCGGCTTATGTCGAAACCGGGCATTGGTCGCGGCGAGCGCTGCAGGAAGGTGGGCGCTATGGCCCGGTGTGGAGCGCAACTGACCTTGACGGCCTCGACCAACCCGGCGGCTGGCGCCTCGATGATGCCGCCTATTGCCACCTGACCAGCAACGAGACGGCCGACGGCCGGCAATTCGATGCCATGCCGGAGCTGTCGGTGCCGCTGGTCGCCGACCTGACTTCCGATTTCCTGACCCGGGCCATCGATTTCGACCGCCTCGCCCTGGTCTATGCCGGCACGCAAAAGAGCATCGGCGTGCCCGGCCTGACCCTGGTGATCGTGCGTGATGACCTGCTCGGCCAGGCGCATCCGGCGACGCCGCGGGTGATGGACTACACGGCGCAGGCGGCGGCCGATTCCCGCCTGTGTACGCCGCCGGTGTTCGCCATTTTCGTGCTCGATGCGATGCTGCGCTGGATCGAAGGGCAAGGCGGCGTGGCCGCCATGGCGCTCGCCGCCGAGCGGCGCAGTCGGGCGCTGTACGCCGCGATCGAATGCAGCGGCGGTTTCTACCGACCGGCAGTGGAAGGCCCCAACCGTTCCCGCATCAATATCTGTTTCGACCTTGCCGATGTGCAGGAAAGCGAAACCTTCATTGCTGCGGCGGCCGCTGCCGGACTGTTCGACCTGCGCGGCCACCCCGAGGTCGGCGGCATCCGTGCCAGCTTCTACAACGGCACCTCGGAGGCCGCGCTGGCGGCATTGCTCGACTTCATGGCCGATTTCCGCCAGGCCCATGCTTAAGTCGCCGACCCCGCTCGCCTGGCGCACCCGCTGGGCCTTGCTGCGCCTGCGGCGGGCGCCGGCGCTCGCCGCCGGGCCCGCTGTGCGGGCGATGGGGCTCTGCTTTCCCGGGCCCCTCGGCCTAGCCGCCGGTTTCGACCGTTACGGCGCCCTCTGCGGCCATGCGCTGCGCCTCGGGCTGGGCGCCATCGAGCTCGGCACGCTCATCCCCGGCCAACAGCGCTGCCGCGCCCGTCCGCCTGCCGCCCGCCGGCGGGCGGTGTGCGGCATCAGCATCGGCAAGCGGCCCTCTACCTCGTGGGCGCAGGCGGAAGGCGATTTCCTGGCGGGCCTGGCCGCCCATGCGGCGGCGGCCGACTACCTCGTCCTCAATCCCGGTCGCGATTGCCCGGGGCCGCAACGTTTCGCCGAAGTGCTGGCCTGCCTGGCGCAGCGCCGCGGCCGGCGGCCACTGCCCCTGGTTGCCAAGCTGCCGGCCGCCTGGCTGGCGGGCAGCGCGGCGCCGGAAATTGCGGCAAGCCTGGTGGGGGCCGGGGCCGCTGGCCTGTTGATTTCAGCGGAAGGTGCCGACGAGGCGACGGCCACGCTGCGCCGACTGGCCCGCGCCCTCGGGCGACAAGTCTGCCTGATCAGCGTCGGGGGGATTCGGACTGCGGCCGAAGCACGTGCCCGGCTGGCGGCGGGGGCGCATCTGCTCCAGGTGCATCGTTGCCTGAGCAAACGGGGACCGTCGCCGGTCGAGGCCATCAACCGGGCTGTGCTGCAGTCTCGGAGCGGCGCTCCGCGCAGCCGGTGAACGGGCTGCCCGGACGGGGCAGCGGGTAAATCGCCGTTCGGGCAGCAGCGCGGCGCTTCCCGCTCCCACGTGCCGCCGGCCGGCTAGAGGACGATCTGCGAGCCCAGTTCGACGACCCGGTTCGAGGGAATCTTGAAGAAGGCCGTCGCGCTGCCGGCATTGCGGAACATGGCGACGAAGAGCAGGGAGCGCCAGTAGGCCATTGCCGAACCGAGCTTGGGGATCAGGGTTTCGCGGCCGAGGAAGAAGGACGTGTCCATCATGTCGATGGCGAGGCCGGCTTCAGCGCACAGCTTGAGGGCTGCCGGCAGGTCTGCCTCGTCCTTGAAACCGTAATGGACGATGACCTGGGCGAAATTTTCGGCCAGGCGATGCACCTCGACGCGGTCGATTTCCGGCACGTAGGGAACGTCGAAAACGCGCACGCTGAGGATGACGACCTGCTCGTGCAGCGCCTTGTAATGCTTGATGCTGTGCAGCATGGCGTGGGGCACGGCTTCCGGGTCCGGCGTCATGAAAATGGCGGTGCCGGGAACGCGTCCGATGCCGCTGCCGGCGATGTCCTTGATGAAGGGCTTGAGCTGCAGCGAATCGGCGGCCAGGCGCTGCTGCAGCAATTCGCGGCCACGTTTCCAGGTGGTGAGCAGGATGAACACGGCGAGGCCGAATGCCAGCGGGAACCAGCCGCCATCGGGAATCTTCACGGAATTGGCGAGGAAGAAGCCGAGGTCGATGCAGATGAAGGGCAGGGCGCCCAGCGTGGCGCGCAGCGGGCTCCAGTCCCACAGGCGGATGGCGACGGCGATGGCCAGGATGTTGGTGATCAGCATCGTGCCAGTCACCGCGATGCCGTAGGCGGCGGCGAGGTTCGACGAGGTGCGGAAGCCGAGGACCAGCGCGATGATGGCAATGAGCAGCAGCCAGTTGAGGGCCGGCAGGTAGATCTGGCCGATTTCCTGGTCCGAGGTGTGCTGCACTTCGAGGCGCGGCGTGTAGCCGAGCTGGATGGCCTGCTGGGTGATCGAGAAGGCGCCGGAAATGACCGCCTGCGAAGCGATCACCGTGGCCACGGTGGCCAGGATGACGAGCGGATAGAGCGCCCAGTCCGGCGCCAGCAGGTAGAAGGGGTTCTCGATGGTTGCCGGATCGGCCAGCAGCAGCGCGCCCTGGCCGAAGTAATTGATGACCAGCGATGGCAGCACGTAGCCCAGCCAGGCGTACTGGATGGGGCGGGCGCCGAAGTGGCCCATGTCGGCGTAGAGCGCCTCGGCGCCGGTGATGCAGAGGACGACGGCGCCCAGCGCGAAGAAACCGAGGCTGCCGTTGGCGATCAGGAAATGCCAGCCGTAGAGCGGGTTGACGGCCGCCAGCACGCCCGGGTGCCGAGCGATGCCGACCAGGCCGAGGACGGCGAGCACGGCGAACCAGAGCACCATGATCGGCCCGAACAGGGCGCCGACGCTGGCCGTGCCGCGCCGCTGGAAGGCGAAAAGGCCGATCAGGATGGCCAGCGTGATGGCCAGGATGTAAGGGTTGAAGGCCGGCGTGATCAGCTCGAGACCTTCGACCGCCGAGAGCACCGAGATGGCCGGCGTGATGACGCCGTCGCCATAGAACAGCGCGGCCCCGAACAGGCCCAGGGTAATCAGCGCCTTCTGCTGCCACGAGGACGGATTGCCCTTGTGCAGCGCCAGCGTCATCAGGGCGATGATGCCGCCTTCGCCCTTGTTGTTGGCGCGCATGATGAAGGACACGTACTTCAGGGTGACGACGATGAGCAGCGACCACAGGAACAGCGACAGGATGCCGAGCACATTGTCGGGGGCGATCGGCACCGGGTGGTGGGCGCTGCCGAAAACTTCCTTGATCGAATAGAGCGGGCTGGTCCCGATGTCGCCATAGACGATGCCCAGTGCAGCCAGGGTCAGCGTCAGCAGACGTTTGTTGTTATTGACTTGCATGGGGATTCCTTCAGGGCTGGAAGCGGTAACCGACGCCGGTTTCGGTCAGGAAATGGCGGGGCTGGGTCGGGTCGATTTCCAGCTTCTGGCGCAGATGCCCGACATAGACGCGCAGGTAATGGCTGCTTTCGATGTAGGACGGGCCCCAGATTTCCCGCAGCAGGTTGCGCTGGGTCAGCACCTTGCCGGGATGGCCGAGCAGCGTCGCCAGCAGGCGGTATTCGATGGGCGTCAGGTGCACTTCCTGGCCGTTCCGGGTGACGACGCGGCGCGACAGGTCGACCCGGATCTCGCCGAATTCGATCAGCGGCGTCGCCGCTTCGCCGCTGCGGGCGCGCCGCCGCAACAGGGCGCGGACGCGGGCGCGCAATTCACCAACGCTGAACGGCTTGGTCAGGTAGTCGTCGGCACCGGCGTCGAGGGCATCGATCTTGTCGTTTTCCTGGGTGCGGGCCGAGAGGATCAGCACCGGCACGTCGGACCAGCCGCGCAGGTCGCGGATCAGGTCGATGCCGTTGCCGTCGGGCAGGCCCAAGTCGAGGATGAGCAGGTCCGGCTTGCGCAGGCCGGCCTCGACCAGGCCCTGGGCGACGGTTTCCGCTTCGCAGACCGAGCAGCCTTCTTCCTCGACGGCGACGCGGACGAAGCGGCGGATCGGCTTTTCATCCTCGATGAGCAGGACTTTGGGGGCCGGTGCGTTCATGCTCCCTCCTCCTCGACCACCGGCGGCACGCCGCAAGGCAGGGTGAAACGGACGCAGGCCCCGCCGTCCGCCGCCTGGTCGGCCCGGATACTGCCGCCGTGCGCTTCGACGATGGCACGGCAAATGGCCAGGCCGAGGCCGGTGCCGGGCTGGCTCGGCGGCGTCGGGCCGCGCACGAACATCTCGAACAACGCATCCCGAGAGCCATCCGGAAAGCCCGGCCCATGGTCGCAAACGGAGATTTCGACGCGTTCGTCCTGGCGTTGAGCAGTGATTTCTATGGTCGTTCCCGGCGGCGCGTACTTGGCGGCGTTTTCCAGCAGGTTGCAGAAAACGCGCTCGATCAGCACGGCGTCGAATTCGAGCAGCGGCAGGTCGGCCGGCAACGTGACGCGGACCGGGTGTTCGGCCAGCGCGGTGCCGAGCAGCTTGATGCTGGCGCCAATCACTTCTTCGAGCGGTTGCCATTCGCGGCGCAAGGTCACCTGGCCGGCATTGAGCCGGGCCATGTCGAGCAGGTTGCCGACCAGGCCGGCCAGGCGGGCCGCCTGCTCGTGCATGGCCTGGGCAGTCTCCAGCGCCGGCTCGGGCAAGGGCGGCTTGATCAGGTTGAGCGAATCGGCCAGCCCGACCAGCGCCGTCAGCGGCGTGCGCAGGTCGTGCGACAGCGCCGACAGAATGGAGCTGCGCAGGCGTTCGGCCACCATGTTGAGTTGCGTGGCCTGGGCGACGTCGACGTAATGCAGGCGCTCGACGGCGATGGCCAGCAGCGAGGAGAGCGCTTCGAGCAGGGCCTGGTGCTCGGGCAGAAAGTCCGGCGGATTTTCCGGAAAGGCCACCGCCAGCACACCGCGTATCCGTTGCGAGGCACGCAACGGCAGGTAGAGCGAGGCGTAGCCGCCGCTGGCGAACTCGTTGTTGCGCACGGTTTCCCCGCCTTTCATGGCAATGGCGGCCAGATGCGGTTCGACGCGAAAATGCGGTGGCGCCGGCATCCCTGTCGCCGCCTCGCTCTCGCCGGGAGGCAGCAGGATGGTCGAGTCGGCATTGAACTGCTCACGGACGAATAGGCCGGCAATCTCGACGACCTGCACCAGGCTCAGCGTTCCAGCCAGTTGCCTGGCCACTTCGTACAGGGCCAGCGTGCGCTGTTCGCGGACCTGCGCCTCCTTCGCCTTGTGTTTCAGGCCGGCCGCCAGTTGGCCGGTGATCAAGGCGGTGGCCAGCATGACGGCGAAAGTGACGAGATACTGGATATTGGCGACGGCCAGCGAAAAGCGCGGCGGGACGAAGAAAATGTCGAAGAGCAGGACGCTCAGCACGGCGGCCAGCACGGCGGCGCCCCGACCGAGGCTGACGGCGAGCAGCAATACCGTGAGCAGAAAGAGCATCACGATATTGGCGAGATCGAGATAACCGAGCAGCGGGGTGGCCAGCAAGGTTGTCGCCGCGCAGGCGAGTACGGTCAGCAGGACCCGTTGCCGGGCGGAAAAGCGTTCCGGCGGATGAGCGGTCAGGGAGACTTCGTTGGGCATGATCGGCGTCCGGCTGCTAGATGTATCCAGCCTAGTCGGCTGCATCTATAAATGCCGAGCATTCTGCTCCCCGCCGCGTAAAAAATTCGTAAATATTGCCCCGCCCAGGCGCGCTCAGTACTCCTGCAACATGGTCAGTTCGGTATCGGCATTGCGCAGACGGATGGCCAGCGTGCGGGCGATGGCGTTGATCAGGTTGAAGGCCAGTTTCTTGTGTTCCTCGGCCAGTTCGTAGAACTGCTTGCGCGACAGGACATAGACTTCGGTATCGGTCAGCGCGATGGCGTCGTCGCCGCGCGGCCGGGTGTCGAGGAAAGCCAGGCCGCCGAAGAAGTCGCCGCGGCCGAAACTGGCGATATGGCGGGTCCGGCCGCCGCCGAGCGGGGCGAAGATGCGCACCGCACCGCGCCGGATCCAGAAAATCTCGTCGCCTGGTGCGCCCAGGGCATAGATGGTGTCGCCCGCCCGGTAGCTGCGCAACTCCATCCGCGCTTCCAGGTCGAGCATGGTTTCGTCCTTGCGCAGCTTGAACAGTTCCATCTCGTGGATCTGGATCGGCGTCTCTTCCTCGACCGGAACCTTGTGCTCGCCAAGAATGCGGTTCTCCACCCATTCGATCGCCGCATCGAGTTCGGGGAAGACGCGGACGACGTCTTCATCGGCGGTCACGACACCGGTCTGTTCGAGGAATTCACGCAGATTGCGGCCGTTCGGCAGCTTTTCCCGAACGCCCGACAGGAGCAGCATGGCGCCGCGTTCCTGCAGGGCGTCGCGGACATTGTGCAGGAGGTGGGCGGCCGTGACATCGACCGAAAGCACGTGTTTGAGATCGAGAAGGATGTAATTGCGTTTGCCGAGCTCCGGTTCGATTTCGCCGTACAGTTGCTGGGTGGTGCCGAAGAAGAGGCTGCCCTGCAGTTCGAAGATCACCGCCTGGTCGCCCTTCTGCTCGATGATGCGCATTTCCGCCTCGGGCCGGTACCAGGTCGAAGACATCTGGTTGGCGTAGATCTTGTGGCGGACGACCGAGCCGCCGATCTGCTCGCGCAGGAAAAGAATGATCGCCAGCGCGACACCGACCGCCGACGCGGCAATCAGGTCGATGGTCAGGGCAACGATGATGACGGCGAGGACGACGCCGAAATCGAAGACCGTGGCGCGGGATTCGATGAAGCGCAAGGGTTCGCGGTCGATCATCCGGATGCCGATGACGATCAGGATGCCGGCCAGCGCGGCGACCGGAATCCACGCCATGAAGGAGCCGAGGATCAGGGCGGCGACCAGCGCCAGCCCGCCTTCGAGGACGCCCGAGATGCGCGTTTGGGCGCCGCTGTTGAGGTTGACCAGGGTGGCGCCCATGGTGCCCGAGCCGGGGATGCCTCCGGCTGCCGCCGAGGCGATATTGGCGATGCCCTGGGCGACCAGTTCGCGGTTCGATTCGTGCTGGGTGCGCGTCAGCTGGTCGATGACGACACAGGTTTTCAGGGTGTCGATCGAGAGCAGGGCGGCCAGGGTCAGCGCGCTGCCGAGCAGTCCGCCGATCTGGCCGAGGCGCAGGTCGCCGATCTCGTTCCAGCGCCCGCTGATGGCGGTGAAGTAGCCGTCCTGCGCGGCGCCGAGGGCGCCGATGATCAGCGGGTTGCCGCTCACTTCCCACAGGCTCGGGTCTTGCAGGGCCAGGCCGAAATAGGTTAGGAGGCCGGCCAGGATGCCGAGGATGGTGCCGGGCACCTTGCTGGTGATTTTTGGGGCGACGAGGGCGACCAGCACGGTGGCAGCGCCGATGGCGACGCCGCGCCAGTCCCAGGTCCACGGCGCAATCAGCGCTTCCCACCAGCGCGTCGCGGCGGCGGCACCGACGAATTTGGGGATCTGGCTGCCGATGATGATCAGCCCGACGCCGGACAGATAGCCGCTGACTACCGGATAGGGGATGTACTTGATCAGCCGGCCGACGCCGATGAAGCCAAGGAGCAATTGCACGGTGCCGGCCAGTATGCCGAGCAGGATGAGCAGCAACACGACGGTGGCTGGCGTCACGCCCTGGTGGGTCAGTTCGATGGCGAAGGCCGAGAGCACCGCGGCGGCCGGGGCGCACGGGGCGCTGATCAGGCGGTCGGTGCCACCCAGCGTCGAGGCGACGAGGCCGATGACGCTGGCCCCGATAATCCCGGCCAGGGCGCCAAGGGCCGCGTAGTGCGGGGCAATCGCCGAATAGATGGTGACGCCGAAAGCGATTGAGGCGGGCAGCGCCACCAGCATGGCAGCGAGGGCGCCCCAGAAATCGCCCGGCACCTGTTGGCGCCCGAGCAGGCGCGGCAAACCGCTGGATGAGGATGTTTGCGTCACGATGCCACCTGTTTTGATCGTTGTCTGGGGGGCGCGCGTTGTCATGGGCGCAGATGCAACGGAAATCTTAAACCGCTTTGTCGCGGGTGGGGGCGTTTGCCCGTTCGTGGCGTCGAAAAGATCCGCCCGCCGCCGCTTCCCGACCGCCTGGCGGACTCGCATCGCAGGCGGCGCAGGACACCCTTTTCCGGTTCAGCCGAAAATGGTGACCTTCAGTTTTTGCAGCAGGCTGAGACTGCTCCACCAGACAATGCCATTGTCGCGGAAACGGTTGCCGTGCGTGGTCAGGGCCAGCTTGCGGGCGCCCAGTTCGGTGGCGCCGCTGTCGGCGATGAAGCCGGCCTGGAGCAGGTAGCGGGCGATGCCCGGCTGGATCTGCTGGCCGTCGAGAATCCAGCGCGTGCCGTAACCGTCGTCGTCGCCTGACAATTGCAGGATCGGTTCGTAGGCACCCATCAGCCGAAGCACCTTGAGCGTTTCGGCACGGTTGGGAATGAGGGACGGCGGTTGAGAGTCCATGATGTGTCGATTATGCCAGCCGGCCGGCGTTTCCTTGGTCAAAATATCCTGTCCAGTGCCGGCGGGGCGCCGCGTCGGAATCTTGCTGCGGCCGGCCAAGCTGGCGCGGAAGAGCTTGGTTTGTGGATGATCCGAGGGCGCATGTTGCCGTGTTCCGGGGCGGCCGCGTATCGGAGGATGCCCTCGCCGATGTCGGAATACCGGTCGTGCCGCGTCGCCGCCTTTTGCCGCAAGAATGCAAAAGCCGCAGACGGGCTGCGGCCGATGGCTGTGGGCGGAGCCCGGCGGCTCAGTCGCCGCCCGGCTCCATCTGCGATTGCAGGTAATTCGGCAGGGTGACGTCGCTGATCAGGGTCTGCTGCGTTTCCAGCCAGTCGATAGCTTTTTCGCAATGTTCGAGCAGCTCCTCAAGCAGGTCGCGGCTGACGTAATCCTGCGTTTCCTCGCACAGCGCAATGCTCTCGACCAGCAGGGGGCGCTGGATTTCGCGCTCGTACTTGAGGTCGCCCTGCAGGCATTCGACGACATTTTCGCCGATCAGCAGCTTGCCGAGATTCTGCAGATTGGGCAGGCCTTCGAGGAAAAGGACGCGCTCGATGACTTCGTCGGCTTCCTTCATGACGCGGATCGACTGCTTGTACTGGTAACCGTTGAGCTTTTCCAGCCCCCAGTTGCGGAACATCCGGGCATGCAGGAAATACTGGTTGATTGAGGTCAGCTCGTTTTTCAGCACCAGGTTGAGGGCTGCGATGACTTTCTTGTCGCCTTTCATGGTCTGCTCCTCAAGCCGGGGTGTCGGAGCCCATCTGGCTCTGCTGGTAGTTGGCGAGGCCGACCAGGTCGATCAGGCCGATCTGTTTCTCGAGGTAATAGGCATGATCCATTTCGGTGTCTTCGAGCTGGACGGCAAGCATGTCGCGGCTGACGTAATCCTGGGCCGTTTCGCAGGCGGCGATGGCTTTCTTCAGTTCCCCGACCACCTTGTATTCGACGGCGAGATCGGACTTCAGCATCTCCGGCACGTTGGCACCGATTTGCAGCGCATCGCGCTTGCTGAGGTCGGGTTTCCCTTCGAGGAAGAGAATGCGCTGGATCAGGGCGCGGGCATGCAGGCGCTCGTGTTCGGATTCGTGCAACGCCTTTTCCGCCAGACGGCCGAAACCCATGTCGGCATACATCTCGCCGTGGATCAGATACTGGTCGACGGCGGTCAGTTCGCCGGCCAGCAGACCATTCAATATGTCGATGATTTTCGTGTCGCCCTTCATGGCATTCTCCGGTGTTCGTTGGAAACTGGGGCTGGCTGGCGAATTCGGCTGGCTTGCCTGAGCGGGCATTCTAGACGTGCGACGGATCCCTTTCCACCCAGATATGACGTGCGACCGCATGTTCCAGGGCAAGTTCCACTTCTTCGGCCAGAATCACCGTCATCGGTCGTTGCTGCAGCACCTTGAGCGACCGGTTTTCGGCCAGGCCGTAAGCGGTGAGCTGTTCGCGCTGGAGGGCGTCGATTTCATCACCCAGCGTCGCCAAGCGGACTTCCGTGCCCGGGGTGATGAAAGCCAGGGGCAGGCGGGCTTCGTGTTTTGGGCTCATCGGTTCACCAGACGGCGTGCAGGAGGATGTTGAACAGGCCGCCGATGAAGAAGGCGAAGGGAACGATCACGGCGACCATGCCGAGGGCGACTTTCGTGCCCTGTTCCTTGACCATCATCATCAGGCTGGCAAAGCAGGGGATGAACAGGGTGATGGTGATCATGCCGACCACGGCCTGGATCGGGGATAGCGAGTGCGACATGGCGAACAGCCCGGTCGCTCCGAAATCGCGGCGCAGGAAACCCATCACGAAAGCCGCCGAGGCTTCCTTGGGCAGGCCCAGCCAGCCGGAGACCAGCGGCTCGCCGGCTTCGATGATGCCGGGCAGGGCGCCCGACTTGTCGAGGGCGTACATGATGAAGGTGCCGATCAGGAATAGCGGGATGACTTCGAGCAGGTACCACTTCAGCCGGCCGCCGGTCTTCTTCAGCACATTGGCAATGATCGGCAGGCGCATCGGCGGCAGTTCGGTGACCAGCGGGATGCGCCGGCCGGGAATCAGCCGGGAGGCGAGAAAGCCGGAAAGCAGCAGGATGCCGACCATGGCCAGTGCCCAGATCAGCACGGCGGTGAAGGAGAGGCCGCCGAGCATGCCGAGGACGACGCCGAGCTGCGCCGAGCAGGGAATGGCCAGGGCGAGCAGGAAGATGGTGATCAGGCGTTCACGCGGGCTGTGCAGGATGCGCGTCGTCAGTGTCGCCATGGTGACGCAGCCGAGGCCGAGCACCATGGGCAGCACGGCGCGGCCGTTCAAGCCGATCAGCGAAAACAGCCGGTTGGCGATCACGGTCAGGCGCGGCAGGTAGCCAGAATCCTCGAGCACGCCGAAGGCGAAGAAAAAGGTGGTGACGATGGGCAGGATCAGCGCCAGCGCGTAGGTCATGCCCATGGTCCACAAGCCGTACTGGCCGACCAGCAATTCGGCGAGCCAGGGGGCGGTGACTGCGGAATTGACCAAGTCGCTGAAGGCCGGGTTGAGGATTTCCTGGAAGAGATCTTTTTCGAGTAGGCCGACCAGCACCGTGGCGCCGAAGACGCCGACGAACTGGTAAACGACGTAGAGTACGCCGAGCAGGATGGGGACGCCCCAAACCGGATGCACGACATATTGCCCGAGGCGCTGCGCGAGCAGGGGACTGCTTCGGGCGGCGCGCGAGATGACGCTGGCCGCCAGCGCGTCGGCCGCTTCGGTGCGTTCGCGAGCGAGCAGCGTCGGCAGGTCGGCCTCGGCGCGCTCGCCGGCGGCGTGGCGCAAGGCGTCGAGTTGCGAAAAATTGTCGCCGGCGGCGCTGGCCAGCCAGTCCGCCACGACCGAGTCGCCGCCGAGGAAGAGAATGGCCAGGCCGCGCGCCGCGAGGCCGGGATGCGGCGCCAGGCGATTGATCGCGGCGCTCATGTCGGCGATGTCTTGTTCGAGATCGCCGTCGTAGCGGAGCAGGGCTTGCGGCCGCTGTGCCTCGGCCAGGCTGCCGGTCAGTTCGCCGACGCCCTCGCCGCCGGTCGCCACCGTGGCGAGCACCGGGATGCCGAGTTCTTCGGCGAGCGCCGGGATATCGACGGTGACGCCGCGCGCCGCCGCTTCGTCGTGCATGTTCAGGGCCAGCACCATGGGGACGCCGAGTTCGGCGAGCAGTGCGGTCAGCGTCAGGGTGCGGCGCAGGTTCTTGGCATCGCCGACCTGTACCAGGCAACGCGAGTTTTCATGCAGCAGGGCGCGCATCGTCGCCCGCTCGTCATCGCTGCGTGAAGGCAGCGCCAGGACGCCCGGCGTGTCGAGCAGCACTGCCTCGCGATCGAAGCGGGTGCTGGCCCGGGTGACTTCGACCGTGGTCCCGGGGTAATTGGAAACATTGACGTAGGCACCGGTCAGGCGGTGAAAGAGCACGGACTTGCCGACATTGGGATGGCCGACGAGCAGGATGGCGTTGGCGGTGGACAGGGAAGTATTCACGTGGGCAAGGGGCATTCTGGTAAAGGCGGCCGGCCGGGTATGTTCCCGGCTGACCGCCACTTTACGCCGGAATGCCGGACAGATGAAGAAAACCGGCGTTCGCAGCCGGTCTGGCCGGCAAATCGACGGCCTGGGGTGGCGCGAAAAAATCATGGTAATAACAATCATTCTTGTTTAGAATGCGAAACATTCTCATTTGCGAATATTCCCCCCGACATGTCGTCCGCCGCTACCTCAAGCTCATTTGCTGGACTCCGTGCCTACCACGGCGCGCACCGCTGGTCAGCCCGGGGAATTGCCGCAATCGTCGCCGCCCATATCGGCGTTCTTGCTGTGCTGGCCTCGCTCGACGCCTTGCCGCCCTTGCCGCCACCGCTCACCCTGATGGTTGAAGTGATCGCACCGACGCCGCCGGCCAGTCCGCCGAAGCCGCAGCCGACACCTGTCGAGCGCCGGCCGGCCGTCAAGCCGGTCGCCCGGCCGGCGATGCCGACCCCGCCGCCGTTGGCGATACCGGCCGCGGCAGCGAGTGCAGTGGCCGCTGTGTCGCCGGTGGCCAAGGAAACCACGCCGCCGGCCGCCGCGCCGGCGCCGGCCAGTGTGCAGTCGCCCCGCTTCGATGCCGACTACCTGAACAATCCGGCGCCGGCCTATCCCCCGATGGCCCGGCGCCTGGGCGAAGAAGGCAAGGTCGTGCTGCGCGTCTTCGTCGAACCCAGCGGCCGCCCCGGCCAGATCGAGGTCAAGACAGGGAGCGGTTCGCCGCGCCTCGATCAGGCCGCCCAGGATGCCGTCTGGCGCTGGAAATTCGTCGCCGCCCGGCGCGGCGACGAGACGCTCGGCGCCTGGGTGCTGGTTCCCATTGTTTTCAATCTGAAAGGCTGACATGGAAAATACCCTGGGCTTCGCCCACTTTCTCGACCACGCCGACGGCATCGCCCGTTTCGTCCTCGGCCTGATGCTGCTCGCCTCGGTCGGCACCTGGTACCTGATCGTCACCAAGGGCATCCAGGTCTGGCGCATGCATCGCATCAGCGCGGCCTTTCTCGCCGACTTCTGGGAAGCGCCCAACCTCGAGGCGGTCGCCGCCCGCATCCGCGAAAGCGGCACCACCGAGCCCTTTTCGCACCTGATGCACCACGGCTTCACTGCCATCGAGCAGCACAATCGCCAGAAGACCGGCAGCGAAAGCAGCACCGCCAGCCTGATCCACACCGGCGCCCCGGACGACCTGCTGACCCGCGCTCTGAAGCGCGCCATCGACGAGGACCGCAGCCACCTCGAATTCGGCCAGACCTTCCTCGCCACCGTCGCTTCCGCCGCGCCTTTCGTCGGCCTCTTCGGCACCGTCTGGGGCATTTACCATGCGCTGATCGCCATCGGCCTCTCGGGGCAGAGCAGCCTCGACAAGGTCGCCGGCCCGGTCGGCGAAGCGCTGATCATGACCGGCATCGGGCTGGCCGTCGCCATTCCTGCCGCCATCGCCTATAACACCTTTGCCCGCGCCAACCGCAATACCCTGTCGCGGCTCAATTCCTTTGCCTACGACGTCTTCGCCTTCCTGGCGACCGGCATCAAGACTTCGCCGATGCTGACCGACGCCCGCAGCACCAGCGAAAAGGTCATCGCCCTGGCCCGAGCCCAAGGGCTGGCCGCCACCGATGACAGCTCCCCGGCCCATCCCGGCCTGGCGCTGTGCTAAGGAGAGCCGATCATGGCTTTTGCCAGCCTGGAAGGCGCCGACGACAACGAGCCACTGGCCGAAATCAACATGGTGCCGCTGATCGACGTGATGCTGGTGTTGCTCATCATCTTCATGGTCACCGCGCCGCTGCTGACGCACGCCGTCAAGGTGGACCTGCCCAAAGCCGCTTCGGCGCCCAACGTCAGCAAGCCGGAGAACGTGCAACTGGCGATCGATGCCGGTAGCCGTTTATTCTGGAATGGCCAGGCGGTCGATAACGCGCAGTTCGCCGAGCACCTGAAAACTGCCGCCGCGCAGCAGCCGCAGCCCGAACTGCAGATCCGCGCCGAGCGCACGACACCTTACGAAAAGGTGGCGCAGGTGATGTCGGAAGCGGCACGCCTGGGGCTCGTCCGCATCGGTTTCGTCACCGATCCCAGCCAGTCCGCTCACTGAACACTTTTTACTTTCCCGATCTTACCGGCAAGCCAGGCGACTTCTCCCAGCCAGCCATTACCTCTTGAGGAGTTGTCCCGATGTTGCCGAATACCCCGATCAAACCTGTGGCGCTCGCCGTGCTCGCCATGCTTGCCAGCCTGGGCGGCGCCCAGGCCGAGGAACAGACCTTGTCGCAGGTCACCGTCGAGGCCCGGCAGGAGCGCGCCGACGGCCCGGTCGACGGTTACCGCGCTACCCGCTCGGCCACCGTTACCAAGACCGACACTGCCTTGCGCGACGTACCGCAGTCGGTGCAGGTGGTTTCCGAGGAACTGATCAAGGATCAGAACATCACCAGCATGGCGCAGGTGCTGCGCTATGTGCCCGGCACTTCGATGAACCCGGGCGAAGGCGGGCGCGACCAGCCCGTGCTGCGCGGCATCAGTACCACCGCCGATTTCTACATCGATGGCGTGCGTGACGATGCACTTTATTTCCGCGATCCCTACAACGCCGAACGCATCGAGATCCTCAAGGGGCCGAGCGGCATGACTTTCGGTCGCGGCGGCGCCGGCGGCGTCATCAACCGGGTCAGCAAGCGGCCCCTGGAAACGCCGCAGACCCGGCTCGACCTCAGCGTTGGCAGTTACGACACGAAACGCGCCAGCGTCGATGTCAGCGGCCGTCTTGCTCCCGGCGCCAATTTCCGCGTCAATGGCATGATCGAGGACTCCGGCGGTTTCCGCGAGGGCTACGAACTAAAGCGCCACGGCATCAATCCGGTGGTCGAATTCGCCGTCGGCGATGCGACCTCGGTGCTGCTGAGCTATGAGCATTTCTACGACGCCCGCACGGTCGACCGCGGCGTGCCGTCCTTCAACGGCAAGCCCTACGCTTCGCCGCGCGAAACCTTCTTCGGCAACCCCGAGCAGAGCCCCAGCCGCGTGACCGTCGACAGCTTCGGTGCCCGCGTCGAACACGCCCTGACTGCCGATACCACGTTGCGCAACACTTTCCGCGTCACCCACTACGACACGCTGCGCCAGAACGTCCAGCCCAACGGCACGGTCAATGCCAGCACCGGCCAGGTGCAGATCAGCGCCTACAGCCAGGCCAACGACCGGACCAACTACTTCAATCAGACCGAGCTCGAAACCCGCTTCAAGGCGGCCGGCATGGAGCATCTGCTGCTCGCCGGCCTCGAACTGGGCCGTCAGGAGAGCGACAACCTCCGCCTGACCGGCTGGTTCAACAGTGCCGGAACGCAGGAATTCGCGACGCCCCTGGCCACCGATCCGCGCGCCAATGTCCTGGTCTGGAAGGCGAAGGCCAGCGATACCAACAACAGCACCACGGCCGATATCGCCGCCGTCTATCTGCAGGATCAGATCACGCTGACCCCGCAATGGAAGGCCGTGCTCGGCCTGCGCTACGACAGCTTCGGCGTCGCCATCGATGACCACGGCAGCGCCAATGTCGACCTGTCGCGTACCGACCGCCAGTTCTCGCCGCGCGCCGGCCTGATCTACCAGCCGAACGACGTGGTTTCCTATTACGCCAGCTACAGCTACGCTTTCATCCCGAGCGGCGAAACCCTGTCGCTGGCGGCAAACAATGCCGAACTGGCGCCGGAAAAGGCCACCAACTACGAGCTTGGCGCCAAGATCGATATCACGCCGAAGCTGTCGGCCACCGCCGCCCTTTTCCGTCTCGACCGCGCCAACGTCAAGGCCGCCATCCCGGGCACCAGCCCGGTGCTGCTTTCGCTTTCCGGCCTGCAGCGGACCGAAGGGATCGAACTCGGCCTGCAGGGCCAGGTCACCAAAAACTGGCAGGTCTATGGCGGTTATGCCAACCTCGATGCCCAGGTTGAAAAAGGCACCGGCTCGGGCTCCAGTGCCGTGCCGGCCGGCAATCGCGTCGCCCTGGTGCCGCGCAACGCCTTCTCGTGGTGGAACCGCGTTGATCTGAGCGCCGGCTGGGCGGTCGGTCTCGGCCTGGTATACCAGAGCCGCGTCTATGCCCAGACCAGCACCAATGCGGTGACTCTGCCGGCCTTCGCCCGGGCCGATGGCGCCATCTATTACCAGTTCGACAAGAAGACCCGGCTGGCGCTCAACGTCGAGAACCTGTTCGACCGTGGTTACTACGCCACCGCCGGCGGCGACAACAACATCATCGTCGGCACGCCGCGCAGCGCCCAGTTGAGCCTCAGCACCACCTTCTAACCCAGCGGTATTGCCGCAGCGCACCCCATGTCCCACTCGGGGCCTGGGGTGCCGAGCCATATTCAGGAATACGGAAAGTGAATCCCTTGCCTTCAAATACCCTCGTTCGTGGCCCGCAGCGCCTCAAGTGGCTCAAGTGGCTGCGCCGCACCCATGCCTGGATCGGCCTCTGGGGCGCCGCTCTCGGCCTGCTCTTCGGCTTTACCGGCATTCTGCTCAATCATCGGGCGGTGATGAAAATTCCGGCCGGCCACAATGTCGAGACGCAGAGCCAGGTCGTCCTTGAGACGCCGCCCGACTCGCCGCAGGCACTGGCCGGATTGCTCGGCGAGCGCTTCGGCTATCCGGCGGAACGGATCAGGACCCGCCGTGAAGCAGCGCGCGACGTGATCTGGAACGGCCAGCCCGTTCACCAGCCCGAGCGCTGGAATCTTTCCTTCGACGCTCCCGAACGCTTTGCGCGGGCCGAATACTGGGTCGGTAACCGGACGGTTTCGGTGAAGCTCGCCGAGGCCGACGCCGTGTCGACCCTGAAGCGCCTGCATACCGGCGCCACCAACGACACTGCCTGGATCGTGCTCGCCGACGCCCTGGCCGGTGGGCTGCTCTTTCTCGCCCTCTCCGGCACGCTGTTGTGGACGCGGCTGGCCGGCCCCAAGCTGGTCGGTGCAGCGCTGGTCCTCAGCGGTTCTGGCAGTGCGGCCTGGGTTGCACTGGGCGGTATGGTCTGAGCGACACAGCGGGCGCTAAGGTCGCCCGAAATGAAAATAAACCTGGGGCCAGGCCGACAACGGCACTGGCCCCATTTTTTTTCCGCACTCGCTTCCGGCGATCAGGCCGGAAACGGTGCAACTTCCCGAAACGCCTACCAGATGAAGAACACCAGCGTCCACATCGTGGCCATCAGGCCGACCGGCCACAGCATCGCCGTGCCGGCGGTCAGTTTGCGGCCGATTCCTGGCGTCGGGCGTTCGCCAACAGTGCTTGCACCTTGGCGCAGGAGTTGGAAGGTCAACCATAGGCTGCCCAGGCAACCGGCGCTAAGCAAGGTGATGCGGAAATACGGCAGCCAGCCCAGCCAGAGGTGCTCGGCTTTCAGGTGGGTCACGGTCAGCATCGACAAGCCGAGGATCACACTGGCTGCGGCCAGCGGCGTCAGGGACAGCGAAAAGCGCTGCCAGGTAAGGGGGGCGCTGTTCATCAGCCGGGATGCCAGCAGCGGGCCGAGTAACAGCAGGCTGCCAAGCAGGAAACCGCCGCCCAACAGATAGCCGAGAATGAGCAGGCCGTCCAGCCAGGTGAACAGATCGTTGGCTTCCGGATAATGGGTCAGCAGCCACCAGGGGACATCGCTGTCGAGTAGTGCGAAATGCTCGTGGTCGACCAGCCATTCGGCGGCCGTCAGCTTGATCTGGAGCAGCCAGGGACTCAGCGTCCACTGGAAGGCGGCGGTGGCGACGCCGAGCACGCCGTAAATCAGGGTCAGAGCATCCGGTGTTTTGGCCGGGGCATCGAGATTGAGCACTTCGGCGAAAGGTGAGCGGGCGGAATAAGTCACGGCGTCGCGCTGGCCGGCGCAGCGCCCGCAGCTATGGCATTCGGAGGCGCTGGTCATGCGCCGGACGTCAAGCAGCGGGGCGCAATTGACCGGCTCGAAATCGCCCTGGTGACGATCCCAGGCGTCGCGATCGACCTTGTAGTGGAGCGGTGCGATCTTGGCCAGCACGGCGAAGACGCCGGAAGCCGGGCACAGGTAGCGGCACCAGATGCGCTTTTCGCGGCCGTAGAGCAGCCCAATGACGATGGCGGCGACAGTCGAGCCGCCGAGGACCAGTAGCGCGGCCTGCGGATATTCATAGACGCTGACCAGTTGCCCGTAGACCGTGGTGCAGATGAAGGCGACGAAGGGCCAGCCGGTCCATTTCAGCCAGCGCGGCAGCGCCTTGCCCCGGCCGTACTGGCTGACCCATTCGGAGAGGGCGCCTTCCGGGCAGAACACACCGCACCAGACGCGACCCATGCTCACCGTGGCAATCATCACGCCCGGCCACCACAGGCCCCAGAAACAGAACTGGGCGAAAAGGCGCAGGTTGTCCCAGATGTGGGCATCTTCCGGCGGCAGCGGCAAAAAGGCGGGAATGATCACCATCGCCGCGTAGCCGATGACCACCAGCCATTGGATACCGATGATCAGCCGGCGGTTGCGGCGCAGGAAGAGGCCGATCCGGGCGATCCGGCTGCGCTCGACTGACGGGTAGAACTGCAGGACCTGTTCAGCCACGGCCGCTTCTCCGCCAGGCCACGATCACCACGCCCCAGTAAGCGGCCCAGGCGAGCAGGGAACTGAGCGCCGGGCGGGCGCGGTAACCGGAGAAATCGGCGATCAGCTTGCCGCCCTTGGTGGTGTCGTCGAGCAGTCGCGAGCTGTCCCACACCGGGTCGAGCAGCGGTGGCAGCCAGCCGGCGCCGATCAGGCGGTCGATGGCGGCGATCAGCAGGGCCGAGGCGAGGATCAGCAGCAGGATGGAGGAGAGACGCAGCAGCAGGCCGATATTCAGGCGGGCTAGGCTCTTCGCCGCCAGCCAGGCGGTGCCGCCGGCCGCGGCAAAACCGCTGACGGCGCCGAGCAGCAGGCCGCTGAGGTCGCCTTCCTGCGACATGCCGTAGAGAAAGATCACCGTTTCCGCCCCTTCGCGGGCCACTGCCAGCGCGGCGACGACGGCGATCCCGAGATGCCCGGAGCGTTCGGCGGCCGCCGCCAGGTCGGCATGCAGCCTGGCTTTCATCTGCCGGCCATGTTTCCTCATCCACAGCACCATCTGGGTAATCAGGCCAGCGGCGACGAAGAGCGTGGCGGTCTGGAAAATTTCCAGCGCCTCGCCGGTCAGTTCGTCCTGCACCGTCAGCAAGGCCCAGCCGAGCAGCAGGGCCAGCCCGGCGCCGGCGGCCAGGCCGAGGAACAGGGCGCGACGCCCGGTGCCGCTGTCGTCGTTGGCTTTCAGCCAGGCGTAGAGGATGCCGGCAATCAGGAAAGCCTCCAGGCTTTCCCGCCAGACGACAAAAAATGCATTACCCATACTGTGCTCCGTGCTTGCTGGCTAGTGATTCGATTTGGCTGGCTGGCAGTTCATTTGGCGATGATTTTTCCCTGGCCGGTTTCCGGATGGAAATCATCGAAGAACTTGTAGCTGCCCGGCTTCATCGGAAAAAATACCAGGCTGCGGCTGACGCCGGGCGCCAGCACCAATTCCTTCTTCAGTTCCAGGCTCTCGAATTCAGTTGCGCCCGGTCCCTCGTTCTTCACTTCCAGGCGAAAGCGGGTGTTGGCCGGCACTTCGATCGTCTCGGGGAAAAAGCGGCCGTCTTTCATCAACAGCTTGAAAGTCGGCAGGTCATCGGCCAGGGCTGCAGTCGACGCCAGGAAAGCGCTGAGAACCATGGAATAGAGGGCATATTTCATCAAGCTTCCTTAGTAGGCGATGTTGGCGCGCAGGGCGAAGACCTTGACCGACTTGGCATCGGCATTGCCGCCGCCGTTGGTGACGTACTGGAAGTCGGGCGACAGTTCGAACTGCGGGGACAGGCGATAGCGGTAGTAGACTTCCGCCACCTTCTCGGCGCCCTGCGGCATGAAGCTGAAGGCTCCGCTGATGCAGTCGTCGTTCGCGTCAAAGCCACCGGTACAACCTGATCCGCCGGCTGTGCGGTATGCCTTGTCTGACTGCAGCCAGGCGCCGGCAATGCCGATGCTGTCGGCGGCGCGGTTCCAGTAACTGCCGGAAAAATCGGCGCCGGCGGTGAATGCCTGGTTGAATGGCAATTCACCGTTGATCAGCTTGCCGTAACGGGCAAAGACCCGGATGCCGTCACCCAGGCGCTGGTCGATGGAAGCGCCGATGCCGGTGTGCTTGCTCGCCGTGCCGTCGAAATCGGCGGCCTGGTTGCGGTTCCAGCCATAAATCCGGTAATTGCCGGTCAGGCCGCCGAACAGCTTAAGCTGCTTCTCGGCCTGCACCATCAGCAGCGGCGAGGACAGGCTGCGCTGGTAATTGGCGCCGCGCGTGCCGCTGCCGAACAGGCCGACCGACAGCCGCCAGGGCTGGGCCTTGTCGAAATAATTGACGTAGGAGGCGATGGCGCCGGGCTGGAAACCGTTGGCATCGACGCCGACTTCGCGGCCGGCATCGAGCAGCGGGTTATGGACGAAGACGGAATTGAGGAACTGTTTCGCTTCGTCGCCGGCCGCCGCGTTCTGGTCGAAGAAGCCGAAGATGTCCATCTTGCCGAAAGTCAGTTCCAGCGTTTCGCGCGAGTACGGCTTGAAACCGAGGAAAGGCAGCGGAATCGCCGCCTGGTACCAGGCCTGGCCGAGAATGGCGACCGAATCGTCTGGGCTGGCGCCGGAAGCGCGGAAAGCCAGAGCATTGGGGGCGCTGGCAAAATGGCCGAGATTGGAGAAGGCGGCGTTGAGGCCGAGACCCTGGCCGAGGCGGACATGGGCGAACAGCTTGTGGTCGATGTCGCCGAGCGGCTTCAAGGGCAATTCGACCGAAACGTCGGCCCGGTAATTGAGCTGGCTGTCGCCGCCATCGATGCCCTTGGGCAGGCCGCTGGCGTGCTGGACAACGGTGGCCAGCGAAGCGCCGACCTTGATGCCGTCGAAGGACTCGGCGATTTTGGCCGCCTTCTTCATGTTCAGCGCATCTTTCTCGACTGCTTTCAGGCGTACCGTTAAATCCGGTTCGTCCTCCGACAGGCGCGGACTCTCCAGGCCCTTGGCGACTTCCAGGCTTTCGGCCTTGAGCGCCTTGACTTCCTTTTCCAGCTCGGCGTTGCGCGCTTCCAGCTTTTCCAGGCGGGCGGCCAGTTTTTCCAGGGTAGCGCTATCGCCGGCGGCGAAGACGGGCAGGGCCATCCCTGCCGCGAGCAGCGCGGCGCTCAGTCGGGTCAGTTTCATGCTCAGTAGCCGCCCTTTTTGCCGATGCCGACGTAGGTGAATTCATATTCGACTTCGAAGGGCTTGAACCACGGGCGGACGCCGGTGGCGCGGTCGGTATGGCGGCCGAAATGCGAATGCGGATTGGCGGAAGGCGGCAGGATGGTGTATTTCACCTTGTACTTGCCGGGGCCGGCCAGCTTGACGTTGTCGCCGTAATGCGGGCCGTCGTTGGCGACCATCGGCATGAAATCACCGGCCACCCTGAAATCGCCGCCCACCTTGGCGACTTCGAATTTGATTTCGAGGTAGGGCATCCAGGCGCCTTCCTCGAAACCGTTCGGGTTATTGGCCAGGGCGTGGATATCGGCCTCGAGATGGATGTCGGATTCGGCAGCTTTCTTCATCATGCCTTCCGGTTCCATTTCGACCGGCTGCAGATAGACGGCGGCGATTTCCATGCCGGCCCGCTGCTGCGGCACGCCGATCGGATACTCGATGGCGAGGGCCGGAGTGGCGAACAAGGTGGCGAGGGCCAGAGCGGACATCAATTTGTTGGGCGGCAACATGGCAATTACTCCTGGAGGTGTCTGGCTGGCTCGTCATGAAGCCGGCTGCACTGGGGCGGGGCGGATTCCTGATTGGCTGGCATTGAGTGTTTGAAGGGAAAGGATCGGAAACGGTCGACGGCTATTTGGTCAGGATCAGTTTGTTTTCCCGAGTCACCCGCAGCAAGTAGCGCTGGCCGGCATGCTCGATTTCAACCGAGTTGTTGCCGCGCAGGATCTGCTCGCTGCCGACACAGGGTCGGGGAGGCGCGTTCGCGGTGGAAGCAGGGGAAGGCGGCGTTTTGGGCGGGGCGGTCATCGTGACTCCGGACGCAAACGAGAATTGATCGTATTATTGTGTAATTGAGAATCACTGTCAATAATCCGTTCGTGCTGACGCCGAAGTTCCGGGCGATGGCGACATTGCCAGCCGGCCTGTGGTTGGCTGCGCCGTTCAGCGCATGGCCGGCATGCGGCGCGCGGGCTTGGTCCTGCCTCGCGTCGCCCCGGACGCTTTCACGCCGTTCGGCCAAAAAAAAGCCACGGCATCGGCCGTGGCTGGTAATTGAAGATTCGGTGGTTCAGTAGTCGCCGAACTTCTTTTTCTTGAAACTGCGTTCGCCGTCGAACTTGCGTTCGCTACCGCCATCCGGGCGACCTTCATCCGGCCGCAGGTTGATCGGCACGCCGCGGACGCGGGTGCGCTTCAGGGCGTTGTCGGCTTCCTTGGGCATGCCGGCTGGCAGCTCGACGGTGCTCGATTCGTCATAGAGTGCGATGCGGCCGATGAAGCGGCTTTCGATGCCGGCTTCGTTGGCGATGGCGCCGACGATGTCCTTGACCTGGACGCCATGATCCCGGCCGACATCGATGCGGTAACGCACCATGTCGCCGGCCGGCGCGGCGCGGCGCGGCTTGTCTTCGAAGCGCGGCTTGTCGCCACGCTCTTCAAAACGCGGCCGTTCGCTGCGCTCTTCGCGCGGCTTGCGTTCGCGGTCGCCGAAAGAGGTCGGGCGGCGGCTGTCGCGGCTGTCGCCAGCCGGGAAGGCGCGGGCCGGCGCCGGATCTTCGCCGGCGATCTGTAGCGGCTTGCCTTCCTGGGCCAGCATGCACAGGGCGGCAGCAACTTCTTCGACGCCGACATCCTGGTCGGCGGCGATCTGGGCGACGATGTTCGAGAAGAAGTCCAGGCCTTCGGCATTGAGCACGCCGGCGACCTTTTCCTTGAAGTCGGCAACCCGCTTGTTGGTGACGTCCGCCCGGGTGGGCAGGGTCAGCGGGGCGATCGGCTGCCGCGTGGCGCGTTCGATGGTGCGCAGCATGCGGATTTCGCGCGGCGCAACGAAGAGGATGGCGTTGCCGGTGCGGCCGGCGCGGCCGGTGCGGCCGATGCGGTGCACGTAGGCTTCGGTGTCGTAGGGAATATCGTAATTGACGACGTGGCTGACGCGCGGCACATCGATGCCGCGGGCGGCGACGTCGGTGGCGATGACGATGTCCAGGGCGCCGGATTTCAGCTGCTCGATGACGCGTTCGCGCATCTGCTGGTTCAGGTCGCCGTTCAGGGCGGCAGCGGCATAGCCGCGGGCGGAAAGCTTGTCGGCCAGTTCGACGGTGGCGTTCTTGGTGCGCACGAAGATGATGGCGGCGTCGAAATCTTCCTCGACTTCGAGGATGCGGGTCAGGGCGTCGAGCTTGTGCATGCCGGAAACCTGCCAGTACACCTGGCGGATGGCGGCGACGGTGGCGGTCGCCGACTTGATCTTGATTTCGCGCGGCTCGACCAGGTACTTCTGGGCGACGCGGCGAATCTGTTCCGGCATGGTGGCCGAGAACAGCGCCGTCTGGTGCTGTTCCGGGGTGCGTTCGAGAATCCACTCGACGTCGTCGATGAAGCCCATGCGCAGCATTTCGTCGGCTTCGTCGAGCACCATGGTCTTCAGATGGTCGAGGTTGAGCGTCTTGCGCTCCAGATGGTCCATGACGCGACCCGGGGTGCCGACGATGATGTGGGCGCCGCGCGACAATTGCTTGAGCTGGATGGTGTAGCTCTGGCCGCCGTAGATGGGCAGCACGTGGAAGCCGGGCAGGTTGTGGGCATAGCTTTGCAGCGCCTCGGCGACCTGGATGGCCAGTTCGCGGGTCGGCGTCAGGATCAGTGCCTGCGGCTTGGCCACCTTGACGTCGATCTGTTCCATCAGCGGCAGGGCGAAGGCGGCGGTCTTGCCGGTGCCGGTCTGCGCCATGCCGATCAGGTCGTGGCCTTCGAGCAGGATGGGAATGCACTGGGCCTGGATCGGCGACGGGGTTTCGTAGCCGATGTCGGCCAGGGTCTTGAGAAGCGAGGGGCTTAAGCCGAGATCGGCAAAGCTCTGAGTGTTGGATGACTCAGTGGATGTCATGCTGTTTTCCTTTCGACGTCGCGGCTTGCTTTTATTGGCTTGCGACGTGTATGCCCGATGGTCGGGCGGCCTTAAGTTCCCCTGACGCAGCTATGCCTAGGGGGCGATTCAATGGTGCGACCTGTAAAGTGAACTGCAAACGAGGGATGAAACGGTAGCTGCTCGGGGGCCCTGCGGGCAATGGATCAACGCATTGATATCATTAGTTTACTCTATTTTTGCCCGCTCCGAAACGCTTAGCTCCCTTGATTGCGCAAATATTTGTTGCGGCGCAGCATGCGCCTGGCCACCACGCCGCATGCAGGGTCAGGCCTGCCGTGCGGCGTGGTGCGCGATCAGCGCCGCCATTTCTCCGGCCGAAAAGCCGGCGGCCAGGCGGGCGCTTTCGTTGAGCGGGGCCTGCGGCCAGGGAGCGTCAAGTTCGACCAGCAATTGCCGGTAGGTGCTTTCCGGTTCCAGCCCGCGCCCGGCGCAGAGATAACGGAACCAACGGTCGCCGAGGCCGACGTGGCCAATTTCATCGTGCAGAATGATGTTCAGCGCCCGTGCCGACTCCTCGTCGCCGGCCGCTTCCAGTTTGCGTTGGATGGGCGGCGTGGCGTCAAGGCCGCGCGCTTCGAGGAGGCGCGGCACTAGGGCCATGCGGGCGAGCGCGTCGCCGGCGGTCTTTTCCGCCATCTGCCACAGGCCGCCATGGGCGGGAAAATCTCCGTAATCGTGACCGAGCGCCAGCAGGCGCTGGCGCAGCAGCGTGAAGTGGGCGGCCTCTTCGGCGGCGACGGCGATCCAGTCGGCGTAATAGGCTTGCGGCAGGCCGCGAAAACGCGCGGCATGGTCGAGGGCGAGGTTGATGGCGGTGAATTCGATATGGACGATGGCGTGCAGCAGCCGGGCCCGGCCTTCCGGGCATTGGCAACTGCGTTGCGGGACGCGGAGCGGCGGGATCAGTTCCGGTCTGGGCGGTCGGCCGCAGATCAGGGGCTGCGGCGCGCTGTCGCGCCAGTCGAACTTTCCCTCTTGCCAGTCGGCGGCGAGGGCGAGGGTCAGTGCCAGTTTGCGTTCGATGTCATCGGTCGCCAGTGCCGCGGCCAGGGCGGGAAACAGCGAAGCCGTCATGGTGCTGGGTTGGTGTAGCGCAGGTGGATGGCGTCGATGTCGGCCAGCAACTCGGCGGCAATCGGCGTTTGGGTCGCCGGCAGGGTTTCCTTGAGTTGCTCCAGCGAGGAGGCGCCGATGATGGTGCTGCTGACAAACCAGCGCGAATGGACGAAACCGAGCGCCAACTGGGTTGGCGTCAGGCCATGCCGGCGGGCCAGTTCGGCGTAGGCGGCCACTGCCGGCAAAACGTTGGGTTTCGTATAGCGCTGGCCGAAAGCCGGCCACTGGCTGAGGCGACCGGCGGCCTGCGGATGGTCCAGGTATTTGCCGGTCAGGTGCCCGAAAGCGAGCGGCGAATAGGCGAGCAGGCCGACATTCTCGCGCTGGCAGACTTCGGCCAGGCCGGTTTCGAAAGTCCGGTTCAGCAGGTGGTAAGCATTCTGTGTCGAGACGATGTGCGGCAGCCCCAGTTCCTTGGCCAGCCTGACGAATTCCATGATGCCCCACGGGTGTTCGTTGGAAACGGCGATCTGGCGGACCTTGCCTTCCCGCACCAGTTCGGCCAGGGCTTCGAGCTGGGCGCGGATCGGTGTGCATTCGCGTTCATTGGCCGGATCGAACTGCCACTGGCCGAACATCGGCTGGTTGCGTTCCGGCCAGTGCAGTTGATAAAGGTCGACGTAATCGGTCTGCAGGCGCTGCAGCGAGCCTTCGATGGCGGCCCGGATATTGGCCCGGTCAAGGGCCGGCGGGCCGTTGCGTATCCAATGCAGGTTGCGGCTCGGGCCGGCGACCTTGGTGGCGACGATGATCCGGTCGCGCGGCTGGCGGGCCAGCCAGCGCCCGACGATGCTTTCCGAAGCGCCGCAGGTTTCCGGGCGCGGCGGCACGGCATACATTTCGGCGGTGTCGATGAAATTGACGCCGGCCGCCAGCGCGTAATCGAGCTGGGCGTGGGCATCGGCTTCGCCGGTCTGTTCGCCGAAAGTCATGGTGCCGAGGCAGACATCGGGCACCGTCAGGTCGCTGCCGCCGAGGGGGCGTTTCTGGAATGGGGTCATGGTGTTTTTCCGGGCTTCAGGGTTGGCCGCAGAGCACGCCATGGATCAGGATATGGCGCTGCAGCATGGGGTCGTAACCGGCCGGCACGATGGCCAGGCGGTGGTCGGCTGGTGGCGGGCAGTTTTTTATCACCCAGTCGGCTGCCGCCGCATAAGCCTCGTCGAAACTGGCGAACAGGCCATGCAGTTCGGGCGAGCGAACCGCCAGGAAAGTGCCGCGCTGGCGGTCGAGCAGGGTGTCGGTGTCGAGGCGCTGGACCGCGTAGCCGGCCGGCGCCCGGGGCAGCGGCAGGGCGTCGAGCGCGAAGCGGTCGCCAAAGGCGTCGGCGGGAAGAGTGTGGCAAGGCATGCCGCATTTTAACGGCAAGCCATTGCGCGATGCGGAGTTGCGTGGCCCCGCGTGGTAGAATCAAAGGCTGTAATAATTACTTAACAGGACAGTCATGTTCGGACGGCTCATGCCCAGGGAGGGCAAGTACTTCGATCTTTTCAACGCTCATGCGGAACTGATTGTGCAGGGAGGCAAGGCGCTCTCCGGCCTGATCGGCGCATTGGTGGAAGAGCCCGAGCAGGCGGAAAAGCACGCGGATCGAATCGACGAACTGGAGCGCCAGGCGGACGAAATCACGCACAGCACGCTGGCCCAGTTGCACACTTCCTTCATTACGCCTTTCGATCGCGACGAGATCCACCAGCTGATCAACAGCATGGACGACATTCTCGACAACATCCAGGATGTCGCCGAATCCATGTCGCTCTACGACATCCGCCGCGTGCCGCCGGAAGCCAGGGCGCTGGCTGAAGTCACCGAGCAGTGCTGTGCCCGGGTACAGTCGGTAGTCAAGCTGCTGCACAGCATGGACAACGCGCCGGAAATCCTGCGCTACTGCCACGAAATCGACCATCTCGAATCGGACGCCGACCGCATGCTGCGCGAGGCGATGTCCAAGCTCTTCCGTGAAGAACCGGATGTCCGCGAAGTGGTCAAGCTCAAGGAAATTTACGAAATCCTCGAGTCGGTCAGCGATCGTTGCAAGGACGTCGCCGGCACGATCGAGGCCATCGTTCTCGAAAACTCCTGAGCGGACGGCCCGGGATGGATACCGTACAGATCAGTTTCGGCGTGGTGGTCACGCTGGTCGTCATCGCCATGCTGTTCGATTTCATGAACGGCTTCCACGATGCGGCCAACTCGATTGCCACCATCGTCTCGACCCGCGTCCTCAAGCCGCACCAGGCGGTGATCTGGGCCTCGGCCTTCAATTTCCTGGCCTATTTCCTGTTCCAGCTGAAAGTGGCCAGCACCATCGGCAAGGGCACCATCGACCCGGGGATCGTCGATCACTACATCATTTTCGGCGCCCTGGTCGGCGCCATCATCTGGAACATCATCACCTGGTACTACGGCATTCCGTCGTCGTCGTCGCACGCCCTGGTCGGCGGCCTGGTCGGCGCGGCGCTGGCCAAGGCCGGCATCCCGGGCCTGGTGACGTCCGGCGTGCTGAAAATCATCGCCTTCATCTTCATCGCTCCGCTGCTCGGTTTCGTTATCGGCGGCGCGCTGATGGTGGCGGTTTCGTGGATCTGCCGGGATATGGCGCCACGCAAGGTGGACAAGTATTTCCGGCGCTTCCAGCTGCTGTCGGCCGCGGCCTACAGCCTGGGGCACGGCGGTAACGATGCGCAGAAGACCATCGGCATCATCTGGATGCTGCTGATTGCCGCCGGGATGTCGAGTTCCGACGCGCCGATTCCCAGTTGGGTCGTCTTCGGCTGCTATACCGCGATGGGTCTCGGCACCATGTTCGGCGGCTGGCGCATCGTCAAGACCATGGGCAACCGCATCACCAAGCTCAATCAGCCGCGCGGCTTCTGTGCCAATAGCGGTGGGGCGATCACCCTGTTCATGGCGACGGCGCTCGGCGTGCCGGTGTCCACGACGCATACCATTACCGGCGCCATTGCCGGTGTCGGTTCGACGCGCGGTGCCCGCCGCGTGCGCTGGGGCGTTGCCGGTGGCATCGTCTGGGCGTGGATTCTGACCATTCCGTGCAGCGCGGCGATGGCGGCGCTGGCCTGGTATGTCGGCCGGATGATTCTCTGATTTGAAGGGCCTGCGCTACCTGGGCTTGCTGGCCGTATTGGCGGTCATCGTCTGGTACCTGCCGATGTTGTGGGAGCTGGCGGTGGCCGGCGCCATCGGCGGCGTCTACTGGATTTTCTTCCGCATTCCGCCAGCCCGGGACTAGTACCAGCCGTTGGGTCTATGGCACTAGTGCCAGCCGCTGGTTCTATGGCATCAGGCCGGAATATCCGGCACCAGCTGTTCCTCCAGCAGCAATATGCGATCCTTCAGCGCCAGCTTCCGCTTCTTCAGGCGGCGTATCAGCAGGTCGTCGGGCGGCGGATTGTCGATCAGATGTACGATCACCAGATCGAGGTCGCGATGTTCCACCTGCAGTTCGTGCAAACGGGCGTGAATGTCGCCGATTTCCTGTTCGTTCAGCGGCTGGTTGGACATGCGGAGTCTCCTGACAACATGCTGTGTTTTGCTAGAATAACCCGAAGAGTCCACGAAGGGAGAGACGAATGCAACACCTGGTGATCGTGTCGTTCGGCAAAGATAAACAATATGACTTCAAGCTCATCGGCGGCGCGGCGAGCGATGATGCTCGCCAGTGGTTCGACCATGAGTTCACGACCCTGAAATGCGAAGTGGCGACGCCGACCGGCAAGATTCTCGCCGTCGATCGTATCCTCAGTGTCGCCCGCTATGCCGGCGAAGAGCGTTTCCGCGAGCGGACGACCTGGGCCGACCAGTTTGCCCGCTATACCGCCGCCATCCTCGGACGCGAACTGATCCGTGTCGATGTCGAGCACTACAGTATCGGCTACTGATGAACAAGGCGTTTGTCCGGGAAAATGACGGTGACGACGAGGAGGAGGGTCTTTCGCCTTCCCTCAAGTTGCCGGCCGGGACGCGCAATTACATTTCCCCGGCAGGTCACCAGCGGCTGAAGGACGAACTGGAACACCTGGTCAAGCGCGAACGGCCGCATGTCGTGGAGATCGTCGCCTGGGCGGCTTCCAACGGCGATCGCTCGGAAAACGGCGACTACATCTACGGTAAGCGCCGGCTGCGCGAAATCGACCGGCGTATCCGTTTCCTGACCAAGCGACTGGACAATGCCGAGGTGGTCGATCCGCTGCGCCAGGGGGACAACGACCAGATTTTCTTCGGCGCCCGGGTCACCGTCGCCGACGCCGAGGGTGTCGAAAGCACCTACACCATCGTTGGCGTCGACGAAATGGATGTCGCCAGCGGACGCATCAGCTGGATTTCGCCGCTCGCCCGTGCCCTGATCAAGTCGCGGTTGGGCGACACCGTACGCTTCCAGAGTCCGCTCGGCATCCGCGAACTCGACATTGTCGATGTCGTGTACGAAACCATTGTGTGAACGACGGGTCGGATCGCTTGCCTCATCCGACCGGCAATCGCTTGATGCCGTGGCAGTGGAGCTACAATATTTACATTGGTTTTCTTGAACAGGGCGTTTGATGACAGGGCAGCTTTCACTGATTGCAGCGATTCGTACCGGCAAGTTGCGCCCGGTGCAGGACGCGCTCGACGCCGGCGCCACGGTCGAACTGCATGACGGCCAGGGCGATCCCGGCCTGCCGATGGGCATTGCCTGCTTCATGGGTCTGGCCGATATCGTCCGCGAACTGGCCAGGCGGGGTGGTGCGGTCAATCTGCCCGACAATTCGCTGCCGACTTCGCCGCTCAACATGGCGATTCGCGGCAAGCGGACGGAAGTGGTGCGCACCCTGATCGAACTCGGCGCCGAGGTGCCGCCCGGGATGGTGACCGGACTGTCCGAGCAGGAAGTCATCCTGGCGCAGTGGGTGGCCCAGCGCGCCGGCTTGCGCGTTGCACCGGCCAACGCAGCGCCCGATCATCCGGTCATCGAGGAAATCGAAATGCTGCGCTGTGTCGGGACCGACACCCTGGTTCTCGAAGCCGATGCGCTGCGCGCCGCGGACGACATGCGTTGAGCGGTTCGGCGTTTTGCAAAACGCCTCTTGAAATCCCGGTGGCAGCCCCCATCTTCCGCTCACCTTATTTGGTTTGATTGGGAGTTCCAAGCATGTCCGAGTCTGCAACCGCGAATCGCGAAACCCTGGGTTTCCAGGCCGAAGTAAAGCAACTGCTGCAACTGATGATCCACTCCTTGTACAGCAACAAGGAGATTTTCCTGCGCGAATTGGTTTCCAACGCTTCCGACGCCTGCGACAAGCTGCGTTTCGAGGCCCTGAACAACAGCGCGCTGTACGGCGATGACGCCGACCTGAAAATCCGCGTTTCCTTCAACAAGGAAGCGCGCACCATCACCATTTCCGATAACGGCATCGGCCTCTCGCGCGATGAAGCGGTCGAACATCTGGGTACCATCGCCAAGTCCGGCACCAAGGAATTCTTCTCGGCGCTGACCGGCGACCAGGCCAAGGATGCGCATCTGATCGGCCAGTTCGGCGTCGGTTTCTATTCCTCCTTCATCATTGCCGACAAGGTCACGGTGATTTCCCGCCGTGCCGGCGTCGAGGCCAACCAGGCGGTGTGCTGGGAATCGGCCGGCGAAGGCGACTACACCGTCGAGATGGTGGAAAAGGCAAGGCGCGGCACCGATGTCACGCTGCACCTGCGCGATGGCGAGGATGAATTCCTCGGCGGCTGGAAGCTGAAGTCGATCATCCGCAAGTATTCCGACCACATCACCCTGCCCATCGTGATGAAGAAGGAAGAATGGGACAAGGACAAGGGCGAGCAGGTCATCACTGACGAAGATGAAACGGTCAACCAGGCCAACGCCCTGTGGGTACGCAGCAAGTCGGACATCACCGACGAGCAGTACAAGGAATTCTACAAGCACGTCGCCCACGATTTCGACGAGCCGCTGGCGTGGACCCACGCCCGCGTCGAAGGCAAGCAGGAATACACGCAACTGCTCTACATCCCGGCCCGCGCCCCGTTCGATCTGTGGGACCGTAACGCCCGCCACGGCATCAAGCTCTACGTCCGCCGCGTCTTCATCATGGACGACGCCGAACAGCTGATGCCACTCTACATGCGCTTCGTGCGCGGCGTCGTCGATTCCTCCGACCTGCCGCTCAACGTTTCGCGCGAAATCCTGCAGCAGAGCAAGGACATCGACGGCATCCGCAGCGGCTGCACCCGCAAGGTGCTGAGCATGCTCGAAGACCTCGCCGAGAACGACAAGGAGAAGTACGCCAAGTTCTGGGAAGCCTTCGGCTCGGTGTTGAAGGAAGGTGTCGGCGAAGACCACGCCAACAAGGAAAAGATCGCCGGACTGATCCGCTTCGCCTCGACGCACAACGACACGCCCGATCAGAACGTTTCGCTGGCCGATTACATCGGCCGGATGAAGGAAGGCCAGGAGAAGATTTACTTCGTCACCGCCGACACTTTCAACGCCGCCAAGAACAGCCCGCACCTGGAAATCTTCCGCAAGAAGGGCATCGAAGTGCTGCTCCTCTCGGATCGCGTCGATGAATGGGTGGTCGGCCATCTGACCGAGTTCGACGGCAAGCACCTGCAATCCGTCGCCAAGGGCGGCCTCGACCTCGGCAAGCTGGAAGACGAAGCCGAAAAGAAGGAGGCCGAAAAGGCAGCCGACGAGTACAAGGAACTGATCGACAAGGTTAAGACTTCGCTCGGCGACAAGGTCAAGGATGTCCGCGTCACCTACCGCCTGACCGATTCGCCGTCCTGCCTGGTGTCCGACGAGCACGATCCGTCCGGCAACCTGGCCCGCCTGATGAAGGCGGCCGGCCAGAACATGCCGGCCACCAAGCCGATTCTCGAAATCAACCCGCACCACCTGGTGGTGCAGCGTCTGAAATACGAGGAAAGCCGTTTCGATGACTGGGCCGCCCTGCTCTTCGAACAGGCCACGCTGGCCGAAGGCGGTCAGCTGGACGATCCGGCCGGTTTCGTCAAGCGCATCAACGACCTGATGCTGGCCCTCTCCGGCAAGTAAGGCGGTTCTCCCCGGCCGGCGCCCGATGGTGCCGGCCGGTCCGGTTTAGCGCTTGGCGCGGCCGGTCAGCCAGTCGGCCAGTTGCTCGGCCGGCATCGCTGCGGCGTAGAGAAAACCCTGCCCGGTGTCGCAGCCCAGTTCGCGCAGGCGCTCGACCTGAGCCGGCGTTTCGACGCCTTCGGCGACGGTGTCAATGCCGAGCTTGCGGGCCAGTTCAATGATGGTGCCGACGAACAGGTCGCCCTTGCCGCTGTCGATTTCGACGACGAAGGAACGGTCGATCTTCAGACTGTCGATCGGCAGCTGACGCAGATAAGCGAGCGACGAGTAGCCGGTGCCAAAGTCGTCCACGGCGATCAGCACGCCGGCCTGGCGCAGCGTTTCCAGATTGTGCAAGACGACCAGCGGCTCATCGAGCAGCAGGCTCTCGGTTATTTCCAGTTCGAGGGCGCTGGCCGGCATGCCGTGCTTGGCCAGGATCGCCATCACCCAGGCGGGAAAATCGCCGAGGCGCAGTTGCGGCATGCTGGTATTGACCGCCATGCGGCGCGGCGCGCAGCCCGCCTCGCGGAGGCGACAGAAAGTGGCGCAGCTCTGTTCCAGCACCCAGGCGCCGATCTCGATGATCAGCCCTGCATCTTCGGCCAGGCGGATGAAGACCTCCGGCGGCTGGACAAAGCCTTCGCCCGCCGGCCAGCGGGCCAGCGCTTCGAGGCCGACCACGCTGTTGTCGGCCAGCGAAAGCTGGGGCTGATACCAGACGGCGAGCTGGCCGGCCAGGAAGTCGTGGCGCAACTGGCGAATGATGTCGAGGCGCCGGTGCGTCTGTTCTTCCATCGCCGGCGTGAAATCGACGTAGGAGGTATGCGGACTGAGGCGCGCCTGGGTGAGGGCCAGGTCGGCTCGCTTGAACAAGGTGTCGCCTTGCTCGCGTTCGCCGATCCGGCAATAACCGATATCGACGTCGATGCTCAGCCGGTGTTCGCCGGCGGTGAATGGGGCGGCCAGCGCGGCGAGCAGTTTTTCCGGGGCGAGCAGGTCGGCGTTGCCGAGCAGACCGAAGCGGTCGCCGCCGATGCGGGCCAGCCGGCAGTCGCGGCAGGCATAGGCGAGGCGTCGGCCGAGCGCCTGCAGCAGTTGATCGCCGACGACGTGGCCGAGGCTGTTGTTGATGTCGGCGAAGTGCCGGATGTCGAGCAGGCAGACGACCTGGTCGGTGAGGGCGAGGCCGCTGGCGCCGCCCAGGTCGAGCAGGAAGCGGGTCCGGTTGGGGAGGCCGGTCAGCGGGTCGTGGTAGGCGACGAAATTGAGGCGCTCGACCAGTTTCAGGTTGCCGAAGCAGCTGCCGACATTGCTGGCGAAAACCGCCGCCAGCTGGCGGTCGACCGCGGCCAGAGGCGCCTCGTGGCGGACGAAGACGGCCGCTTCGTGGTTACGGTCGCGTAGATAGAGCACGGTGTGCTGCGGCGCGAACAGATGGTCTTGCCGCGTCATGCATTCCCGGATCGCGCCGGCGATCTCCGGCTCGTACAACTGGTCGAGCGGTTGGCCGCGGTAGGTGGCAAGCCGCCCGGTGGCAGCAATCATATACACGGCCTGGCTGCTGCTGTCCCGGAAGGGGCCACCTTTCTCGGCGCAGACCAGACCATCGCCGGGCAGCTGGAGGAGACTGATCAACTGGCCCAGGACGTCCCGGGCGAAGGCGTTCAGGTTGGGCGCCTGCATCAGGCTGGCGGCCCCGCCAACGATCAGTTCCAGGCCGCGCCGGTTGTCGTTGATGGCGCGCAGCTGCTGGTAGGAACGGAGGGCGGCGATCAGCGTCGTGATCAGCCGGGTCTGGGTCAGTTCCGCCTTGGTCTTGTAGTCGTTGATGTCGTAATCACGGATTACGTCCAGTTCCGGCGCCTGGCCGGGCTGGCCGGTGCGCAGCACGATGCGCACCTCGCTGAGGCCGAGTTCCTGGCGGATGCGCTGGACCAGCCGCAGGCCGGCATCCGGGCTTTCCATTACGACATCGAGCAGGACGACAGCGATGTCTGCCTCGCCCCGCATCAGCGCCGCCGCATCAGCCCCGCTGTGCGCCTGGATCAGCTGCAGGCGGCGACCGCACAGGCGGATGTCGTGGAGCGCGAAGCGGGTCGCTTCGTGCACCTCCTCGTCGTCATCGACAATCAGCACTTTCCACACCGGGCCCGTTTCCCCGGGCTCGGCGGGGGGCACCTCTTCGTCGACGAATTTGACGCTGTCGTCGTCAAGTTGCATAGCTTTTCTCTCCGGCGAGCGGCTGGTCGGGCGCCCGCAGCGGCAGCAGCAGTTCGAAATGCACTCCCCGGCCCGGCTGGCTGGTCATCCCGATGCTGCCGCCCAGCACGGCGGTGGTCAGGTTATAGACGATGTACAGGCCGAGTCCGCTGCCGCCGTTGCCGAGTTTGGTGGTAAAGAAGGGATCGAATATCCGCTTGGCGTCGGCTGCGTTGATGCCGATGCCGTCATCGTCGTAGGTCAGCGCCAATTGCTCGCCGGGGAGGACCCGGGCGTCGATCCGGATATTGCCGGCGGCAATGCCTTCGAAGCCGTGCACCAGCGAGTTGGCGACCAGGTTGGCGATGATCTGCTCGATCGGTCCGGGATAGCTTTCCATGATGATGCCGGGCGCCACCGTGACCTGCAGGCGATGCGGCGTCTGCTTCAGTTTGGGGTGCAGGGCGGAGAGCATTTCATCGAGCGCCTGGCGCAGGTCGAAACGGCGCCGGCGCATGCTGGTCTGGTCGACCGCCACTTCCTTGAAATTGCCGATCAGGTCGGCGGCGCGCTGCGAATTGCGCTGCAGCATCAACGCGGCGTTGCGGCACTGGGCGATGAAGTCGAGCAAGGTCTGCTGGCGCAGCTTGCCGGCGGCGACCACGGCAGCGAATTCATCGACCCGGCTGGCCAGGGCCGACGCCACCATCAGGGAATTGCCGAGCGGCGTGTTCAATTCGTGGGCGACACCGGCGACCAGGCTGCCCAGCGAAGCCAGCTTTTCGGCTTGCACCAGTTGGCTGGTCGCCTGCTCCAGCCGGGCGATCAGCACTTTCTGCTCGTCCTTTTCACTCTGCAGCGCCTCGTGGGCCCGCTTGCGCTGCTCGATTTCGCGGGCCATCCGTTCCTGGGTGCGCTGCAGCGTGCGGTTGATCTTTTCGTTCTCATGCAGAGCCGCTTCCAGTTCCTTGGTTCGCTCGCGCACCTGGTCCTCGAGCATCACCGTCGTCTGGAACAGGCCGAAATCGGAACTTTGCGTGCTGCGCCTTTGCTCGGCGTGATCCATCAAGACCTCGATGATTTTCTTGCAGCGGGCGATTTCGCCCCGCAGCGCCTCGACCTCGGGCGGCGAGGGCGGAGCGCCGGCTTCAGGCATCGGCGTCTGCCGGCCGGCCAATGGCGATGCCGGTCAGGGTCTGGTTGACATGCACGCCACGGAACTGCTCGCCATAAGTGCTGAAGCCGACGGCATGGTGGTCGCGGAAAACCTGTCCGGCCGCTTCCTTGATACCGCTCTGTGTCATCTCCAGGTTGCGCAGGATGCAGTCGCAGGCAAGCACCAGTTGCGGCGGGCCGATCGCCGCCTGCAAGTCGGCGAAGGTCTGGCGCAGGTTGCCGACCAGGTCGACGCCGCGCACGACGCGCAACACCAGTCCCTCCTCGATGGCGCAGTAGAAGGTCAGGCTACCGTCCGGGTTGGCCTTCTGGATCGAACGGACGTAGTCGGTGCCGTCGATCGCCACCACCATCGGCGAGGCGGCAAAACGCGTCGGGCCGAGACCGTCGATCCCCGTGCCGACGATCCGCGCGTATTCCGCCGCAGCCGGCAGGCAGTTGATTTCCCTGACCACCCGCCGGCTGGCATCGGCGGCAGTGACCACCAGCCGCTCGCTTTCGCTGACGAAGTGCTGGGTCTTGAAAATCCGGAAAGGCAGCGTCGTGCCGAGCAGCAGCAGAACTGCGCTGTCGGTATGGAAAGTCCCATCGTGAAAGACCCAGGTCTGCTCGAGACGCAGGTCGTCGCCGGCCGAGCCGCCGACCAGCGGGATGGCGCCGAGTGCATTCTGCAAGGCATGCGCCACCGGCTCTTCCCGCTGCGATAAGCCATCGATCAGGAGCAGCGCGAAAGTCTGTCCGGCTTCGGCGGCGCCCAGGCTTTCCAGCTGTCCGATCAGTCGCTGCGCCAAGGCGTGCCCCTGGCCCATCGCGAAATGCTGCAGACGGTCGAGGCGGCCGCTCACCGCCGTGCATGCCGCGGCCGGGAAGCTGGCGCCGACCAGGCTGTGCTCCCGGTAGCCCTGCGGCCCGATCTCGCCAGCGGTAGTGCAGCCGATGACCGGTACACCAGGAAACTGGCGGTTTATCTCGTCGGCCAGCGCGGCGCGGTCATAGGTGGTGGAACAGAAAAATACCACCAACGCCATGTCCGGCTGCGCCACCCCGGCCCGAAATTCCCGTACCGCCTGCCGCGCATCGGTCGCGCCGGATTGCGCCGTGCGAATCTGCTTGATCTTCATCGGCATTATGACCGCCGGCGCCGCGACAGAGTTCAGCTTTCGCCGCAAAAACTGCCAGGATGCCTCTGGCCTGTCGTCGCCGAGGCCGAGTTGCTGTATCCTTTCGCCACCATAAAACCAGTAGGGTTAATCTGCTTGACGTGACCGGGTCACGAAGGGTGCCGATCTTGTCATGAGCAGCGTGGATTCAATTACCGACAGCCTGTTGCGCGAGGCTGATTCCTTACTGATGGGCCTGTTCAGCAACGCCCTGATCGGCGTCTATGTCATCCAGGATGCCCGTTTCGTCTTCGTCAACCAGCGCCTGGCCGAGCTTTTCGGCTATTCGCCGGGCCAGCTATGCGCTGGCATGGGGCCGCTCGACCTGACGGCGGCCGACGATCAGCCACTGGCCCGGCGAGAGATCGAGCGCCGCCTCCAGGGCGAGGCCAAGGCCAGCCATTACACTTTCCGCGGTGTCCGGCAGGATGGTTCGCAGCTCGATGTCGAGGTTTTCGGCGTCGCCACCAGCTTTTCCGGTCGCCCCGCCATCATCGGCATCCTCGCCGATATTTCCGAGCGCATGGCGGCCGAGCAGGCCGTTGCCGACCAGCTGCGCTTCATCGGTCAACTGGTCGATACCATTCCGAGTCCGGTGTTCTTCAAGGATGAAAAAGGCGTCTATCTCGGCTGTAATACCGCTTTTGAGCAATATATCGGGCTGCCCCGCGAAGGCCTGATTGGCCGTTCGGTCTATGACATTTCGCCCAAGGATCTGGCCGACAAGTACTTCGCGACGGACCAGGCACTGTTCCGCCAGCCAGGCAAGCAGAGCTACGAGGCGCTGGTCTCCTATGCCGACGGTTCGCGCCGCGACGTGGTTTTCTACAAGGCGACCTTCAACAAGGCCGATGGCAGCCTCGGCGGCCTGGTCGGGGTCATCCTCGACATCAGCGAACGCAAGCGCATGGAGCAAGCCGTCTGGCACGAGGCGAACTACGATGCGCTGACCGGCCTGCCCAATCGCCGCCTGTTCCGCGACCGCCTGCGCGAGGAACTGAAGCGTGCCCAGCACGGCGGTCATGAACTGGCCTTGCTCTTCATCGACCTCGACCGTTTCAAGGAAGTGAACGACACGCTCGGTCACGATCTCGGCGACCGCCTGCTCTTCCTCGCGGCAGAGCGCATCGGCACGGTCCTCGAGGCCCGCGATACGGTGTCCCGGCAGGGCGGCGACGAGTTCGTCGTCATGCTGGCGGAAATTCCCAGTCACGCCGCCGCCAGCCGGATGGCCCAGGAAATCATCGCCGTCCTGTCCCTGCCTTTCGACCTCGATGGGCATCTCGCCTATGTTTCGGCCAGTGTCGGGATCGCCTTCTACCCCGGCGACGGCGACGAGTGCGAAACCCTGGTCAGTTACGCCGACCAGGCGATGTATGCCGCCAAGGCGCAGGGGCGCAACTGTTTCTGTCACTTCACGCCAGCGTTGCAGGTTCAGGCCCTGCAGCATGTCGAACTGAGCAACGACCTGCGGCGCGCCCTGCTCGAAGGGCAGTTCGCCGTGCATTACCAGCCCATCGTCGACCTCGCGACCCGGCGAACCGTCAAGGCCGAGGCGCTGGTCCGCTGGCTGCATCCGCAGCGCGGCCTGGTCAGCCCGGCCGAATTCATTCCGGTCGCCGAGGAAATCGGCCTGATCGGCCTGCTCGGCAACTGGATCTTCCAGCAGGCCATCGCTGCCGCCGCCCGCTGGCCGGCGCTGCCGCCGTCCGCCGTCGGGGAGGCGATCCAGGTCAGCGTCAATCTTTCGCCGCGCCAGCTGGTGTCCGGCAGTTGCCGGGAATGGATAGACGACCTGCGGCGACTGGGCCTCCCTTCAGGCCGCTTGGCGCTGGAAATTACCGAAGGTTTGCTGCTCGACGACCGGCCGGCCGTCGTCGATACCCTGCTTGCCTTTCGCGATGCCGGCATCCAGGTCAGCATCGACGATTTCGGCACGGGTTATTCGGCGATGTCCTATCTCAAGAAATTCGACATCGACTACCTCAAGATCGACCGCTCCTTCGTGCGCGACCTGACCACCGATCCGACCGATCTGGCGATTGCCGAAGCGATGATCGTGATGGCCCACAAACTCGGCATCAAGGTCATTGCCGAAGGCGTCGAAACGGTTGAGCAACGCGACTTGCTGCAGCAGGCGGGATGCGATTACGCCCAGGGTTTCCTCTTCGCCCGGCCGATGCCGGCCGACGATTTCGAGCGCTTCCTGGCCAACGAACAAGGCTGAGTCCCGGCCGGGGCGGCCGGCCTGTTCAGCTGGCCGGCTGGGCGTCCTGACCCGGATTGACCGGATCGACGTGCGTCATCAGGTAGAGCACCGGATGCTGCGCCATCACATTAACCCTGGCTCGATGGGCGATGTCATGGCCTTCGCGGACCGTCAGGCTGCCGTCGATTTCGAGATGGACGTCGGCGAGGATCATGTCGCCGGTCTTGCGGGTCTTCAGTTCGTGCAGGCCGAGCACGCCGGGCGTCGCCAGGATGGCCGCGGCGATGGCATTGACCTGTTCCTCGGTGGCGGCGCGGTCGGTCAGATCGTGCAGCGCATCCCAGGTAAAGCTCCAGCCCATGCGGGCAACCATGAAGCCGACGATCAGTGCGGCGATCGGGTCGAGCAGCGGAAAGCCGAGCAGGTTGCCGGCGATGCCGATCGACACCACCAGCGACGAGGCGGCATCGGAGCGGGCATGCCAGGCATTGGCGACCAGCATGCTGGAACGCACCCGCTCGGCCACCGCCAGCATGTAGCGGAACAGGCCTTCCTTGACGACCAGTGCCGCCAGCGCCACCCATAGTGCCAGCAGGTGTACGGTCGGGATGCTGGCCGGCGCCTGCAGCTTGTGCACCGCCGCCCAGATCATGCCGCCGCCGACCGCCAGCAGCAGGCTGCCCAAGGCCAGCGAGGCGGCATTCTCGTAGCGCTGGTGGCCGTAGTGATGGTCGGCGTCGGCTTCCTTCTTGCTGTGGTGGATGGCGAGCAGGACGACGAAATCGGCGACCAGGTCGGACAGCGAATGGATGCCGTCGGCGACCAGGCCCTGCGAGCCGGAGACGAAACCGGCCACCACCTGGCCGATGGTGAGCAGGACATTGGCGGCGACGCTGACCCAGGTGCTGCGCCGGGTTGCCGCTTCGCGTTCCGGCGTCTGGTCTTCGCCGTCGAGTTCGGCCATGTTCTGGAGGTCGGTCATCGTGCGCGCGGTGTCCAATCGTGGGGTGGAAAGGCCAGGGGGCCGCTGGATCTGTCGCGACCGGGAAAAGACGCTCGGGCGCCGCGACGGGGCGCATTTTAAGCGGCGTGCAAGAGGCTGTCCATCAAGCCAGCCGGCCGGCGGCCCAGGCCTCGGTAAACGCCTGCCATTGCTGGCGCGTCAACTGGCTCATGTCGTCCGCCGCCTGCAGCATTTCCGCCGACCAGCCGCCATCCTGGGCAAACGCGATCAGGGCGTCGGCATTGGCCGAGCCGGCGCGGCCGGCGGCGCGCAACTGGTCCCAGGCGAGGATGCGGCCCATGCTGGCGACGACCTCATCCAGGCGATTCAGTTTCTTGCCCCAGTCGCCGATCGCCACGCGGTCTTCCGAAGGCTGCAGGCCGCGCAGGATGAAAGGCCGGTCGTTCCAGCGCACCGGCTGCAGAAAGGCGTGGTCGATGGCCTGCATGCGCTGCTGCACGGCCACCACCCGGCTCGCCTCGTCGGCCCAGGCCGGCTGTTCGACATCGAGCCGGGCGAGCGTCGGAGCCAGCGCCGACGGGCGTGCCTCCTTGATGTCGAGCAGGTAATTGCCGTCCGGCGAGCCTTTGCCGGCGATCAGCACGACAAAGCGTTCGATACCCAGGCTGCCGGTGCCGGCGATGCGCCGCGCGCAATCGAGGACTTCGAAGAATTTCGGCGCTGCCTGGCGCGCCGCGAATTCCGCCATGAAGCGGCACAGGCTCGCCCGCTGGTCGGCGCTGGCCGGCAACGCCTTGATGCCGTCCACCTTGAGCTGGCGCCGGCCACTCTTGAGGATGGTCCGCTTGTCGAGGAAATCCGGTCGCTTCAGGTTCTGCAGACGGTCGAACAGGTCCCGGACCAGGCCGTTGGCGGTTTCCCGTTCGACCCAGAGCGGCTTGCCCGCGACCAGCGCCCGGCGATAGGCGTCGAGACAAGCGCTGCCGAGCGCCTGTGCCTGCGCATCCGAAATATGCAGCGTCTCGGCGCCGCAGCGGATGCTGCTCAGCAGGCGCAGCAGATCCCAGCTGGCCGGGGCCAGCGCCGCCTCGTCGTAGTCGTTGATGTCGAAATAGACCAGCCGGTTGTCACCCTTGTAACTGCCGAAGTTCTCGAAATGCAGGTCGCCGCAGCACCAGGCCAGCGGCGCCCCGCGAAAGAGCGGGGAATCGGGCAGTGCGGGGTAGAACAGGTGACAGGCGCCGCGCAGTAAACTGAACGGACTCTGCGCCATCTTGGCGTATTTCATCGCCAGCCGCTCCGGTTCGCGCCCGGCATTGGCGATACGGATGGCGCTGACGACATCGGCGGCGGACGGCGAAGTGGGCTGGCTCATGGCGGATGATCAATTGTTGGTGACTGGCGAACGATACGCCGGTCTGCCGTCCAGGACGACCGCGGCCTCGGGCAGACTGGCGCTGCGGGCAGATAATCATTCATCGAACGAATACATACCGAAGGACTTTTCGAAAGAAAAAATCGAGTCTTGAGCTTGGTTACTGCCTGCAAAAAGAAATTGATATTTACACATCATAGTCTTTCGCATCCAAGCGTTAGGCCCAAGCGGGACGCCTTTTCGGCGCTCTCCTTACGCTTAGCAAAAGGGCCGACCCCAACGAGTGCGTCGCCTACCGGAGCATGCCTATGCGGCGTTTCCTCTTTGGTGCTGTTGGTGGCGGCTGGGGATGATCTTGCGCGGCTGAACCGGGCGCTTTTTGGCACAATGGCGGACTTCTGCCGCCTCCACCGGATCTGCCGATGCAAGCCGACGACCTGCTGCTCCTGGTTACCCGCACCATGCCTTTCGGCAAGCATCAAGGGAAGCTGCTCGCCGACCTGCCGGGCAATTATCTGAACTGGTTTGCCCGCGAGGGTTTTCCGCCCGGGGAAATCGGCCGACTGCTGGCGCTGATGCAGGAAATCGACCACAACGGACTGTCTTCGCTGCTCACTCCTTTGCGCCGGCGCCGGCCATAGGTGGCCGGCGCCGGTCTGGCCTCATTTGGCCTTGAGCTGCTCGGTCATGCAGGCCCGATGCTGCGGACCCGGCCGGTCGGCACAGGCGGCGCGGGCTTCCTGCCGGGCGGCGCAGCGCTGCGGACGGGCCGACTTGCTGCAGTCGACCGGCGGCATCTTGTCCTGCATGCATTGCCGCAAGGCCGGGCCGCTTTGGCCCTGACAGGCCTGGCTGGCTGCCTTGTGGGCGGCGCAGCGTTCGGGGTTGCCCATCTTGCTGCAATCAACATTTTGCATCTGCACCTGCATGCATTCCCGGCGCTGCGGCCCGGCCTTGTCCTGGCAGGCAGCCATCGCCTCGTCGCGGGCGGCGCGGCGAGCGGTGCAGGCGGCCGGGTCGGGCGCTTGCGAACAGTCGCGCGGGCTCCGCATCCGCGGCTGGCGATTGCCCGGCATCATGCCGGGGGCGGCCGGCGTGGCATTGTCGGTGGCGGTGGCGGCGGCGGGCGCCGGCTGGGCGATGGCCGGCGGGCAGAGCAGGGCGGCGAGGAGGGTGCTGACGATCATAAACAGGCGGGTTTTCATGGTCCTTGCTCCTTCAAATGGGTGTATTTCCATTGTAGAGGCCGCGCCGGGCATGGTTCCCGGAACTTGTAAATGACTGCAAACAGATGGCGCCTTGCTTACAAAGCGTTACGACTCGCGCTATATTGCCGCGCATGAACGACAAATATGCACACGAGCATCGTCTGGTCATTGCCGACGTGCTGGAGATGATGGTGGCCGACGGCCTGGTCGACGCCAGCGCGGCCGAGGCGCTGAAAGTCGAGCGTCGCCTGCATGGCGGCCGCGTTCATCCGCTGGTCGTGATCGCCGATCAGAAATGGCGCTCGCTGAAGGCGCCGGGCCGGCCGCTCAGTCTCGAAGTGCTGACCGAATGGCTGGCCGGCCATTGCGGTCTCGACTACCTGCACATCGATCCGCTGAAAATCGATTTCACCGGCGTCGCCGATGTGATGTCGAGTGCCTACGCGGCGCGCTTCGGCATCCTGCCGGTGCAGGTGACGACGCGCGAAATCGTCGTCGCCACCGCCGAGCCCTTTCTCCGGGAATGGGAAGAGGAGCTGAAACCCATTCTGCGCAAGGAAATTCGCCGGGTGATGGCCAATCCGGAAGACATTTCCCGCTACCTGGTCGAATTCTTCAGTCTGGCCAAGTCGGTCAAGAAGGCGGCGGCCAAGGGCGAAGTCACCTCGGGGCTGTCGAGCTTCGAGCAACTGGTCGAACTGGGCAAGGGCAACCGTCAGTTCGACGCCAACGACCAGCATATCGTCCATATCGTCGACTGGCTGTGGCAGTACGCTTTCGATCAGCGGGCTTCCGACATTCACATCGAGCCGCGGCGCGATCTCGGCATCGTGCGTTTCCGCATCGACGGCGTGCTGCACCAGGTGTACCAGATCCCGATGACGGTGATGAACGCGATGACCAGCCGCATCAAGCTGCTTGGCCGAATGGACGTCATCGAAAAGCGCAGGCCGCAGGACGGCCGGGTCAAGACGCGGACGCCGGCCGGCCAGGAAGTGGAATTGCGTCTGTCGACGCTGCCCACCGCCTTCGGCGAAAAGCTGGTGATGCGCATTTTCGACCCCGAAGTGCTGGTCCGCGACCTCCGCTCCCTGGGTTTTTCCGACGAAGACCAGACACGCTGGCAGCAGATGACACGCTCGCCGAACGGCATCATCCTGGTCACCGGGCCGACCGGTTCGGGCAAGACGACGACGCTGTACACCACGCTCAAACAGCTGGCGACCTCGGAAGTCAATGTGTGCACCATCGAAGACCCGATCGAAATGGTCGAAGCCTCGTTCAACCAGATGCAGGTCCAGCACAGCATCGATCTCGGGTTTGCCGACGGCGTGCGGGCCCTGATGCGGCAGGACCCGGACATCGTGATGATCGGCGAAATCCGCGACCTGGAAACTGCCGAAATGGCCATCCAGGCGGCCCTGACCGGTCATCTGGTGCTGTCGACGCTGCACACCAATGATGCGCCGTCGGCGATTACCCGTCTGCTCGATCTCGGTGTGCCGCCCTACCTGATCAATTCGACCCTGCTTGGCGTCATGGCCCAGCGCCTGGTGCGCACGCTGTGCCCGCATTGCAAGAAGCCGGTGCCGATCCGGGAAGAGCAGCGCGGAGCCTGGCGTTCGCTGGTGGCGCCGTGGAAATCCGGCGAGCCGGCCCAGATCCATCAGCCGGTCGGTTGCCTGGAATGCCGGATGACCGGTTACGCCGGGCGGGTCGGTCTCTATGAAATCCTGCTCAACTCCCCTGAGATGCGCAAGCTGATCAAGCCCGCCATGGAACTGGCCAAGGTGCGCGAACAGGCTTACCGGGAAGGCATGCGCCCGCTGCGCATTTCCGGCGCCCTGAAAGTGGCCCAGGGGCTGACATCGCTGGAGGAAATCATCAAGGTGGCGCCGCCGGCCGACGACGCATAGCTGCCAAAACTATGCCTTATGGCATGGTCAAAACGCCACACTATGGCGATAATGCCACCTTGCACAAAGGGGTTATTATGGCAGTCGAGTTGTTCAACGATGGCAAGCACATCGTTCATGCGTTTTACGATCTGGTCGACGATTCGGCCAGTGGTGCCGTCCAGTCCAACCAGTTCCTGATTGCGGATCACGGCCACGGCGCCCTGATCGATCCGGGCGGCAACATGACCTACACCGGTCTGTTGATGGACATGCAGAAATATTTCTCGTCCAAGGATCTCGACTACATTCTGGCGTCGCATCCCGATCCCGACATCATTGCCTCGATCAACAAGTGGTTCGTCGCCTCGCAGTGCAAGGTGATGATCTCCAGTTTGTGGACACGCTTCGTGCCTCATTTCACTACCGGCCGCGACGTCTCCGACCGGATTGTCGGCATTCCCGACCAGGGCGCCCAGATTCGCCTCGGCGAATGCAGGCTGCTGGCGCTGCCGGCGCATTTCCTGCATTCCGAAGGCAATTTCCAGTTTTACGATCCGGTCGCCAAAATTCTCTTTTCCGGCGACCTCGGGGCTTCGCTGGTGCCGCATGAACAGGCGGCCGAGCCGGTGACCGACTTCGCCAGTCATGTGCGGCACATGGAAGGTTTCCATCGCCGCTACATCGTGTCGCGCAAGGTCGGCCGCTTCTGGGCCAACATGGTCCGCCAGCTCGACATCGAGCAGATCGTGCCCCAGCACGGCAGTCGTTTTGTCGGCAAGGCAGCGATCGGCGACTTTCTCGACTGGGTGGAGCGCCTGGAATGCGGCGTCGATCTGATGACCCAGGCCAATTACGTCCTGCCTTTGTAATGCCGGCCGGGCCGGCTCGCGGGAACTAGAGCAAGCCGGCCTTGCGGTGTACCGCCTCGACATAGGCCAGGGCATCCATGCCGCCGCCCTGCTGCTGGGCGCGGAAAATGGTTTCGCCCAGGCAATCGAGCAGCACATGTTCCGCTGCGTGCGTATCCAGCCGGGGGCGCAGGCTGTCGAAGGCGGCGCGGATGCCGGGCGGCTGGTCGATGCTGAGTTGCTCGTGAATGGCGAGATGCAGCGAGAGGTGGAGGAAAGGATTCATCTGGCCGCCTTCCGGCGTCCATTCCTTGGCTACGGCACCCTCCGCATCGTTCAGCAGGGCGTGATATTCCGGATGGCGGGCGACCAGATCGACGGCCGTGACTTCGGCGCCGACCAGGGGGAGGCGTTCCAGGTGTTTTTTCCAGGCGTCGCAAAAGAAGCGGCGGACCTGCTCGCGGGAAGGGTTAAACATGCGTACCTGCAGAAAGTAGGGTGATGGGGGAATGGTCAATGAGTCGATTTTTTCCAGCGGATGCTGCGGCCGGTTCGTCCTTCCCGAGGCTCACGCCGTTTTGCCCTTGAAGGCGCAGAGATCGGCGACCAGGCAGGCCGCGCATTGCGGCTGCCGGGCCTTGCAGACGTAGCGGCCATGCAGGATCAGCCAGTGATGCGCATCCTGCCGGTACTTCTCCGGCGTGACGCGGAGCAGCTTCTGCTCGACCTCGAGCACGCTCTTGCCGGGCGCCAGACCGGTTCGGTTGCCGACGCGGAAAATGTGGGTGTCGACGGCGATGGTTGCTTGCCCGAATGCCGTATTGAGTACGACATTGGCCGTCTTGCGGCCGACTCCCGGCAGCGCTTCGAGCGCCGCGCGCTGGTCGGGAACCTCGCCGCCGTACTGGCTCTCGAGGATACGGCAGGTGGCGATGACGTTGCGCGCCTTGGTCCGGTAGAGACCGATGGTCTTGATATATTCCATCAGCCCTTCCTCGCCGAGGGCCGCCATCCGCTCGGCGGTCGGCGCCACCGGGAAAAGCCGGGCGGTCGCCTTGTTGACGCCGACGTCGGTGGCCTGGGCCGAGAGGATCACGGCAACCAGCAGCTGGAAGGGGCTGGCGTAGTGCAACTCGGTGGTCGGTGCCGGATTGTTGGCGGCAAGCCGGGCGTAGAAGGTTTCGATCTGGGCTTTGTTCATGGCCTTGTTGCAGTGCGGGATTGTCAGACCGCCCGGAAAGGCGGATATTCGACCAAAGTTGATTTTAACCCGACAGAGAAGGGGGGCGTTCCTGTGGAACTGACAATCCCCGGCGACAACCTGGTCCTGACACAAATCGTCGAAGGCAATCCGGTGGCGACTATCGTCATCGATGCGCAACATCGCGTCACCCACTGGAATCGCGCCTGTGCCGTGCTGACCGGGGTGGCGGCCGCTGACATGATCGGTTGCGCCGAACAGTGGCGGGCGTTCTATCCGGACGAGCGACCGATCATGGCCGACCTCATCATCAGCGGCCCTTCCGATGACCTGATCGAGGCCTTCTATCGCGGCAAGTTCCGGCGCTCGCTGTTGATCGATGGCGCCTACGAAGCCGAGGATTTCTTCCCGGCATTCGGCGAGAATGGCTGCTGGCTGTTCTTTACTGCGGCGCCGTTGCGCAATGCGGCGGGCGAGGTGATCGGCGCCATCGAAACCCTGCAGGACGTGACCGATCGGCGGCGGGCGGAAGAGGCGCTGAAAAGGAGCGAGGAACGTTACCGCGTGCTCAGCGTCACCGATGCGCTGACCGGCTTGTTCAACCGCCGTCACCTGCATCAATGCCTGGAATACGAAATCGAGCGCGCCATCCGCTACGGGCGCCCGCTGTCCATGCTGGTCATTGATTGCGACGACTTCAAACAGATCAACGACACCTGGGGGCACCTGGAAGGCGACCGTGTGCTCCAGGGACTGGCCAAGATGGTGGTCGACTCACTGCGCGCCAGCGATTGTGCCTTCCGCTACGGCGGTGAGGAATTCGTCGTGCTGTTGCCTGAAGTCGGCGGCGAAGATGCCCGCCTGCTTGCCGAGCGCCTGCGCGTGTCCTTTGCCTGCGCCGAGAAACGGCAATGCACGGTGAGCATCGGTGTCGCCGAATATGTTCCGGGAGAAAGCGAAAACTCCTTTATCCACCGGGCGGACGAGGCGGGGTATGATGCCAAGCGGCGGGGCAAGAATTGCGTGGTGGTCGCGGCGTGACCGGCTCGAATTTGCCGGCAGGCCAGGGCAGCCAGAAAGCAATAAATTGATGAAACTCTCCGCCAAGCGTCTTCTTCCTGTTGTCCTCGGTGTCGTATCGCTCGCCGCCGGCCTGGTCTGGCTGGCCCGGACGCACGATTCGCCGGCTCCGTCCGTTGTGCCGGCAGCCGCGCTGGCGCCGGCCGCAACCCTCGATACCATCCAGCCGATCCAGCCCCTGCCGCCGTTGCCGGCGCTTTCTCCGCTGCGCGTGGCGTTGGGCGAGCGTTTGTTCCGCGACAAGCGTTTTTCCGCCGACCATACGCTGGCCTGCGTGTCCTGCCATGACTTTGCCCACGGCGGCGCCGACGGCCGGCGCGTGTCGATCGGTATCGGCGGGGCGCCGGGCGGCATCAATGCACCGACGGTATTCAACAGCGGCCTCAATTTCGTTCAGTTCTGGGACGGTCGCGCCGCCAGCCTGGAGGAGCAGGCGGCCGGGCCGATCCACAATCCGGCCGAACTGGGCAGTTCCTGGGAGCAGGTGCTCGGCCGCCTGAGCCAGGATGCCGGTCTCGTCGCCGAATTCCGCCGCGCCTATCGCGACGGCCTGACGGCGGCCAATGTGGCCGACGCCATTGCCACCTTCGAGCGCTCGCTGCTGACCCCGAATTCGCGCTTCGACCGCTATCTGCAGGGCGACAAGCAGGCGCTGACGGCGCTGGAAGTGGAAGGCTACCGCCGTTTCAGCGAACTGGGCTGCACCAGTTGCCACCAGGGCGCCCTGCTCGGCGGCAACATGTACCAGAAATTCGGCGTTCTCGGCGACTACTTCGCCGGCTACCCGGAGACCAAGGCCGACCTGGGGCGCTACAACGTCACCGGCCGCGAGGCCGACAAGCATGTCTTCAAGGTGCCGACCCTGCGCAACATTGCGTTGACGGCGCCGTATTTCCATAACGGTTCGGTGGATACGTTGGCCGAAGCGGTGCTCATCATGGGACGTTACCAGTTGGGGCGCGAGCTGGCGCCGGCTGACGTGCAGGCCATCGTCGCCTTCCTCAACAGCCTGAACGGCGAGTGGCGGGGAGTGGCGCTCAAATGACCACGCCCCAAGGCAAGGCGCGCTGGTTTCTGCTCGGCATAGGCTTCGTTGTCCTGGTCGGCCTGCTCACCGGGCTGTTCATGCGCGCCGGTGAAGTTTCGCCCGATGGCCATCTGGCCTACACCCAGTCCTTGCGCCACGTCCAGCAGGCAGACCTCGAACTCGACGCGACGGTACTCGGCAGCTATGCCGACCTGATGCACAATTACGATCCGGTGGTCCGTTTGCTGCGCGAAATCGGCGACGAATCGGCACGCCTGCAGCATTTTCCCGGCTGGCTGGGCAGCGACAGCTTGCCCGGATTGAGCGCCAAGCTCGCTGAACTGCAGGCCGCCGAGGCGGAAAAGGCCGAGAAAGTCGATCTCTTCCAGCGTAACAATGCCGTGCTACGCAATTCGCTGCGCTATTTTCCGCTGGCCGTGGAAAGCTATTCGGCTCGTGCCGGCCGGGAACTGCCATCCGACTTCCATCATTTCGTCCGGGCCGTTCTCAGCTTCGGCCAGGGACCGGGGCGCGAGCAGGTCGACCAGATGAAGGCGGAGCTTGGCCGCGTGCAGGGCCGTAACTGGCCGACTTTCGGACCGCTGTCGCCGGAACAGCTCTTCGTCCATGCGCGGGTCATCATCGAAAAACGCCCCATCGTCGACCAGCTGGCCTTTGATGTCACCCATGCGCCGACAGCCCGGCTGCACGAGGAATTCACCCGCCTTTACGGCCAGGCCCATGAAGATTCGCTGCGGGTTGCCGGCTATTACCGCTGGCTGTTGTACGGCGTGTCCATACTGCTCGTGCTCTATGTCGTGTACGCGATGATCCGCATCGAGCGCGATCGCCGCCACTTGCGCCAGCGCTATGAAGCCCAGTTGCGGGCCGAGGACCAGTTGCGCCTTTATGCCCAGGTGTTTACCAGCGCCGCGGAAGGGATGGCGATCACCGATGCCGATTCGCGAATCCTGGCCGTCAATCCGGCCTTCTGCGCCATTACCGGCTACACCCTGGAAGAGGTGGTCGGCCTGACGCCGGCCATCCTTCATTCGGGCCGGCAGAACCCGGAGTTTTACCGGCAGATGTGGAAGGAACTGCTCCGCCGGGGGCAGTGGCAGGGCGAAATCTGGAATCGGCGGCGGGATGGCGGTCTCTATCCGGAATGGCTGTCGGTGGCCGCAGTCCGGGATTCGGCCGGCCTGACCAGAAATTACATCGGCATCTTCACCGATATTTCCGAGCGCAAGGAAAGCGAGGCGCGAATCCAGCATCTGGCCCACCACGATGCGCTGACCGGCCTGCCCAACCGCGTGCTGCTCGAGGACCGCATTTCGCAGGCCATCGCGAAGTCGCGGCGCAGCGAAAAGCAGGCCGCCGTGCTTTTCATCGACCTCGATCGCTTCAAGAACATCAACGACACCCTGGGGCACGAGGTCGGCGATAACCTGTTGATCCAGGCCGCCCGGCGCGGCCTCGGCGTGCTGCGCGAGACAGATACCCTGTGCCGCCTGGGCGGTGACGAGTTCGTCGTCGTCCTGCCGGAAATCGACCAGTTGCAGTACGCCATGCATGTCACCCGCAAATTGCTGGCCGAACTCGGGCAGCCTTATCTGCTGGCCGGCCATGCACTGACCGTCACCGCCAGCGCCGGCATCGCGCTCTGGCCGGATGACGGCCAGACGGTGTCGGAATTGCTGCGCAAGGCTGATGCCGCGATGTATCGCGCCAAGGACGAGGGGCGCAACACCGCTCGTTTCTACTCGGCCGGCATCAACAGCACTTCGCTGGGCGAACTGCTCCTCGAGAACGACCTGCGCGGCGCCCTGGAACGCGGCGAAATAATGATGTATTACCAGCCCAAGGTCGATGCGGCTACTGGTCGGCTGATCGGTGCCGAAGCGCTGATGCGCTGGCAGAGCCGCGAGCATGGCCTGATTTCGCCGACCCGTTTCATTCCGCTTGCCGAGGAAAGTGGCCTGATCGCCGCGCTCGGCGCCTGGGCACTGGACGATGTCTGCCGCCAGCAGCGCGCCTGGCTGGATGCCGGCCTCAGCGCGCTGCCCGTCGCCGTCAATCTGTCGGCCCACCAGTTCGCTCAGCAGGACGTGCCGAAACTGGTCGCCGACCTGCTCGAACACTACCGCCTGCCGCCCGAGTTGCTCGCCCTCGAACTGACCGAGTCGCTGCTGATGCGCAATGCCGGCAGTGCCGCCAAGGTGCTGCATGCGCTGCGCCGGATGCGCATCGATGTCGCCATCGACGATTTCGGCACCGGCTATTCCTCGCTCAGCTATCTCAACCAGTTCCCGGTCCAGGCCTTGAAGATCGACCGTGCCTTCGTCTGCGAAATCAGCGAGCAAGGCGCCCCGGTCAAGCTCGTTCCGGCGATGATCGCCATGGCGCATGAACTCGATCTGGCGGTGATTGCCGAAGGCGTCGAGACCGAAGCGCAGCGTGCCTACCTGCTCAAGCACGGCTGCGACCAGTTCCAGGGTTTCCTGTTCGGCCGGCCGGAACCGGCCGCGACGATGGGCGCCTTGCTGGCCCGGATAGAAGAAACGGCGGAATAATCCGCCGTTTCGGTTACTTCCCTGCTGGGTTATTGCTTGCCTAGTGGCAGCCGGCGGCCGAAATCGGGGCCGGCGGCCGGCGCTGGGCGCGTTCGGCAGCCTTGGCTTCGTACCAGTTCTTGGCGGCCACCAGGCAGGCGAGCACGATGAAGGCGCCGGGCGGCAGGATGGAAATCAGGAAGCCCGGGTAGTCGGCGGGCAGGATTTCGATCTGATGCAGGCCCGGGATCACCGCGTCGATGCCGGAGAACAGGGTGCCGGCACCGATGAATTCACGGATGGCGCCGAGCAGCGACAGGGTCCACAGCATGCCGGTGCCCATGAAGGCGCCGTCGAACATCGACTGCAGGGCGCCGTTCTTGGCGGCGAAGGCTTCGATGCGGGCGAGCACGATGCAGTTGGTGATGATCAGCGGAATGAAGATGCCGAGGATGTTGTACATGTCGTGCATGTAGGCGTTCATGCCGAGATCGACGACGGTCACCAGCGCGGCGGCGATCAGGATGAAGACCGGGATGCGGATTTCGTAGGGAATGAAGTTGCGCAGCAGGGCGACGACGAAGCCCGACGAGCCCATCACGATAATGGTCGCCAGAGACAGCATGGCGCCATTGACCAGGCTGGTCGTCATCGCCAGCAGGGGGCACATGCCGAGCATCTGGACCAGGCTGGAATTCTGCCGCCAGGTACCGTTGACAAAAATATCCTTGAACTCTGCCCAGGTAATCATCGCTAGTCCCGTTTCTACTTTGCTGCGTTGGCCGCGAACAGCCGGTCGCGGTTGTCGATGGCGAACTTGAGCGCCTTCCTGACCGCCTTGACGACGGCGCGCGGCGTCACGGTGGCGCCGGCGTTGGAATCGAAATGGCCGCCGTCCTTCTTCACCTTCCAGTCCTTCTCGGCCAGTTTGTCGAAGGACAGGGCGTCGAACTGGGTGATCCACGGGCGACTCTTGTTCTTGTCCTTCTTCGGATCGACATAGTCGCCCAGTCCCGGCGTTTCCTTGTGCTGGGTGATGCGCACGCCGGTCAGCTGGCCATTGGCCTGGACGGCAAGCAGCATGCGGATCTTGCCGGCATAGCCATCGGGCGCCACGGCTTCGAGAACCAGGGCCGCCGGCTGGCCGCCGAGACGGGCGCGATAGACCTTGGAGACGTCATCCTGGCCGAGTTCGGGCGTCGTCGGCAATTCCAGCGTGTCCTGCAGCAGGTTGTTGTCGTACAGGGCGGCCGGCAGGACTTCCTGGATGGCGCGCATTTCTTCCTGGGCGGCCGATTCCTTGATCGTCGGCGCGGTCAGGGCATAGGCGGCGGCCAGGACGGCGGTGAAGACGATGACGAAAAAGAAGAGGATGACCGACGAGCGGGCGGCCATGCCGGGTGCGGTGGGTTCCGTGACGGTGGTCATGCTTTGTTCTTCATGCCAAAGATGGGCGGCTGGGTGTACAGGTCGATCAGGGGAACGCAGATGTTCATGAACAGGATGGCAAAGGCGACACCGTCGGGATAACCGCCGAAAACGCGGATCAGGTAGGTGAGCAGGCCGGCGCCGGCGCCGAAGATCAGTTTGCCGCGCGGCGTGGTGGCGCCGCTCACCGGGTCGGTGGCGATGAAGAAGGCGCCGAGCATGGCGCCGCCGGAAAAGAGGTGGAACAGCGGGTTGGCGAACTGGGCCGGGCTGTACAGCCAGAGCCCGCCGGAGATCAGCAGCAGGGCGCCGATGAAGCCGGTCGGGGCCTGCCAGGTAATGATCTTGCGCTCGAAGAGCCACAGGCCGCCGAGCAGGTAGGCCAGGCTGATCCACTCCCAGCCGCGACCGGCGAACTGGCCGTAGATGTCCTGGTTGCCGAGCAGGGCGCTGACGCTGACTTCGCCCTCGCCAAGTTTGAGGGCGGTCTTCAGCGCGTCGAGCGGGGTGGCGGCCGACATCGCATCGATCCGCGGCAGCAGGCCGAAAATGACCTGGAACTGATCGGCCAGGCCGAGGTGCAGCGCCTGGTTCGGCCACTGCGACATCAGGGCCGGAAAGGAGACGATGCAGACGGCGAAGGCGATCATCGCCGGATTGAACGGATTCTGGCCGAGGCCGCCGTAGAGATGCTTGGCGACGACGATGGCGAACAGCGTGCCGACCACCACCAGCCACCAGGGCGCCAGCGGCGGGAAAACGAGGGCGATCAGCCAGCCGGTGACGACGGCCGAGCCGTCGGTCAGGAAGAGGTCGAGCGGCCGGCGGCGCACCTTGAGCATGACCGCTTCGGCGAGCAGGGCGGCGAGCGTAGCGATGCCGATCTGGATCAGGATGGCCGGTCCGAGCAGCCAGGTGTAGACCGCGATCGCCGGCAGCAGGGCGACCAGGACCAGGACCATGACGCGCGTGACGCTGGCGTTTTTCAGGAGATAGGGAGGAGTCGAAAAGTCCATGCGGAGCCTGCTTATTCTTCGGCTGGCGTATCGATGCCGGCCGAACTGCGCCGCGCCTCGATGGCCTGGATATCCTGCTGCTGATCGGCGGACAGGTGTTCGGTATTGCGACTGGCGGCGCTTTCGCGCTGCGCCCTGGCCCGTTCCATGGCGGCCTGGATGGCGGCCTTCTTGGCGGCGTCGGCGTCATTGCCGGCCGGTTGTTCCGCAGGCAGGGCACCCTCGGCGGCTGCTTCCGCCGCCTTCTTGGCTGCTTGCGCCGCGGCCGCCTTGGCCAGCTTCTCGGCCTTTTCCTGTTTCTCGCGCTCGTCGCGGAACTGCTTGAACTCGAAGCGCGACTTGGCGGTTTCGGCGGCCTTCTTTTCCTTTTCCCGCGCCCAGATTTCGCTCTTCGCGAAGCGGAAATACTGGACCAGCGGAATCCGGCTTGGGCAGACGAAGGAGCAGCAGCCGCATTCGATGCAGTCGAAGATGTTGTATTCCTGCGTCTTGCCGAAATTCTTGGCGCGCGAGAACCAGTACATCTCGAAAGGCTGCAATTCGTGCGGGCAGGCGCGGGCGCATTCGCCGCAGCGGATGCAGGGCATTTCCGGCGGCTTCGGCGGGAACAGCGTATCCGAGTGGGCGATCAGGCAGTTGGTCGCCTTGACCACTGGCACCTTGGCATCCGGTACCAGGAAGCCCATCATCGGGCCGCCCATGATGATGCCGTTGGTGTCGGCCTTGGGTTCGCCCAAAGCGAGCAGTTCGTCGAAAGGCGTGCCGATCAGCACTTCGTAGTTGCGCGGCTTGCCGACGTTGCCGGTCACCGTGACCAGCCGGGAGATCACCGGCTCGCCGTGGGCGAGGGCGCGCCAGGCGGAGTAGGCGGTGGCGACGTTGAAGCACTGCACGCCGAGGTCGGTGGAGCGCTTGCCGTTCGGCACTTCCTTGCCGGTCAGGACGCGGATCAGTTGCTTGGCGCCGCCGGCCGGGTAGCGGGTCGGTACGGCGATTACTTCGAAGTTCTCGCCGACGGCCTTGACCGCGGCCGTCATCGCGGCGACGGCTTCGGGCTTGTTGTCCTCGATGCCGATCAGCACCTTCTTGGGCTGCAGCAGGTCGCGGAAGATGCCGGCACCACGCACCACTTCCTCGGCGCGTTCGCGCATCAGGAGGTCGTCGCAGGTGATGAAGGGCTCGCATTCGGCGCCGTTGATGACCATTTCTTCCATCGGCACGGTCTTGGCGGGCGTCAGCTTGCCGTGGGTCGGGAAAACGGCGCCGCCGAGGCCGACGACACCGGCTTCGCGGAGCAGCTCGCGCACGGTTTCCGGGGGCAACGCCTTGTAATCGACCGGGGTGCGGGCGATCCACTCATCCTTGCCGTCCGGCTCGATGACCACGCAGTCGGCGGCCAGGCCCGAAGGATGCGGCACGACCTGCGGCCCGACATGGACGACGGTGCCGGAGGTCGAGGCATGCACGGCGGCGGAAATCCAGCCGTCCGCTTCGCCGATCTTCTGGCCCTTGAGAACGTGGTCGCCCACCGCGACGATCGGCCGCGGCGTGCCGCCGATGCTCTGGTGCAGCGGTACGGCGACATGGCTCGGCAGCGGGGCGATGGCAATCGGCAGGGTGACCGACTGCGTCTTGTTGGTGGCCGGCTTGACGCCGCCCTTGAATTTGAACAGTTGCAGCATCAGGCAGCCTTTGGCATGCCGGCAGTCTTGATCTCGACCACCGGGTATTTCCATTTCCAGCTATCGACCGTCTCGGTGATCGTTTCCATGCTGATGCACTCGACCGGGCAGGGCGGCAGGCACAGTTCGCAGCCGGTGCACAGCCCGGCGACGATGGTGTGCATCTGCTTGGCAGCCCCGACGATGGCATCCACCGGGCAAGCCTGGATGCACAGGGTGCAGCCGATGCAGGTGTTTTCATCGATGAAGGCAACGGCCTTCGGCTTTTCCTCGGCGTCGAGCGCCTTGACTTCGCGGCCGAGCAGGTCGGCCAGGCGCTGCACGCCTTCGGCGCCGCCCGGCGGGCAGAGGTTGATTTCGGCGCCCTTGGCGATCGCCTCGGCATAGGGCCGGCAACCGGGAAAGCCGCACTGGCCGCACTGGGTCTGCGGCAGGATGCCTTCGATCTTTTCGACCAGAGGGTCGCCCTCGACCTTGAACTTGATCGAGGCGTAGCCGAGCGCGGCGCCCAGGATGATGGCGCCGAGCGCCATGACTGCGATAGCGGAAATCATTGGTACTTGTCGAGGCCGGCGAAGCCCATGAAGGCGAGACTCATCAGACCGCCGGTCACCAGGGCGATGGCGGTTCCCTTGAAGTAATGCGGCACGTCGGCGCCTTCGATCCGTTCGCGAATGCCGGCGAAGAGGATCAGCGCCAGCGAGAAGCCGACCGAACTGCCGGCCCCGAAGAGCAGGGACTCGACAAAATTGTACTTGGCGCCCAGGGCGAGCAGCGGCACACCGAGCACGGCGCAGTTGGTGGTGATCAGCGGCAGGTAGATCCCCAGCGTCTGGTGCATCGACGGGCTGGTCTTCTGCACCACCATCTCGGTCAACTGCACGAAGGCGGCGATGGTGACGATGAAGGCGATGGTGCGCAGGTAGGTCAGGCCGAAGGGAACCAGCAGGTAGGTGTCGATGATCCAGCTGGCGCCGGTGCCCAGGGTCAGCACGAAGGTGGTGGCGGCGCCCATGCCGTAGGCGGTTTCCAGCTTCTTGGAAACGCCCATGAACGGGCACAGACCGAGAATTCTGACCAGGACGACGTTGTTGACGAGAATGGCGCCGACAAGGATGAAAAGATAGTGGGTCATGGGCTGGAAATTGAGGTTAGCTCGGCATTATCCGTTTTTGCGATGGATCCAACAACCGCGCAGCTGACATGGGTTTATCGGGCCCGCTTCAGTTCGTTGGCCAGCGCTGCGGCGACTTCGCCGACCAGTTCCGGGCCGCGGTAGATGAAGGCGCTGTAGAACTGCACCAGGCTCGCCCCGGCCTGAATCTTGGCGACCGCGTCGGCTCCCTTCGAAATGCCGCCGACGCCGATGATCGGCACTTCGCCGGCGAGCGCCGTGGATAGTTTCTGCAGCACGTCGGTGGACTTGCGGAACACCGGGGCGCCGGACAGGCCGCCCGTTTCATTGCCGTGCGGCAGGTGCTCGACGCCTTCGCGCGACAGCGTCGTGTTGGTGGCGATCACCCCGTCCATCCGGTGACGGCGCAGCGCGTCGGCAATCGCGGTGATCTGGCTGTCGTCGAGGTCAGGAGCGATCTTCAGCGCCAGCGGCACGTATTTGCCGTGCTGCTGCGCCAGGCCTTCCTGGCGGGATTTCAATTGCGCCAGCAGGTCGTCCAGCGCCTCGTCCTTCTGCAGTTCGCGCAGGTTCTTGGTGTTCGGCGAGGAAATATTGACGGTGACGTAGCTGGCGTCGTTATAGACTTTTTCCAGGCAGATCAGGTAGTCGTCGGCCGCCTTGTCGATCGGCGTCGTCGCGTTCTTGCCGATGTTGATGCCGAGGATGCCGCCCCGCTTCGGGAACTCGGCCATCCGCACGTTGTGCAGCAGGCGGTCGACGCCGGCGTTGTTGAAACCCATCCGGTTGATGATGCCCTGCGCTTCCGGCAGGCGGAAAAGACGCGGTTTCGGGTTGCCATCCTGCGGGCGGGGCGTGATGGTGCCGATTTCGATGAAGCCGAAACCGAGACCGGCCAGGCCGTCGATGTAATCGCCGTTCTTGTCCAGCCCGGCGGCGAGGCCGACCGGATTGGGGAATTTGAGACCCATCACCTCGACCGGGCAGGGCGTCACCGGCTTGGTCAGCAGTCCGGAAAAACCGGCTGCATTAAGGAAGGAGATACCGGCCATGCCGACGCCGTGGGCGGTTTCGGCATCGAGGGCGAAGAAGAATTTGCGGATCAGTGGATAGAGCATAACTCGCGATTTTACCGCATTGTGGCGCTATTCTGGCAGCCGGCGCAGCAATGAGCAGCGTTCAGATGACCAGCTGGGTGCCCAGTTCGACGACGCGGTTGGTGGGAATCCCGAAGAAATCGCTGGCGCTGGTCGCATTTTTCGACATCACCGCGAACAGGCGGGCGCGCAGCGGCGTGAAGCGCCGCGCCATGGACGGCACGATGGTTTCGCGCGACAGGTAGAAGGTGGTTTCCATCAGGTCGAAACGCTCGCCGAAATGCTTGCACTGCTCCAGGATGCCCGGCACATCCGGGCTTTCCATGAAGCCGTAGCGGACGATCAGGCGCTTGAAGCCCTTCTTCAGGTTGTGCAGGTAGATGCGGTCGAGGTCATTGACGTAGGGTGTGTCGGTGGTCTGGATGGTGAGCAGCACGATGCGCTCGTGGAGTACTTGGTTGTGCTTGAGGTTGTGCAGCAGCGCGGCCGGCACGCCTTCCTTGGAACTGGTCAGGAAGACGGCGGTACCCTCGATGCGATGGATGTCGTTGATCGAGGCCAGGAAGGCGTCCATCGGGATGCTTTGCTTGGTCATTTCGTCGGAAACCAGGCGGCGGCCGCGGCGCCAGGTGGTGAGCACGCTGAAGGAAATGATCCCCATGGCGATCGGAAACCAGCCGCCTTCGGGAATCTTGATGGCGTTGGCGGCGAAGAAGGCGAGGTCGACAGCGAGCATCAGGCCGGCGACGATGCCGATCACGATGCGGTTCCAGCGCCACATCAAGAGCATCACGAAGGCGATCAGCACGGTGTCGATCAGCATCGTGCCGGTCACCGCGATGCCGTAGGCGGCCGCCAGGTTGGATGAGTTCTTGAAACCGATGACCAGCGCGACAACGGCCAGGTAGAGCGTCCAGTTGGTGAAGGGGACGTAGATCTGGCCTTCTTCCATGCCGGAGGTATGGACGATCTGCATGCGCGGCAGCAGGCCCATCTGCACCGACTGACGGGCCACCGAAAAGGCGCCGGAGATCACCGCCTGCGAAGCGATCACCGTCGCTACCGTGGCCAGCCCGACCATCGGCACCAGCGCCCAGTCCGGTGCCAGGTGAAAGAAGGGGCTTTGGATCGCCGCCGGGTCGGCAAGGAGCAGCGCACCCTGGCCGAAATAATTGAGGACCAGGGCCGGCATCACGAAGCAGAACCAGGCCAGACGGATCGGGAAACGGCCGAAATGCCCCATGTCGGTATACAGCGCTTCGCCGCCGGTCACCGCCAGCACCACCGAACCCAGCGCCATGAAGGCGAGGGCGGGATGGGTGACGATGAAGTTGCCGGCGTAGGAAGGGTAAAGCGCCGCGAGGACGGCCGGGTTGTCGATGATTTCAAGCAGGCCGAGGAGGCCGAGAATGGCGAACCAGATGACCATCACCGGGCCGAAAAAGAGGCCGACGGTGCCGGTGCCGCGCTTCTGGATGGCGAAGAGGCAAGTCAGGATGAGCAGGGTCAGCGGGATGACGTAAGGCGTCAGCGTCGGCGTGATGATCTCGACGCCCTCGACGGCGGAGAGCACCGAAATGGCCGGCGTGATCATGCTGTCGCCATAGAATAGTGCCGCCGCGAAAATGCCGAGCAGGGTGATGACCCAGGTCAGGCGCGGATTCCTGGCGCGCTCGGTGACTAGCGCCAGCAAGGCCAGCGAGCCGCCTTCGCCGCGATTGTCGGCGCGCATGATGATGGCGACGTACTTGGTCGAGACCAGCGCCATGATCGACCAGAAAACCATGGACAGGATGCCGAGGATGTTTTCGGGAGTGACCGGGATGGGGTGGTGGCCATTGAAGATTTCCTTCAGGGCATAGAGCGGACTGGTCCCGATGTCACCAAAAACCACCCCGATGGCGGCGACGGTGAGCGTCGGCAAAGCTTGCCGTGAATGCATGATTTCCCCTGCAGCGCCAGCGGCGCCAAGCGTTTTGATCCCGGCGGCATGGCACCCGAACCCCCGTTCGATGGGTGCAGCCGTGAATCCGCGAATCTAGCATTTTGGCGGGACGATGGAAACGAAACCCGGTGTCCGGGAAGTTGTTCCAGGCACTGTTGTTGCGGTGCAACCACGGTTCCTCTGGTCCGCCGCAAAGTAGGGGCGGCGGCCGCAGCGCCGCTGGCGCCAGCCGGCCCGCCGTTCAGGGATTGCGGCAGGCGTCTACCCGGTCGTCGCCGCCTCGCCCGCAGGGCGTCGGCTACCGGATGCGGCGTACCGTCGGCGTCGATCTGCGCGGCGACGGTCGCCCAGTCCACCACGCCGGATCGGTCGAGGCGAACGCGCAACAGCCAGCCGCGCCGAGCCTCCGGGTAGTCGAACCCGTCGAAAACGAAATTGCCCAGGCTGTAAATGATCGGTTTGCCCTGGTAAATTTCGGCGCCCTGCGTGACGTGCGGATGGCCGCCGACGACCAGGGCGGCGCCTTCGTCGATCAGGCGGCGGGCGAACTGGCGTTGCCGCTCGCCGGGGAGCGTTTCCTTTTCCCAGCCCCAGTGCATGAAGGGGATGACCAAATCGGCGCCGGCGGCCCGGGCTGCCCGAATGTCGTCGATCACCTGGTCGTCCTCGCTCCAGGCAATGCCCGGCCAGTCGGCGCCGGCTTCGAAGGCGCGCGGTTTGAATTCGTTGTAGGCGAGCACGGCGACTTTCAGGCCGTTTCGGGTGATCCACAGCGGTTGGTGCGCTTCGCCAAGATTGCGCCCACCGCCGAAGTGGGTGATGCCGGCGCTGTCGAGATGGCTGATGGTTTCGAGGAAGGCGGCCTGGCCGTAGTCGCCGGAATGGTTGTTGGCCAGTCCGACGGCATCGAAACGGCCGGCCAGCACGCGGGTGGCGGCCGGACTGGCGCGAAAACTGTAGATCTTGTTGTCCGCCGCCCTGCCGACGTCGGCGATCGGGCATTCGAGATTGCCGATCCGGTAGTCGGCGGCCTGGAGGATGTCGGCGAACGAAGCGAGCGGATCGCCGCCTTGGGCGATCAGGCGGCCGGGGCCGTCGTCGAGCATGATGTCGCCAGCGAAAATCAGGGTCAGCGGTTCGGCGTGCAGGCCGAGGCCGAGCAGCAGGCTGATCGCCGCCAGCAAGCAGGAGACAGGCTTCATGACCGGGCTGCGCTTGTCAGTTCGCACCAATACTGCAGTTCGCCGTCGCGCAGCGGTTCATAGACCCGCTGCTGGCCGGTAAAGCCACCGACGGCCGCATTGCTCGCCGGGTAGTGGTAGCTGGCCTGATGGATCAGGGCCGGTCCGCTGGCGTGGTCGGCGTAGGTGTAGAGCTTGATGCCGGCGAGGTCGGCGGGGGCGTCGCGGAAAACGATGCGAAACAGGAAATAGGAACCGATGGCGCGCGGTGCGATGGCGTAAGGCGAACTCACCGGCTCGGCTTCGATGACGCGGCTTTCGCCACCGTAGTCGACATGGCAGGCGACGGTTTCGGCCCGGGCCAGCCCGCTGGCGGCGAGCAGTCCGACGAGCAGCCAGGCCCGGCAGTTAGCGGGCCGGAACACGGTTCACTGCTTGCAGCAGGATGTCCTGATGGCTGGCCTCGCCGTTACTCAGCGTCGGATAGTGTTGGCCGCTGGCGAATAGCCGGTGGCCGCCGTGCTCGATGTATGCCGAAACGCCGACGTGCGGCTTTTTGCCGAGCAGATCGCGGTCGATGCTGGTCGCGAAGGCGATCGGCAGCGGCTGGCCGGCGAGGGCGATGCGTTGTTCGGCCAGACTGCGGGCAGTGCCGCCGGCAAGGTTCTGGACGCGGACGACGAGCACGGCACCCGGCGGTAGCGCGCTGCGCTGGCGGTAGCTGACGCTGCCGGTGATGTCGATGAAACTGCTCGGGGCGGCCGGCGAGCGGCTCGCCACGGCGGTGGCCGGGGCGCTGTCGCCCTGGCTGCAGCGCCGGGTGTTGCCCCGGCCATCCTCGAACAGCGCCTGCTCGTCGCGAATGTGCAGGCGGATCGCGTCGTCGCGGTAGAGGACGCCGGCAGCGGCCGGAACCTGCGGCAGGGTCAGGGTTTCGTCGGCAAAATGGAGGACGGCGAGCGGCCGGTCGTCGCTGCCGGTAATCCGCGAAATCTCGATCCGGCTGCCGTTGTCGCAGGTGTAAACCACGCGCTCGGCGGCATTCTGGGCGAAGGCGGCGAAGGGCAGGCAGAGCAGGGGCAGCAGGCGGAGTTTCATGGGGTTGGGTCAAGGTTGAGCGTTTGCCACTGGCCGTCGATCAGGCCTTCGATGGGCGTAAAGCCGGATTTGTAGGCCATTTTGCGGCTTTCGGCAATCCAGTAGCCGAGATAAAGGTAGGGCAGGCCGAGTTCCATGCACTGTCCCGCCTGCCACAGCACGTTGTAGGTGCCGAAGCTGGCATGCGGGACGTCCGGGTCGTAGAAGGTGTACACCGAGGACAAGCCGTCGTCGAGGACGTCGATCAGGCTGACCATGCGCACGCCTTCGTCATCGGAAAACTCGATCAGCCGGGTATCGACCCGGCTTTGCAGCAGGAACTGGCTGTATTGCTCGCGGCTGTCGTCGTCCATGCCGCCGCCGGGATGGCGCGCCTGCTGGTAGCGGTTGTAAAGCGCGTAGTGATCGCTGAACAGCATCAGCGGCATTTCGCGGGCCTGCAGATTGGCATGCTTCTTCAGGGCGCGGCGCTGGCTGCGGTTCGGCTGCAGGTCGGCGACCGGCAGGCGGACCGGGACGCAGGCGCGGCAATGGTCGCAATGCGGCCGGTAGGTAAACACGCCGCTGCGCCGAAAGCCACTGCGCACCAGCATGCTATAGACGTCGCTGGAAATCAGGTAGGCCGGGGTGGCGACTTGCGAGCGCGCCTGGCGGTCCGGCAGGTAACTGCACGGATAGGGCGAGGTGGCGTAGAACTGCAGCAGCGAGAAAGGCAGGGCTGCGTCATTGGGTTGGGACATGGCTTACCAGTGAGTGTGTAAATTGTCGGCGGACCATGGGGTGCGCGGGCTGGGCGCCGCGCTCAGGAGTTCCAGGCGGGCCAGGAATACGCTCCGGGGGATTTCCCGGCCGCCCAGGGAAGCGAGGTGTGCGGTACGCATTTGACAGTCGATCATGCCGAATTTCTGCTCGTTGAGTTGCGCGATGAGATGAGCGAAGGCGACCTTCGAGGCGTCGCTGCGCTGCGCGAACATCGACTCGCCGTAAAACATGCGACCGATGGCCAGACCGTACAAGCCGCCCACCAAATCGCCTCCGACATAGCTTTCGACCGAATGCGCCCAGCCAAGTTCATGCAGCCGGATGTAGGCATTCTGCATTTCCGGCGTAATCCAGGTGCCGTCCTGGCCGGGCCGCGGTGTTGCAGCGCAACGGGCGATGACGCCGGCAAAGTCGGTGTCGAAGCGAACCTCGAATTTGCCCGAGCGCAGCGTTTTTCGCAGGGAACGGGTCAGCCGGAATTCATCCGGGAAAAGCACCATCCGGGGGTCCGGGCTATACCACAGCGGCTGGCCGTCGATCGTGCCCCACGGGAAAATGCCGCGCCGGTAGGCATCGAGCAAATGGGCCGGATCGAGATCGCCGCCGACGGCAAGCAGGCCGCCCAGATCTTCGCGCGCCCCCTCGATCGGGGGGAAAGGGTCGAAGGGGCCGAGAAAGCGGATCATCAGCGGCGCCGGTGCTGCGTCGTCAGCCTAGGGCTGGCGACGGCTTTTCCAGAAGCCGGCTTTCTCGTTGTCGGCGGGGGCAGCGGCGGCCGGTGCGGCGGCGGTTTTGCCGGAATCCATCAGGTCCATGGTCAGCAGATTGGTGTCGAGACCATAACTGGCCACGATGTCGACTTCTTCGATGACTCGATAATCTTCGTCGTGGCCGGCGTCCGCTGCTGCGTCGGCGGAGCCGGCCGGCGCCGAGGGCGTGAATTCGATGGGCGGCAATTCTGGGGCAACGACCCGCGGTTCGAGCGGCGGCTGCGGCAAGGTGGCAGGCAGGGCGATGCCTTCCGGAACCTGCGCGCCGCAGGCCAGCAGCAGGCTGACGATGGCGTCGTGGCGGGCGCGCAGGGCCAGGCGCAAAGGCATGCCGGGGCCGTCGGCGCCGGCGGCATTGACGTTGGCGCCGCGTCCGACCAGTTCGCGCACGATATCGACATTGCCGGCAAAGCAGGCGGTTCGCAAGGGGAGACCGGCCAGTCCGTGCTGGTCGGCTTCCTCGATGGCGCCGCCGGCGTCAAGGGCGGCGATGACCGCCGTCAGACTGGACTGGCGGATGGCGGCGATAAGCGGGCTGGTGGTGAAACTCTTGGCTGACATGGCTGCGACGGATGGGCCGGGGAGAAAGTCTGTGGAATTGTGCGGTCTTTTGCCGGTCGTGCCAAGAGGCCGGTTGGCTGGCTATCGGCCTGCGCCGCGAGGGCGAATCGGGGACGAAAAAAAAGCGGCCGCGCCGCCCTGTTTTCAGTTGCCGTCGATGATGCGACGGGCGCCGTTGTAGCGCTGCATCCAGTAGCTGCTGTCCATGTTCTCGACGCGGACTTCGGCGCCGGTGCGCGGAGCATGCAGGAAATGGTTGTCGCCGAGATAGATGCCGACGTGCGAGAAAGTGCGCCGCATGGTGTTGAAGAAGACGAGGTCGCCCGGCTTCAGCTGGCTGGAATCGATCTGCTGGCCGACTTCGCTCATTTCCTTGGCGGTGCGCGGCAGCAGTGCGCCGACGCTGTCCTTGAAGACGAGGCGGACAAAACCGCTGCAGTCGAGGCCGCTGTCTTCGTTGTTGCCGCCCCAGCGGTAGCGTACGCCGACCAGCTTGAGGCCTTGCAGGATGACATCCTGGGCGACGTTGGTGTAACGTTCGAAGAAGGATTGCTGCTCTTCCTTGCGGACAGGCTCGGCCGCGAGGGACGAGGTGATTCCGCAGGTGAAGAGTGCGGAAGCAAGGAAAAAGGAAGCCAAGACTTTTTGCATAGCGGCGAAATGTATTGCAAAAACATTGGCCTGTAAAGCCGTGGTAACAATCGGCGACTGCAACTATGTTCATAATCCGTAATTATGAATACAATTTATTCCCCGATAGCTAGGAGCATCATGAATTCCTTCAAGGCACTGCTGATAGAAGAGCGCGACGGTCAGGTCAGCAGCGGCTTTGTCCGGCTCGATGAAAGCCGGCTCGACGCGGGCGAGGTGACCATCCGGGTCGCCTATTCCAGCGTCAACTACAAGGATGCACTGGCGGCGACCGGCAGTGGCAAGATCATTCGGCGCTTTCCCTGCGTCGGCGGTATCGATCTCGCGGGAACCGTAATCAGCAGTGCCGATGGCCGTTTCCGGCCGGGCGACGAGGTGATTGCGACCAGTTTCGACATCGGCGTCGCCCATCACGGCGGCTATGCCGAAATCGCCCGCGTGCCGGCCGACTGGGTGGTGCCTTTGCCCGCCGGGCTGTCGCTGTTCGACGCCATGGCGCTGGGCACGGCCGGTTTCACCGCGGCGCTCGGCATTGTCCGCATGGAAGAAAATGGCCTTCGGCCGGACAAGGGGCCGGTCATCGTCACCGGCGCCACCGGCGGCGTCGGCAGCCTGGCGGTCGATATGCTGGCGCAACGCGGTTATCACGTCGTCGCGCTGACCGGCAAGGAAAGTGAAGCCGATTACCTGCGCCGCCTGGGGGCGGCCGAAGTCATGCTGCGCCAGGGCCTGGACCTGGGCAAAATCCGCCCGCTCGACCGGGCGCGCTGGGCCGGCGCCGTCGATAACCTGGGTGGCGACGTGCTGGCCTGGATCGCCAGCACCATGGACCAGGGCGGCACCATTGCCAGTATCGGGCTGGCCGCCAGCATGTCATTGAATACGACGGTGGCCCCTTTCATCCTGCGCGGCGTTTCCCTGCTCGGCATCGACTCCGGCTACATCCGCGAACCTTACCGCAGCGGCGTCTGGCAGCGCCTGGCCGGCGATTTGCGGCCGCCGCATCTGGCGTCGATGGCGCAGCGCATCGGCTTCGACGACCTGCCGGCCACTTTCGCCGAATTCATCGCCGGACGCGCCAAGGGGCGGGTCGTGGTCGATATCGGGAGCAGCTGACCATGGCCGACCTGCCGCGCATTCTGGTCGTGGACGATTCCCGGGTCGTGCGGATGATGCTCATCCAGCACCTGAAGGGTCATTACGAAGTGCGCGAGGAGGCCGACGGCGATGCGGCCTGGCAGACGCTGATCCTCGACCATTCCATCCAGGCGGTGATCTCCGATCTGCATATGCCCAAAGTGGGGGGCTTCGAACTGCTCGAGCGGGTCCGCTCTTCCAAGCTGCGCCGCCTGCAGGAATTGCCTTTCATCCTGATCTCCGGCGACGAAACCGAAGACGATCGGGCGCGGGCGCGGGATATCGGCGTTTCGGACTTCATTACCAAGGGCGTGGGCAGTGCGGAAGTGCTGCTCCGCCTGAATCATCTGCTGGCCCTGTCCAATGCCCGGGAAAATCTCGATGCCGGGCGCGAACAGATGGTGCAGGACCCGCGGAGCGGGCTCTATACGCGCAAGTTCGTCGAATTGCAGACCGCCCAGGCGCTGTCGCATACGGCCCGTCATGGTGGCGACAGCAGCCTGATGGTCCTCGGGTTTGACGGTTTCGCGGCGCTCGGCGAACGCCTGGGCAGCGACAAGGCGATCGAAGTCGGTAACCGCTTCGCCCGCATGCTGGCCGGCAAGATCCGCCAGGAAGACAGCCTGGGGCACTTCGGTGCCGGCCAATATGCCGTCATTTCGCCCGGCACCGCGCTTCCCTACTGCATCACCTTCGCCGAGCGCGTGCGCCAGGCCGTCGAGGTGGCGAGGCTGTCCGTCCAGGGGCAAAGCGTGGCGGTGACCGTCAGCATCGGCCTGGCCGGCGTCCCCATCGATCACGTGACATCGGCCGGCGCCTTGCTGGAACTGGCCGGAGCCCGCATGCGCGAGGCCATGCAAAAGGGCGGCAACCAGATCGTTTCCGGTGGCGTGAGCGCCGCCACGCGCAGCATGTCGTTGCAGCATGCGCTGGAATTGCTTGCCTCCAACCGTTCAGACACGGTCAGGCGACATCTGGCCGATATCGGGAAGCAGCTGTTGCCGCTGTTGCAATTGATGGATCAGGAATTGGCTTTGGCTTTGCCGCTGGCAGAGATCGAACGCCGTTTGGCCGAGCGGGAGACGCAAAAATAAATACCCGCCCGTTTTTTTATTGCAGGAAAACCTAGCTAGAGGGAGTTTTATGGCGACGTACAAGGAATTTCATCAATATTCCATCGAAAAACCCGACGAGTTCTGGACCGAGCAGGCCCAGTTGGTCGATTGGAAGGAACCGTTCACCCAGGTCTGCGACTTTTCGCGCCCGCCTTTCGCCAAGTGGTTCGTCGGTGGCAAGACCAACCTCTGCTACAACGCGGTCGATCGCCACGCTGCCAAGCGGCCGGACGCTCGTGCCCTGATTTTCGTTTCCACCGAAACGGACGAGGAAAAGGTTTACAGCTTTGCCGAACTGCAGCGTGAAATCGAACGCATGGCGGCGATTTACCAGAGCCTCGGCGTCAAGAAGGGCGACCGCGTCCTGATCTACATGCCGATGATCGCTCAGGCGACTTTCGCGATTCTCGCCGCAACGCGCATCGGCGCCATTCACTCGGTGGTCTTCGGCGGCTTTGCGTCCGGTTCGCTGGCCACCCGCATCGACGATGCCAAGCCGGTGCTGATCGTGTCGAGCGACGCCGGCATGCGCGGCGGCCGCGCCGTGCCCTACAAGCACCTGCTTGACGAAGCGATCGAGTTGGCCGAGCACAAGCCGGCCAAGGTATTGATGGTCGATCGCGGCCTGGACAAGGACTTCAACAAGGTTGCCGGTCGCGATGTCGATTACGCCACCCTGCGCACCCAGTTCATGGATGCCAAGGTGCCGTGCGAATGGCTGGAATCCTCCGAGCCGTCCTACATCCTGTACACCTCGGGCACCACCGGCAAGCCGAAGGGCGTGCAGCGCGACACCGGCGGTTACGCCGTGGCGCTCGCTTCGTCGATGAAGCACATCTACTGCGGCGGCGAGGGCGAAACCTTCTTCTCCACTTCCGATATCGGCTGGGTGGTCGGTCACTCCTACATTATCTACGGCCCGCTGATCGCCGGCATGGCCACCGTGATGTACGAAGGCACGCCGCTGCGTCCGGATGCCGGCATCTGGTGGCAGATCGTCGAAAAGTACAAGGTCACCGTGATGTTCTCGGCGCCGACCGCCGCCCGCGTGCTGAAGAAGCAGGATCCGGCTTTCATGCACAAGTACGACCTGTCGTCCCTGAAGCACGTCTTCATGGCCGGCGAGCCGCTCGACCAGCCGACCCACGAGTGGTTCATGAACGAGCTGCAGAAGCCGGTGATCGACAACTACTGGCAGACCGAAACCGGCTGGCCGATGCTGGCCGCGCTGCCGGGTGTCGAAAACACGCCGATCAAGTACGGTTCGCCGTCCTTCCCGGTGTATGGCTACAACCTGCAGATCTTCCGCGAAGACGGCTCCATCTGCGGTGCCAACGAAAAAGGCATCGCCGCCGTCATCCCGCCGCTGCCGCCCGGCTGCCTGTCTACCGTCTGGGGCCAGGACGACCGTTTCGTGTCGACCTACTTCACGCTGTTCAAGGATCCGCTGGTTTATTCCTCCTACGACTGGGCAATCAAGGACGACGACGGCTACTTCACCATCCTCGGCCGCACCGACGACGTGATCAACGTCGCCGGCCATCGCCTGGGCACCCGTGAAATCGAGGAAGCCATCCAGAACCACGCGGCGATTGCCGAAGTGGCCGTGGTCGGCGTCGAAGACAAGCTCAAGGGCCAGGTACCGATGGCTTTCGCCGTCGTCAAGGATGCGGCTCGCATCGCCACCCCCGAGCTGGTCAAGGCGCTGGAAAAGGAAGTGTTCGGTACCGTCGACAGCATCCTCGGTGCCATCGGCCGTCCGGCCCGCGTCCATTTCGTCACCGGCCTGCCCAAAACCCGTTCCGGCAAGATGCTGCGCCGCTCCCTGCAGGCGCTGGCCGAAGGCCGCGATCCGGGCGATCTGACCACCATCGATGATCCGTCCACGCTGGAACAGATCAAGAAGGCCCTGGCCAGCTAAAGTAAGGCGCATTTGCCGAAAAGCCCGCCGGTGCAAGCCGACGGGCTTTTTTTTGTGCTGCGTTATGGGGTTATGACCCTTCAACGATAAGGACGCTTCCCGGTTCAACTGCGAAAGACGCTAAAAAGGAGCCCCCTTGGTCGCGGCATCACTCGATGCTCAAATGACTGATCCAGCGGCTGCCCGGCGGGATTTCGCCGAGGTCGGCCGGGCCGTAGGGCGGAATGTCGGGATCGGCAGGCGGGGAGCCGATCTGGGCGAGGTCGATGGCCTGCGGTGTGCCGACGATGCCGCGGTCGGTGATCTGCATCCTGTAGTACAGGCCGTTCCACAGCCGGGCGCCGAAATCCTTCGGTGCCTTGAACAGAAAGAGCAGGGCGTGTTCCAGCCAGCGCAGATCGCTCGGCGTCACGGTGCCCGGGTTAGGGTATGGGTAGGGGACGTGACACTGGATTTCAAGGGCGCTTTCCAGGCACTTGAATTCCTTCATCGACAGGAAGAAATCCCTGAAACGGGCGTGTTCCAGATGCAGCGTGAAGCTGCTGCCTTCGCCCTGCGGCTGGAAACTGACCTGGCCGATCGGCAGCGCCTGGCCGTCCCGGGTGTGCAGCGTGATGGTCTTGTCGCCGGCCAGTTCCCAGGCGGCGGCCGGGGCGGCGAGCAGCACGAGGAACAGGGAAGCGAGCAAGGCGATGGGCTGATGCAGCTTGGTCATGGCGGGGCATTCCTCGGCTGGTGTCCTGCCATGATATGTCGGCCGGACGAGGGCGGCAGGATTTTCCGGCGCCGTCACTGGCCGGAAGGGCGAGGCTCACAATTTGCACAGTCTGCAGAAGTTGGGATGTCCAACGAGGCCGGGCACTTTGCTCTCCTGGCCGTCAGGGTGGTCGGGCTCCCGCCAAAAGCCGCCGACATCCGATTGGCGGGCGTTTTTACCTCGGCGCTGTAAGAATCCGGCTCCCGGCCGGGTGGTAGAATGGCCGCCGTTGCTACCTTTCCGCTTGTCGCGAACTGATGATTTACGAAACCGTTGCCGCTGTCGATCTGGGTTCCAACAGCTTCCGCCTGCAGGTCGGGCGGGTGGTGGATGACCAGATTTACACCCTCGATTCCATGAAGGAACCGGTGCGTCTGGCGTCGGGCCTGACGCCCGAGAAGAACCTTGATCTGGCGTCGCAGATGCGGGCGCTGGACGGCTTGCGGCGTTTCGGCGAGCGCTTGCGCGGGCTCGACCGGGGGGCGGTGCGGGCAGTGGCAACCAATACGCTGCGCGTCGCCAAGAATGCGATGGAATTCCTGCCGCTGGCCGAAGAGGCGCTCGGTTTTCCAATCGAGGTCATTGCCGGGCGGGAAGAAGCGCGCCTGATCTACCTCGGCGCTTCGCACTCGCTGCCTTCCGCCGCCCACAAGCGGCTGGTCGTCGATATCGGCGGCGGCTCCACTGAATTCATCATCGGCAAGCGGCATGAGCCGCAGTTGATGGAATCGCTGTACATGGGCTGCGTCAGCTATACGCTGCGCTTTTTCCCGGATCGGCGGATTGACAAGAAACGTCTGCGCGATGCCCAGGTCGCGGCGGCCAAGGAAATCGAACTGATCGCCGCCGATTACCAGCGCCTGGGCTGGAAGGAGGCGGTCGGTTCCTCCGGTTCGGCGCGGGCGATTGCCGATGTCCTGGAACTGAATAACCTGAATCCGAACGGCGAAAGCGGCATTACCCGGACTGGTCTGGAGCGCCTGTGCGCCCTGCTGATCAAGGCCGGCTCGGCCGAGGCGCTCGACCTGCCGGGCGTCAAGAGCGATCGCCTGCCGGTGCTGCCGGGCGGCATCGCCATCATGTCGGCGATTTTCGAGGAACTCGGCATCGAGCGCATGACTTACGCCGACGGCGCTTTGCGCCTGGGTGTCCTTTACGATCTGCTCGGTCGCTTCCATCACCACGACATGCGCGATTCGACGGTGGCGCAGTTCCGCCGCCGTTACCAGGTCGAGGCCGATCAGGCGGAACGCGTCGAAGCGACCGCCCTGTCGGCGCTGGCCCAGTTGAACGACGGCGCGCCGGGCGAGATCGACGTGCAGTTCCTGTCGTGGGCGACGCGCCTGCACGAAATCGGCATCTCGGTCGCCCACAATGCCTATCACAAGCATGGCGCCTATATCCTGACCTACGCCGACATGCCTGGCTTCTCGAAAAAGGACCAGGCCCGGCTGGCCATGCTGGTCCTCGGCCACCGTGGCAAACTGGAAAAACTGGGTGCCATTCCGGCGTCCGACAGCGCCTGGCAACTCGTTTTCTGCCTGCGCCTGGCGGTGCTCCTGCATCGCACGCGTGACGACCGCGCCCTGCCGGCCTGGCAGGTCAGGGCCAATGGCAGCGGTTTCGTGCTTGAGCTGCCGGCCGACTGGCTGGCCGACAATCCCTGGACGGCGGCCGCCCTGCGCGAAGAAGTGGCGGTCTGGAAGCAGCTCGGCCGTGACTACCTGGTCCGCTCGGCCAGCCCGAGGAAAGTCGCGTGAACGACCTCCCCAGCTTGCAGGTCGAGCCGGGGAGAATCGTGCTGGCCGGATCATGGACGCTGGCCAGCCTGCTGCCGCAGCTGGCCGATCTGCAGGCGCGGCTGGCGACGGTCCCGGCCGGGCAGGCCTGGGATCTCTCCGGTCTCAGCCGGCTCGACAGCGCCGCCGCCGTGCTGCTCTGGCGCGCCTGGGGCAATGCGTGGCCGGCGCAGCTGGCGATCGGCGATCTGCATCGCCAGGTCCTCGGTCGCGCTGCCGCCTTGCCGCAGGAAATCCCGGTGGAAGAGCGGCGCCGCTTCCGGCCCCTGGAAGAGATCGGCCGCCTGCTGCTGCGAGCGCTCTACAACCTGCGCGGCATGATTGCGCTGTTCGGGCAGTTGCTGCTCGATCTGGTGTACCTGCTGCGCCATCCCGCCGATTTCCCGGCCCGCGAATTCTCCGCCAATGTCTACAAGGCAGGTGCCCAGGCGCTGCCGGTCACCGCCCTGGTCGGCTTCCTGATCGGTACGACGATCAGTTACCTGTCGGCTTTGCAGCTGAAGAGCTTCGGCGCCGACCTGTTCATCGTCAATATCCTCGGCATCTCGATCATCCGCGAACTGGGGCCGGTGCTGGTCGCCGTGCTGGTCGCCGGGCGTTCCGGTTCGGCGATGACGGCGCAGATCGGCGTCATGCGGGTGACCGAGGAAATCGACGCGCTATCCACCATGGGCATTTCGCGCAGCCTGCGCGTCGTGCTGCCGAAAATCCTTGGCCTGACCGCCGCCATGCCCTTGCTCGTGCTTTGGGTGTCGGGCGTCGCCATGCTCGGCGGCATGCTCGCCGCGATGCTGCAACTCGACCTCTCGCTCGGCTATTTCATCGAGAACCTGCCGCTCGCCGTGCCGGTCGCCAACCTCTTCATCGGCCTCGGCAAGGGCGTCGTATTCGGTTTTGTCATTGCCGTCGTCGCCTGCCATTTCGGGCTGCGCGTCAAACCCAATACCGAAAGCCTGTCGGCCAGTACGACCAGCGCGGTGGTGACGGCGATCACCACGGTGATCCTGGTCGACGCCATTTTCGCCATACTCACCCGGCAGATCGGGGTGCCCTAGCATGAGCGAGCCTCCGGTCATCGAGTTGTCCGGCGTGTGGACCAATTTCGGCGCCCAGTCCATCCATCGCGACCTCGATCTGCGCGTCGAGGCCGGCCACATTGTCGGCCTGCTCGGCGGTTCAGGCAGCGGCAAGACGACGCTGCTGCGCGAAATGCTCGGCCTGTTGCGCCCGAATGCCGGCAAGGTGCGTCTGTTCGGCGTCGATCTCGACGACAGCGACATGGTCGTCCAGCGCACCGTGCGCCGGCGCCTCGGCATGTTGTTTCAGCACGGCGCGCTGTTCTCGGCGCTTTCCGTTTTTGCCAACGTCGCCTTTCCCTTGCGCGAACTGCATTGCCTGGACGAGGACTGGATTCGTCGCTTGGTCCATCTCAAGCTGGCCATGGTCGGCCTCGAACCCGAGCACGGCCAGCTGATGCCGGCGGAGTTGTCGGGCGGCATGGTCAAGCGCGTCGCCCTGGCCCGGGCGCTGGCGCTGGAGCCGGAGCTGCTGCTCCTCGACGAACCGACGGCCGGCCTCGATCCCGACCGCAGCCAGAATTTCGTCGAACTGATCGGCTCGCTGCAGCAGGCTCTCAATCTCACCGTGCTGATGGTCACCCACGACCTCAATACCCTGGCCGGCTTGGCCTCCCATGTCGCGGTGCTGGCCGACCAGCATATCGTCGCCTATGGTCCGAAGGCCGAGGTGATGACCGTCGATCATCCTTTTGTCACCGGCTTTTTTGGCGCTGATCGCCGGAAGCTGCTTTAATGGTTCTCCATGGAAAACAAGTCACACGCTTTCACCGCCGGACTCTTCGCCCTTCTCCTCGGACTGGCGGCGCTCATCGCCATTTACTGGCTGGGCGGGGGCAGCGAGCAGACGCATGATTACATCGTCGTCACCAAGCAGAATATCGGCGGCCTCAATCCGCAAGCTCAGGTCCGTTATCGCGGTATCCGGGTCGGCAAGGTCAGCGATATTCGCCTCGATCCGGACGATTACACCAACATCCTGATCACCATTTCGATCAATGATGACGTGCCGCTGACCCGCGGTACGGTGGCCAAGCTGAATTACCAGGGGGTCACCGGGCTGGCCCATATCCTTCTCCTCGAAACCGGCAAGGACATGGCGCCGCTGGTGCCCGACGATGACAAGCCGCCGCGCATCACAATGATTCCGTCCCTGCTCGATGATCTGGGCGAAACCGGGGCCGCGACGCTGCGTCAGGCCAGGCAATTGATGATCAGCGCCAATGCGCTGCTCGACGAGGAAAATCGCCGCCGCCTGACGGCCACCCTGGTCAATCTGGAAAGCGCTTCGGCCGGCCTGCAGCCGACTCTGCGCAGCCTGAACACGACGCTGCGCCAGGTCAACAAGGTGCTTAGCGAACAGAATGTCCGCCAGCTATCGCAGGCCGCCGGCGAAGTCGGCCCCTTGCTGGCCGATACCCGGCAGTTGATCGGCAAGATGCAGGCGGCGACCGACAAGCTCGATGGCGCCATCGGCGATGCTTCGGCCGGTGGCGGTGCGGCACTGGTACCGCGGCTGAGCGAAATGGCCAACGATTTTTCAGCGACCTCGCGGCAATTGAGCCGGGTCCTGCGCATCCTCGAAGATTCGCCGCAAGGCCTGGTTTTCGGCGCACCGGCCCAGCCCCCCGGACCGGGCGAGGCGGGGTTTTCGACGAGCGGGAGCAAATGATGCGCTGGTTTCTTGTCCTCTTCTCGACCCTGTTGCTGACCGCCTGTTTCACCGCCGGCCGGCGCGGCGATGCGGCCATGGCCATTTACGACCTGGGGCCGGTCGCCGAAAGCGCAGCGGTGCCGTCGCGTGCCGTGCCGGCGGCGCTCGAAGTGCGGGCACCGCTGTGGTTCGACAGTCTCGGCATCAATTACCGTCTGGCCTATGCCGAACCTGCCCGCTTGCGTGAATATGCCCGCGCCCGCTGGGCCGGGCCGCCGGCGCAGCTGATCGAACAGCGTCTGGCGCGGCAGCTGGGTCTGGTGCGAGCCGGGCAGGAGCGGGCGATCTGTGTGCTGCGTCTCGATATCGACGAGTTCAGCCAGGTTTTCGCCAGCCCGCAGACCAGTCGCGCCGTGCTGCAGGGCCGCCTGCAATGGCTGGATCGCAGTCGCGCCCGCCTCGCCGAGCGCCCGGTCGATATCGGAAAAGATGCGGCGAGCAGCGATTCGTCGGGTGGTGTCGCGGCCTTGACGGCTGCCGTGGCGCAACTTTCCGTCGATATCCAGTCCTGGGAAAGCGACTTGCGCGCCGCCGGCCGGCTGGACGCCTGCCGGTCCTAGTGCCGGCCGTTGCCGTTGTGCTACCAGTGCCGCTCTTTGCTGTTGTGGTACTAGGCGGCGACGATGCGTTCGGCGATGCGCTGTTTCAGGTCCCCCGGATTGGCGTCGAACTGCTCGTAATGCATCAACGACAGGCCGAAGACACAGGCATAGAGCAGCAGGCTGCGGCTTTTCGCTTCGGCGTCCGACATTCCGGCCGCGACAAACAGCTTGCGCGTGCATTCCAGGCGATAGAGGTCGACCGCCTCGACGACGGCGGCGGCTCGGGCGTCGTGCCGCGCCCAGTCGCGAACCGCCAGTTCGATCGCCATCCCCTTGCGGTTGCGGCTGGCGCCATAAACTTCGATGGCGTAATGCAGTTGCTCGCGTTCCTGGCCGGGGGCGACGGCGGTGGTCTTCTCGATGTCGCGGATGCGGCCCTCCTGCCAGCGCGCCAGCACCGCGTCGAGCAGGGCCTGGCGATCCTTGAAGTGCCAGTAGAAACTTCCTTTGGTGACGCCGCAATTCTTGGCCAGCACTTCGACGCGCAGGCCGGCGATGCCTTCGCGGGCGAGCACGTCGATCGCCGTCTCGATCCAGTGATCGGGGGCGAGTTGCGGGCGGGGCGGCGCCTTTTTTTGGCGAGCCGGTGGGGGGGAGGGCTTGACAGTCATGTTTTCCATACGCTACCGTACGCATTCCATACGACACAGTATGGACATTGTGCGTAATGACCCGGGCGCTGTCAAACCGGCATCGAGGTGTAGTACAAAGACGCAGCAGAAGTTACCGACCGGAAAGGAGCTGTTTATGAAGATTCTCGTCCCCGTCAAGCGGGTAGTGGACTACAACGTGAAAATCCGCGTCAAGGCGGATGGCACTGGCGTCGACCTGGCCAATGTCAAGATGAGCATGAATCCGTTTGACGAAATCGCCGTCGAGGAAGCCGTGCGCCTCAAGGAGGCCGGCGTGGCGAGCGAAATCATCGCCGTCTCCTGCGGCGTCGGCGCCTGCCAGGAGACCCTGCGCACCGCGATGGCGATCGGTGCCGACCGCGGCATCCTGGTCGAAACCGACGTCGAACTGCAGCCGCTGGCCGTCGCCAAGCTGCTGAAAGCCCTCTGCGACAAGGAACAACCCCAGCTCGTCATCTGCGGCAAGCAGGCCATCGACGACGATGCCAACCAGACCGGCCAGATGCTGGCGGCGCTCGCCGGCTGGCCGCAAGCCACTTTTGCTTCGAAAGTCGTCATTGCCGACGGCAAGGCCAGCGTCACCCGCGAAATCGACGGCGGCCTGGAAACCCTGGCGATTACGCTGCCGGCCGTGGTGTCCACCGACCTGCGCCTGAACGAGCCGCGTTACGCGACCCTGCCCAATATCATGAAGGCCAAGAAGAAGCCGCTCGACACCGTCAAGCCGGCCGATCTCGGCGTCGATGTCGCGCCGCGCCTGACCACCGTCAAGGTTTCCGAACCGCCCAAGCGCAGCGCCGGCATCAAGGTCGCCGACGTTGCCGAACTCGTCAATAAACTCAAAAATGAAGCGAAGGTGATCTGATCATGACCATTCTCGTTATCGCTGAACACGATCAGCACAGCCTGAAGGCCGCCACCCTCAACACCGTCGCCGCCGCGGCCAAGATCGGTGGCGATATCCATCTCCTCGTTGCCGGCAGCGACTGCGCCGCAGCCGCCCAGCAAGCCGCCGGCCTGCAGGGCGTCAGCGCCGTCAAGCTGGCCGATGCTGCCCATTACCAAGCGCAGACCGCCGAGAACCTGGCTGCCCTGATCGTTGCCCACGCCGCTGGCTACAGCCACATCCTGGCGCCGGCCACCACCTTCGGCAAGAATGTGCTGCCGCGCGTCGCGGCGCTGCTCGACGTCGCGCAGATTTCCGAAATCACCGGCGTCGACGGCCCGGATACCTTCGTTCGCCCGATCTATGCCGGCAATGCGCTGGCTACCGTGCGCAGCGCCGATCCGGTCAAGGTTATCACCGTGCGCACCACCGCTTTCGATGCCGTCGCCAGCGGCAACAACGCGTCGGTCGAAAGCCTTGCCGCAGCGGCCGATGGCGGCCAGAGCACGCTGATCCAGCGGGAACTGACCAAGTCCGAACGCCCGGAACTGGGCGCCGCCAAGATCATTGTTTCCGGCGGCCGTGGCCTGGGCAGTGGCGAGAACTATCACCACATCCTCGAACCGCTGGCCGACAAGCTCGGCGCCGCGCTCGGCGCCAGCCGGGCCGCCGTCGACGCCGGTTTCGTGCCGAACGACTACCAGGTCGGCCAGACCGGCAAGATCGTCGCGCCGGAGCTCTATGTCGCCGTCGGTATCTCGGGGGCGATCCAGCATCTGGCGGGGATGAAGGAATCGAAAGTCATCGTCGCCATCAACAAGGATCCGGATGCGCCGATTTTCCAGGTGGCGGATTACGGTCTGGTCGGCGACCTGTTCGAAGTCGTGCCGCAACTGCAGGCGGCGCTTGGGTAATCCCTGAGGCCACGGGCTTGGCGTCCGTGCCAGCTTTTGCGCCGGTAGTACTAAAATAGCCGGGTGAATCTACCGGACAACCTGTTGGGCGAAACGTGGATCTGGATGGCTTGGCTCATCTGGCTGCCACTTTTCGCCCGCAGCATCTGGCGGGCGCCGTGGCGTCGCTTGCTGGACTCGGAGCAAATGAACGTCTGGCTCGGCATGATCGTGCTGCTGACCCTGCTCTGGAGCCTGAAGGCCGGCGTCAAGCCGGGCCTGAATCTGCATCTGCTCGGTGCCACCGTATTCACGCTGTGCTTCGGGCCGTACCTCGCTTTTATCGGCCTGTGCCTGGTGCTGGCCGGGGTGACGCTGAACGGCGCCGCCGGTATCGCTGCCTATGCCAGCAACGCCCTGTTGCTGGCCGCCACCGGCGTATTTTTGGCAGAAGGTATCCAGCGCCTCGTTTCGCGCCTGTTGCCGGCGCATTTCTTCATCTTCATTTTCGTCAATTCCTTCTTCGGCGCGGCGCTGGTCGTGCTCGGGGTTGGCATGGTAATCACCCTTGTCTTGTCGATTGCCGGTGCCTATTCCTGGGATTACCTGATTACCGAATATTTCCCCTATTTCATGCTTTTGGGCTTTGCGGAGGCGTGGCTATCTGGCATGCTGATGACGCTGTTTGTGGTCTATCGGCCGGCCTGGGTGTCGGCTTTTGACGATTCGCGTTATCTGGCGGATAAATAACGATTACAATTCGGGTAAATTCTGGTTTGCAGGGGGTCCCTCGTTGAATCGTTTGGTTTTTCGCCGGTCATTGCCCGCTTTGTTGCTGGCTGCGTCGAGTGCCGTTTATGCACTTGGCCTGGGTGACCTGCGGGGCCAGCCGAGCCTGGGCCAGCCTTTGCAACTGGAAGTGGATATCCTTGGCGAGGGCAAGGCCGTACTCGATCCCGGCTGCTTTCGGCTGATTCCGCCGAGCGGCGGCGCCGACCTGCCCTGGCTGAAAAAGGCTAGCTTCAATATTCGCCAGGGTTCGCCGCGGGTTCTCGAAATCCGTACTTCGACCCCGTTGCGCGAGCCGGTCCTGGTGATTTCCCTGCAGCTAGCTTGCGGGCATGAAATTGCCCGGGAGTACACGCTGCTTGCCTCGCCGGCCAGCGAGGCCGTTGTCGAGCCAACCGTCGCGCCGCCCGTCGGGCGTGCCGGCCAGCCAGTAGCGCCGGCTCGGCGAGGCGCCGTCGCGGCCACCGACAGCCCGCTCAGGCCGGTGCCGGCACGCCTGGCGCCGCGCCACGCCGATCGGCGCCCGGCTTCGCCGGTCCTCGCTGACCGGGTGCTGCTCTCCAACGGCGTCGATGTCGGCGAGCCGTCGTTGCGCCTGGCGACCGAATTGCTGTCGGCGGTCAAGGAAGCCAACGCTGATGCCCAGCGCGATATCCTGCGCCTCGAATTCCGCATGCTGCTGGCCATGAACGAGCAGGCGACCAGCCAGCTGGCGACCGCCGAGAAGTTGCGCAACATGGAAGCGACGCTCGGCGAATTGCAGCAGCGGGCCACCGATTTTTCGCAACGCGTCGAAAAGGAGGGCGTGGCCGCCCCGATGCCACCCCAGCCCGCCACCAAAGTGGCGCTGCCCGCCGCTCCGGCGCATCCGGCCGCTCCGGTACCGGTCGATGAAGGCGCTGGCGGCTGGGAGTGGACTTTCTATGCCGCACTGCTCGGCGCCCTGGTCGGACTGGCCGGCTGGTTCGGCTGGCGCCGCTTCCAGACCCGGCGCCCAGCCTTGGTCGCAGGCGATGACGACGATCAGGTCGTGCTGCCCGAGTTTACCGTCGATCCCAAGCGGGAGAGCGAGGACGAAGGCCATCCTACGGTCGATCTGGCCGTCGAGCCGGAGTTTTCCGGCATGCCGATGGCCGTCGACCTGGAACTCGATGCCGAGGAACTGCCGGCGCCCCGGCCGCCCGTCCCGATGCGCCCAGCGGAGGCCATCGATTCCGTGCTGTCGGTTTCGGCAACCACGCTGGATGAGCATTTCGAAGCCAATCCGGTGATGGAGTTGGCCGACATCATGCTTTCCTTCGGCCGCGTCAAGGGCGCCGCCCAGGCACTGCAGGAATACATCGACAACAATCCGCAGGAGGCGCTGCAGCCGTGGATACGCCTGATGGACGTCTATCGCATGGCGGGCATGCGCAGCGAATTCGAGGCCGTGTCGCGCAATCTCAACCAGAATTTCAATGTCGAGGTTCAGGAATGGGATAAGAAGACCGAGACCGCCCGGCTCGACCTGGTGCTGGACGAGGAGCCGGTGCCGGCGCCGCCGCTCGCTCCCAAGCCGGCATGCCTGGAAGACATGCCGCGCCTGGTGACGACCGTGTGCGACTTGTGGCCGGCCGGCGATGTGGTCGGCTATCTCTACCAGTTGCTGCGCGACAACCGTGGCGGCCAGCGCGTCGGGTTTGCATTGCCGGTCGTCGAGGAAATTCTTTTCCTGATCGAATTGAAAGACACCGTGAGCCGCATGGAAAAGGAAGCCATTACGTCATGAATGAATACCTGGCGCCGCTGCAAGACAGCCGTTTCGCCATGTAGGAATTGGCGGCGCAGCCCTAAAACGAAGAGGCCGCGCCGGATGTCGTCGATGCCATTCTCGAAGAAGCGGCGCGTTTTGCCGGCGCAGTGTTGTCGCCGCTGAACCGTCGGCGGTCGCGTCGGCGCCCAGCGGAAGGAAAGGGCGGTCACCATGGCACCCGGCTTCAAGGAAGCCGGTCGCCAGTTCGTCGGGTCGCCAAGCGGGCGACCGGCCGCTTCTACGGCGATCATTTCCTGATCCATGCGCCCGGCCTGGCCGCATCGGTGGTTTCCGGCGCGGTCGATACCCTGACCACCGGCGACGATAGCTTCTGAAATAGCTGTCCCGTTTTGCCCGCAAGCCCGTGATTTCTGTTATAGTCGCGGGCTTTTCCACCCCTTGCCCCACCGCGAACGCATGACGGGGGGTATTTGCCAAAAGGAGTTTGCATGCGCCATTACGAAATCTGCTTTATCGTCCATCCGGACCAAAGCGAACAAGTGCCCGGCATGGTCGAGCGCTATCGCGCCATCGTTACTGCCAAGGGCGGTACGATTCACCGTCTGGAAGACTGGGGTCGCCGTCAGCTGGCTTACCCGATCCAGAAGATCCACAAGGCCCACTACGTGCTGATGAACATCGAAATCGACGGCGACACGCTGGCCGAACTCGAGCACTCGTTCAAGTTCAACGATGCCGTGCTGCGCCACCTCACCGTCAAGATGAAGGCCGCCGTGACGACGCCTTCGCCGATGATGAAGGACGAAAAGTCCAAGTCCCTGCTCGGTGGCGAAGTTGCTGCACCGGCTGCGGTCGAAGCACCGGCAGCTGCCTAACGGATATTGGCACGGGATCACGGCTGAACTGCATCGAACTCTCCGGCAACCTGGTCGAGCGCAAGGCTTTGCGCTACACGCCGGGCGGAGTTCCAGTAAGCGAAGGATGGCTGCAACACAGCTCTTCGCTGATTGAAAACGGTGCACAGCGTCTGGTGGAAGTGGAAATCGCTGTTCTGGGCCTGGGCGAATCAGCTCGCTGGCTACAGGCAGCCCCCCTCGGCGGGGCGGTCAAAATAACCGGATTTCTCGCAGCCAAGAGCCGCAACAGCAAATTGCCCGTGCTGCATGTGAATTCAATAGAATTTTTGGAAGGAAACGAAAATGGCTCGATTCTTCAAGAAGAAGGATGACGACAAGAAAAAGAAGCGCGGTGGCGGCCTGTTCAAGCGTCGCAAGTTCTGCCGCTTCACGGCTGAAAAGGTCGAACAGATCGACTACAAGGATGTGGATGTTCTGAAGGAATTCATCCAGGAAAACGCCAAGATCATGCCGGCACGTCTGACCGGTACCAAGGCCGGCTATCAGCGCCAGCTGGGCACCGCCATCAAGCGCGCCCGCTTCCTGGCCCTGCTGCCTTTCACCGACAACCATCAATAATCATCGAGGAGACGAAACATGCAAATCATTCTGCTCGAAAAGATTGTTAACCTCGGTAACCTCGGCGATATCGTCAAGGTTAAGGACGGCTACGCCCGCAATTTCCTGATCCCGAAGAAGATGGCCAAGCGCGCCACGCCGGCTGCCAAGGCTGAATTCGAAGCCCGTCGCGCCGAACTGGAAAAGCTGGCTGCCGAAAGGCTGGCCGCCGCTCAAGGCGTTGCCGACAAGCTGACCGGCCTGTCGGTCTCCGTGGCCCGCAAGGCTGGTCTGGACGGCCGTCTGTTCGGTTCCGTCGGCAATGCCGACATCGCCGAAGCTCTCAAGGCTGCCGGTTTCGATATCGACCGTTCGGCGATCCGCCTGCCGGAAGGTCCGCTCAAGACCATCGGCGAATTCCCGCTCGACGTTGCCCTGCACACCGATGTGCTGGCCAACATTACCGTGGTGGTTGCCGCCGAGTAATTCCGGTTGCCCTGCACGACAAAAAGGCCTCGCAGTTGCGAGGCCTTTTTAATTTAAACTTAGGCCCCATGAACCAGCGCCCGCAGAAACCCAGAATTTCCGACCCGACACTCGCCCAGTTGCGCGTCCCGCCCCATTCCATCGAGGCCGAACAGTCCGTGCTCGGCGGCCTGCTGCTCGATAACCAGGCCTGGGACCGGATGGGGGATCTGCTGACTGACCTCGATTTCTACCGGGACGAACACCGGCGAATTTTCCGCCAGATCCGCAGCTTGCTCGAACGCGCGAAGCCGGCCGACGTGGTCACCGTCGCCGAGGCACTCGACGCCGCCGGCGAGGGCGAATCAACCGGCGGGCTGGCCTATCTTGGCGAACTGGCGGCCAATACGCCGTCGGCTGCCAATATCAAGCGTTATGCCGAAATCGTCCGCGAACGGGCGGTGCTCCGCCAACTGGTGGCGACGGCCGACGAAATCGCCGCCGATGCGCTCAATCCGCTGGGCCGCGATGCCGAGACCCTGCTCGATGAAGCCGAGTCGAAGATTTTCAAGATCGCCGAGGCGGGTGCCGGGCACAACGAAGGTTTCGTCCATATCAATCCGCTGCTCACCCAGGTCGTCGAGCGCATCCAGGAACTGCACGACCGGGACAACCCGTCCGACATCACCGGCGTGCCCACCGGCTTCCTCGATCTCGACCAGAAGACCTCGGGTTTCCAGCCGGGCGACCTGATCATCGTCGCCGGTCGTCCGTCGATGGGCAAGACCGCTTTCGCGCTGAATATCGCCGAAAACGTCGCGGTCGATTCCGGCCTGCCGGTCGGCGTGTTCTCGATGGAAATGGGCGGCGCCCAGCTGGCGATGCGGATGCTGGCCTCGATCGGCCGGCTGAATTCGCAGAGCCTGCGTACCGGCCGGATGAACGACGAGGAGTGGTCCAAGCTTTCCTTCGCGCTCGGCAAGTTGCACGAAGCGCCGATCTACATCGACGAGACCGGCGGCCTGAGTCCGGCCAACCTGCGCGCCCGCGCCCGGCGCCTGGCACGCCAGTACGGTGGCAAGCTCGGCCTCCTGGTCATCGACTACATCCAGCTGATGAGCGGCAACCGGCCGGGCGAGAACCGGGCGACCGAAGTGTCGGAAATTTCCCGGTCCATCAAGTCGCTGGCCAAGGAACTGCAGGTGCCCATCGTCGCGCTGTCACAGCTGTCGCGGAAAGTCGAGGAGCGGACCGACAAGCGGCCGATGATGTCCGACTTGCGCGAATCGGGTGCCATCGAGCAGGATGCCGACGTGATCCTGATGATGTACCGCGAGGAATACTACAAGCCGGATACGCCGGACCGCGGCATTGCCGAAGTGATCATCGGCAAGCAGCGTAACGGTCCGACCGGCACGGTGCGCCTGAACTTCGTCGGCGAATTCACCCGCTTCCAGAACCTGGCGAGCGGCGGCTTCGTCGATTCGCAGAACTGACCGGCCCGGGTTCAGGCTGGGTGGGGAAAGTCTCCGGCCGCCCGGCCCTCGAGATCCGGCAGGAAGCTAGTCTGTGGCGATGCGAACGGTAAATACGTTCGGGTCGTCCCCGTGCGCCAGCAGCAGGCAGCGTACCCGCTCCTGCCATAACCGGCCGAAACGCCGGCGGATGTCAGGCGTGCTTTCAGCTTCGAGAGACTGACGGAGCAGGGCCGGTATTTCGGGATCGGCCGGAATGCGGCCGGGTGCGCAAGCCACGTCGACTGCCTGGCCGGTGTCTGCGCGCGTGAAGCGCAGTTCGAGCGGGATTTCGGCGGTGAAGCGCAGCAGGTTCTGGCGACTGAATTGTCCGCCCAGCCCCTTGAAGCCGCCCTGCGCCGCGGCGCCGGTAATCAACGAAACGACATTGGCGATGACGCCGGTGACACCTTCGTCGTCCCGTCCGCGCAGGGCAACGCGGAGGTCGCCACGAATCGGCAGGGCGTCCGGGTAAAGCGCCGCCAGCGCCAGACGGGTCATGTTCCAGGCCGCAGCCACGGTCGGACATGAGTGACCAGCAAGCTTGACCGCATCCAGATAGCGATATTCAAGAATGCCGTCATCGCTGGCGCCGAGCAGTTCGGCGAGCGGGTCATGGAGCCGGATGGCGGGAATGGCGTCGAAAAATTCAGGGTAGGTCATGATCAACCAAGTGTAAGGGCGACGGGGGAAGCGCGTAACCGGAAGCGGGCAGTGGTCGCCATCTTGCCGGAATATTCACGCCCGGGCCGGGGAGCACAGAATTCGGTTACGGATGCCGACCAGGCCAAAGGCGGTGAAATTCATCAGGAAGGCATAGAGAACGCTCGGCACCGACAGTGTCGGGGCCTGCAGCAGCGTGGTGGCGACAAATATCCCGAGTGCGGCATTGTGCAGACCGCATTCCATGGCGATGGCAATGCGCCCTTGATGATTCAGGTTGCCCAGACCGGCCGCCGCGAAGCCGAGACCCATGATGGCCAGGTTGAGCGTCAGCAGCAAGGGACCCAAGGCCGCCAAATGGAGCAGGATGACGTCGCGCTGGCTGATGAAGGTGCCAACAACGATCAGGATGAATAATCCGGTCGACAATTGGGCGAGCGGCTTTTCAAGGCAGAGCGTCAGGCGTTGCCGCCACTGCCGCAACGCCATGCCGAGCAGTACGGGCAAGATCGTGATCAGGAAAATGCCGCCGCCGCTGCGCATCACCGGCAAGTGCAGCGGGGCGGCGGCACCGGCGAAATGTTCCAGGGCCAGGCCGACCGTCACCGGCAGCGTGATCAGGACGCCGAGGCTGGTCAGCGCGGTCAGGGAAATCGACAATGCCGTTTCGCCACCGGCGAGCAGAGTCAGCAATCCGGCACTGATCCCGCCCGGGCAAGCGGCAAGAATCATCACGCCGACCGCCATTTCACCGCCCAGGCCGAATATCTTGAGCAACGCGAAGGCGAGCAGCGGCAGGGCCACGATCTGCATGAGTAGCCCGATGGCGATGGCGCGCGGTCGGGAAAAGACCCGGACGAAGTCGGCTGGCTGCAGGCTGATGCCCAGCGAGAACATGATGAAGCCGAGACTGAGCGGCAGCAGGGCGTCAATCATCGCAACTCCAGCAGGAGTCCGGCGCTCAGTAGCAGGGCCAGGCCGAGGCCACTGCGGGCGGTGGCCGGCAACAGCGGGTTCAGGGTGGAGTCGGCGGTGGCCCGTTCAAAGGCACGCACCTTCCGGCCAGCGTTGGGCAGGGCGAGCAGGGCGAGCAGGGCGCCGGGGTGATTGAGCGTGCTCAGGACAAGCAGCAAGGGGAAGGGCAGCAGCATCAGGGCGGCGTAGGCACGCGTCGCGCCGGCCCGGCTGAGCAGGGCGGCCAGCGTGCGTCGCCCGACCCGCAGGTCGGCTCGCCGGTCACGCGTGTTGTTGACCACCAGCACCGCAGCCGCCGGCAGGCCGCAGACCAATCCGGCCAGCAGGGCGGTTATTCCGGGCCGGGCGCCCTGCAGCCAGACGCAGCCCCCGACGGCGAAGATGCCGAAAAAAAACAATACGAACACTTCGCCCAAGGGCGTGTAAGAAATCGGCCGCGGCCCACCCGAGTAGGCCCAGCCGGCGAGCAGCGAAGCGAGGCCGATGGCGATGATCGGCCAGCCACCCTGGAAAGCGAGATAGATGCCGAGCAGGAAAGCCGCCGCAAAGCTGCCCAATGCCGCCCGCCGCATGGCGCCCGGTTTCACCCAGCCGGCGGCGGTGACCCGCAACGGCCCTGGGCGGTCCGGACGGTCGTTGCCTTTTTCGCAGTCGACTGCATCATTGTGCACATTGGTGCCGATCTGGATCAGCATGGCGCAGCACAGTGCGGCCAGCAAGGGCAGCCAGTGCAGGGTGCTGCCTTCGGCCCAGGCCAGGCTCGAGCCAACGATGACCGGGGCTACCGAGATGCTCAGGGTGCGCGGGCGAATGGCCAGCCAGGCGATTTTCCACGCCGGGGGGTGGAGTATCGGGAAAGGAAGGGGCGGGGGCTGCGTGGTCAACGGGGTGCTCGGGAAAAAGGTTTGCGGGCTGATGGGTGACGGGCGCAATGCATCGCCCGGCCATATTCTGCCGAAAATGCCGTCTGACGGTTCGTTATTTTCGAACCGGGCCGGATCAGTACGCTTGCCAGGCGCAACCATGCAGCTGGCCGCTCGGTCCCTGCAAGTCGGCCCGCCAACCGAACAGCGTGTCGGTGTCCCGCCCATGGCACCATTGCCGTCGGATGTGCCACTCTGCGACGCGATCGTTACCGACGGCGATACGCACCTGGCCATCCTCGGTCCTGACTTCAATATCATTCTGCTCGACATTGGCTTTTCCCGCTTCTTCAAGCTTCAGCTTGTTTTGGCCGACTCGCAGCGACCAGTGCGGGTCCTGGCCAACCGCCCGCCATTGCTCTTCGAGGTTGGCAGTGGCTTGGCAGCGGGCTTCGGTATGGGCGAAATTGATCCACGCTGCCTTCAGCTTGTCGGCATCGGCCTGGCCGATGAATTCGACGTAGAGCGGCTTGTTTTCGGCCAGGCCGAGCTTGAGCAAGGCCTCGCCGACTTGGCCGCCGGATGAAACATCCTCGACCTGGACATAGGTACGTTCGCGACAGGGAGCGAAGATCATCTTGCCGTCGTGCTGCATCAGCAGACCGCGGGCAACTTGTTCGGCGGGGGCTGCCGGCGTTTCGGCTGCATGGCCGAGCAAGGACAGGGTCAGGCAGCACAGGGCGAACAATGGGTGGTGCATCTTGGGCATGGTTTCTTCCGGAACGGGCTTGTTTAACTGCAAAATTCAGTGACGTTTCAGCTGCGCCCTGATTTCCTCGATCACCTCGGCCAGCGGCCGGCCGTAGGCAAATTTCCTGATGAATTCCCCGTTCGGGCCGAGCAGGTACATGCCGGCCGAGTGATCGACCGAGTAATGCAGCGGGTCGGTTCCGGGCAGGCTGATCTTGGCGTAGCGCACGCGGTAGTTTTGCGCCGCGCGCCGAACCAGTTCTGGCGAGCCGGTCAGCCCGAGGATGCGGGGATCGAAGAAATCGGTGTAGGTCTTCAATACCGCGGGCGTGTCGCGTTGGGGATCGACCGAAATGAAAATGGCTTGCAGACGTGGCGCATCGTCGTTCAATTCACCAAGTATTTTGGTCATCTCGACCAGGGTGGTCGGACAAATGTCCGGGCAATAGGTGTAGCCAAAAGCAATCAGCTGGAAACGTCCGGGGAAATCCTGCTCGGTAACTGCCTGGCCGTCATGGCCGACCAGCAGGTAGCGCGGATTGATGGCGGTGGAAGTTCTGGCGTCCAGCAGTTGATCGGCCGCGCCAGCGTGCAGCGACAGCGGTGCGGCCAGGGCAAGGACCAGGAGCAGCAGACGGCGTTGCATGCCGCGGATCAAGGTTGCGGGCGGCCCAGGTGCTGCAGGGTAGCCTGCACCCGGTCAATGTCTGCCGCCAGGGTTTTGCTGTCCGGACAGGCATGGTCGGCTTCTCCCTGGCGCAGGAAGGATTCGCTGGTGGCCTGCTCGAAGCGCTCGCCGATGTTCCGTTCCTTCGGCGCCTGATGAATGACGATGTCGCGCAAACGGGTGCTCAGCGCCATTTGCCGGCAGGCCAGGGCGATGCCGTTCAACTCGCCGAGGGCACTGATGTTGGACTCCAGGGCCGTTGCTGCAGCCGGTTCGGCGAAGCATGGAAAAACGCTGCCAAGCCCGACCAGGGTGGCGATGAGACGTCTTTGCAATGTGTTCATGTAGGGCAGTCCTGGGTGGCGATACGGGCAGCGCCTGAAAGGGTTATCGGAGCGTGCTGGTTGATGGCTTGATGATGGCTAGGATTTGGCCGCTGGCGCGATCTACGAATTCGAGCTCCTGCAGTTTTGCGATCAGATAGCGTTTTTTCAGCGTGAAATCGACGGGCTGACCGTGCGTCGCTTTCCAGAAAGTCGTGCTTTCGCTGGTCATGGGCGCCTGCAGGCAGGCCAGGGCGCGCATGGCGGGAGGCTGCCTGGGAGCCTGGGCGAGATGCGCAGTGAACCCGGCATTGTCAGCCGAATTGCGCGGGTAAAAATCATAGAGATTGTCGAAGGCAAGGAAATAGTCGTAACGCCAGCGCACTTTCATGACTTGCGGCTCGCCGATCTGGTCTTCGGCCAGGTATTCGCCGCGTTCTTCCTGTTCCGATGCCAGCGGCAGAAACTTGTAGCGATAGTAGTCCTCCGTATCCGGCGTCGCGGCCGGCTGCCAGCTCCAGCCCTCGGCGATGTTGTTGAAGGCCATCGGGTAAGTCAATTCGTTCGCCGCCAGTGCTTGGTCGGTGTTGAGCGCGAAGCCGGTTGTAAGATCGATGTCTACCCGGATGCACTGATCGAGTACTGGCGTCTCCCGGGCCTGAGCATACAGCTCGGCCGCGCTCTCGGCACGGCTGATGCAGGGAAGTACGGCAATCAACAGCAGGGGCAGGAATCGGCGCTGAAACGGACACATGGCATCTCCACGGCAGTGGTCAGGTTCCCATTCTTTCCCGTTCGGTCGGCGACAAAAATGATGTCGGTCAAAATGACGTCGGGGCAGGCCGATGACATTTTTTTCGGTGATTTGATGATTCGGAAAGTGAACTAGCCGATATCAAATTTTTTAAAACTGCTTGGGCATAGAGTGTGCGACGGATTGCCGCAGCGGCACCTTGCCGCAGGCGACGATGGGGGTAGGAAGTACAACTTCTGTTTTCGTGGGAGAAATTCAAATGAAGAGATTTGCAGTCAAATCCACTCTGCTACTGGTTGTAGCGGGGATTGGACTCGGCGCCGCCAGCGCGTGGTCGGCCGAGTCCTTACAGGACGTGATGAAGCGTCGAAACCTCAGCCAGCAGGATCTGCTGGCTGCATCCAAGACCTATGTGCCAACCGGCAAGCGCGACGAGTTCGTGGCTTTCAGTTCCGGTGGTCAGTCAGGCCAGATCATCGTGTATGGCATTCCGTCCATGCGCATCCTCAAGTACATCGGCGTGTTCACGCCGGAACCCTGGCAGGGTTATGGTTTCGATGAGGAATCGAAAGCCGTGTTGCGCCAGGGCAATATCGATGGCAAGGAAATCAATTGGGGTGACACGCACCACCCGGCCATTTCCGAAACCCAGGGCAAGTATGACGGTCAGTTCCTGTTCATCAACGACAAGGCCAATCCGCGTCTCGCCGTGCTCGACCTGCGTGATTTCGAAACCAAGCAGATCGTGGTGAACCCGATTTTCAAGTCGGAACACGGCGGCGCTTTCGTGACGCCGAATACCGAGTACGTCATCGAGGCCGCCCAGTACGCCACGCCGCTCGAAAACAAGAAGTTCTATCCGCTCGAAGAGTTCAACGAGAAGTATCGCGGCGGCATCACCTACTGGAAGTTCGACCGCAAGGAAGGCCGCATCAATCCAGCTGAATCCTTCTCGCTCGAACTGCCGCCCTACTCGCAGGATCTGTCGGATGCCGGCAAGGGGCCGTCGGATGGCTGGTCCTTCACCAATTCCTTCTGTTCCGAGCGTTACGTCGGCGGTATCGAAAAAGGCCGTCCGCCGTATGAAGCCGGTTGTTCCGCCAAGGACACCGACTATCTGCACGTGATCAACTGGAAGCGTGCCGCCGAACTCGTTGCTCAGGGCAAAGCCAAGAAGATCAATGGCCACAACGTGTTGCCGATGGACGTTTCGATCAAGGAAGGCATCCTCTTCCTGGTGCCGGAACCGAAGTCGCCGCATGGCGTCGACGTGACGCCGGACGGCAAGAAGCTGGTGGTTGCCGGCAAGCTCGATACCCACGTTTCGGTCTATGACTTTGCCAAGATCCAGGCCGCTATCAAGGCCGGGAAATTCGAGTCCAAGGACCCCTACGGCATTCCGGTGATCGGCATCAACGATGCGCTGGACAAGCAGGTTCAGCTTGGCCTCGGCCCCCTGCATACGCAGTACGACTCGAAGCCCTGTATCGCCTACACCTCGCTGTATGTCGATTCGCAAGTGGCCAAGTGGAACTACTGTGAAGGCAAGGTGCTGGACAAGATTTCCGTCCATTACAACATCGGCCACCTGATGACCATGGAAGGCGATTCCATGGACCCGAAGGGCCGTTACCTGGTCGCCCTGAACAAGCTGTCGATCGACCGCTTCAACCCGGTGGGGCCGCTGCATCCGCAGAACCACCAGTTGATCGACATTTCCAACGACAAGATGCAGTTGCTGTATGACATGCCTCTGCCGCTGGGCGAGCCGCACTACGTGGTTGCCATCGAAGCCTCCAAACTGAAACCGGGCGTGCGCTACAAGGTCGGCACCAACAGCCGTACCGACAAGCCGAGTCCGGGTGCCGTGCGGGCCGGTGAAGAACACACCGACAAGAAGGGCAACAAGATCGAAGTGTTCGGGACCCTGATCCGTTCCCACATCACCCCGGAAACCATCGAGGCTGAAGTCGGCGACGAAATAACCATTCACCTGACCAACCTCGAGCGTGCCCAGGACGAAACCCATGGTTTTGCGGTCGATACCTACAATGTCCATGCTTCCGTCGAACCGGGCAAATCGGTCACCGTCAAGTTCAAGGCCGACAAGGAAGGCGTCTATCCGTACTACTGCACGGAATTCTGCTCGGCGCTGCACCTTGAAATGCAGGGTTACCTGCTGGTCAAGCCGAAGGGCTGGAAGCCGGGCAAGACGGTCGAAGCCAAGGCCAACTACACGGAAGCCGACTACAAGGCGCAATTGAAGAAGATTGTCGATACGCAGGCGGTCATTGATTCCGTGGTGGGTTACATCACCAGCACGAATTACAAGGACTTCCCGGATGTCGTGAATATGGTCGAGGACGCCACCGACCAGCTCGGCAAGATCAAGGATGCCAAGGCCAAGCATGAAGCCGCTGCTGCCAAGAAGGACTGGGATCAGGCGTCGCTGTGGGCCGAGCAAGTCTGGCAATACCAGGTCAAGGCGGCCGACATCGGTCTGCGGGCCAAGACCTACCTTGAGCAGAACGGCGCCAAGAAGCTGAAGTAAGTCGCCAGCCGATATCACTTAGGCAATCACAGGGAGTGGAGCGACTCCACTCCCTGGTTCACCCAAACAGGGAAAACCATGAAATTCATACTTTCTTTGCTGGCGACCGTGATCGTTGCCAGCCCCGCCGTGGCCGCCATGGATGGTGCCGCGCTCTACAAGGACAAGACCTGCAATGCCTGTCATGGCCCGAAGGCTGACAAGCCGTTGATGGCGAATTATCCGAAGATCGCCGGCCAGAATGCCGCGTACATCGAGCAACAAATGAAGGACATCAAGAGCGGCGCCCGCAATAACGGACAGACCGCAGCGATGAAGGGCGTCATGCACCTGGTGAATGACGAAGAAATCAAGGTGCTGGCCGACTACCTGGCCAAGCTGAAATGACAGGAAGCCCGAAGATTTCGGGATTCTGATAAGTATCAAGGAACGCTGATATTGCACGCAGGACAATGCGTTCGGCGTTTTCTACAACGTCTTGAAAAGGACCGTAAATATGAAAGCCTCACTCCTTTTGATTGGCCTGCTCGGTGCAGGCGTTGCCCTGGCAGCCCCTACGGCTCCACATCAGGGTGGCATCGAGTCCAAGGGCTACAAGTGGAACGCCCAGGAGGGTGAAAAAATCGAAGCCTTGCAGAAGAAAGGCAACGTCAAGAACGGCGAAGAAGTTTATGAAATCTGTGGTGCCTGTCACCTGCCCAGCGGTGCCGGTCGCCCGGACGGCACTTTCCCGCAACTCGCGGGGCAGCACTCGACGGTGCTGATCAAGCAGATGGCCGATATCCGGGCCGGTCTGCGCGACAACCCGACCATGTATCCATTCGCTTCAACGCTGACCGATCCGCAGGAACTGGCCGATGCCGCCGCCTACATCAACAGCCTGTGCATCCCGCTCGAACACGGACACTATGAAGGTGCGGACGCCGCCATGCAGGTGGCCAAGGGCAAGGAACTCTATGAGAAGGAATGCCTGGAGTGCCACGGCAAGACCGGTGACGGCAACAAGGAAAAGTTCTACCCGGTGATCGCCGGCCAGCATTACAAGTATCTGCTCCGGCAAATGACCGACATCCGTGACGGCAAGCGGCGCAATGCCAACCCGGACATGGTCAAGATCATCAAGAAATATGACGACCAGCAGTTGGTGGCGATTTCCGCCTACCAGTCGAGCATGGTGATGCCCGGCGCCATGTGCAAACCGAAGGCTGGCAAGAAGAAGTAAGAGAAGTAAGGCTGTTGCCGGCGACCGTCCGAGCACCTCCCGGCGGGCGGTCGCCTCCCCAAAAGCATCGCAGAATGCCGTTTAACGAGTTGAAAGTCTGAGAGTAGCGTCATGGAAAAGCAGAACAGAATTGTGGCCGGCCTTACCTTTATTTCCCTGGTGGCGCTGATTGCCGCGTACTTCGCCCCGATCTGGTGGGTTTCCCTGACCGCCCCGAATTATCCGGCGGATGCCTTCCCCGATGGCATCCGCATCCACTTCCATTTTGACGGTGTCTATAACGGTTGCAAGGCTGCCGGCAAAGGTACCCGGATGGCGGGCGAGATTATCCAGAAAGACCTGGCGGCCGAGGATGAGCGCTACAACCCGATCACCGATGCCAAGAAGGATATCGACAAGGGCGCCGAAGGCCTGGACTGCGTTCATGAAATGAATACCATCAACCACTACGTCGGCATGTTCCCGATTGCTACCGGCGCTCCTGTCGAAAAGCCGCTCGCCAAGTTCTTCTTTGGCTTTTTCGCCGTCATGATGCTGGCCTTCACGCAGGCCCAAAAGAAGCGCCGGCTGCTGGTTCTCAGTGCCGGCTTCGCTGCCGTTGCGGTCTGGATGCTGGTCGATCAGTTCGTCCTCGGGCACCTGGAAAGCCACGTCCAGGACTACATGCAGGATTCCGGCACGTTCTTTCGCGACCCGGAGCGGATCAAGCTCTGGGGCAGCAACGTGCGCAACGTTTCGCAAATCGTCGTCGTCTGCCTGCTCGCCGCGATGGGCATCGTCATCGCCGGAACTGCAAAGATTCGTCCCTTCCAGTTGCTGCTGGCACTGGTCCCGGCCCTGTTGCCGCTTTTTTTCGTCATTACCTATGCCGGCTGGTTGTGGTTTTTTGGCCACAACCTGCATCCGTGGGGCGCCTTCACCGTCAAACCTTTCATGCCGACGGTCTTCGGCGAGGGCAAGGTGGCGCAGTTTTCGACCTTCTCCTACCCCTACTGGGGTTACGGTCTGCTCGTCATCATCTTTGTCTGCATGATGCTGGCACTGCTGATCCGGCGCAAACAGTTGCGAGAAGGCCAGGCCGAGTAAATCGCCATGTGCTCACTCAAGCGCCTGCGTAAGGCAGGGCTGGCAGCCGTACTACTTGCCGTCTTTTCATACGGCAATACGGAGTCGCAACTTGGCTCCAATGCCGACCTCAGAAATGCGCCACGCGTCGATATCGATCGGCCCAAGCCGACCTATATGCTGTCCGAACGCGATCCGCGCGTGCACGGCCTGAAGCCGTTCCAGGAACTGGTCGACAAGGCAGCGCCGGGCTCGGTGCTCAAGCCGGCGCCCGGTATCTACGCCGGTCCGGTCGTCATCGACAAGCCGCTGACCATCGACGGCGGCGGCCGGGTGACCATCGATGCCGGCGACAAGGGCACTGTCGTCGTCCTCAATGCCGGCCACTCGGTGTTGCGCGGCATGCACCTGACTGGCTCCGGCGACTCGCACGATACCGACGACTCCTGTCTCGATGTCCGCGGCAACAACAACATCGTCGAGAAACTTCAGATCGACAACTGCCTGTTCGGCATCGATCTCAAACAGTCGAATAACAGCATCGTGCGCAACAACACGATCCATTCCAAGGATCGGGAACTTGGCGTGCGCGGCGACGGCTTGCGGCTCTGGTACAGCAACGACAACCTGATCGAAGGCAACGAAATCATCGATTCGCGCGACATGGTGGCCTGGTATTCGCACCGCAATGTCTTTCGCAACAATCTCGGGCGGCGCAGTCGCTACTCGCTGCATTTCATGTTCGCCAACGACAACCTGATCGAAGGCAACCGCTTCTACGACAACGCGGTCGGCGTCTATTTCATGTACACCGAAGGCGGTATTGCCCGGCACAACGTGATTTCGCACGCAACGGGGGCGACCGGCATGGGGATCGGTTTCAAGGAAGCCTCCGGTACGCTGATCGAGAACAACGAGATCATCTACTGCGGCGTCGGCATCGGTTCCGATCTCTCACCCTTCCAGCCCGACAGCACCATCGAAGTGCGCGGCAACCGCTTTGCCTACAACGGCATCGGCATCCAGTTCAACAGCGAGACGGGGGGCAACAACATGATCGACAACGTCTTTGAGGGCAACTTGACCCAGGTCAGCTACGGCGGTCGCGGCGACAACAACAATAACGCCCGGAATTTCTGGCAGGGCAATTACTGGGACGATTACCAGGGTTTCGACCGCAATGGCGACGGCGTCGGCGACCAGGCCCACGAGTTGTACGCCTACGCCGACCAGATCTGGATCGAGCTGCCGGTCGCGCGCTTTTTCCGCAGTTCGCCGGTCATGGAACTCCTCGATTTTCTCGAGCGTCTGGCACCGTTTTCAAAACCCGACCTGATCCTGCGCGACGACAAGCCGCGCTTCATCAAGCCGCAGAGGGCTGCACTGTCATGACAACTTCCGACGAAAGAGCCAAGAGGCCGCTCAAACCGGCCATGTCGCTGGAAAAGGCCGCCAAGGCGCGGCGCAAATTCCTGAGCTCGGTCGGTCTGGCCGGTGGCGTGATCGGACTTTCCCTGCTTGGCTACATCCCGGTCGGTCGTGCCGGAAGTCTGCGCCTGCGCCCGCCCGGCGCCCTGAACGAAGCGGACTTCCTGTCATCGTGCATCAAGTGCGGGCAGTGCGTGCAGGTCTGCCCGGTGCAGGCCATCAAGCTCGGCGATCTGAACGACGGTTTCGGCGTTGGCGTGCCGCATATCGATTCGCGGCAGCAGGCCTGCGATTTTTCCTGCGATGCGGTGCAGTGCATCCTGGCTTGCCCGACCGGCGCGCTGACCTACGAAAAGCCGGAATTCCTCAATGTGCGGCACGGCGCCTTGCTTGCTGCGGCGCCCATCCTGAAGGCCAAGGAAAAGGACGCCGAAAGTACCCTGAATCTCAAGGAGCGCACCGGCATTGCCCGGCTGGTCCGTCCGGAATCCTGCCTTGCCGTGCAGGGCAGGGGATTCAAGGGGCAGGCGCGAGGGGCCGGCTTCAAGGGAAATATGCGTTACATGGAGGTCGACCGCTGGAAGCCGATCCCGGTCCGCGACCATCCCTACGATCTACCGCTTTGCGATCTGTGCGTCCGCGAGTGCCCGATCAAGAACGCCATCGAACTGCGCCCGGTCCAGGGCGCCGATGGTGTCGCGCGGATGACGCCGGTCGTCCTCGAACCCTGCGTCGGCTGCGGCGTTTGTGAAATGATCTGCCCGGTTGACGCAGCGGCCATCGTCGTCGACCCGCAAGCCGTCTGGAAAGCCTGAAATGAGCCGCTTGACTGATTTATTCCTGGGCATGCTCGGTCGCGCCCCAAAAAAGCCGGAGAAGATTGCCGAGAATGTGCAGCACATCATGTTCCTCAAATACGAGGACAAGGACCGTTTCTTCAAGGAAAAACTGCATGCCCGTGAGCACCACAACGTCAGCCATAAATGGCGTAATCGGCGCTGGGCCTTGCTGCTCGCCGTCAATCTGCTATTCGTGCTGTCCTTCTGGCTCGACATCCAGATTCTCGAAGGCTCGCTGACCGCTTCGCGTTTCGTTGGTTTTCATCTGATCGACCTCAATTCGGCGCTGCAGGTGATGCTGGCCCACAAGCACATCATCGTGAATCTGTTCATTGGCACCTTCACTGTTTTCCTGATCTGGGTGCTGCTCGGCGGCCGCACTTTCTGTTCCTGGGTCTGCCCCTACCATTTTCTGGCCGAATGGGCCGAAGCCTTGCACCTGAAACTCGTCGACAAGAAGATCGTCACCGACCACGAATTTCACCGCGGCACGCGCACGGTGTTCTGGCTATTGTTCAGTCTGCTGGCCATCGTTACCGGGTACACCGTCTTCGAAACCGTTTCGCCGACCGGCATCCTGTCGCGTGCCCTGATCTACGGCCCCGGTCTGAGCCTGGGCTGGATCGCGCTGCTCATGGTTTTTGAAATCCTCTATTCGCGGCGCGCCTGGTGCCGCTACGTCTGCCCGATCGGCCTGACCTACGGCGCGGTCGGCGCGATCTCGCCGCTCCAGGTCAGCTTTCACGTCGAAAGTTGTTTCCATGAAGGCGATTGCCGCAAGGTCTGCCTGGTGCCGCATGTCCTCGATGTGACCGTCAAGGGCCGGGCCAGCGAAGAAAACATGGGCCTGGGACCGGACTGTACGCGCTGCGGCCTGTGTGTCGATGTTTGCCCGACCGGCGCGCTGCGTTACGAAATCAAGGGGCTTTCCAAGCTGCTTTGATCCCGATGAACACTCTGCAAATACCCCGATGATCCAGTTCAACAACGTTGCCAAGACTTTCCGCCGGGTCCGCGTCCTCGACGGCATCAGCCTGAATATCGGTCTCGGTGAGCGCATCGCGCTGATCGGCTCGAACGGCGCCGGCAAGACGACGCTGATCCGCTGCCTGCTCGGCGAATATACCCACGCTGGCAGCATCGCCATCGCTGGCCTCGATCCGCGAACCAACCGGACGACGGTACTCGGCAATATCGGTTTCGTGCCGCAGTTGCCGCCGCCGCTCAAGATGCCGGTCGGTCAGTTGATCGAATTTTCGGCAGCGCTGTGCGGCACCGATCCGCGGCGCATCCACATTATCGCCCGACGCCTCGGGCTGGATGTCGAGGCTATCCTGGCCCGCCAGTTCGTGCGTCTGTCCGGCGGCATGAAACAGAAGTTGCTGATCGCCATTGCCCTCGGCCGCGAAGCGAAGGTGCTGGTCATGGACGAGCCGGCGGCCAATCTCGACCCCGAAGCGCGGAAGATATTCTTCGACCTGCTCGCCGAGCGCCTGGACGATGCGACGATGATTATTTCCAGCCATCGTCTCGACGAAGTCTCGGCGCTGGTCAACCGGGTCATCGAAATGGACACTGGTCGCATTGTGCTCGACGACAAGGTCGCCGACGCCATCACCCTGACCGCCGTGCTCGACTGCCGGATTACGCTGGCCCGTTTCGAACCGGCCTTTGCCAAGGCGCTCGATGGCTGGAAATTCACCTGCCGCGACCAACAACGGATCTGGGAGGGAACAATCGCCGGGCCCGACCGTTTGCGTTTTCTCGGCATCGTTTCACGTTATACGGCCCTGATCAGCGACCTGTCGCTGAGCGAGGCAGGGGACTGATCATGTGTTCGACCGACCGCCGCCAGTTTCTCGGCCGACTCGGCATCGGCAGCCTGTTGCTGACGCCGCTCGCCGCTGCGCTGTCCGCCTGCAAGACAAAGGGCTATCCGGAAGGCATGGCCGAGATCAAGTGGGACCGCGATACCTGCACCCGCTGCAAGATGGTGCTTTCGGACCGCCGCTTCGCGGTCGAGATGCGCGGCGGCCCCGACGACATGGTGTTCAAGTTCGACGACATCGGTTGCCTGGTCGTCTGGATGCAGGAAAAGGCCGAGAAATATCCCTGGATGGCCGACGCCGCCACCCGCTTGTGGGTAGCCGATTTCGCCAGCAAGAGTCGCGAGGAGATGCAGTGGCTCGATCCGAAACGCGCCCAGTACGTCACCAAGACTTCACCGATGGCTTACAACTTCGCTGCCGTCGGCATTCCCATGCCCGGCAGCCTGGATTTCACCGACATGCGCCAGCACACGCTGGCGAAAGGCAGATAAATGAAGCAACTGTGGCTGACGGCAAAGCTCGATATCGTCGAATCCCTGCGCGCGCGCTGGTTCCAGATCTATACCCTGGTTTTCGGCGGCATCGTCGCGCTGCTCTTCCTGTTCGGGCTGACCGAATCGCGCGTCCTTGGCTTTGTCGGGCTCTCCCGCCTGCTGGTCACCTACATCCAGCTGACCATGGCGATTCTGCCGATTTTCGTGCTCATCACCACGGTGCGTTCGGTCGCCGGCGACCGTGAAGCGGGGGTCTTCGAATACCTGCTGTCGCTGCCGGTGTCTCTGTTCGCCTGGTTCTGGGGCAAGATCCTTGGTCGTTATGTCGTGGTTTTCGCTCCGGTCTTCCTGGCCATGCTGGCTGCGGTCGCCTGGGCGACGATCCAGGGTATCGAGGTGCCTTGGGGCATCTTCGCCTATTACAGTGCCCTGCTCGCCGTGATGTCGATCTGTTTCCTCGGCATCGGCATGCTGATTTCGGCGATCGCCCGCAGCACCGACATGGCGCAAGGAGCGGCCTTCATGGTCTGGCTGAGCCTGCTACTCTTTCTCGACCTGATCCTGCTCGGCGTGATGATCCAGGGCAAGGTGGCACCGGAAATTGCTGTCGTCCTGGCCTTGCTCAACCCCTTGCAGGTTTTCCGCACGGCGGCGCTGGCCATGTTCGATCCGCAACTGATCGTCCTCGGACCGTCCGCCTATGTCGTTCTCGACCTTTTCGGCACCGAAGGTTTCAGGTTCTTCGCCCTGATCTACCCGTCGCTGCTCGGGTTTCTCGGCGCCGTCATCGGCTACCAGATCTTCAAGCGCGGCGACCTGCCGTGAGGAAGTACTGGCTGGTCTGGGCCATCATCGCCTGGTCGGCTTTCGCCCGGGCCGATACGTCGGCCGGCGATATGCTGTTTGCCGCGACTTTCGACGATCTGGCTGGCCAGCCGCGAGCCCTCGCGCAATGGAAGGGCCAGCCGCTGCTGATCAATTTCTGGGCGCGCTGGTGTTCGCCCTGCCGTACGGAAATCCCCGATCTGGCCGGGATCCATCGTCGTTACCAGGCGCGGGGTCTGAACGTCATCGGCATCGGCATCGAGGCCCAGGCCGAGCCGGTGCGCGATTTCGCCAAGGCCTACGACATGGACTACACGGTGTTGATCGGCCAGGAAAGCGGCTTGCAGCTGATGCGCGCTCTTGGCAATAAGCAGATGGGATTGCCCTTTACGGTGGCCATCGACCGTGCCGGCAAGATGGTCGTCCAGAAGATGGGCGCTCTTCGGGGCGACGAACTGGTGGCCGCTGCCGAGATGGCACTGCGGTGATCACGCCGACCGAGCCGACGGCCCGCGAACGGCGTTTCGGCCAGCGGCAGGTTGCCGAAGGCGAGCGGCGGGCATTGATCCGTGGCGTTTTCGAAGCGGTGGCACCGCGCTATGACCTGATGAACGACCTGATGAGCTTCGGTATTCACCGCTGGTGGAAACGGCGCCTGGGTCGCCGTTGCGCCGATCTGGCCGGGCATGCCGTCGATCTGGCCGGGGGAACGGGCGATGTGGCGCGTTTGCTGGCCAATGGGCGACGCACGGTGACGGTGTGCGATCCCAGTCTGGCCATGATGGCGGCGGGTCGCGAACATGGCGACCACCGCATCAACTGGCTGGCCGGCGAAGCCGAGGCGCTCCCTATTGCCAGCAACAGCATCGATCTGCTGACCGTTTCCTTCGGCCTGCGCAATGCAACGTCCCTCGGGCAGGCACTGGTCGAAGTGCACCGCGTCCTGAAGCCGGGCGGACGCTTCGTCTGTCTCGAATTTTCCCGGCCCCAGTGGTGGCTGGCACCGTTCTACGATTTCTATTCCTGGCGGGTGATTCCCCGCCTCGGCGCTGCCGTCGCCGGGCAGCCCATCGCTTATCGCTACCTGGTCGAGTCGATTCGCCAGTTTCCCGATCAGCGCGAATTCGCCACCTTGATCACGGCAGCAGGTTTCAGCGATGTCTATTGGGAAAACCTTTCCTTCGGCATCGCCTGTCTGCATGTCGCCACTAAATCCGTAGCGGAAGCTTTCTGATGAAGTACATGCCCTTCGCCCTGCTAGCAATGCTGGCCAACTTGCCCGGCCAGGCGCAGTCCGCCGATTTCAGCGATACGGTCGTCGCTTACCGCTATGGCAGTCAGTTCACCGAGCCGGCCATTGCCCACGATATCGCCAAAAACATCCTGACTGTGAATCACCTGGCGAGTGGCTGGACTGGCTTGCACATCCTCAGCCTCGAGGGGCGCTACTCGGATCATTACGATCCGGCCAAAAACTCCAGCGACGGCGCCAGCGAATACCTTTTCAACTATCGCTACCAGCTGGCCGCCGGGCGCCTCCTCGACCAGCCGCTGGCCGTCGGTCCGGTACGCGACTTCGCGCTGCTGGCCGGTATCGACCTGACCACCAAGGACACACTGTTCGCACCGCGCAAGCGAGCCTGGATGTTCGGTCCGGTCGTCAAGTTTGCGGTGCCGGGTTTTCTCGATATCGGCCTGCTTTACTATAAGGAGCGCAACCACAAGGGGATTCCCTTGACGCCGCATCCCGATACCGAATTCGCCGGCACCTGGATGCTGAGCGCCACTTGGGGGATACCTTTCGAGATGGCTTCCCGGGGCATGATTTTCCAGGGGCTGTTCAACCGCATCGGTGAGAAGGGCAGTGATTTCAATGACCGGCCGACGGTCGGCGAAACCTTGCTGCGGACATCACTGATGACCGATGTCGGCCAGACGCTTGGCCTGGCTGCACCGCAACTGCGGGTCGGGGTCGGTTACGAATGGTGGAAGAACAAATATGGCACGCCGTCCGGGGTCGGCACGCACACCCGGACGCCGACCCTCAATCTCGAAGCGCACTTCTGAAGCGGGATCAATCGCTCAATTGTACAGGTGCTGCAGGTTCGGCCGGGATGGCTGGATGCTGCAGGGGCGGCAGGAAATTGCCGGCTCGCTGACGGCGCCACTCGAAATGTCGAGAATATCCCGCATCTGATTCTGCTCGAGGATCTGCACCCGCTTGCCGTGGACATAAATCAGCTTGCTCTCGGCCAGTTTGTGAAGAATTCGGGAGAAGTGCTCCGAGGTGATGCCCAGGTGCGAGGCGATCGTTCCTTTGCTCGCCGGCAAGATGATCAATGGGCAGACGTTATGGGCATCGTCGGGAGCCACCTGGCGCAGCAGATAATCGACCACCCTTTGCTTGCCGGTGCGCAGACCGTTGAATTCCTGGTGCTGGACGAGTTGATACAGGTTCCGGGACAGACAGCCGATCAGCTTGCGAGCGAGCAGTGGACTCGATTCCAGCACCTGCATCACCGACTGTTTGCCGATGTGGATGAATTGCGAATCGACCAGGGCCTGGGCGCTCAGCACGTACGGTTCATCGAGGAAAAGCTGGGCTTCGCCGAAGGTCTGCCCGCGGTTGAGGAGTTCAATGACTTTCTCGTTGCCGTTGGGCAGGTTATAGATCAGTTTCACTTTCCCTGAGACGATCAGGTAGAAGCCATGGCAGCAGTCGCCCTTGTAGAACAGGATGTCGTCCTTTTCTGCCCGGATCAGGCGCGCCGCTCCCGTCAAGCGTGCAATTTCCGGCGCCGAAAGTTCGCTGAACAAGGGAACTTCGGCGATGAGCCTTTCGATGTTGACAGCGGGGTTCCGGTCGATGCCCGAATTGGCCGCTGGGCATGAGCTATGCGAAATGGATGTCATGGCGTTGTACTTCCTGATGTGGCCTTCACCGCTGGCGGCGGCTGCTCGGCTGTATTGGCGACATGCAACTGGTGTCGGGGTAACGTGTTGCAATGACGTGAATATAGGCGGTGGGCGGCGAGCCGGGCAGGGGAATGTCCCCGATTTCCCGTTAGGAAAATAGTGGATTCCGTGTAGGAAGATTCCTAGTCAGGCCATGATCAGAACACTGACTCAAGCGTCCAGGCCGTCCATGCTGCCGATCAGCTTGTTGCGGATGGCGTAGTGGATGAGGTCCGCGCTATTACCGAGATTCATCTTTTCGAGAATCCGCATCTTGTGGGTGCTGATCGTCTTGACGCTGAGATTCAGTTGGCGGCCGATGTCGGTAACTCCCATGCCGCGGGCGGTCAAGATGAATACCTCGTATTCGCGATCGGTCAGGCGGCTGTGCGGTTCGCCGCCACCGGTGCCCATCAGCATGTCGAGCGCCAGTTTTTCGGCCACCGCCTGGTTCACGAACAGCCCGCCGCTCACCACCTTGCGGATCGCCTCAGGAAGCAGCGCTTCCGCATGGTCCTTGCACAAATAGCCTGAGGCGCCGGCTTTCAGGGCGCGTACCGCGTAGAGGTCTTCCTTGTGCATGCTCAGGATCAGAATGGGTAATCGGGGAAATTCGCCCTTGATTTGCTTGATCAGATCGATGCCGCTACGTCCGGGCATCGACAGATCGAGAACCATGGCGTCCCATTTAGCGGCGCGGACTTGAGCCAATGCTTCGCTGCCATCCCGGGCTTCACCGGCGACGATGATGTCGCCCGTATCCTGCAGGATGTGTTTCAAACCGGCGCGCAGGATGTCATGGTCATCGGCAATCAGGATGCGGATCATATTTTCTCGCCTGTCTGTTTGGGAAAAGTCGCATCGATGCAGCTGCCTTGCCCCAGCTGGCTGGTGATTTCAATGCGTCCACCAAGCATTTTCACGCGCTCCTGCATGCCGAGCAGACCGAAAGTCTTCTTGTCTTCCGCGGGGCGAAATCCGCGACCATCGTCTTCGACCCGGATACGGATGCAGTCCACGCTGTCATCGATGGTCACCGTCAGGTGATCGGCTTCTGCATGGCGCAACACATTGGTCAGCGCTTCCTGGACCAGTCGAAAAATGGCGGTGGCCAGCGCGCCATCGATTTCGAACTCTTCCTTGTTCATTGAAAGCGTACAGGCGATGCCGCTGCGCTCCTCGAACTGGGTGACGTGGTGTTCGATCGCCGCGGCCAGACCGAGTACATCGAGCATGCCCGGGCGCAGACCTTCCGATATCCGGCGCAGGGCGTCGATGGTTCGTTCGATCAGCGCGTAGGCCATGCCGGCACGGTCGACCACAGGCTGGCCGAGCATTTCGCATTTGCCCCGCAGCCAGCCCAGATCGATGCGTAATGACGTCAGCGCCTGGCCGAGTTCGTCATGCAACTCGCGGGCGATGCGCGAGCGCTCCTCTTCGCGAACGGTCTGCAGAAAGCCGGCCAGTTCCTGATAGCGCGCCTGCGACGCCTCGAGATCGGCCTGGGCCGCAAGCAGTTGCGCCGTGCGTTCCCTGACCCGTTCTTCGAGGCCGGTTTGCAGGCGGCGCAATTCGATGTGGGTGCGCACGCGGGCCAGCACTTCTTCCGGGCGAAAAGGCTTGGCGATGAAATCGACGGCGCCCAGCGCGAAGCCGAGCACGGTGTCGCTTTCGTCGCGCAATGCGGAAAGGAAAATGACCGGGATATCCTTGGTCCGGGCATCCTGCTTCAGGCGCCGGCATATCTCATAGCCATCGAGACCGGGCAGCCTGATGTCGAGAAGAATGAGTTCCGGCGCTTTCGCCTGGGCCGAGCGCAGTGCCATGCGTCCTTCCTGGGCCGGGCGCACCGCGAAACCGGCCTGCGTCAGCAGTTCGCAGAGCAGTTCAAGGGAGGCCGGCGTGTCTTCGACGACTATGATTTCCGTACGTGGAATGGGGGGGGCGGACATGCTCACTCCTCGGTGTCCAGGATGCCGAGTACCTGCCAGAGGGCGTGGTACCGGTGGTTGTCGGAGAATTCGCCGAGGCGTAGCGCCAGGGCCGGATTCTCTCGTCCCAACTCGATCAGGGCGGCGCTGATCTGTTCCGGATTCAACGACAGCGCGGCCTGTGCAAGATGGGTACGGATCTCGGGTGATACACCCAGCAGATCAACGGCCGAGATTTCGCCCGCCGGCGCCGACGGCATTGAATCGGCTTGACGCTGCTGGCGGATGAAACGGATGGCCAGATGTTTTTCCAGGGCCAGGTAGAGATCGCTTTCGGCGTAGGGCTTGCTCAGGAAATCATTGGCGCCGGTGGCCAGCGCAATCTGCCGGTTTTCCTCCAGGGCGTTGGCAGTCAGCATGACGATGCACGGCTGCCGAATATCCCGGCGCTCCCGTATCCGCTGGATGGCGGCCAGCCCACTGCCATCGGGCAGGAACCAGTCCATGAAGACGAGGTCCGTTTGCCCCGCGGCGACAGCGGTTTCGGCCGCGGCCACGCTGGCCGCTTCATCTACCCGGAAGCCCCAGGGTTCGATCAGCGTGTGCAGCAGCAATCGGGATTCGGGGATGTCGTCCACCACGAGAATGCGGCAACCGTGGTTCGGCGGCTCAATGCCGATCACCCGGCATTTGTCCGGATTTGCCTGGTCGCAACGACCGGCAGGAACCTCGATGGCAAAGTGGAAGACGGAGCCCCGGCCGAGGGTGGACTGGACCGCCAACTGTCCCCCCATCATTTTGACGTATTGTTCGCTGATGCTCAGTCCCAGGCCGGTGCCACCTTGCTGGGGTACGCCGGCCTGTTCAAAAGGCCGGAAGACGCGCGCGCGGTCCTCCTCCCGGATGCCAATGCCGGTGTCGCTGACCTTGAAGCTTAGCCGACACTGGCCATTCCCCAGGTCTACGCTGTCGGCGCTCAATGAAACCTTGCCCGCCGGCGTAAATTTGACGGCATTGGAAAGCAGATTGAGCAGCACCTGCCGCAGCATCAGCGGGTCGACGACGACTGCGGCCGGTAGCGCCCCGATTTCCAGGTCGAGTTCCAGTCCAGCCTGTTCGGCGCGCAGCCGCATCATGCCGACCACCTGTTCCAGGAGTTGGCGCGGTTCGACTTCCTTGGCCCGCATTTCCATCTTGCCCGATTCGATTTTCGACAGCTCCAGCACATCGTTGATCAGGGTCAGCAGATGGTTCCCGGAGTGATTGATGATTTCCATGTGGCGGCGCTGCTTTTGCGCCAGGGCGGGATCGTTTTCCATCAATTGCGAGAAGCCGATGACGGCATTGAGCGGGGTCCGTAATTCATGGCTCATATTCGCCAGGAATGTCGATTTCGAGCGGTTTGCCGCTTCGGCAGCATCCCGTGCCTCGACCAGTTCCTCGGTGCGCTGGCGGACCAGTTCCTCCAGATGCTCCCGGTTATCCTGCAATTCCTGCTCGGTACGCTTGCGTTCGGTAATGTCGGAGAATATGGAAATGAAGCGCCGGATTCTGCCGTCGGCTCCTTTCAGGGCCTGGATCGAGATCTCTTCCGGATAGATCTCGCCGCTCTTCCGCTTGTTCCAGAGTTCGCCGTGCCAGTGACCGGTATTGGTCAGTTCGGTCCACAGATGCTGGTAAAACGCTTCATCGTGTCTCCCGGACTTGAGGATACGGGGATTCTGGTTGATGACTTCGTCGCGCTGGTAGCCGCAAATGCGGCAGAAAGCATCATTTACCCAGAGGATGCTTCCCGTCGCGTCGGTGATCACCGCGCCCTCCGCCATGGCACCGAAAGCCATCTCGTTCTCGTGACGCTCTTCATCCAGCCGCTCCCGTTCCTTAAAACGGAGGCGGGAGAAATAGCCAAAAGTCAGCAGGCTGGCTAGGCCGATCACCCAGATTCCCAGGTGCCAATACTGGATCGCCCGCCAGGTCGGCTCCTGCGCGGTCCGATAAGCGTTGAGATTGATGGTGATGCTAGCCCCGCCGCGCAGGCCACCGACCGGTATCAAGGTGTCGCGGTGGCATTCCAGACATTCCTTTTCCATGCGCATCGGTATCATGGCGCGCATCAAGCCATGCGAACCCTTTTTGGGCACCGATTCAGTGACCATCTCCGACCCTTTGCTGAGCGCCTCCAGGGCTTTTCCTTCCCAGTCGTCGGGGGCGTTCTCGGAATTGCGCAGCTGTTTCGAGGTCAATCGCTCGCGGCTGCCGAGTTCGTGGTTGCTGGTTTCCTGGATGGCGAGCAAGAGGTGCATCGGGGTCACCGAAACGAGGCGGAAGGTTGCCCCGCTGGCTTCGGCGACGAAGATATGTTCGGCTTCATCCAGTGAATTTGTGGCGGGAATATGCTCTTCGCGAATGAAGACGCCGCCGACATTCGACGCCCATTTGCGGATCGACATGTCCTTCTTCAGGTTGGCGATTGCATCGATGCGGGCGAGGGCATTGGCGTTACGTTCGAGCTGTTCCCGCTGGGTGAGCAGCGAGAAGAGAACGAGGACGGTCCACATGACGATGAGCAGCAGGAAGACCTTGCCGCCAGGCCAGCGCACAGATCTCGCGTTCCTTTCGCGCATTCTCCGTCCTCGCAACTTCATGCGGTGTGCCGAACTCCGCCCGGTCGGGAAGGCCGAACGGGAATTTCGCTGGAATCAATGCCGGCGGGACGGGCACAGGGAGGGCGACCATCCGCAGGCAGGGCCGACCACAGGGTCAGTCCCGCGCGGATGGTAGCAGCGGGTGTTCCGAAAAGATTTGATCTCGGCCATAAAATACCCGGCCCGCAAGCCGGACAGTGGAGGCCGCAGCCGCCCTAGATTTCGGCGCGCCTGGTCGTGATGGAATAAGGCGACGCGATGTTGTTGGGCAGATCGCGGTAACCATCTCGGGTTTCCAGTTGCGGCAGCAAAAGGAAAGGCTGGGTGGCGCTTTTGCCGGGCAGCATGACGTCGGTGCCGACATTGAAGGCGACCCAGTTCATTTCCCAGACACCGAACAGGATCTTGCGCAGCGAAAACAGCTTGCTGTCCCGGTCCGAGAGGATTTCCATGGCGATCGCCCGGCGGACGTCGCTCGGGTCGACGGGAATCCAGCCATAGCCCGGGACATAGAATTCGGCCCTGACGTGCTGGCTGTGCGTTGCGTCGTCGCTGGTCAGGCCGAGGCTGCGGAACAATCGCGACGGGCCGACCCGCAGGCCGTAGACGCAACGGGCCGGGATGCCGATGGCGCGGCAGATGGCGACGAACAGGCCGTTGATGTCGGCCGAGCGGCCGCCATACAGGCCGCTGATCAACTGGCGGCGAACATCGCCGGTGCCGCAGGCGGGCAGCGAGGGATCGTAGATGGCGTTGTCGATGACCCAGTCGTAAACTGCCTTGGCCTGCGCCACCGGGTCCTTGATCCGCCCGACGATGCGTTCGCCGAGCTGGAACGCCAGGCCGTCGTTGGGGATCAGTTGCGAAGCCTGGAGATTGCGGCGCAGGATGTCTTCGCGTTCGGGAGCGACCGTCCGCTTGGTGATATCGAAATGGCGGTCGGCCGTGGTGACCAGGGTCTTCAGTTGCAGCTTGCCGTCATTGCTGTCGCGCCATTCGCAGTAGAAGACTTCGAGGTCGCCGTCGGGCAGGCGGCGCATGGTGCTGTTGTTCTGGTTGCCGTCCCAGACATGGCCGAGCGTGCGCTGGAACAGCGTGTCCTGGTTGAGCGGCAGGGGCAACCACAGGCGGCTTTGCCCATGGGCGTTCTTCAGGTTGAAGGTGGTGGTGATTTCGTAGGTCCGCCACTCGCTGGGCGGCTCGGCCGCCCTGACCGGCGGCAGGCGGGCGGCCGTGGTGCCGGGTGGCGGATTTTCGATCACCGAATCGTCCGCCGTATGGACCACCGGGCCGGGCGGCGGCGGGGCGACGAAATGCCGACCGTGCCGCCCCGACTGCTTGTGGCCGGATTTGGCCGAGCCTGTCTTGCCATGACCAGCCTTGGTCGAGCCCGCTTTGGCCGACGACTTGGCCGAGCCATGTTTCTTGGCCGCCCAGGCTTCCGATGCAAACAGGGACAGGGCGGCGGCAGATGTCAGAAAGTCACGACGTTTCAAGAATTTCCTCCGGCAGAGACAGCCCGTGGCTGAAACGAAAGGGCCGTGTCACTGACACGGCCCCTTTGATTGATTGCTGGCGATTATAGCACTTCGGCCGCGTGGTCAGCCAGGCGGGAGCGCTCGCCGCGTTGTAACGTGATGTGACCGGAATGTGCCCAGCCCTTGAAGCGATCGACGACGTAGGTCAGGCCCGAACTGCCTTCGGTCAGGTAGGGAGTGTCGATCTGCGCGATGTTGCCGAGACAGACTACCTTGGTGCCCGGGCCGGCCCGGGTGACCAGCGTTTTCATCTGCTTCGGCGTCAGGTTCTGCGCCTCGTCGATGATCAGGAACTTCTTCAGGAAGGTCCGGCCGCGCATGAAATTCATCGACTTGACCTTGATCCGCGAACGGATGATGTCGTTGGTCGCCGCCTTGCCCCAGTCGCCGCCGTAGGTGCCGCTGCTCGCCTCGTCGGTATGGGTGAGGACGTCGAGGTTGTCTTCGAGGGCGCCCATCCACGGCGCCATCTTTTCCTCCTCGGTGCCGGGCAGGAAGCCGATGTCCTCGCCGACCGGCACGGTGGCGCGGGTCATGATGATTTCGGCGAACAGCTTGCCTTCCAGGACCTGGGTGAGGCCGGCGGCCAGGGTCAGCAGGGTTTTGCCGGTGCCGGCCTGGCCGAGCAGGGTAACGAAATCGATATCCGGATTCATCAAGAGGTTCATCGCGAAATTTTGTTCGCGATTGCGCGCCGTGATGCCCCAGATGGCGTTTTTCGGATGGGTGTAATCGACCAGGGTTTCCAGCACTGCGGTCTTGCCGGAGGTTTCCTTGACGATGGCGGTGAAGCCGTCCTTCTCCAGCCAGACGAATTCATTGACCAGGAGCTGCGGGGCGAGCGGGCCGCTGACCTTGTAAAAAGTCTTGCTTTCCCTTTTCCACGATTCCATGCCCTTGCCGTGCTTGTCCCAGAAATTGTCGGGCAGGGCGCGGGTGCCGGTGTAGAGGATGTCGGTATCCTCCAGCACCTTGTCGTTGAAATAGTCCTCGGCCAGCAGGTTGAGCGCCCGCGACTTGATGCGCATGTTGATGTCTTTCGACACCAGGATCACCGGCCGCTTGGGGTATTTCTTCTGGAGGTGGATGACCACCGAAAGGATCTGGTTATCGACCTTGGAGGTCGGCAGGCCTTGCGGCAGGTCGCCGCTGATCGCCTCGGTCTGCAGGAAGAGGCGGCCGCTGGCCAGCTTGTTGGACGGACCGTAGAGATCGATGCCTTCGTCGATGTCCTCGCCGCTGGCCAGCAGTTCGTCCAGGGTGCGCGAGGTCTGGCGGGCGTTGCGGGCGATTTCCGACATGCCCTTCTTGTGGTTGTCGAGTTCTTCCAGCGTCATGATCGGCAGGAAGATGTCGTGTTCCTCGAAGCGGAAAAGGCTGCTCGGGTCGTGCATCAGCACGTTGGTGTCGAGGACGAAAATCTTGGTAACGGCGGGCTTCTTGGTGGCTGCGGGCTTGCGCGGCATGGAATGGGCCTTTGGTTGGGTTGGGAAGCTTTACAGGGTTTTGACGAAATCAAGCACTTCCTGGGCGTGTCCCGGCACCTTGACACCGCGCCATTCGCGGCGCAGCACGCCGCTGCGGTCGATGACGAAAGTGCTGCGTTCGACGCCCCGCACCTGTTTGCCATACATGTTTTTCATTTTCATGACGCCGAACAGGTTGCAGACGGCCTCGTCGGCATCGGAGCCGAGCTCGAAGGGGAAATTCTGCTTGGCCTTGAAGTTCTCATGCGACTTCAGGCTGTCGCGCGAAACGCCGAGGATCACCGCGTCGACCGCCACAAACTGGTCGTGCAGGTCGCGGAATTGCTGGCCTTCGGTGGTGCAGCCCGGCGTGCTGTCCTTGGGGTAGAAGTAGATGACGACAACCTTGCCGGCCTGGGCGGAAAGACTGAAAGTCTGGCCGCTGGTGGCGGGCAGGGAAAAGTCGGGGACTGGGCGGTCAAGCATGTCGTGGCCTCGTGGTTGTAGTTTGGCCCATTGTCGGCAATGGGCGGGGATGCGGTCAAGTTGTTAAACTGAACGCCATGCGAAAAACACTGCTCCAAGCGAAGACCGGCGGCATCCCGATAAGGTTCGTGGCGCAGCCTGTCTTTCCAGGAAAACTTGTCTGGCACAAGCGCGTCGTCGGCTGGTAAATTGATGCCCCGACCCGATGGAAGTTGCCCGATTCCGATTTTGATGAACCCGATGCCGGCCCGCCTGTATTCCTTTCGACTGATTCCTGCCCTGCTGGTGCTGCTCGCTGCCCTGCTGGGCGCCGTTCCGGCGCGGGCGGCGCATGGCATTGCCCAATTCGGCAAGCCGGCCTATCCGGCGGGCTTTTCCCATTTCGGCTATGTCAATCCCGAGGCGCCGAAAGGCGGCACGCTGGTCCTCTCGCCGGTGCAGCAGACCGGCTTCGACAAGTTCAATCCCTTTTCGCTGAAGGGCATCCCGGCGCCCGGCCTGGGCAGCCTGCTGTTCGAAAGCCTGGTGGTCAGTTCGAACGACGAGGTGGCCAGCGTCTATGGCCTGCTGGCCGACGATGTCCGGGTCGGTCCCGACAAGCTTTCGGTCTCCTTCCATCTCAATCCCCGGGCGCGTTTTTCGAACGGCACGCCGGTGCTCGCCCAGGACGTCAAGGATTCCTTCGAGACGCTGATCAGCAAGCTGGCGAGCCCGATGTACCGCTCGGTCTATGCCGACGTGGCGCGCGTCGTCGTGCTCGGGGAACGCGACGTGCGCTTCGAATTCCGCCATCCGAACGCCGAGTTGCCGTTGATCGTCGGCACCATGCCGATTTTTTCCAAAGCCTGGGGACGCCAGCCCGATGGCAGCGTCCAGACTTTCGACAAGCTGGGTTTCGAGATGCCGGTGGCGAGCGGTCCCTGCCTGATCGAGAAGTTCGAGCCGGGCCGCTCCATCACCTATCGCCGCAATCCCGACTGGTGGGCGAAGGATCTCAACGTACGGCGCGGCATGTTCAATTTCGAGCGCATCGTCTTCCAGTTGTACAAGGATGACATGGCGCAGCTGGAGGCGTTCAAGGCCGGCGATTTCGACGTCAGCTTCGAATTCCGCGCCAAGAACTGGGCACGCGGCTACCAAGGGCCGCGCTTTCGCAGCGGCGAACTGATCCGCCGCGAATTCATCCATCACAACGGTGCCGACCTGCAGGGTTTCGTGATGAACCTGCGCCGGCCGCTGTTCCAGGATATCCGGGTGCGCAAGGCGCTTTCCCTGGCCATCGATTTCGAATGGATGAACCGGCAGCTGTTCTTCGGCCAATACACCCGCCTCAACAGCTTCTACACCGATACCGAACTGGCTGCCATCGACACGCCGGGCAGTGTGCCGGGGCCCGACGAGCTGAAGCTGCTCAACCCGCTGCGGGCGCAGCTTTCTCCCGATGTCTTCAAGCCGATTCCGCCGCCGGCCAGCACGGCGCCGCCGTCGAGCTTGCGCGACAACCTGCGCCAGGCCCGGGAACTGCTGGCCGAAGCCGGCTGGACCTATCGCGACGGCGCCTTGCGCAACGCCAAGGGCGAACCTTTCGTTTTCGAAATGCTCGACAACAATGTGCTGACCCGCGTCGATATTGCCTACGAGCGTAATCTCGAGCGCCTCGGTATCCGTGTCATCCAGCGCGACACCGACAACGCGCTGTACCAGAAACGGCTGGAGGATTTCGATTTCGACATGACGCACTACGGCTTTTCCGCCTCGCAAAGCCCGGGCAACGAGCTGGTCGATCGCTTCACCAGCCAGGCGGCCGAGGTCAAGGGTTCGGAGAACCTGATCGGCCTGCGCTCGCCGGTGGTCGATCAACTGGTCCAGCATGTCTTGCAGGCCAATAGCCGCGAGGAACTGGTCGCCGCGGCGCGCGCCCTGGACCGCGTGCTGGTCACCGGCTACTACGTGATCCCGCACTTCTACAGCAAGACGCATCGCGTCGCCTACAAGCGCAGCCTGGCCATGCCGGAGACCCTGCCCCTGCACTACACGGCGCAGGAATGGGTGTTGTCGACCTGGTGGCTGAAACCCTGACATGTGGAACTATCTCCTTAAACGCCTGCTGTTGATGATCCCGACGCTGCTCGGCGTGCTCACCCTGACTTTCGTCGTCATCCAGTTCGTGCCGGGTGGCCCGGTCGAGCAGATGATGACCGAACTGCGCCACGGCCAGACGCTGCACGGCGAAGCCACCGGCGGCGGCAGCGCCAGCCTGTACAAGGGCAGCCAGGGGGTCGATGCCGAACGGCTGAAGGAAATCCAGGCCCTGTACGGTTTCGACAAGCCGCCTCTCGAACGCTACCTGCTGATGCTCAGGCGTTTCGCCGTGTTCGACCTGGGGCAGAGCTACTTCCAGCACAAGGGCGTCTGGGAACTGATCAAGTCCAAGCTGCCGGTGTCGATCAGCCTCGGCCTGTGGGCCTTCGTGCTGACCTACCTGATTTCGGTGCCACTCGGCATCGCCAAGGCGGTGCGCGCCGGCAGCCGCTTCGATACGCTGTCCAGCCTGGTCGTGCTGGTCGGTTACGCGATTCCCGGCTTCGTGCTCGGCGTCGCGCTGCTCGTGCTGTTCGGCGGCGGCAGTTTCGTCCAGTGGTTCCCGCTGCGCGGCCTGACTTCGGACAACTGGGACCAATTGTCGATGCTGGGCAAGCTTACCGATTATCTCTGGCATCTGGTGCTGCCGGTCACCGCCGAAGTGGTCGGCAGCTTCGCGGTGATCACCATGCTGACCAAGAACGCCTTCCTCGAGGAAATCCGCAAGCAGTACGTGCTGACCGCCCGTGCCAAGGGTTTGTCGGAGCGCACGGTGCTGTGGCGGCATGTCTTCCGCAATGCGCTGATTCCGCTGGTCACCGGCTTTCCCGCAGCCTTCATCGGCGCCTTCTTTACCGGTTCGCTGCTCATCGAGACGCTGTTCTCGCTCGACGGCCTCGGCCTGCTTTCCTACGAATCGGTAATCCGCCGCGACTACCCGGTAGTGCTCGGGGCGCTCTATTTCTTCACCCTGATCGGCCTGGTCACCAAGCTGATTTCCGATGTCTGCTACGTCTGGGTCGATCCCCGGATCAATTTCGATGCCCTCGACTGAAACCGCCGTGACCGCCAGCCCGCACGCCTCGCCGGGACGCCGCGCCTGGCGGCGTTTCCGCCAGCACCGCCTGGGCTACTGGAGCCTGATCGTCTTCGTCGGCCTGCTGGTCTTCAGCCTGGGCGCCGAACTGGTCTGCAACGACAAGCCGCTGCTCGTGCATTACCAGGGACAATGGTATTTCCCGCTGCTGCACGATTATCCGGAAACCACCTTCGGCGGCGATTTCCCGACGCCGGCCGACTATCTCGATCCCTTCCTCAGGCAGCGTTTCGCCGAACCCGGCAACTACGCCCTCTATCCGCCCAACCACTATTCCTTCAATACCCTCAACTATTTCGCTGCCTCCCCCAATCCCGCGCCGCCGTCGGCTGAAAACTGGCTGGGCACCGATGACCGGGGGCGCGACGTGCTCGCCCGGCTGCTCTACGGTTTCCGCTTGTCCGTGCTCTTCGGCCTGCTGCTGACGGCGATCGGTGTCGTCATCGGCGTGCTGACCGGCGCGCTGATGGGCTATTTCGGCGGCAAGTTCGACCTGGTGTCGCAGCGCCTGATCGAAATCTGGAGCTCCATGCCCGAGCTCTACCTGATCATCATTTTCGCCTCGGTCTTCGATCCCAGCCTGTGGCTGCTCGTCGTGCTGCTCTCGGCTTTCGGCTGGATCGGCCTGTCGGATTACGTACGCGCCGAGTTCTACCGCAACCGCAGCCTGGAATACGTGCGCGCCGCCCGCGCCCTCGGCCTCGGCAACCGCCAGATTATGTGGCGCCACATCCTGCCCAACAGCCTGACGCCGGTGATCACTTTCCTGCCTTTCCGGATGAGCGCCGCCATCCTGGCGCTGACCAGCCTCGATTTCCTCGGCCTCGGCGTGCCGCCCTCGGTGCCCAGCCTGGGCGAACTGCTGGCGCAGGGCAAGGGCAATCTCGACGCCTGGTGGATATCGCTCTCGACCTTCACCGTGCTGGTCGTCACCCTGCTGCTGCTCACCTTCATGGGCGAAGCCCTGCGCGATGCGCTCGATACCCGCAAGGCGGAGCTGCCATGAATCCGCCGCTGCTTGAAATCAGCCATCTGAATGTGAGTTTCGGCGGTGGCGAAAACGCCTTCCAGGCGGTGCGCGACGTCAGCTTTTCGGTGGGCGCCGGCGAACGTTTCGCGCTGGTCGGCGAATCGGGTTCGGGAAAAAGCGTCACCGCGCTCAGCGTTCTGCGCCTGGTCGCCGACGCCCGGACCAGCGGCCGCATCCTGTGGAACGGAGAAGACCTGCTGGCCAAGAGCGAGCGCGAAATGCGCGGCCTGCGCGGCGCCGAGATAGCGATGATCTTCCAGGAGCCGATGACGGCGCTCAATCCGCTCTACCCGATCGGCCGCCAGATCGTCGAAGCCATCGAACTGCACGAAGGCCTGCCGCAACAGGCGGCCGCCAAAAGGGCGGTGGCACTGCTTGAACGCACCGGCATTCCGGCCGCGGGAAAGAAGTTCCACAGCTTCCCGCACCAGTTGTCCGGCGGCCAGCGGCAGCGAGCGATGATCGCCATGGCGCTGGCCTGCAAGCCCAAACTGCTGCTCGCCGACGAGCCGACCACCGCGCTCGATGTCACCATCCGTGCCCAGATCGTCGAACTCTTGCGCGATCTGCAGCAGGAATACGGCCTGGCGGTGATGCTGATCACCCACGACCTCAACCTGGTGCGCTCCTTCGCCAGCCGGGTCGGGGTCATGGAGCGCGGCCGCCTGGTCGAATGTGAAGAGACAGAACGTCTGTTCTCCAGCCCACGCGAGCCTTACACCCGGATGCTGATCGAAAGCCGGCCACGCCGACAGTTGCCGCCGGCTCCTGGCGAAGTGCCTGTCCTGCTCGAGGCAAACGACGTCGAAGTCAGTTTTTCGCGCCCGGCGGAGGGCTGGCGCTGGTGGAAGCGCGACAGCACGACCGTCGTGCGCGGCATCAGCCTGCAACTGGCCGAAGGCGAGACGGTCGGCGTCGTTGGTGAATCCGGTTCCGGCAAGACGACGCTGGCGATGGCGCTGCTCGGCCTGCAAAAGACTTCGGGCGGGTCGGTGATCTTCCAGGGGCAACGCCTGGCGGACCTGTCGCGGGAAAAATTGCGCGCCTTGCGTTCCCGGGTCCAGGTCGTTTTTCAGGACCCGTTCGGTTCGTTGTCGCCGCGCCTGACCATTGGCGAAATCGTCGCCGAAGGTCTGGCCCTGCACCAGCCGGAGCTGTCGCGCGCCGAGCGCGATCAGCGGGTGGCCGAGGTGCTGGCCGAAGTCGGGCTGGATGCCTCGGCCCTGAGCCGTTATCCCCACGAGTTTTCCGGCGGCCAGCGCCAGCGCATCGCCATTGCCCGGGTGCTGATCCTCAAGCCGCGGGTGCTGATTCTTGACGAGCCGACGTCGGCGCTGGACGTTTCCATCCAGCAGCAGGTGTTGCAGCTGTTGCTGGCGCTGCAGCAGAAATACCGGCTCTCCTACCTGTTCATCAGCCATGATCTGGCAGTCATTCGCGCCATGGCGCACCGCATCCTGGTGCTCAAGGACGGGGAACTCGTTGAGGAGGGCGAAACCGAGGCCCTGGTCGCCAATCCGGCGCAGCCCTACACGCGGGCGTTGTTTGCCGCCGCCCAGCTCGGCGAGGATTAGGCGGCGTGCCTTGCCGCCAGCCAGTCCGCCAGCTCGCGCGGATGATCGATGATCAGGTCGGCTCCCCAGGTTTCTAGCGGTCCGCTGTCGCCCAGATAACCGTAGGAGACCGCCACGGTGCGGCAGCCCGCGGCGCGGCCAGCTTCAATGTCGCGCCGGTCATCGCCGACAAAAAGCGTGCGCTGCGGCGCGCAGTCGAGCAACTGGCAGGCGTGCAGGACGGGTAGGGCCGACGGCTTGGCTTCGGCCGTGGTGTCGCCGCTGACCACGCAGCAGGTGCGGGGCGACAGTTGCAGCAGTTCGACCAGCGGATCGGTAAAGCGCCGCCGCTTGTTGGTGACGATGCCCCAGCGCAGATTCCGGCTTTCCAGATCGTCGAGCAATTCGGGAATGCCGTCGAACAGACGGCTCTCCTGGCATAGGCGCCCGGCATAGATTTCCAGGAAACGCTGGAACAGGCGTTCGTAATCCGGATGCGTGCCGTCGATGCCGAAACCGGCCCGCAACAGGCCGCGCACGCCCTGCGAAACATAAGGGCGCAACTGCGTCAGGGGGTGCTCGGGTCGTCCTTCTTCCCGCAGCAGCAGGTTGGTCGTGCCGCCCAGGTCCGGTGCGGTATCGGCCAGCGTACCGTCGAGATCGAAAAGGATGGCCTCAAACATTCCTGATCGCGCGCAGCAGGTAATTGACGCTGCTGTCGCGACCCAGCGAATACTGCCGGGTCAGCGGGTTGTAACTCATGCCGATCAGTTCTTCCGGTTCCAATCCAGCCAGTTTTGACCAGCGCGCCAGTTCCGAGGGCTTGATGAACTTGGTGTAGTCGTGAGTGCCCTTGGGCAGCATGTTCAGCACATACTCGGCGCCGACCACGGCCAGCAGGTAAGCCTTGGGGTTGCGGTTCAGGGTCGAGAAGAAGACCTGACCGCCGGGTTTGACCAAGCGGGCGCAGGCGCTGACGACGCTCGACGGGTTGGGCACGTGTTCGAGCATTTCCAGGCAGGTGACGGCATCGAAAGCGCCGGGTGTTTCATCGGCCAGTTGTTCGACGGCGATCTTGCGGTAATCGACTTTTCGGCCGCTTTCCAGCAGGTGCAGTTTGGCGACGGCGAGCGGCTTTTCCGACAGATCGATACCGGTAACCTCGGCGCCCAGTGCGGCCATGCCTTCGGAAAGCAAGCCGCCACCGCAGCCGACATCGAGCACGCGCTTGCCATTGAGGCCGACATGCTGGTCGATCCAGCCGAGGCGCAGCGGATTGATGTCGTGAAGCGGCTTGAATTCGCTGTTCGGGTCCCACCAGCGATGGGCAAGGTCACCAAATTTGTCCAGTTCGGCGGGGTCGGCGTTGAGCATGGCATTCACAAACAAAGGTTGAAAAGAAAAAGCCCTGCCGAAGCAGGGCTTTCATTGAAGCTCGGCGACTTACTTGGTGCCGATGACTTCGATGTCGACGCGACGATCCGGCTGCAGGCAGTCGATCAGCGCCTTGGTCTTCTTGTTGCC
>JBLNBM010000004.1:0-114760 GCA_050259955.1 Bacteroidota bacterium
GCCGGCCAGCGCCAGGATGAAAGGCGGTTGAGTCAGCGCGTGCAGGCCCATGGCAGCGGCACCGTGGAATTCTTCCGCCAGGTGAGCCATGGCCGGATGAGCGACGGGATCGATAGCGATCACGCCCTTGAAGTAGTCGCCGAACAGCATGGGCTCCATGGTCAGATAGCCGATGCCCACGGAGGGAATGGCCAGCAATACCAGCGGCAGCCATACGACCCACGGAGTTTCATGCGGCTTCTCGCCCGGTGCGAGTCCGTGGTGGTGGTCGGTGGTCGCTTCCTCGTCATCATGGTCGCCTTCATGGCCGTGATGCGCCTTGCCAAAACGCTCTTCGCCATGAAAAACCAGGAAGTACATGCGGAAGGAGTAGAAAGCCGTTACAAAAACGCCGGCCAGCACGCAGTAATAGGCGAAGGTCGCGCCGGGGATATGCGACAGGCCGACCGCCTCAATGATCGAATCCTTGGAATAGAAACCGGAGAAGAATGGCGTTCCGATCAATGCCAGCGAACCGATGAGCGAGGTGATCCAGGTGATGGGCATGTACTTGCGCAAGCCGCCCATGTTGCGGATGTCCTGGTCGTGGTGCATGCCGATGATGACGGAACCGGCGCCGAGGAAGAGCAACGCCTTGAAGAAGGCGTGCGTCATGAGGTGGAAGATCGCGACCGAGTAGGCGGAGGCCCCCAACGCGACAGTCATGTAGCCGAGCTGCGACAGGGTCGAGTAGGCGACCACCCGCTTGATGTCGTTCTGGATGATGCCGAGGAAACCCATGAAGAGCGCGGTGATGGCGCCGATAATGAGCACGAACGATAGCGCCGTCGTCGACAGCTCGAACAGCGGCGACATGCGCGACACCATGAAAATGCCGGCCGTGACCATGGTTGCCGCATGAATCAGGGCGGAAATCGGGGTCGGACCTTCCATCGAATCCGGCAGCCAGACGTGCAGCGGCACCTGCGCCGACTTGCCCATGGCGCCGATAAAGAGGCAGATGCAAGTCACGGTCAGCAGCGACCAGTCGGCAGCGCCCCAGATATTGATGGTGGTGGCAGCCAGTTCAGGCGCCTTCTTGAAGACCGTAGCGTAGTCGAGCGAACCAAAATGGGCCAGGACAAGACCGATGCCGAGAATGAAACCGAAATCGCCCACCCGGTTGACCAGGAAGGCCTTAAGGTTGGCGTAGATCGCCGTCGGCCGGGTTGACCAATAGCCGATCAGGTAATAGGAAACCAGACCAACCGCTTCCCAGCAGAAGAAGAGCTGCATGAAATTGTTGCTCATCACCAGCATCAGCATGGAGAAGGTGAAGAGCGAAATGTAGGAGAAGAAGCGGTTGTAGCCCGGATCATCTTTCATGTAGCCGACGGTGTAGATATGCACCATCAACGAAACGAAGGTCACGACCAGCATCATGGTCGTCGTCAGGCTGTCAATCAGGAACCCGACTTCAAAACGATAGGTGCCGCTGGTCATCCAGGTATAAACCGCGCCATTGAAGGTATGGCCGGCTTGAACGTCCTGGAAAATCAGAACCGAGGCGACGAAGGAAACGCCAACGCCGAGAATCGTGACGGTGTGGGCCAGCCAGCGCGGAATGATGCGGCAAAACAGGCCGGCAATGGCGGCCCCGAGCAGCGGCGCCAGCGGAACGAGCAAGTAGAGTTTTTGCATTTCCATGTTAACCCTTCAGGCTGTCCAGATCATCGACGTGAATGCTCTTCAGGTTGCGGAAAAGCACGATAAGAATAGCCAGACCGATGGCGGACTCGGCTGCGGCAACGGTAAGGATGAAGAAAACGAAAATCTGCCCCGAGTACTCGCCCAGAAAGTGCGAGAAGGCTACGAAATTCATATTGACAGCCAGTAGCATCAACTCCAGTGCCATCAACAACACCAACAGATTCTTCCGATTGAGGAAGATCCCGACGATGCTGATTGCGAACAGGATCGCGCCCAGAATCAGGAAATGGGATAAGGTCAAAGTCAGCATGGCTCAGTCCTTCTCAACCGGCATTTGCAGCACGCGGACGCGATCCTTGGCCTTCACTGCGATCTGCCGCGACGGGTTGGTGTATTTGCTCTTCTTTGGCCCACGGTGCGTCAGAACGATGGCGGCGATCATGCCCACCAGAAGGATGATTGACGCCAACTCGAACGGGTATACGTAATCGCTGAACAGCGCGGCGCCAAGGCTCTTGACATTGGAAACGTTGCCGGGCTCGACCGCGGCGCTGGCGGCAACCTGAAAGTATTTGTGGCCCAATACCATGATCATCTCAGCCACCATCAGGATGCCCAGCAGCGCTCCGAGCGGCAGGTAGCGCCAGAAGCCCTGCCGGATGCGATCAAGGTTGATGTCCAACATCATGACCACGAACAGGAACAGCACCATGACCGCGCCGACATAGACCAGGATGATGGCGATGGCTAGAAATTCAGCCTGCAGCAATGCCCAGATGCCGCCGCAGGTAAAGAAGGCAAGAATCAGGTGAAGCGCTGCATGCACGGGATTGCGGGCCGTGATCACGCGCAGTGCCGCAAACACCAGAATGGCCGAGAGAAAAAAGAAAACGAAGGTTTGAAAATCCATCGCTAGATCCGCTTATCGGTAAGGTGCATCTTGTTCACGATCCTTGGCGATTTGCGCCTCGTAACGATCGCCCACCGCCAGCAGCATCGGCTTGGTGTAGTAAAGATCGCCGCGCTTTTCGCCGTGGTATTCGAGGATGTTCGTTTCGACGACCGCATCGACCGGACAGGCTTCCTCGCAGAAGCCGCAGAAGATGCACTTGGTCAGATCGATGTCGTAGCGCGTCGTACGGCGGGAACCGTCCGCCCGCGGCTCGGCTTCAATGGTGATTGCCAGTGCCGGACAAATGGCTTCGCACAGCTTGCAGGCAATGCAGCGTTCTTCGCCATTGGGATAACGGCGCAAGGCATGCAGGCCGCGGAAGCGATTGCTCAGCGGCGTTTTTTCTTCCGGATACTGGACCGTGATCTTGCGGGCAAAGAAATACTTGCCCGTCACCGCCATGCCCTTGAACAATTCCCTCAAGAACAGGCTGTTGAATGCTTCTACTATTGCGCCCATGGCGTTTTCCTCATTTCCAGATGCTGACTGGCGACATCATCCAAACACCGATGACGAGAAGCCAAACCAGACAAAGCGGGACGAACACCTTCCAGCCCAGACGCATAATCTGGTCGTAGCGATAACGCGGGAAAGTGGCGCGGAACCAAAGGAACAAAATCAACAGTACGAATATCTTGGCGAACAGCCAGAAAATCCCATCAGGCAGGAAGCCGACAGGCGACAGCCAGCCGCCCAGGAACATGATCGAGGTCAGCGTGGAAACCAGAATCATGTTGGCGTATTCAGCCAGGAAGAAGACGGCGAAGGCCATGCCGGAATACTCGACGTGGAAGCCGGCGACGATTTCGGACTCGCCTTCCGCTACGTCGAACGGCGCGCGGTTTGTCTCCGCCAGGCCAGAGATAAAGTACACCACGAACATCGGCAACAGGGGCAGCCAGTTCCAGGAGAGCAGCCCCACGCCCATCTCGGCGAAACGTCCTTTGCTCTGTGCCTGGACGATTTCCACCAGATTCAGACTATTGGAAACCATCAGCACACAAACCAAGGCGAAACCCATGGCAATTTCGTAGGAAACCATCTGCGCCGCCGAACGCATTGCGCCAAGGAACGCATATTTGGAATTGGAAGCCCATCCCGCCAAAATGATCCCATACACCCCCATCGATGTAATGGCGAGGATGTAAAGCAGGCTGGCGTCAATATTAGCCAGCACCAGTGTGTCAGTAAAAGGGATTACCGCCCAGGCCGCCAACGCCGGTGCAATGGCGAGCATCGGCGCGATGATGAAAATCGCCTTGTTGGCGCCGCTCGGGACAATGATTTCTTTCAGGAAAAGCTTCATGCCATCAGCGATCGGCTGAATCAATCCCCACGGGCCAACGCGGTTGGGACCGATGCGGACCTGCATGTAGCCGATGACTTTACGTTCCAGCCACGTCAGATAAGCTACAGCCAGCATCAAAGGGGCAACGATGACCACGATCTTGAGCAGCGTCCAGACCGCCGGCCAGATGCCACCGAAAATTCCCTGGCCGAAATTCATCAGCGCATCCATTATGCACGCTCCACGGAAATGGGGCCGAATGGTTCGCCAAGCGCCGCCGAGCTTGGATGTGCTACGGCAACGCGAACACAGCCGGTCGGTACCTTATCGTCGGCTTGAACCTTTAGGATGGCGACGCCCTGCCCTTGCCGAATCTGGACTTTTTCACCCGAACTCAACCCTAGCGAGGTCAAGGTCTCAGGGTGCAAACGCGCTTTCGGCGGGGCCGCATCGCGGGTATTTTGCAACGCCGGGGCGCGGCGTACCAACGGGTCGGCAAAATAGATGGGAACATCGGCAATACGCTGGAGGCCGCCATCGGCGGCCGGCGCTGCCGGCGGAACGGCACCGGAGAGCCCGTTGCCCAGGCCGGAAACGAACTCGGTACCCTTGCCGAGAATCTCATCCCGCACCTGCTCGCTGCTTTCGTAATCGAACCCGGAGAGTCCGAGCAGATTGCCGAGCACGCGCAGCACCTTCCAGGCCGGACGACCATCGCCGCGGGGGCGGACCACACCGGTAAAGCTCTGGGCGCGGCCCTCGGTATTGATGTAGGTGCCGGAGGTTTCCGTAAAGGGCGAAACCGGCAACATCACATCGGCGTATTCAAGCGCTGGCACGTGCTGGAAAGCTGACAGCATCACCACCATCTTGGCTTGGCGCAGCGCGCTCACGGCCACTTGGGGATTGGCACAATCGTATTCGGGCTCGATGCCAAGCAGCACATAGGCCTGACGTTGCTGCTCGAACATAGTCCGGGCATTGGCACCGCTCGGTGTGGCGCCGGCGATGTAGCCGCCAACGCTGTTCGCCGCTTCGCCCAGGAATCCCAGCGTGGCCCCCGTGAGTTCGGCCAGCTTGAGCGCCAGTGCCTGCAGGCGCGCTGCCTGCGGCAATTGGGTGGCAACGTTGCCGAGGAAAATCGCTTTTTTCTCGCCGTCGATCAAACTACGGGCCAGTTGGCGACTCACGTCATCGACCTGGACGTCCTCGATGGCATCAGACAGGCCGGCACCCTTGATTTCGGCAGCAGCCTTGACGACGGCCGCGAGTTTTCCGGCCAGTTGCGAAGGCGTCACCGTGATGGCGGCATGAAGATCAATGAGGGAATCATCGCCGGTCACGGAAAGCAGGCTGACTTTGGCCTTTTTCTTGGCAGCGATGCGCAGGCGTGAGGCGAGCAGCGGATGATCCTTGCGCAGGAACGACCCGACGACCAGGACCGCATCGAGATCATTGATTTCAGCGACACGCATTCCCAGCCAGGGCACACCAGCACGCTTGCCATCGGCGGCGAAATCGCTTTGGCGCGGGCGGAAATCGATATTGCCGCTACCCAGACCGCGGGTAACCTTGGCCAGCAGCGCGATTTCTTCCAACGTGGAATGCGGCGAAGCGAGCGCGGCAATGGAATCGCCGCCGTTCTGCGCGGCGATGTCCTTGAGGCCGTGAGCGACATAGTCGAGTGCCACATTCCACTCGACTTCACGCCATTCCCCGCCCTGCTTGACCATCGGCCGAAGCAGACGCTCCGGCGAGTTGAGGCCCTGATAGGAGAAGCGATCCTTGTCGGAAAGCCAGCACTCGTTGATTTCCTCGTTGTCCAGCGGCAGCACGCGCATCACCGTGTCGTGCTTGATCTGGACGACCAGATTGGAACCGAGCGAATCGTGCGGGCTGACCGACTTGCGCCGGACCAGTTCCCAGGCCCGCGCGGTGTAGCGGAAGGGCTTGGAGGTCAGGGCGCCGACCGGGCAAAGATCGATCATGTTCCCGGACAGTTCGGAATCGATGGTCCGTCCGAGGAAGGTCATGATTTCCGAATGCATGTTGCGATTGGCCATGCCCAGTTCCATCACGCCGGCGATTTCCTGACCGAAGCGCACGCAACGGGTGCAATGAATGCAACGGGTCATTTCCTCCATGCCGACCAAGGGCCCGGCATCCTTCTGGAACACCACCCGCTTTTCTTCGGTGTAGCGGCTAGCCATGGGGCCGTAGCCGATCGCCATATCCTGCAACTGGCATTCGCCGCCCTGATCGCAAATCGGGCAATCGAGCGGATGGTTGATGAGCAGGAACTCCATCACGCCCTTCTGCGCCTTGACGGCCAGATCGGAGTGCGTGAATACCTTCATGCCGTTGGTCACCGGAGTGGCACAGGCCGGCAGCGGCTTGGGCGCCTTCTCGACTTCAACCAGACACATGCGGCAATTGGCCGCGATGGAGAGTTTCTTGTGATAGCAAAAATGCGGGACATACACCCCGACCTGATGCGCGGCATCCATCACCGTGCTGCCGTCGGGCACCTGGGCCTTCTTGCCGTCGATTTCGATTTCTAGCATTTCGCTACCTTGTTGCCAGTCGCTGTATGGGGTTTCACCGTGAAGTCTCCGCTTCAGTCTTCAGAGTGATGGAAACCACTGCCTGCCCACTGCACATCCTTGGGCACCAGACAGGTCTTGTGTTCAATGTGATGCTCGAATTCGCTGCGGAAATGCTTGATGAAGCTCTGCACCGGCAAGGCCGCCGCGTCGCCAAGCGCGCAGATGGTACGACCCATGATGTTGGACAGCACGCCGTTCAGCAGATCAATGTCTTCCTGCTTGCCTTGCCCGTTTTCGATGCGGTGAATCACCTTGTACATCCACGACGTGCCCTCGCGGCAGGGCGTACATTGGCCGCAGGATTCCTCGTAATAGAAGTAGGAAAGCCGCTCCAGCGCCTTGACCATGCAGGTTGTCTCGTCCATGACGATGACCGCGCCCGAACCCAGCATGGAACCGGCTTTGGCGATGGAATCGTAGTCCATGGTCGTTTCCATCATCACGTCACCGGGGACGACCGGCGCCGAAGAACCGCCAGGAATGACCGCTTTCAATTTGCGACCGCCGCGCATACCGCCGGCCATCTTCAACAATTCGGAGAATGGTGTGCCGAGCGGAATTTCGTAGTTACCCGGACGATTGACGTGGCCCGAGACGGAAAAGAGCTTGGTCCCACCATTATTCGGCTTGCCAAGATTGAGGAATTCGTCGCCACCCATCTTGAGGATGAACGGAATCGCCGCCAAGGTCTCGGTGTTGTTGATGGTGGTCGGCCGGCCAAAGAGGCCGTAGGAAGCCGGGAAAGGCGGCTTGAAGCGTGGCTGCCCCTTCTTGCCTTCGATCGATTCCAGCAGCGCCGTTTCCTCGCCGCAGATGTAAGCACCGTAGCCGTGATGGGCAAAAAGCTCGAAATTGAAGGCAGAGCCCAAAATATTCTGGCCGATAAAGCCGGCGGCCCGTGCCTCGTCAAGCGCTTCCTCGAAGCGTTGATAGATTTCGAAGATTTCGCAGTGGATATAGTTGTAGCCGCCCGTTGCACCGATGGCATAAGCAGCGATCGCCATGCCCTCGATCACCGAATGCGGGTTGTAGCGCAGGATGTCGCGATCCTTGAAGGTCCCGGGTTCTCCTTCGTCGGAGTTGCAGACGATGTACTTGTCGCCGGGTAGCGAGCGCGGCATGAAGGACCATTTCAGGCCGGTCGGAAAGCCGGCCCCGCCACGGCCGCGCAGAACGGACTTCTTCACTTCGGCAATGACCTGCTCTTGCGAAATCGGTTCGGTGAGAACCTTTTTCAGCATTTCATAGCCGCCGCGCGCCACGTAGTCCTTCAAGCGCCAGGCATTGTCGCCATCGAGGCCGACGGTCAAAACCGGATTGAGCGTGCCGAGGATCGCCATTACTTGCACTCCTCTAGCAATTGATCGATTTCCTTCGGCGTCATGCGGCCACACATGCGGTGGTTGTTCACCAGCAATACCGGCGCATCGCCGCAGGCTCCCATGCACTCGCCTTCCTTGAGCGTGAATTTGCCGTCGGCCGTCGTCTCGCCGATGCCGATGCCGAGCTTTTCCTTGAGATATTCCACGGCGTGATTCGCCCCGGAAAGCGCGCAGGGAACATTCGTGCAAACCGTTAGCTTGTGTTTGCCGACCGGCTTCAACTCGAACATCGTATAGAAGGTCGCGACCTCCCAAGCGGCCACCGGCGGCATGTCGAGATATTGGGCGACGAATTCGACCGTCTCCGGCGCCAGCCAGCCCTTTTCGTCTTGCGCGATGGCGAGGCAAGCCATGATGGCCGACTGCTTGCGGTCGGCAGGATATTTCGCGATTTCGCGATCGAATTTCTGGAGCGATTCAGTGGAAAGCATCAGCGGTCAATCTCGCCAAAAACGATATCTTGCGATCCGATCAGGGTCACCACGTCGGCAATCATGTGTCCCCGCGACATTTCATCCAGCGCCGCCAGATGCGCAAATCCGGGCGCGCGGATCTTCATCCGGTACGGCTTGTTGGCGCCATCGGAGATGAAATAGATACCGAACTCGCCCTTGGGATGCTCGACCGCCGCATACGCTTCGCCGCGCGGCACATGGATGCCCTCGGTAAATAGCTTGAAGTGGTGGATCAGCTCTTCCATGTTCGACTTCATGGATTCCCGGGGCGGCGGCGCAACCTTGTAGTTATCGGTGATCACCGGGCCGGGATTGGCCCGCAGCCAAGTGATGCACTGCTTGATGATGCGGTTGGACTGGAGCATTTCTTCCATGCGCACCAGATAGCGGTCGTAACTGTCACCATTGACGCCAACCGGGACATCGAAATCGAGGCGGTCATAGGCGGCATAAGGCTGCTTCTTGCGCAGGTCCCAGGCGATGCCGGAACCACGCAACATCGCGCCGGTGAAGCCCATCTGCATGGCGCGCTCCGGCGAAACGATACCGATATCGACCAGCCGCTGTTTCCAGATGCGGTTGTCGGTCAGCAGCGTGTGATATTCGCTGTGATAGGTCGGGAAGCGCTCGGTGAAATCATCGAGGAAATCGAGTAACGACCCTTGTCGATTTTCATTGAAAGCCGCTACCTGTTTTGCGTTCTTCCAGGGCGACTCCTTGTACTGCGGCATGCGATCCGGCAAATCGCGATAGACACCGCCGGGACGGTAGTAGGCAGCGTGCATGCGCGCGCCGGAAACCGCCTCGTAGACATCCATCAAGTCTTCACGCTCGCGGAACGTATAGAGCGCCATGGTCATGGCACCGACGTCCAGCGCGTGGCAACCGATCCACAACAGGTGATTGAGCAAGCGCGTCACTTCGTCAAACATGCAGCGGATGTACTGCGCCCGCTCGGGAACCTCGATACCGAGCAGTTTCTCGGTCGCCAGGCAGTAAGCATGTTCATTGGACATCATCGACACATAGTCGAGACGATCCATGTAAGGCACGGATTGAACCCAAGTCCGAGTCTCGGCCAGTTTTTCGGTGGCTCGATGCAGGAGACCGATATGCGGATCGGCACGCTGGACCACTTCGCCGTCGAGCTCGAGCACCAACCGGAGAACGCCATGCGCTGCGGGATGCTGGGGGCCGAAATTGAGCGTGAAATTACGGATATCAGCCATGCTGAACGTCCCCATAAGTATCTTCGCGCACGACACGCGGCGTATTTTCGCGCGGCTCGATCGTGACCGGCTGGTAGATCACCCGCCCCTGTTCCGGGTCGTAGCGCATCTCGACATGACCGGAAATAGGGAAATCCTTGCGGAAGGGATGGCCGATAAAGCCATAATCGGTCAGAATGCGGCGCAAATCCGGGTGTCCCGGGAAGGCTATTCCGTAAAGATCGAAAGCTTCACGCTCAAACCAGTTGGCGCAATTCCAGATTTCTGTGATCGAATCTATCGAAGGAAATTCATCATCGTCGGCGAACGCCCGCACCCTCAAGCGCCAGTTATTAGCGACGGAAAGTAGGTGCACAACCACGGCGAAGCGTTTCCCGCTCCAAGGCTGATTACCGTAATTCGCGTAGTCGACGCCGCACAGGTCGATCATTTCCTCGAACTTCAGCTCGGCATCGTCTCTCATTGCCAACAATACGGCACGATAGTCGGGCACGGCCACTTCCACCGTGACTTCGTTCAAGGCGGTATTTACCGACTGCAGCTTTTCACCAAACTTGTCCTGCAATTTTTGGCAAAGCGTTTCCAGCTTGACGGACATGATCGGTCAGCCCTCAGCGAGCAATGGTGTTGGTACGCCGAATCTTGTTCTGCAACTGAATGAGGCCGTAGATCAGCGCCTCCGCGGTTGGCGGGCATCCAGGTACATAGATATCGACGGGGACAATGCGGTCGCAGCCGCGCACGACGGAATAGGAGTAATGGTAGTAACCGCCGCCGTTGGCGCAGGTACCCATGGAGACCACCCAGCGCGGCTCCGACATCTGGTCATACACCTTGCGCAAGGCCGGCGCCATCTTGTTGGTCAAGGTGCCGGCGACAATCATCACGTCGGACTGCCGCGGGCTGGGCCGGAAGATGATGCCGAAACGGTCCAAGTCGTATCGCGCCGTACCGGCGTGGATCATTTCGATGGCGCAACAAGCGAGACCAAAGGTCATCGGCCACATCGAGCCGGTGCGCATGTAGTTGATCAGCTTGTCTGCGGTGGTGGTAATGAAACCTTCTTGCAATACACCTTCAATACTCATATGCCTCGCCTCATTCCCACTCCAGCGCGCCCTTGGCCCAGGCGTAGATATAGCCGATGACCAGGATGCCGATAAATACGATCATTTCGATGAACCCAAACAATTTGATCGATTCGGACGCGACAATATCCTTGAAAATAGTCGCCCACGGAAAAAGAAAGGCGATTTCAAGATCGAAGAGAATGAAGAGAATTGCAATCAGGTAGTAGCGCACATCGAATTTCATGCGCGCGTCTTCAAAAGCCTCGAAGCCACATTCATAGGGCGAGAGCTTTTCGGAATCCGGGTTATTGGGGGCGACAAGCCACCCAAGCAAGACAGGCAGGACGCCGAAGGCAATCCCCACCAGAACAAACATCAGAATTGGAAAGTAGTTTTCCATGACCCGCCACATGCAGTTTCTTGGAAAAACGGGGTCACCCCCGCGATTGGTGCCGACGGCGAGACTCGAACTCGCACAGCTTGCGCCACTACCCCCTCAAGATAGCGTGTCTACCAATTTCACCACGTCGGCACTGCTTTTTTGACTTACCTGGCGAGGGATCATGCCAGGCGCATCAGCTTGCTTACTTCGGAATGTCTTTTGCCCGGGAACCCGCATCAGCAGGCGCCGCCGGCGTTTCACCACCGGCCGGAACAGGCTGCGAAACCGCCGGCAATTGTACCGTTTCTTGCATCACACTGCCAGTCGTTTTTGGCTTGTTTGACGCAACGTAGGCCAGCGTCAGACTGGTGACAAAAAACACCGCCGCCAGCACACCCGTCGTCCGGCTCAGGAAATTGGCCGAACCCGAGGAGCCGAACAGGCTGCCGGAAGCACCGCTACCGAAGGCCGCACCCATGTCCGCACCCTTGCCGTGTTGCACCAGGACCAGACCGATAATGACCAGCGCCACCAGAATATGCACCGTCAACAAAAGAGAGAAAAACCAGTTCATTTCACCGCCTATCAACCTGCCGCCTGGCAAATTGCAAGAAAATCGTCCGCCACCAGCGCCGCCCCACCGATCAAGCCGCCATCGATATTGGGCTGCGCAAACAATTCCACCGCACTCTGCGGCTTGACACTACCACCGTACAAAATGCGCAAACCTTCCGCGACCAGCGGATCCAGACCGGCGATCCGCGAACGGATTGCCGCATGCACTTCTTCGGCCTGGGCCGGCGACGCCGTCAATCCGGTCCCGATAGCCCAGACCGGCTCGTAGGCAACCACCATGCGAGCAAAATTCGCCACCCCGACCGCATCGAGCACCGCCGACAGCTGCCGATCCACGACCGCCTGGGTCAGCCCGGCTTCGCGCTCGGCCAGCGTTTCGCCGACACAGAGCACCGGGCACATCCCGGCAGCAAGAACCACCTGGCACTTGGCCGCCACCACCGCATCGCTTTCGCCAAACAGGGTGCGCCGCTCGGAATGCCCGACCAGCACGAAGGCACAACCGAATTCGGCCAGCATCGACGCGGCCACTTCGCCGGTAAAGGCACCAGCCGCATGTTCGCTGACGTTTTGCGCCCCCCAGGACACGGGGGTCGCCCGCAACTGATCCGCCACCTGCGCCAGATACGGATAAGGCACACAGACCAGCACCTCGCAGCCAACCCCTGACAAACCGCCGACAATCCGCTCAAGCAGCGCCGCATTTCCCCGGAGACTGCCATGCATCTTCCAGTTTCCGGCGACAAGCTTTTTCCGCATAGGTCAGTCAGTCTCGGTTGGCTAAAACCTTCGGATTATAGCCGGCCGCTGGATTTCGGGTCAAGGCTGAGACTGCCCGGCTGACTCTGCCGCCCGCCGCACGACATCGGCCAGTTCCTCGGCCGCGGCCAGAACCTCAGCCGCTTCTTCGCCCTCGACCATGACCCGCAACAAGGGTTCGGTGCCGGAAGCGCGCAGCAGGACTCGACCACGCCCGACCAGGCGCCGCTCAACTTCGGCCAGGGCCGCCTGGATGACCGGATCGTCGCGCCATGAAAACCCCCTGGCAATCGGGACATTGATCAGTTTTTGCGGATAAAGGACCAGGCCGCCCAGCAATTCCTGCAAACCGCCGCCGGCTTCGCGCAGCGCCGCCAATACCTGCAGCGCGGCGACCGTGCCGTCGCCAGTGGTATGACGATCAAGAGCCAGGATATGGCCGGAATTCTCGCCGCCGTACAGCCAACCTTTTTCAGTGAGCATTTCCACCACATAACGGTCGCCCACCGCCGCCCGGGCAAAGGGAATCTCCAACCGGCCGAGCGCGTGCTCAAGTGCCAGATTGGTCATCAGGGTGCCAGCCACGCCGGCCACTTTGCCGTGACGCGTCCGGCTACGAACGATGGCGTAAAGCAGCTGGTCGCCATCGTAAAGATTGCCTTTGGCATCGACCATCTGGATGCGGTCGGCGTCGCCGTCGAGCGCTACGCCGAGATCGGCGCCATGGGCCAGCACCGCTTCGCAGAGGGCGCGCGGCGCCGTCGCCCCGACGCCGTCGTTGATGTTCAGGCCATTCGGCTGGGTGCCGATGCTGACTACCTCGGCGCCCAGTTCATGGAAGACATCGGGTGCCGTGTGGTAGGCCGCGCCATGGGCGCAATCGACGACAATTTTCAGGCCGCGCAGATCGAGGTCGTTGGGAAAAGTGCTTTTGCAGAATTCGATGTAGCGACCGCGCGCATCGTCAATTCGCCGCGCCCGCCCGAGACTGGCCGGCGCCACACAAGCCATCGGCTGGTCGATCACGGCCTCGATGGCCTGCTCGATCTCGTCCGGCAGCTTGGTACCCTGGGCCGAGAAGAACTTGATGCCGTTATCGTAATAAGGATTGTGCGACGCCGAAATGACAATCCCCGCCTGCAGACGCAAAGCACGGGTCAGGTAGGCGACGGCCGGGGTCGGCAGCGGGCCGACCAGGCAGACATCGACGCCGGCGGCGGCAAAGCCGGCTTCGAGCGCCGATTCGAGCATATAGCCGGAGAGCCGGGTATCTTTCCCGATCAGCACCGACGGCCGTTCGCCGGCTGCCAGGCCGACATTTTCCAGCAGCACCTTGCCGGCCGCATAACCCAGGCGCATCACGAAATCGGGCGTGATCGGGGCCTGCCCAACGCGACCGCGCACGCCGTCGGTGCCGAAGTATTTCCTACTCATTTTTTTCTCCCTGTTCTATCGCAGCCAGCATCGCCAAGGCGTCCCGGGTCGCCGCCACATCATGCACACGCAATATTTTCGCACCCTTTTGTGCCGCGAGCAGGGCAGCGGCAACACTGGCCGCCTGGCGCTGCTCGACGGGACGACCGGTAATCGCCCCGAGCATGGTCTTGCGTGACACGCCGACGAGCAGCGGATAACCGGATTCGACAAATTGAGGCAAAGCCCGGAACAGCGCCAGATTGTGCTCCAGCGCCTTGCCAAAGCCGAAACCGGGGTCGAGGACGATGCGATCGGCGGCAATGCCGACCTGCCGACAAAGAGTGGCTTTTTCCTCGAGATAGGCACTGACTTCCGCCACCACATCCCGATAGCTGGGGGCCTGCTGCATGCTGCCCGGTTCGCCCTGCATATGCATGACGCAGACCGCGCAGTCGCTGCCCTGCACCGCTTCCAGCGCGCCCGGATAGCGCAGGCCGGCAATGTCGTTGATCATCGTGGCGCCGGCGGCCAGCGCCGCCCGCATCACCGCCGGCTTGTAGGTATCGACCGATATCGGCACCCCCCAGTCGACGATGCGCTCAAGCAGCGGCAGCAGGCGCCGCAATTCTTCGTCTTCGGGGGTCGCAATCGCTCCCGGCCGCGACGACTCGGCACCGATGTCGAGGATGTCGGCGCCGGCATCAAGTTGCTGGCGCGCATGCGCCACCGCCATTTCGAGGTCATCGTCGAGGCCATCGCGGGAAAAGGAATCCGGCGTCAGGTTGACGATCCCCATCACCAAAGGGCGCTCCAGCGATAGACGGAAAGCACCGCATTGCAAATTTTTCATGACTGGAAAAAGCAAAAGCCGGGAGCATGCCCCCGGCTGTTGAAAAAAACCGTAACTCAGGCAGTAGCCGGAGCGTTGGGTTCGGCACCCGGCGCATCGGGCGGCGTCGAGGAACGCTGCGAACCCTGCGTCGGCTTGGGCGGGCGCGGCGGCTTGCCGTCCATGATGTCGGCGATCTGCTCGGCATCGATGGTTTCCCATTCGAGCAGGGCGTGCGTCATCGCTTCGACCTTGTCGCGGTTGTCTTCGAGCAACTGGCGGGCCAGCGCGTACTGGTCGTCGATAATGCGGCGGATTTCCGCATCGACCTTCTGCATGGTGGCTTCCGACACATTCTTGTGCTGGGTCACCGAGCGGCCGAGGAAAACTTCGCCGTCATTCTCGCCATAGACCATGACGCCGAGGTCGGACATGCCGTAACGGGTCACCATGTCCCGAGCCATCGCCGTGGCACGCTCGAAATCGTTGGAAGCGCCGGTCGTCATCTGGTTCATGAACAGTTCTTCGGCGATGCGACCACCAAACAGCACCGCGATGCGGCTCATCAGATACTGGCGGTCGTAGGCGTAACGATCCTCTTCCGGCAGCTGCATGGTCAGCCCGAGAGCACGGCCACGGGGAATGATGGTGACCTTGTGCACCGGGTCCGATTTCGGCACCAGCTTGGCAACCACGGCATGACCGGACTCGTGATAGGCGGTATTGCGCTTCTCTTCCTCGCTCATCACCATGCTGCGACGCTCGGCGCCCATCATGATCTTGTCCTTGGCCTTCTCGAAATCCTCCATGTCGACCAGGCGCTTGTTGGTGCGTGCGGCAAACAGCGCCGCCTCATTGACCAGATTGGCAAGGTCAGCACCGGAGAAACCGGGCGTGCCGCGGGCGATGATGTCGGCCTTGACGTCGCCGGCAATCGGCACCTTGCGCATATGCACTTTGAGGATTTCCTCACGACCGCGGATGTCCGGCAACGGCACGACGACCTGGCGGTCGAAGCGGCCCGGACGCAGCAGCGCCGGATCGAGAATGTCCGGACGGTTGGTGGCGGCGATCACGATGATGCCGGTGTGGCCTTCAAAGCCGTCCATCTCGACCAGCAACTGGTTCAGCGTCTGTTCGCGCTCGTCATTGCCACCGCCCAAGCCGGCACCACGATGACGGCCGACAGCGTCGATTTCGTCGATGAAGACGATGCACGGCGCGTGCTTCTTGGCATTCTCGAACATGTCGCGAACACGAGCCGCACCGACACCGACAAACATTTCGACGAAATCGGAACCGGAGATACTGAAGAACGGCACCTTGGCTTCGCCGGCGATGGCCTTGGCGAGCAGGGTCTTGCCGGTCCCCGGGTTACCAACCATCAGCACGCCCTTCGGAATGCGGCCACCGAGTTTCTGGAACTTGGACGGATCGCGCAGGAAATCGACGACCTCCTGCACTTCTTCCTTGGCCTCATCGCAACCCGCGACGTCGGCAAACGTGATGGCATTGGTCGACTCGTCCATCATCCGGGCCTTGGACTTGCCGAAGGAGAAGGCACCGCCCTTGCCGCCACCCTGCATCTGGCGCATGAAGAAGACCCAGACGCCGATCAGCAACAGCATCGGGAACCAGCTGACGAACAGATTCATCAGGAAGGAAGGTTCGTCTTCCGGCTTGGCTTCGATCTTGACACCGCTCTTCAGCAGGTCGGAAACCAGCCACAGGTCCGGCGGGGCGTAGGAGGTGATGCGCTTGCCGTCAGTCGTCGTCGCCTTCAGCGTGCGGCCTTCCATCACCACCTTGCTGATATGGCCCTGCTTCACTTCGTCGATAAACTGTGAGTATTCGACTGAACCTTGAGCGACCTGACGGGTATTGAACTGATTGAAGACAGTCATCAGCACCAGGCCAATGACCAGCCAGATTGCGAGGTTTTTGAACATGTTGTTCAAGCTTGCTCTCCTTCTACAGCATCGAGCGATAAAAACGCCATTCTATACAGAACTTTCAGCGCATAACACGACCGAGCAAATAAAGCTCGGCGCTACGGTCGCGCGAAGCGTCCGGTTTGCGGACAACCACTGTCTTGAACACCTCGCGCATGGCACGCAGAAAACTTTCGTAATCGCTGCCCTGAAACACTTTGACCAGAAAAGCGCCATCCGGTTTCAAATGCACCTTGCAGAACTCCAGTCCGAGCTCGGCCAGATACATGATGCGCGCCTGATCGACGAGCGGCACTCCCGACATATTGGGTGCCATGTCGGACATTACAAGCCCGACCCGGCGCTCGCCCAGCCTTTCCTCAAGCTTGTGCAGCACTTCGTCCTCGCGAAAATCGCCCTGGATGAAGTCGACACCGTGAATCGGCTCCATTTCAAGCAGATCGAGCGCCAGCACCATGCCACGCTCGCCCACCCGCTTGGCAGCGACCTGCGACCAACCGCCCGGCGTCGCCCCCAGGTCGACGACCACCTCGTCGCGCCGCAGCAGCTTGTCCTTGTCGTCGATCTCCATCAGTTTGAAAGCGGCGCGCGAACGCCAGCCCTCTTTTTTGGCGAGCTGGACATAAGGATCATTGACATGCTCCATCATCCACGCTTTGCTGGTCCTGGTTCTCTTCATTCGGTAAAATGCCGTTTTTGAAAGGTTTACTATGCTGCAATTATCGTCTGCCGAACGCTCACAACTCCGCGCCCGGGCCCACGCCCTGAATCCGGTCGTCTCGATCGCAGAGAATGGCCTTACCGAGGCCGTGCTCAAGGAAATCGACGTCAATCTCACTGCCCACGAATTGATCAAGATTCGCGTCTATGGCGACAGCCGCGAAAACCGCGCCGCCTATCTCGAACAAATCTGCGCCCAACTCGACGCCGCCGAAGTGCAGCATATCGGCAAGCTGCTGGTGGTTTACCGTCCGCCCCCCGCCGACACCAAGCCAAGCCCGGCACCGCAACGCGCCAACACCCGCCGTCCGGCCAGCGCCCCGCGCAAGAGCAAGCGCAGCTTCCAGGGCTGATCACTTCAGGCCGCGAGGACTCCACACCACCAGCCACAGGCCCAGCACACTCTGCACCAGGTAGAGAATGCTGGAAATGCCGTGCCAGGTGGCAAAACGATCACGGAAATCGCTGGCCATCACCTCGCGCGGCAAAGCATCCGCCTTCAACTGCGCCATCAGCGGCTGGATGCCGAACTGGCTGGCTGCCGTCAACAGCGCCATCAACAACACCATCCACCATAGCGGATTCCTGAAAACCCGTGCGCCATGGCGCGAAATCAGGAAAACCAGCAGCCAACCGGCACAGCCCAGCCCGATCCAGCCGATCAGCGCAAACAGCTGGCCGGCTACCTGACCGGCCAACTGGCGATCGCCGAGGCTGGAAAACAGGATCGGCGCTACCAGGTAGCCGACCGTCCACATCCCGCCTACCCAGAGCGCGATCGCCAGCAGGTAAAGGGCTTCGCCGAATCTACGCACGCCGGTCGCCGAGCCGCTTGCCGGCGAAGTTACTCGTAACGGACGTCAATGATTTCATATTCGCGGATACCGCCCGGTGCCTGGACCTGGGCTATATCGCCAGCGTACTTGCCGATCAGCGCCCGCGCCATCGGCGAGGCGACCGACAGTTTGCTGAGCTTGATATCGGCTTCGTCCTCGCCGACGATCTGGTACGTCTTGGCCTCGCCGGATTCCTGATCCTCGATCTCCACCGTCGCCCCGAAGACGCAGCGGCCATCGGCATCGAGCAGCTTGGGATCGATAATCTGGGCGTTGGACAACTTCCCTTCGACTTCCTGGATGCGCCCTTCGACGAAACCCTGGCGCTCCTTGGCGGCATCGTATTCGGCGTTTTCGGAAAGATCGCCGTGCGAACGCGCTTCGGCGATGGCCGCAATGACGCTCGGCCGCTCCACCGTCTTCAGGCGGTGCAGTTCGACACGTAATTTCTCGGCCCCCGCCACGGTCAATGGAACTTTACTCATCTTTTATTCCAGCAAAAGCAAACCGCCGGCGCCCGGTCGGGGCGGCCCGGCGGCTTGCGTTGATCTCAGTGAAGTTGCTCGTGCAGTGCCTGAATCGGATAAACGACCAGTTCGCCACGGTTGCGGATACCTTCCGCCGCCGCTTCGGCGCCCCAAATCGTCGTGTACATCGTGACCCGTGCCTGCAGCCCCGAAGTCCGGATGTTACGCGAGTCGTTGACCGCCTGACGCTTCTCTTCCACCGTATTGATGATCAACGAAATTTCGTTGTTCTTGATCATGTCGACGATGTGCGGCCGACCCTCGGTGAATTTATTGACCGTGTGGACCGACAGGCCGGCGGCGCTCAAGGCCTGCGCCGTACCGCGCGTCGCCACCAGGTGGAAACCCGCTTCCTGCAAGTGGCGGGCGACTTCCACGGCCTTCGTCTTGTCGCTGTCCTTGACCGACAGGAACGCCTTGCCGGCATTCGGCAACTTGACACTGGCGGCCAGCTGCGACTTGACGAAAGCTTCGGCAAAAGTGACGCCGACCCCCATGACTTCGCCGGTCGATTTCATTTCCGGGCCGAGAATGGTATCGACGCCGGGGAACTTGACGAAGGGGAAGACCGCTTCCTTGACCGAGAAATACGGCGGAATGACTTCCTTGGTCACGCCCTGTTCCTTCAGGCTGCGCCCGGCCATGCAGCGGGCGGCGATCTTGGCCAGTTGCAGGCCGGTAGCCTTGGAGACGAAAGGCACCGTGCGCGAGGCGCGCGGATTGACTTCCAGCACGTAGACTTCTTCGTCCTTGATGGCGAACTGCACGTTCATCAGGCCGCAGACGTTGAGCGCCTTGGCCATCAGCTTGGTCTGCCGGCGCAGTTCGTCCTGCACTGCGGTGCCCAGCGAATAGGGCGGCAGCGAACAAGCGGAGTCGCCGGAATGCACGCCAGCCTGTTCGATGTGTTCCATGACGCCACCGATGATCACTTCGTCACCATCGGACAGCGCGTCGACGTCGCATTCGACGGCATCGTTGAGGAAACGGTCGAGGAGCACCGGCGAATCGTGGGAAACCTTGACGGCTTCGCGCATGTAGCGCTCGAGATCGCGTTGCTCATGGACGATTTCCATGGCCCGGCCGCCCAGCACGTAGGACGGGCGGACAACCAGCGGATAACCGATTTCCTGCGCCAGGCGCAGGGCATCTTCTTCGGTGCGCGCCGTGCGGTTGGGCGGCTGCTTGAGGCCGAGGTCATGCAAGAGCTTCTGGAAGCGCTCGCGGTCTTCGGCGATGTCGATCGACTCCGGCGTCGTACCGATGATCGGCACGCCGTTGGCTTCCAGCGCCAGCGCGAGCTTGAGCGGCGTCTGGCCACCGTACTGGACGATCACGCCGACCGGCTTCTCGATGGCGACGATTTCCAGCACGTCTTCCAGGGTCAGCGGCTCGAAATACAGGCGATCCGAAGTATCGTAGTCGGTCGACACGGTTTCCGGATTGCAATTGACCATGATCGTTTCGTAACCGTCTTCACGCATCGCCATCGCGGCATGCACGCAGCAGTAGTCAAACTCGATGCCCTGGCCGATGCGGTTCGGACCGCCGCCCAGCACCATGATCTTCTTCTTGTCGGTCGGGTTGGCCTCGCACTCGTCCTCGTAAGTCGAGTACATGTAGGCGGTATCGGTCGAGAATTCAGCCGCACAGGTGTCGACGCGCTTGTAGACCGGACGCACGTTCAATTGATGGCGGCGGGCGCGGAATTCGGTTTCGCTGGTCTTCAGCAGGTAGGCGAGACGGCGGTCGGCAAAGCCCTTGCGCTTGAGGAAGCGCATTTCCTCGGCGGTCAAGGAGGCCAGGTCGCGCTTCTCCACTTCCAGTTCGAGATCGACGATTTCCTTGATCTGGACCAGGAACCACGGATCGATCCGGGTCAGGTCGAACACTTTCTCGACCGACATGCCGACGCCGAAAGCGTCGGCGACGTACCACAGGCGATCCGGCGTCGGCCGGGCCAGTTGTTCGTCGATGGTTTCCGGATCGACCGATTTCAGGTTGAAGCCGTCAACGCCGACTTCCAGGCCGCGCAGGGCTTTCTGCAGCGATTCCTGGAAAGTGCGGCCGATGGCCATCACTTCGCCGACCGACTTCATCTGCGTGGTCAGCGTGTTGTCGGCCTGCGGGAATTTTTCGAAGGCAAAACGCGGCACCTTGGTGACGACGTAGTCGATCGACGGCTCGAACGAGGCCGGCGTCTTGCCGCCGGTAATGTCGTTGGCCAGCTCATCCAACGTGTAGCCGACCGACAGCTTGGCGGCGATCTTGGCGATCGGGAAGCCGGTGGCCTTGGAAGCCAGCGCCGACGAACGCGAAACGCGCGGATTCATTTCGATGACGATCATCCGGCCATCGACCGGATTGATCGAGAACTGCACATTGGAACCGCCGGTATCGACGCCGATTTCGCGCAGCACGGCGATCGAGGCGTTGCGCAGGATCTGGTATTCCTTGTCGGTCAGCGTCTGGGCCGGAGCGACGGTGATCGAGTCGCCAGTATGCACGCCCATCGGATCGAGGTTTTCGATCGAACAGATGATGATGCAGTTGTCCGCCTTGTCGCGGACCACTTCCATCTCGTATTCCTTCCAGCCGAGCAGCGATTCTTCGATCAGCAGCTCGTTGGTTGGCGAGGCTTCGAGACCGCGCTTGCAGATGGTCTCGAACTCTTCCATGTTGTAGGCGATGCCGCCGCCCGTGCCGCCCAGCGTGAAGGACGGCCGGATGATGGTCGGGAAGCCGATCACGGCCTGCACCTGGTAGGCCTCTTCCATGCTGTGCGCGGTAGCCGAGCGGGCGGAACCGAGACCGATCTTGGTCATCGCGTCCTTGAACTTCTGGCGGTCTTCAGCCTTGTCGATGGCGTCCTTGGAAGCGCCGATCAGTTCGACGCCGAATTTCTCCAGCACGCCTTCGCGGTCGAGATCGAGCGCGCAATTGAGCGCCGTCTGGCCGCCCATGGTCGGCAGCAGCGCGTCCGGGCGTTCCTTCTCGATGATCTTGGCGACGACCTGCCAGGTAATCGGCTCGATGTAGGTGACATCGGCCATTTCCGGGTCGGTCATGATGGTCGCCGGGTTGGAATTCACCAGGATGACCTTGTAACCCTCTTCGCGCAGGGCCTTGCAGGCCTGGGCGCCGGAGTAGTCGAATTCGCAGGCCTGACCGATGATGATCGGGCCGGCGCCAATAATCAAAACACTTTTTATGTCTGTACGTTTCGGCATATGTTTCTCGTAGGTTTCGCCGCTTATTGCGCGTTATCGAGCGCAGCCTGGCCACGCGTCATGAGATCGAGGAAGCGGTCGAAGAGATAGGCCACGTCGTGCGGCCCGGGGCTGGCTTCCGGATGCCCCTGGAAGGAAAAGGCCGGCACGTCGGTGCGGGCGATGCCTTGCAGGGAGCCGTCAAAGAGCGAAACGTGCGTCGTCCGCAGGTTAGCCGGCAGGGAATCGCCATCCACCGCGAAACCGTGGTTCTGGCTGGTAATAAGGACCTGACCGGTGTCCACGTCCTTGACCGGATGATTGGCGCCGTGGTGGCCGAACTTCATTTTCAGCGTCTTCGCACCGGAGGCCAGAGCCAGCAATTGGTGACCGAGGCAGATGCCGAAGGTCGGAATACCGCGGGCCAGGAATTCGCGAATCGCCGCGATGGCGTAGTCACACGGTTCCGGATCGCCCGGGCCGTTGGACAGGAAAATACCGTCCGGATTCATCGCCAGCACGTCGGCCGCCGGCGTCTGGGCCGGTACGACAGTCAGCCGGACGCCACGCTGGGCGAGCATGCGCAGGATGTTCTGCTTGACGCCGAAGTCGTAGGCGACGACATGGAAACGTGGCGCCGGAGCAGCCTGATAGCCATCCAGCGTCCATTCGCCTGCCGTCCAGGGATAGTTGTCCTTGGCCGAAACGACCTTGGCCAGATCCATGCCGGCCAGCCCCGGGAAAGCCCGGGCCAGGGCCAGCGCCTTCGATTCATCGACTTCGCCGGCCAGGATGCAGCCCGCCTGGGCGCCCTTTTCGCGCAGGATACGCGTCAGCTTGCGGGTATCGATACCAGCGATGGCCACCAGGCCGTGCTTCTTCAGGTAGGACGACAGGTCATCCTGCAGGCGCCAGTTGGAAGCGCGCAGCGGCAGGTCGCGAATGACCAGGCCGGCGGCGTAATTGGCGTTCGATTCAAAATCCTCCGCATTGCAACCGGTGTTGCCGATATGCGGATAAGTCAGGGTGACGATCTGGCGGCAATAGGAAGGATCGGTGAGGATTTCCTGATAGCCCGACATGGCGGTGTTGAACACCACCTCGCCGCTGGTCACACCATGGGCGCCGATGGATTGGCCCTTGAATACCGTTCCGTCGGCGAGGGCGAGAATGGCGGGTACAAATGAGGGCAGCAACGACACGACCGGCTCTCCTAAAATTTCTATATATGCATGTGCCAAGCGGGAAGGCTTGCGCCTTCCCGCTTGTGCTTTTTTAACCTTTCTATTTTAGCCGAAAAGTCCCTTTTCAGGCAAATTCAAGGGATTACACGTGTGCTCACAAACTGTTCGAGGACCGGGCGAATGCGGAGCATTTCCTCGGCCAGCACGCCGTGGATGGCCTGGCAGGCCGGCCAGTCGACATTTTCTGACAGCGCGGCGCTCTCCAGATTCATCGCCTGTTGCCGTGCCGCCTCGGCGTGGAACATGGCGAGCAGGCTTTTCAGGGTATGGGCATGCATGCGCAGTTGCGGGCCATCGGCGGCCAGCAATGCGTTCCTGACCCGCGCCACATGCTCGTCCCACTCGGCCATCAGCATCGACGCCATGGTGGCAAACAGTTCGGCATCGCCAATATCGCGCAGCGCCCCCTGGAGATCGAGCTGCACGGCGGCCGACGGTGTCAGCTGATCGGCAACCGGCAGCGCCAGTTCGTCGCCGGCATCGGCGTTGGCCCGGGCCAGCGCGGCATAGAGCACTTCAGGACGCAGCGGCTTGGCAAGGTAGTCGTTCATCCCGGCTTCCAGGCAGCGCTCACGGTCGCTGGACAGCACGTTGGCCGTCATGGCGATGATGTGGACCGGCCGGAAAGCGTGCGACACCACCCAGCTGCGCCGCATTTCGCGCGAGCGGATGGCCTCGGTCGCCTCAATACCGCCCATCACCGGCATCTGCATGTCCATCAGGATCACGTCAAAATGCTTTTCGTCGAACTGTTCGACGGCTTCGGCGCCGTTATTGGCCACCACCACCTGGTGCGACTTGTGCTGCAGCAGGCGCAGGGCGAGTTCCTGATTGACCGGGTTGTCCTCGACCAGAAGAATATTGAGCACCCGCTCGGCGGCAACCTCCCCGCTTTCGAGCTCGAAGTCGGCCAGCGCGAAATCGCCGGCCTCGCCGGCTTTCTTGCTGACCAGTTGCAGCGCATCGGCCAGATCGCCCGGCCCGACCGGCTTCACCAGATGCGCCGAAACCTCGAGCTGGCGCAGTTGTGCGAGTTCCTGACGCTGGTTCTCGGTGGTCAGCATCATCAGCAGTTTTTCGCGCCGCCCGGTTGCCTGCCAGTTTTCGGCGAGCGCCAAACCGACCGGCGCCGCCATCCCGGCGTCGGCCAGCAGATAATCATAGGGAAAGTCCACAGACCGCGAGCGCTCGATGGCGGCCACTGCTGCCGCCCCGTCAGTGGCCAGCGAAGTCTGCACCCCCAGCCGCTCGAGCACTTGCACCAGATAACGTCCGGCGGCCGCATTATCTTCGACGACTAGCGCCCGCTTGCCCGCAAAGCGGCGATCCGGCGCCGCCGGCGCAGCCGCCTCGACCCCGAAACGGGCCGTGAAGAAGAAAGTCGAACCTTGGCCGGCTTCGCTCTGCAGCCAGATCCGCCCATCCATCAACTGCACCAGGCGAGCCGAAATGGCGAGCCCGAGACCGGTGCCGCCGAAGCGCCGGGTGGTCGACACGTCGGCCTGCGAGAAGGCTTCGAAAATGGCCTGCTGCTTGTCGGGCGGCACGCCGATGCCGGTGTCGCGGATGGCAAAGCGCAGGAAAACCGAACCGCCGCTCATCTGCTCGATGCCGACTTCCAGCACGACCTCGCCCCGTTCGGTGAACTTGATGGCATTGCCGATCAGATTGATGATCACCTGGCGCAGCCGGGTCGGATCGCCGATAACCCGGAGCGGCACGTCGGGAGCGACATCGACGATCAGTTCCAGGCCTTTCTTGTGGGCGCTGACCGCCAGCACGCGGGCCGACTCGAGGACGCTGTCCTGGACCGAGAAGACCAGGGACTCGAACTGCATCTTGCCGGCTTCGATTTTGGAAAAGTCGAGAATGTCGTTGACGATGGTCAGCAAGGCCTCGGCCGAGGACTTCACCGTCTTCAGGTAATGCCGCTGTTCGGCATCGAGCTGGGTATCGAGGGCCAGTTCGGTCATGCCGATGATGCCGTTCATCGGCGTCCGGATCTCGTGGCTCATGTTGGCCAGGAAGGAACCGCGCGCCCGGTTGGCCGCTTCGGCGGTTTCCTTGGCGGCGATCAGCGCCGCTTCGGCATTCTTGGCAGCACTCAGGTCGCGCAGCAGAACCAGCATGCGGGTCGGCTCGCCGCCCGCGTCACGGGCCGCCACCGCACCGCGCACCAGCAGCCATTGCCACTGCCCGCCCTTGGCGCGCAAACGGCATTCGGCCTGGAAATAACGTTCCTGGCTTTGCGTGTGGGCGGCAATGCGGCCCTGCAATTCGCGCAGATCCTCGGGATGCACCAGCTTCTGCCATTGCGCGATGGAATTGTCGAATTCGCCGGCGGCGTAGCCGAGCAGTTCCTTCCATTGACGCCCGGAATCGATATTGCCGCTACGCAGATTCCAGTCGGTCAGCGCGTCGCCGGAAAGCAGGGCCTGCCAGTTGTTGAGTCCGGCATAGGCGCCGTAGGTCGCATCGACCTGGCCAAGCAGCGCCTCGACGCCATCGGCCAGCGCCTGCTGCCCCGCCGCCCGGGCCGCCTCGATCAGTTGCCTGAGCAGCGGCTCGCCGTCAGCGCCGAAGATTTCCTGAAGCTGACGGGCCAGCAGGCGTGATTTCATGACCTTCAGCGAAAACCGAGAACGTCCTGCATGTCGAACAGGCCGTTCTGCCGCCCGGCGATGAAGCGGGCGGCGCGCAGGCTGCCCAGTGCGTAGGGCAAGCGGCTGCTCGCCTTGTGCGTCACTTCGACGCGTTCCCCCAGGCCGCAGAACATCACGGTATGGTCGCCGACGATATCGCCGCCGCGCACGGTGGCAAAACCGATGGTCGACGGATCGCGCTCGCCGGTCACCCCTTCGCGGCCGTAGACGGCGCACTCTTCAAGGCTGCGACCAAGCGCCGAGGCCACCACTTCGCCCATGCGCAAAGCAGTACCAGACGGCGCATCGACCTTCAGGCGGTGATGCGCTTCGACGATTTCGATGTCGTAGCCTTCATTAAGAATGCGGGCAGCCGTGTCGAGCAGCTTGAAGACCAGATTGACGCCGACCGCCATGTTGGGCGCGAAGACCACCGGAATGTCGCGTGCCGCCGCGGCAATCGCCGCCTTGCCTTCGGCTTCGAAACCGGTGGTGCCGATGACGATGCCGACGCCGGCCTGGCGGCACAGCTCGAGATGTTCCAACGTGCCTTGCGGCCGCGTAAAATCGATCAGGCAGTCGATATTCTTCAGGCCGGCTGCGACATCGCCGCTGATCACGACATCGCTGGCCAGGCCGACCAGATCGCCAGCCGTTCGACCGATGGCCGGGCTGCCCGGCTGGTCAAACGCGGCCCCCAGGACGACCTGGGCATCCTTCAGCACGGCTTCGATCAACATGCGGCCCATGCGGCCGCTGGCACCGACGATGCCAATACGTGTTGCACTCATCACTTGAATCCCATCATGTCCAGCAAACGGCGGTAATAGGTCGGCGCTTCGCGCGGCGGCAGCGGCTTGTCGGCGGCCTCGGCCGACAGCGAACCGAGATCGACCAGGCGGCTATTGGCGACCGGGGTCGTCAGTTCGGCCACGGTGGCGCCATCGGTATCGCCCGCGACCCGCTCCAGGCGACCGGCGGCATCGAAGAATACGGCGAACTTGCGCGACTCGACGGCGCCGGTCTGCCCATTCTGGTAGCGGTAAACATAATCCCAGCGCTGCTGGTGGAAAATGTCGGCGATCATCGGCGAACCCAGCACGAAGCGAACCTGTTCGCGGGTCTGCCCCGGCTTCAACTGGGCGACCATTTCCTGGGTCAGTACATTGCCCTGCTGGACGTCGATCTTGTATTCGTTGATGAAGGCGGGCTTGTAGGTACAGGCGGCCAGGAGTGTGCAAAGCACCGCCACCAGCGGTAATCGGTAAGGAGTCATGCGGCTTTCCGGAGTTTCTCAAACACCTTTGAAGCGGTATATCATACCCGAAATCATCTCCGGCCCAGCCGCAAACAAATTCAGGACTTTTTACCATGAGCGACCCCCAAAGCCTCAAGAACATGGGGCTGAAAGCCACTTTTCCGCGCCTGAAAATTCTTGAATTGTTCGAGAAAGGCACGCTGCGCCACATGTCGGCGGAAGATGTCTATCGCATGCTGATCAATGAAAACATGGATATCGGTCTGGCCACGGTCTATCGCGTGCTGACCCAGTTCGAACAGGCCGGCCTGCTCGAACGCCACTTCTTCGAATCGGGCAAGGCGGTTTTCGAAATCAACCGCGGCAAACATCACGACCACCTGGTATGCATCGACTGCGGCCGGGTCGAGGAATTCTACGATCCGGAAATCGAGAAGCGGCAAAATGCGATCGCCAAGGAACGCGGCTTCGCCATCCAGGATCACGCGCTCTACCTCTATGCGCAATGCACCAAGACGGCCTGCCCGAACCGCCCGTCCCCCGAAGAAAAGTCCTGAACCGGCATGCCTGATCTCGCCGGATTGACGCCGGGGCAATGGTTTTCCTCGGCCGGCACGACCTTCCTGCTGATTGCGCTGGCCGAATTCGGCGACAAGAGCCAGCTCGTCTGCATGACGCTGGCCGCCCGCCATCGCGGCCTGCCGGTCGTGCTCGGCGCCGTTGCCGCCTTTGCCTTTCTCAACCTGCTGGCCGTGCTGTTCGGTGCCGCGGTCGCCGCCTGGCTGCCGCAATGGGTCGTCCTGCTGACGGTCGCCGTGCTGTTTGCCGCATTTGGCATCGGCGCCCTGCGCTACCGCGCCGAGGATGACGACGACAATTTCAAGGAAAAACCCGGACACGGCGTCTTCGCGACGACCTTTCTGCTAATTTTTCTGGCTGAGTTCGGCGACAAGACACAGATCGCCGTCGCCGGCCTTGGCAGCGCCGTCAATTCAGCGCCGGTCTGGCTCGGCGCGACGCTGGCGCTGGCCTGCACGTCGCTGCTCGGAGTTTTCGCCGGGCGAAAGCTGCTGCACCGGCTGCCGCTGGTCTGGATCCACCGCGTCAGCGGTGCCGGCTTCCTGCTCCTCGCCGCACTGGCGGTCGGGCGGCTGGTTCTCTAGGCGGCGCCGAGCGCGCCGCGCGCCAGCGGGCGCAACAGTTCGCGGGCGTGCTGCAAGGTAATGCCGGTGATCTCGACACCGCCCAGCATGCGGGCAATTTCCTGGACACGACCGGCCTCGTCGAGCGGCTGAATGGCCGACAAGGTCACTCCGTCCTGCGTCTTCTTGCTGACTTGCCACTGCCAGTCCGCCCGAGCCGCAACCTGCGGCAGATGCGTGACGCACAGCACCTGGCGCTCGCTACCCAGTTCATTGAGCAGGCGGCCGACGATCTCGGCGACCCCGCCGCCGATACCGACATCGACTTCGTCGAAAATCAGGGTCGGCACCGCCGCCGCTCGTGAGGTCAGCACCTGGATGGCCAGGCTGATGCGCGACAATTCGCCGCCCGACGCCACCTTGGCCAGCGGTTTTGCCTCATTACCGGCCAGGCCGCCGATACGGAATTCGACCTGTTCCAGACCATAGGCCGCGCCGTTGTCGACCGGCAGCAAAGCCACCTCGAAGCGCCCGGACGACAAGGCCAACTGGCGCATGATTTCGCTGACTGCCTGGCCCATATCGGCGGCCGCCTGCCGGCGTCCTTCCGACAACGAAGCGGCGCGGGCAAAGAAATTCTGACGGGCCGCGCTAACCTTTTCCTCAAGCGCCGCCAGGTCTGCCGACTCGGCGAGCACAGCCAGCCGTTCTCGCCAACCGGCCAGCAAGCCGGGCAACTCAGGAGGCGCGACGCGGTATTTGCGGGCATTGCTCATCACCGCTTCCATCCGCCGCTCGACTTCGGCCAGGCGCGCCGGATCGAGATCGACCCGATCGGTGTAGCGGCGCAGCGTCGAGATCGCTTCCGACAACTCGGTCTGCACCGAAGCCACCAGAGACGCGACTTCCGCCAGCGCCGGATCGTAGTCGGCGAGGCCGGCCAAGCGCGTCGCGACGCGGTCGATCTGCCGTTCGCAGGCCGCTTCGTCCTCGGCCAGCGTGGCGAGCGCGAATTGCGCGCCTTCGATCAGGCTGGCGGCGTGGCCGAGCCGGCGATGCTCGACATCGAGCGTCGCCCATTCGTCTTCGCCAAACGCCAGGGCAGCCAGTTCGCCGATCTGCCATTCCAGTTGTTCGCGTTCGCGCAACAGGGCGTCTGCCCCCTGGCTCGCGGCATCAAGCATTTGCTCGGCCTCGCGCCAGCTGCGGAAAGCACCACCGACTTCGCGCGCCAAGCCGGACAGGCCGGCATGTGCGTCGAGCAGGGCGCGCTGGGCATCGCTGCGCAACAACGACTGGTGGGCGTGCTGGCCGTGGATATCGACCAGCCATTCGCCGACTTCGCGCAATTGCTGGGCGGTGGCCGGCGAGCCGTTGATATAGGCACGCGACCGGCCGCCGGCATCGACGACGCGGCGCAGCAGCAGTTCGTCATCGCCATCGAAATCGTTGGCCGATAGCCACGCACCCACCGCCGGCAGCGCGGCGACCGAAAAGGTGGCTGCGACTTCCGCCTTGTCGCAGCCGGCGCGGACGACGCCGGCATCGGCCCGTTCGCCGAGAGCCAGCGCCAGGGCATCGATCAGGATCGATTTGCCGGCCCCGGTTTCCCCGGTCAGGGCACCGAAACCGCTAGCAAACGCCAGCTCCAGCCGGTCGACAATGACGAAATCGCGTATGGTCAGATGGTGCAGCATGGCGGATCAGGGGCCTTTCGGGCGCTCGCTCCAGTGCAGCTTCTGGCGCAACATCGCGAAGTAGCTGTAGCCGGGCGGATGCAGGAAGCAGATGGCGTATTCCGAACGGCGCAACCGGACGCAATCGTCGCGCGCCAGGTCGAGCGTCACCTGGCCGTCGAAGTGCACCCGCGGATCGTCGGCATTGACGACGCGCAGCTCGATATCGGCGCGGTCATTGACGATGATCGGCCGATTGGTCAGCGCATGCGGGCAGAGCGGCACGAGCGCGATGCCGGCCAGGGTCGGATGCATGATCGGCCCGCCGGACGACATCGCATAGGCGGTCGAGCCGGTCGGCGTCGACACGATCATGCCGTCCGAACGCAGGTTGTAGATGAATTCGCCGTCGATGAACAGTTCGAATTCGATCATCCGGCCGATCGCGCCCTTGTCGACAACGACGTCGTTCAAGGCCAGGTTGGAGGCGATTTCCTTGCCGTCGCGGATGACTTCGGCGGCCAGCAGCAGGCGGTTTTCCGGCGTGAAGCGGCCATCAAGCAGATCGTCCATGCAGGTCAGCATGTCGTCGCGGGCGATGTCGGTCATGAAACCGAGCCGCCCCTGATTGACGCCGACCAGCGGCACGCAATAACGGGCCAGGCGCCGCGCCGCGTTGAGCATGGTACCGTCACCGCCGAGCACGATGGCGAGGTCGGCATGGGCGCCGATGTCGTTGAAGCCGCAGGTTACCCAGCGCGAAAGATCGACTTTCTTGCCGATATGCTCGGCGGTTTCGCGCTCGATAAATACCGAAACCCCGCGTTCATGCAGGTATTCGGCCAACCGGCGCAAGGACTCGGCAATCTCCATGCTATGGTATTTGCCGACCAGCGCAATGGTCCGCGGCGAGCGGATGGAAGCGAAGCCTCTATTCATGGCCCGAATTCTTGCATAAAAATGCCGTCGCGCGCCGCCCCGTGTTCAACGATCGGGCAGCGTGCCTGCCGGATGCCGGCGCCGGACCGCCCGGCAGGGCTAACGACCCGGCCGCAAAGCGCAGTAAGATGGGGCTTTCCGCCCTTCTCCCCGCCCGATGCCGCTCCCCAATCACCAACTCAGCATGACCGTCCTGATGACGCCGGACATGGCCAACTTTTCCGGCAATGTGCACGGCGGCACCATCCTCAAGCTGCTCGACCAGGCAGCCTACGCCTGCGCCAGCCGCTATGCCGGCCAGTATGTGGTGACACTCTCCGTGGACCAGGTGATGTTCCGCCAGCCCATCCACGTCGGCGAACTGGTCACTTTCCTGGCCGCCGTCAATTACACCGGCCGCACCTCGATGGAAATCGGCATCAAGGTGCTGACCGAAAACATTCGCGAACAGAGCGTTCGCCATGCCAACAGCTGCTTTTTCACCATGGTGGCGGTCGACGAGAACGGCAAGGCGACGCCGGTGCCGGCTTTGGAACCCGCCACGGCGGACGAAAAACGCCGTTTCCAGGCGGCGCTGATCCGCCGCGAGTTGCGCCAGGAATTCGAGACCCGCCAGCAGGCGCTGCGCCTCAGCGAAACATAGAAGACATGGAAGCCGCCGCTACGCCACTCGCGGCCCGCACCACCGCAAAAATCGATGGCAGTGGCGACGGCCATTTTTTGTACAATGCTTCGCCATGATGGACGATCGCTCCCGCACCCTGCTCAAGACGCTGGTTGAGCACTACATTGCCGACGGCCAGCCGGTCGGCTCGCGCGCCCTGTCGAAATTTTCCGGCCTGTCCCTGTCGCCGGCCACCATCCGCAACGTGATGGCCGACCTGGAAGAGGCCGGCTTCGTCGCCAGCCCGCACACTTCGGCCGGCCGCGTGCCGACTGCCCGCGGCTACCGGCTCTTTGTCGACAGCCTGCTCACCGTGCAGCCACTCGAAGCCCGCCAGATGGGCGCCATGGAAGAAGCGCTGCATGGCCGGCCGGCCAGCCAGATCATTTCCAGCGCCTCGCAACTGCTTTCGGGCCTGACCCATTTCGCTGGCGTCGTCATGGCGCCGCGACGCGCCGCCAGCCGCATCCGCCAGGTCGAATTCCTCAGCCTCGGCGAAAAGCGCATCCTACTGATCATCGTCACCATGGACGGCGACGTGCAGAACCGCATTCTGAACACCGACAAGGCCTACTCGCCGTCGGAACTGGTGACCGCCGCCAATTACCTGAACCAGAATTTCGCCGGCATGGATTTCGAGCAGATCCGCCATCGCCTGACCCAGGAGATCCAGCAACTGCGCGAGGATATCAAGCCGCTGATGAACCTGGCGCTTGAAGCCGGCGACGCGGCACTCTCGGAAACCCCGGCACCCTACGTCATCTCCGGTGAAAAGAACCTGCTCGATGTCGAGGAACTGTCCTCGAACATGAAGCGCCTGCGCGAACTGTTCGATCTTTTCGACCAGCGCTCCAGCCTGATGCGCCTGCTCGACGTTTCCAACCGCGCCGAAGGCGTCCAGATCTACATCGGCGGCGAATCGGGCATCGCGCCGCTCGACGAATGCAGTGTCATCGCCGCCCCGTATACCGTCGACGGCCAGATCGTCGGCTCGGTCGGTGTCATCGGCCCGACCCGGATGGCCTACGAACGCGTCATTCCCATCGTCGACATCACCGCCCGCCTGCTTTCCAGCGCCCTTTCCTACAAATCGGACAACTGATGCCCCGTTTCCTTCCCGAACCGCCGCACCACCACGGTACGTCGGCCACCACCGCTGTCGTCCTGGTCAATCTTGGCACGCCGGAAGCGCCGACCGCACCGGCCCTCAAGCGCTACCTCCGGCAATTCCTGTCCGACCCGCGCGTCGTCGAGATTCCGAAAGCGGCCTGGTGGCTGATCCTCAACGGCATCATTCTCAATATCCGGCCCAAAAAATCGGCCGCCAAGTACGCCACCGTCTGGCTGCCCGAAGGCTCGCCGCTGCGCGTCCATACCGAACGCCAGGCCAAATTGCTGGCCGGCTATCTTGGCGAGCGCGGCCATCACCTGACCGTGACCTGGGCGATGCGCTACGGTGCGCCATCGATTCCCGACGTGCTGGCCCGCCTGAAAGCCGGCGGCGCGAACCGCATCCTGCTGCTGCCGATGTACCCGCAATATTCGGCGAGCACCACCGCCACCGTCATCGATGAAGCCTGCCACTGGCTGCTGCGCACCCGCAATCAGCCGGAACTGCGCTTCGTCCGCAATTTCCACGACGACGCGGGCTATCTCGGCGCCCTTGAACAGAGCGTCCGCCGCCACTGGCAGGCGAACGGCCCGCTTGCTGCCGGCGACCGCCTGATCATCAGTTTTCACGGCCTGCCACAGCGCAGCCTCGATCTCGGCGATCCCTACCACTGCGAATGCCAGAAAACCGGCCGTCTGCTCGCCGAGCGCCTGAACCTGACGCCCGAGCAGTACCGGATCTGCTTCCAGTCGCGCTTCGGCAAGGCCGCCTGGCTGCAGCCGTACACGGCCCCGACCCTGGTCGAACTGGGCAAGGCCGGGGTCGGCCGGGTCGATGTCATCTGCCCGGGGTTCACCGCCGACTGCCTGGAAACCCTGGAAGAAATCGCTCAGGAAGGCAAGGCCGATTTCCTGGCCGTCGGCGGCCGCGAATACCACTACATTCCCGCCCTCAACGAAGACAACGCCTGGTTGCATGCCCTGACCCACCTGGTCGAACAGCACCTCGGCGGCTGGCCGACCAGAGATGGCCACGATCCCCAAGCCCTGCAGGAAAGCGCCGGACGTGCGATAAAACTCGGCGCCCGCGCTTGAAATTGCACGGCCGACCCGCATATCAGAGAAATCTGATTTACCGGAACGCGCCATGAATGAAAGCCTGCACGTCGTTTGCCCGCATTGCGCGGCAGTCAACCGCCTACCCGCTGTCCGACTGGCCGAGCGGCCCAATTGCGGCCAGTGCCGGGAAGCCCTATTCACCGGCACGCCGCTCGAACTGAACAGCGGCAATTTCGCCAAACAGATCGGGCGCAACGACCTGCCCGTCGTCGTCGATTTCTGGGCGCCCTGGTGCGGACCGTGTCGCAGCATGGCACCGGCTTTTGCCCAGGTCTGCGCCGAGTCCGAACCAGCGCTGCGCTTCGCCAAGCTCGACACCGAGAGCGAACCGCAACTCGCCGCCCGCCACAACATCCGCAGCATCCCGACCCTGGCCATCTTCCAGAACGGCCGGGAAATCGCTCGCCAGAGCGGCGCCCTTGATGCCGCCACACTGAAACGCTGGTTGCGCGACAAATTGAACAAAACTTAACTTTGCCGCCGCACCGCCGTTAACAATTTGTCCAAACGTCCGCGGAGGTGCCCCATGAAAATCGCCAGCGCCCAGTTGCAGATGGCTTCTTCCCACAGCAGCCTGCAACAGTATGAAGCCAGCGAATCGCTGCAGATGTGGGTCGGGCAGCGGCGTTCCAGTGCCCAGGCGGCGGCACCTCAACCGGCGCCGGCGACCGACACGGTGACGCTGTCCGATGCGGCAGGCGGCGGCGCCTCGGCCGGCTCGATCAGCGACGGCCTCAATAGCGCCATCGAACACGACCCGCGACTGCGCCTGATCCGCAGCATGCTCGAATTCCTGACCGGGCGGGCAGTCCGTGTCTTCGATGCCACCGAGTTGCAAAGTCCCGCCGCGGCGCCGGCTGCCACCGACGCCCCCAGCCCCCCGGCGAGTGCCCAAGCCGCCCCGCCTCAGGCTGCCGGCTATGGCATCGAATACGAGCGCCACCAGTCATATACCGAAACCGAGCAGACCCGTTTTTCAGCGAGCGGCACGGTACAGACCGCCGATGGCCGCAGCATCGCATTCAGTCTCAGCCTGTCGATGAACCGCAGTTACCACGAGACCAGCGACGTCAGCCTGCGCCTCGGCGACGCGGCGAAGAAGACCGACCCGCTGGTCATCAACTTTGCCGGCAACACCGCCCAATTGACCGACCAGCGCTTCGCCTTCGATCTGAACAGCGACGGCACGGCCACGGAACAGATCAATTTCGTCAGTCCGGGCAGCGGTTTCCTGGTTTTCGACCGCAATCACGACGGCATCATCAATAACGGCAGTGAATTGTTCGGCCCGGCAAAGGGCGACGGCTTCGCCGAACTGGCTGCACTTGACGGCGACAAGAACGGCTGGATCGATGAAAACGACGGCGCATACGGGCAATTGCAGGTGTGGAGCCGCGATGCCGACGGAAATAATCGGCTGCAGTCACTGGCCGCCGCCGGCGTCGGCGCCATCTCGCTAAGCCGCATCGCGACGCCATTCGACATCAAGAACGATGCCAATGGATTACTCGGCCAAATACGCCAAACCGGTATTGTTTTGCAGGAAGATGGAAGCGCTGGCACAATCCAGCAAATCGATTTGACCGCCTAACAAGGCTGGCTGCTATCTGGGGGATGAAATGCCGAGGTTTGGTGATTTGAAAATATGGGTCCGCCTCACCGCGGCCATCTGGCTGACGCTGGCCATCATCTGGACCGTCATCATCGTCTGGGCCACCCAGGTCAATCGCGATACGGCCATCCGCCAGGCCCAGGACTTCTCGCAGAGCATCCACGAAATGACCATGGCCGGCCTGACCGGCATGATGATCACCGGCACCGTCGGGCAAAGGGAAGTCTTCCTCGACCAGATCAAGCAGTTGTCGATCATCAAGGACCTGCATGTCGTGCGCGGCGACGCCGTGATCAAGCTCTATGGACCGGACACCAAGGACAAGCGCGAGCTGGACGCCCAGGAAAAGCAGGTGATGAACACCGGCACGCCGTACATTTCGGTGGAATCCGGCGCCAATGGCTCCTACCTCCACGTCGTCAACCCGACCAAGGCGTCGAAGAACTATCTCGGCAAGGACTGCATCCTCTGCCATCAGGTCCCGGAAGGCACCGTGCTCGGCGTGGTCAGCATGAAAGTGTCGCTCGACAGCGTGGAAGCCGATGTTTCGGCCTTCCGTCTGAAGATCGCCGGCGCCGCGCTGGGCGCCATCGGCCTGCTGCTGGTCATTATCTATCTGCTGACCAATCATTTCGTCACCGTGCCGCTCGACGAGATGCGCAAGGGTCTGGCCGACATCGCCCGCGGCGAAGGCGACCTGACCCGTCGTCTGCCGGTCAAAGGCAAGGACGAAGTGGGCCAGGCTGCCCTCGTCTTCAATGAGATGATGGAAAACTTCAACCAACTGGTCCGCCAGGTGCGCGACTCCGCTGCCCAGGTTTCGGCTCGGGTCACGGCGCTCTCCGACAACGCCGACCGCGTGTCGCAAAGTTCGCATTTGCAAAACGAAAAGTCGAACGATGCGGCGGCCGCCGTCGAGGAACTGGTTTCCAGCATCACCTCGATTGCCCAGAGCGCCGAGCATGTCCAGCAGCAGTCGCAGGAAAGCCTGCAGCGCGCCAACGAAGGCAGCCGCAACCTCAAGGTGCTGCTCGGCGAAATGGATGTCGTCGAGCATGCCGTCAAGGAAATGGCCGAGTCGGTCAATGAGTTCGTGCGCAATACCGAAGCGATCACCAACATGACCCGCGAAGTCAAGGACATCGCCGAACAGACCAACCTGCTCGCCCTCAATGCCGCCATCGAAGCCGCCCGGGCCGGCGAACAGGGCCGCGGCTTTGCCGTCGTCGCCGACGAAGTGCGCAAACTGGCGGAAAAATCCTCGCGTTCGGCCAGCGAAATCGACGCCATCACCGCGACGCTGAGCGCCCAGTCGGTCGCCGTCCGGCGCAGCATCGACTCCGGCCTGGATCACCTGGAAAGCAGCCAGGCTGCCGTGGGGACCGTCTCCAACGTGCTGCAGGCAACCAACGGCTCGGTCACCGAAGTCGGCCACGGCCTCGACGCCATCGCCGCCGCCACCGATCAACAGCGGCGTGTTTCGGGCGCCGTCGAATCGAGCATCGAAGCGATTGCCGGCATGGCCCGGGACAATACGGGTACCGTCGAACAGACGGCCGGCGCCGCCCACGACCTGAAACGGCTGGCCGAAGGGCTGGCCGCCATGGTCGGACGCTTCAAGGTCTGAAACCGCACTGCCGCAAACAGGAACCGCCTCTTACGAGGCGGTTTTCACATCGGCGCCAGTTCCAAGTCGAGCCCACCGCCGGGCTTGCCGCGCCCCATGCTGGACAATGAACCGATACCGGCTTCGACGGCCGGACGGCCCTGGGCGGCAGCGATCTTGTTCACTTCGCGCAGGCGCTTGATCAACCTGGCGAGCAGCGTATTGCGCACGCGTTCGAGCAGTTCTTCCGAAGAGAGCGCAAGGGCCGCGGCGTTGATTTCGAGAAAAAGCGTTGTTTCCAGCGTGACCGCCGTCGCGCAGCGCTGATCGCTGGCCGGATGGAGAAAGGCGACTTCGCCGACCGGCTCGCCGACGCCGAGCCGACAGAGGACACGGCCTTCGATGGAAATTTCGGCGCTGCCCGAAATGATGACGCCAAACATCTTGTTTTTTTCGCCTTCGCGGATGATCGCGACATTGGGCGCAATCTCACGCCAGACCGAAACCCGTAACACTTCCCAGAGCTCGATATTTTCGAACTCGGTAAAGAAATCGAGTTTGCGCAAGGTTTCGAAATGGCGGTTGTCCTGCGCCGTGTCGTCCTCTTCGAGTATCTGGTAGCGCACCGAGGAAAGATCCTTGGCGAACTCGGCGCCGTTCTTGTAGCGGCTGTAGAGGTCTTTTTCCAGCGCCCGCCGCATGATGGCGTTGAGGCCTTCCGGCAGGTTCGGATTGAGCGCCGTGACGGCTGGCGCATCGGTATTGATGATGCGATAGACCAGCGTCGCCTGGTTGGCGGCACGAAAAGGCAGACGACCGGTCAACAACTGGAACATCACGACGCCCAGCGAATAGAGATCGGTCTTCTGGTTGAGCGGATAGCCCTTGATCTGTTCCGGCGACATATAGGCCGGCGAACCGACGCCCATGATGAAGGTCGAATCGCGATCCATGTCCTTGTTCATGTTGAGCGCCAGACCGAAGTCGGCGATCTTCGGCTCGTCGTTGGCGGCAATCATGATGTTGGCCGGCTTGATGTCGCGATGGATGATGCCCTGGCGGTAAGCCGAATCGAGCGCCATGCAGCATTTGAAGATGATGCCGATGACCCGATGCATGGGCAGCAGCTTGTCGATGCGGCAATGTTCTTCGAGGCTGAACCCCTGGACATACTCCATCGCCAGATAGGCAAAGTCGTCCTCGACCACCGCTTCGTACACGCGCACGATATTCGGATGGTTCATGCGTTGCGAGACCATGCCTTCGTTCTGGAAAAGCTTGCGCATGCGCCGCGACATGGCGGCGCTGTCCTGGCCGAAACTGATCACCTTGACGGCCACCTGGCGGTCGGCATCGGGATCGTCGCAGAGATAGACCGTCGCCGTCGCGCCCTTGCCCAGTTCGCGCACGACGCGATATTTGCCGATCGTCTGCATTCAGGAAGTAAGGAAGTAAATCATGGAATTATCGTAGCATGCTGGGGCCTTGCCGACAGCAGTTTTACCCGGCGAAGAATATTTATCGCGGGCTCTTGAAAGCGCGCGCAACGCCCCCAGATAGCGAAAAGATTTTTGGGAGATACACGCATGTCGAATACCGAAACGCCCCAGGAAAGCTTGCTGGGTAACGAAGCCATCACCGAACCCGCCGCCGAGCCGGCGGCCGCCGAACACACGGACACTTTGCCCAGCATCGAGGAGCAGTTCCGCGCCCTCGAACTCAAGGCGGCCGAGCATTACGACGCCTGGCTGCGCGCCAAGGCGGAGGGCGAGAACATCCGCCGTCGTGCCCAGGACGATATCAGCAAGGCGCACAAGTTTGCCGTCGAGAAATTCGCCGGCGAACTGCTGGCCGTCAAGGATAGCCTGGAAGCCGCCCTGGCCACGCCGGAGCAGACCGTCGACAGCTTCAAGTCGGGCGTCGAACTGACCCTCAAGCAGCTGGTCGCCGCTTTCGAGAAGAATGCGCTGATCGAAGTCAATCCGGCCGGCGAAAAGTTCGATCCGCACAAGCACCAGGCCATCGGCATGGTCGATTCCGAACAGGAAGCCAATACCGTCGTCACCGTGCTGCAGAAGGGCTACCTGATCGCCGAACGCACGCTGCGCCCGGCACTGGTCATGGTCGCCAAGCCGAAGTCTTGAAATTCGGGGCACCGTCCCCAACTCCGGAACATCACAAATTCACTCGTATTCAGTAAAGGACTAAAACATGGGCAAGATCATTGGTATTGACCTCGGCACCACCAACTCCTGCGTCGCCATCATGGAAGGCGGCACGCCGAAGGTTATCGAGAACTCCGAAGGTGCGCGCACCACGCCGTCCGTCATCGGCTACGCCGAAGACGGCGAAATCCTCTCCGGCGCCCCGGCCAAGCGCCAGGCAGTCACCAACCCGATGAACACGCTGTACGCCGTCAAGCGCCTGATCGGCCGCCGCTTCGAAGAGAAGGAAGTGCAGAAGGACATCGGCCTGATGCCGTACAAGATCGTCAAGGCCGACAACGGCGACGCCTGGGTGGCCGTGCGCGACAAGAAGATCGCCCCGCCCCAGGTTTCTGCCGAAGTGCTGCGCAAGATGAAGAAGACCGCCGAAGACTACCTCGGCGAGGAAGTCACCGAAGCCGTCATCACCGTGCCGGCCTACTTCAACGACAGCCAGCGTCAAGCCACCAAGGACGCCGGCCGCATCGCCGGCCTCGAAGTCAAGCGCATCATCAACGAACCGACCGCAGCCGCCCTCGCTTTCGGCATGGACAAGATCGCCGGCAAGGACAAGAAGGTTGCCGTCTATGACCTCGGCGGCGGCACGTTCGACATCTCGATCATCGAAATCGCCGACGTCGATGGCGAAAAGCAGTTCGAAGTGCTGGCCACCAACGGCGACACCTTCCTCGGCGGCGAAGACTTCGATCAGCGCCTGATCGACTACATCATCGACGAATTCAAGAAGGAATCCGGCGTCAACCTGAAGGCCGACGTGCTGGCACTGCAGCGCCTCAAGGAAGCTGCCGAAAAGGCCAAGATCGAGCTGTCCTCCAGCCAGCAGACCGAAATCAACCTGCCCTACATCACCGCCGACGCTTCCGGTCCGAAGCACCTGGCGCTGAAGATCACCCGCGCCAAGTTCGAGTCGCTGGTCGACGAACTGGTCGAACGCACGGTGGCGCCCTGCCTGACGGCGCTGAAGGATGCCGGCTGCAAGGTTGGCGACATCGACGACATCATCCTGGTCGGCGGCCAGTCCCGCATGCCCAAGGTGCAGGACAAGGTCAAAGAAATCTTCGGCAAGGAGCCGCGCAAGGACGTCAATCCGGATGAAGCCGTTGCCGTCGGCGCCGCCATCCAGGGCGGCGTGCTGCAGGGCGAAGTCAAGGACGTGCTGCTGCTCGACGTCACCCCGCTGTCCCTCGGTATCGAAACGCTGGGCGGCATCATGACCAAGCTGATCCAGAAGAACACGACCATCCCGACCAAGGCATCGCAAGTCTTCTCGACTGCCGACGACAGCCAGTCCGCCGTGACCATCCACGTGCTGCAGGGCGAACGTGAAGTCGCCGCCGGCAACAAGAGCCTCGGCCAGTTCAACCTGGAAGGTATCCCGCCGGCCCCGCGCGGCACGCCGCAGATCGAAGTCACTTTCGACATCGACGCCAACGGCATCATGCACGTCACCGCCAAGGACAAGGCTACCGGCAAGGAAAACAAGATCACCATCAAGGCCAACTCCGGTCTGTCGGAAGCCGAAATCCAGGCCATGGTCAAGGATGCCGAACTGCATGCCGAAGACGACAAGAAGGTCCATGAACTGGCCGATGCCCGCAACCAGGCCGACGGCATGGTGCACATGGTCAAGAAGTCGCTGACCGAATACGGCGACAAGCTGGATGCCGCCGAGAAGGAAGCCATCGAAGCCGCGATCAAGGATGTCGAATCCGTGCTTCGTGACGGCGACAAGGAAACCATCGTCGCCAAGACCGAAGCCCTGAGCCAGGCCGCCCAGAAGCTGGGTGAAAAGATGTATGCCCAGCAACAGGCCGAAGGCGCTGCCGCCGGTGCCGCCGGTCAGCAGCACGCCGAATCAGGCGAGAAGACGGTCGAAGGCGATGTCGTTGATGCCGAATTCACGGAAGTGAACAAGGACAAGAAAGGTTAAAACGGACGCTTTTGCGCCGTTCTAACTGGCCGGATTCAAGCGGACGCCCCGGCGCCGCTTGATCCGGCCTTCGCACAAGCCAAGCCGGACCATACACATGTCGAAACGCGACTTTTACGAAATTCTTGGCGTCAACCGCGACGCCAGCGAAGACGAGATCAAGAAGGCCTACCGCAAGCTGGCCATGAAGCACCACCCCGACCGCAATCCGGACAACCCGGGCGCCGAGGAAAAATTCAAGGAAGCCAAGGAAGCCTACGAGATTCTCTCCGACGGCCAGAAACGCGCGGCCTACGACCAGTACGGCCACGCTGGCGTTGACCCGCAAGCGGGCATGGGCGGTGGCTTCGGTGGCGGTGGCGGCGGTTTTGCCGATGCCTTCGGCGGCATTTTCGACGAGATTTTCGGCGGCCGTGGCGGCGGTGGTGGCGGCGGTCGTTCCAACATCTATCGCGGCGCCGACTTGCGCTACAACCTCGAAATCACGCTGGAACAGGCCGCTCACGGCACGGAAACCAAGATCCGGATTCCGACCATGGAAGTCTGCGAACCCTGCCACGGCTCGGGTTCCAAGGCCGGCACCCAGCCCAAGACCTGCCCGACCTGCGGCGGCTCGGGCCAGGTGCGCCTGCAACAGGGTTTCTTCTCCATCCAGCAGACCTGCCACAAGTGCCACGGCACCGGCCGCTTCATCGCCGATCCATGCAAATCCTGTGGCGGCGCCGGCCGCATCAAGCAGCACAAGACGCTGGCTGTCAAGATTCCGGCAGGAGTGGACGAAGGCGATCGCATCCGGCTGGCCGGCGAAGGCGAACATGGCGTCAATGGCGGCCCGCCGGGCGACCTCTACGTCCAGATCCATCTCAAGCCGCACGCCGTGTTCACGCGCGACCACAACGACCTGCATTGCGAAATGCCGATCTCCTTCACCAGCGCCGCACTCGGCGGCGACATCGAGATTCCCACCCTCGATGGCGCGGCGAGCATCAAGATTCCCGGCGAAACCCAGTCCGGACGCGTCTTCCGGCTGCGCGGCAAGGGCATCAAGGGGGTCCGCAGCCACACCCACGGCGACCTGCTGTGCCATGTCGTGGTCGAAACGCCGGTCAACCTGACCGAGCGCCAGAAGGAACTGCTTCGCGAACTGGAAGAGTCGAGCCGCGACAACAGCGCCAAACACAACCCCCGCGCCAAGTCGTGGATGGACAAGGTCAAGGAATTTTTCGAGGACTGATCGTCATTTGCTCAGCTTGCCCCGGCAATGTGGTTTAGGCCATGTTGCCGGGGCAGTTTCATTGGTTGGCCACCTTGCCATGACAGGGGCAAACCCGTGTATTACGAAAGTAAGCCACCCGATATTCCCCCGGCGCGCTTTCGACTGTTAGAATCTGCGGAATAATTTCTGGGGGGAGACCAAAAATGCAAGTCCTGAAGAGACTGGTCGTACTTGGCGCACTCGCCTGCTCGGCGGCGATTTGCATGGCCGAGCCGGGCGTTACCGATTCCAGCATCAGCCTCGGCATGTCGGCGCCGCTATCCGGCCCCAACGGTGCTTACGGTCTCGACATGCGGCAGACTATCCAGGCCTATTTCGAACAGATCAACAAGTCGGGCGGCATCAATGGCCGCAAGCTCGATCTGGTCGCGCTCGATGATGGCTATGAAACGGAACGAACGCTCGCCAACACCAAGACCCTGATCAACGACAAGCACGTCTTCGCGCTGCTTTCCTATTACGGCTCCAGCCCGACCACCGAAGCCATGAATGGCGTTTTCGGTCCGGCCCGGGTGCCACTGGTCGGCACCATTTCCGGCGCCATGACCTTGCGCGAACCGATCAGCAGCAACGCCAATACCCGCTACATGTTCAATGTCCGCGCCAGCTACGCCGACGAAACGGAAGCCATCGTCAATCAACTGGTGTCGCTGGGCCTCAAAAACATTGCCGTCTTCTACCAGAACGACGGCTTCGGCAAATCGGGTCTCGACGGCGTCACCCAGGCATTGAAGAAATACAACCTGGCGCCGTCGGCCATCGGCACCGTCGAGCGCAACTCGCTCGACGTCAGCAAGGCGGTCGAGCCAATTGCCAAGACCAATCCGCAGGCAGTGATCATGGTCACCCTTTACAAGCCGACGGCGGCTTTCGTCAAAGCCATGAAGAAAGCCGGCCAGGCGCCGATGTTCATGACCTTGTCGCCGGTCGGCACCGAGCAGTTGATCCAGGAACTCGGCCCCGACGCCCGCGGCATCGGCATTTCGCAAGTCGCCCCCTATCCCTGGAACGATATCGTCCCCGTCGTCCACGATTACCAGCGCCTGTTCGCCAAGGGCGGCGCCTATTCCTATTACGGCATGGAGGCCTATCTGATGGCCCGCACCATGGTCGAAGGCCTGCGCCGTGCCGGCAAGGACCTGACCCGGGAAAAGCTGACGACGGCGCTGGAAGGCATGAACAACGTCGACTTCGGCGGTTACCGCGTCAACTACGGCGCCAACAGTCGCGTCGGTTCGCGCCACGTCGAACTAACCGTGGTCGGCGCCGGCGGCAAGATACTCAAGTAAGCCCTGGGGGGCAGTCCGAAAAAAAACGGCCGGGAGGCCGTTTTTTTATGATCGCGATGCTCAGGCACGCCGCCAGGTCGTACCCTGGGCGCTGTCGTCGAGCACGATGCCGGCCGCTTTCAACTCGTCGCGCAGACGGTCGGCTTCGGCAAAATTACGCGCCTTTTTGGCCGCCGCCCGATCGACGATCCGTTGCTCGATGGCGGCTTCGTCGAGGCCGCCCTGCTGCGCGGCGCCGCGCAGATAGACGAGCGGTTCGCGTTCAAGCAGGCCGATCACGCCGCCCAGCGCCTTCAGCAGGCCGGCCAGTTCGCCGCTGCGCTGGCGATTGACTTCGCCGGCCAGTTCGAAGAGTACGGCAATCGCGCCGTGCGAGTCGAAATCCTCGTCCAGCGCGGCACCGAAACGGGCGGCGAAATCGTTGTTCCAGTCGATTTCGACCGGCACCGCCGGGACATCGCGCAAGGCGAAATAGAGGCCATCCAGGCTGCGCTTGGCGTCATCGAGATGGGCGTCGGAATAGTTCAGGGCGCTGCGGTAATGGGCGCGCAGGATGAAGAAACGCACCACTTCGGCGTCGAACTGGCCGAGTACTTCGCGGATGGAGAAGAAATTGCCCAGCGATTTCGACATCTTTTCATTGTCGACGCGGACGAAGCCGTTGTGCATCCAGTAATTGACGAAGGTGCACTGATGCGCCCCTTCCGACTGGGCGATTTCGTTCTCGTGGTGCGGGAACTGCAAATCCTGGCCGCCACCGTGGATGTCGAAATGCTGACCGAGCAATTTGGAGCTCATCGCCGAACATTCGATATGCCAGCCCGGCCGGCCTTCGCCCCACGGCGACTCCCAGGCCGGCTCACCCGGCTTGGCATGTTTCCAGAGCACGAAATCGAGCGGGTCCTGCTTGGCGGCTTCGACCTCGACCCGTTCACCGGCCCGCAAATCGTCGAGCGACTTGCCGGACAGCTTGCCGTAGCCCTCGAACTTGCGCACCGCGTAATTGACGTCGCCATCGACCGCCCGGTAGGCCAGGCCGCGCCCTTCCAGCTGGGAAATCAGGTCGAGCATTTCGGGCACGAATTCGGTCGCCCGCGGTTCGTGGTCGGGGCGCAGGACGCCCAGCGCATCGGCATCTTCATGCATGAAGGCGATGAAACGATTGGTCAACTGCTGGATGGATTCGCCGTTTTCTGCCGCCCGCCGAATGATCTTGTCATCGATGTCGGTGATGTTGCGGACATAAGTCACCTCGTAGCCACGTGCTTTCAGCCAGCGATAGACCAGATCGAAAACCACCATGACGCGCGCATGACCGAGGTGGCAGTAGTCATAGACCGTCATGCCGCAGACATACATGCGAACCTTGTTCGCGTCGATCGGGGTGAAAACCTGTTTTTCCCGCTTCAGGGAATTATAAATCTTGAGCATGCCGGGATGAATTCGTGGTGCCGCAAGCTTTAGAAGCCTATGGAAAAAGCGGCATTTTTGGTAGAATCGTGCAATTGTACACCTCCGGAAATTATAGCACAGCGATGACCACTACCTCTCTGCTCCAGCCCCGTTTCCAGCAGCTGAAAGCGCTGCGCGCACTGGCTCTTGGCTTGGCCATCGGCTTCGCGGCGCCGGTTTTCGCCGACAACCTGCCGGACGTTCAGCGCCTGATCAAGCAGGGCCAATATCCGCAGGCCCTGGAAAAGGTCGACGCCTACCTGAGCAACAAGCCAAAGGATGCCCAGGGTCGCTTCCTCAAGGGGCTGATCTATACGGAGATGAACAAGCCGGCCGACGCCATCGCCGTATTCACCAAGCTGACCGAAGACTATCCGGAACTGCCCGAACCCTATAACAACCTTGCCGTGCTCTACGCCCAGCAAAAGCAGTACGACAAGGCACGCACGGCGCTGGAAATGGCAATAAGGACTCACCCGTCCTACGCCATCGCCTATGAAAACCTCGGCGACGTCTATGCCAAGCTGGCCAGCCAGGCCTATGACAAGGCACTGCAACTCGATAACTCGAATCCGGCCACCCAGAACAAGCTCGCCCTGATCCGCGACCTGATCACCACCTCGGGCAAGGGCAATGTCAAGCCGACGGCACCGGTTGCCGCCGCACCGACGCCCACTCCGGCCCCGGCTCCGGCCGCACCGGTCGCAGCCGCCAAACCGGCCGTGGCCGCCGCCCCGACCGCCACCGTCGTCGCCGCAACGCCGGGCGCCGCTTCCGCCACTCCGGCCAAACCGGTCGACGCCAAGCCGGCCGCTGCAGCGGCCCCTGTCGCCGCCAAGGCTGACGGCGCCCAGGAGGATGTTGCCAAGGCCGTCGCCGCCTGGGCCAACGCCTGGTCGCGCAAGGACATGCGCGCCTATCTCGGCGCCTACGCCGCCGATTTCAGCACCCCGAACGGCATTGGCCGCAAGGCCTGGGAAGCCGAGCGCGAGCAGCGCATCGCCGGCAAGCCGGGCAAGATTTCGGTGGATATCGACGAACCGCAGATTTCGGTCAACGGCGACAAGGCCACCGCCAAGTTCCGCCAGCACTACAAGGCCAGCAACCTGTCGACCTCGACGTCGAAGACCCTGGTCTTCGTCCGCGCCGGCGGTAAGTGGCTGATCAAGGAAGAAAATTCCCGTTGATGCTCGGTCGCAAGCTCGCGTTTCTGCTTTTGGTCACCGGTCTGGCCGGGCATGCCCTGGCCAAATCGGTTGACAAATCGCCTGCCCGGGTCGCCAGCAGCGTCTCCGATTCCGGTCCGGAAGCTCAACTGGCCGGAATCTTCAAGGAAATCGAAAGCAACCGGCTGGGCCGCGCCCTCGAACTGACCGAATCCCTGCTCCGCCAGCACCCCAATTACCGGCTGGCCAACCTGATCAAGGGCGACCTGCTGCTCGCCAAGACGCAACAGATCCAGACTTTTGGCGCAATGAACGGCGCCCCGGCCGACAAGGTTGCCGATCTGCGCGCCGAAGCCATCGTCCGCCTCAAGGGCTACCGCGAAAAGCCGGAAGCCAACTTCGTGCCGCGCTACCTGTTGCAGATGCCGGCCGACCAGCGCTACGCGATCGTCGTCGACACCAAGCGCTCGCGCCTCTACGTCTATGAGAACGACGTCGCCAACGGTGGCCGCCCGCGCTTTATCGCCGATTACTATGTCACCCAGGGCAAACTCGGCGCCGAGAAGGTGTCGGAGGGCGACAAGAAGACGCCGATCGGTGTCTATCACGTCACCGCGAATCTGCCTCGCCAGAAGCTGGGCGATCTCTACGGGGACGGCGCCTACCCGCTCAATTATCCCAACGAATGGGACAAGCGCCAGGGACGCAACGGCGGCGGCATCTGGCTGCACGGTACGCCATCCAACACCTATGCCCGGCCGCCGCGCGCTTCCGACGGCTGCGTCGTGCTGACCAACCAGGATCTCGACGCCGTCGCCAAGAACCTGCAGGTCGGCCTGACGCCGGTGATCATCAGCAACTCCATCGAATGGCTGTCGCTCGACGACTGGCACAAGGAGCGCAGCGAACTCAACAAGACCATCGACAACTGGCGCGCCGATTGGGAAAGCCGCGATACCGACCGCCTGATGAAACACTACTCGAAGCGTTTCAAGTCGAACGACCAGAATTTCGAGCAGTTCGCCGCCCAGAAGCGCCAGGTCAATGCCGGCAAGGAATGGATCAAGCTCAAGGTCAACAACTTGTCCGTTTTCCGCAATCCGGGCAAGGAAGAAATCATCGTCGTCACTTTCGACCAGGATTACCGCAGCAACAACCTGAACAACCAGATGAAAAAGCGCCAGTACTGGCTGCGCGAGGATGGCAAGTGGAAAATCATTTACGAAGGAAGCGCCTGATGTCTAAGAAGATTTCCGCCCTCGTCGGCGGACTGCTGGTTTCGTTCGCCACCTGGGCGACACCGACCGTCGAGCTGAACACGACGCTGGGCAAGATCACCGTCGAACTGGCGTCCGACAAGGCACCGAAGAGCGTCGCCAACTTCCTGCGCTACGCGAAAAACGGCTTCTACAACGGCACCGTCTTCCACCGCGTCATTCCGGGATTCATGATCCAGGGCGGCGGTTTCGATGCGAAGATGAACCAGAAGGACACCGAGGCGCCGATCGAGAACGAAGGCAAGAACGGCCTGAAGAACCTGCGCGGCACGCTGGCCATGGCCCGCAAGCCCGACCCGCATTCAGCCACGGCGCAATTTTTCATCAATCATGCCAACAACGACGGCCTCGACTATCCGTCTCCCGACGGCTGGGGCTACGCCGTATTCGGCAAGGTCACCCAGGGCATGGATGTCGTCGACCGCATCGCCCAGGTCCAGACGGCCAGTTATGGCCCGCACCAGAACGTCCCGACGACTCCGGTCGTCATCCAGAACGTCAAAATCATCTCAGAAAAGTAAGGATCCCCAATGATCAAGCTCACCACCAACCACGGCGTCATCGGCCTCGAACTGAATGCCGAGAAGGCTCCGAAGACCGTCGCCAACTTCATCTCCTACGTTGAAGCCGGCCACTACGACAACACCATTTTCCACCGCGTCATCAAGAACTTCATGATCCAGGGCGGCGGCATGGAACCGGGCATGAACCAGAAGCCCTGCCAGACCCCGATCGAGAACGAGGCCGCCAATGGCCTGAAGAACAAGCGCGGCAGCATCGCCATGGCGCGCACCAACGATCCGCATTCGGCCACCGCCCAGTTTTTCATCAACACCGTCGATAACGACTTCCTCGACTTCAAGTCGCCGTCCGGCCAGGGCTGGGGCTACTGCGTGTTCGGCGAGGTCGTCGAAGGCATGGATGTCGTCGACAAGATCCGCGCCGTCAAGACCGGCAACAAGGGCTTCCACCAGGACGTACCGACCGAAGACGTGATCATCGAGAAGGCCGAGATCGTTTGATCCTCTTTATCTCCGATCTGCACCTGTCGCCCCGGTCACCCGGGGCGACTGCTTTGTTCCTCCAGTTTCTCGCCGGACGCGCCCGCCAGGCCAAAGCGCTGTACATCCTCGGCGACCTCTTCGAAGTCTGGGTCGGCGACGATGTCGGGGATGCCCATTCGGCGCAGGTCATTGCCGCACTACGTGCCGCCAGCGATAGCGGGCTGAAGATCGGCGTCATGCACGGCAACCGCGATTTCGCGCTCGGCGCCGATTTCGCGACCGCGGCGGGTGTCGAACTGCTGCCCGACCCTTACCTGCTGGTCCTGCCCGAATGGCAATTCGTGCTCGCCCACGGCGATGCCCTGTGTCTCGACGATCACGCCTACATGGCCTACCGGGCCAAGGTACGCGATCCCGAATGGCAGCGGAAGATGCGGGCCAAGCCGCGCTTCCTGCGGAGCCTGCTTGGCCGCTACATCCGCTGGCGCAGCGGCCGGCGCAAGCACGATCAGGCCTACGTTTACGCCGATCTACAAGCAGCGGCGACCGACGATTTCCTGCGCCAACACGGCTACGCCACCTTCATTCACGGCCATACGCACCGGCCGGCCAAGCACGACCATATCGTCGACGGCATCCATGTCGAACGCTGGGTGCTTTCCGACTGGCACGAAGACCGCGGCGACTGCCTGGTCTGGGATGGCGCCGCGCTGACCCGCCAGGCGATCCTCGCCACTGATCGGCCATAACGGATGAACGCCCCGACCCAGGCTCTCGACCTGCTGCGCGACGTCTTCGGCTATCCGGCTTTCCGCGGCGCCCAGGCCGAAATCATCGACCATATCGGCGGCGGCGGCGATGCTCTGGTGCTGATGCCGACCGGCGGCGGCAAGAGCCTCTGCTACCAGATTCCCGCCCTGCTCCGTCCGGGCTGCGCCGTCGTCGTCTCGCCGCTGATCGCGCTAATGCAGGACCAGGTCGACGCTCTGACCCAACTCGGCGTCAAGGCGGCCTGCCTCAACTCGACCCTCGACTGGCGCGAGGCGCAGGCGGTCGAGCAGGCCATCTTCAGCGGCAACCTTGATCTCGTCTATATCGCTCCGGAACGACTGCTCCTCGAACGCACCCTGGCCATGCTCGACGCGCTGTACGAAGCCGGCAAGCTAGCGCTGTTCGCCATTGACGAAGCGCACTGCGTCTCGCAGTGGGGCCACGATTTCCGGCCGGAATACCTGCAACTGTCGGCGCTGCACGAACGCTATCCGCAGGTGCCGCGCATCGCGTTGACCGCCACCGCCGACCAGGCGACGCGCAACGAAATCCTGACGCGCCTCGGTCTCGGCTCGGCGCGCGTTTTCCTGTCCAGTTTCGACCGCCCGAACATCCGTTACACCGTGGTCGAAAAGGACACGCCGAAAAAGCAGCTGCAGGCTTTCCTGGCCGGCCGCAAGGGCCAGGCCGGCATTGTCTATTGCCTGTCGCGCAAGAAGGTCGAGGAAACCGCCGAATGGCTGTCGGCACAGGGTTTTCCCGCGCTGCCCTACCACGCCGGCCTGCCAGCGCCGGAACGCGCCGCCAACCAGCGCCGTTTCCTGCGCGAGGAAGGCCTGATCATGTGCGCCACCATCGCTTTCGGCATGGGCATCGACAAGCCGGACGTACGTTTCGTCGCCCACCTTGATCTGCCGAAAAGCATCGAAGCCTATTACCAGGAAACCGGCCGCGCCGGCCGCGATGGCGAGCCGGCCGAAGCGTGGATGACCTACGGCATGCAGGACGTCGCGCTGCAACATGCGCGGATCGCCGAATCGGGCGCCGGCGAAGGCCAGAAGATTCTCGAGGCGCAGCGCCTGACCGCCCTGCTCGCCTATTGCGAAGCGCCGCGCTGCCGCCGCCAGGTGCTGCTCAATTATTTCGGCGAAGAACGCGAGCCCTGCCACAACTGCGACGTCTGCCAGGACCCGCCTGAACTGTGGGACGGCACGCTGGCCGCGCAGAAGGCGCTGTCGGCCATTTTCCGCACCGGCATGCGCTTCGGCGTCGCCCACCTGACCGATATCCTGCGCGGCAAGGCGACCGACAAGGTCAAACAGTGGAATCACGACCAGTTGCCAACTTTCGGGGTCGGCGCCGATCTCGACGATCACGCCTGGAAAAGCGTCTTCCGCCAACTGGCCGCCGCCGGTCTGGTGCATGTCGACATGGCCGAGCACGGCGCCCTGCAACTGACCGACGCCGCCCGCCTGGTGCTCAAAGGCGGCCAGCGCGTCGAACTGCGTCGGCCGCTCAAGCGCAAGAGCGCCCCGGCCAAAAGCAGCACCGTCGTGCATAGCGAACTGGCACCAGCCGACGAGGCGCTGTTCCAGCTACTGCGCAAATGGCGTGCCGATACCGCCCGCGAACAGGGCGTGCCGGCCTACGTCATCCTGCATGACAAGACCCTGCGCGAACTGGCCGAAGTCCGCCCGGTCAGCCATGGCCTGCTGGCCGGCATCACCGGCATGGGCAGTGCCAAGATCGAACATTACGGCGAAGAACTGCTCCACCTGATCCGCAACGAGGCCTGAAATGGATGACCGGAATCCGCAGCTTGCCAGCCTGGCTGTCCTGGTCGTCGGCGCCCTGGTCATTTCCGGCATCGCGCCTTTCGACCGCGCCACCTGGCTGATGGAAGTCGCCCCGGTGCTGGTCGCCTTGCCGCTAATGGTCGTCACCCGGAAAAGCTATCCGCTGACCACGCTGCTCTATGTGCTGATCGCCACCCATGCGCTGGTCCTGATCGCCGGCGGCGCCTGGAGCTACGCCCGGGTGCCGCTGGGCTTCTGGCTGCAGGACCTCCTCGGCACCGTGCGCAATCCCTACGACAAGATCGGGCACCTGATGCAGGGTTTCGTGCCGGCCCTGGTCGCTAGGGAAATTCTGATCCGCGGCCGCTATGTCAACGGTTCCCGGATGACCGGCTTTCTCTGCATCTGCATCGCGCTGGCGATCAGCGCCAGCTACGAACTGATCGAATGGGCGGCCGCCCTCGGCCTGGGTCAGGGCGCCGACGAATTCCTCGGCACCCAGGGTGATCCCTGGGACACGCAATCCGATATGCTGATGGCGCTGATCGGTTCCAGCCTGGCGATGACGCTGATGGCTGGCTGGCACGATCGGCAACTGGCCCGGCTGACTCGCTGAAACATCATTGAGTTCATTCGGACTCGCTGACCAGGGAAACCCGGGGCGCCAGCCGCGGTCATAAAACGGCAAGCGCAACGGGCGACCAGCACGAGCTTCATTGCGCCCGGCCAGTCGCCCTTCGGCACTGGTTTTCCTTGCCAGCGAGGGATGCCGTGACCGTTCCACAACCGAATGTAGCTTACCGCGACGCCGAGCATTGGCCGCCGCTGCCTTACGCCGAATGGCGGGAGACCAGTGCGACGCTGCACCTGTGGACACAAATTGTCGGCAAAATCCGGGGCGCCCGGACACCCTGGCTCAACCACTCCTGGCACGTTCCCTTCTACCTGACGACGCGGGGCCTGACGACTTCGCCGATACCTTGCGGCGAACGCTGCTTCGAGATCGACTTCGACTTCATCACGCATCGCCTGCTCATCCACCGCGACGATGGTGAGTTGCGCAGCCTGCCGCTAGAACCACGTCCGGTGGCCGATTTCTACCGAGAATTCATGGCGCAACTCAATTCATTGGGACTGGAAACCACGATCCACCCGGTGCCCAACGAAGTGCTCGAGGCCATTCCCTTCGCCGAGGACACCGTGCATGCCGCTTACGACGCGGCCGCCGCCCACCGCTTCTGGCGCGTGCTGGTGCAGGCCGACCGGGTACTCAAGCAGTTCCGCAGCGAGTTCATTGGCAAATGCAGCCCGGTGCATTTTTTCTGGGGCAGCTTCGACCTTGCCGTGACGCGCTTTTCCGGACGCCGGGCGCCGCCACATCCGGGCGGCGTACCGAACTGCCCGGACTGGGTGACGCGGGATGCCTATTCGCACGAAGTCAGCAGTTGCGGCTTCTGGCCGGGCAACGACGCCATGCCTTTCCCGCTCTTCTACGCCTATGCTTACCCGCAGCCGCCCGGCTATAGCACGACCCGGCTACGGCCGGACGCGGCGAGCTACGACAACGCACTCGGTGAATTCATCCTGCCCTACGACGCCGTCCGCCAGGCAGCATCGCCGGTGTCGACGCTGCTCGACTTCCTGCACGACAGTTATGGCGCTGCCGCCAGCCTCGGCGACTGGGATCGCACGACGCTTGAACGCGCATCCGACGCCATCCTGCCCGTTCCCCGTTCCCAATTACCCAGGAGATAAATGCCATGCTCACCCTGATCGGCCTTTCCGGCAGCCTGCGGCGAGGCTCCTACAACTCCGCCGTGCTGCGGGCCGCCGCGACGATGATGCCGGCCAACAGCGAGCTGCGCATCGAATCGATTGCCGGCATCCCGCTCTACGATGGGGATAGCGAAACCGCTTCGGGCGTTCCCGAGCCTGTCGCGCGGCTCAAGCAAGCCATTGCCGACGCCGACGGCCTGCTGCTGATCGCACCGGAATACAACAACAGCGTTTCCGGCGTCGCCAAGAATGCCATCGACTGGCTGTCGCGGCCGCCCGGCGATATCGCCCACGTCTTTGGCGGCAAGCCGGTCGCCATCGCCGGCGCCTCACCCAGCGGCTTCGGCACCGTGCTGGCGCAAAACGCCTGGTTACCCGTGTTTCGGACTCTCGGGGCCGACCTGTGGCCGGGCGGCCGATTGCTGATCGCCCGCGCCGGCAATCTGATCGATGACAGCGGCCAGATCGGCGACAACGCCACCCGCGACAGCATCGCCAAGTTCGTCAGCGGCTTTGTCGATTACGTGCGCGAACGCCGGGGAGACGGCCATTGACGGCAGTTCGTCGGGCTAGGCGCCGGGCGGGCATGGCCGCGGCGGGAGGCAAACCGCCGGGACGACCTACAGCGCCCCGCCTTGCTTAACGGTGCCGGCTGCCGGTCCGGTGTTGTTGCGGGCCACCCGGCTTTTGCCCGGTTTTCGGCCCTTGCGGCCGGCCCGGTTGCGGGCTGCGAGCGCCGCGCGGCGGCTGAACCGGGCGCGGTGCGGCATGCGCCGACTGCTCGAAACCGGGAATCACCACCCGCTCCAGGCTGCGCTTGATGAGCTTTTCGATATCGCGCAGATTGACGCGTTCGTCGTGGCAAACCAGCGAAATCGCTTCGCCTTCCATGCCGGCGCGACCGGTGCGGCCAATGCGGTGCACGTAGTCTTCGGCGACATCGGGCAGTTCGTAATTGATGACGTAGGGCAGCGCATCGATATCGATGCCGCGCGCCGCGATATCGGTGGCGACCAGGGCCACCAGCTTGCCGTCCTTGAAATCGCCCAGCGCCCGGGTGCGGGCACCCTGCGACTTGTTGCCGTGGATGGCGGCCGACTTGATGCCGGCCTTGTCCAGGGTGCGGGCCAGCGCATCAGCGCCGTGCTTGGTGCGAGCGAAAACCAGCACCTGGTGCCAGCCGCGCGTCGCGAACAGATGGCAGAGCAGTTCCTTCTTCTTTTCCCGATCGGTTTCGATGACCCGCTGGGTCACCGTTTCGGCCGCCGTGTTGCGCGCCGCGACATCGACCGAGGCCGGGTTGTTGAGCAGACCGCTGGCCAGTTCACGAATATCCGGCGAAAAAGTAGCGGAGAACATCAGGTTCTGGCGCTGCTTGGGCAGCAGGGCGATCACTTTGCGGATGTCGCGAATGAAGCCCATGTCGAGCATGCGGTCGGCTTCATCGAGGACCAGAATCTCGACCTTGGAGAGGTCGGCGGTGCGTTGCTGCAGATGGTCGAGCAGGCGGCCCGGCGTCGCCACCAGGATATCGACGCCGCGGCGCAGGTTGGCGATCTGCGGATTGATGCCGACGCCGCCGAAGACGGCCAGCGAATTGATCGGCAGATACTTGCCGTAGGTGCGGACGCTTTCCTCGACCTGGATGGCCAATTCGCGGGTCGGCACCAGGACCAGCACGCGCGGCGACTTGGAAACGCGGGCCGGGCGGTCGTTCGAGTCACCCGCCAGACGATGCAGAATGGGCAGCGTGAAACCGGCCGTCTTGCCGGTACCAGTCTGGGCGGTGGCCATCAGGTCGCGCCCGGTCATCACGGCGGGAATCGCCTGTTGCTGGATGGGGGTCGGGGTGTCGTAGCCCTGCTCGCTGACGGCGCGCAGAATTTCGGCGCGCAGGCCGAGATCGGTGAAATGCATGGGGTTCTCCTGGAACGTAAGCCCGGGGCCTTTCGTGCGGACACGAACCAGTCGAGGCAAGGCGGAAATCGAAATTAAATGACGGTGAAATCCGCCGAATGCCGCAGTCCATGACTGATTCGAGAATGCGGCGCCAGCATTTTACCACGCCAGCCCCGATCTCCGGCGGAAGTAACATTCCGGCAATGTGGCGGACCTAGAATCCCGGCCTCCCCATTCCATGAAAAGCACCATGCCGCAGCTCCCTTCCCGCCTGGCCACCCTGATCCTTGCCCTGGCGGCCTTTACCCACGGCGCCGCCGCCAGCAACAGCGAAAACAGTCCGCTGATCGTCGCCCAAGTGGTAGACCTCAGCGGCGCCAATGCCGATTTCGGCCGCGACTACAGTTTCGGCGCCAAACTCTTTTTCGACCAGGTGAATGGCAGCGGCGGCGTCAATGGCCGCCGCATCGTTTACCGCGGCCGGGACAGCGCCGGTTCGGCCAGCGTCGGTCTCGCCGCCGCCCAGGCCTTCGCCCAGGAAGGTGCGGCCATCCTTTTCGGCCTCAGCGGCGACGGCGTGGTGGATGCCGTGGCTCGCGACGCGACGATCCGGGCCAGCGGCATGCCGATTTTCGGCGCCATCGGCGGCGATGCCCAACTCGGCACCAGGGATGGGGTGTTCAACCTGCGAGCCAGCAGCGCCCAGGAGATCGAAGCCATGGTCGCCCATCTGGCGCCGCTTGGCGTACGCAGCATCAGCCTGGCCAGTACCGAGGAGTTTGCCCGGGAAGCCGGCGCCGCCCTCGACGAGGCGGCCCGGCGCTATGGCGTCCGCGTTCCGGCCCGGCTGCGCTTCGACATTGCCGGCGACGGCCCGGCCCGGACGGCGCAAAGCATCGCCCGCGACCAGCCGCAAGCCGTCATCGTCGTTGCCGATACGCTGGCCGTCGGCCAGTTCTTCAAGCGTTATCGCACTCTCGACCAGGGCGCCTTTCTATGCACCACCTCGCAGGCCAATGCCCGCACGCTGACGGCGATCATGGGCCTGGCGGCGGCGCACGGCCTGATCGTCAGCCAGGTCGTTCCCAACCCGTCCGGAATCAGCGAATTGACGCGCGAGCACAAGAAACAGATGGAAAAGCTAGCCGACGAACCAGCCTCCTACGCCACCCTGGAAGGCTACATGGCAGCCAAGGCCCTGGTCCAGGCCTTGCGCCGCAGCCATGAAACCAGCCGGACGGCGCTGCAGCAGGCTCTGCTCAAGGACGGGCGACTCGACCTCGGCGGCTATGACCTGAATTTCGCCAAGGGCGCCCGACCGTCGAACTTTGTCGAATTGACCGTGATCGGGCGCAACGGCCAGTTGCTGCGCTAAAAACTAGCCGAGGCCGCGCGCCAGGTCGACCTGAAGGTCTTCGACGGCTTCCAGGCCGACGGCGATGCGCAGCAGGCCTTCGCTGATTCCGGCTCCCGCCCGCACTTCCGGAGAAACCCGGCCGTGCGTGGTGGAGGCGGGATGGGTGATGGTCGTCTTGGTATCGCCGAGATTGGCGGTGATCGACAGCAAGCGGCAGTTGTCGACGACATTCCAGGCTGCCTCGCGGCCGCCCTTGACCTCGAAGGAGACAATCGCCCCGCCGCTCTTCTGCTGGGTCTTGGCCAGTTCATGCTGCGGATGCGACGGCAGGCCGGGATAGAAGACGCGCGCCACTTTCGGATGCGCTTCCAGCCAGGTGGCGAGGCGCAAGGCATTGGCCGCCTGTGCCTCGACACGGATTTTCAGCGTTTCCAGCCCCTTGAGCAGCACCCAGGCATTGAAGGCCGACAGCGTCGGCCCGGCCGTGCGCAGGTACTTGAAGACTTCCTCGGTCAGCTTTTTGGCGCCGCACACCGCACCGCCCAGCACGCGGCCCTGGCCGTCGAGATACTTGGTCGCGGAATGAACGACCAGGTCGGCGCCGAGTTCGAGCGGGCGTTGCAGGATGGGCGTGCAGAAACAATTGTCGACGGCGACCAGGATGCCGTGGGCATGCGCGATGGCGCTGATGGCACGGATATCGGCGATCTCGGTCAGCGGATTGGAGGGCGTTTCCAGGAAGAACAGTCTGGTTTCCGGGCGAATCGCCGCCTGCCAGGTGGCCGGGTCTGTCTGCGAGACGAAAGTGGTGCTGATGCCGGTACGCGACAGGATGTTGGAGAACAGTTGCACCGTCGCCCCGAACAGGCTGCCGGAAGCGACGATGTGATCGCCATTTTTCAGGTGAGCCAGGCAAACGGCCATGATCGCCGCCATGCCGCTCGCCGTGGCGACGCAATCCTCGGCGCCTTCCAGCGCGGCGAGGCGGGCCTCGAACATGCTGACCGTCGGATTGGAGAAGCGGGCGTAGACATTGCCTTCCTCTTCCCCGGAAAAGCGCCGGGCGGCCTGCGCCGCGCTCTCGAAGACGAAACTGGAAGTCAGGTACAGCGCCTCGGCATGCTCGCCGAACTGGCTGCGCTCCTGGCCGGCGCGGACGGCCAGCGTTTCCGGGCGGTATTCCGGGGTATCGCTCATCAGTCCTGCGCCTCGCTCGCCAGTTGCAGCACGAGTTGTTGCGAAGCCTTGCCGTCGCCGTCGTCGTCGTTGCCCTTGCTCGCCTTGCCGCCGCGCTTGCCTTCGACGGCGTCGAGATAATACTCGTCGATGTCGCCGGTGATGTAGCAGCCGTCGAAACAGGAAGCATCGAACACGGTCAGGTCGGCGCGCAACTTGGTGACCGACTGTTTCAGCGCATCGAGATCCTGGTAAACCAGGGCGTCGGCGCCGATTTCCTCGGCGATGCCGGCATCGTCGCGGCCGGTGGCGATCAGTTCCGAACGGGTCGGCATGTCGATACCGTAAACATTGGGATAACGCACCGGCGGCGCCGCAGATGCGAAATAGACCTTGGTGGCGCCCGCGGCGCGGGCCATTTCGACGATTTCGCGACTAGTCGTGCCGCGCACGATGGAGTCATCGACCAGCAGCACGCGCTTGCCCTTGAATTCCTGGCCGACGGTGTTCAGCTTCTGACGCACCGACTTCTTGCGCATCGCCTGGCCGGGCATGATGAAGGTGCGGCCGACATAGCGGTTCTTGACGAAACCTTCGCGGAACGGAATGCCCAGCGCCTGCGCCAGTTGCATCGCCGACGGCCGGCTGGAATCGGGAATCGGGATGACGACGTCGATTTCCTCGACCGGGATATGCAGCTTGACCTTCTCGGCCAGCGACTCGCCCATCGCCAACCGCGATTCGTAGACGGAAACACCGTCGATCACCGAATCCGGACGGGCCAGATAGACGTATTCGAAAATGCACGGCGCGTAGATCGGCTGCTGTGCGCACTGCCGGCTGTACAACTTGTGCTCGAGGTCAACGAAAACGGCTTCGCCCGGTTCGATGTCGCGCACCATTTCGAAACCCAGGGTATCGAGGGCAACCGATTCGGAAGACACCAGGTATTCGGTACCTTCCGGCGTTTCATTCTTGCCATAGACCAGCGGCCGGATGCCGTGCGGGTCACGGAAGGCGAGCAGGCCGTAGCCGGCGATCAGCGCGACGACGGCATAGGCGCCGCGGCAACGGCGATGGACGCCGGCCACCGCCTGGAAAATGCTGTCCACGTCGAGTTCGTAGCCGTGCGAGGCGCTTTGCAACTCGTGGGCAAGGACGTTGAGCAGCACTTCCGAATCGGAATTGGTATTGATGTGCCGGCGATCGAGCCGGAACATCTCGCCTTTCAGCTGCTCGGCATTGGTCAGGTTACCGTTGTGACCGAGCACGATGCCGAACGGCGAATTGACGTAGAAAGGCTGCGATTCGGCAAAGTTGTAGGCCGAGCCGGCGGTCGGGTAACGGACGTGGCCGATGCCCCAGTTGCCGGGCAGGGCGCGCATGTTGCGCGTCCGAAAAACGTCGCGGACCAGGCCCGGCCCCTTGTGCAGATGGAAGGTATTGCCTTCCGCCGTTGCAATCCCCGCTGCGTCCTGGCCGCGATGCTGGAGCACCATCAGGCCGTCATAGAGCAACTGGTTGACCGGTGATGTCGCCATCACGCCGAGAATCCCGCACATAGTATTTTCCTGCCTAGCTAAATCGAATTCGTTTTGCCAAATCGTCCGGCAGCCAGGATTTGGCTGCCAGCACGGCTGTTTCCAAAGGCGGCGCCAGCGTCGCATCCTGCCACCACGGTTGCTTCGGCGCCGCCGTCATGCCGCCCAGACCGACCAGCACCATGCAGACCAGCACACCGCGCACCAAACCAAAAACCATACCCAACAGGCGATCCGACACGGACAACCCCAAGGCCTTGACCATGCTCTGGAGCGCCAGGCGCACCAAGGCCATCACGACCAGGACGCCGATAAACACCAGCACGCATCCGGCCAGTAGGCGCATGGATGCATCGTTGATGCCGGAAAACACCAGGTGCCCGACCCGGCCGCCGAATTCGACGGCGGCGAACAGACCAAGCCCCCAGGCCACCAGCGCGATCAATTCACCGACCACGCCACGCCACAACCCGAACATCAGCGATAGGCCGACGACACCGATCACGACATAATCAAAAACCGTCATTGCTTGGCCGCGACCACTCCGGAAACACCGATCCGCTGCATCTTTTCCTGAGCTTTCACCGCCGCCTCGCGGCTGGCGAACGGTCCGGCGCGCAAACGGGTCTTTCGACCCTGCGGCGTATCAAGTGGTTCGCTAAAAGTCTTGATGCCCTGCTCGCCGAGTTTTGTTTTCAAGGCTCTGACATTGGCTTCATTGGAAAATGCGCCGATCAGCACCAGGAATTCCCCGCCCTTGGCGGCAGGCTTGGCTTCCGCCGCCTGGCCACCGAGGATCGCGGCGGCGCGCTTGGCATCATCGTTCTTGCCGGCGGCTTTGTCGGCCGGCTTTTCAACCGGCTTTTCCGGTTTGACGGCCGGCTTGTCGGCAGCTTTCTCGACCTTGGGCGGCGCTTTCTCGGCAGCCTTGTCCTTGGCGACTTCAAGAACTTTGGCCGTCGGCGGCGCACTGGCGGGCGCAGGCGCCGCGGGCTGCGGCCGGGCTTCAGGCTCGGGCAGCGGCTTGGGCGGCTCGACAACTTTTTCCGGCGCTTTCTCGACCGGCTTGTCGAGCGGCGCCGTCGCAAATTTCGGCGCGAAAGGCTTCTCGTCCTGCCCGGGAATGCGAATTTCGACATCCTGCACCGCCTGGCGCGGTTCGTGGTCCATCACCATGGGCAGCACGACGGCGGCCACGGAAACGAAGGCGATCGCGCCCACCAGCCGGCGGCGGGCGCGTTTCTTGAGATGCAACTGGGCGTCGTTGTCTTCCATGACCTAGGGCTTTTTCCGTAGCGCAGTGAGCGCCCCGGCTACCGTATAGAACGAACCAAAGACGAGGATTCTATCACTTTCGGTGGCCAGACCTTTGGCTGCCTGCACGGCCTCTTCCGGCGAGGCATGGCAGATCACCTCGCCGCCCAGGCCACCCGCCCCGATCAGCCCGGCCAGCATTTCGGCCGTCGTGCCGCGCGGGCCGCCCAGCGTCGCCGTATGCCAATAATCGACCTTGCCCCTGAGCGGCAGCAAGGCACCGGCAATATCCTTGTCGTTCAACATGCCGACCACGGCGTGCGTACGATCGAAGAAACCCATGCTGGAAAGATTGTCGGCCAACACCTTGACGGCCTGCGGATTGTGGCCGACATCAAGGACGATGGCCGGTTTGCCGGGGATCACCTGAAAACGACCGGCCAGTTCGGTCTCGATCAGGCCGGGGCGGATCGCCTGCATGGTCACCGGCAATTTGTCGGCCAGCGCTTCCAGCGCGGCCAGCGCCACCGTCGCGTTGTACAGCTGGGTCGGACCGCGCAGGCCGGGATAGGCCAGGGAGCGTTTCAGCAGTTTGTCGCCGGAACGGCACCACCAGCGCCATTGCAGGCGATTTTCATTGGTTTCGGCAGCCGGACGCTCGAAGCCGAAATCGCGGCCGAGCAGACGCAGGTCGGCGCCGATCGCCGCAGCGTGAGCGAGCAAGCTTTGCGGCGGCTGCGGATCGGCACAGAAAGCCGGCTTGCCGGCGCGGTAGATGCCGGCTTTCTCGAAGCCGATACTCTCGCGGTCCTTGCCCAGCCAGTCGGTATGATCCAGCGCCACCGTGGTGACGATGGCGACATCCGGCTCGTAGGCATTGACCGCATCGAGCCGGCCGCCGAGGCCGACTTCGAGAATCGCCGCCTCGACATGCGCCGCGGCAAAGACTTCCCAGGCGGCGAGCGTGCCGAATTCGAAATAGGTAAGGGAGATGCCGCCGGCCGCCTGGCGGGCCGCTTCGACCCGGGCAAAGGCCGCACAAAGCGCGGCGTCGTCGACCGCCTTGCCGTTGATGCGCACCCGTTCGTTGTAGGCCAGCAGATGCGGCGACGTATAGCAGCCGACCTTGTAGCCGGCGCGCGCGACGATGCTTTCCAGATAGGCGCAGGTCGACCCCTTGCCGTTGGTGCCGCCGACGACGATCACCGGGCAATGCTGCTCCTGGCCGAGCGCCGCCTTGACCAGCCGGATGCGTTCGAGGCCGAGTTCGATGCCGGCCTGGCCCTTGGGATGCAACCCCTCCAGATGGGCCAGCCAGTCGGCAAGTGTATTCATGGGAAAATCGATTCGCCGCAGCGGCGCCGAGAAGGCGGAGAAATTCTCTGCTGCCTTCCGCCACGCATCTGCGTCAGGGCGTTAAAAATCAAGCGGCTACCGGCAGTTTTTGCAGCAGCGCCAGCACGCGCGCGACCTGGTCACGCAATTCGCGGCGATCGACGATCATGTCGATGGCGCCCTTCTCGAGGATGAATTCCGAGCGCTGGAAACCTTCCGGCAGCTTTTCGCGCACCGTCTGCTCGATGACGCGCGGGCCGGCGAAGCCGATCAACGCTTTCGGTTCGGCGATCACCACGTCGCCGACGAAGGCGAAGGACGCGGAAACACCGCCCATGGTCGGGTCGGTCAGGATGGAGATGAACGGCAGACCGGCTTCGGACAGCTTGGTCAGCGCTGCCGTCGTCTTCGCCATCTGCATCAGCGAAAACAGGCCTTCCTGCATGCGGGCGCCGCCGGAGGCGGTGATGCAGATGAAGGGCGCCTTCTGTTCGATGGCGGCATTGACGCCGCGCACGAAGCGCTCGCCGAGTACCGAACCCATCGAGCCGCCCATGAAATCGAACTCGAAGGCGGCAGCGACGGCCGGCATGTTCTTGATGGCGCCCTGCAGCACGACCAGCGAATCGGTTTCGCCGGTCGCTTCATTGGCGTCCATCAGGCGGTCCGGATAACGCTTGCTGTCCTTGAACTTCAGGCTATCAACCGGAATCACTTCGGCGCCGATTTCGAAACGGCCTTCCGGGTCGAGCAGCAGGTCGAGGCGCTGCCGGGAATTCAGACGATTGTGATGGCCGCACTTCGGGCAGACCTGCAGATTCTTTTCGAGGTCGGTGGCGTAAAGCACCGCTTCGCAGGAGGGGCACTTGCTCCACAGGCCTTCGGGCAGGGAACCGCGGCGCTGGGCACCCTGTTCGCGCTTGATTTTCGGGGGCAGCAGTTTGTCTAGCCAACTCATGATTTCACCTCATCCACACCGCGGCGAATGTCCGCCACCAGCGCCCGAACATTGGCGCAGGCGGTTTCCGCCGTCGATTTTTCAATTTCTTCGATGATCCGGCTGCCGACGACGACGGCATCGGCAATCCCGGCGATGCGCGCGGCGGTGGCCGCATCGCGGATACCGAAGCCGACACCGACCGGCAGTCCGGTCTTTTCGCGAATCAGCGGTAAGCGCTCGGCCACCGCCGCGACATTCAGGGCACCGGAACCGGTGACCCCGGCCAGCGAGACGTAATAGACGTAACCGCTGGCAATTTCGGCGACCTGGGCGATACGCTCCGCGGTCGAGGTCGGGGCCAGCAGGAAAATCGGATCCATGCCGTGGGCCTTCATGGCTGCGCCAAAATTGGCAGCCTCTTCCGGCGGGTAATCGACGACCAGCACGCCATCGACGCCAGCCACCGAAGCCGCTGCCGCGAATTTTTCCAGGCCCATCGCCTCGATCGGGTTGGCGTAGCCCATCAGCACGATGGGCGTCCGCTCGTCGCTCTTGCGGAACTCGACGACCAGTTGCAGCACCTTGCGCAAGGTCATGCCCTTGGCCAGTGCCCGCTCGGAAGCGCGCTGGATAGTCGGGCCGTCGGCCATCGGGTCGGAAAACGGCACGCCCAGCTCGATGACGTCGCCCCCCGCGTCGACCAGGGTATGCAGCAGCGGCAGGGTCAGCGCGGCATCCGGGTCGCCGGCGGTAATGAAGGGAATCAGTGCCTTGCGGCCTTCGGCATTGAGCCGACTGAATGCAATTTGGATTCTTGACATGGTTTTTTACCGCAGAGGCGCAGAGGCGCGAAGAAGACCGAGAAAGGAATTTCTCGGCGTCCCGGCGCCTCCGCGGTTCAAATGATTCATCAAAATACGATGCCGGACTTTTCGGCCACGGTATGCATGTCCTTGTCGCCCCGGCCGGAGAGGTTGACCAGCAGGATCTTGTCCTTGCTCATGCTCGGCGCCAGCTTGGCGGCGTAGGCCAGGGCATGGCTGGATTCGAGGGCCGGGATGATGCCTTCGATGCGGCACAGGGTATGGAAGGCAGCCAGCGCTTCGGCGTCGTTGATCGGCACGTATTCGGCGCGGCCCAAGTCTTTCAGCCAGGCGTGTTCCGGGCCGACGCCGGGGTAGTCCAGGCCGGCCGACACCGAATGCGTTTCGATGATCTGGCCATCCTCGTCCTGCAGCAGGTAGGTGCGGTTGCCATGCAGCACGCCGGGCACGCCAGCGGTCAGCGAAGCGGCATGGCGCCCGGTGTCGATGCCCTCGCCGGCCGCTTCGACACCGATCAGGCGAACGCCCGCTTCATTGATGTAGGGGTAGAAAATACCCATCGCGTTGGAACCGCCGCCGACCGCGGCAATCACCGCATCCGGCTGGCGGCCGGTCATTTCCGGCATCTGGACCAGGCATTCCTCGCCGATGATCTTCTGGAAATCGCGGACCAGCATCGGGTACGGGTGCGGGCCAGCCACCGTGCCGATGATGTAGAAAGTGTTGTGGATGTTGGTCACCCAGTCGCGCATCGCTTCGTTCAGCGCATCCTTCAGCGTCTTCGAGCCGGATTCGACCGGTACCACGGTGGCGCCGAGCAACTTCATCCGATAGACATTGGCGGCCTGGCGCTTGACGTCCTCGCTGCCCATGTAAACGATGCATTCCATGCCGTAGCGGGCAGCGACGGTGGCCGTCGCCACACCATGCTGGCCGGCCCCGGTTTCGGCGATGACGCGCGGCTTGCCCATGCGTTTGGCGAGCATGGCCTGGCCGATGCAGTTATTCACCTTGTGGGCGCCAGTGTGGTTCAGGTCTTCCCGCTTCAGGTAGATCTGGGCGCCACCCAGCATTTCCGACCAGCGCTTGGCGTGGTAGATCGGCGACGGACGGCCGACAAAATGCTTCAACTCGTATTCGTATTCGGCACGAAACGCAGGATCGGCCTGGGCCGCGGCATAGGCGGCCTTCAGCTCATCGAGGGCGCCGAACAGCGTCTCGGCAACGAAAACACCGCCATAGGGGCCGAAATGACCCTGGGCATCGGGGAAGTTATATTGATTCATCAGCTTTCCGTACAGCCGCCACAAAGGCAGCGATTTTCGAGTGATCCTTGATTCCCTTGCTCATTTCCACGCCCGAAGACACATCGACCGCCACCGGGCGTACGCGCCGCACAGCAGCGCCGACATTGTCCGCATTCAGGCCGCCGGAAAGCACCAGGTAGCCCGGCAAATCCGGCGGAATCAGCATCCAGTCGAAGACATGGCCACCGCCACCGTAGCCCTCGACAAAGGCATCGAGCAGCAAAGCCCGGCGATCGGGAAACGCGCGGGCGAATTCTACCAGATCGAACCCCGCCCTCACCCGCGCCGCCCGCAGATAGGGGCGGGCGAACTGCCGACAATAGGCGGCATCTTCGTCGCCATGGAATTGCAGCAGATTGATCGGCACCTGCCGACAGACGGCGCCCACGGTTTCCGGCGCCTCGTTGACGAACAGGCCGACGACATCGACAAAGGGGGGAATGCGCCGTGCCAGTTCGGCAGCGCGTTGAGGAGTGACGTAACGCGGGCTGGGCGGGTAGAAGACGAAGCCGATGGCATCGGCGCCCGCCGCCACCGCGGCATCGACGTCTTCTTCGCGGGTCAGGCCGCAGATCTTGATGCGGGTTTTGGTCACTTCAGCACTCCGTCGAGAAAGTCGTCATCCGGGTCAGGCAAGCCCCAGTGCGGCTCGTAGATCGGGCCGCGAAAATACAGGCCGTCCGGCGAAAAGGTCGGTGCCGCGGCGGTCCGGTCGCGGGCCAACAGCAATTCGTCGCTCCAGGCCGGCGGCTGCGCGCCCTTGCCGATATAGACCAGGCTGCCGACCAGATTGCGCACCATGTGGTGCAGAAAGGCGCTGGCCTCGAAATCGAAAACAATCAAACTGCCCTGCTGGCGGACCTCGGCCCGCCACAAGGTTTTCACCGGCGTTTTCGCCTGGCAGCCGGCGGCCCGAAAAGCCGAGAAGTCGTGCTCGCCGAGCAGGCGGGCAGCACCATCCTGCATCGCCACCAGGTCCAGCGGCAAATGGAACCAGCCGACCCGGCCATGCCACAGTCCCGGACGTTGCGGCCGGTTGAGCAGCAGATAGCGGTAACGCCGACCGCGGGCGCTGAACCGGGCATGGAATTCGTCATCGACCGGCTGCGCCCAGCGCACCGCGACGCCTTCCGGCAAATGGGCATTGACGCCGCGCACCCAGGCGGTCATTGGCCGCTCGACCGGCACTTCGAAATGGACGACCTGCTGGCTGGCATGGACGCCGGCGTCGGTACGCCCGGCGCAGATGACGCCAACCGCCTGGCCGGCGATCTCGCCCAGCGCCGCCTGCAGCGCATCCTGCACGGTGTGGCCCGAGGGCTGGCTCTGCCAGCCGTGAAAATTGGTTCCGCAATATTCCAGACCGAGGGCGATTCTCACAGCAGGATGGCTCCGAGAAGAAACCCGAGGGCGGCGACGACGATCAGGGTATCGCGCCCGGCCCAGGTCGGCTGGCTGAAATGCAGCACCTCCGGGCCGCCGGCCATCAGGTGATGATCGGCGGCCAGCATTTTTTTCCAGGCGCCTTTTTCCGGCGGCGACTGCAGGTTTTCGAGGACCAGCGACAAGCGCACGACCAGCCGACCGCTATCCAGCCCGAGCGCCCGTAACGGCCGCAGCAGCCCCCACAGCGCGCTGACCAGGCCGTCGCGGCCTAGGTGGGCGAACAGCCAGGCAAGGCAGCCCAGCATGGTGATCAGGCGAGCCGCCTGCAGATTGGCTTCGGCCATGCCTTCATAGGTCGGTGCCCAGGCAAGGTCGGCCATCGCCTCGCCCGGCGTGTTGTAGGCGAGGATTAGCCAGAGGGTCAGCAGCAGCCAGCGGGCGCGCCGGATATAGGCTTGCCACGGGCGACGCAGTTCGGGTCGGGAGATCAGCATACCGGTCGCCAGCACCCCCAACCCGGGGTATCCAACGAACTGCGCGGCGAGCACTGCGACCAGCCAGGCAATCAAAGCGGTTGAAGGATGCATTCCGGTTCCCAAAATGCACACAACCCCTTGCGGGGCCACGTGGCGATCACAAACGCGGATTCTACTCGCCTATTCGCGCCAGAATCGCCTGCGCCTGTTCGACGAGATCGGCCGACCCTTCGCCGACCACTTCCTGCAACAGTTCGCGCGCCCCTTCCAGGTCGCCCATTTCCTCGTAGGCCTTGGCCAGGTCGAGCTTGGTATTGACCTGCTCCCAGTCGGCATCTTTCGCCGCCTCCTCCGTCGCTGCCGGCGGCGTTTCGGCGACCGGCGCTTCGACTGGCGCGGATGCCGGCGCCGGCGGAGCTTCCGCGGCAAGATCGAGATTGATCGAGCCGATATCGAAATCGGGCGGCACCATCGGCTGGCCGAGGAAAACCGAATCCGTCAGATTGACGTCGAACTCCAGGGAATCGGCATCGCTTCCGACCACCGTTTCGGCCAGTTGCGGATTTTCAACCTCGATTTCCGGCGCGATGTCCGGTTCGCCGAACTCTTCCGCCATCATGCCGGCCGGCGAAGGATGAACCACGGTCTGCGCAGACGGCATGTTGATATCGAAGTCGAAGTCGCCGAAAGGCTCTTCCTTGGGCGCAGCGGGGACTTCTTCTTCGGGCTCGGCAGCCAAGCCGGGAGAGCCGTCGACGCCGATATACGTCGACAACGCGGCATCGTCATCCAGCCCCGAAGGCATGACCATCGTGCCTTCCGGCGAGAAATCCGGACTGCTGTCAGCGGCTTCGTCGGCGACGGCCAACTCGGCAGCGGCGTCTTCAGGCATCGTCGGCACGGCGTCGAGGTCAAAATCGAAATCGACGATTTCGGCCGCCAGATCGTCCACCGCCGACGGCTGGGCAGCAGCTTCGGCGACCGCCGGTTCGGGCGCGCCGAGATCGAAATCGAGAGCATTCGCTTCGCTGGTCACCACGGTATCGACGTAGGGTTCATCGAAGCCGGGCAACGGGCTGGGCGACACTTCCTCAGGAACTTCCGCTGCCGGCGTCGGCGCCTCGATATCGAAATCCAGGCTCATCACTTCCGCCGGCTCTTCGGCCGGCTCGGTGGGCGGTGCCGGTTCGTCGGCAGCCACGAACAGGGCGGTGGCATCGAGGTCGCCAGGCGTCGCGGCAAATTCGGCCGGCGGCGCGACGGTTTCGAGCGCCACCGGGCTCGCTACTTCCGCCGGGCTGGCGACCATGGTCGCATCGGCATCGAAAGCCGGCGCCGCAGCATGGCGGGCACCCGAATACAGCGGATTGGCCGGATCGAGGCTGGCTCCCAGCTCGGCGACCTTCTCCCATTCCGGGCCGACACCGCCGGTTTGTGCATAAAGTTCGCTAGCCAGCGTCTCGAACTGCTTCAGGCTCTTGCGGTTGGCGTAAATCTCCAGCAGCTTGGCGTGGATGGCCGTGCGTTGCGGATCTTTTTGCAGCGCTTCGAGAAGGATTTCCTCGGCCTGCGTATCGCGGCCGTAAGCCATGTAGACATCGGCTTCGGCGACCGGATCGACTTCGTCGGTATCGATGCTGCCCGGCCCGGTCTGACTGAAATCACCGGTATGCGGCGCCGTGTTGGCGGTATCGATGCTCTGGCCGCCGGTCATGCGGAATACCGAATTCGGCCCGAGATGGGAGGGCGACGGCGCGGTAGTCGTTTCCTGCACGGAGGAATCCTGCTGGCGACGCCGGCGGACCAGGAAATAGCCGGCCAGCAGGGCGAGAATGCCACCGCCACCCACCAAGGTGAGAGGATTTTCGAACAGGGAATCGAGGAATCCCGGCTCTTCGACCACAGGTTCGGGCGGCACGACGGGCTTGGGCGGCACCGGCTTCGCTGCCTCGGCCGGTTTGTCGACCGGCTTCGGTGCTTCGACCGGCTTCGGCGCTTCGACCGGCGGCACGGGCTCGGCCGGTTTGGCCGCTTCCGGCGCTTTCGGCGCTTCTACCGGCTTGACGGCTTCCGCCGGCTTGGCAAGTTCGACCGGTTTGGGCGGCTCGGCAGCTTTCGCCGCGTCGGCCGGTTTCGCTTCTTCCTTCCTGGCGGCCGGTGCCTGCTGCAGTTCGGCCAGCTTCTTGTTCTTCATTTCGAGGAGTTTCTGCAACTCGTCGACATTCTTCTCGAGCGAAGCCAGGCGCCCCTGGGCTTCCTTCAGGGCATTGTCCTTGGCAATCCGGTCCGCTTCGCCGGCCGCGGCCTTGCCGGCCTGCGCGCCCCGGGCAGCGGCTTCGGTGCGCGAAACCTTGACCTGGTCCTTGCCCTGGTCGGCTGGCGCAGCCTTTTCCTCGACCTTGGCGGTGATCTTGCCGGAGGTAGACTGGGCGGCGGCGGTTTCTTCGCGCGCCGGTGCCTTGGCGACGCCGCTCGCCAGTTTCTGACGGTAGGCGTTCCAGTCGCCGGCATGGGCGACATAAACCTTCTTCGCCTCGGCTTCGGACACGGCTTCGACGGCGCCTTTCTCGGGAATGCCGAGTATCGCGCCGGCTTTCAGGCGATTGATGTTCTTGCCGATGAAGGCGTCGGGATTGTTGTTGTACAGGCCGACCAGCATCTGTTCGAGCGAAACGCCTTCGTATTGGCTTTCGCTGGCGATCTTGCGCAACGTCTCGCCGGTCTGCACGACATGCGTCGCCGCGCCGGCTTCCTTTGCCGGACTGGCGGGCGGCGCCTTGGGCGCTGCTTGCGGACGCGCGGCCGGCCTGGCCGGAACTGTCTGGCGAACGGCGCCCTCACTGCCGCCGCCGCGTACGGACTCGACCGTTTTCGCTTCGGCAACGGAAACCGGCGCTCCGGAACCCTTGGCAACCATTTCCGGCGGGTCAAGCAGGAAAGTGTATTCGCGGACCAGGCGGCCCAGCGGCCAGTTCAACTCGACCAGGAAATCGAGAAAAGGCTCATTGACCGGGCGCAGCGAAGTGACCTTGACAACCGACTGGCCGTTGGCACGCTTATCTACGGAAAACCGCAGGTCGCGCAGGGCAGAAGCATATTCGATTCCGGCCTGGCCGAAGGCGTCGGCGGCGGCGAGGCGGGCCGTCATGCCGGCCAGTTCATCCTTGCTGGCCGCGATCTCGACTTCGGCGCGCAAAGGCTGGCCTAGTCCGGAAAAAACCGTGATCTTGCCGAGTCCGGCCGCTTCGGCAACCCACGGCACAACGGACAAACAAGAGGCAACGGCAAGTGCTAGCGCACGTTTCTTGAATTTGGAGCAGCTAGTCTCGGTCACGGCGAAACCCTGAGCGTCGAATATGGGAGTTTCAAATTAACATCATGGACTTACCATTGCAAGCTAAACCTGCTTCTCAGTTCATGACTTTGGACATAATTCCAACATGGTAAAAACGGGGCCGCAGCCCCGTTTCCTTGCGCCTTCGCGACCCGACGTCGATCAGGCGTCGAGCAGGATGCGCAGCATGCGGCGCAGCGGCTCGGCGGCGCCCCACAGCAGCTGGTCGCCACAGGTGAAGGCGGCCAGATATTCCGGACCCATCGCCATCTTGTGCAGACGGCCGACCGGCACGGTCAGCGTGCCGGTCACGGCAGCCGGCGTCAGTTCGCGCTCGGAAATTTCGCGATCGTTCGGCACGACCTTGGCCCACGGATTGGCCTTGGCCAGCATGTCGGAAATCTCGTCGAGCGGGACATCCTTCTTCAGCTTGATGGTCAGCGCCTGGCTGTGGCAGCGCATGGCGCCGATGCGCACGCACAGGCCGTCGATCGGGATGGAACCAGCCGAGCGGAAAGCCGGCTTGCCGAGAATCTTGTTGCATTCGGCGCCGCCCTTCCACTCTTCCTTCGACTGGCCATTCTCGTAGGGAACGTCGATCCACGGGATCAGCGAACCGGCGAGCGGCGTGTTGCGGAAGTTCTTCTTCGGGAAGGCGTCGGAACGGATGGTTTCCGCCACCTTGCGGTCGATGTCGAGAATGGCGGAAGCGGGATCGGCCAGCAGGTCGGCCACCGAGGAATGGATCGCCCCCATCTGGGAAATCAGTTCGCGCATGTTCTGCGCGCCGGCGCCGGAAGCCGCCTGGTAGGTCATCGACGTCGCCCATTCGATCAGGTCGTTCTGGAACAGGCCGCCCAAGCCCATCAGCATCAGCGACACGGTACAGTTGCCGCCGATCCAGTTCTTGCCGCCCTTAGAGAGCGCATCCTTGATGACGTGCATATTGACCGGGTCGAGCACGATCACCGCATCGTCGGCCATGCGCAGCGACGAGGCGGCATCGATCCAGTGACCGTTCCAGCCGGTAGCGCGCAACTTGCCGAAGACTTCCTTGGTGTAGTCGCCGCCCTGGCAGGTAATGATGATTTCGCAGGCCTTCAGCGCCTCGATATCGGATGCATTTTGCAGCGGCAGCGAAGCTTCCTTGCCGCCGAAAACCGGCGCCTTGCCGCCAGCGGCGGAGGTGGAGAAATACACCGGATCGATATGGGCGAAATCACCCTCTTCGACCATGCGCTGCATCAGCACGGAACCGACCATGCCGCGCCAACCGACCAGACCAACCTTCTTCATGACTTACTCTCCGAATATAACTTTCAGTTAACGCGCGAACCGGTTTTCGGCTTACGCCAGCGCCGCCAGCACGGCGTCGCCCATTTCCCGGGTACCGACGCGGTTGGTGCCGCGCTCATAGATGTCGCCGGTGCGATAGCCTTGGGCAAGTACCTTCTTGACGGCGTTTTCGACGCGCAGCGCCTGCGTTTCGAGGCCGAAGGTGTAGCGTAGCATCATTGCCGCCGACAGGATCGTGGCCAGCGGATTGGCCACACCCTGACCGGCGATGTCGGGCGCCGAACCGTGCGACGGTTCGTACAGCCCCTTGTTCTTTTCGTCGAGCGAGGCCGACGGCAGCATGCCGATCGAGCCGGTCAGCATCGAGGCTTCGTCGGACAGGATGTCGCCGAAGATGTTGCCGGTGACCATCACGTCGAACTGCTTCGGCGCCTTGACCAGTTGCATCGCGGCGTTGTCGACCAGCATGTGGCTGAGTTCGACGTCCGGATATTCCTTGCTGACCTCGATCATGACGTCGCGCCACAACTGGGTGCATTCGAGCACATTCATCTTGTCCACCGAGCACAGGCGCTTGTCGCGCTTTTGCGCAGCCTGGAAGGCGACGTGGCCGATGCGGCGGATTTCCGATTCGCTATAGACCATGGTGTTGAAACCGACGCGTTCGCCGTTTTCCTCACGAATGCCGCGCGGCTGGCCGAAATAGATGTCGCCGGTCAGTTCGCGGACGATCAGGATGTCCAGCCCGGCAACGACTTCCGCCTTCAGCGTCGAGGCGTTGGCCAGTTCCGGGTAAAGAATGGCCGGGCGCAGGTTGGCGAACAGGTTGAGATCCTTGCGGATGCCGAGCAGACCGCGCTCCGGGCGCTGTTCGCGGGGCAGCTTGTCCCATTTCGGACCGCCGACGGCGCCGAGCAGGATGGCATCGGCTTCACGCGCCAGCTTCTGGGTCGCTTCCGGATAGGGCACGCCGGTCGCATCGACCGCGGCGCCGCCGAGCAGCGCTTCTTCCATCTCGAACTTGAGATCGAGGGAGTTGAGGATACGCACAGCCTCGGCCGTGATTTCGGGACCAATGCCGTCACCCGGCAGAACACAGATCTTCATCATTTTTCCTTGTTACGCAAACAGCCAGGGCTGGCTGATACGACGCTTTTCTTCGAATTCGCGGATTTTTTCGGCATGGCGCAGGGTCAGGCCAATGTCGTCCCAGCCGTTCAACAGGCATTCCTTGCGGAAAGCATCGATGGCAAAGGGAATGCCGCAGCCGTCCGGGCGAATGACCGTCTGGCTCTGCAGGTCGACCACCAGCTTGTAGCCCGGCGTCGCCTCGACCTGGCGGAACAGGGTTTCGATTTCCGCGGCCGGCAGCACGATGGGCAGGATGCCGTTCTTGAAACAGTTGTTGAAAAAGATGTCGGCGAAGGACTCGGCGATGATCGCCTTGAAGCCGAAATCAAGCAGCGCCCAAGGTGCATGTTCGCGCGAACTGCCGCAGCCGAAATTAGCGCGGGTCAGCAATACTTCGGCGCCCTGGTAGCGCGCCTGGTTGAGCACGAAATTCGGGTTTTTCGGACGACCCGAATTGTCCTGGCCGGGCTGGCCGACATCCATGTAACGCCACTCGTCGAACGCATTCGGGCCGAAACCGGAACGCTTGATCGACTTGAGGAACTGCTTGGGAATGATTGCATCCGTATCGACATTGCTACGGTCGAGCGGCGCTACCAAACCTTCCAGACGAATGAATTTATCCATTACTCCACCACTTTCTGCACGGCTTCGCCCGACTTCTTCATGGCGCCGCCCACCGCCTCGCCACCCTTCTGCAGGGCACCGCCGACGACTTCACCGGTCTTGTCCAAGGCGTGGCCAACGGCCTCGCCACCTTTATGCAGGGCCTCGCCCGTTACCTCGGCACCGCGCTCGACATCCTTCTTGACGCCCTGCGCGGTATTGCAGGCCACCAGGCCAAGCACCATCGATGCGATCCACAGCATGCGCATGGCCGGCCCCTATTACAGAACTTCCCGAACGTCGGCAAAGCGTCCGGCAATCGCCGCTGCGGCCGCCATCGCCGGGCTGACCAGGTGGGTACGCCCGCCGGGCCCTTGGCGACCTTCGAAATTGCGGTTGGAGGTCGAGGCGCAGCGCTCGCCCGGTTCCAGGCGGTCGGCATTCATCGCCAGGCACATCGAGCAGCCCGGCTCACGCCATTCGAAGCCGGCGGCAATGAAGACCTTGTCCAGGCCTTCCGCCTCGGCCTGGCGCTTGACCAGACCCGAACCCGGCACTGCCAGCGCCAGCTTGATGTTGGCGGCGATATGGCGGCCCTTGAGGACGACTGCGGCTTCGCGCAGATCCTCAATGCGTGAATTGGTGCAGGAACCGATGAAGACCTTATCCACCGCGATATTCTGGATCGGCGTATTGGGATTGAGGCCCATGTACTGCAGCGCCCGCTCCATGCCTTCGCGCTTGACCGGATCGGCCTGCTTGGCGGGATCGGGCACCGTGGCATCGACGGCGACGACCATTTCCGGCGAAGTGCCCCAGGTCACCTGCGGGCGGATGTCCTCAGCGCGCAGCGTGACGACGCGGTCAAACTGGGCACCGGCATCGGAATGCAGCGTGCGCCAGTAGGCGACGGCACGGTCCCAGGTCTCGCCCTTGGGCGAGAAGGGGCGGTCCTTCAGGTAATTGATCGTGGTGTCATCGACAGCGACGAAGCCCAGGCGGGCGCCGCCTTCGATGGCCATGTTGCACAGGGTCATGCGGCCCTCCATGGACAGGCCGCGGATGGCGCTGCCGCCGAATTCTATGGCGTAGCCGGTGCCGCCGGCGGTGCCGATGGTGCCGATGATAGCCAGCGCCACGTCCTTGGCGGTGACGCCCTTGCCGAGGCGGCCTTCGACGGCGACCAGCATGGTCTTCGACTTCTTCTGCACCAGGCACTGCGTGGCCAGCACGTGCTCGACCTCGGAGGTGCCGATGCCGTGTGCCATGCAGGCGAAGGCGCCATGCGTCGAGGTGTGCGAATCGCCGCAGACAACGGTCATGCCGGGCAGCGTGGCGCCGTTCTCCGGACCGACGACATGGAGGATGCCCATGCGCGGATCCTTGAACGGGAAATAGGCCAAGGCGCCGACTTCGCGGATATTGGCATCGAGTGTCTCGACCTGCAGGCGCGAGATCGGGTCCTTGATGCCTTCGTCCCAGTGATCGGTCGGCGTGTTGTGATCGGGCGTCGAGACGATGGAGGAAACGCGCCACGGCTTGCGGCCGGCCAGCTTCAGGCCTTCGAAGGCCTGCGGGCTGGTCACTTCGTGCACCAGGTGACGATCGATATAGAGGAGCGCCGTGCCGTCCGCTTCTTCATGGACGACATGGTTCTCCCAGAGCTTGTCGTAAAGGGTCTTCGACATGGAATGCTTCAGAGGGCCGTAAAGCTTGGAATTATGTCACAGGATCAGCGGTTTTTGGCTCACCGGCGCCGGTGGCGGGGGCATCGTCGCGAACCCAGCGCCAGACCAGCCCGAATCCGGCGAGCGCGAACACCGCGCCGAGCGAGAAAGTCCAGCCCGCCCCCCAGCCATCCCAGGTTCGACCGCTGACCAGCCCGCCGAGCAGACCACCAGCCCCGAACGACAGACTGGAATAGAGCGCCTGGCCACGGCCCTGGGCGCGACCAGGAAACCACAGATTGACCGCGGCGATGGCCGAGGCGTGATAGGCGCCGAAAGTCAGGCCATGCAGCAACTGCACCAGGACCATCAAGGCCAACGAGCCGACACCCCAGCCCATCAGCAAGAAACGCAGCACGGCGGCAGCGAAGCTGGCGAGCAGAATGGCGCGCAAGGAAAAACGCCGGGAAAGACGCGCCATCAGCATGAAGACAACAATTTCGGCGACGACGCCGAGCGACCACAGGCCGCCGACTTCGGTCTTGCTATAGCCGTGTCCGGCAAGGTGAATTGAATAGAAAACGTAGAAGGCGCCGTGCGCCGCCGACATCGCGAAACAGGCCGCCATCAGCGCCCGGACCTTCGGCTGGCGCAGGATGGCGGCAATCGGCAGGCCATCGCACCCCGGCTGGCCCGGTGCGGCTTCCGGCAGCACGCCGGCAAGCAGCAGGATGCCGACCAGGATGCTCCAGCACACCCAGAGCACGCCGACCGGCGGGGTCCTGTCGAGAATGGCGCCGGTCGCCATCACGGCGACGATGAAGCCGATCGAGCCCCACAGGCGAATCCGGCTGTAGCGCCCATGCTCGTCGCGCAGGTGGTCGAAAGTCAGCGTTTCGACCAGCGGCAGCGCGGCGCTCCAGAAGAAAGCCAACGCCGCCATGGCGACCAGCATGCCGGGCAGCCGGTCGAGCCAGAAGAAAGCCGTGAAACCGGCCAGGGCGATGACTCCGGCCAGCCGGACGATGGCCAGGCGACGCCCGAAGCGATCGGCCAGCCAGCCCCACAGATTGGGACCGAACAGGCGCATCAACTGCATCTGCGACATCAACAGGCCGATGTCCCAGGCCGAGAAATTCAGGGACTGTAGATAGAGCCCAAAATAGGGAGAGAAGGCGCCAATGAAGGCAAAGTAGAAGAAGTAGTAACCGGAGAGGCGCCAGTAGGGCAATGCGTGCATCCGGCCATTTTACCGGATGGCACGCCACGCCCGGGCGACAATCAGGGTCGGGCGGCCTGCTGACCGGCGCGGAAAACGAGCAACAGGTGGTAAAGCTCATCCTTCAACTGGACGCGCCGCTTCTTCATGTCTTCGAGGGTGAAATCGGCAACCGGCATGTCGTGCTCTTCGAGATTTTCGACACTGCCGGTCAGCCGCTGGTAGGACGCAAACAGTGTGGCAAAGCGGGCGTTTCCGGCCTTCAAGGCGGCAATGGCATCCGCCATCTCCGGAAAGTCCTGCTGCAGATCATGGTGGTCGACTTGCATGCTGCCTCCTCTAGTGGCGCGATCGCCCCGCTGGGCGGAAAACGCCGGTTATGTTACGCAATCTTCCCCGGCAGAATCGGGGTCGCGCAGACCACGTCGCCGCATTGCGCCCGGTGCCGCAGCGCATGATCGATCAGCACCAGCGCCAGCATCGCTTCGGCGATGGGCGTGGCGCGAATGCCGACACAGGGGTCGTGGCGCCCTTCGGTGGCCACCTGGATCGGCTGGCCATGAACGTCCACCGAATTTCGCGCCTGGGCGATCGACGACGTCGGCTTGATGGCCATATTGACGACGATGTCCTGGCCGGTCGAAATGCCGCCGAGAACGCCGCCGGCATGGTTGCTGGCAAAGCCCTGCGGTGTCATTTCGTCGCCATGTTCGCTGCCCTTCTGCGCCACCGACGCGAAGCCGGCCCCGATTTCGACGCCCTTGACGGCATTGATGCCCATCATGGCGTAGGCGATTTCGGCATCCAGGCGATCATAGACCGGCTCGCCCCAGCCCGGCGGCACGCCGGTCGCGGTGACGGTGATTTTGGCACCCACCGAATCCAGCGACTTGCGCAGGCCGTCCATGTAGGCTTCCAGTTCCGGCACGAGAGCGGCATTCGGCGCGAAGAAGGCGTTGCCGTCGATATCGTCGGCCGCCACGAAGGGAATGTCGATGGGGCCAAGAGCGCTCATCCAGCCGCGAATGGTCACACCGTAGCGTTCGTTCAGCCACTTGCGGGCAATCGCGCCGGCAGCGACGCGCACCGCCGTTTCGCGGGCCGAGGAACGGCCGCCGCCGCGGTAGTCGCGGAAGCCGTATTTTTGGGTATAGGTGTAGTCGGCATGGCCGGGGCGGAAAGTTTCGGCAATATTGCCGTAATCCTTGCTGCGCTGATCCTGGTTGCGGATCAGCAGGCCAATCGGCGTGCCGGTGGTCTTGCCTTCGAAGACGCCGGAGAGAATCTCGACGCTATCCGGTTCGCGGCGCTGCGTCACATGACGCGAAGTGCCCGGTTTGCGGCGATCCAGTTCTGCCTGGATATCGGCGGCGCAGAGCGCCAGGCCCGGCGGGCAGCCATCGACGACGCAGCCGATGGCCGGGCCGTGCGATTCGCCAAAGGAGGTAACGGTAAACAGGGTGCCAAAAGTATTGCCGGACATGGAGAACGCTGCGGACTAGAATGGAATCAGGAGTCTACCATGTCCAGCAAAAAGCCCCCTCCCCCACCTGCCGTTGCGACCAGGACTTCGACGCAGCCCGCAACAAGGCCATCCCCACCGGCGCCGCTAGCGAAATCCGGTCCGCAACCATCCAGCCGCTGGCAGCGCAGCAAGCGTCACGGCTGGGACAGCCGTTAGGCGGACGTGAAAAAGGCGGCCGCAGCCGCCTTTGCCGGTGTCCGCAAGGTCAGGTTTGCGCCTCGTCCGGCCAGTTCTTGATGTAGCTCTTCAGCATCTTGTTCTCGAAGCTCTGCTCTTCGAGGACGGCTTTCGCCACATCGAGGAAGGAAATCACGCCCATCAGCGTATCGCCATCCATCACCGGCAGGTAACGCGAGTGCTTTTCGATCATCAGGCGCCGCAGGTCATTGGCTTCCATGTCCGGGAAGACGGTGACCGGGTTCCTGACCATGACGTCGCCCACCGTCAGACTATCGGCCTGCGCCGCCCGTTGCTTGAGGGCGACCAGCACTTCGCGGAAAGTCAGCATGCCGGCCATGGCACCGTTTTCCATGACGACCAGCGAACCGACGTCGAAATCGGCCATGGCGCCGATGGCGGCGGCCAAAGATTGTTGCGGCGTCGTTGTATACAGCGCCGCCCCCTTGACCCGCATGATCTCCCGCACCTGCATTGCAGCCTCCCGGCAAAATTATCGATGGACCGGACCGATCTTAGAGCATCCACCGGGTTTGGGGAAGGCCATTCGGCGAAAGCCCCACCGGATCATGGATTGCTTATACCAAGCCCTTGAACTACCGGTTTTTTTCGTCACAAAATCTTAACAAAAAAATCGCGCAGGCACTTGCCATACCCCATTTGCATCTATACACTTGGTTATATTACCTAAGTCATACATCGCTAGGATGCTTGGGTAAGTCTATTACACTAGCGTATGGAGAGTGGAAATGACTTCTGTCAAAACCATCGAAAAAATCGACGCTCGTGAGATCCGTCGAAAGCTTGGCCTCAACCAACAACAATTCTGGTCCACGCTGGGCGTCACGCAAAGTGGCGGATCCCGCTACGAGAGTGGCCGCAACATGCCGAAGCCGGTTCGCGAACTGCTGCGCCTGGTGCACGTCGAACAGATCGACATCAAGACGATCAAGCGCGACGACTGGGAAGTTGTCGAGTATCTGAAGGCCCATGAACCGGAACTGTTCAAGTCCCTGAAGAAATCGGCCCGCAGCCGCGGCAAGAAGGCAGCCTGATTTTCGGCTGATGGCAGTCAGTGACCGCCGCAACGGGCATTACGGGGAAACCATTACCCGGATGCCCGTTTTTTCATGGATTTCCACCGCGAAGGTATCCAGCGCTTCCGGCGCCAGACGCCCCAGGCGCGGCGCCGCCGGTTGCAGCGAGGGCCGGGCCAGGCCATAGAGATGGACGCCGGCCAGCCTTCCGGCCAGCGGCTGCAGCAAGGCGCAGTAGGCGTCCCGCGCTTCGGCGGAAGGCGCCTCGCCATCGAGCGCGAACCAGCAGGTCTGCACCCAGGTCGGTGCCAGTCCGGCGCAGGTTTGCAGATTGCGGGCGATTTTTTCGGCGCTCAGCGGCACGCCGTTGATGGCCGCGATATCCGCGGCGTCGGCCCGATCCACCTTGAACCAGACTTCGCCGCCCAGTTCGCCGAGTTGGCGGATCCCGGCCTGCACGTCCGGCCGGTGCAGGAAACTGCCGTTGGTGATCAGGCGCAGCGGTACCTTGCCGGCCAGCTCGAAACGCGCCATCACCGCGCCGACCCGGTCGACCGCCGCGGCGAATTCCGGGGCGCTGGTCGGTTCGCCGTTGCCGGAAAAAGCGATGTCCATCAGGTGACGGGCTTCCAGCGGCACGTGGCGCGACATGAAATCACCGTGCAGCAGGTCATCGAGAAAATCGCCCAGCTCCCGTTCCAGGCGATCCAGATCGACCGGCGGCGGGCCGCCGCGCGTCAGCTGATCGACCTGGCAATACAGGCAAGCCCAGTTGCAGGCATTGTTGGTATTCAGGTTGATGCCGACCGAAACGCCGCCGGCGCGGCGCGACACGACCGGATACACATAAAGCAGGCCGGCGCTGTCCCGGCGATGATCGACTGTGGTGAGCATGCCGCATTGTATAATCCGCGACCGTCTTGCCGAGCAAATCAGCCATGTTTATCACCCGCCGCCTCGAATTCGATGCCGGGCATCGCATCCCCGACCACAAGAGCCAGTGCCGGCATCTGCACGGCCATCGCTACGTGATCGAAATCACCCTTTCCGGCGGCATCATCGACAAGGCCGGCGACGCGGCGAACGGCATGGTGATGGACTTCTCGCAGGTCAAGGATCTCGCAAAGCAACACCTGGTCGACCAGTGGGATCACGCTTTCCTGGCTTTCGCCGGCGATACCGCCATCGTCGATTTCCTGGGCACGCTGCCCGGCCACAAGACGGTCGTCCTCGACCGCGTGCCGACCGCCGAAAACCTGGCTCACATCGCTTTCGAACGCCTGGATACGGTATACCGCGACAGCTACGGCAATCACCTGCGCCTCGAACAGGTCCGCCTGTACGAAACGCCCAACTGCTGGGCCGACGCGGTTCGTTCGCGGCTCGATTGAGCCGGCCAGCCGTCTCTCCTATACTGTCCGCCACAAGGAAATAACGCCTTGAACCCGGGGAGAGATTCAGCGCCATGCCGATGCATGCCAGTTTGACGAGCAGCCGTTTTGCTTCGGTGACCATTCTGGGGGCGGCGGCCCACCGGTGACGACACGCACCGCCCTGATCCTGACCGGCGGCGGCGCCCGGGCCGCCTACCAGGTCGGCGTCCTGCTCGCCATTGCCAAGCTTTCCCGGCACCGCCGGCGCAATCCCTTTCCCATCCTGTGCGGCACCTCGGCCGGCGCCATCAATGCGGCCGGGATTGCTTGCCTGGCCGACAATTTCGGCAAGGCGACGGCCATTCTCGCTGGCATCTGGCGCAACATGCGGGCCGGCGACATTTACCGGGCCGACGCCATCGGGATCGGCGCTTCCGGCGCCCGCTGGCTGTCGGCACTGGCTTTTGGCTGGTTGATCGGCGACCCGCCACGTTCCTTGCTCGACAATACGCCGCTGCACCGGCTGCTGACCCGGCATCTCGACTTCAAAGGCATCGAACGCGCCATTAGCAACGGCGCCCTGCACGCTCTCAGCATTTCGGCCTCCGGCTACGAAACCGGCCAGAGCATCAGCTTCTTCCAGGCCCACCCCGCCGCCGCTCCGTGGAACCGCGTGCAACGCATGGGCATTCGTGCCGAAATCGGCGTCGAGCATCTGCTCGCCTCGAGCGCCATCCCGTTCATTTTCCCGGCCATGCGCATCCATCGCGAATATTTCGGCGACGGCTCGATGCGCCAGCTGGCGCCCATTTCCCCCGCCATTCATCTCGGGGCCGAACGCGTGCTGGTGATCGGCGCCGGGCGGGCCAGCGAGTACCAGGCTCGCGAGCCGAGCGACGCCTACCCTTCGCTGGCACAAATTGCCGGCCATACCTTGTCGAGCATCTTTCTCGACGGCCTGGCCGTCGACATCGAACGTATGCAGGGCCTCAACCGGATGCTGGCCGCCATGCCACAGGAGGTCGGCGCCCATCCCGACATCGCGCTGCGCCCGATCGACACTTTGGTCATTTCGCCGTCCCAGCGGCTCGACAAGATCGCCGCCGAACATGTCGGCGCCCTGCCCTGGCCGGTCAAGACGCTGCTCACCGGCCTGGGCGCCACCAACCGGCGGGGCGGCGCCCTGACCAGTTACCTGCTGTTCGAGAAGCCGTATACCGAAGCGCTGATCGACCTCGGTTACGCCGACACCATGGCCCGGGCCGAGGAAGTCGGTCGCTTTCTCGATCTCTGAAACAAGGCACGGCCCGGGCGGTGGGCCGGCAATTTAGGGCAGGCTGGCCTCGGCAAGCTCCGGAACCGTCTTGGGCGCGGTTTCCAGCAGACCAAGATTGATCACCCTGGCGCAGCGGACGGCTGCGTTGGCGCCCTGCAAGACATGGCAATGCTCCATCGCCCCCCGGCATTCGCCGCTACCGGCCTTGAGGCGGCGACACATCAGGCAGAATCGCGCCTGGACATTGCGGATCGAGGTCGAACAAATCTCTTTCCGGCGGCCAACTTCCGAAGCCAGCTGGTGCACGTGCAGCGACATGTGGCGCAGCGAAGCGGAAAGTTCCGGATCGTCGGCCCAGCCCCTGGAAACGACGGCAACCCGTTCCAGGCAATCCCTAATATTGCGTTTATTCATGATCCAGGCACATCATTTGTCAACAATGTTGCTCTCCTTGGCAGGCATGGTAAGAACGACCATGGCTCAGCGCACCAGTTGCGGCGCGCCGCAAGTCAGGCTGAAAACGGTCACGTCGGCAATGCCGATTTCGATGCCGAGCAGCGCCAGCACCGGGGCAAGCAGGCTGTCGAGCAGGGCGAAGATGGGTTGCAGCAAGGCGGTCAGCACCGGCTTGAGCAATGCGCCCAGGCCGAGGTCGAGGCCGAGGATGTTGACATCCAGATTCAGCGTGTTGGCCAGCGCACTGAACAGACCAGCGGTCGATAGCCCGCTGACCCGCTGGGTATTCGTGGCATCGAAGGGGCCATTGAATACCAGTTCCGCGTTACCACCCGGCACATTGATTTCGGCATCGGCAACGATCGTCACCAGGCCCAGAACATCGACGATGGTCGCCGGTTTCACCGTCGCCGCTACCGTCCGGTTGGTCATTGCATCCGGATTGACATCGCCGACATAGGCACGCACCGCGCTCGACTGAACGTCCACGACGACATCGCTGTCATTGCGTGGATAGCGACAGGTGATGCTTTTCAGCTGCGCGTCCCCGGCGGCCAGTTCCAGATACAGAGGCAAATGCACCAGACCGCTGCTGCCGTTTCCGAGACTGAGCGCCGACAGCACGTCGAGGTCCAGCTTGAGCCGGGTCTGGGCGGTATGCACCTGGGTCCGCCAGTGGCCATCACTGTCCTGGCCGGCTGGCCCGATGGCGATGCTGGGCGCCTCGATCATGGTCAGCGCAATGTTGAGCTTGGCCAATCCGCCGAGGTCGAGACCGAGGACCGGAATATTGACGAAATTCTTGCCGTTGGCGACCTGGGCCGACAGGGTCAGCAGCTGCAACAGGTTGATCTGGGCGTCGGCGGCGGCATTGCCCGAAGCGAGATCGAGATTGACCAGATCGCTCAATTTCAGCCCGAGATCGCCGCCGGTACTGGCCGCCATTTCCTTGACGGCTTCGATCGCCTTGGTGTTGACTGCCAGCACATCTTTCTGACTAAGGGCGGTGGCCGTCAGGTCGAGCAGGTCCGAGACTTTCAGGTTCAGGCCGAGCAGCTTCTCCACCGTACCGATCGAGGCATCCGCCTGGACCAGGTCGAGCAGGCTGACGCTGGCCCCGGCCAAGCCCTGGTAGGACATCACATCGAGTTTCAGCGTGGTATGCAGCATCTGGCCGAGGACGGCATTGAGCAGCGCCGATTTCTCGGTGTCGATGCTGAGCAGCGTGGTGCCGATCGACAGGCCGGCAATATCGTTGCGCGTCGCCGTCGCCGTCGCTGTCACCTGGCGATTGCCGAGCATGAAGAAATAGGGCTCGTTGGTGGTCACCGTGACCTGGATGGCATTCTGGTCATCGACCGGCGCATTGGCCGTGAAAGTCTTGGTCAGGAAATCGTACTTGCCGGGAACGACGTTCAACGTATTGGCATGCTCGCCGGGCACCGCGAAACCGTTGAGTCCCGCGGTGCTGCTGGCGATGGTCGCCGCCTGCGGAATATCATTGACCGCCGACAGGGCCGCCGTATCGGCCACCGTCTGCAACTGGCGCCGGGTATAGAACTGGTTGCCGAGGTCGATGCCGAGCAGTGCCGCACCAACCAGCAAGCTCAGGCCGGCCGCTGCCAGGATGCTGATCACTCCCCGTTGCCGGTGCCCGGCCGATGGCCGGCAGCTGGTCGTGGACGGGAAGCAATCGATGGCCATCGCACCAACCTTAACGCGGGCTGGCGGTACTGCCGCTGCTGGCGCCCACGGCGGGCGAGGCCGCCGCCGCGCCGTTGTCCCTGATGTTGGGAATAGGCTGCGAGAAACTCTCCAGATAGCGCTGGTAGGAGCGGCTCGCCACTTCGCCGCTGATCGGCTGCAGCTTGCCGGCGGCGAGGCCGGAACGCTGGAGTTCCAGCAGGGCCGTCGTACTGGCACCGACTTCAGCCGAGTTTGCCGGACGGGCCGGCGTTGCCGCCGGCTCGTCGGCCAGGGCGCCAGCCGCATACACCGCCAGAACCAGGATGACCGGACCGAGCCCGGGCTTGAGTTTACGATTCATCGTCTTGCCTCGCGTTATGCCTACCGGAGACGCCGAGCGGGCGCGGCGCCGAGCTCGCTGTCGGCTGGCCTGATCCGCGGACGGTAAGCCAGGCAGGCCTTGATATAGCCTTGCAACTGATCGAAGGAGACCGGCTTGGTAAACACCGTAATTTCGGGCGGCAAGCCACCGCGCGCCGCGATTTCGTCCGGTTCCATGCCGGTAATGACGGCGATGCTCAGGCTGCTCAGCACCGGGTCGTTGCGCAACACCTTGATGATCTCGAAACCGTCGATTCCCGACATCCGCAGGTCGGTAATCACCAGGTCCGGCGCCTTGCGGCCGATCACCACCAGCGCCTCGAAAACGCTGCTGACGAAGGAAACCTGGATCGGCATCTGCCAGGCGGCCATGTTCAGGCGGTAGAGCTTGAGCATGTCCTCGTCGTCTTCCAGCACCAGGATGCTGAATTCGCCCGGTGCCGCTTCCGGCGCGATGACCGGCGCCACCGGATTTCCCTTGCTCATCCGCTCGCGGATCAGTTCTTGCACCGAGCTCAACGCCAGGCGCCGGTGACCGCCATCGGTCTTCCAGGCCTTCAGGTTGCCGCTTTCGACCCACAACTGGACCGTACGCAGCGAAACGCTGAGCATGTCGGCCGCTTCACGCGTCGTGCAATACACTTCGAGGCCTTCGGGCTTTTCTATATTTCTCTGTTTTCTCATGATCTGTCAGGACACCACATAGCTGATTCTTGGCCATACCCGGCGCCATGGCGCCCGGTGCTTCGCGTTCATTTCCGCGGCTGCGGGGGAACAGCCTCTACCTTATCAATTTTTTCCCCGGCCGCATCGAATTCCGCAGTTTTATGCGCAGCGTCGGCCACCCCGCCCCCCGCCTCCCCTGCCCGGCGATAGATTTCCTGCCGGCTGCTCTCCGGCAACTGGTACCACTTCATGATGCCGGCCGCACGCTCCGGTTTCTTGTCGAGTAAATAGAGGAGCGCCAGGTTGCCGCCCACCCGGGCATTGCGCTGATCGAGTTCGGCCGCCTTGTGCAGGCTCAGCCGCGCCTCGTCAAGCTGGCCATCGAGCAGTTGCAGATAGCCCAGGTCATTGAGGATGGCGACATTGGTCGGCGCCAGCTGATTGGCCTTGCCCATGGCTTCCAGCGCCGCCGGGCGATCGCCCTGGCGGCCGGCGATAATGCCCAAACCGTGGAAAGCGCCGGCCGACTGCTCGCCTTGCAGCAGGCTGCGGTAGATCGCCTTGGCCCGTTCGAGGTAGGCCGTTTCGCGCAGCGCATCGGCGCGCAGCAAGGCGGCCCGGGAATTTCCCGGCCAGCGCCGGTCGAAGGCATCTAGATGGGCGAGAGCTGCGAAATACAGGTTTTTTTCCTGCATCCCGGCGATCAGCTGCAAATACAGTTCCGGATCGTTTTCCGCATCCTGTTGCCGCTGCCCGGCTTCCTCGCCGCTCAGCGCCGATGCGCCAAGCGGGCTTTCCGCCCGGCCCAGACCATGGGCGCCGAGCAGGCAGAGCAGCAGGCAAAGGCGCGGCAAACCACAACGCAAGGATGTCATCATGTCATGTTCCCCAGGGCCTTGAGCAGGGCCAGGAAGCCTGGACCGGCGGTAACGATGATCAGGGCGGGCAGCAGGAACATCACCATGACGACAACCATTTTTGTCGCCATCTTGCCGACGAATTCCTGCATCTCAAAACGTCTCTTTTCCGTCAGGCGCTGCGAGAACAGACGCAGCGGTTCCTGCACGCCGGCGCCGTAGCGCTCGGTCTGACAAATCAGGGAAACCAGTTCGCTGAGTTCGACCTTGTCGATCTGCCTGGCCATTTGCTGCAGCGCATCGCTGCGCGAACGACCGCTGCGGATGGCCAGGTTGACCGCGTCGAACTCGGCGGAAAGTAGCGGCAGGCCGAGACGGCGATCTTCGGAAAAAAGCAGGATGGCCTGTTCGAAGCTGATGCCGACGCTGTGCATCATGCGCAGGAAGTCGACAAAAACCGGCAACTCGTCGACCAGGTCCTGGCAGCGGCGCCGTGCCAGGTAAGACAGAATGAACTTCGGTGCCAGGTAGAGGGCAATGCCGACCTCGATCATCTTCAGCCAGGCGTCCGGATTGCCCGCCAGCAAGGCATATCCGGAATAAAGCACGCCGCCGGCGACAGGCAGGGCGAAACGCAGGCCCTGAAACAGGACCATCGCCCGCATGCTGCGAAAGCCGGCGCGAATCAGCAGCAGGCGGTCATCGGAATCCCGTTCGAGCGGTGCAACGTCGCCCTGCGCCAGGCGCCCCGAGACGAACAACGCCAGGCGCTCGACGAGTGGCAGTTCGTCCGCCGGGCGCTCGAGATCGAGCGATCCACTACCCGCCCCGAGCATCTTGTCCAGGCGGTTGAACTGACGTTGCCGCTGCATCTGGCGCTGGGCCTTGACGAAATAGCCATAGACCAGCCAGCTCAGCCCGAATGCCGCGAGCGCCACGCTGAAAGCGACGAGCCAGGGAATCAGCGTCACCGGGGGCTCCTCATTTCATCTTGGCCATGCGGAACAGCAACCACATGCCAGCCACCTGCAAGGCCGCGGCTGCCTGCAGCAACTGCCGCCCGGTGTCGTCGTGCCACATGTTGAGCAGATAACCCGGGTTCGACGCCAGGGTCAGCAAACCGACCACGACCGGCAGGGCACTGAGAATCCAGGCGCTGGCCCGGGTTTCGGCGGTCATCGCATGCAATTCCTTACTGCCGCGCTGGCGTTCGCGCATGGTCACGCAGATCCGCTCGAGAACGACCTGGGCATTGCCGCCGTAACGCACGCCGAGGTAGAACACCGAAGCGATGAAGCTCAGTTCGCGGATGCGGTACATCTCGGCGACCTGGCTCATCGCGTCTTCCAGCGCCACGCCGGCACGGGTCCGCAACAGGATGAGCAGCACGATGCCGCGCAGCGGCTCCTGGGTTTCTTCGCTGGCATTGCGGAAAGCCAGTTCCAGACTGCAGCCGACGGTCAGGATACGGGAAATGGCATCGAGGAAACCAGGCAGCAGGGCCACCACCTGGCCGGCGAAACGTTCGATGCGCCAGTTGATGAACAAGCCGAGCAGGCCGGGATAGACCACGAAAAGTCCGACCAAGCCGGGTAGCAGGCCAAACAGCAGGAAAGCGAGGGCGAAGACGACCAGGGCCGGTACGGCCAGCCAGGCGTAAGTTTTCATTTCTGCCGTCAGACCGGCCCGCTGCAGATAACTATCGACAATGGGCGGCACCCAGGCAACGGCAGCGGCCTGAGGAACGAACTCGCCGGGCGCGTCGAGCCGGGCCAGCGTCGAATTGAGGCGCTGCAGGCCCAGCGCCTGCCGTTCTTCGCTGCCACCATGGAGCAGCACGATCCCCGCCGCCAGCAGGCTCAATACCGCCAGGCCGAGCAGCAGCTGGAACTCAATCACGGCCGCCCCCGAGGGCAAAGACCGGCGTCTTGGCATACCGCTTCAGTTTGGCGGTCTTCGGCTGGCAACCGGTATTGACGAAACCTTCGCGGCCATTCTGGACTGCCGGCTCGTAACGGAAGAGTTCCTGCATCGACACCACCTCGTCCTGGACGCCGGTCAGTTCGCAGATCGAGACCACCCGGCGCGTGCCGTTGGGCAAACGGGCCAACTGGACGATCAGGTCAATGGCACCGACGATCTGCCGGCGCAGGTTGAATTCGCCGCCCTGCCAGCCGCCGAAATGGAGCAGCATTTCCAGTCGGTGCAGACATTCACGCGGCGAATTGGTATGGATGGTGGACATCGAGCCGTCATGGCCGGTATTCATCGCCTGCAGCATTTCCACCGCCTCGGCACCACGCACTTCGCCAACGATGATGCGGTCGGGCCGCATGCGCAAGCTGTTGCGCACCAGGTCGCGAGCCGTCACTTCGGCGACGTTTTCGAGACCGCCCGGACGCGACTCCAGGGTCACCACATGTTCATGCAACAGCTGCAGTTCGGCCGCATCCTCGATGGTGATGATCCGTTCGCCGTCGGGAATGAACTGGGCCAACATGTTGAGGAAAGAGGTCTTGCCGGAGCCGGTGCCACCGCTGATCAGGATGTTGCATTTCATTTCCGCGGCATGGCCGAGGAAATCGAGCATTTCCTGGTTCAGCGTGCCGTAGGCCAGCAGATCCGAAGCCTGCAGCGGATGGCTGCGGAACTTGCGGATGGAGACCACCGGCCCTTTCAGCGATACCGGCGGAATGATGACATTGAGCCGGCCGCCATTGGGCAGCCGGGCATCAACCATCGGGCTGCCCTCGTCGACTCGACGCCCGAGCGGCGCAATCATGCGCTGGACGATACGCATCAGGTGCTTGTTGTCGATGAAGCGGACCTTGCTCTTTTGCAGCAGGCCGTTTCTTTCAATGAAGACTTCCTTGTAGCCGTTGATCAGGATATCGGCCACCGATTCGTCATTCATCAGTTCCTGCAAGGGGCCAAGGCCGGTCAGTTCGTCGGTCAGGTCCTTGACGATCATCTGGATGTCGGTGGCGTTCAGCGGTACCCGATGGCTGGCGGTGAATTCCTCGACTTCCTGGGCCACGAAACGCTGCACGACATTGAGCGGCCAGTTGACGAAATCGGCCCCGAGATCCTCGATGCGCTCGACCAGGCTCTCGTGCATGACCCCCTTGATGTCCTGGAATTCGTCGGACTGGTGGAATTCACTGTGCGGATCGGTACCCAAGGCGAAATCGAAATCCATGGCCGGCTTCCTTATTTCAACAGCGGGGCCAGCCAGCGGCCAAGGAAGGAGCCTTCGCTCGCCAGCGCCGCCGGCTGCCCGACGGAAGCTCCGCCGCGATAACTGGCGACCAGGCCGCGCAAGACCTCGAGGTAGGGATCTTTCGGCGCCACTTCCGGCAGGGATTTGCCCTGGTTGGCGCAGGCGATCAGCTTGTCGGTGCGTTGCGGCAGGTTATCGACCCAGGGAATCTGCAGGTTCTGGGCGATCTGCAGCGGCGCCATATCGATACGGGCATCGTACTTGCCGGTCAGCAGGCCGATACGCTCGGTCTCGAACTCGCGCTCGCGCAGGTTGTGCAGCAATTGGCGCGCCGAAAATACCGAAGGCAGCGTCTGTTCCGAGACCATCAGGATGCGGTCGGAAATCCCCAAGGCATACATCAGCAGGTCCATGCCGGCAAAGCCGCCGAGATCGACGATTACCACCTTGAAATAGGACTTGAACAGGCTGAGCAGGGTCATCGCGTCGGCCGGCGAAATGTCGCGCAACTCCGCCAGGTTGTGGGGCAGGGAAAGGATGGCCAGGCCGCTCTTGTGGTGGGCGAAAGCCGTGTTCAGCAGCGCGTGGTCGAAGCGGCGCAGGCTGCGCACCGCATCGCAGAAATTGAAGCCGACCTTGGTATCCAGATAGAGCGCGGCATCGCCCGAGGGATAGCCGAAATCGAGCAGCAATACCGGCTCGTCGGGCATCACCTCCTGCTTGAGCAGCAGCGCCAGATGCACGGCGGCGGTCGTCGTTCCGACACCGGGCCGGGCGCCGAGCAGGGTGATCATGTCGCCGGTCGATTTGGCCGGCAGGCTCGGCGACTGTTCGAGAACATGCTGCACCGAACGCCGGATGCCTTCGCGCGGCGCCTGCAGTTCGACGAAATCGCGGGCACCGGCCCGCATGGCTTCGATGATCAGCGCGTTGTCGGCCCGCGGCGAAAAGCCGACCACCCACAACCGCGGATAGACCGACAGCAGCCCGGACGTCAGGGCGGCGGCCTTCTGCGAGTTCTCTTCGGAAAATTCGACGAAGACGATATTGGCGCCCAGCGAGCCGACCAGCTGGGACAGCACGTCGGTATTCCAGTGCAGCCAGACGCAGACACCGATGCTTTGCAGCGCTTCGTTAAGCTGGGCAAAGTTGGCTTCCTGTTCGGTGACAACGATGAAACGATGTTCCATGATCAATCCTGTGCCTGCTTATTTCGAAAAACCGGTGTAACGCGCATTTTCATCATCGTCGGACAGCAACAGGGTGTTCCACAGACTGGGGCTGTAATTCGCCTTGTCCTCACCCGGCAGCGGCCCGAGATCGGTGCCCACGGCCAGCGGCTGGACCAGCCGCGGCGTGACGATGAAGAGCAGTTCCTTGTCTTCACGCGACAGGCTGACGCTCTTGAAGAAGGCGCCGAGTACCGGAATGTCGCCCAGGCCCGGTATCTTGTTGATGTTCTTCATCACGCTCTGGCTGACCAGGCCGCCGATCACGAAGCTTTCGCCATTCCCCAGTTCGATGCTGGTGCCGGCCCGCCGCGTCGTCAGGCTGGGCACGGCCACGCCATTGATGGTGATGGCGTTCTCGAAGTTCAGGTCGCTGACTTCCGGCTCGACGGTGAGGGCGATGCGGTTGGCGGCGAGCACGGTCGGCGACACTTCGAGGCGAATGCCGAACGGCTTGTACTGGATGGTGGTCTGCCCCAGGGCCTGCGGCACCGGCACCGGGAATTCGCCGCCGGCCAGGAAATTAGCCGTCCGGCCGCTTTGCGCCACCAGCGTCGGCTGGGCCAGGGTACGGGCAAAACCGTTGCCTTCGAGGACGCTGAGGATTCCCACGATATTCTTGGAAGCCGAGCCGATGACCAGGTTGAGGGCCTGGCTGATCGGCAAGGTGGCCTCAGTGGATATGCCGCTACTGTTAATTTGCACCTTGGTCAGCTCACCCGGCCCGAAGGTACCGAAAGTAAAGCCCGACTTGTTGGAAAGCAGGCTGAGCCCGGCCTTCTTCAATATCTTGCGGCTGAATTCAACGACCCTGACATCGATCTGCACTTCGCCGCCGTAGGGCAGCGCCGTCGTGTCGAGCACCGCGCCTTTGCCGTCGCCGCCGGCATGCTGCGCCACCTGGCGGGCGGCGTCATGCTGCGCCATGTCCTGCGGCGTGCCGCCGAGGATGGTCAGGTCGCCGGAAGCGCGCAGGTTGATATCGCTGGCCCCGGCGCCGGCCGGCACGCCCGCCGCCTTGTTGACCTGCAGCCGGTAGCTCGTCGCCGCCGCCCCGCCCTTGAGCCAGACGAGCAGCGAGGTTTCGCCCGGTCGGTTGCCCTGCAGCAGCAATTCCCGGGAATTCAGCACCTTGGCTTCGGCGACTTCGCCATTGCCGACCGCCACCCGGTGCACCGGCTTCGGCAATTTCATCAAATGCTGACCGCCGGACGGCACGGTGATGACCGGGCTTTCCTCGGTGGCGAGCAGGGCGTCTGTACCAAGCAGCAGGCCGCTGGCCAGCGCCGTTGCCGCGGCCAGCCGGCCAAGGGCGTTCGCCGCCTGCCGGGCGCGGCATTTCGTTGTTCTGATGATGGTCATCTTTTTGCTGTCCGGATATTTCATGGCCGCGCCTCGGCTTGTTTCGTATCGAGATACACGGATTTTTCCTTCAGGCCATGCAGGACGCTGACCGAGCGCCGGGGGGCCGGCTCGGCCCGGCCGCCGACGGTGACCGGGCGGCTGCTTCGCTCGCCGCTTTTCGAGGCGCCGACCAATTCGCGCAAAGTCAGTGCGGCCGGCAGGGCCTTGGCCGGATCGGCGGCATTTTCCGCCACTTTTCCGGCGGCATCGGCATTACCCGGTGTCGTCGGCACACTGGCGTCGGCGCCTTCCGGCGGGCGCAGGGCGAGCAGCAAACGGCCGCTTTCGGCGGCCAGCATCAGCTTGTCGACGTCCGTCAGCTTGACGGCGAGGACGGCAGTTTTGGTGCTTTCCACCGCCGAGCGGGGACTGGAGGCGGCTTCCTTGGCGACCACGGTATCCTTGCTGCCAAAAGCCAGCACGCGCAATTTGGCCAACACCAGGCGGGACTGGGTATCCTGGATTTCGTCATTGTTGCGCTTCAGGGTGACGAAAGCGTCGACTAGGTCGCCCGGGCTGAGGCGGTTGCCGACGGCGATCACTTCGTCGACCTTGATCGCCATCGCCCGCTCGCCGCTTTCGAGATGCTGCAACAAGGCGCGGGCATTGCCTTCGACCCGCTCCTTGAGCAGCGGCTCGCCAGCCGCGATATCGGAGGCGGTCAGCTTGCCGGCCACTGCCTTGATGTCGGCATAACTGCCTTCGGGACGCTGCGGAAAACCCGACAGGCGCAACATTTCCGGCGTGATCGCCGTCCCGGCCGGAATGCGCACGGCGGCGACGACCACCGGCTGTAACTGCAATTGCGCCTGGCGCTGTTCGGCCGCCATCCGGTTGCTCAAGTTCCAGGCGTAAGCGGCCAGGCCAAGGGCAAACAGGACCAATATGCCGCCGACTATTCTTTGTATCTTGCCCACTTTGGCTATTCCTCTAAACGGTATTCCGGCACTCAGAAAAAATTGACCGCATCCAGTTCCACCGTTGCCTCGGCCGTGATACTGGCGGGAAGCGGTAGCACCGGCAAAGCCGGGATAATGGGGTTGACCGCATAGTCGTAGGCCAGCGTCACCTTGAGGCAGAGAAAAGGCGTTGCCGCACAGGGCGCCGAAGTCACCACCGGCACTGGCGCCCGCGTGCCCAACCAGGCAATGGCCGTCGCGGCGGTGTCCTCGGCCAGCTTCTTGCGCACATCGAGGCCGCCGACATCGGCCACCGCCGCCCGGGCACCTTCATTCACCGCCTGTGTCAGGGAATGCCGGATGGCGAAAATGATGCCGTAAGCGACGATGCCGTACATCACCAGAAAGAACATCAGGAAGACCCCGGCGAACTCGATCACCGCGCTCCCCCGCTCCTTGCCTCGCTGTCCTCGGCGCGCTTCAGACATGGCTGAAGCTCGACCAGGAGAGGGGCAGGAAGTCCGCGCTCAGCGCCCCCGTGGCGAGGGCGACGACCACCATCGCCAGCCCGGCACCGAAAGGCAGGCGAGCGCGCAGGCGGGGCGCCAGTGAGGCGTCGGACATCAAGGACTGGCAGGGCGGCAGGAGGATCAACAGGGCCAGGAAACCAGCCAGCAACGAACCAAGCAGAACCACCACGAGCAGGATCTGCAGACCGCCCAGGCAGCCGATCACCGCCAGCAGCTTGACGTCGCCGGCGCCCATCCAGCCCAGCGCATAGAAAGGCAGAAAAGCGAGCAATCCGAGCAGCGCCGCGAGACCGGCTTCGGCCGGCGCGGCGCCGAAAGGCGTCGCGCCCACTGCCAAGCAGTGCAACGCGCCAAAGGCCACGCCGCCGAGCAGCAAGCCATTGGGCAAGCGCCGCCAGCGCCAGTCTTCGTAGGCCAGACCCCCCGCCCAGACGACGAGAGACAGGCTGGTAATCAGCTTCAAATCCACCCCTTGCCCAGCACTCCGCCCGCCTCCCCCCGTCATCCGGAACGCCATCAAGCGCGAGAACGGGCTGCCTTGTTTATGAAAATACTGTTGTTCTGGTTCAGTGACCGAACCGGGCGGGCGAACCGTCGGCTCGATGACAGCAAACAACCGATCAGGGCGTTGCGCTAGTGCCGCCGAGCTTAGTAAAGATATTGCTAAAAATCGCTTCCAGCCGCTGACCCACATTGGTTACTTGTGTAATGATGGCTATCGCGATCAAGGCCGCAATCAGCCCATATTCGACGGCGGTAGCGCCTTCTTCATCGGCGACAAATTTCTTGATGGACTGCCACATGACATCTCTCCTTAACAATATTGACGGGACATCGATCAATCCCGAAGACATACCCATATACAATTACATGCTAACACGTAGATATCACTTTATTCCACATTAAGCACTTTCCACTTCCTCAATCAGCCGCAACGGACTGAAAGGCTTGACCAGGTAGCAATCGGCCATGACGCGCTGACCTTCCTCGATATCGGTCTTCTGGCCGCGCGCCGTCACCATGATGACCTTGATCCGCCGCGTCTGCGGGTCGGACTTGATCGCCTGGCAAACCTGATAGCCATCGACGCCACCAGGCATCATGGCATCGAGAATGACCACTTCCGGCTTCACGCTGCGCACCAGGGACAAGGCAGCCAGGCCATTCTCCGCCTCGTGGAGGTCGCAACCGAGCGGCTCCAGCGTCATCCGGATCAATTTTCTCAAATCGCTCTGATCGTCGACGATCAGGATTTGCCGTTTATGGACCATGTCTTTCCTCAATTCGGTTCGGCGGTTGACACATCGAGCAGCGGCAACCAGAGAATCACTTCCGTCCCCTCGCCCGGCGAACTGGCAACCGCCACCTCGCCATGAAAGATATCCATGATTTCCTTGACCAGCGACATGCCAAGCCCCGTGCCGGGAATCACCCCCGACGCATCGGCGCGGAAAAAGCGGTCGAAGACATGGCTGATTTGTTCGGCGGTCATGCCGATGCCCTGGTCCCTGACCGCGATGCCTACCTGCTCGCCGTCCTTCGCCTTGCGGCGGACAGCCGAAACCCGGATTTCGCCGCCTTGCGGCGAGTACTTGATGGCATTGCTCAACACATTGGCCAGGCATTGCTGGAATTTCTCGGCGTCCACCCGGACTTTCGGCAGGTTCTTCGGCAGGTCGAGTTCGAGGCGATGGGTGGCAGCCGGCACATATTGAGCGGCCACCGCATTGAGCAATAGCGGCCCCAGGTCCTGCTCCAGAATCTTGAAACTCTTGCCGCCACGAGCTTCGATCCGCGCCAGATCGAGCAGTTCATTGACCAGGTTGATCAGGTTCTGGGTCTGGCGATGGATGGTCTGGACCAGGTCGCGCTGGGTGGCGGGGTCGAATTCGCGCGCCAGCAGCAATTCCGAGAAACCGAAAATACTGGCCATCGGCGTGCGCAACTCATGTGCCGCCGTGGACAGGAATTCGCTCTTGATCCGGTCGACCTCGCTCTCCTGCGTGACATCGCGGAAGAACATGACCCGCCCGTGCAGCCCGCCCATGTCATTTGGGATGTTGCGAACCAACGAGCGGAGAATCAGTTTTCCCGGCTTGACCAGGCATAACGTTGTTTCCTTGTCGTCCTGCATGGCAGCAAAATCGGGCAGCGGCTTCGCCGGATCGCACAGGGCGGCCACCCGCTCGCCGAGCACAGAGAGATTCTGACCGACCACGTCGTCGGCGGCGACGTGTGTCATGCCGAGAAAAGCTGGATTGACGTAGGCCACCTGATCGTCCTCATCGATGAAGACAAAGCCGTCGGGACTCAGGGAAAGAATGGCATTACGCTCACGATTGCTGCGGGTCAGCGCCGCCTCGGTCGCCTTTTGTGCATTCAGATCGCTCAGCACCCCGGCGACGATGGCCGAGCCTTCGGCATCCAGGCCGGCACGGGCATGCAGGGAAAACCAGCGCGACCGGCCATCCAGGCAGATCAGCCGGAGTTCGCAGGCAAGCGTCTGCAGGTGGCCTTCGGCGGTCGCCCGGAACAGGCCCATGACGCGCACCCGATCGTCGCCATGCACGTAATCGGCAATATTGGCCGACAGGCATTCGCTCATCGGGAACCCGGTCAGTTCGGTCCACGCCGGATTCAGGAAGATCAGCCGGCCACGGGCATCGCTGCGGAAGATGATCTGCGTAACCCCTTCGATGACGGAGCGATACTCTTCCTTGCTGCGCAGCAGCGCCGCTTCCATATCCTTGCGTCCGGAAATATCGGACAAGGCGCCGACCATGCGGACCGCCACGCCTTGATCGTTGCGGATGGCGACACCCCGTTCGAGCACCCACAGATAGCCGCCATCCTTGCAGCGCAGCCGATGCTCGCTGTCAAAAAATTCGGTCAGCCCGCCCATGTGGTCCTTCAGCCGATCCATCACGACCGGCAGGTCGTCGGGATGGACGCGCTTCAACCATTCCTCGGCATGGGCTATCAGTTCATCTTCGCCATAACCCAGCAAGCTCTTCCAACGCGGCGAATAGTAGGTCCGGCCGCTTTCGAGATGCCAGTCCCAGATGCCGATATCGCTGCCGCGCAATGCGAATTTCAGACGCTCTTCGCTCTCCGCCAGATTGCGCCTTTCCGCTGCCATGCGCTCGGCCATACGGTCGAATCGCTGCCCCAGCCGCGCAATGGCATCCCCGCCCAGCAATCCGGTACGACTGTCCGGATCGCCTTCGCTGAAACGGAGCAGCGCCTGATCGATGCGCGCCAGCCGGCGGCCGGCGATTAGGTAAGTCAGCACGAACAACAGGAGAGCGGAAAGGATCAGCATCTTTGCAAGATAAGCAAGACCGGAAAAACGCGTCTGATCCAGGTCAACAAAAGCCTGGGAAAAATGATCTTCACCGACCAGCACCGTGCCTTTCGCTGCCCCTGCCTGCACCGGGTAGAGGCCGACCACCCGATCCCCGGCCAGGCCGGTGACCAATTGCCCGCTTTCCCGCGCCCGACTCAGCAAGGTGGTGAATGCTTCGCCCTGCTCGTTGATGTCGGCGGCGCTGACCGAGCGTTGGCCGGGCAGCTGACGAACGGCCCCCCGCTCGTCAACCAGTACGTAGGCCAGCGTATCCGCAGCATCGACCGCCCGTTCCAGGGTCACGGCACCGAGTTCGCCCGGCTTCTGCAGGCGCGCATCGAGCCACTGCCCGGCTCTGGTCAATTCAAGGGCGAGATCGTCCAGGCGGTGCTCCAGCAGAAGTTGGCGCTGGGCTCGATAGCTCGCCTCCTGGTTCAAGCCGACCGCGACAGCGACCAGGACAAGCACCCCGAGGGGGCGCCAGAAAATGCTGCAAAAACGGATTTTCATCAACAAGCCTCTTTACACCGGAGCCCCAACTGGGCACTTCCCGAAAGGCCCCTCCATGACAAAACGGGGCGCCCGAAAGCTACATCGAAGAATGAAAAATGACAAGCGCAATATGACATTGGCGTACATAATTGATGTAAACGATACTTCTCTGAAAATCGCGATCGCGCTCACACCAATGCATAGCAGCAACAAGCCATTGAAATTATATTTGTTTATCGAATAACCGCCACACAAGTGGCGTAAACACGACAAATAAATATGAAACATGTCGCACACAGTGTTGCAATTATGATTAATTTGTTTAATATGATCGCACCAACAACGGATGCCGGCATCATTGCCAGCTCCAGCAAAGAACACGGGGCGTGCATGAAAACATCAGCACACCAAAGGAATTGCCCGGGAACGGGTAATAGCAACCGCCAGTCGGCGGAAATTTAAATGACCTATCATGGAGTTTATACATCATGGCAATTCAAGAACTCAACAAGTCTGAAATCAGCGTTGTGTCCGGTGGCGCCCTGGATCTGGGTGGCCTGCTGGGTGGCGTCCTGACCCCGGTTCTCGGTCTGGTTTCCAACGTCCTGAACCTGGTCGGCGGCCTGCTGACCAGCGTCCTCAGCCTCGTCACCGGCCTGGTTGGCGGCCTGCTGGGTGGCCTGCTCAAGTAATAACGAGCAGCAGCAACGGTGCGAGTCCTGAGACCCCGCCCGCACCGTTGCCAGAAACACCTCCACTGGATGGAGGTCGTTTCGAAAACAGCACTGCCCAGTCATTGGATGACCATAAGAACATCGACCCCAGCCCAATCATTGATCGACTGCATGAATTGTTCATGGTAACGAATGCTCACCGATTTCCGCTTGCGTCTGCTCCCCGGACGGAACTGAAAGATATCGGTTTGTAGCGCGCAGTCGGCATCTGCAGAATGCCCAAAAAAGGCATCGACGACCGCCAGAAGGCGGCTTTCATTGACTCAAATGGAGTGGTAAATTATGGCAATTCAAACACTTGGCAAGAGTGAAATCAATGCGGTCTCCGGTGGAGGCCTCAGCGTTTCCGTTTTCGGCATTTCCCTGGGCGTTTCCGTCAGCTCGACATTGAGCGGCATTCTCGCCCCGGTACTCGGTCTGGCCAGCGGCGTGCTTGACCTGCTGGCTCCGGTCACCGGCTTGGTCGGCGGCCTGGTCAACGGCTTGCTGTCGGGCATCAAGGTAAAGATCGGCTGAGACAGATCCGCAGTCAATCGAACCAACGGTGCGGCTCCGCACCGTTGCCATCGCATCATCGGCAGAAAACCGTATCGTCCACCACGCATGTCAGAACAGCCTCTTTTTCGTTCCGCCGCTCTTACCGCCCATCGCACCAAGACGCTGGGCAATATCATCCTGATCCGGCCGCTCAGCTACCGCGTACTGAGCGCCGTTGCCGCAGTCAGCGCGCTGATCGTGATCATATTCTTCACCTGGGGCACCTATACCAAACGCAGCACCGTCATCGGACAGCTCTTGCCCGACACAGGCCTGGTCAAGGTTTACGTGCCGCAACTCGGCGTTGTACAGGAAAAGCAGGTTAGCGAAGGGCAGTCGGTTACCGCCGGCCAGGTACTGTATGTCCTGTCCAGCGAGCGCCAGAGCAGCACACTGGGGTCGATCCAGGCCAACATCAGCCACCAGGTCGAATCGCGCCGCCTGTCACTACAGGAAGAAATGGGCAAAACCCGGCGCCTGCAACAGGATGAGCGCGAAGCCCTGCTCAAGAGAATTGAAGGGCTGGCCGCCGAACTCCAGAAACTCGACAACCTGATCGAAGGCCAGCGCAACCGGGTGAAACTGAGCGAAGACACGGCCGCTCGCTATCAGGGTTTACTGGCCAAGGATTACATTTCCCGGGAGCAGGCCCAGCAGAAACAGGAAGAACTGCTCGACCAGCGCTCCCGGCTGCAAAGCATGGAGCGCGAACACATCGCGGTCGACCGCGAACAGGCATCGCGCCAGAAGGAACTCTCCAGCCTATCGTTCAAGCATCAGAACCAACTGGCCCAGATCGACCGCGGCATTTCGACCATCGACCAGGAACTCACCGAAAGCGAAGGCAAGCGCCGCATCGTCATTACCGCACCGACAGACGGCGTAGCCACCGCGGTCATCGCCGAAGTCGGACAGGCCGTCGACGGCAGCAAGCCGCTGGTCAGCATCGTACCGCACGGCGCCGTACTGCAGGCGCAACTCTACGCCCCCAGCCGGGCAGTCGGCTTCATCCGGCCGGGCGACGCCGTCCTGCTCCGCTACCAGGCTTATCCCTACCAGAAATTCGGCCATGCCCGCGGCAAAGTCCTCACCGTCGCCAAGACCGCCCTACCCGGCAATGAAATTTCCGGTCTTGGCAATATCGGTGGCAACGGCAACGGTCAGAATGCCGAGCCGCTCTACCGGATCAACGTTCAACTCGATTCCCAGAGCATCAACGCCTACGGCCAGAGCCAGCCGCTGCAAGCCGGCATGCTGCTCGACGCCGACGTGCTGCAGGACACCCGGCGCCTCTACGAGTGGGTGCTGGAACCGCTGCTCAGCCTGACCGGCAAGCTTTGACACAGTGGCGCAGGCAGCCACCGACTGACCCACCTTTGAAGAACTTGAGTCGCCATGTCCTTTCTTGAGCACTTGTCTTTTGGTCTGCGGCGAAAACTGCCGCTGATCCTGCAAACCGAAGCCACCGAATGCGGCCTCGCCTGCCTGGCCATGGTTTCCGGCTACCATGGCTTTCGCACCGATCTGGCGAGCATGCGCCGGCTCTTCCTGGTCTCGATCAAGGGCACCACTCTCGGCCACCTGGTGCAGATGACCAATGCCTTGAACCTGGCCACGCGCCCGGTCAAGCTGGAACTTGAAGACCTGCCGCAACTGAGGATGCCGTGCATCCTGCACTGGAACTTCAACCACTTTGTTGTGCTCAAGGAAATCAACGGAAATACGGTGACCATCCACGATCCGGCCTACGGTTTGCGCAAGCTGAGCATGGACGAGGTATCCAAGCAATTCACCGGCGTCGCCCTGGAACTGTGGCCGAACACCGGCTTCCGGAAAGCCACCTTCAAGCAGCACATCAAGCTGCGCGAACTGATGGGGCATGTCACCGGCCTCTTCCGTTCCTTCGGCCAGATCCTGCTGCTCGCCGTTGCCCTCGAAGTATTCGCCCTGGTCAGCCCCTTCTTCCTGCAGTGGGTCATCGACAACGTCATCGTCTCCGCCGACCGCGACCTGCTGACTACGCTGGCCGTCGGGTTCGGCCTGCTGATGCTGATGCAGCAGGGCATCAGCACCTTGCGCTCGTGGGTCATCATGCACATGTCCACCACCCTCAACGTGCAGTGGCGAGCCAATGTCTTCACCCATATGGTCCGCCTGCCGGTGGAATATTTCGAGAAACGCCACCTTGGCGATGTGGTTTCACGTTTCAGTTCCATCGACATCATCCAGAAGACGCTGACCACCACTTTCGTCGAAGGCATCCTCGATGGCGCCATGACCATCGTCACGCTGGTCATGATGTTCCTCTACAGCCCGACGCTGGCCTGGATCGCCGTCGGCGCCATGGTTCTCTACGGACTCGGGCGCTGGGCCTGGTATCGCCCCTTGCGCAATGCCACCGAAGAACAGATCGTTTACGCTGCAAAGCAGCAAAGCCACTTCCTGGAAACCGTGCGCGGCGTGCGCAGCATCAAGCTCTTCCAGCGCCAGGACGAACGCCGTTCGACTTGGCTGACGCTGCTCGTCGACCAGATCAACGCCGATCTGCGCAGCCAGAAACTGCAGATCCTCTATCGCCTGCTCAACGGCGTGCTGTTCGGCCTGGAACGCGTGCTGATCATCTGGCTGGGCGCCAAGCTGGTACTCGACGGCAATTTCACGGTCGGCGTCCTGATGGCCTTTTCCGCCTACAAGGACCAGTTCGACAGCCGCGTCAGCGCCCTGATCGACAAGCTGGTCGAGGTCAAGATGCTGCAGCTGCAAGGCGAACGCCTGGCCGACATCGTTCTCGCCGAAGCCGAGGACACGCAGTCCAAGAACCTTACCGCCAACGGCAACGAAGCGCCGCTCGAAGCCAGCATCGAAGTCAGCCAGTTGCGCTACCGCTATGCCGACCAGGAGCCTTGGGTGCTCGACGGCGTCAATATGAAGATCGAGGCGGGCGAATCGGTCGCCATCATCGGCCCTTCGGGTTGCGGCAAATCGACGCTGATCAACGCCATGCTCGGCATCCGCAAGCCGAACGAAGGCGACGTGCTGATCGGCGGCGTCAGTGTCAGCCAGGTCGGCATCGAAGTCCTGCGCAGCATGGTCGGCACCGTGATGCAGGACGACGTGCTGTTCGCCGGTTCGATTGCCGACAACATCTGTTTCTTCGACCCCCATACCGACCATGAATGGATCGAGGAATGCGCCCGCATGGCGGCCATCCACGACGAAATCATGGCCACGCCTATGGGCTACAACACGCTGATCGGCGACATGGGCACCGCTCTTTCCGGTGGCCAGAAACAACGCGTCCTGCTTGCCCGCGCCCTCTACAAACGCCCCAAGATCCTTTTCCTCGACGAGGCCACCAGCCACCTCGACATCGGGCGCGAAACCATGGTCAACGCGGCGATCAAGAGCCTGGCCATCACCCGCGTCATCGTCGCCCACCGCCCGGAAACCATCGCCACGGCGGATCGCGTCATCGCCCTCGAAGGTGGTCGGGTGGCCCACGACAGCGCGCCGGTCAGCCTCAACCTGCAGCAACTGGCCCATGAGGGCTGCCTGGCATGATCGGCTGGCGCTCTCTCCGGCGCGCCTTGCCGCTCGCCCTGGCATGCGTCTTTTCAGGCGCCCAGGGCGGCGGCATAGATCCTTTCCTGACCCACGACAAGGTCTCGAACAGGGTCACCGGTGCGATGATGTCCGGTGACGAGGAAACCGACCCGTGTGCCTTTGGCGAAATCGCCACCCCGCTGGAACTGCCGGAAGCCGTCGAGCGCGCCCTCTGCCACAACCCGCAAACCCGCGGCGCCTGGGCCGGCGCCCGGACCCAGGCGGCCCAGCTCGGGGTGGCCAGAGCGGCCTACCTGCCGGCAGTCGGCGCCACGCTGGCGCTTAGCCGGCAGAAAAGCACCACCCGCTATGGCAGCGATAGCCTCTATTCCCCATTGAATGCCCTTCCGGACAATAAGCCCAGCGTGCGCAGCGGCAGCCTGAAAATGAGCCAGGTGCTGACCGATTTCGGCCAGCGCAGCGCCAATCTCGATCAGGCGCTGGCCCTCCTCGATGCGGCCAACGCGACCCATGATGCGGCCTTGCAGGCCGCTTTCGTCGGCGCCGCACAAGCCTATTTCGACACCCAGACCGCTCAAGCCGTAGTCGAAGCCAGCCGCGAGGCTGAACGCGCCGCAGAGGAAAGTTTCAACGCCGCCGAGGCCAAGTACAAGTCCGGTGTCGGTGGCCTCACCGACCAGCTGCAGGCCCAGGTAGCGTACTCCAAGGCCAGTCTGGAGCGGGTAGCTGCGGAAGGGGAGCTGAAAAATGCACAAGGAACGCTGGCCACCGCCATGGGGTTCGGCGCCAATCGACCCCTTGTTCTGCCCCGCCGCCAGGGCGGCCTGCCCGACACGAGTTTTGTCAAAGCCGCCGACGAACTGATCGAAGATGCAAAATTGAACCACCCGGCGCTACTGGCCGCCCAGGCCGAACTCAAGGCCGCCCGCGCCAAGGTTGAGGCGACCCGGGCCGAGGGCAGGCCGACCCTGATCCTCAACGCCGAAATCGCCCGCAACGACCAACAGAACCAGCCGCCCTCGATTGGCGCCGACCCGACCAATATCGTCAATCGCAGCAATAGCGTCGGCATCCAGATGAACATTCCGCTGTTCGAGGGTTTCGGCCGCAACTATCGCGTTGAGTCCGCCCAGGGCCAGGCCGACATCAAGGCCGCCGAGCTCAGCAAACTGGAGCAACAGGTTAGCCTCGAGGTCTGGAAAAACTACCAGTCCCTGCGCACCGAAGGCGAAAGCATGAAGGCGACGGAGATTCTGCTCAACAACGCCCGCCAGTCCTTCCAGGTCGCCCAGGGGCGTTTCAAGGCCGGCGTCGGCAATATTCTCGAACTGCTGAGTGCCCAAAGTGCGGTGGCCAGTGCCGAACAACAGCGCATCAAATCCGTCTCCAACTGGCACGCCGCCCGCCTGAAACTGGCCGCCAGCATCGGCAAACTTGGCATGTGGGCGATCAGGTAAACCAGGCGTCGGCCCGGATCAGCCGATGAGAAGCAACAGCACGACTAACAACCGGGATTGCTTCATGACGACGAAACTCGCGCAGCCCGGCCGCTGATCGGCGTTTTCAATTGCCAACCTGGCTCATGGGTCGCCGCCCCCCCAGGAAATGCGGAATTCGTTCTCTATCCTGATCGCCGTGCATCGCGCGCCTGAACGCGGGAAAGTCGGCCGCCTGCCCGCTCGTGGCCTTATTTCTTTTCTCGACGCTCACGGCTAGCACCCTCCGTTGCAGCCAGGAACGCATGCGGAATATCTGCCGTCGCCGGGCCAGGCGAATTGCAGCAGGCAAACCAGAATCGGCAAAGCCTCAAAAGATACAGGCTGATTGTCATTTGATGACATCAGCAAAAACGGGTTTGCATGCCAAAATTTTTTCCAACACCCCATCATCGCCAACCCATTGATTGAATTGCGGTTAACTTCAAGGGCAGGCGACACGCATGACGATGGCGCAAAAATGTTGCAATATTGATTAATTTGATTAATATGATGTTGTCAAACGCGAAAGCTCGAACGATTCCTGATTTCGCCAACGACACGAAAAGGCTGTGCAGAAAGTTTCTCGCACCGCAGGACTTGCCCGAAAACGGGTGTTTTTATTTATTTTCAATAACTTATAATGGAGTTCATAGATCATGGCAATTCAAGAACTGAACAAGGCTGAAATCAATGTCGTTTCCGGTGGCGCGCTGGACCTGGGCAGTCTTCTGGGCGGCATCCTGACCCCGGTCCTGGGTCTGGTTTCCAACGTCCTGAATCTGGTTGGCGGTTTGCTGACCAGCGTTCTCACCCTGGTTTCCGGTCTGGTCACCGGCCTGGTGGGCGGCCTGCTGGGCTGATCGCCGAGCAGTGTGACAACGGTGCGAGTCCCGAGACCCCACTCGCATCGTTGCCACACATTTTGTCCGTCGATGCCGTCTGCCTGGATACAATCCGCCACATCGACGCGCCCGACAGCCGGGCAATCCGACTCACTCAGCCGCCAAGAAATTCAGGCCGCGACACGAAGGCAGTTACGTCCCGCAGCCTTGGATTGATACATCGCCGCATCGGCGCGTTTGATCAGGGCCTCAACGCTTTCTTCACCGCCCCCGTCAAATAGCGTCAGGCCGACGCTCGGCGTACTGTGATAACTGTGTGCCCCGAGCTGATAGCTTTCATTCAATGCCTGGAGAATCTTGTCGCCGACCCTTTCGGCATCCTTGAGGGCTGATTCCCTGCCTTCGGGCAACTTGGTCAGCATGACGATGAACTCGTCCCCCCCCAGGCGTACCACAGTGTCCATTTCGCGCACGCACGAGTTCAGACGGCGACCGACCTCGATCAGCAGCATGTCGCCGAAATCGTGCCCCAGGGTATCGTTGAGTGCCTTGAAGTGGTCCAGGTCGATGAACATCAGCGCACCATGCTCCCCGTTACGCCGATTCTGGATGATAGCCTGTTCCAGGCGGTCAACCAGCAGACGCCGGTTAGGCAGGCCGGTCAGCGGATCGAAAAGCGCCATTCGCTTGTACTCGGCCTCCATCTCCTTGCGTTCGGTGATATTGCGGACCGACCCGACCATGCGCACGGCGCGGCCATCGGGCGCCCGCTCGACGACACGCCCTCTTTCCATCACCCAGATGTAGTGACCGTCGGCGTGGCGCATGCGAAGTTCGCTGACGAAGTCGAGATCTTCTCGCAAAGAAGCCTGCAAAGCATGATCGACCGCCTCGATATCGTCAGGATGGATCAGCGACCTGGCGAAGTCGACCGAATGCTCGAGCAGATGCTCGTCCAGACCGAGGATGCGGCACCATGACGCATTGCAGCTAAACCGGCCGGACGGGACGAACCAGTCCCAAATCCCTTCACCGGTCGCCTCCATGACAAAACGCAGACGCTCTTCGCTTTTCTCGAGGGCAATTTCAGCCAGCTTACGGCGTTCGACGCTGCGGTAGGTGCCACGCATCCGGAGGACGTTACCAGCCGGATCTACCGTCACCGTCTTGCCGTAGAGATTGATCCACACCCACGTCCGATCGGGCTTCAACATGCGGACATCGACGTCGAAAGCGGGGAGTTCGCCGCCAAGATAGGCTCTTTTCGCGTTGTCAAAGGCGGATTGGCTGTCGGGATGACAGAGACGATCCCAAGCGGTTTCTACGACGCCCGCCCCGTCTCCACCCAGGTTCAGCAATACGCCCCAGCGGGTATCGATCCTGACACACCCGCTCGCCAGATCCCAATCCCAAAGCCCTTTGTCAGCACTCGCCAGGGCAAGCTCAAGCTCGCGTTGCAACTGGACCCGTTGCAACAGGTTGGCAATCCGCAGACTGACCAACGACGGCTTGAAGGGCTTGACGATATATTCATCGGCCCCCAACTCCAGCGCCGAGCGTTCGCTGTCCAGATCATCCATCGCCGTCAGGAAAATCACTGGCGTCGTTCCAAAATTAGGCAGTTGCTTGAGGCGCCTCAGGGTTTCGAAGCCATCGATCTCCGGCATCATCAGATCGAGCAGCACGAGATCGAAAGTTCTGGCCGCAAACGCCTCGATCGCCAGCAGGCCGGAATTGACAGCCGTAACCTCGTAATCGTCACTCAGCATCACCTGCAACAGCTGCAAAATGCCCGGCATGTCATCGACTGCCAGAATACTGGCCTTGCCTTCTCCACTGCCATGAAGCACTTCGGGCATATCGTCGTTGATCCAATAGGTTATCGGGGGGCCAAGGCAGGCGGGGCCGGTGTCCCAGCACCGGCCCATCAAGCGAGGCGCCATCGATCTCGGCAACTCATTGTATCGCCCACTTCCCGGCGCTGGCATTTCGATTATATCGTCGATATCCAAATGCCATTGCTATAGACGGCATGAATTTCCCGACACCGGTGCCGTGCCTTGCTGCGCCGGTGCGACAACGCCACGAGCCCGGTTCAGATCACCACCTGGGCGAGGCTCAGACCATTTGCAACCTGCTCGAAGAGGCCCGCGACGACGTTGCCGTAACGGGGAGCCCATTCGATAGCAAGAAGGGCGAATGTCGCCCGGATCATCAGATCGGGAAGGATTTTCATGATGCCACCCCAGCACGCGGCGTAGCAGCGGCAAAGGTACGGGCGGCGAAACAATGTTCGCCGAACGCGACATTGACATGAATCCATGGGGAATGCGCTTGGGACATGATCTTTCCTTATAAATAAATTTGGAAAGACCATCACGCGAGGGGTAATTGCCGGATCGGCAACTAGTTCTCGGCAGATGGCCGAGACCTTAGGCTTGCATGCAACCCCGCTGCCTGAAAACCAGGCCGGAAGCTTTGCGTCCCTGCGTCACCGCAGGTTTGCCATCGATCACAGCTTCACTTTAAATCAACAAATTTGTCAGGTCAAGACAAATATATCAATTTAATCATCTAATTCGTCTAATACGCCAAATGCCGCAATAAACCCCGGAAATTAGCATTAAATTGATAAATTATTCCGTTTTATGGATTTGCTACATTTTTTTAATTACCAAAACACTCAACATGCCCTGCCACACAGGCTCTTCAGGTGCCACGGCGCCTGGCGCCGACCAAGCTTCGGACATTTGGCAGCATCTCGAAATGCCCGCCGGCGGAAACGCAAAACCGGCAGCGGAACGCCAGCCTATCCAATACAGCACAAAAAACATAACAACGATACCCGCCAAGACCAATGTGAAAAATGTCGAATGCATTGTGGTTATTTTCTTTTTATTTGTTTAAAATGAAACCACGCCGATGATGCGCCATCGAACTTCGCCGTCAGCTTGATCACCGGGTCCTTGCCAGTGAATGCAAGTTGAAGGTTTTGCCCCCTTGTCCGAGCAGGCGCGTCACCGCAACGCTTTCCGCACCGATTTTCCAGTGTTGCCCAACATCAATACCGCGTCTGGAGTAATAACATGGCCCAAGCTCAGGTTGTCGCCAAAGTCTCATCCGTCAGTGGCGAAGCTTTCGTCCGCGAAAGCGGCGGCAAAATACGTCGTCTCAAGGCCGGAGATTTCATCCGCGAGAACGAGTCAGTCGTCGCCGCCGATGGTTCGCAAGTGATGCTTAAACTGGCGGACGGTCGCGACATCACCGTACATTCCCGCGAAGCGATCAAACTCGACGCCGAAGTCGCCGCTGCCGTAAAGCCGGATGTCGCCGACAGCGCGTTAAGCAACCACGGCCAACAGGGTTTCCAGAAAATCGCCAAAGCCCTGACGTCAGGCGGCAATCTGGACGATCTGCTGGAAGCCCCGGCCGCCGGCATCGTTGGCCCGGGCGGCAATGAAGGTCATACTTTTGTCGAATTCGCCCGGATCGTTGAATCGGTTGATCCCTCGGGCACTTACCAATTTTCCGCCGGCGCCAATCGTCTTGCCGGCGATCTCGGCGCGGGCGCTCCAATTCTGGGAACCGAGTCGGCCATCACGGTAGTTGCTCCCGACAATACCAATGACAACACCCCGACCGTTACCGGACATACTGTTCTCATTCCCGGCAGCACCATTACGCTGACCATCACCGACAGCGCAGGCAAGGTACAGACTGCGATCACCACGGTGCATCCAGATGGAACATTCAGTGTCGACGTCCCGAATCCTCTGGCAGACGGCACCTACAGCGTGACCGCGACTGGTCGCGATCTGGCTGGCAACACGGGAACCGGCAGCGATACCGGCTCGGTGGACACCAAGCCTCCGGCCCTGACGGCCGACCTGGATCCGGCTTCGGACAGCGGCATCAAGGGCGATCACATCACCAACGATACGACACCGACGATCTCTGGCACAGGCGAGGCTGGCGCCAAGATCAGCGTCGTGATGCCCGTCACCGGTGAAATCCTGACCACGACCGTCGATGCAAACGGCAAATGGAGCGTTACCCCGACCAGGGAGATTCCGAACAATGCGCACGGTCAAGCGCAGGTGACGGAAACCGACAGCGCCGGCAACAGCACATCGACCACGGTCGATTTGAATATCGACAACACGCCGCCGGTAATAAGCATCCGGTTGGATGTCATTGCCGGCGACGGCATTGTCAACAAGGCCGAATCCAGCGCCGTCGCTATTCCCGTCACCGGCACCGTCAGCGGCGAATACCATGTTGGCGACACGGTCACCGTCACCGTCAACGGCAAGGATTTCACTACGACCGTCCAGGCCGGAGGCAAGTTCTCCGTCGGTGTACCGGGCGCCGATCTGGCCCATGACGCTGACCAGATCGTCGACGCGAAGGTCGTAACGAGCGATGCCGCCGGCAATACCACAACGGCCCTGGCGGCCGAGAATTACACCTTGAGCCTCAACCCGCCGGCCATCGCCATCAGCCTCGATGCCAACATCGCCGGCGACGGCATCGTCAACAAGACCGAATCGACTGCCCCCGCCATTCCAGTCACCGGCACCGTCAGCGGCCAATTCAATGTCGGCGACACGGTGATCGTGACCGTCAATAACAAGGAGTTCACCACCACCGTCCTTGCCGGCGGTAAATTCTCGGTCAATGTCCCGGGCGCCGACCTCGCTGCCGACTCGGACCGTATTGTCGACGCCAAGGTCAGCACCACCGACGTCGCCGGCAATACCGCCACGGCCACCGATACCCAGAACTACACGGTTAACACCACGCCGCCGGCCATCGCCATCAGCCTCGATGCCAACATCGCCGGCGACGGCATCGTCAACAAGGCCGAATCGACTACTCCCGCCATTCCCGTCACCGGCACCGTCAGCGGCGCCTTCAATGTCGGCGACACCGTCACCGTCACCGTCAATGGCAAGGACTTCACCACCACCGTCCTTGCCGGCGGCCGGTTCTCGGTCAACGTTCCGGGCGCCGACCTTGCCATCGATCCGGACCAGATTGTCGACGCCAAGGTGACGACCACCGACGCCGCCGGCAATACCGCCACGGCCACCGATACCCAGAACTACACCGTCAACACCACGCCGCCGGCCATCGCAATCAGCCTCGATGCCAACATCGCCGGCGACGGCATTGTTAACAAGGCCGAATCGACCAACCCCGCCATTCCGGTTACCGGCACCGTCAGCGGCGCCTTCAATGTCGGCGACACCGTCATCGTCACCGTCAATGGCAAGAACTTCACCACGACCGTGCTCGCCGGCGGCAAGTTCTCGGTCAATGTTCCGGGCGCCGACCTCGCCGCCGATCCGGACCGCATTGTCGACGCCAAGGTCAGCACCACCGATGCCGCCGGCAACACCGCGACCGCAACCGACACCCAGAACTACACCGTCAATACCGCACCGCCGGCCATCGCCATCAGCCTCGATGCCAACATCGCCGGCGACGGCATCGTCAACAAGGCCGAATCGACCAACCCCGCCATTCCGGTTACCGGCACCATCAGCGGCGCCTTCAATGTCGGCGACACCGTCATCGTCACCGTCAATGGCAAGGACTTCACCACTACCGTCCTTGCCGGCGGCAGGTTCTCGGTCAACGTCCCGGGCGCCGACCTCGCCGCCGATCCGGACCGCATTGTCGACGCCAAGGTCAGCACCACCGATGCCGCCGGCAATACGGCAACCGCGACCGATACCCAGGATTACCGGCTCGATACCGATTTCCCGAAAGCCACCATCGCGCTTGATGCCAATTTTGCCGGCGATGGCATCATCAATCTCGCCGAATCGACCGCCACCGCCATCGCCGTCACCGGCACCGTCGGCGGCGATGTCAAACTGGGCGACCCGGTGGTCGTCACCATCAACGGTCACGATTACACGACGACCGTCATCCAGCGGAATTCCACCCTCGGCTTCAGGGTCGATGTCGCCGGCAGCGAACTGGTCTCGGACTCCGACCACACCATCGACGCCAAGGTGACTACCGTCGATGCCGCTGGCAACCAGATCAGCAACCAGACCAGCCTGACCTACGAGGTTGACCGGGAACCGCCCAAGCCGTGGATCGCGCTCGATGCGAACTTCGCCGGCGACGGCATCATCAACCTCGCCGAATCGACTTCCCCCGCCATCGCCGTCACCGGCACCGTCGGCGGCGACGCCAAACTCGGCGATACCGTGGTCGTCACCATCAACGGCCACGACTACACGACGACCGTTATCCAGCGCAATACCACCACCCTCGGCTTCCGCGTCGATATCGCGGGCAAGGAACTGGTCGACGACCCCGATCACACCATCGACGCCAAGGTCACCTCCACCGACAGCGCCGGAAACCAGGCCACCGTCGATACCAGTCTGACCTACACGGTCGATACCACACCGCCCAAGCCGTGGATCGCCCTCGACGCGAACTTCGCCGACGACGGCATCATCAACCTCGCCGAATCGACCGCCCCAGCCATCGCCGTCACCGGCACCGTCGGCGGCGATGCCAAGCTCGGCGACCCGGTGGTCGTCACCATCAACGGTCACGACTACGCGACGACCGTCATCCAGCGCAATTCGACCACCCTCGGCTTCAGCGTCAATGTCGCCGGCAAGGAACTGGTTGACGACCCCGATCACACCATCGATGCCAAGGTGACCTCCACCGACAGCGCCGGGAATCAGGCGACCAACAACACCAGCCTGACCTACGAGCTTGACCTGGTGCCGCCCAAGCCGTGGATCGCCCTCGACGCGAACTTCGCCGGCGACGGCATCATCAACCTCGCCGAATCGACCGCCTCCGCCATCGCCGTCACCGGCACCGTCGGCGGCGACGCGAAACTGGGAGACCCGGTGGTCGTCACCATCAACGGTCACGATTACACGACCACCGTCATCCAACGCAATTCCACCACCCTCGGCTTCAGCGTCAATGTCGCCGGCCAGGAACTGGTCGCCGATCCCGACCACACCATCGACGCCAAGGTAACCTCCACCGACCGCGCCGGAAACCAGGCCACCAACAACACCAGCCTGACCTACGAGCTTGACCTGGTGCCGCCCAAGCCATGGATCGCACTCGACGCCAACTTCGCCGGCGACGGCATCATCAACCTCGCCGAATCGACCGCCCCGGCCATCGCCGTCACCGGCACCGTCGGCGGCGACGCCAAGCTCGGCGACCCAGTCATCGTCACCATCAACGGTCACGACTACGCGACGAGCGTCATCCAGCGCAATCCCACCACCCTCGGCTTCAGCGTCGATGTCGCCGGCCAGGAACTGGTCGCCGACCCCGACCACACCATCGAGGCCAGGGTAACCTCCACCGACCGCGCAGGAAACCGGGCCACCATGGACACCAGCCTGTGGTACCCGGTAGATCTCACACCGCCGAAAATCACTCTTGAACCTCCTTCGGGAGTTTCCGTCTCCGAGGAAGGGCTGCCCCATGGCAACCCGGATACCATCGGCACGCCGGATACGACGGACAAAACGACGGCCAGCGGCCGACTGACGGTCACCGACGACAGCAGCACGGTTCACCTCAGCCTCTCCGAGCCGCAGGAAACACTTTCTTCCGGCGGCAGCGCGATAGTCTGGACGCTTGACGCCACCGGGCATCAACTGGTTGGTCATATCGGCAGCGCGACCGGCGAGCCGGCGATTATCGTCAACCTGACGGGCAGCAACGGCAGCTATGAATACGACGTCCAGTTGCTGAAACCGATCGATCACCCCGACCACAACAACGAAGACGCATTGACCTTCAATGTGGTTATTCAGGCGACCGATGTTGCCGGGAACAACTCCACTACCAACCTGGCGATCAGCGTGGAAGACGATTCGCCGACGGTTACCCCGGTCCAGGTCATCTATCCGCATGCCGACAGCGGCATCCATTTCACGCTGTCGGGTGAAAACACCCCGCAAGATCACAACGTGGCGCCGGACGTCCATGTTTTCAGCAACAGCCTGCTGGGACTGCTCGGCCTCGACGCCTTGAACCTGATCAACTTGAGCGGCAATCAATATCTGGCGAAAGACGCCAATAACAATATCACTAAGCTGGTCATCGAATCAGGTTCCTTCCTCAGCATCAACCTGGGCGGCGGCGAAACCCTGACCTGGTCCAAGGAACTGGCCAGCGCTCTCGGTCTCAAGGTCGAGTTGATCGACGACTCCGGCTTGCTTGGCAGCCATTTCACGCTGACCATCAGCGCCATTGACCCGGCCCACCCGGTCATGGACAACCTGAGCATCAACGAATTGCTCTCGACGCTGCGCGTCAACGATGCCTTGCTCAATGTGAATGTCCTCAACGGCACGACCATTACCGCCACGGATGCCTACGGCGCGAGCGATACGGCAAGCGTCGGCACGCTTGCCGACCTTAGCCTGCTCAACAGCACGGAACCGGCCAGCGTGGTCTCCGGCACGGCCGGCAATAACAATCTCTCCGGCACCGACCAGAACGACGTGATGCTCGGCGGCGCCGGTTCGGACGTCCTGCTCGGCAATGCCGGCAACGACATGCTGCACGGTGGGGCGGGAAACGATCATCTCGATGGTGGCGCCGGCAATGACTTGCTCATTGGCGGCGCTGGCAACGACCTGCTTCATGGCGGCGAGGGTCGGGACATATTTTCCTGGAACCTGAACGACCGTGGGACACCGGGCTCGCCCGCGATCGACACGATTGACGACTTCGGCAACGGCCTGGACGTACTGAGGATCACCAACCTGCTCAGCAGCAATGGCATCGATCCAGCCAAGCCCCACAATCTTCTGGATTACGTTTGCCTCGAGAAGACTGCAACCGGCGACGCCATCCTCCACATCAGCAGCGGTGGCGGCTTTGCCGGCGGCTACTCGAGCGCCAAGGAAGACCAGACCATCATCCTCAAGGACTATGGTGCCTACCTGACGGGCGATAGCGAATATGACCTGCGTGTCATGCTCGACAGCCATCAGCTGGTCATCGGCGATAGCTCGCCGAGCACCACGACCGATGGCAGCGGCCAGGCCCAGGGTTCTCTAGGCAGCTTCGGTGCCGACGGTGGCCATGTCGCCGAAGTCGACGTGGGCGGTTACAGCTACCGCTACGATGCAGCCAGCAACAGCATCTCCCGCAGTGGCAGTTCCAGCAGCGTCAGTAGCCACAGTTACGATGGCACGACCCACGTGCTGACTATCCAGACCACGGCCGGCGAAACCATCGCCATCGACATGGACGATGGCACCTACAGCTACACGGCCTCGACGCCATTGACCAAGGAGCATTACACCGCCGTCGGCTATACCTTGATCGACAATGACGGCGACACGGCAAGCAGCACGCTGCGCTTCATGGGCACGGCCGATCCGGTCAATGTGGCGCCGGTAACTGACATCGACACCTCTAACAATCTGCTCGGCATCATTGGTCTGGGCGCCTTGGACCTGATTGACCTGAGTTCGCATCAAGCCTTCCGAGCCTTCGACGCCAACGAAAATCTGAGCAAGGTCGAAATCAAGTTCCAATCGTTGCTCAATCTCGGCGCCTACGACCTGATTGCATCGCAAGCCCTCGCCAACGAACTGGGCCTGACCCTGACCATCGAGAACGACCCGGGCTTCCTCGGCATCGGCCTGGTCATGCCTTCGTCGACCGTGACCATCACGGCTGCCAATGGCGGAACGATCAGCAACCTGGCAATCAATGAGTTGCTCGGCTCGGTGCATTACAACCAGTGGTGGGACGTCGACGCCGACGTACTCAATGTGACAAGCATCACGGCGACAGACAGCAAGGGGCTGAGCAGCACCACGACCGTCGGCACGCTGGCCGAAGTCAATCTGCTTAACTCCCCGCCAACGGCAGTCGGCATTCAGGAAGGAACCGCCAACGCCGATACGCTCAACGGGACCAGCGGCGATGATCGCCTGTACGGCTATGCCGGCGACGATATCCTGAATGGCGGTGACGGTAACGACCTGATCCGGGGCGGTGCTGGCAATGACCACCTCAATGGCGGCGCCGGCAACGACCTGCTGATGGGCGGCCCGGGCAATGACATCCTGATTGGCGGCTTGGGCAGCGACGTATTCCGCTGGGAATTCGCCGACAAGGGCAGTGCGGCAACGCCGGCCCGGGATACGGTCTGGGACTTCAACACGGCAGCCCCTTCCGCGGGCGGCGACATCCTCGATCTGCGCGACCTTCTCCAGGGCGAATTCCATGACGGCAGCGACGTCGGCAACCTGGAAAACTACCTGCATTTTTCCAAATCGGGGACCGACACCGTAATCGATATCCGGGCCAGCGGCGCGGGCAGCAATGTCACGCAGCAGATCGTCCTGCATGACGCCGATCTCACCCATGCCGGCGTACTGGCGTCCGATGCCCAGATCATCCAGAACCTGTTGCAGAACAGCAAGCTGATCACCGACTGAACAAACCAGAATACTTACATAGGACTGATGCTCATGAAACCAAATGTCATTTTGTTTGCCCTCCTGACCACCGTATTTCCGGCACTGGCCCTGGCCGGGCCGGCCGGCGCGCCGGTGACGCTGAAGGAAGTGGCGCAGCAGGCGGTGCTGAACAGCCCGGAAGTGACCTCGAAGTGGCATAACTACAAGGCCGCCGAGGAAGAGACCGGCGTCGCCCGCGGCGGCTTCCTGCCCCGCGTGGACCTGACCGCCGGCAGCGGTCGGGAAAGCCTGAAGCAGCCGCCGGCCACCGGCAACAACGACTACACGCGGACCGGCTACGTCTTGAGCCTCAACCAGACACTGTTCGACGGCTTCGCCACCTACAACGAAGTCAAACGCCTGGACAAGGCCCGCCTGGTCCGTTACTACGAACTGCTCGATGCCTCCGAAAGCACGGCGCTCGAAGCCGCCCGCGCCTACCTCGACGTGCTGCGCTACCGCTTCCTGGTCAATCTCGCCGAAGACAACTACGTCCAGCACAAGGCCACCCACGAACAACTGCTGCGCCGCACCCAGTCCGGCGTCGGCCGCCGGGTCGACCTCGAACAGGCGGGCAGCCGCCTGGCCCTGGCCGAAATCAACCTGACCACCGAAACCGCCAACCTGCACGACGTCACCGCCCGCTACCAGCGTCTGGTCAATGCCCAGCCGCCGGGCACCGTCATCCCGCCCAGCCAGCTGAGTAACGGCCTGCCGGCCAGCCCGCAGGACGCCCAGGCGACGCTGTACAAGAAGAACCCGGCGCTGCTCGCCGCCGTCGAGAACATCGAATCGAGCGAGCGCGACATCGCCGTGCGCCGTGCCGCCTATTCGCCGAAACTCGATTTCCGGATGCGCACCGACAACACCGACAACTACCTCGGCACCCCGGGCAATCGGACCCAGAACGTCGCCGAAGTGGTCGTCAACTGGAACCTGTTCAACGGCGGCTCCGACCG
>JBLNBM010000005.1:0-354180 GCA_050259955.1 Bacteroidota bacterium
AGGACCGGGCCCGCCTGCCCGGCTTCGACGCCCTATTCATCCGCGATACGACTTTCGCCCACCATTACACCTACGATTTTGCCCGCTCGGCCCAGGATGACGGCCTGGTGGTGATCGACGATCCGGAATCCATCCTGCGCTGCAACAATAAGGTCTTCATCGCCGAATTGCTGGCCCGGCATTGCCTGCCGATGCCGCGCACTTTGCTGGTCCAGGCCGGCAACGGCGAGCGCATCGTGCCGGAACTCGGGCTGCCCTGCATCCTCAAGCAGCCCGACGGTTCCTTCTCGGTTGGGGTCAGCAAGGTGGACAGCGCAGCGGCGTTGCCGGCCGCACTTGACGAATTGTTCGAAAAATCGGCGCTGGTCATTGCCCAGGAGTGGCTGCCGACCGAATTCGACTGGCGGGTCGGCGTCCTCGACCGACGCATTCTTTTTGTCTGCAAATACCATATGGCGCCCGGTCACTGGCAGATCATCGACCGCCACGGTGGAAATGACCGCCGGGAAGGGACGACCGAAGCGCTGGCGGTGGCCGAGGCGCCGCCGGAAGTCTTGCGCCTCGGCCTGCAGGCGGCGAACCTGATCGGCGACGGCTTTTACGGCGTGGATATCAAGCAGGCCGGCCAGCGTTTCTGCATCATCGAGATCAACGACAACCCCAATGTCTGCGCCGGGCAGGAAGACGGCGTGCTGCAGGATGCTCTCTACCGTGAGGTGATGGCGGTTTTCCGGCGTCGCCTCGACCAGCGCCAGGCGGGCGGCATGTCATGAGCCAGGCCCGCTCGGTCTTTTCCGCTTACGGGGTGGAGATCGAATACATGATCGTCGACGCCGAGCGACTCGATGTCCGGCCATTTTCCGATCGCCTGCTGCATACGCCGACCGGCCAGCCGGTCGCCGAGCTGGTGCGCGGCGAGATGGGCTGGTCGAACGAACTGGTGTGCCATGTGCTGGAAGTCAAGAACCGCCAGCCTGTCGCCTCCCTGGAAACCCTGCCGGCGGCCTTCCACCGCGAAGTGACGGCGATCAATGCGCAACTCGCGCCGCTCGGGGCGCAACTGATGCCGGGCGGCATGCATCCCTGGATGGACCCGCGTACCGAGGCGCAATTGTGGACGCGCGACCAGGCGGCGATCTACCGCAGTTACGACCGTATTTTCGATTGCCACCGCCATGGCTGGGCCAACCTGCAAAGTTCGCAGCTCAATTTCTCCTTCGCCGGCGATGACGAATTTGCCCGGCTGCACGCCGCCATCCGCCTCGCCCTGCCCATCCTGCCGGCGCTCGCCGCCAGTTCGCCGTGGGCGGACGGCCGGGCCACCGGCTACATGGATTACCGGCTGGCGGTCTATCGCCATCACCAGCGGCGGATTCCCGCCTCGATCGGCGACTGCGTCCCGGAGCCCAGTGCCTCGCCCGCCGATTACCGTGCCCGGGTGATGCTGCCGATGTACCGCGAACTGGCCGAATGCGCCGGCCAGCTGGGGGGCGATGCCGGAATCCTGCAACAGGAATGGCTCGATGTGCATGGCGTGGTGCCGCGCTTCGAGCGCAGCGCCATGGAAGTCCGGGTGCTCGACGCCCAGGAATGTCCCCTCGCCGACCTGGCGGTGGCGGCGGCCTGCGCGGCTCTGGTCCATCGCCTGTACCTGCGCGGCGTTGACGAACCACTGGCCACCGCAGCGCTGGTCGGCATTTTCGACGCCTGTATCCGCGACGCGGACCAGGCCCTGGTTACCGACCGCAACTACCTCGCCTGTCTTGGTTTTCCAAGCAATACCTGCCCGGCCGGGGAATTGTGGCGCTGGCTGGTCGGTGTTTTGGCAGCGGACGGCCTGCTCGCCCCGGTCTGGCTGGCGCCCCTGCATTTCATCGGCCAGCACGGCCCGCTGGCGCGTCGCCTGAGTGCCGCCTTGGCCGACGAGCCGCGGCGTTTGCGCGACGTCTACCGGCAGCTTTGCCTGTGCCTGCGTGACAACACGCTTTATCCCGGACCTGACTGAGGTGGCCGGCACGCTGAGCGGGGCGGTCGGCGGCAACACCCGTTTGCTGATTTCCTGCGAACATGGCGGCAACCGCATTCCGGCTGATTACCGGCCCCTGTTCGCCGGCCACGAGGCAGCGTTACAAAGTCATCGTGGCTACGATCCCGGTGCCCTGGCCCTGGCCCGGCAAATGGCCGAAGCTTTCGAGGCCCCGCTATTCGCCTGCCTGACCAGCCGCCTGCTGGTCGACCTCAATCGCTCACCGGGCCATCCGGCCCGCTTTTCGGAAATCACCCGTCGCCTGCCCAAAGCGGTTCGCGACCAAATCGACAGCCACCATTACCTGCCCTATCGTCAGGCAGTGGAGCGCCCGGTGATGGCAGCGCTGGCCGCCAAAAACCGTGTCGTGCACATTTCCAGCCACAGCTTCACGCCGGTGCTCGACGGCCAGGAACGCAACGCCGATGTCGGCTTTCTCTACGACCCGGCCTGCCTTCCGGAACGGGCATTCGGCCGGGACTGGATGACCGCCCTGCAAGCCCGGGCGCCAAGCCTCAAACTGCGCCGCAATTATCCCTACCGCGGCAATGCCGACGGCCTTTGCGCCTGGCTGCGCCGCCGCTATTCAGCGGTCGGCTACCTCGGCATCGAACTGGAAGTGAACCAACGCCATGTCGCTGCCGGCGGGCCGCCGTGGCGTCGATTGTGTGCCGCCATCGTCGCCGCCCTGGGCGAGGCGCTTGACCAATCGCCCGGTTCAATGGAACTTGCCGACTTCCCGTGAAACCGTGATCGGGCTGGTGTATTCCTGATCCGGAATCTGTTCGAGGATTTCCAGGATGGCGTTGTCGGCGCCGTGCTGTTTGGCTGTTTTCAGCAGGTCCTGCTTGCCGGCCGGATAGTCGAGGCCGCTCAGGAATTTCTGGACCTGGATCGACTCGGGTGCGTCGTGTTTGCGGGGCATGGCTGTCTCCTGATTTGAGGACTGGACGAAAACCGGAGCGGCAAAAACGGTGCCTGTGCGATTTCCCTCCTCGCGCATGGGGTTGAGCAGCCTGAATTGCCAAGGGTGTCCATCAAAACAGACATTGATGGCCGGAAAACGGCTGAATCACTGAAAGAAACTCCCGACATCCTGGCGATGTCGCTGCTTTCTGCTGCCGATTCTGAAACTCCTGTCGGGCTTGCGGTCATAACACCCAAGGGGGAATAGTTTCAACTCATTGGAAGTCGATGTCATGGCACGAAGACACGAGGAAAACCAATCCGGCTTGTCTCGGCAAGGGGAGGATGCCGTGCCTGCCGCGACCCCGTCCTTGCCCCCGGAAGTTCCCGGCGCGGAGTTGCCTTCTTTGGCCGACCAAGCGCCGGGGACTGCCGATACCAGCGCTTTCGCGTACGAATGGATGGAGCCTTTCGATCAACTCCCGGACCCGGTTTTCATTCACGACCAACAATTCCGGATATTGCGCTGTAATACGGCCTATGCGGCCTATGCCGGACTGCCAATGGAAGCAATTGTCGGCAAGCCCTATTGGCAGGTTTTCCCCAAGATAAATCTTGCCGGGGAGGCCGACGCCGAAGCGCCGAACAAGGAACTGTCCGAGGCCAGGACGGAGTTCACCACCGAGGCGGGCGAAATATTCCTGACCCGCGACATTACCGCCCATCGGCCGTCCGGAGAGTTCTGGTATTCCCGGCATCTGTTGGAGAACATCACCGAACGTCGGCGTAACGAAAATGCCAGAAAACTGCGGGCATCATTCCTGGAGGCCGTTATCGACAGCGCGCCGGGCGTATTCGCCGTCACCGACCGGCAGGGCAAACTGATTCGCTGGAACCGCGGCCTGAACAACCTGACGGGTTGTTCCGATGCGCAACTGGAAGCAGCCCCGCCCCTGGCCTTCGTGGTCGACGCGGACAAAGAACGGATGATGCGCCGGCTTGAGGAAGCGTTCACGACCGGGGGAACGCAGGGCGAAGTGCGGATTCGGAGCCATGAAGGGAAGATGCTGGACGTCATGTTCTCGGCGCGGCGCTTCGAGGTGGCGGGCGAGCCTTATGTGGCGAGCTTTTCTGTCGATACCTCGGAAATGAAGAAGCTGGAGCACGAACTGTCGCGCGAACGGGCAATTTCCGACTCGATTATCGAAGCCGCCCCGGGTGCCTTTTTCATGGTTGACCAGCAATTGAAACTGGTCCGCTGGAACGGGATGCTGCGGGAAGATACCGGATGGTCCGACGAGCAACTGCGTGCCCGTTCATTCCCCGACCTCATCCATGAAGAGGACCGGCAACTCGCCACTGCCAAAATGCAATCCGCCTTTGCCACGGGTTACTCGGAAATGGAAGTGCGGGTGCCGACCCGGAACCATGGCGTCAAATATTTTTTCAAGACGGCGCGGCGCCTGGTGATCGACGAGGTGTCCTACGTCGCGGGCTTTTGCGTCGACGTCACCGAACGCCGATTGGCCGAGAAGTCCCTGATTGCCGAGAAAGCCTTTTCCGATGCCCTGATCGAAAGCGCCCCGGGCGCCTTCTTCGTCATTAACGGGAAGGGCGATTTTTTTCGCTGGAATAGCTATATCAACCGGCTGACCGGGCTTTCCGACAGCCAATTGCAGCGCCGGCCGTGGCTGTTGACCATCGAGGAGAAGGACCAGCCGCTGGCGATGGCAATGATGCGCGATGCCATGTCCACAGGCTTCGCGCAAGCGGAGCTGCATGTCATTACGCGTGAACTGGGCACCCGGGTCTATGCCATGAGCGCTCGACGCTTCAAGGTCGACGAATCGACCTATCTGGTCGGCATCGGCCTCGACACGACGGAGCAATTCGCCAAGGTGACGGAACTTGAGCACCAGGCGCAGACCGATTCGCTGACCCAACTGGCGTGCCGCGGCTATTTTCTGGAAATCGCCAAGAAGGAATTTGACCGCTGTCGCCGTTACGGACACCAGTTTTCGCTGTGGATGCTGGATATCGACCATTTCAAGGTGGTCAATGACACTTATGGACACCGAGCCGGCGATGTGGCCTTGCAGTCCCTGGTCGCGACCAGCCGACGGGTGCTGCGGGACTGGGACATCATGGGGCGGATAGGGGGTGAGGAGTTTGCGGTGCTTTTGCCGGAAACAGACGTCTACCAGGCTCTCCTGGTGGCCGAGCGTTTCCGGAAAGCCGTCGCCGATGCAGCGGTGCCCGTCGATCGAGGCAAGGTGGTGAAAATGACCGTGTCTACCGGGGTTGCCACATCGCGCAACGAGGATACCGATATCGAAGCCTTGCTGGTCCGCGCTGACGAGGCGCTCTATGAAGCCAAGCGAACCGGACGCGACAAGGTTTGCGTCGCGGAGCATCGGCATCGCTAAGTTGCCGCTGAAACAAGCAACCGTGGTTATTCCAACTGAGTGCTATCGAGCGCCGGGAAATTGGCTCTGGCTTGGCGTTTCCGTGGCAGGCACGCCGCTTGCCGACATCCAGGGCGATCCGCCCGTCCCCGCCTGCGCCCGGGCACCCGTGACATGAGCCGGGGAATGCCGGAAGACCTGCCCGCGCCATGGCCCGATGACCGGCACAAAGTGCGATTCCCGGCGGTGCTGCGATCAACTTGGTGAAGAAAGGAGCGCGACGATGAATGCTTCCAACGGCGTATCCGCCTCGATCTGGCTGGCCAATACCTGGCTTCCGCAGTTTCCCGTTCTCGATGGAGATGCCAATGCCGATGTCTGCGTAATCGGTGCGGGCATTGGTGGCCTGACGACCGCCTATCGGCTCCCGCTTGTCGGTGGCCGGCAAAGTCCTGCATGGCCCCGCCTCCGGTCCGCTTCAGTCGGTGACGCTGCCGGCCGACGCCCATCCTTATCAAACCGTCGACCGGACGAAACAGCCGGGCCGCAGAATATGATCTGAAATCGGCATCGACTTCAGGGACGGCCCGGAATCCGCCTGCCAGGCGCCACAGCAGCGCGCGGCTGGCATCGTGAGTCTAGGGAGATATTTCTTCGCTGCAGGCGAGACAGGAGGCCTTACAGCAGTCCTTCAGCCCGCCTGGCTTCCTGGACGGCCGGACGAGCCGCGATGCGTTCCAGGTAATCGGTGAGCCGCGGCCAGGATGAGAGATCGAATTTCAACGGCTTGGACCAGCTCAAGATGGTGAAGAGATACGCATCCGCCACCGTGAAGTCGTCACCGAAGGCGTAAGGATGCTGCGCCAGCAAGCCGTCGACGTAGCCCAGGCGGCGATGCAGCAAGCCGGTTACCGCCTCTTTCCATTCGGCGTTGGCGCTGGGATTGAAAAAAACGCCCATCGACTTGTGCAGTTCGGAGGTGATGAAATTCAACAGCGACTGGAGGCGATAGCGTTCCATCGTGCCGTTGGGTGGGGCCAGCCGTTTCCCGGGAACCTGGTCGGCAAGATACTGCACGATCGCCGGCCCTTCAGTGAGGATGCTTCCGTCGTCCAGGACCAGCGCCGGAACATAGCCGTTGGGATTGATCCGGAAGTAGTCGTCGCCGTGCTGGGTCTGTTTGGTGCGGAGGTCGACTTTGACCAGTTCGGGCGTCATGCCAGCCTCGCGGCATACGATATGGGGCGAGAGAGAGCACGCCCCTGGCGAGAAATAGAGTTTCATACGGTCTCCTTTGTGGATCAGCCAGGTATTGCTAGGTGGGAGTCGGCAAGTCGGGCTAAGGTTCCTCCGGCTTCCGGCGAATGCTGTTTCCGGGGTTTGCTGCGGGAAAATCTATCGGGGTAAGGCGTCTGTCTTCACCGATGGCTCGTCAATCGGTATCGCCACCACCGCCGTCCCGTAACAGAGAACTTCCGTCAGGCCGGCCATCACCTCGGTGGCGTCGTAGCGCATCCCGATGATGGCGTTTGCCCGAAGGGATTGCGCATGCTGGCGCATCAGTTGAAATGTTTCCGCCCGCGCCTGTTCGCAGAGTCCCGTATAAACGGTGATATTGCCGCCGAACAGGGACTGCAGCCCGCCGAGAAAATTGCCCACGATGGAGCGCGAGCGAACCGTGATGCCGCGCACGACGCCGATATTCTTTGTGATTTTGTAACCCGGCAATTCCAGGGCAGTCGTGATCATCGAGTTGTCCATTCCGCTTCCCCCTTCAGATAATCTGGAACCTCACTATAACGCGGTCGCTGGCAATCCATCGGCATGGCCATCCCGCAGGCCCCGGCGGGAGACGCGCCGACTGCTCGATCAGGCCATGCCCAGCCGCTGGCGCATGGCGCGGCTGATGACCTGGTTGTTGGCATAGCCGGCCCAGGGGTCGGCATTCTGCTTTTCCAGCCGGGCGGCCAGATTGCGTACCGTCCAGGCGGCAGCGCCGTTTAGCTGCTCCAGTTCGGTCCGGGCAATCGGCACGGAAACCGGCAACCCGGGGCGGGCGCGGACCGAGTAGGCGGCGATGGTGCTGCCGCCTTTCTGGTTGCGCAGATAATCGACGAATATCCGCCCGACCCGGTTCTGCGGCCCCATGCGGTCGGCAAAATGCCGGGGCAGCAGGCGGGCCAGATGCTGCGCCACCGCCTGGCTAAAATCCTTGACCAGCGTCCAGTCGTGCCGGCGGGAAAGCGGCACGACGACGTGCATTCCCTTGCCGCCGCTGGTTTTCAGGAAGGCTTTGAGGCCCAGTTCGTCGAGCAGGGTGAGCACCAGGCCCGTCGCTTCGAGGATGCGCCGCCAGGGCATCGCCGGATCGGGGTCGAGATCGAGAATCAGGCGGTCCGGGCGGTCGATATGGGCGCTGTCGACATTCCAGGTATGGAATTCGATGCCGCCCATCTGCACGGCGCCGATCAGCGCCGGCAGGCTGTCGATGGCCATCAGCGGCTTGTGGCCCGGGTCGAGTTCCGGGGCGAGCAATCGGATGCCGGGAATGGCCAGGGTTTCGGCATGGCGCTGGAAAAACTGCTGGCCGGCGATGCCGTCCGGGGCGCGGAGCAGCGACAGCGGCCGGCCGATCAAATGGGGCAGCAGGTACGGGGCAATATCCCGGTAGAAGGCAGCGAGTCCGGCCTTGGTCAGGCCGCTCTCGGCATCAATCAGGCGATCGGGATGGCTGATGGCGATACCGGCGAAGTCAGCGGCGACTTTTCGTGCCGCTGTGGCCGGGGTGGGCGTTTCCCGGCCGATGGCGGGTGCCGGCTTGTCGTCGCGCAAACCCAGGAAAACGGCATGGCGGATCATCCCTTCCCGCGTCCAGGCGGTAAATTCGACTTCACAGCCGAGGCGCGGTTCGAGCCAGGTGACACCCGCCGCTTCGCGGCCGGCGAGCGGCTCGGCGAATGGCGAGCTGTGGTGCTTCAGCGGCTGCATCCGGGCGGCCAGGGCATGCAGGCTGGTGTCGCTGAAACCGCTGCCAACCCGGCCGACATAGCGCAGCGTCCCATTTTCGTCATGCACGCCGAGCAGCAGCGCCCCGAAGCCGCGGCGGCTGCCCTGCGGCGCCGTATGACCGCCGATCACGAATTCCTGGCGCAGCCGGCATTTGAGCTTGATCCAGTCGGCATTGCGCGCCGAGACATAAGGGCTGCCGGCGCGTTTGCCGATCAGTCCTTCGAGTTTCAGTTCGCAGGCGCGGCGCAGGATGTCGCCGGCGGCGGTGGAAATATCCGCGGAATAACGCAGGCGCGCCGGATCGGCCCCGGCGAGCAAGCCGGCAAGCAGGGTCCGGCGCTGTTCGAGCGGCACGGCGCGCAGATCGAAACCGCCATGCCAGGGAAGGTCGAACAGGTAATAGACGATATCGTCGGAACGCCCGGTCTCGAAGGCGTTCTGCACGGCCTGGAAGTCGGGATGCCCGTGCTGGTCGAGGACGACGATTTCGCCGTCGAGCCAACTGGCCGGCAGGTCGAGGGCGGCGATGGCACGGGCCAGCGGCGGCAATCTGGCGGTCCAGTCCAGGCCGTTGCGGGTGAATAGACGGACGTTGTTGCCTTCGACGCGGCTCAGCAGACGGTAGCCATCGAACTTGATTTCATAATGCCAGTCGCCGGCCGGGGGCGATTCCACCAGGCTGGCCAGTTGCGGCGCCAGGCTGGCCGGCAGCGCTGCCGGCCTGGCGCCCGTCAGTTTATTCGGCGACGAGTCGGGCGCGGCCGCCCGCTCCGCCAAGCGGGCGTGGCTGAGCGTGCTTTCCGGGCGGTCGGCGACGATGTCGTAGTCGTCTTGAGCGCGGGCCGCGGCGTCCCTTTCCTTGATCAGCAGCCACTGTTCCCGTTTGCCGCTGCCGTGTTGGCGTGTGCGCACCAGCATCCAGCCGCCGGAAAGCTTGTCGCCGAGAAGATGGAATTTCAGCTTGCCGGCCTGGTAGGCGGCGAGCGGGTCGGGATCGTCGGCCTGCCAGCTTCCCCTATCCCAGACGATGACCTCGCCGGCGCCATATTGGCCGGCCGGAATCCGGCCCTCGAAGCCGGCATAGGCCAGCGGATGGTCCTCGACATGCACGGCAAGCCGCCTGACTTGCGGATCGAGACTCGGTCCCTTGGGAATCGCCCAGCTTTTCAATGTGCCATCGAGTTCCAGGCGAAAATCGTAGTGCAGGTTACGGGCAGCGTGCTTCTGCACCACGAATTGCGCGGCGGTTTCAGCATTTGCGGCCTTTCGCCGGCGGGCCGCCGGCGCCGGCTCGCCGGTTACCGTGAAATCGCGTTTGCCGGCATAGTCGCGCAGGGCCGACGCCGCCTTGTGCGACCGCCCTGCCCTGCCGTCGGTTCCTGATTGCTTGCCACGCGCCGGCACCGAGCGATCTCTCCCGGTGCCGGTCGGCGTTTCGCTTGATCCGTGCCGACTCAGCGGGCGCCGATTTCCGGGCCGGTGGAATGGAGATGAACGCGATGCTCGACGTGCCGTCCGGGCAAGGCGCGCTGGCGGGCACCGCGGGCACCGAGCAGGCCGCCGCCGGCGCCGGCGAGCAGCGACAGCAGGATGACCATGCTAAGCCAGGCGCTGGCCGTGGATGCCGCCTGGGCCGCCCCGGTCACCTTGTCGCTGCTCGTCGTGCTGCCGCGGCCGGTCATGCTCAGAGCCCGATCGGCAGTGGTGTTCGCCTGTTCCTGGCTCAGGCCGAAGCGGTCGCGCAGCATCCTGACCGCCGCATCGCGGTCGCCTTTTTCCAGCGTCGCCAGCAGTTCTGCCATGCTCGTATCGGAACTGCGCGTGGCGGCGATGCCGGCCGTGTTTGCCGCAACATTGACCATGCCGCTCAGCGCATTGCCGGTGACCGAGCCGGTCAGAGCGACCAGGCAGAGCAAGGTTGCGCCCCAGGCGACGACGCCGTGGAGCATGCCGTCGGTGGCCCGGCGCAGGCCGGACGAGCGCGCCGCGACGTAGCCGCCGATCAGTGCCGCCAGGGCCATGCTGATGGTGTTCCAGATGGCGGCAGCAATTGAAACGCTGCTTCCTTCGGGGCGCGCGCCGCTGCCAAAGACAGCGAATCCGGCGGCAATGCCGATCAGCATCAGCAGCAGATTGATGCCCAGACCGACGGCCAGGCCGGCAAATACCGCCGGCCAGCGGATGGCGTAGAGCGGCGCGCCCTCAGTGTCGATACCGGCAGTTTCCACGATCCTTGTTTCCATGGGATGTCCTTTCGAAGTCGGGAAGAAAAAGGGGGCCCGCATGCGGGTCATCAGGACACGGGCAAGCGGCGTTCCCGGCGTTTTGCCGGCTTAGCCAGTCATCGACTCACAACTGGTCTTGCAACGCTGGCAGGCATGGATGCAGGCGGCCATGTCATCGAGGTCGCGGCAACTACTGATGCAGGCATCGCAAATATCGGCGCAGACGGCGCAGACCTGGCGATGCAGGCCGGTGCCGATGGTCATCACGCTGGCGGCAGTGCGGCAGACCTCGGCGCAGATCAGCATGGTGCGCAGGTGTTCCGTTTCGACATGACGGCCGCCTTTTTTCAGGCAATGTCCGGTGGCCATGTTGAGGCAGATGCGATGACACTCCTCGCATTGCTGGATACAGGCCAGGATTTCGGGTGACAGCGTGATTTCGCTCATGGCAGCAGACCTCCGTAACGGGAAATGCCGGCACCGGCCGGCCGATATCACCCGGCAATTTGCATTCCCCCGGCGACTGCTCCGGCCGGCATCATAAGAAGACCGAAATCTTGACGTCGCCTTCCTTGCGCAACACATTGACGCCGACATCGTGCTCATGGCGTTCGAAGGAGAGGTCGATCACGGCATCGCCGATGCGCAATTCGCGGATTTCGACGCGCCGGAGGAAGCCGGGCAGCATCGGATGATCGAACCAGATGTGCCGCTCGGCGGCCCGGAAGCACATGCCCAGGCAGGCCTGGAGCAGGAAAAACGGACTGGCGCTGGCCCAGGCCTGCGGCGAACAGGCGACCGGATACAGGGTCGGACCTTCGCTCGGTCGCCGGACAAAGCCGCAGAACAGTTCCGGCAGCCGGTGCATGTCCATGAACAGCGAGGCATCGAACATCGCCGCCAGGATTTCCACGGCCTTTTCCTTCATCCCGTAGTGGGCCAGGCCCATGGCAATCAAGGCATTGTCGTGCGGCCAGATCGAGCCGTTGTGGTAGGACATCGGGTTGTAGCGGGCTTCGCCATGGGCGATGGTGCGCACGCCCCAGCCGGAATACATGCCCGGCCCGAGCAGGTTCTCGCCGACCCGACGGGCGCGCTCGGGGCTGGCAATGCCGCTCCACAGGACTTGTCCGGCATTCGACGAACTGACCAGGCAGGGCTCTTTCCGGCCGTCCAGGGCCAAGGCGTAAGTGCCGAGTTCTTCCGACCAGAAAGCCTTTTCGAAACGTTGGCGCAAGACCTCCGCCTCGCCCGACAGAATGACGGCCAGTCCGCCATGGCCGAGCGCCAGGGCCAGCTCGGCGCCCTGCAGCTTGGCCATATAGACGTAGCCCTGTACTTCGGCCAGCGCCACAGGCGCTTCGGCCAGCGAGCCGTCGCGATGAAAGACGGCATCTTCGGAATCCTTCCAGCCCTGGTTGCTCAGGCCGTTGCTGCAGCGGCGCTGGTATTCGACAAAGCCGTCGCCGTCGATGTCGCCGTAGTGGTCGATCCAGGCGAGCGCCCGTTCGATGTTGGGCCAGATGCGGCGCACGAAATCGAGATCGCCGGTGCGCTGCAGGTAGGCGCCGGCCAGCACGATGAAGAGCGGCGTCGAATCGATGCTGCCGTAATAGCAACCGAAGGGAATTTCACCGAGGGCTGCCAATTCTCCCTGGCGCGACTCGTGCAGGATCTTTCCCGGCTCGGCGTCCTGGGCGGCAATTTCCCGGCTCGCCTGCGCGGCGGCGAGGAAAGTCAGGACGCCGCGCGCCATCAGCGGATTGACCCACAGGTACTGCAATGCGGTAATCAGGCCGTCCCGGCCGAAAGGCGTGCTGTACCAGGGCACCCCGGCGTAGGGGTAAGGGCCGTCCGGGGTTTCGGTGGTCAACATCAGCAGGTCGGCGTTCGAACGATTAATCCACTCGTTGAACGGTTCGTTGGACGAGTAAAGCTTGCAGCAACGCCGTTGGGCGGTGTCCTGCCCCTCTGCCGCGGTATTGACGACCCACAGGTGATCGCGCGCCGGTTCGGCGGCGGGTTCGTCTTCCTGGCAAATTGCCGTCAGGTAGAACTCTCTTATTTCGCCGGGCGCGAGATCCAGGCGGTAGCCAAAGCCCTCCGCCGTGCAGGTCACAGGGGGCGGCGTGCAGGACAGCCGGGTATAGCGGAAAACATCGTCCAGCCCGCGGTAGCCGAGGATGATGCTGTCGCTGCCAACCACCGGCGGCAAATCCTCGCCCCGCTGCTGCCGAGAGAAACCGCGCACCTCAAAGATGTCGGCGTAGTCGGCGGCGAACTGGTAGGTGAGCGTCACCGTGATCCGACGCTCGCCGAAATTGCTCAGTCGCAGGTGTTCGTACGACCCCGCGTCCCACAGCAGCTTGGAGCGAAAGACGTGCAACGTGCCCTTGAGCACGGCGAGTTGGTCGTCTTCGTAGAAATCGGGCGTGGTGAGATCGGCAGCGAGCAGGCTGTTGTCGCTCCTGACGCTGGAATTGAGCAGCATCGGCCGCTGGCCGTTGATGCGCAGTTCGGACTGCGACAGGAAGCGGGTTCCCCGGTGATAGAGGCCCTGGCCGCCGCTGCCGATCTGGTGGATGTCGCCAAAGCGGTCGAAAACGCCGAAGGTGTCGTTGTGCTTGAGGACCAGCGTGCGGTCGTCGGCCCGCGAGGAAGTGGCCAGCACATACCAGCGGTCCTCGATTTTTATGGTTTCGTCCGGATTCGCCATCGCCCGTGTCCGCCGATTCATCCCGCCCGTTACAACGCGGGCTGGTCGCGCTCGAGCAAGCGGCGGTAGGTCGCCAGGTAGTCACCGGCCATGCGCGCCGCCGTGAAGCGTTGTTCGAAGACCCGGCGGCAGCGCTGGCGGTCGAATTGCATCGCCTTGTCGATCGCCTTGAGTGCTTCTTCCTCGTTTTTGACGATGAAACCGCTGATGCCGTCGTCGATCACTTCGGGCACGGCGCCGCAGGGCCAGGCAATGACCGGCGTGCCGCAGGCCATCGCCTCGATCATCACCAGGCCGAAAGGCTCCGGCCAGTCGATCGGAAACAGCATGGCCAGTGCGTTGCCGAGAAAGTCGGCCTTCTCCGCCTCGCCGATTTCGCCGATGAACTCGACGTCCGGACCATCGATCAGCGGGCGGAGCACGGTATCGAAATAGGCCTGGTTCGTCGGGTCGACCTTGGCCGCGATCTTGAGCGGGATGCCGGCCCGCCGGGCAATGCTGATTGCACGGTCGGGGCGTTTTTCCGGCGAGAGCCGGCCCAGGAAGGCGAGATAGCTGCCCAGGCCCGGTTGCAGCGCATAAAGATCTTCCGGCAAGCCGTGGTGGACGGTCGCCAGCCAGTTGGCCCAGGGCATGGGCTGGCGTTGGGCATCCGAAATCGAAACCAGCGGCGTGTCGGCGAAGTGCCGGTAGAGCGGCGACAGGTCGGGCCCGTCGAGCCGTCCGTGCAGCGTGGTGATCGCCGGCAGGTGCAGATGCCGGACCGCGGGAAAATGCAGGTAATCGATATTGAAATGAATGACATCGAATTCGGCGGCAGCCGCGATGACGTGGTCGAGCATCAGCATGTGGTGGGCCAGCGGGTCCACGCACTCCGGGTCGAGGCGCAAGCCGCGCGGGCACATCGTCCGCAGCCGGCTGCCGGTTTGCGAGGCGCCGGATGCGAAAAGGGTGACGTCCTGTCCCTGGCGAACCAGTTCTTCGGTCAGGTAGGAAACGATACGCTCAGTTCCCCCGTAGAGTTTTGGCGGAACATCCTCGAACAGGGGGGAAACGACAGCAATCCGCAAAACACGAGCCGTCATCATGCCAGTCCTCCGAACGCAGTGAACGAATGCTCCCTCCGTTGGTAAAGCAAGATTCATACGGCCCGCCCGGCAGAATGGTTATTCCCGCACCCTGCCGGCAGCCGAGCCCGGGACCGGGGCATCCACGACCGGCGACCGGCGCCGGGGCACGATTGGCCAAGCCTGCCGCCCGCCGGACGACGCCGGAAAGCCGCAATTTTTACCGGAATCCTGTAAAACCTGCCGGCCCGGTTCCCGGTTGCCCTGGCCGCCGGTTCGGTAGCGGCCTGCCGGTCAATGGCATGTCAATTGCAGGGCGCTTGCGGCTACTCCGTCGGCCGCGGCCCGGTGTGGAACGGCAGGTGTGCTGCCGATACGATTTGCGACATTACCCGATGGCGGAGGTTGTGATGAAAAACCGGATACGTCTGCTGGCTGTCCTCATCGCCGGCTTCGGCGCACCAGGCATGGCCGCCCTGGCCGATGACAAGCCCGATTGCAGTGCCGCCAGCCAGCCAAAAAATCTCGAAGGACAGATCGTCAAGGTCGATCCCGGCGCCGGAAAACTGAGCGTGCGGGCCAGCGATGGCACGACGCATGAATTTCTGGCGACCCGGGAAATCCTTCAGGAGTACAAGGTGGGTGACAGCATCAAGGCCGGTCTGCGACTGGATCCTCGATGCAATCCAAAATAGCGGCGGGAAAGCGTCCGGCCGAACCGGCTGCCGGTCGTCCCGCCAGCCCTGACGGCCAGGCGCCATCCTCGGCCCGGCCGGCCTGGCGCCTGGACGAGCACGATATCTACCTCTTCCGCGAAGGCACGCACGGCCGCCTGTACCAGAAACTGGGCGCCCATCCGGTCCGGGTCGACGGCGTGGAGGGCGTGCATTTCGCCGTCTGGGCGCCGAACAGCGCCGCCGTGTCGGTGATCGGCGATTTCAACGACTGGGAGGGCGGGCGTTCGCCGTTGCAGGTTCGCGACGACGGTTCGGGCATCTGGCAGGGTTTCCTGCCCGGCATGCGTCACGGCGCGGCCTACAAGTACCGCCTGGTTTCGCGGCACGGCGTGGCGAGCGACAAGGGCGATCCCTTCGCCTTCGCCTGGGAATGCCCGCCGCGCACGGCGTCGCGAGTCTGGCACCTGGATTACCAGTGGGGCGATGACGACTGGCTGGCGCGCCGGCGCGCCAGCCAGTCACCCAATGCCCTCGCGGCGCCGATGTCGATTTACGAAGTGCACCCCGGTTCGTGGCGCCGGGTGCCGGAGGAACAGAACCGTTTCCTCGGCTATCGCGAACTGGCCGAGCAGTTGCCGGCCTACGTCCGGGAACTGGGCTTTACCCACGTCGAACTGATGCCGGTCAGCGAACATCCTTTCTACGGTTCCTGGGGCTACCAGGGCACCGGCTATTTCGCGCCGACGGCGCGCTACGGCAGCCCCGAGGATTTCATGTACCTGGTCGATGCGCTGCACCGCCACGACATCGGCGTCATCCTCGACTGGGTGCCTTCGCATTTTCCCAACGATGCGCACGGCCTGGCCCATTTCGACGGCACCAGCCTCTACGAGCACGCCGACCCGCGGCTCGGTTTCCATCCGGAATGGAAAAGCCACATCTTCAATTACGGTCGCCACGAGGTGCGCGCCTTCCTGGTCAGCAGCGCCCTCTTCTGGCTCGAGACCTACCATCTCGACGGCCTGCGCGTCGACGGCGTCGCCTCCATGCTCTACCTCGATTACGCCCGGCCCGAGGGCGAGTGGATCGCGAATATCCACGGCGGCCGGGAAAATCTCGACGCCATCCATTTCCTGCGCCAGCTGAATGAGAGCGTGTACCGCCATCATCCCGATACCCAGACCATTGCCGAGGAATCGACCGCCTGGCCGATGGTCTCGCGGCCGACCCACGTCGGCGGCCTCGGCTTCGGGATGAAATGGAACATGGGCTGGATGCACGACACGCTGGCCTATTTCGCCCACGATCCGCTCTACCGCAAATACCACCACGACCAGCTGACTTTCAGCCTGGTCTATGCCTTCAACGAAAATTTCGTGCTGCCGCTGTCGCACGACGAAGTGGTGCACGGCAAGGGTTCGCTGCTCGCCAAGATGCCCGGCGACGACTGGCAGCGCTTCGCCAACCTGCGCCTGCTCTATGGCTACATGTGGACGCATCCCGGCAAGAAGCTGCTGTTCATGGGCAACGAGTTCGGCCAGCGCCGCGAATGGGGGCACGATGCCAGCCTCGACTGGCACCTGCTTCAGGATAGACAGCATGCCGGCCTGCAACGCTGGATCGGCGATCTGAACCATTGCTACCGCAGCCACGGCGCGCTCCACGAAGAGGATTTCAGCGCCGCCGGCTTCGAATGGGTGGATCATGCCGACCGCGACAACAGCGTTCTCTGCTACCTGCGCCGGGCGCCGACCACCGGACAGACCATGCTCGTCGTCTGCAACTTAACGCCGGTCCCGCAGCCTAATTACGCGGTAGGAGTGCCATCCGGCGGCCATTGGCGCGAAGTCCTGAACAGCGACGCGCCGATCTATGGCGGCAGCGGCCTGGGCAACTTCGGCGGCGTCGAGGCGGCACCGGTCGCGCAGCACGGGCGTTACCATGCGCTGCGCCTGTTGCTGCCGCCGCTGGCGGTGATCCTGCTCGAACCGGTACCCGGGAATGTGCCAGAACCACCCAGCTGAGGAAACGGCATGGATGCAAGCACGCAGGCGACGAGTGATTCCCTGGCGGGCGACCGCGGCCGCTGCCGGGTGGTGCTCGAAGGACTCGCCCCGGCCGTCGATGGCGGTCGTTTCGCGGTCAAGCGGTGCACGGGCGATCCTGTTGCGGTGGAGGTCGATGCCTTTTGCGACGGCCACGATCGCCTCGCCTGCCGGCTGCGCTGGCGGCGGGCGCCGGACGGTGACTGGCAGGAAACGGCCATGCAGCCGCTGGGCAACGACCGCTGGCGCGGCGAATTTACCGCCGGCGCACCCGGCGCCTACTTTTATACGGTCATCGCCTGGATCGACCACTTCGCGTCGTGGAGCGCCGACCTTGCCAAGCGCCTCGACCCCGCCGACATCCGGCTCGCCCTGCAGAGCGGCGCGGATTTGCTCGAGGCTGCCGCCGGCCGGGCCGCCGAGGAAGACAGGCGGTATTTGCTGAAACAGGCGGTGGCGCTGCGCCAGGCGACGGATGCCGCAAGCGGCCGGCAGTTCGGTCTCGATCCGGCGCTGGCCGAGGTCGTGGGTCGTTACCCCGATTTCGCGCTGGCCACGCTGTTTGCCCCGGAAATGCCGCTCCGTGTCGACCGCCAGCGCGCCCGCTACGGCGCGTGGTACGAGATGTTTCCGCGTTCCTGCATCGAGGCGGGCGAAGCACACGGCAGCCTGGCGAGTTGCGAAAGACGCCTGCCCTATGTCGCGGCCATGGGCTTCGACGTGCTCTACCTGCCGCCCATCCACCCGATCGGCCTGTCCAAGCGAAAGGGCGCCAACAACGCGCTGCTCGCCGGGCCCGACGATCCCGGTTGCCCGTGGGCGATCGGCGCCGCCAGCGGCGGCCACCAGGCGATCGAACCCCGCCTCGGCAATCTGGAAGATTTTCGCCGCCTCAAGGCGAAAGCCGGCGAACTGGACATCGAGCTGGCGCTCGACATCGCCTTCCAGTGCAGCCCGGACCACCCGTGGCTGAACGAACATCCCGAGTGGTTCCGACGCCGCCCCGACGGCAGCGTGCAGTACGCCGAGAATCCGCCCAAGAAATACGAGGACATCTACCCGCTCGATTTCGAGACCCCGGCCTGGCGCGAACTGTGGCAGGCGCTGAAAGGCGTCTTCGCTTTCTGGATAGCCGAGGGCATCGCCATTTTCCGGGTCGATAATCCGCATACCAAGGCTTTTCCGTTCTGGGAATGGCTGATCGGCGAAATCCAGCGGACGCATCCGGACGTGATCTTCCTCGCCGAAGCCTTTACCCGCCCGAAGCCGATGTACCGGCTGGCCAAGCTTGGCTTCAGCCAGTCCTACACCTATTTCACCTGGCGCAACACGGCCCGCGAAATCGCCGACTATTTCACCGAACTGAGCCAGGGCGAAGTGCGTGAATTCTTCCGCCCCAACCTGTGGCCGAACACGCCGGACATCCTCAACGAATACTTGCAGTTCGGCGGTCGCCCGGCCTTCATGACCCGCCTGGCGCTGGCCGCGACGCTGGGCGCCAGCTACGGCATCTACGGCCCGGCCTATGAACTGATGGAAGCGACGGCGCGCGAGCCGGGCAGCGAGGAATATCTCGATTCGGAAAAATACCAGCTGCGGCACTGGGATCTCGAACGCCCGGACAGCCTCAAGGAATACATCGCCCGCCTCAACCGCATCCGGCGCCGCCACCCGGCGCTGCAGCAAGACCGGAACCTGGAGTTCTACCCGGTCGATAACGATCAGCTGGTCGCCTACGGCAAATATTCGGACGACGGCGAGGACAGTATCGTCGTCATCGTCAATGTCGACCCGCAGCACCTGCAGGCGGGCTGGGTGACGCTGCCCGCCGAACGTTTCGGCCTGGTCGGCGAGCAACCCTACGAGATGCACGACCTGCTCAGCGATGCCCACTACCTGTGGCATGGCGAGCGCAATTTCGTCAGCCTGGAGCCGGCGCACAGCCCGGCCCACATTTTCCGCCTGCGCCGCCATGTCCTGCGCGAAGGCGATTTCGACTATTTTTCGTGAAGGCCGGAACATGCCAGTCGAGCGCCGGAATCGGGCAGCGAAAAGCGGGGCGGGAAGCTTCACCCGGGCCGACGGCGGGGTTTTCGACCCCTTCTGGTACCGCGACGCCATCATTTACCAGTTGCATGTCAAAGCCTTTTTCGACAGCAACAACGACGGCATTGGCGATCTTCCCGGCCTGATCGAGAAGCTCGACTACCTCCAGGAACTCGGCGTCACCGCCCTTTGGCTGCTGCCTTTCTACCCTTCGCCCTTGCGCGACGACGGCTACGACATCGCCGACTACACCAATGTCCACCCGTCCTACGGCACGCTCGCCGATTTCCGCAATTTCGTCCGCGAGGCGCACCGCCGGGGGCTGCGCGTCATCACCGAACTGGTCATCAACCACACTTCCGACCAGCATCCGTGGTTCCAGGCGGCGCGCCGGGCGCCGGCCGGCTCGAAAAAGCGTAATTTCTTCGTCTGGAGCGATACCAACGCCCGCTATGCCGGCACCCGCATCATCTTCATCGACAGCGAGGTGTCGAACTGGGCCTACGACGAACTGGCCGGGGCCTACTACTGGCATCGCTTCTTCTCGCACCAGCCGGACCTCAATTTCGACAATCCCTCGGTCAGGAAGGCGGTGATCCGCGCCATGCGCTTCTGGCTCGAAGCCGGCGTCGACGGCCTTCGTCTCGACGCCATTCCCTACCTCTGCGAGCGGGAAGGGACGAACAACGAGAACCTTCCCGAAACCCACGCCGTGGTCAAGGAAATCCGCGCCGTGATCGACGCCCATTACCGCGACCGAATGCTGCTCGGCGAGGCCAACCAGTGGCCGGAAGACGTCCGCGACTATTTCGGCGACGGTGACGAATGCCACATGGCTTTCCATTTCCCGCTGATGCCGCGCATGTACATGGCCATTGCCCAGGAAGACCGCCACCCCATCGTTGAAATCATGCAGCAGACGCCGGACATCCCGGAAAGCTGCCAGTGGGCGATTTTCCTGCGCAACCACGACGAACTGACGCTGGAAATGGTGACCAGCAAGGAGCGCGACTACATGTACCAGATGTACGCCGCCGACCCGCGCGCCCGCGCCAACCTCGGCATCCGCCGCCGGTTGGCGCCGCTGATGGACAACGACGTCGAGCGTATCAAGCTGATGAACGCCCTGCTTCTCTCGATGCCCGGTTCGCCCATCATCTATTACGGCGACGAACTGGGCATGGGCGACAACGTCTATCTCGGCGACCGCAACGGCGTGCGCACGCCGATGCAGTGGAGCCCGGACCGCAACGGCGGTTTCTCGCGCGCCGACCCGCAGCGCCTGTTCCTGCCGCCGATCATGGACCCGGTCTACGGCTACGAGGCGGTCAATGTCGAAGCCCAGATCCGCGATTCCTCCTCGCTGCTCAACTGGACGCGGCGCCTGCTGGCGGTTCGCAAAAGTTATATCGCCTTCGGCCGGGGCAGCCTCGTCTTCCTGCGTCCCGGCAACCGCAAGATCCTCGCCTACCTGCGCGAATACGACGGCCAGAGCCTGCTCTGCGTCGCCAACCTGGCGCGCACCGCGCAGCCGGTCGAACTCGACCTTTCCGCCTACAAGGACCGGGTGCCGATCGAGATGCTCGGGCGCACGGTTTTTCCGCCGATCGGCGAACTGCCCTACCTTGTCACCCTGCCCGGCCATGGCTTCTACTGGTTCCACCTCGCCGCCGGGGCCGATGCGCCAGCCTGGCACGAGGGCTGGCTGGCGCGCGAGGAATCGCCGGTGCTGGTCTTTTTCGACGGCTGGCGCAGCCTGTTCCGCGATCGCGTCGTGCCCTGGCGCATCGCGATGGCCGAGAAACTGCGCGCCCAGCTTGAAAACGAAGCCCTGCCCCGCTTCGTCGCCGCCCAGCGCTGGTACGCGGCGAAAGGCGAAGGCGTTCGCCGGGTGGCGCTCAGCGACCAGGCCGAATGGAACGAAGCGCATGGCAACTGGCTGCTCACCGTGTGCCGGATCGAAAGCGGTGCCGGGAGCGCGCTCTATTTCCTGCCCCTGGCGCTGGCGTGGGAAAGCGAGGACCGCCACGACGAAACACACGGCGACGGCGGACGAACTTTCCCGCCGGTGCCCGTCGCCCGCATTCGCCAGCAGGCGCGGCTGGGCGTGCTGGCCGATGCGGCGGCCGACGAGCAATTCGTCCGCGCCATGGTCGCCGCGATCGGCGCCAGCCAGGAATTTGCCTGCGCCCACGGCCGCATCCGCTGCACGCCGACCGCCGATTTCGACCGCCTGGTCGACGGCCGCGATCCACTGACCCTGCCTGTCCATGCCTCGCCCCTGGCCAGCAGCAACAGTTCGGTCAATATCGGACTAACCCTGTTCTTCAAGGCCTATCGCCGGTTGCAGGCGGGCATCTCGCCGGAAATCGAGATCGGCCGCTTCCTGACCGAAAAGGTGCATTTCCCTAATTGCGTGCCGATTGCCGGCATCGTCGAATACCTGCCGAACGACGGCCCGGTCATGGCCCTGGCCATGCTCCAGGGCTATGTCGAAAACCAGGGCGACGGCTGGGGCTACACCCAGGACTATCTCGGGCGGCTTTTCGAAAACCGGACCACGGTTGGCGCGGCGCCAACCAACGGCGACGAACACGCCGCCTACCGGGCCTTGATGACGACCCTCGGCCAGCGAACGGCCGAACTGCATCTGGCGCTGGCCACCCCGACCGGCAACCCGGCTTTCGACCCGGAACCGCTGGTCGCCGCCGATCTCGTTGCCCTGCGCCGGCAGATCGACGACGAAGCGGCGACGACCCTGGAACAGCTCGAACGTCAGCTGGACCAGTTGCCGGCCGTTGTGCGGACGGCCGGCGCCAGCCTGCTGGCCAGCCGCCCGGCGCTGCTCAGGCTGATCGACGAAACCATGCCGTCCAGCTTGTCGATGCTGAAGACGCGCTACCACGGCGATTTCCATCTCGGGCAGGTGCTGCTTGCCCAGAACGACTTCATCATCATCGATTTCGAAGGCGAGCCGGCCCGCGACCTGGAAGACCGGCGGCGCAAGCATTCGCCGCTGCGCGACGTGGCCGGCATGCTGCGTTCCTTCCACTACGCGGCACGGGCGGCGCTGGCCGGCGCCGGACGCGACCCGAGCAAGGATGCAGAGGCGCTCGAAGCGGCCGTCCTCGCCTGGCAGCAGGCGGCCGAAAGCGCCTTCCTCGACAGCTACGTCGACCGGGTGACGCAGCAGGCGCCGGCGCTCCACGGCGACTGGAGCAAGGCCCGCCGTCTGCTCGACCTGTTCCGGCTGGAAAAGGCGCTCTACGAATTGCGTTACGAACTGGCGCATCGCCCCGACTGGGTGCAGGTACCGTTGCACGGCCTGCTCGCCGCCATCGACGGCGGCGCATCAAGGAGCAGCGGATGAATTCTTCACTGGATTTCGCCGTCGAGGCGCTGCGGCCGCTGCTTGCCGAACTTGGCCTGTTCCTGCCCAAGCTGATGCTGGCGGTGCTGATCGTCCTTGGCGGTTGGCTGTTGGCCAAGGCGCTGCGTTTTACTGTGATCAAGGCGTTGCGCTCGATCAATTTTCACGTCCTGACCGAGCGCGCCGGGGTCGATGCCTTCCTGAAGATGTGCGGCCAGCAGATCGATACCACCGCCCTGATCGGTTTGCTGGCCCACTGGCTGCTCGTCATCGTCGCCCTGATCCTGGCTTTCAACACCCTGGGCCTGGGCTACACCAGCGAACTGCTGACCCGGCTGGCGCTGTTCGTGCCCCGCCTGATCCTCGCTCTCGTCATCCTGGTGGTCGGCAGCTACTTTGCCCGGGTGGTGGACGACATGGTCACCACTTATGGGTCGCGGGCCGGCTTTGCCGATACCCGGCTGGCCGCTGCCCTGGCCCGCTACGCCGTGCTGCTTTTCGTCATCCTGGCCGCCTTCGATCAACTGGAGATCGGCGGCGACATCATCCGGCAAAGTTTCCTGATCATCCTGGCCGGAGTCGTCTTCGCCCTCGCCCTGGCTTTCGGGCTGGGCGGGCGGCGCTGGGCGGCCGGCCTGATCGAGCAGTGGTGGCGGCCGAGGCAGGTGGAGAATAGCTGGAGGAAAAATGAATAGGAACCCGAAAATCCCCGGTTTCCTCCTTTTCTCCGCGCCTCGGCGTTGCAATCGGCCTGCCCCATGAACATGCCGATTTCCGCCGTCTGGCCGGGTGCCCCTTACCCGATCGGCGCCACCTGGGATGGCGAAGGGGTCAATTTTTCCCTGTTTTCCGAACACGCCGACCGGGTCGAACTCTGCCTGTTCGACCCGGACAATCCGGGCGCCCGCGAGCAGCGCATCGAATTGCGCGACCAGACCGACGGCATGTGGCACTGCTACCTGCCCGAGGCGCGCCCCGGCATTCTCTATGGCTACCGCGTCCATGGTCCCTACCAGCCGGCTCTCGGCCATCGCTTCAATCCCAACAAGCTGCTGCTCGATCCCTACGCCCGCGACATCGTCGGCGACGTGCGCTGGAGCGATGCCCATTTCGGCTACCGGGTCGGCCATCGCCTGGCCGATCTCAGCCTGGACCGCCGCGACAATGCCGCCGGCATGCCGCGCTGCCGGGTGATCGATCCGGCTTTCACCTGGGGCGACGACCGGCCGCCGCACACGCCATGGCACCAGACGGTGATCTGCGAACTGCACGTCAAGGGCTTCACCGTCCTGCATCCCGGCATTTCCCCCAGCCTGCGCGGCACCTATGCCGGCCTGGCCGCCGAGCCGGTGGTCGAGCGCCTGCGCCGGCTTGGCGTCACCGCCGTCGAGCTGCTGCCGGTGCATGCCGCCATCGACGATCGCCAGCTGGTCGCCCGCGACCTGCACAATTACTGGGGCTACAACTCGATCGGCTATTTCGCGGCCGATGCCGCCTATTCCTCCAGCGGTTCGATCAAGGAATTCAAGAGCATGGTCAAGGTGCTGCATTCGGCGGGCATCGAGGTCATTCTCGACGTGGTGTACAACCACACCGCCGAAGGCAACCAGCTCGGCCCGACCCTGTGCTTCCGCGGCATCGACAATGCCGTCTATTACCGGCTGACCGCCGAGGACCCCCGCTACTACATGGATTACACGGGTTGCGGCAATACCCTGAACATGCAGCATCCGCGCGTGCTGCAGCTGATCATGGACAGCCTGCGCTACTGGGTGCAGGAGATGCATGTCGACGGTTTCCGCTTCGACCTCGCCTCGGCGCTGGCCCGCGAACTGCACGAAGTGGACCGGCTCGGCGCCTTCTTCGACATCATTCACCAGGACCCGGTGCTCTCCCGCGTCAAGCTGATCGCCGAACCCTGGGATCTCGGCGAAGGCGGCTACCAGGTCGGCAATTTCCCGCTCGGCTGGGTGGAGTGGAACGACCGCTACCGCGATACGGTGCGCGCCTACTGGAAAGGCGACGGCGGCCTGATCGGCGATTTCGCCTATCGCCTGACCGGCTCCTCCGACCTTTACGCGTCGAGCGGCCGGCGGCCCTACGCCAGCATCAATTTCGTCACGGCCCACGACGGCTTCACGCTGCACGACCTGGTCAGCTACAACCAGAAGCACAACGAGGCCAACGGCGAGGACAATCGCGACGGCAGCGACCACAACCTCTCATGGAACTGCGGCGTCGAAGGCCCGACCGACGATCCCGCCATCCGCGCCCTGCGCGCCCGGCAGAAACGCAACATGATCGCCACCCTGCTGCTGTCCCAGGGCGTGCCCATGCTGCTCGCCGCCGATGCGCTGGGCGGCAGCCAGGGCGGCAACAACAACGCCTATTGCCAGGACAACGAGACGAGCTGGGTGGACTGGCGGCTCGACGCCGAGCAGGAAGTTTTTTTCGATTTCATCTGCCGGCTGATCCGCCTGCGCCGGCGTCATCCGGTCTTCCACCGGCGCAGCTTTTTCCAGGGCGTCGCGATCAAGGGCAGCGGCGTCAAGGACATCCTTTGGCTGGGGCCGGACGGACGCGAAATGAGCGACGAGGAGTGGCACAACGCTTTTGCCCGCTGCCTCGGCATGTTCCTCGCCGGCAGCGGCCTGGTCGAGCGCGACCAACGCGGCCAGCGCCTGCGCGACGACAATTTCCTGCTGCTCTTCAGCGCCCACCACGAAACCCTGCCTTTCAAGTTGCCGGAATGGAGCGGCGAACAGCAGTGGGAAGTGGCCCTCGATACCGCCGAGACGTCGCCCAAGAGCCCGCCGCGCTACTACCTGTCGGGCGAGAACTATCCCCTGGCCGGCCGTTCAATGAGTTTGCTGCGCCTGACGCGGCCACCTTTGCCAATTTTCGGAACAATGCCGTGAAACACTTTCATTCCATGCCCTTCGGCAGCCAATCGGAAGCGGGCGGCGGCGTGCGTTTCCGCCTGTGGGCGCCGTCGGCGCAGGCCGTGGCGCTCTGCCTCAAGGAACACGTCCTGGCCGGCACCGTCGAATTGCCGATGACCGGAACGGCGGACGGCTGGTTCGAGTTGTTCGTTGCCGAAGCCGCCGCCGGCAGCCGCTACCGCTTCCGTATCGACGACGGCCAGCGGGTGCCCGATCCGGCGTCGCGCTGCAATCCGGACGATATTTTCGCGGCCAGCGAAGTGATCGATTCCGCCGCCTACAACTGGCCGGACGATGGCTGGCGTGGCCGTCCCTGGCACGAGGCGGTGATCTACGAACTGCATGTCGGCTGCTTTACGCCGGCCGGCACTTTCGCCGGGGTGATCGACAAACTCGACTACCTGGTCCAGCTGGGCGTCACCGCCATCGAACTGATGCCGGTGGCCGATTTTCCCGGTCGGCGCAACTGGGGTTACGACGGCGTACTGCCTTTTGCCCCGGACAGCAGCTATGGCCGGCCTGAGGATTTGAAGCGGCTGGTCCAGGCCGCCCACCAGCGCGGCCTGATGGTGCTGCTCGACGTGGTCTACAACCATCTCGGACCGGAGGGCAATTACCTGCCGGGCTATGCCGCCGCCTTTTTCGATCCCGGCCACCAGACGCCCTGGGGGCCGGCGATCAATTTCGCCAGTCGCCCGGTGCGCGATTTCTTCATCCACAACGCCCTCTGCTGGCTGGAGGAATACCAGCTGGACGGCCTGCGGCTCGATGCCGTGCATGCCATTGAAGACGATTCCCGCCCGGATATCGTCGTCGAACTGGCCGACGCCATCCACCGCGGACCGGGGCGGGACCGCCGGGTGCACCTGGTGCTCGAGAACGACCGCAACCAGGCGCGCTACCTGGCCCGCGACGCCGACGGCGCGGCCCTCCATGCCACGGCCCAGTGGAACGACGACCTCCATCACGCGCTGCATGTCCTGCTCACCGGCGAGAACGCTGGCTACTATGCCGATTATGCGGCCGAGCCGCTGCGCTACCTCGGCCGCAGCCTGGCCGAAGGCTTCAGTTTCCAAGGCCAGCCTTCGCCCTGGCGCCAGCAACTGCCGCGCGGCGACGCCAGCGCTCATCTGCCGCCGACGGCCTTCATTTCCTTCCTGCAGAACCACGATCAGATCGGCAACCGGGCTTTCGGCGAACGCCTTTGCCAACTGGTCGGCGCCGACGCACTGGCGGCTGCCATCGCCATCGTGTTGCTGGCGCCCGCGCCGCCGCTGCTCTTCATGGGCGAAGAATTTGCCGCTGCCCAGCCCTTCCTTTATTTCTGCGATTTCCAACTGCTCAATCCGGAGTTGGCCAGTGCGGTCAGCGTCGGCCGCCGTCGCGAGTTTGGCGAGAGCGCCCTGCAGAAACTGCCCGAGCCCAACGACGAATTGACCTATCGCGCCAGCCAGCTCGACTGGGGCGCCGTGTCCGCCGCCGGACACGCCGGCTGGCTGGCCTTGTACCGGCAATTGCTCGCCCTGCGCCGGACCTGGATTACGCCTCGCCTGCCCGGGATGGCGGGCGGCGGGCAGTTCGAGATCGGCGATGACGGGCTGCTGACCGTGACCTGGCAACTCGGCGACGGCAGCCGCCTGACGCTGCTCGCCAATCCCGCCCCGAACAGCGTTGGTCCGCGACCGACGCCCGCCGGTACGGTGATCTACCAGAGCCCGGCCCTGTCGTCCGCCAACTTCATCGCCGGCGATTTCCCGCCGTGGTCGGTGGCCTGGTTACTGGCCGAAACACCGCCATGACCCGGCACGGGGAAATCTGCCGTCTGGCCGAACTGTACGGCATCGAGGCCGAATATACCGATGTCGGCGGCCGCCGCCATGTGACCGGCGACGAAACGCGCCAACGCCTGCTGGCGGCCATGGGGCTGTCGCTTTCCGATGCGCTCGCCGGCCTGATCGCCGAAGCCGAGAATCGTGACTGGCGCAGCCCTTTGCCGCCGGTACTGGTGCGCACCGCCGCCACGGCGCCGCTGCCCGTCGACATCAGCCTGCCGGCCAGCCAGGCGGGCCAGGAATGGCGCTGGGCCCTGCACCTCGAAAATGGCGATGAACTGGATGGCAGCTTCACGCCGGGCGAGCTCGAACAACTGGCGGCGCGCCAGGTCGACGGTAGTGAGCTGCGGCGCTGGCGACTCCTCCTGCCGCCACTCGGCGTCACCGGCTATCACCGGCTGGCCGTGGGTGCGGCCGGGGCGGAGCCGGTCAGCATGTCGCTGATCGTCGTGCCTGACCGCTGCCACCAGCCCGCTGTCCTGGCTGACGGCGGCCGCATCTGGGGGCCGGCGGTCCAGCTCTACAGCCTGCGTTCGCGGCGCAACTGGGGCATTGGCGACTTCACCGACCTGGCGACGCTGGTCGAACGCATGGCCGCTGCCGGCGCCTGCATCGTCGGCCTCAATCCGTTGCACGCCCTGTTCAACGACGGGCGTTGCAGCCCCTACAGCCCATCCAGCCGCTTGTTCATCAACGCCCTCTATATCGACGTCGAGGCGGTCAGCGATTTCCGCGATGCCGAAGCGGCCCGGCAACTGGCGGCGACCCCCGAATTCCAGCAACGCCTGGCGCAACTGCGGGCCGTCGAACTGGTCGATTACCCGTTGGTCGCGGCCACCAAGCTGGCGGCGCTGCGCCTGGCTTATGCCTATTTCCGCCAGCAGCATCTGGCCGAGGACACGGCCCGGGCCCGCGCCTGGCAGGAATTTCGCCAACAGGGCGGTGAAGCGTTGGAGCGCCAGGCGCTGTTCGAGGCCCTGCAGGCACATTTCAGCGGCGGCGACGCCCTGGTCTGGGGCTGGCCGGCCTGGCCCGAAGCCTGGCGCTCGCCGCAGGCCGAGGCGGTGAAGGACTTCGCCAGGACGCACGGCGAGGAAATCGAATTCCACATCTACCTGCAATGGCTGGCCGAACAGCAACTGCGGGCGGTCGGCGAACAGGCCCGCCAGTGCTGCCACGGCGTCGGCCTTTACCACGACCTGGCGGTCGGCATCGATCCGGGCGGTGCCGAAGCCTGGGCCAATCGCGGTCTTTATGCGCTGGACGCCCATGTCGGCGCGCCGCCCGACGATTTCAGCCCGCGCGGCCAGGATTGGGGGCTGCCGCCCCTGGTCCCGTGGCGCCTGCGCCAGGCCGCCTACGCGCCGTGGATCGCCACGCTGCGCGCCAGCATGCGGCACGGCGGCGCGCTGCGCATCGATCACGTGATGGCCCTGCTCCGCCTGTTCTGGGTGCCGGCCGGTCAGCCGCCCGCTGCCGGCGCCTATGTCCGCTACCCGGTGGACGACCTGCTCGGCATTCTCGCGCTGGAAAGCAGCCGCCAGCGCTGCCTGGTGATCGGCGAAGATCTCGGTACCGTCCCCGAAGCCCTGCGCCCGGCACTGGCGGCGCTCGGCGTGCTGTCCTACCGGCCGCTGCTTTTCGAGCGCGCTGCCGACAACGCTTTCAAGCCGCCGGCCGATTATCCGCGCCAGGCGCTGGCTGCCATCAGCACCCACGACCTGCCGACCCTGGCCGGTTTCTGGCAGGGGCGCGATATCGACGCCCGGGCCGAACTCGGCCTTTTTCCATCCCGGGAACTGGTCGACGCAGCCTGGACCGAGCGCCGCGCCGACCGTCGCCGCCTGCTCCAGGCGCTGGCCCGGGAAGGGCTGTGGCCGGCCGATCTGGGCGAACCGCCGGCCATGACGACCGATCTCGCCGTCGCCGTGCATGCCTTCATGGCGCGCAGCGCTGCCCAGGTATTGATGATCCAGGCCGAGGATATCTTCGGCCTGGTCGACCAGGCCAACCTGCCGGGCAGCAATGAGCCGTGGCCCAACTGGCGGCGCAAGCTGCCGCTCGAACTCGAGGACTGGGCAGCCGATCCCCGCCTGCAGGCGACCGGCGCCGTGTTGCGCGCCGAGCGCCCTCGCCCGGCCGCCGCCCCGGCCGGGCGATCGCCGCCGCCGGCGATTCCGCGCGCCACCTATCGCCTGCAATTCAATCGCGATTTCACGCTGGCCCAGGCGACGGCCCTGCTGCCCTACCTCGACGAACTCGGCATCAGCCACTGCTACGCCTCGCCCTACCTGAAAGCGCGGCCGGGCAGCAGCCACGGCTACGATATCGTCGATCACAATGCGCTGAACCCCGAGATCGGCAGCGCCGAGGATTTGCAGCATTTCGTCGACGCCCTGGCGCAGCGCGGCATGGGGCAGATTCTCGACATGGTTCCCAACCACATGGGCATCATGGGCAGCGACAACCAGTGGTGGCTGGATGTGCTGGAAAACGGCCGTGCCTCGGCCTATGCCGAGTATTTCGACATCGACTGGGAGGCGCCCGACCCGCAACTGCGCGGCAAGGTGCTGCTGCCCCTGCTCGGCGATCACTATGGCGCCGTGCTCGACCGTGGCGACATCCGGCTGGCTTTCGACGCCGGCCGCGGCGAATTCAGCCTGCACTACTTCCAGCACCGCTTGCCGATCGATCCCTCGGCATATCCGCGCCTCATCGAGCACCGGCTGGAGCAGCTGGGCGCCGTGCCCGGCGTCGGCCCCGAGCCGGGCAACGAACTGCGGCGCCTGGCCGACGCCTTCGCCCAGCTGCCGCCGCGCTCCGCCCTGGCTGCGGCCGACGAACGCCAGCGCGAACAGGTGCGCTGCAAGCAGCGCCTGGTCGCCCTCTGCGCCATGGTGCCGGAAGTCGCACGCCACCTGGCCGATACCGTCGCCGAATTCAACCAGCCGTCCGAGGCGGCGGGCTACGACCTGCTGCACGAGCTGATCAAGGCCCAGGCCTACCGACTGGCCCATTGGCGGGTAGCCGCCGACGATATCAACTATCGCCGCTTTTTCGACATCAGCGACCTGGCGGCGCTGCGCATGGAAAACCCGGCCGCTTTCGCCGATACCCACCGGCTGGTCCTCGACCTGCTCGCCAAAGGCCAGGTGCATGGCCTGCGCATCGACCACGCCGATGGCTTGTTCGATCCGGGTCGCTATTTTCGCCAGCTGCAGGCGGCGGCCGGCGGCGGGCAGCCGGCGCAGATGCCGCAGTTGCCGCTATACCTGGTGATCGAAAAAATCCTCGCCGAACACGAGCGCCTGCCGGAAGACTGGCCGATCCACGGCAGCACCGGCTACCGTTTTTCCGGCCTGGTGAACAACCTCTTCGTCGATAGCCGGGCCGAGCGGCGGATGAGCCGGATCTATGCCGGCTTCACCGAGCTGACGGCATCGTTCGACGACATCGCCTATGCCGCGAAGAAGCTGGTCATCCGCTCCCTGCTGCACAGCGAACTGAACATGCTGGCCGAACGCCTGACCCGGATTGCCGCCGCCAGCCGCCATACCTGCGACTTCACCCGGCACAGCCTGAGCGATGCGCTGGCCGAGGTGGTCGCCAGTTTCCCGGTCTATCGCACCTACCTGACCGTCGACCATATCTCGGCCACCGACCGCCGCCACATCGAGTGGGCCGTGGCCGTCGCCCGTCGCCGCAGCCCGGTCGCCGATCTCAGCATCTTCGATTTCATCCGCGCCGTGCTGACCGGCGACATCGCCGCCGGCAAGTCACCGGCCGAGCGCCGGCCGGTGTGGGAAATGGCGATGCGCTTCCAGCAATACACGGCGCCGGTCACCGCCAAGGGCATCGAGGACACGGCTTTCTACCGTTACCTGCGGCTGGTTTCGCTGAACGATGTCGGCGGCGATCCGCGCCGTTTCGGCATCTCGCCGGCCGCCTTCCATGCCGCCGTGCGCACCAAGGCGGAACGCTGGCCGCACGCCATGCTGGCCGGCTCGACGCATGACAGCAAGCGCGGCGAGGATGTCCGTGCCCGGATCAACGTGCTGTCGGAAATTCCCGCCGCCTGGAAGCTGTCGCTGCGCCACTGGCGGCGCATCAACCGCAGCAAGAAACGCCTGGTCGACGAGCGGCCGGCGCCGTCGGCCAACGACGAATACCTGATCTACCAGACCCTGGTCGGCACCTGGCCGCTGCGCGCCGACGGCCGGGAAATCGACGACGCGGCGCTGGCCGCCTACCGCGAGCGCCTCGTGCGCTACATGCAGAAGGTCGTCCGCGAGGCCAAGGAGCACAGCAGCTGGATCAAGGTCGATGCCGAATACGAGGCGGCCGTCACCGCTTTCGTCGAGGCCCTGCTGGCGCCCGGCGGAAATAATCTCTTCCTCGCCGATTTTGCGCCGGCGATCCAGCGGCTGGCCCGTTTCGGGCTGATCAACGCGCTGGCCCAGACGCTGCTCCGGCTGACCGCGCCGGGCGTGCCGGACATCTACCAGGGTTGCGAAACCTGGCAATTCACGCTGGTCGATCCCGACAACCGCCAGCCGGTCGATTACGGCGAACGACAGCGCCGGCTGGCCGAAATCAAGGCGCTGCATGCCGGCCCGCCGGAAGGGCGGGCGGCCCGGCTGCAGGTGTTGAGCGACACGATGGAGGATGGCCGCATCAAGCTGTACCTGATCTGGTGTGCCCTGCAGTTGCGGCGGCGCTGGCCGGATCTTTTTGCCAGCGGCGACTATCTGCCCCTGGCGGTGGTCGGCCAGCATGCCGAACACGCCCTCGCCTTCGCCCGCCGACTTGACGAGCGTCTCGTCGTCGCCGTGGTGCCGCGCCTGCTGGCCAAGCTGCAAGCTTCCGCCGAACTCGGCGCCACCGACTGGGCCGACACCCGCGTCGAGTTGCCGGAGCGGCCGGCCACGGTGGCGCAGTTGCCCTGGTGCAATGTGCTGACCGGGGAGCGTATCGAGCCGCCGGCCGACGGCCTGCCCCTGGCCCGGCTGTTGGCCGCCTTCCCGGTCGCCCTGCTGGCCTGCGGAAAGGGAAGCGATGTTGCCGCTTGATCCGCGCCCCGCGCCAGCCGCGCCCGAGCCCGAGCCCGACCTGCTGGCGGCCGCCACGGAACGCGCCGCTGCCCTGCTGCACGCCAATCTCGGCAGCTACGGCTTCCTCGCCGCGACGCCGGCCAGCGGTTCCCACCAGCGCGGCTACGACCGGGTTTTCGGGCGCGATGCGGCCATCTGCGCCATTGCCGCCATTCATTGCGGCGACCGGGAATTGCTGCGCGGTGCCGAGCGCAGCCTGCTCACCCTGGCCGCCAACCAGGCGGCCAACGGGCAGATTCCGAAATACGTCGATCCGGCCACCGCCAGCGCCGATTTCTGGTATCTCGGCTGCATCGACGCCACCTTGTGGTGGCTGATCGCCCTCGCCCATTACGTCCGGCGCCGGCCGGGGCTGGAGCTTCGCCTGCACGACCAGATCCGGCGCGCCATCGCCTGGCTTTCCTGCCAGGAACACCAGCAGATATTCCTGCTGCAGCAGAACGAGGCCAGCGACTGGGCCGACATCATGCCGCGCTCGGGTTTCGTGCTCTACAGCAATGCGCTCTGGTACTACGTCAAGCTGCTCTACGGGTTGCCCAATGGCGAGGCCACCAGGGAGAATTTCAACTGCCTGTTCCACCCCTTCGGCCAGCACCGCCCGGAATACAAGCGCCTGCGCCTGCTGATGCACTATGCCCGCAACAAGGCGAAACACCAGGATCTCTACTTCAGTTTCGTCAATCTCGGCTACTGGGGCGACGAAGGCGATATTTTCGGCAACCTGCTGGCCATCCTCTGCGGCCTGGCCGACGAGCATCGCAGCAACCGCATCCTCGCCGCCATCCGCGCCAACCAGGTCGACGCCGCCTACCCGGTGCGCGTCACCTGCACCCCGATCGGCCGCGACGACCCCTACTGGCGAACCTACATGGGCCGCCATCGGCAGAACCTGGAACACCGCTACCACAACGGCGGCATCTGGCCCTTCGTCGGCGGCTTCTGGGTTCTCGCCCTGGCCGCCGCCGGCTACCACGCGGAGGCCGAACGCGAACTGGCCGGCCTGGCCTGCGCCGCCGCGGCCAATCACTGGGAATTCAACGAATGGTTCCACGGCCGCACCGGCAAGCCGGAAGGCATGCCGCACCAGACCTGGAACGCCGCGATGTTCCTGCTCGCCCGGCACGGGCTGGGAGCGAGGGTGTTCCAGTTGCCGCTGTCGGGGTTTTGAGGGGCGGCAGGCGGTCGGTGGGAATCCCCTTAATCGGGGTGTGAACGCCACAGCCAGGTTTGCTCAGGCGACCTCGGCCTGAAGTGGAAATCCCTCGTTTTATAGCGGGCCGTCGCCTTCTCCAGTGTTCGTCTTCAGGTTTGAACCTTGATATTCCTACAAATCGACGGCGGCTTGGGCCTCCGGAGTATGCAAATGGCTAACACGCTCTGAAACCTGGATGCGGATTGAGGATGCGTACGGTAATGCGTGCGCTGGCGCACTGACGAAACCCGGATTTCGTCGCAATTTCTGACTCATTGCGGCCCGGTTCCGTTCGATCTGCCCCTTTCCGGGCTGTGTCGCGATTGCGGCGCACGGCCGCCGCGTTCCGGGGCGATTTCCGCATCCGGGCGCCGATGCATCGAGGAATTCTCATGAGACATCCGCTGCGCAGCGCGCTATGGCTTTTGCTCCCCTTGCTGCTATTGGCCTGCAAGCCGGTGGCCGAGCCGCAGGCGACCCGGGAAGATCCCTACGACGTCACCAAGATGGATATGAAGCCGGCCCCGGCGACGGTTTCCGCCGAGCGCCACCAGGGCGCTTTCGCCAAGGGCAATTCGCTGAGCCTGACCGCCGAACTGAAGGCGCTTGATCCTGCGCCGGTGAAAGAGGTGCAACTCGATACCACGCACAAGGTCATCGATCTCGCGCCGGGCGTGAAATTCAGCGCCTGGACTTTTGGCGACCAGGTGCCGGGGCCGACGGTGCGCGCCCGGGTCGGCGACAAGATCCGCTTCACGATGACCAACCGCAGCGACGAAACGGTGGCCGGCATCCAGTTGATGGCGGCGCCGATGATGCATTCGATCGATTTCCATGCCGCCATGGTGTCGCCGCAGGAGAAGTACCGCTCAGTGGCGCCCGGCCAGACCATCTCCTTCGAATTCACCGTCAATTACCCCGGCGTCTTCATGTACCACTGCGGCACGCCGATGATCCTCGAACATATCGCTTCCGGCATGTACGGGGCTGTCGTCGTCGAACCGCGAAACGGCTATCCGACCCGGGCCGACCGCGAGTATGTGGTGATCCAGAGCGAGTTCTACACCAAGCCCGATCCGGCCGGCCGCCAGGTCGACGGGGTGCCGCTCTACGTGCTGGACAGCGAGCGAGTGAAGGCGGCGCTGCCGACGTATACGGTGTTCAACGGCATGTATAACGGCATGGTCAAGACGCCGCTGGCGGCCAAGCCGGGCGAACGCGTCCGCCTCTTCGTGCTCAATGTCGGGCCGAGCAAGACGTCGAGTTTCCACGTGGTCGGCACGATTTTCGACCGGGTGTGGATCGAGGGCAATCCGGACAACCAGTTCCGCGGCATGCAGACGGTGCTGCTGGGTTCCTCGAATGCCGCCATCGTCGAATTCATGGTCCCCGAGGAAGGGTCTTACATCATGGTCGACCATCATTTCGCCAACGCCTCGCAAGGCGCCATCGGCCTGGTATCGACCGAGGCACAACCCGAACAGAAGGATCTGGAACACCACAACATCCCGGCCAGCGCGACGCCGACGGAACCCGACGCGGTGGCCGGCAAGCTCGCCTTCGAGAGCAAATGCCTGGCCTGCCACTCGCTCGGCCGGGGCAAAAAGCTCGGCCCCGACCTGGCAGGGGTCACGGCACGGCGCAGCGAAACCTGGCTGACGCAATGGCTCAAGTCGCCGGAAACGATGCTGGCAACGGATGACCAGGCCAAGGCCCTGCTGAAGGAAAACAACAACCTGCCGATGCCGAACCAGAATCTGTCCGACACCGAAATCCGGCAATACATCGCTTATTTCCGCTGGTTCGACGCCCAGCCGAAAGGTACGGTCGGGGAAGCGGCGATGGCTCACTAAGGGCCGGGTCGGCAGGCGCGACCGGAAGCTGCCGGAGGTCTGCCGCTGCCTGCCGTTTGATCGCTGTGGGGCGGGCCAATGCCTTCTCCGGCTTCGTCTTCAGGTCTGAACCTTGATATTCCAAATGGCTTGCGGCACGATGAGGCATGAGCTTTCTACAGCATCGTTGACCATTCCATGGCATTGTCCCGTCCCCTTCGTTTCATCGTACTCCTGGTGACTGCGCTCGCATACGCGACCGCTGCATCGGCCCATCAGTCCTTTCAGTTGTCCTCCAAGTTCCTGGAGGCCCGTTTTGTCCGCGGCAATGCCTGGAAGGGAGAACATCGCTTCGGCAATGTCTTTTGCCTGACTTTTCCGCGCAGCACCGATACGGAAGCGCTTGCCGAGGCCATGTACAACAACAATACCCTTTACTTCAGCCGGGCGGCCTACAACGACATGACGGCGCTTTACGTCGTGGCTTCGACTGTTCCAGCCGGAAGATCGGTTGACGTCGAGATCGGGAACCTGGCCGCTCAGAACCAAAAAGGCGTCGATGCCTACCCGGCCAATCTCGCGCAAAGTCGAACGACCGGATTGCTCGGCCCTTCCCTCGTGCTCACGGTGCGCAATTCCAACGAAGGCGCGAAAGGATCGCCCTTCCCGTTTGCCCGTTCATTCACCGCCCGTCCCGATGGACGGCTCGTCTCGGCTTCCGTGCATCGTTTGTTCGTCCACGGCCGTGACCGCATCGAGCTGGCCGGGCTACGCTACTTCAAGACGCCGATTGAACCCGAGCATGAAGCGGAAGCCCTGGCGGCGTTGTCCTCATTGGTCGAGGCCGCCGCCGATTCCCTGCAATCCTGCACCTCCGGGCTGCCGCCGAGGGCCGAGGCCGGCCCGCCATGAGCGAGCGGAGCCCGGCGCCGGCGGGCGCTATCGCTTTCGTGATCGGCGTAACGCTGTGGTTTGTCACTTCCCTGCTTACCGGCAAACGGGAAGCCTGGGATGCCTCGGCGTACTGGGCCGTTGCCTACCCCGTGGCGCTGGTCGTCTGCGGGTTTCTCGGTTATCGCTATCCGGATCGTCCGTGGCGCTGGGTGTTGGTGCTCTTTGAGGCGCAGTTCATTGCCATGTGCCTCCGCAACGGCGAACTGGGTAGCGCCTGGCCTCTCGGCATCGTGCTCTTTGCCGTCATCGCGCTGCCGGGAATGCTCGCCGCCCGGCTTGGGTCGAGGTATGGCTCAGGCCGTCGATAACGGCTGCTTTCAGGCATTTCCGCGCAGTTTTTGCCGCATCCGGTTGATCAGCCCGCCGGCTTGCAGCGTGGCGAGTTCTTCGGGCGTGATGTCCTGCCGCAGATGAAAAACGCATTCCTTGGTCAGGTCGGCGAGTTCCACGGTCGCCCCTGAAGCCAGCTGCTGCATCGGCGCCACGATGCGCAGGACGTCGAACAAGGCGATGGTATCGGCTGCCTTGTCGTCGGCAAAGAGCAGCGGGATGATGCCGAAATTGATCAGGTTGCGTCGATGGATGCGGGCGAAACTCTTTGCCACCACGCAGCGGACGCCGAGGTAGGCCGGCGCGATGGCGGCGTGCTCGCGGCTCGATCCCTGGCCGTAATTGGTGCCGCCGATGACGAAGCAATAGCCGGGCAGATTGCTGAGCGCCCGCTGGTAGAAATCGGGATCGACACGCCGGAAGGCATGCTTGCTGATCTCCGGGATATTGCTGCGTAGCGGCAGCACCTCGACGCCGGCCGGCAGAATCTCGTCGGTCGAAACGTTATCGCCGGCCTTGATCAATACCGGACCTTCGAGATCGGCGCCGATCGGGCTCAATTCGGGCAGGGGGCGAATGTTCGGGCCGCGCACGAGCTCGGTTTCCGGGCCGTCTTCAGGCGGGCGCACCAGCAGGCTGCGGTTGATCGCCAGGTGTTGGGGATCTTCATAACGCGGGTAATTCATGCCGCTACTGCGCGGGTCGGTGATGACCCCGGTGAGCGCGCTCGCCGTCGCCGTTTCCGGGCTGCACAGATAGACCTGGTCGTCCTCCGTGCCCGAGCGGCCAGGAAAGTTGCGGGGGACCGTGCGCAGGCTGATGCGCCCAGTGGCCGGCGCCTGGCCCATGCCGATGCAGCCGTTGCAGCCGGTCTGGTGGATGCGGGCACCGGCGTGCAGCAATTTGATCAGCGCGCCCGAGGCGGTCAGGTTTTCCAGGGTCTGCCGCGATGTCGGATTGACATCGAACGAGACGCCCGGAGCGATGTGCTTGCCCGCCACCATCAGCGCCGGTACCGAGAAGTCGCGCAAGCCAGGGTTGGCGGAGGAGCCGATGTAGCTCTGGTAGATGGCCCGGCCCGCCAGCTCCTTCACCGGCACCACGTGGTCGGGGCTGCCCGGGCAGGCGATCAGCGGTTCGAGCGTGGAGAGGTCGATGGTGTCATGTTCGTCGTAGCCGGCATCGGCGTCGGCGACCAGCGGGACGAAATCGCCGCCCCGCTCCTGCTGGCGCAGGAAACGCTCGACCATGGCGTCGGCCGGGAAAACGCTGGTGGTGGCGCCGAGTTCCTGACCCATGTTGGCGATCACGTGGCGATCCATGGCCGACAATCCGGCCAGCCCGGGGCCGTAGTATTCGATGATGCGGCCGACACCGCCCTTCACCGAATGCCGGCGCAGCATTTCGAGAATGACATCCTTGGCGCTGACCCAGGGCGGCAGTTCGCCTTCCAGACGGACGCCCATGATCGCCGGCATGGTCAGCGCGAAAGGCACCCCGGCCATCGCCATCGCCACTTGCAGCCCGCCGGCGCCAATCGCCAGCATGCCGAGCGAGCCGGCGGCGCAGGTATGGCTGTCGGCGCCGAGCAAGGTCTTGCCGGGAATGCCGAAGGCTTCCATGTGCGCCGGATGGCTGACGCCATTGCCGGGCGGACTGAACCAGATGCCGAATTTCCGGCAGGCGCTTTGCAGGAAGAGATGATCGTCGGCATTCTTGTAATCGGCCTGGATCAGGTTGTGATCGACATATTGCGCCGAAAGCTGGGTGCGTACCCTGACCAGGCCGAGGGCTTCGCATTCGAGCATGACCATGGTGCCCGTCGCGTCCTGGCTGAGGGTCTGGTCGATCGTCAGTTCGATCGGGTCACCCGGCACCATGCGGCCGCGCACCAGATGCGCGCCAATCAGTTTCTGTGCAACGTTGAGGCCCATCGCGATTCTCCTCCGCCGTTGATGCCGAGTGTAAATTCCCGACCCACCGTATTCCTGTGCCGACCACTCGCGTGGCGCCCGGCGGCTACGAAGACGAGTCTTGCACCGCGCCTGTTCGGGCAGCGGAGGGCAATGAATTCACCGTGTCCGGCGCCGCTTGCGGGGCGGTGTCGGCGGCAGCAGGACATTCGCCCAGAAATCGCTCAACTGCTTGATGCCAGCGCTGCTTGCAGTCGATACGGCTTTGCTGGCTTCCCGCCGGGCAACGGACATGGCGGGGCCATAGGTCTTGCCGAGCACGGTGTTGGCCCCGCTGAGCCACATGCTCAGCAGAGGGTTTTTGGTGGTCCACGGATTTTTCATGGGAAGGAGCTTTCTTGTCGCTGACAGATTGCCGGTGGCTTATTTGCCACGTTCTTTCGAAGTCCCGCTTCCACCGGGAGGGGAAGCGGGCTGGTGGGCTTGGCGGGCCTTTTCCGCCTGCTGGCTGCGCCGGCCACCTTGATCGGAGACGCGGTCGGCGCGTCGGGTGCCGCGATTCTCGCTCGGCTGGTTTTCGGGATGGGATCTCATGTTTCCGACTCCTTGATCGATAGAGGTTTGCGTCAGATGTCCTGGTCTGGTCGGCGAACCTGATAGACAGCCCGCCACGGCGCCCGGTTCCCCCTGGGCGCAGGCCAGCCGCCCTCTTCCGAGCGGCCCGGGTTCAGCGCTCTTCACGTCGCCGGTTGGACTTCATTTCCCGGTTTTGTCGGCGCTCGACGCGGCGGGCATAGCGGTTCATCAGCGGCGTCACCGAGATGCCGTGCAGGACGATGGAGACGGCGACGGTGACCAGGGTCAGGGTGGCGATCCTTTCGGCAAGCAGCGGCGGCAGGCCGTGGTGGATGGCGAAAACCAGGTAGTAGATGGAACCGACGCCACGGATGCCGAACCAGGAAATGAGCAGGCGCTGTTCACCGGACACGGAAGCGCCGAGCAGGCCGAGCCAGACTGACAGCGGTCGCAGCAGCAGAAACAGCAGGGGCACGAACCAGAGGGCATCCTGGTCGTCGTGGATGTAATGCAGCATGGCGCCGACCAGCAGCACGATGACCAGTTCGGCGATGCGTTCCAGTTGTTCGTTGAAGCCGCGCACGGCCTGCATCATGTAGGCGCCGGCCAGTTCCGGATTGGTCGCCACCGCGAGATGGGCTTCCTTGTCCTGCAGGCCGGCCGGGCCGACCGGCGGTTCCGGGCTGGCCGTGGCGCGGGCCCGGATGCGCTGCAGGGCAAGGCCGGCGGCGAATACCGCGAGGAAGCCCGAGGCATGGCAATACTGCGCCAGGCCATAGGCCAGGGAAACCAGGCCGAGGGCCAGGAATTCGTCGAGGCCGAGCGCTTCCTGGTGATGAATGCGCAGGTGGACCACCAGTTTGCCGATCAGGGAGCCGAGTGCGCCGCCGACCAGGAGGCCGCCGAGCAGCATCCAGCCCGTATCGAGCAGCAGCCATCGCCATCCCCCGCTTCCCAGGTCATGCAGGCCGAGAAGGCCGAGGCCGAGCATGACGAAAGGAAAAGCGGCGCCATCGTTGAGGCCGCCTTCGCCCGACAGGCTGAAGCGCAGTCGGTCGCGGTCGCCGGGTTCGTCGACCTGGACGTCCGAAGCGAGCACCGGATCGGTCGGCGCCAGGATGCCGCCGAGCAATATCGCGGCGCCGGGCGACAGGCCGAGGCCGAACCAGGCGACGCCGGCGATCAGCGCGACCGTCACGATCATCGACAGCCCGGCCAGCCGCAGCGGCAGGCGCCAGTGCGGGCTGGACAGCGGCAGACCGAGTTTGAGGCCGACCGAAAACAGCGAGATCAGCAAGGCGACTTCGGCCATCGGCTCGAGGATCGCCGAGTAGCGCAAGGGGTCGGGCTGCATCATGTTCCATACGCCGGGGCCGAGCGCCCAGCCCACTGCCAGGTAGAGCATCGAGGCGCTGGCCGGCAGGCGCTTCAGCAGGTTGCCCGACAAGGCCATGACAATCAGCAGCGCACCGATGATCAGCGCCCAGGTAGGAAAGGGCATCGGCCGTACTCCGGACTTCGATTTGCCAGCCTAGGCGGCGGGGGCGTCACGATCTGTCCGGCAGGGCACATAGCCCGGCCAGTAACGCCGTTCGGCCGGTGAAGAATGTTCGACGACGTACAGAAGGCGCCGGCATGCCCCACCGAAAATGCGGGCGATGGATTGCCGCGCCAAGCGCCGTGCGCCCCATCTCACCTACATGAAAAGGAGAAAATCCATGATTTATCGATTCCAACTCGCCGGCCTGGTTGCCGCTCTCGGTCTGATGTTCGGTGCCGCTGCGATGGCCGCGGACATGACGAAGGATGAATACAAGGCGGGCAAGGACAGCATCGAAGCGACCTACAAGAAGGACAAGGATGCCTGCGACGCCTCCAGCGGCAACGCCAAGGACATCTGCAAGGCCGAGGCCGAAGGCAAGGAAAAAGTCGCCAAGGCTGAACTGGAAGCCAAGTACAAGCCTTCTCCGAAGGCTAATTACAACGTAAGCATGGCCAAGACCGAAGCCGAGTACAAAGTGGCCAAGGAAAAATGCGACGACATGTCGGGCAAGGAAAAGGATGCCTGCGTCAAGGAAGCGAAGGCCGCCGAAGCGCGCGGCAAGGCCGAAGCCAAGAGCCAGATGGGTTCGATGGCGAAATGAAGGCGGCAACAGCGACGGAGGCCGCGCCATGGCGCTGGCCATCCGCCACGTAACGACCTATCGTTACGCCCGGCCGGTGACGATCGGGGCGCATCGCCTGATGTTCCGGCCACGGGACAGCCATGACTTGCGCCTGCTCGGCGCCAGCCTGACGATCAGTCCGCCGGCGGCATCGATACGCTGGCTGCACGATGTCTTCGGCAATTCCATCGCCATCGCGGCCTTTGCCGTCGATACCGCCGAATTGCGCTTCGAGAGCGATATCCGGCTTGAGCAGTACACCCTCGACCCGCTCGATTTTCCGATCGAGGAATACGCCGCCACGTATCCCTTCAGCTATTCGGCCGAAGATATTCCCGACCTGGGCCGCACCATCGAGCGCCACTATCCCGACCCGGAACACCGGGTGGACGTGTGGACCCGACAGGTGGCCCTGGTCAGCGCCGATGCGGCGGCCAATGGCCTGGTTGAAACGCGGGACTTGCTGGCGCGCCTGATGCGTGCCATCAAGGACGGCTTTACCTACAGTCGGCGGGAGGCCGAAGGTACCCAGACGCCGGTCGAGACCCTGCAACTGGGCAGCGGCAGCTGCCGGGATTTCGCGCTGCTGATGATCGAGGCGGCGCGCAGCCTGGGTTTCGCTGCCCGTTTCGTCAGCGGCTACCTGTACAACCCGGCGACCGACGGCCAGGTCAGCGGCAGCACGCATGCCTGGGTGCAGATCTACCTGCCGGGCGGCGGCTGGGTCGAATTCGATCCGACCAATGCCATTGTCGGCGGCAAGAACCTGATTCGCGTCGCCGTTGCCCGCGAACCCTGGCAGGCGATACCGCTCTCCGGCCAATGGACGGGGGCGAAAAGCGATTTTCTCGGCATGGAAGTCAGTGTCAGCGTCAACGCTTCCGGTCAGGCGCCCTGAGCCAAGGGGGCGTGCCGCCAATGAGACGCTTCCCGGTCATCAAATGGGTGCTGGTCCTGATCGCCGGCTTGGCCGCCCTGCTTGCCGTACTGGCCGCCGGGCTCGACTGGAATTGGCTGCGCGAACCGATTGCCCGCCGGGTGGAGGAAAAAACCGGACGTCCGCTGGTCATCGCCGGCAACCTGAAACTGCGTCTCGGCTGGGGCGTATTGCATGTGCGAGCCGGCGGGGTGAGTTTCGGCAATCCAGCATGGGCGAAGAAAGACACCATGCTAAAGGCCGACGACGTGAGCTTTTCCGTCGAACTGCTGCCGCTGCTCGGCAAGCGGCTGATGTTCAGTGATGTCGAACTCGACCATGGCGATGTCTTCCTGGAAGAGAATGCCGCGGGGCAGAAAAACTGGCTGCTCGATCCGGAGCAGAAGGACGAGAAGGCGAGCGTCGGCATCGCTCGTCTGAAAGTGCAGAATAGCCAACTCTCCTACGAGCGGCCGGCCGAAAAAACTGCCATCCAGGCCGAAATCTCGACCAGCGCCAATGACGATGTCCGCTTCACCGCCCACGGCGAGTACAAAGGCATGCCCTTGACGGCACACGGCACGGGCGGGCCGGCGTTGGCGCTGCGCGACGAGCGCGAGCCCTATCCTTTCACCATCGATGCGGCGATCGGGGGGAGCCATCTGCAGGCGGCCGGTTCGATCACCGGCCTCAGCCGGTTTTCGGCAGTCGATATCGAGATCAAGGACCTGCAGGGCGACAGCGTGGCCCAGCTTTATCCGCTGCTTGGCCTGGCCCTGCCGGAAACCCCGTCCTACCGCACTAGCGGGCATTTGACCCATCACGGCAAGCAGTGGGGCTACGAGAAGTTCTCCGGGCAAATCGGCGACAGCGCCTTTTCCGGGACGCTGAAGGTGACGCGCGGCAGCCAGCGCCCCCTTCTCCAGGGCGATCTGGAGTTTCGCGCTCTCCATCTGGTCGACCTCGGTCCGACCATCGGCGCGCGGCCCACGGCCAACAAGGCGCCGCATCGCGTCCTGCCGGCCGAACCGTTTCAGACCAAGCGCTGGCAAAGCGTCGATGCCGATATCCGGCTCAGTGCGCGTAGCATCATTCGCCCTGCCCAGTTGCCGATCGAAGACCTGACTACCCACCTGCAGATGCGCGATGCGGTGCTCAAGCTCGATCCGCTGGAATTTGGCGTCGCCGGCGGCAAGTTGGGCGGCAGTATCGTGCTCGACGGTCGGCAGGAACCGATTCGTGCCCAGGCCAAGATCCGGGCAAGCGACTTGTCGTTGAAGAAACTGCTGCCAACCGCCGACCTGAACAAGACCAGCCTCGGCCGGATCGACGGCCAGATCGACTTGTCCGGCACCGGCGACGCGGTCGCCGACATGCTGGGCAGCGCCGACGGCAGCGTCGGCCTGGTGGTCGCCGGCGGCCAGGTCAGTCGGCTGATGATGGAAATGGCCGGCCTGCATCTGCTCGAAGTCATCCTGTTACGTCTTGCCGGGGACGAAATCATCAATATCCGTTGCGGCATCGCCGACTTCGCGGTCAAAAAGGGGCGCATGCAGGCCAATGCGCTGATCTTCGACACCGCGGTTACCAATGTCACCGGCGATGGCAGCGTCGATTTCCGGAACGAACAGCTGGACCTGGTCTTCGTGCCGAAATCGAAGGAGCCCAGCCTGATTTCATTGCAGAGTCCGCTGCATGTCCGGGGCAGTTTTTCCGCCCCGGCGGTCGAGGTGGACAAGGGGCGCCTGGCGGCCCGCGGCCTCGGCGCCCTGGCGCTGGGCGCCGCCAATCCGCTGCTTGCGCTGTTGCCCCTGGTCGATAGCGGTGCCGGCCAGGACAGCGATTGCGGCCGGCTGATCAGCCAGGTGCAGGCCGGCGACAAGGTGAAAACCTCGCCCCGGCCATGAGTTCCGGGTCTGTACGATTAGCCGCCGGCCGATGCAGGAGCGGTCCTACAGGCGATTCAGCCCTCTCCGGCAGACGGCGTTTACCGGCATTACTAGACTGCTATCAACTCCCGGTTGTCCCGCCCCAGGGAAATCCGGGGTTCCCTGGGGCAGGCGCATCCTGCCCGGCGTCAATGAAAGGACAAACCATGAAAACCCGACTGCTAACCAGCTTTTTCGTGATCGGTGCCCTGCTCGCTCCGCTGGCAAGCCAGGCCGCCGATACGGATGCCGATCGTTCAAGCCCCTCCACTTTCGTCAAGGATTCGGTGATCACCACCAAGATCAAGGCCAAGCTGGCCAAGGAGAAAATGAGCAGCCTGACCCAGATCAAGGTCGATACCGATGCCAAGGGCGTGGTCTTCCTCAGCGGCAATGCCGCGACCAAGGACGAAGCCGACCGGGCGGTGGCTATCGCCCACGGCACGGATGGCGTCACCTCGGTGAAGAACGGCATCACGGTGAAGTAGAACGGCTGGTCCGCCGCCGCTCCGGCTTCCATGGCATCGGCCGTTCCCCGGCAGGGCGACCGTCCGGCGCATGGTGGCGAACGAAGCGGCTGCTGCGGATATTGTCCTTGCCCTGGTTCTTGACTTCGTACATTAATTCGTCGGCCGCCTTCAGCATCGCCTGAAAGGGCCGGTCGGCCTTTTCGAACCAGGCGACGCCGATGCTTTCCTTGACCGGCGGGAAGTCCTCGAGGACTTCGTCGGCGGTATGGGAAATCTTGCGGCCCGTTTCCACGGCGGCTTCGTAGTCGATTTCGGGAAGCAGGATGGCGAACTCGTCACCGCCCAGGCGTGCCACCTGGTCGCCGGCCCGCAGGCTGCGGATCAGGCCCCGTGCCGTGGCCTGCAGGGCGGCATCGCCGGCATCGTGGCCCTTGGTGTCATTGAGTTTCTTGAAGTCGTCGAGATCGAGAAAAACCACCGCCATCGGGTGCTTGTAGCGTTCCGAGCGCCGCGCTTCATTTTCGCCGACTTCAAGGAAGGCTCGCCGATTCAGTAGGCCGGTCAGATGGTCGAGTGTCGCTTCCTGGTGTTCCTGTTCGAACTGCTGGCGCAGCCGGGCAATCAGGATGGCGAACAGGCTGTAGGTCAGCCAGCGGGTCACGGAATTGGTCCAGGGAATCCAGTCGGCGATGGATTCCTGCCCGGTCATGAAGTCGCTGATGCTCCAGATGCCGGCGGCAAGAAAAGCCACCAGCAAGCCCCACCGGCGTCCTTCTATCCATGAAATGGCCAGTACCGGCAGCAGCGCCGAGGAGGCAAAAAGCAGCCTGGCATCGGTGGCGAGGCGAAAGCCGCCCAGCAAGAGGATGGTCCCCAGGCAAACGACCCAGGCCGCCCAGCGCCGCCACCCGGTCCAGAACGAACCGAGCAGGAAGCTTGACATGGGGAGCGGAGCCATAAGAACTCCTTGGTGCTCGGCAAAGGGCCAGGAATGCGATCGGAGGGAATCTGGCAGTAAGAGCCGTTGCCTGCACGCAAGTTCAACCGTGAGCGGGGCCGTCAGTGGCAATGGCCGGTGCCCAGGCATGCGCCATGTTCGCCGGGCAGGCAGATTAAGGCCAGGTGCCGCCGGTGAATGGCTTTAGCTGAGCCGATCGGCGACAACCGTTCGCCGGTGTTCCTGTCCCATCCATATTGCCGAGATTGAGAAAGCAATATCCCCCGGCCAGCGTGCCGGATTCCCGGGTCGGCTCGCCGGCGAGGAGGCCGTCGATCGTGTCGTTGTCGAAAGTTCGCTGGCTTGTCCTTGTCGCGGTGCCGGCCATCCTTGCCGGATGCGCTTCGGCGTCCGGCGAACGGTCGCGCCTCGCCGATCTGCCGCTGGCCGCGACCCAGGCCGAAGTCATTTTCTCGATCACCACCGGAGCGCGCATGGATGCCGCCTGCGGCGAACAAAAAGCCTGCGACGACGATGCGGCGATCGAGGCCCGGCGACGCTTCGTCGCCCAGGTCGAGCGCCTGGCCGAGACCCTGCAAAAAGGCGTGCACAAGGTCTATCCCGATCTGGCGCAGCGTTGCCCGAACCTCAGCGGCGGGCGCTTCGACGTTCATCTCGTCGCCGGTGACGAAGCGGGCAGCGCCTCCAGCCCGAATGGCCGGATCGCCATCCATGAAGCCCTGGCGAGCCTGCATCCCGACGACCGTTTCGTCGCTTTCGTCATTGCCCGGGAAATGGGCCATGTGATTGCCCGTCATGAAGAAGAAAATTCGGCGACCAGCATGATCACTTCGCTGTTGCTAAATCTGGCCGTACCCGGCAGCAGCCTGCTCAAAAGCGCCGTTTCCGCCGTCGGCTCGCGGCTCGCGGCCAGCGGCAAACGCGACGAACAGGCGATCGAGGCCGACGCCATCGCCTACCGGCTGCTCAAGGGTTCGGGCTTTCGCCTGCGCGACGTGTCGAAGAGCGTCACCGGCGCTCTGGCCAGCCTCGATGACGGAAGCTGGGCCCAGCGTTTGCGAAAATCCTCCGACAGCCTGCTCGCCGAAGAGCGTCGCGACCGCTTCGCGGTGGCGGCGGTGAGAAGCGGCAAGCCCGGCGAGGCGCCGGCCAGGTCCTACCGGATAGCGGCAGCGGCCGGGCATTGACGGCCGGTTCGCCGGCCGGCTGTGTGGGCCGGCGCACTGACCGGTTTGCTGCCATTCGGCCAGACTCCACCTTCGGCGTGAGCCGGTCGGGGCGCCCGGCCGCAAGGAGCCGGGGAGAGGAGCGATTCGCATGCAGCGTGGCGCATCACCAACAGCATCCGGAGCCACGCCGGCCAGGCATGACAAACGCGCCGGAAAGCGCATCGCCCTCGTTCTGCAGGGCGGCGGAGCGCTCGGCGCCTACCAGGCGGGCGTTTTCCAGGGACTCCAGGAACATGGCCTGACGCCCGACTGGGTGGTCGGCACCTCGATCGGCGCCGTGACTGCCGCGCTGATCGCCGGCAATCCACCGACCGCCTGCCTCGACCGCATCCGGGATTTCTGGGATCTGGTCAAGCACCAGGATCTCTTCGACATGCGCCGCCTGCCCGATGCGGCGCGCCGCTTCAATACCTGGCTGTCGACGCTGCATGCCGTGGTGGAAGGCGTTCCCGGATTCTTTACGCCGCGCCCGTTCAACCCCTTTGCCAACGGCCTGCAGGTCGATAGCGAACTGGCCAGTTTCTACGATACTGGCGGCTTGGCGGAAACCCTGTCCCGGCTGGTCGATTTCGAGTACCTGCAGAGTTCTTCGGCGATCCGCCTGACCGTCAATGCGATGTGCGTGACGACCGGCGAACTGGCCTCCTTCGATTCAGCCACCCAAAGGATCGGCGTCGAGCACGTGATGGCAAGCAGCGCGCTGCCGCCGGGTTTTCCGCCCGTCCGCATCGACGGCCTGCTGTATTGGGACGGCGGGTTGTATTCCAACACGCCGATCGACATCGTCCTCGACGACGAGCCGCGCGTCGATACCCTGTGCTTCATGGTCGACCTGTGGCGGGCGGAGGGGCCGGAGCCGCGGACTTTCGACGAAGTCCAGACGCGCCAGAAGGATGTCATGTTCGCTTCACGTTCGCGGCGTCATATCGAGGAATACCGGCGCCTGCACGACTTGCGCAACGCCCTGCACGCCATGCATCTGAGCCTGCCGCAGGAATTGCGCCAGGTGCCGAAACTGCAGGAACTGGCCGAGGCCGCTTGCGACACCACCATGCATATCGTCCATCTGCCTTACGCCGGCCAGGACTGGCACATGGCCGGCAAGGACATCAACTTTTCCAGCGGCTCGCTCGAATGGCGCTGGGAACAGGGCTACCGCGATGCCGGCCAGGCCGCCGAACAGGCCGCCTGGCTGGCGCCGCAACCGCCCGAGATCGGCGTCGTGGTGCACGAGCTGGCACCCGGCAGGGGCAGCAAACATGAGCAAACCTGATGAGGAGTATCGACCATGCAAATGAAAGATAAAGTAGCCATCGTCACCGGCGCCGCCAGCGGCATCGGCAAGGAAATCGCCCGCGCCTTTGCCCGGGAGGGCGCCAAGGTCTGCATCGCCGACATTTCGGCCGTGGCCGGCACCAATGCCGCCGAGGAAATCCGTCAGGCCGGCGGTACGGTGATGTCGCTGCCGATGGACGTCACCGACGAGGCGGCCGTCGAATTCGGCTTCGAACAGGTGACTTCGGCTTTCGGCGTGCCCGATGTGCTGGTCAGCAATGCCGGCACCCAGTTCATCGACCCGATCGACGGCCTGTCGCTGGAGCACTGGCGCCAACTGCTCGCTGTCCATCTCGACGGTGCCTTCCTGACGTCTCGCGCTTTCGTCCGCCGCGCCTACCCGGCCGATCGCGGCGGCAGCATCATCTACATGGGTTCGGTGCATTCGCACGAAGCTTCGCCGCTCAAGGCGCCCTACGTCACCGCCAAGCACGGCCTGCTCGGCCTCTGCAAGGTAATGGCCAAGGAAGGCATCGCCCACGGCGTGCGTTCCAATGTCATCTGCCCGGGCTACGTCCGCACGCCGCTGGTGGAAAAGCAGATCCCGGAGCAGGCAAAACAGCTGGGCATCAGCGAAGACGACGTGGTGCACAAGGTGATGCTGAAGGAAACCATCGACGGCGAATTCACGACCACCGAAGACATCGCCACCCTCGCCGTCTTCCTGGCGACTTTTCCGAGCAATGCGCTGACCGGCCAGTCGATCGTGCTCAGCCATGGCTGGTTCATGCAGTGAGTGGCTGCCAGGTCACGCCGGGCGGATTTTCCCCGACGTGACCTGGCAAGCCGGTTGTTTCCGAGCAATCGGGGTCACATGGTTGGCCAGCTTGGGGTGCAGCGGGCGCCCAGATTCTGCCGCTGACTTCTAAACCAAAGTCTAATAGGCAGTTAAATCGGGTTCTTCTAGTCTGGTACTTCCAGCAAGCTGGCCTTTCCAATCCACTTGATTTGCGTCTGGCCAATGGTGGCGGACGTTTCGATCGGTGATGTTGCCGGCCACTGAGCGCGCTGAACGACAGATTCATGGAGTTGGCGTCAGTGGCTCTGCTGATAACTAAAATGGGGCTACGACATTGAGCAGTTTTGGACGACTTTTCGCTGAGGGCCGTTGGTCGCTCAGGCAGCGATTTTCCCTGGCGATCGGTACCGTGATCATCGTTGTGCTGGTGACAATGTACGGTGTCCGGCTGATGGGTAAAGCGGCCACCTTCCACTTCCTTGAACGAAACCATATGGAGTTGGCGCTGCGCATCGATAGCGCACTGGCGAACGTGGAACAGATGGCGAGAAACGCTTCTGATACACGCATCGAAGACGTTTCCGATCGACTCCGGCAAGCCCGCGATCTCGCAGTCCGTGCTGACAACGAAGTCTTCGGATTTGAACAGCAACTCTTGCGCTGGCTTGGATTCGGCCCCCTGATCGATCTTCCTCAAAAAGATATCGCCGATGTCGACCGGATGCTGGCGACGATCGCTGCATTTCCGGCACAGCGAGGTCCATTGCCCAGCGAACTGGCAGCCGCGCTTCGTCCAGGCATGGATGCGATGATGGATAACTCCAGGGCATTCGCCCCCCTGACCTCGGATGCGGCAAACTTCATCAAGATATCGGTTTCCATATTGACGGTGTCTTGTTCATTGCTTTTGTTGCTGACCGCCATTGCTTTGCGACGACGCACCCTTCGGCCCCTGGCGATCGCCGTCGAGGCTGCGCAACGTGTCGCTTCCGGTGATTTGACGGGACGAATGGAGACTACCGGGCGTGACGAATCGGCCATCCTGATGAGAGCACTTGGCGACATGAACGAAAGTCTTTCCCGGCTGGTTAGCGATGCCCGGCGCGATTCGGACCTGATTGCAGATACGGCAAACACTGTTCAACAGCAATCCGAAGCCGGTGCTGAAAAAATGCGTTACCAAAGCGACGCTGTCGCCTCCATATCCAGCACCATTGAGGAACTTGCGACCAGCGTTGCTTCGGTTGCCGATCGGGCCAATGAAGTCAAAAACCTCTCGGACGAGAGCCTGGCTGGCAGCCGCGAAGGCTGGAGGAACATGGAGCAGTTGAGTGCGAATATCCAGGATATCGAGAGTGCGGTAGAAGATATTCGCGCCACGACGGAAGCCTTCATGCGCAATACGGGTTCGATTTCCGTACTGACCCAACAGGTCAAGGCCATCGCGGAACAGACCAATCTGCTGGCGCTCAATGCAGCGATTGAAGCTGCCCGTGCCGGAGAATCCGGGCGGGGTTTCGCCGTTGTCGCCGATGAGGTGAGAAAGTTGGCGGAACAGTCAGGCCGTTCCGGTGAGGACATAGAAAACCTGACGAAATTGCTTGGCGAGAATTCACAATCGGTAGGCAAATCGGTCGATCGTGGTGTAACCACGCTGCAGCATAGCCGGGAGAAGATGAGCAAGACCCTGGCGGCGCTTGAGACAGCGATTGCCCGGGTCGAGGGCGCCAGTCTTGGCATCGACGAGATCAGCATGTCGGTAAAGGAACAGGCTGCAGCAAGCAACAACATCGCGAGCAGCATGGAAAATATTTCGGCGAGCCTGGAAGCGACATCGGCTGTTTTGGCAACCAGCCAGGAAGCCGCGCGAGGCCTGGATCAGTTGGCTGATCGGCTCAAATTGTCAGTGGGATCGTTCAAGGTCTGATCACCCGGTTGCTCCGGGTAATTGGTGCAAGGGTTGGGGAGTTTGTCGCTGGCGGAAAGGCGCGTACCCAGCCAGCGCCTGATCTCCACGCCGACCCAGGGTGCATCGTCGAGCGGCAGATCGTGTCCGGCCGTCGGATGTTCCGCGAAAGCCGTGTTCCAGGCGGCAGCCAGCCGGCGCGAAGATCGCGGATCGACCAGCTTGTCCTGGGCGCTGGCGATGATGAGCAGCGGTACGACCGGCTTCTGCAGGGGTGCCCGGTAGCGCGCGGCGGCCACTAACTGGCGCAACGCATTGCCCGGCGAAACCGGATTCTGCCGCGCATGGCCGACCCATGACGCCAGCGTGGCGGGGCGTTCCGCCTGGCAGCTGGTGAGGCGCAGGATGGTCCGTTCCCGCGCTTCGGGGTCGCCACGCAGCAGCAGGCCGAGCAGCGCCGGGTAGTTGCCGGGCTTCAGCCGTTGATAAAAGGGGCTGAACGGGCGCAGGCTGGTGTTGATCAGCACGCAGCCGGCGATCTCCGATGGATGGCGGGCCGCCCAATCGACGGCGACCATGGCGCCAAGCGACAGGGCGACCACGAAATACGGCGGCGGCAGGCCGCATTCGCGCAAATGTTCGCGGCAGCTTTTCGCCATTTCCGCTACCCGCGCCGGGCTCGTCTGCCGGTTCAGACGGCCGTTGCCGGGCAGGTCCAGCGCATGAATCTCCGCGTCGGGACAGGCGGCCCGCAAGGCGGCGGGAAAATCGCCCCAGTGACGGCTTTCCCGGCTCAGTCCGCGGAGCAGTATCCAGGTGCTCAAAGGGCGGGCGTCCGGTACCAGTGTTGCAGGGCCTGCTGCCGATGCTCCTCGCGCACCTCTTCGCCGGGCAGCCAGTGCCGGCAACCGCAGGCGGCCCGCGTCAGGAAATCCAGCCAGGAAACGTGGCGGCGCAGGACGCGCTGCTGGCGATGGCCGATCAGCGGGTTGAAGATGCCATGGCGGCTGAACAGTTGCCGCGGGTTCTTCTTGACCCATAACCAGGAACCCATTTCCAGCGTCAGCGGCAGGAAGATCCGCCCGGGCTGCGCGGCGGCGCGCTGGTAGAGGTAGTCCCAGAGATCGCCGTGCGCCAGGTACTGGCGGCTCTGCGGTTCGAAGAGATAGCGGTGGTGGGGATGGGCCTGGTCGTAGATCTGCTTCAGCGCATGCATTTCGGGCAGGTGGGCGATGGGCAGCGCGGTGTGGGCGTAGGGAAACCAGATGCGGTCGTTGATGCCGAAGCCGGAATGGCAGTCGAGGGCGAGCGCAAAACTGCGCCCGAAGAATTCCCGCTCGACCACCGCGCAAACGGCCTGGTTCTCGATTTCCATCGGCGCCGCCAGGTCGCCCCGGTACCACGGCAGGCGGTTGCTGATGCGCTGCCCGCCGAACAGGAAAGGCACGCCCTCCCGCGATTCCAGTGGCGCGTTGCGCATCAGGTCGACGCCCTGCGGATTGGCCCGCGTGCCGCGCCACATGCCGCCGGGATTGACGATGGGCATGAAGACCAGGCGTACCGATTCAAGCTGGCGATGCAGCACGCTGTCCCAGTGCAGGCGCTGGACCAGGCTGCGCAGATAGTCGAGGACGACGGCCGTGCCGATTCTTTCCAGACCGTGAAAACCGCCGAAAAAGCCGACGGCCGGAACGGCCGGGTCCGGGTTGCCGAGGGCGATCACCTGCACCGGGAAACGTTGCCCGCCGGTCGTCACCTCGCAGGCCAGCCGTGTTTCGAGATGGCTGCCACCATCGCGGATGATGGCTTCCAGTTCGAGCAATTCACTGAAGTTGGACGGGGGAAGGTCGGGCAATTGCGGATCGTCTCCCATCAAGGATCCGGACCGGAGTCAGGCGGACATCGGGAAACCGTTCGGTAACGGGCCTGAAATGCGCGCATCACATTTTCCGGCTATGTTAGTGCCCAATCCCGCCATCCAATGATGAAGTTTTCATGACAAACCGCCGCTGGTCTGAAACGCTCAGGAAATCGCTGACCCATCCGGCGCTGGCGATGGGCAGCACCCTGCTCTGGGGCGTTGTCGAACTGATCGCCCTCAACCGCAGGCGCCGCCGGTAATGGCTTTCTGAAGGTGGGGCGGCCGAGGAGCTCCGGGGAACGACGGGTCAGAGTTTGACGCCGAGCGCCTTCTCCGCCGCCGGCTTGGAGATGACGCCGGAGATTTTTTCCTTGCCGCCGATGCCGTCGAACAGGAAGCTGCGCGGCAATTCGCCGGCCCATGTCGGGTCGATGGCATAGGCGATGGCATCCGGATTCCCGTTGCCGTAGGCATAGCGGGCACCCGGCAGGCGGTAGCGGTCGAGAATGGGGGCGAGCGCGGCAGTTTCCGGTTCGGCGGCGATGGTGATGACTTGCAGGCGCTTGTTGCTTCGGCTCAGTTTCGCCAGCAATTCCAGGTTCTTCCGGCAATGGCTGCAATCCGACGACCAGAGCGCGACGACGGTGGGCTGCGAATGGCTTTGCGGGTCGAGCAACTGGCGGGCGGTCGTCCGGTCGAGCGGCGTGAATTCCGCGGCCTGCAACGGCAGGGTCAGGCAGCAGGCAAGAATAATCAGGAAATTTTTCATCGCAGCGGGAAGAGGCGGAAACCTTCTTTTTCGGTTCGCCAGAAGGCGAAGAGGGAATCATGGCGGGCAAGCACCCGCGGCTGGTCGGCAGCGCCATCGGTGGCGCCGAGCGGCACGCTGCGGAAAGTCCGGCCGGCATCGGCCGAGAGCATGGCGTGCAACTGGGTACGCTCGCCATCGAACTCCTTCCAGACAATCGCCAGCGTGCCGTCGGCGCTGCCCAGGTCGGCATGGGCAGCAAGCGGGCCGCCGACGGTCGTTTGTCCTTCAACGGCCAGTTCGTTGCCCCGGGTTACCAGCCGCCCGTAATGGACGGGGCCGGCGCCTTCTTTCTGGTTGAACCAGACGGCGTGCTGCGTCCCTTGTGCATCGACCACCAGCGAGGGGCCGTGATGCGGGCAGCCGTCGACCTTCCAGCGGTCGAAAGTGGCGCGCTGAACTTTTTCCGGCCGCCCGTCCGGCTGCAGGCGGGCGATGGCGTGGTCGCGCTCGTTGGGGGCAAAGACATGGCGCCACATGAAGAGCGGCGCGCCGTCGCGGTCGATGGCGCTGGTGACCCGGCAGCATTCGCAGGAGTGCTCGGCCACCTTGTATTCCGGCTGGAAATTCCGCCCGCCGTCGGTCGACAGCGCGGCATAGATCGCGGCGCCGGCATAAGGCTGCTTGCCGGCCTTGGCCGCTTCGAGGTCGCGTTTGTCGATCCAGGCGAGGATCACCTTGTTGTCCGGCGTGGTGAGCAGGGATTCGAAACGGTGGGTGATCTCGGCGCTGTCGCGATGCACGGTGATCGGCGGCGAGAAATGCTCGCCGTCATCGGCCCGGGCGAAGCGCACCGAACCAGTATTGGGCTTGGGGAAAGGATGGGTCCACGACACCAGCAGCCCGCCGTCGGCGGCGATGGCGATTTTCGGCCGGTTTTCGCCATCGGCCGAAATCGGCTCGGGCTGGGCATTGACCGTCGTCGGCGCCGACCAGCTTTGGCCCTCGTCGCTACTGCGGTAAAGCAGCACGTGTTCGCCCTGCTTGGCGGCCACCAGCAGGCTGCCGTCGACGGCAAACACGGCCGAAGCGCCGAGTTCGGGCTTCGCCCCGCCCTTGGCCATGCCGGGCATCGCATCCGCTGCCCCGGCGCCGGAGAAACAGAGCGCCAGCAGGGAAAAGGAGAGCGCACAGATTCGGGCGCGAATGGCCGGGTCGGTTGAAGCCGGTCGGGACGGGAAAGGAGGCATCGGGCGGCGGCCGGGAATATTCATCGGGTCATCTCGGGGCGATCAGATATCGAGCTTCAGGCCGGCGAAGAAGGTCCGCTGGGCGTAGGGGTACAGGGTGTAATACTTGACGTTACCGATGTTGTCGATGCCGACCGAGGCGGACCATTGCTTGTCGAGCTTGTAGACCACCTTGGTGTCGAAAATGCTGAAACTGCTGCGCCCGCCATAGACGTTGGGATTGGGATCGGGATATTGCCGGGTCGCGGTGTTGAACAAGCCGCTGTGCTGCCGCCCGCTGTAACGCCAGCCCAGGCTGTACGACAGCGCATCCGAGGCGTGATAGACGCCGAGCAGGGAAGCTCGCCAGACCGGGATCAGCGGCAGTTCGCTGCCTTCCAGCCCGGGGTTGGCGGTATCCCGGGTGATCCGGGCGTGGACGTAGGCCAGGCTGCCGGAAACGTCGAGGCCGCGGATGAACAGGTCGTTGGTCTGCAGGGAAGTTTCGACGCCATAGGTGCGGACCTTGTCGATATTCTGCACGCTGCTGATGCTGTAGCCGGGCAAGGTCGTGAGGTCGGTCTGCGAAATCAGCGCATCCTTCTTTTCTTCCCCGAACAGCGAGGTTCGCCACAGGCCGTTTGCCAGGAAGCGCTCGACGGTGAATTCCCAGGAATCGGCGGTTTCCGGCTTGAGGTTCGGATTGTTGGTCAGCGCCACGTTATAAGGCGCCGGGAAGCCGGCGATTTCACCGGCATTCGCCGCGCCGCCGCCGACATGCGTGATGCCGACATTCTTGAACAACTCATTGACCGTCGGGAAACGCACGCCGCGGCCGTAGGAGGCGCGCAATGCCAGATCGTCGGTGGCCTGGAAGGACAGGGACGCCTTGGGAGAAAAGGCATAGACGGTCTTGTCCTGGTAGCTGACGTTCTTGCCGTTGGCGTAGTTGCTGCCTTCGCTCGCCGCCCATTTCTCTTCCCGCCCGCCGACGACCAGTTTCAGATCGGGCGAAAGCTGCCAGGCATCCTGCAGGTAGATTGCCTCGGTTGTGGTCACGCCGCGGGAATTGGTGCTCAAGGCGGCCGCATTGCTGGTCTGCCAGTTGCCGGCGCCGAGCGTGAATTGATCCGTCTTCGTGGTGTAGGCATCGGTGTGGAAACCGAAACTGACCTGGTGTTCGCTCTGCCGGTTGCCGTCGGGACGCCACTCGCTGCGCAGATCGAGGTTGTGCCAGCCGGTGCCGTTGCCGTAGGTGATCGTGCCGGCCGTCGCATCCTGGCTGGCCGTGGTGCCGTAGTTGCCCGACGAGGCGCGGGTCACGTCCTTGTCCTGGTTGAAATAGCTGCCGACCAGTTCCCAGTCCCAAGTGCCGCCGGTCGAGGATTTCAGCGACAGGCCATGCATCTGGTACTCGCTCTCGGTATGGCTGACGCCGGGAGCGGTGACTGAGTAATCCTGGGCATTGATCCGCACATAGCGATAGGTGCCGGCCGTCGTGCTGGTCCCGTAGATCGTGTTGCCCGCCGCGTCGCGCAGATAACTGTCGACCAGCTTGTCCGAGGTGTTCTGCCAGATGTTGAAAGTGTAAGTGGCGCGCAGGACGGGCGAAAAATCGTAGGCGACCTTGATCGTGGCATCGTCTTTCACCGTGTGATCGATGCTGGTGGCCGCGGTGATGACGCGCGGATTGTTGGCGATGTCGCGATCGAATTGGGCGCCGCTGACCACCGTGAATTGCCCAGCCGCCGCGGCGGCGCCCGTCTTGGCCGTCGCCGAAGTGAAATCCGTCGGGTGGCTGCGGTTGTCCAGGTGATCGGCGCTGATCCAGAACGACCAGTCGCCGACCTTGTCGCCCACCGTCGCGGCAACGTGGCCGCCGGTGAAATTCTTGTCGGTGCCGTACAGTTTGAAATTCTCGCCGAAGGCATCGACGGCGACATGTGCCTCGAACTTGCTCGGCATGTGGGTGCTCATCAGCACCACGCCGCCGACCGAGTTGCCGGGATAGAGGGCCGAGAACGGCCCGTAGATGACATCGACGCGGTCGAGCGATTGCGGCGACACCATGCCCCAGCGCGGCCCCGGGCAGCAGCTGTTGTTGAGGAAATTGGAGAGCAGCAGGCCATCGGCGTAGACGATGGTTTCGGCGCTGGAATTGACGCCGTACATGCGCATCGCCAGGCCGCCATTGACGTCGCCGATGAAACGCTCGCGCACATGAACGCTGGGCAGGTACTGCAAGGCGCCGGCCGACGAAACCGAATTGACGCATTCGGCGATCTGCTTGGCGCTAATCCCTTCTGTGCTCGCGGGAACGTTGGCCGGCACGGCTGGTTTGTCGCTCTTGATGACCATTTCGCCGAGCTCCTTGTCGGCGGCCTGCTCGGTGGCCAGGGCTACGCCAGCCTGCGCGAAAGCCGCGACGACGGCGAGGGAAAGACGTTTGAATCGAAAACCTTGCTGCCCCATTGGGAACCCCTGTATGACGCTCCCGGTGCCGGGAGTCGGAAAACTGCGGCGTCTGGTGCCCGCCTTTGTAGTACTAGTGCGCCGGTTCGGTCAGAAATGCGATCTTGACGATGTTGGCGCGTTGCGCGGCCGCCATCACATCGGCGACTTTTTCGTAGGCAACCTGGCGGTCGGCGCGCAGGTGCAGTTCGGGCTGCCGGCCGCTGGCAGCGGCGAAGCGGGAATCCAGCATGTCCCGCTGAATGGCTTCGCCGTTCCAGAAAACTTTTCCGTCGCCAGCGATGCTCAACTGGATCACCTCCGGTTTTTCCTCTATCCGGGTCGAGCTGACCTGCGGCAGGTCAATCGGGATGGCTTGCTGGAACAGCGGCGCCGTGATGATGAAAATGACCAGCAGGACGAGCATCACGTCGACCAGCGGCGTCGTGTTGATGTCCGCCATCGGCTGGGTGACGCCAGCCTCGTCGAAGCTTCCGAAGGCCATGATCAGACGCGCCGCAGGGTGCCGGCCGCGGCACCGATATCGACCAGGTTGGCCTGGCCGCCGACGCGGGCGCCGGTGGTCAGGAAAGCGTGCAGATCGTGGGCGAAGCCGTCGAGCTGGACCGCGATCAGCCGGTTGGCACGGGTAAAGGCGTTGTAGGCGAGGACGGCGGGAATCGCCACGAAGAGGCCGGCCGCCGTCATGATCAGCGCTTCGCCGACCGGACCGGCGACCTTGTCGAGTACCACCTGCGTCGCTCCGGAGAGGCTGACCAGGGCGTGGTAAATCCCCCAGACAGTGCCGAACAGGCCGATGAAGGGGGCCGTCGAGCCGATCGAGGCGAGAAAGGTCAGGCCGCGCTCGATGCGCGCCTGGGTCCGGAAAATCTGCGAACGCATGGCGCGGGTGACGAATTCGCTGGCATTGACGCCGGCACCGATGCCGCGAGCGGCGTTCCGCTGATGCGCCTGGGCGGCATGGGCGCCGCTCAGCGCCAGGCCCGAGAAGACACCGGAGGGATCGTGGAGACGCAATTCTTCAAGCGCCGCGGGTAGCGAGTCGGCGCTCCAGAAACCGGCCAGCGCCCTTTCCTGGGCGCGGGAAGCGCGCCAGGTCGAGGCCAGCTTGCTGAAAATGATGGCCCACGAAACCAGCGACAGCAGGGCCAGGATCAGGCTGGTGCCATGAGTCACCAGATCGCTCTGGCTCCAGAAGTGGGCCAGGCCCATGGGTGATTCCATCTCTTTTACCCTTCCTTATTCAAGTGCAAACGTGATCGGCACGATCACCGAAGATTCAAGCGGCTCGTCACCGCGCCGTGCGGAGACAAAGCGCCACTGCAATACGGCTTCGATGGCGGCGGTGTCGAGCCGCGGGTAGCCGCTGGATTTGGAAACCGCGACGTCGAGGGCGCTTCCCTGGGCACTGACCCGGACTTTCAGCAGCACCTTGCCGGTTTCGCCGTTGCGCCGTGAGAGCACCGGATAAACCGGTTTCGGGTTGTGCAGATAATCGGCATCGAAGCGCGCTGCGACGACGGCCGGCGCCGGGGATGGCGCAACGACGGCGGGTGCCGGCGGGGCGGGCGGTTGGGGCGCGACGCTAAAACTGCCGGCGGTTGCATTGTTGGTCACGGCCAATACCGGTGGCGCCTGCAGTGCGGGCCGTGGTGCCGGGGGGGCAGGCTTGAGCGGCAGGGGTTTGGGCGGCGCAGGCCGCGGCGCCTCGATTTTCTTTTCCTCGGCGAGCGGCAACAGTCGCACGCTGATACTGGGCGGCAAGCGGATCAAGTCGTTGTTGACCGAGACGTAGAGCACGGCGTAGACGAGCAGCGCATGCAAGGCCAGCACCACGCTCCCCTGGGCCAGACGCTCCCTCCAGCCCGGGCGGAGTTCGGCGTATTCCAGGGGGGGCAAGGCAACTGCAATCACGACGTTTCCCGATCCGATGCGTAGGTTTGGTGCCGCGATTCTATGTGGCCGGGGCGTTCTCTCCGATGTGACAAATTGTCACACCCGGCCGACTGCCCGGTGCGATTCATGAGACATCGGACGCTGAAGAATCCGCCGATGCCCTGACTGGTGCACTCGGCGTTCCCGATTTCCTACAACCGTCCCGCGAATTCCTACACAAAGCAGGCGAAACGCCGATAGGGACGCAGGATCAGGGATTTGATAATGAGGCTTCAGGGCGTGGGGATACGTCAGATGGACTAGCCAGATCCGGGCGGCGGCGACAGCAATGAACGCCGCACCGGAAGTTGCCGTGCGGCATCGCTTCCTTTCGTTGTGGGCGGCCATCCTGCGACAGCAATTTCCGGCATCCCGTTTCCAATCTCGCAAGTGGTGAAGCTCGAATAATTATTTTGAAACAGTAGGTTAGAAGGATGTTTTGACGCGATCGAGGTGTTTTCAAGCCATCCGGGCGCGTCGAACGACGATTCCACTGCCGGATCACGGCTCGCTATCAGACCTGGAGAATATGCAATGCGCGAGATTTCATTGAGACTTTTGATATTCATTGGGCTGGCTTTTTCCCATGCCTCATTCGCGGCAACCGCCAGCACCAGTTTTCAGGTGAATGCTACGGTCGTCAGCTCCTGCAATGTCTCGGCCGCCAATCTCAACTTTGGCAACTACGACCCCGTTTCGGCATTGCCGACCGACGGATCGACTACGGTCACCGTGACCTGCGCCCTTTCCTCCGTCTATTCCGTCGGCCTCGACCAGGGCACGGGAACCGGGGCCAGCGTGGCCGTCCGTAAAATGAGCAAGAGCGGTGCCTTGCTCAACTATTCCCTCTACCAGGATGCGACCCGCCTGGTTGTCTGGGGAAACACACCGGGTACCGACACTTTGGCCGGCGTCGGGACCGGGCTGGCCATTCCCCTGCTGGTCTACGGAAGAATTCCTGCCTCACAAAACGTCGCCCCGGGGGCCTATGCCGACACCATCACGGTCAGCGTAAACTTCTGAGGCCGGTCATGCTGCCCATCTCGATTCGCCCGGCAATCCTCTGTCTCGCACTGGCGCTGCCGGTGAGTCCCGTGCAAGCGGGTGGCATGAAAGTCGGTCCCATTCTTGTCAATCTCGGCGCTGATGCACAAACCAGCGTCCTGACTCTCGAAAACAGCGGCACCAGTCCCTCCCTGATCCAACTGCAGTTGGTGGAATGGACGGCGCCCAAGGGCGAAGACGAATACAAGCCGAGCCAGGATATTGTCGTCACGCCCCCCATCTTTACGCTACAACCCGGCCACCCCCAGATTGTCCGCGTCGGCATCAACCGCGATCCCCATCCCGAACGCGAACTTGCCTATCGCCTGTTCATCGAAGAGGTGCCGCCGCCTCCCAAACCCGGCCAGCAAGGTCTGCAGATAGCATTGCGCCTCAGCGTGCCAATTTTCGTGCAGGCACCGAAAGCGTCGCAGCATGCGGTGCGTTGGCGTGCTACGGAAGGCCCGGGCCATTCGATTACGCTCAAGGCCACGAATGACGGCAACAAGCACGCCCGTCTGCAGGCCATCACCCTGCGTGCCACCGCGTCGGACAAAGTCATCGCTTCGCTGCAACCCGCGGCCTATCTGCTCCCCGGTCAAACACGGAAATGGGTGATTCCGGCGAAGGAGGCGTTGCCGACAGCACGCCTGCGGCTCGCCGCGGAATACGATGGCGGAGCGATCGATGCGAACCTCGATGTGGAAGCCGAATAAATGCACCCCCACGGGGATCATTCTGGTCGCGGTGGCTGCGCAGGCATTCGGGATTGCCCCGGCGACAGGTTCGGTGTCGGCAACTTCCTCGCTTGCTGCGCCATCCCCGGCCTTGCCGGCGATGACGGCAACATCGTCGCCGCCACCCTATTCCGTGATGTTCCTGGAAGTTAATGTCGCCGGGATGACGATGTCCAAGCCCGCCCTCATCGTCAAGCGCAACGACGGCCTTTTGCTGGCCAGCGCCGACGACCTGTTGCGCTGGCGAATCCGCGTTCCCGTATCGGTGCCGTTAAAGATTCAGGGCAAGGATTATTTCCCCCTCGACAGCATTGCCGGCCTGGAATATCGGGTGGATGAACTCAAGCAGGTACTGGTCATTCGTGCGCCGGCCGATGCCTACCTGCCGACCCATATTGCCACGCGTGCCTCAACGTATGCGCCGGTCGACCAGCAGGAAAGCGGCGCTTTCCTCAATTACGACCTGCAGCTGCAGCAGATGAAATTCGCTCGCCTGAATGGTTTGCTGGAGTTGGGAGTGTTCAACGATCGGGGATTTGGTACGAACACGGTACTCGCCTATCACGACGACCGGTCAACCGGCGTGACCCGGCTGGAAACCGCGTGGACCATCGATCAGCCGTCCGAGTTGAGCAGCCTGCGCCTTGGCGACACGATTTCACGGCAAGGTGCGTGGGGACGCTCAATCCGCATGGGCGGCGTTCAATGGGGCACCAGCTTTTCGACCCGGCCCGACGTAACCCCTTTTCAGTTGCCTTCGCTGGCCGGTGAGGCGCAGGTCCCTTCGGTGGTCGATCTCTATGTAAATAACATCCTGCGCCTGAGTCGTCCGGTTCCCTATGGACCGTTCACCATTCCCGATTTGCCCGTATTTACCGGCGATGGACAGGTGCGCATGGTGGTCCGGGATCTCCTCGGGCGCGAACACGTCATCACGCAGCCTTATTACGTCACTCCCACCCTGTTGCAGAAAGATCTGCATGACTATACCTACGAGGCCGGCTGGATTCGCCGCAATTTCGGGACAAAAAGCAATGAGTACGGAAATTTCGCCGCAATTGCGACGCATCGCCTTGGCTTGACCGAGCAACTCACCGGCGAAGCGCGTGCCGAACTGGAGGTCGCGCGCCAGGCCGTGGGAATGAGTGCCAGCCATCTTCTGCCCGGCATCGGCATCCTCAACGCTTCAGCCGCAGTCAGTCTGGGCGCTCACGGCGCCGGAAGCCAATGGTCGTACGGCTTTGAACGAAACGCGTCACCATTCGGCTTCGGCTTCAGCAAACAGGTCAGCAGTTCACGGTTCGGATTATTGGGCGCGCTTCCCGGCGAAGGCCAGATTCGTCAAATGACCACGGCGCGAGCAAGCTACTCGACATCGCAATTCGGCACCCTGTCGCTCGGCTATATCGATCAGGACAACGATTTGCGTCTGCCGCTCAAATCGATCAGCCTGGGCTACAGCATCAGCCTGCCCGAGAATGTATTTCTTTCGCTTTACGGCCAGCGTACCCGGGGTGCGCAGGCCAGTACGAGCATCTGGCTTTCGCTGATGGTTTCCTGCGATGCGAATAGAACTGCCAGTGCCGGATGGAGCCGGCAGAACGGCGAAGCGGTTCCCTCGCTCCAGATACAGCAGAATCTTCCTCAGGGCAGCGGCATGGGCTATCGCCTGACGGCGAGAGGCGGAACCCGGCCCGGTTATGAGGCCGACAGCTATTTGCAGACCGACATTGGAAACTATTCCCTGGGCGCCGCCAAGGTGGGCGATGCAACGGCATTTCGCGCCGGCATGAGCGGCGGAGTGGCGCTGCTGGACGGGACGCTGCGGATGTCCCGGCGCCTCAATGAAAGCTTCGCCGTGGTGAAGGTCGGCGACTATCCCGACGTCGAAGTCCTCGTCGACAACCAGCCGGTCGCCCGTACCGATGCCCATGGGTTTGCCTTGCTGCCTTCCCTACGCCCCTATCAGAAGAACGATATCAGCATCCGCCAGGAAGACTTGCCGATGGATACGGAAATCGGTGCTTTACGGTTGTCGACCACGCTGGGTCGCCGCAGCGGCGCCATGCTGGCTTTCCCGGTGCGCCGCTCCAGCGCCGCCCTGCTCCGGATTGTGCTGGAGAACGGTTCGCCCATGCCGGTTGGCGCAGTTGTCCGCGTCAATGGCCAACCGGAAGAATATCCGGTGGCCTGGCGAGGCGAGGCCTACGTCAAAGGTCTTGAGCGCGACAACGTCCTTGAAGTCTCCTGGAACGGGGAAGCCTGCACGATCAAGTTGGCACAGACCGCCGCTGAAAGGGCAATGACGGTACGCGAACCTTTGGCCTGCGTCGGGATAAATCCATGAGCCTGACCGGTCGCCTGCGGCGCGGCATCGCCGCCCTGTTGGTTTTCGCTGTCGCCGAGGCCGGCGCGGTGAGCTGTTCCGCCTCGGCCACCTCAACCAGTTTCGGCAATTACAATTCACTCGCCCCGGTAGCTCTGGACGGCGTCGGCAATGTCCGGGTCACCTGCGGAAACCTGGTCAATATCTTCGTCAGCTACAGCATCTCGCTCAGCGCCGGCAGCGCCGGCAGCTTTGCCGGGCGACGCCTGGTCAACGGCGCCCAACAACTGAATTACAACTTGTTTACGGACGCGGCACGTAGCAGCGTGTGGGGAGATGGCACCGCGGGGACCTCCACCGTCAGCGATGGCTACCTGCTCCTGCTGCTCTCGGACCAGCGCAACTATCCCGTCTATGGGCGCATCCCGGCCGGGCAGAATATTCCCCCGGGGATTTATTCCGACACCATCCAGGTCACCGTAAATTACTAGGATCGCATCATGTCCTGCGGATACTCCATGACCTCGCGCCGCACAGGAAATCTAGCCCTTGCCATTCGCCGGCTTGGCCTGCGCATCACGCTCCTGTGCCTCGCCTGCCAGTGTCCGGGCGCATTCGCCGTTGACCTCACCGAGATGGCGCTGGAGGACTTGTTGAACGTCCAGTTTCGTCCTGCGGCCTTGTCATCCCGTTTTCAGGTATCGGCGGTCGCCATCAATTCCTGCGCCGTATTCGCCAATGACTTGCAGTTTAGTACCTACGACCCCCAGGCCGTGAACGGCAACGACGCTAGCTCGACCGTGACAATCTCATGCACGGAGGGCAGTCCGTACAGCATCGGGCTCGATGCCGGAATCGGTCCGGGGGCGGCGATCAGCGCGCGCCGGATGTCCAGCAATGCCAATACGCTCGACTACTCCCTCTTTCGCGATGCGCCACGCACCTTGAATTGGGGGAATACCGTCAACGTCGATACGCTGAATGGACGGGGCACCGGGTCGCCTGTCGACCATATGATATTCGGCCGTATCTGGGCCAGGCAGGCGGTCAAGGCCGGCCTGTATCTGGACACCATTACGGTTTCGGTAACGTACTGAGGACCGGGAATGAAAGCTTGTTTTCTCCCGGTCGGGTTCGCGGTGCACCGGTGCACTTTCCTTCGCCAGTGCCAGAGGGCACGAAGAAAGCTCGGGAAACTCGAGATCGGCGCCATGTTTCTTGTCGCCCTGTCGCTGCCAGCGGCGGCCGATGAAACGGTGGCCGAGTATCAGCTCAAAGCCGCATTTCTCTACAATTTCGCGAAATTCGTGGAGTGGCCGGCCGCGGCATTTGACGATTCGACGAGCCCGTTTTCCCTCTGCATCCTGGGGACCGAACCTTACCTCGCTGCCAAGGAAATCCTCAGCGGGAAGAGCGTCCGCGGCCGGGCGATAGAGGTGCGGCACATCGAAACACTCAAGAAAGCCGACAACTGCCACATGCTTTTCGTCGCCAGCGCGGACCAGGGCACTGGCCCGCACGCCTTCGCCCTGGCCAACAGCAAAACGCTCACCGTCGGCGAGGAAGGCGATTTCATCGTGCGGGGCGGCATCATCAATCTCAAGCGAGTCGACGACAAACTCCGTTTCGAGATCGCCCGCCTCGTCGGCCAACGCCTTGGTTTTCGCTTTAGCGCGCAGCTCCTGAAGCTGGCTACCGTTGTCGATTCCGTCAAATAGGAGGAAGCGCCGTGAAATCCTTTCGCGATCTCTCGATAAGCAGCAAGCTGACCATCATCATCATGGCAAATTGCTGCGCGGCGCTGCTGGTTGGAGGCACCACCCTCACCGCCCGCTATGCCATGCGGGAAGAGAATCAGCTTGCCGATCGAATTGCGGTATTGACGCGGGTGATCGGCAGCAACAATGCCGCGAACCTGGCTTTCGGCGATCGTGTTGCCGCCGAGGAAACGCTGTCGGCGCTTGCCGCCGAGCCGTCCGTACTCAATGCGTCCGTCTATGACACCAACGACCACCTCTTCGCCCATTTCAATGCCCGGGAATCGACCTCGGGGCCGCCGGAAATCGACTTCGGCGCCGTGGTCCTGGAACACCCGGAGTTGCGGTCGGGAAAACCGGTGTTCCGCGGTGACGCCGTTCGGGTCACGTCCCCGATCCTGCTGGATGGGGAGAAGAAGGGATTCGTGTTGCTGACGGCCGATCTGGGTCCCGTGCGGACGGCGGTGATCAAAGACGCTGCCATGTTTTTCATCATTACGCTGGCAACCGGGCTGGTCGCCCTTCTTTTCTGCTTGCGGCTGCAAAAGATCGTCTCGGGGCCAATCAATGGCCTGGTTCAAGCCATGCGCCATGTTTCGCGGAGCAAGCACTATTCGATGCGCCTGGAAAAGCATGGCGATGACGAAATCGGCTTTCTGATCGATGGTTTCAACGACATGCTGGAGCAATTGCGCCTGCGGGACGAAAAGGTGGAACGCCACCGACGGCAGCTTGAGCACGCGCAGCGCATAGCGCAACTCGGCCACTGGGAATGGTGCGGCGAGGAAAATCGCCTAGTCATGTCGGACCAGGCCATCCAGGTTCTCGGTGTGCCCAGCGTGAAAGGCAAAGCCGATCTTTACACCTTCCTTGAATGGACGCACCCGAACGATCGTGATCGGATGACAGCCACCGTACGGCAAGTGGTTGAAGACCAGATTCCGCTCGACGTCGAATTCCGCGTTGTCCATCACGCGGATCAGGCGCGCTTTGTTCATCTGCGCGGCGAGGTCACCCAGGGGAGCGGACAGGGAATACGAATCACCGGTTCGGTGCAGGACGTGACAGAACGAGTCCAAGCCGCCGAAAAATTGCGCATTGCGGCGAACGCACTGGAGAGCACCGGCGACGCGATCATGATCCTCAACGCCGAACTACGCATCATTACCGTCAACAAGGCATTCTGCCGCGACACCGGCTTCAGCCTGGAAGATGTCTACGGGCAATCGCCGGCTTTTCTGCAGTCGGACAAACATGACCGGAATCATTACAACACCATTGTGGCGCATATCGCACATGACGGTTCCTGGTCAGGGGAAGTCTGGAGCAAGCGCAAATCCGGCGGCACCTACCCGCAGTGGATCACGGTCAACGAGGTTCGCGACGAAGCGGGTGCCCTTTCCCATTACGTCTCGGTGGGCAAGGATATTTCGCAATACAAGGAGTACGAGTCTCGTCTCGAGTATCTGGCCCACCATGACGTACTGACCAAACTACCCAACCGGGCGCTGTTCGAAGCGCAATTACGTGAAACCCTGCTCCGGGCGGGTCGCAACGACTATGGCGTCGCGGTGATATTTGTCGATCTCGACCACTTCAAGACCATCAACGACTCGCTCGGCCATGCCGTGGGTGACCAGTTGTTGCAGGTGGCGTCAGAGAGAATCAAGAACTGCCTGCGAGACAGCGACATGGTGGCGCGCCAGGGAGGCGATGAATTTACCGTGCTCCTCGACCATCTGCGCGACGTGCAGGATGCCGCAAGGGTTGCCGATAAGCTCAACAGGGAGTTGGCACGGCCATTCGACTTGAATGGCAATGACCTGTACATCAGTGCCAGTATCGGTATCAGCTGCTTTTCCGACGATGGGCGGGAACCGGATGACTTGTTGAGAAATGCCGATGCCGCAATGTACGTGATCAAGGAGCAAGGCCGAAACGGATACCAGTTCTACTCCGCCATGGCGCAGATCAAGGCGATGGAGATCCTGACCATGACCAACAGCCTGCATTGCGCCCTGGCGCGCAACGAATTCCGTATCCACTATCAACCGCGCATCAATCTTTCGACATGCGAAATCGTTGGTTTTGAAGCGCTCGTTCGCTGGCAGCATCCGGAACTTGGTCTGCAGGCACCCGCCCAGTTCATTCCCCTGGCCGAGAAGACAGGGTTGATCGACGCCATCGGAGATTGGGTCCTGCACGGGGCATGCGTCCAGACAAAGGCATGGCACGACGAAGGTCTCGGGCCGTTGTGCGTAGCGGTCAATCTTTCTGTCCGGCAATTTCGGCAGCCCGGGCTGACCCGGCGAATCGACGAGATTCTGCGGCAAACCGGCCTGGAACCACAGTTCCTGCATGTCGAAATCACCGAAAGCATGATGATGGTCGATTATGAACGGACGGCCGCGACCCTGCTTGAGCTTCACGAAATGGGCATAGGAATCGCGGTCGATGACTTCGGAACCGGCTACTCGTCATTGAGCTACCTGAAGCGCTTCCCCCTGGATTTCCTCAAGATCGACAAATCCTTTGTCGAAAACATCCCGGCCGATCAGGAGAACGTCGCCATCACCAATGCCATCATCGCGCTCGCCAAAAGCCTCAAGCTGGGCATCGTCGCCGAAGGGGTGGAAACGCCCCTGCAACAGAAATTTCTTCTGGATGCCGGGTGTGACGAAGCCCAGGGTTATCTGTTCAGCAAGCCGCTGCCTCCCGCCGAGCTCCGCACCCTGCTTGCCGTCGCCCGTCCCTGTGCTACATGTGCCGCTTCCAGCCTCGGCATGTGCGATCGAGACGTTCTTTCCTGGCAAGACGGAAGGATATCCATTCCTTACCTGGAAAAATAATTTCGCCGCAAGGATGCCGACCAAGCTTGCCGGCGGGATAGGCCGCAGTCGCGAACATGCGTCCTTGCAACATGAGGCCATCCGGCTGTCCGGCCTTGTCCCTTTCCCGAGCCGGGGTCGGCGAGCAGGTAAAATGGATGGATGTCTGCCGAGCACCTTTTCCACTACGACCCCTGCCCTCCCGAATGGTGGCGTAGCGGGCGTTTCTTTCTGCTCGCCATCGCCATTCACGCCGTGCTGCTCGCCTGGCCGGTCAGCCTGCGGGAACCGCTGCCGGCCCGGCCGCTGACGGTCAGGCTGAGCGATTCGCCAGTGCCGGCCAAGGTGCTGCCGCCGGCCGTTCCGGCCGTCAAACCGGCCCGGCCGCATGCCTCGCCGACGGCCAGCACGCCGCAGCCGCGGCCGGTACTGGCCGTCAAGGCCGAGTCGCCGGCCGCCGTCATCAGCCCACCGGCCCAGCCGCCGGCGCTCGCCGTGGCCGCCGTGGCTGCCGTCGAGCCGGCCCGGGCGCCGGCGGCAGCGGTGACGGCCAGTGCACCGGCGCCGCTGGTCGCCGCCCGTTTCGACGCCGCCTATTTGCACAACCCCGAGCCCAGGTATCCACCCTTGTCCCGCCGGCTGGGCGAGGAAGGCCGGGTTTTGCTGAAAGTCAGGGTCAGTACCGCGGGCCAGCCGCTGGCTGTCGAGCTGGAAAAAAGCAGCAATTTCGAACGCCTCGACGAAGCGGCCCGCCAGGTCGTGCAACGCTGGCGTTTCGTACCGGCCCGGCGCGGCGACGAAGCGGTGGAGGCCTCGGTCATCGTGCCTCTCGTCTTCCACCTGGAAGACTGAGCGGGTTGCTGACTTCCCGGTCAGCAATGCCGATCAGCAGAGCTCCGTGGGACGTAAACATAGATATAGACGATATTGCAGTTTTCGCTATAATCTATATGTATGCCTAAAACTGCCCGTGCCCTCCTGCAACTCCCGCCAGCAACTGCTGCAGCTATTGAAAAACTCGGTGCCGACCTGGCGGTGGCCCGCTTGCGTCGCAAAGAGTCACTGAAGACCTGGGCGAAGCGGATGGGGGTTTCAGTACCCACGCTGCAGCGCCTCGAAGCGGGTGACCCTGGCGTCGGCATCGGCATCGTCGCAACTGCACTCTGGCTTCTCAACCGCGATGGCGAGCTGAGAAATCTCGCGGCGCCTGAACACGACCAAGGTGCGATTGAACTGGGCGTCCGCGAAGCTGTTGAGCTTGGGCGTTCCCGGGCACAAGCTTCGGCAGAAGCTCGCATTCGAGCGAAGAAGGACTGAGATGCGCCTGGACGACTTGTACCTCTGGTTCTTGGGCGACCCGACTACGCCACACTACGTTGGCGCGCTGAAGCTGGTCTCCGCTGGCAAGGGCGTCTCGTTGCACTACAGCGAGGGATGGTTGGCCAGTGGGTTCGCATTGAGCGAGGACCTGCCTCTCATCGATACCGAGTTTTTGCCGCCAGGGCGCTTGACGGCCGATGCGCCGCGCGCCGTCGGCGCGGTCGACGACGCGCGTCCTGACCGCTGGGGCGAGAAAGTTATTCGCTTCGTTGACCAGCCCAAACGCCTGTCGCTGATGGAATACCTGTACTACGCCGGCGACGACCGGTTTGGTGCGCTCGGCGTGTCTACGTCGTCGAGCACCTACCAGCCGCGAACCGGGGGGGCGCTGCCGCGGCTTGAGGAAGCGCAGCAACTCAGCGAGGTGGTGGCCAAGATTGAAGCCTCGGAACCCCTCAGCGCCCTGGAAGCAAAGATTATCGCGGGCGGCGGCAGCCCGCTTGGGGGAGCCAAGCCCAAAGCGCTTATCGATATCGACGGTGAGCAATGGGTCATCAAATTCTTCAACAACGAGCCGGTCGACACACCGCTCATCGAGCATGCGACGATGACCCTGGCCAGGCGTGCCGGCATCACGGTCGCCGAAACGCAGGTCATTCATCTGGCTGGCGCCAATGCAGTCGCCGTTCGTCGTTTCGACCGCGATCAGGGGCGGCGGATTCACAGCATCTCAGCGGGCACCGCCATTCGCGCGGCCACCGCGTCCGGCGCTGAACCTGAGATGGGGTATCCCGCGCTGGCGCGAATTCTCCGCCGCATCGGCATCACCCAAGACGACATCAACCAGCGGGACGCGCGCGAGCTTTTCCGTCGAATGGTGTTCAACATCCTTGTAGACAACACCGATGATCACGAGAAGAACCACTCGCTGCTAGTCGCGAATCCATTCGAGTATGGCCGGCTGAAGTTGGCGCCAGCCTACGACATCGTGCCGACCAACTCGGGGCAGGGCTATCAGGAGTTCATCTGCGGCGCTAACGGCCGGGATTCGTCGCTCGAAAACGCGATGTCGCAGTGCGATGCCTTCGGCCTGCTGCCCACGGAGGCTGCAGCCGAAGTTGCTGCCGTCATTGATGTCGTCAATACCTGGCAGGCGCACTTCGTGCAGGCTGGCGTGTCGGTGCTCGACATCAAAAGCCTGGCCGAGCGTATCGACGGCGAACAACTCTTGTCGCAGCGCAGCGAATTCGACCCCGCCCGGTTTCAGGCCCTGCCGGGGCAGAGGCAGCGGAAGAGTCCGTTTCGGCGTACCTGAAGCAATCTATCGGTCGCCGCGGTAAAGCCGGAATTTCCCGGCCGGCTCAGCTTTCGCCGTGCCGGCGCTTCTCGCCCTTGCGCTCGCTGATCAGGCTGACAATGCCGCTCGACGACTGCTCCTCGAGGCGGACCGTGAAGCCCCACAGGTAGGCCAGCTTGTCGAGCACCACTTCGGTTTCCGGGCCGAGCGGCCGTTTCTGGTGGGAGAAATGGCGCAGGGTCAGGGAGCGGTCGCCGCGCAGGTCTACATTCCAAATCTGGATATTGGGTTCGCTGCTGCCCAGGTTGTACTGTTCGGCCAGATTGCGCCGCAGGTTGCGGTAGCCGAGGTCGTCGTGGATCGCCTCGATCTGCAGCTTTTGCCGGGCATCGTCGTCGAGCACCGAGAAGAAGCGGAATTCCCGCATCAGCCGTGGCGAGAGGTATTGGGCGACGAAGCTTTCATCCTTGAAATTGCGCATCGCGAAGTCGAGCGTTTCCCGCCAGTTGGAGCCGGCGATGTCCGGAAACCACTCGCGATCCTCGTCGTCCGGGTTTTCGCAGATGCGGCGGATGTCCCGCCACATCGCGAAGCCAAGCGCATAGGGGTTGATGCCGGAATACCACTGGCTGTTGTAGGCGGGCTGGAAAATCACATTGGTGTGCGACTGCAGGAATTCCATCATGAAGCCGTCGGACAGCCGCCCTTCCTCGTACAGCGTGTTGATCAGGGTGTAATGCCAGAAGCAGGCCCAGCCTTCGTTCATCACCTGGGTCTGGCGCTGCGGGTAGAAATACTGGCCGATCTTGCGGACGATGCGGATGATTTCCCGCTGCCAGGGTTCGAGCAGCGGGGCGTGCTTTTCGATGAAATAGAGCAGGTTTTCCTCGGGCTCGGCCGGGAAGCGCGCTTCCTCCTCCTCGGCCACCGCCTGCTGGCGTTGCGGCAACGTGCGCCAGAGATCGTTGACCTGGCCCTGCAGGTAGATTTCCCGTTCCTTCTGGCGCAGGGTTTCCTTTTCCAGCGACAGCCGGGGCGATCTCTTGTAGCGGTCGACGCCGAGGTTCATCAGGGCATGGCAGGCATCGACCAGTTGCTCGACGGCGTCGAAGCCGTGGCGTTCCTCGCACTGGGCGATGTAGTTGCGGGCGAAGACCAGGTAATCGACGATGGCGTCGGCGCTGGTCCATTGCTTGAAGAGATGGTTGCCCTTGAAGAAGGAATTGTGGCCGTAGGCGGCGTGGGCGATGACCAGGGCCTGCATGGTCAGCGTGTTTTCCTCCATCAGATAGGTGATGCAGGGATCGGAATTGATCACGATCTCGTAGGCCAGGCCCATCTGGCCGCGCTTGTAGCGGTTTTCGGTTTCCAGGAAGTGCTTGCCGAAGGACCAGTGGTGGTAATAGACCGGCATGCCGATCGAGGCGTAGGCGTCCATCATCTGCTCGGCGGTGATGATCTCCAGCTGGTGCCGGTAGCAGTCGAGGCCGTAGGACGCGGCGACGCGGCCGATTTCGGTGTTGTAGCGCTCAATGGCCTCGATGGTCCAGTCGGAGCCTTCGGCGATCGGTTTGACGTTTTTCCGGCTCATACCAGGCGCTTTTTGAAGAGTTCCCGGAATACCGGGTAGATGTCGGAAACTTCCGCAATGCGGCGCATGGCGAAATTCTTCTGGTGGGTGACCTGCAGATGCTCGTATTCGAGCCACAGGTTCTGCGGTTCGGATTCGCTGATCTCGATGTAGGCGAAGTACTGGAGGAAAGGCAGGATGGTGGCGGCCAGCAGTTCCCGGCAAGCCGGCGAATCGTCGTTCCAGTTGTCGCCGTCCGAAGCCTGGGCGCCGTAGATGTTCCAGGCGCTCGTCGAATAGCGTTCGGCGATGATCGCCTGCATCAGCTTCAGGGCGCTGGAGACGATGGTGCCGCCGGTTTCCCGGGAATGGAAAAAGCCATCTTCGTCCACCTCTTCGGCGACGGTGTGGTGGCGGATGAAAACGACTTCGATGTGCTCGTAATTCCGGTTGAGGAACAGGTAGAGCAGCATGAAGAAACGCTTGGCGATCTGTTTCTTCGACTCGTCCATCGATCCCGAGACGTCCATCAGGCAGAACATCACGGCCTGGGTGGAAGGCTGCGGAATGCGGATGCGGTTGCTGTAGCGCAGGTCGAAGGGGTCGATGAAGGGAATCGCTTCCTGGCGCGCCCGCAGGCTGGCGATTTCCCGCTTGATGTCGAGGATGGCGGGGTCGCCCGGCGCTTCGATTTCCAGACGTTCCAGTTCTTCCTGCAATTCGCGCAGGCGGCTGGCGTAAGGGCCGCCGATGGCGACCCGGCGGCCGGCGGCGCCGCGCATGGTGCGCATCAGGTTGATGTTGGTCGGCACGCCGCTCTGCGAGTAGCCGGCACGTACCCGCTTGTATTCGTCGACGCGGGCGAGCTGGCGCTTGATCAGGTTGGGCAGCGCCAGTTCGTCGAAAAAGATGTCGAGGAATTCGTCCCGGCTCAGCGTAAAGACGAAATCATCCATCCCCTTGCCGTCCTGGCTCGCCGCTCCCTTGCCCGAGCCGGCGCCGCCGCCGAGCGGCCGGTCGACGCTGTCGCCGGTATTGAAACGGTCGTTGCCGGGGTGGACCTGTTTCCTGATGCCGCCCTGGCCGAGGCGAAAATTGGGTTCGGTGATGTCCTTGGCCGGGATGCCGATCTTCTCGCCGCTGTCGAGATCGCGAATGCCGCGTTTGGCAATGGCATCCGCCACCGCTTTCCGGATCTGGCCCTTGAAGCGCTGGATGAAGCGGCTGCGGTTGATCGAACTCTTGTTCTTGCTGTCCTGCCGCCGGTCGACAATGCGTACCGTCATCTTGGACTCCCGTTGCGGAGGCGCAAACCGGCGAAGCCGGGAGCCCGAATCCTGGCCCCCTGTTTTCCCCGAATCACGCCCCTCGATCCTGCCTCACGAACTCTTCCTGACCCGCAGATACCATTCGCAGAGCAGGCGCACCTGCTTCTCGGTATAGCCCTTGCTGGTCATGCGTTCGACAAAGTCCTTGTGCTTCTTCTGCTCGTCGGCGCTGGCCTTGGTATTGAAGGAAATGACCGGCAGCAACTCTTCGGTGTTCGAGAACATCTTTTTCTCGATCACCGCGCGCAGCTTCTCGTAGCTGGTCCATGCCGGGTTCTTGCCGTCGTTCTTGGCCCGGGCGCGCAGCACGAAATTGACCACCTCGTTGCGGAAATCCTTGGGATTGCTGATCCCGGCCGGCTTCTCGATCTTTTCCAGGTCGTCGTTCAAGGCGCTGCGGTCGAGCATTTCGCCGGTATTCGGGTCGCGGAATTCCTGGTCCTGGATCCAGAAGTCGGCGTAGGTCACGTAGCGGTCGAAAATGTTCTGGCCGTATTCGGAATAGCTTTCCAGGTAGGCGGTCTGGATTTCCTTGCCGATGAACTCGGCGTAGTGCGGGCTGAGGAATTCCTTCAGGAAGCGCAGGTAGCGCTCCTCGATTTCCGGCGGATACTGTTCCTGCTCGATCTGCTGTTCGAGCACGTACATCAGGTGCACCGGATTGGCGGCGACCTCGCGGTGGTCGAAATTGAAGACTTTCGACAGTATCTTGAAGGCAAAACGGGTCGATAGCCCGGTCATCCCCTCGTCCACCCCGGCGAAATCGCGGTATTCCTGGTAGCTCTTGGCCTTGGGGTCGGTATCCTTGAGGTTTTCCCCATCATAGACCCGCATTTTGCTGTAGATGGCAGAATTTTCCGGTTCCTTGAGGCGCGACAGGGTCGAGAACTGGGCCATCATGCGCAGGGTGTCGGGCGCGCAGGGCGCCTTGGATAGCGAGGAATTCTGCAGCAGCTTTTCGTAGATGTGGACTTCGTCGCTGACGCGCAGGCAATACGGCACCTTTACAATGTAAATCCGGTCGAGGAAGGCCTCGTTGTTGCGGTTGTTCTTGAAGGTCTGCCATTCCGCCTCGTTGGAGTGGGCGAGGATCAGGCCGTCGAACGGGATGGCGCCGAAGCCTTCGGTGCCCTTGTAGTTCTGTTCCTGGGTGGCGGTAAGCAGCGGGTGCAGCACCTTGATCGGCGCCTTGAACATCTCGACGAATTCGAGGATGCCACGATTGGCCAGGCACAGGCCGCCGGAGTAGGAGTAGGCATCCGGGTCGTTCTGCGAATAGTTTTCCAGCTTGCGGATGTCGATCTTGCCGACCAGCGAGGAAATGTCCTGGTTGTTCTCGTCGCCCGGCTCGGTCTTGGAAACGGCGATTTGCGAGAGCACTGAGGGACGCAGCTTGACCACGCGGAACTTGCTGATGTCGCCGCCGTATTCATGCAGGCGCTTGACCGCCCACGGACTCATGATGCCGCCGAGGTAGCGTTGCGGGATGCCGTAATCCTCTTCCAGAATCCGTCCGTCTTCGCCGATGTTGAACAGACCGAGTGGCGATTCATGTACCGGCGAACCCTTGATGGCGTAGAAGGGAACCTTCTCCATCAGGTATTTCAGACGTTCGGCCAGCGACGACTTGCCGCCGCCGACCGGCCCCAGCAGGTAGAGAATCTGTTTCTTTTCCTCAAGACCCTGCGCGGCGTGCCGGAAGTAGGAGACGATGTGCTCGATGACCTCCTCCATGCCGTAGAACTCGCGGAAGGCGGGGTAGAGCTTCATCATCTTGTTGGCGAACAGGCGCGACAGCCGGGGGTCGAGCCGGGTATCCACCAGTTCCGGTTCGCCGATGGCGATCAGCATGCGTTCGGCCACGCTGGCGTAAGCGGTCCGGTCGGCCTTGCACAGATCCAGGTATTCCTGGAGCGATATTTCCTCTTCCTGCAGAGCCTCGTAGCGGCTTTGGTATCGGGCAAAGATCGACATTGTTAGCTCCTCCTGGAGATTCTTGTCCCTGCGTTACTGGCCCAAGTTTGAATCGGCTTTACTTCATCGGTTCAATCTGTTTTGTGGGTTGGCGCACATTGCGCGGGGCAGGTACTTGTTTTCAAATCCCGATCAGCAGGCTGAGCAGGGCTGCGGCGAGAATCATCAGCCCGATCCAGGCAGCAACGCCGGTCAGAATGACCAGGTCGGCGATCGTATGGGTTTTCCGGGTATCAGCAACCTGCAACAGCGGGCGTACGCCATGCCGGATCAGGGCGACCGAAATCGCCCAGGCCACGGCCACGACCAGCACATTGAAGCCCAGGCTGGGGACGAAAAGGGCCAGCGACGACAGCCACAGCGGCACCGGGGCGATGGCCGCCAGGGCATAGGCGTTCTGGTAATCCGGATCGTGATCCTGGGTCACCGCGATATTGCGGATCAGCGTCGCCATCAATGACACCATGACCAGTTGCACGGCGAACAGCACGAAACCGGTGACCAGCAATTGCATATCGGTCAGGGCGGGAACGGACAGCGGAAACACGGCGCCCGGATGCATCCGTTCGGCGTAGGCATACATCACTGGCGGAATCAGGGACATCGGCATGACCAGGGTGAACAGCAGGCGCTGCGCCGAGGGATGGCGATGGGCAATATCGGACCAGCCTTCGGTCTCGGATATCAGCATGGCAGGCAATTGAGCAAAGGACATGATGGACCTCCTTTTGCACCGCAGATGGTGCCGCCAGCGTGTAGTTGCCAGTTCGCGGCAGGGCGGGCACTAATTGGAGTTGGCCTGCGGGCATTGAGTTCCAGCCATTAGCGACGCAGATTGCCGGTCATCAGCCGCCGGCCACCAGTGTCTGCAGGTCGGCGGCAATGTCGGCGACCGGCGCCGTATCCCTTACATACAGCCGCAAGCGGCCGGCCGGGTCGTAGAGATAGGCGCCGGTCGAATGGTCGAGGACATAGCCGAGGCCGCCGCCGATCTCCCGGCGGCTGCTGAAGACCCGGAATTCGTCGGCCGCCGCCCGGGTTTGCGCGACATCGCCGCGCAGCCCGAGGAAACCGGGGTGGAACCAGGAGACGAAGTCCTGCAGTTGCTTCGGCAGGTCGCGTTCCGGATCGAGGCTGACGAAGATCAGCTGAACCTGCTGCGCCGCCGGGCCGAGTGCCTTGATGGCTTCGGCAAAGCGGGCCAGGCTGGTCGGGCAGACATCCGGACAGGCCGTATAGCCGAACATGACGATCACCGCCTTGCCCCGGAACTCGGCCAGCGAACGCATCCGGCCGTGCACATCCGGTAGTTTCAGCTGGCGGCCGAAGGTGGCGCCGGTCAACTCGGTCGCGTGAAAAGGCGGTACTTCCCGGCTGCAGGAGAGCGCCAGGAGACACAAGAACGAAAGGAGCAAGCGGTGGCGCATGGGGCGGGAACTTTATTGAACTTTATCCGCTGGTTCTGATTCTCAACCTGCAAGTTGGTTCTCAAAGGGGAGGAATCGCGATGCATAAAAATGCACACCGCCGAGGCGAAAGTCCGCACTGCCCGTTCTTCCCGCTGCTCGCCCTGGCGCATTCCGGGCGACCGCCCGGTGCCCTGCCGCATAGGGCGGGCTGGTAACACCGTTCACTAGGAACAAGTCCAAAGAAGACACCGACGCCGGGCTACGTGAAGGAGGCGAGCTTGAAGACCGATTGCCGACCGCTGCAAATGCTGCTGCCATTGGTTGCCGGCTTGTTGCCGAAGGCTGGCGAGGCTGCCTACAACTTCAATTTCCCGGAGCCGGTGACGCCTCTCGCCCGGGAAACCCTGTACGTTCATAACGAATTCATGCTGATCATCGGCATCCTGTTCGTGGTCGTGTTCCTGATCATGATCTACTCGATGATCCGCCACCGTAAAAGCCTCGGTCATGCGCCAGCCCGCTTTTCCGGCCCGACCGGCACCCTGCAGTGGTTCTGGGTGGCGGTGCCGTTCGTCATCCTGCTTTTCATCGATTTCGTGCTGATGGGGCTGCCGGCGGTGCATGCCATTATCGAGATGGAAGACACCTCCCGGGCCGACATGGTGCTCAAGGTCACCGGCATGCAATGGAAGTGGCAGTACGAATATCCGGAAGCCGGGGTCCGTTTCATCAGCACCCTGGCCACGCCGCAGGCGCAGATCGCCAATGGCGAGGCCAAGGGCGAGCATTACCTGCTGGAGGTGGACAATCCGGTGGTCCTGCCGGTCGGCAAGAAGGTCCGCGTGCTGCTCACCTCCACCGACGTCATCCATACCTGGTGGGTGCCGCAATTCGGCGTCAAGCGCGACGCCATTCCCGGCTTTTTGCGCGAAACCTGGGTAAAGATCGAGAAACCCGGCATCTATCGCGGCCAATGCGCCGAACTTTGCGGCAAGGGGCATGGTTTCATGCCGGTCGTTGTCCAGGCCGTGCCGGAAGCGGAATACCTGGCCTGGCTGGAGCAGAAGAAAACCGAAGCCAAGGCCGCCGCCGGCGGCGCCGATCGCACCTGGAGCAAGGACGAGCTGCTGGCCAGGGGCAAGGAGGTCTATGACAAGACCTGCGTGCCCTGCCACCAGGCCAACGGCCAGGGCCTGCCGCCGGCCTTTCCGCCGCTGGCCGGCAGCAAGGTGGTCAATACCCCGCTGCTCGGCACGGATGGCAAGCCGGCCCGGGACAGCCATGTCGACCGGGTGATGAACGGCAAGGCCAATACCGCCATGCAGGCCTTCCGCAACAGCCTGTCCGATGTCGAACTGGCCGCCGTCATCACCTACGAACGCAACAGTTTCGGCAACCACCAGGGCGACATGATCCAGCCCGCCCAGATCAAGGCCCTGCGCTAAGGAGGCCCGTCATGAGCATCGCCACCACCCACCCCGCCGGCGATATCGCCCACGAATACCATCCCGGCGGCCTGATGCGCTGGCTGACGACGACCAATCACAAGGACATCGGCACGATGTACCTGACGTTCTCGCTGATCATGTTCTTTGTCGGCGGCGCGATGATCCTGGCGGTGCGGGCCGAATTGTTCCAGCCCGGCCTGCAGCTGATGCGGCCCGAATTTTTCAACCAGTTGATCGGCATCCATGCCCTGGTGATGATTTTTGCCGCCTTGATGCCGGCCGCCACCGGCTTCGCCAACTGGATGCTGCCGCTGATGCTGGGTGCGCCGGACATGGCGCTGCCCCGCCTCAACAACTGGAGTTTCTGGCTGCTGCCACCGGCCGCCTTCCTGCTCACCCTGCCCTTCACGCTGGCCCTGTTCGGGATCGGGGACGGCGCGCTGGCCACCGGCTGGACCTTCTACGTGCCGCTTTCGGTGCAGGGCGGCATGGGCGTCGATTTCGCCATCTTTGCGGTGCATATCCTGGGCATCTCGTCGATCATGGGCTCGATCAATATCATCGTGACCATCTTCAACATGCGGGCTCCCGGCATGACGCTGATGAAGATGCCGCTCTTTGCCTGGGGCTGGCTGATTACCGCCTTCATGCTGATCGCCACAATCCCGGTGCTGGCCGGTGCGGTGACCATGCTGCTCACCGACCGCCATTTCGGCACGCATTTCTTCGACGCGGCCGGCGGCGGCGATCCCATCCTCTTTCAGCACCTGTTCTGGTTTTTCGGCCATCCCGAGGTTTACATCCTGCTCCTGCCGGTGTGGGGACTGATGCCGCATGTGTTGTCCACCTTCTCGCGCAAGCCGACTTACGGCCACAACGCCCAAGTCTATAGTTTCATCGTCATCGGCCTCCTGTCGGTGGTGGTCTGGGCCCACCACATCCTGACCGCCGGCATGCCGGTGCCGGCCCTGGTCTATTTCATGTTCAGCACGATGTCGATCTCGATTCCGCTGGCCGTGCTCTTTTTCTGCTGGATCGCCACCATGTGGCGCGGCGCCATGACTTTCGAGACGCCGATGCTGTTCGCCGTCGGCTTCATCGTGCTCTTCGGCATCGCCGGCCTGACCGGGCTGGTGCTCGCCGATGTCGCCGCCGACGCCCAGTATCACCACAGCTATTTCGTCGTCGCCCATTTCCATTACGCGCTGTTCGCCGGCGGCATCATGGGAGTGATGACCGGGGTCTATTACTGGCTGCCGAAATGGACCGGCCACATGTACAGCGAAAAAATCGGCAAGCTGCATTTCTGGTTGACCGCGCTTGCCTTCAACCTGACTTTCATCCCCCAATTCTTCCTCGGCCTGGCCGGCATGCCGCGACGCATTCCCGATTACGCCCTGCAGTTCGCTGAGTTCAATGCGATCTCGACCGTCGGCGCCTTTATCCTCGGCTTCAGCCAGTTGCTTTTTGCCTGGAACATCTGGTCCTGCGTGCGTGGCGGCCCGAAGGTCGGGAGCCGAGTTTGGGAAGGGGCGGAAGGTCTGGAGTGGGAACTGCCCTCGCCACCGCCCCATCACAGCTGGGAAACCCAGCCGGTCGTCAAATAGGCCAGCCATGGACCCGAAGCCGTTGCCGGATGACATCGAACGCCGCCGTGCCGCCGCCCGGCGCCTCGGCTGGCTGCTCGGCGCCGCCGTGCTGGCGATTTATCTGATCGGGTTCTTCATCCCGCGCTAGCGCCATGGAACAGGTACATCCCGCCCCGCCCGGCCATGGCCGCCTGATCCGCCGGCTGTTGCTGCTGGTCGGCCTCGCCTTCCTCTTCGCCTTTGCACTGGTGCCGCTCTACAACGTGCTCTGCGCAGCGACTGGCCTCAACGGCAAGAGCAGCGGCCGCAGCGTTCGCGACGGTTTCGGCATTGGCGGCCTGACCCGAAGTGCCCAGGCGCCGCCGCCGGCCCGGGTCGACACCGGCCGCAGCGTGCGTGTCGAATTCATCGGTACGGTGATGCCCGGCCTGCCCTGGGAAATGCGCCCGCTGACCTTCAGCCTCGATGTCCATCCCGGCGAACTGCAGCAGGTCAGTTACCTGGTGCGCAATACCTCCGACCGCGCCGTCACCGGCCAGGCCGTGCCCAGCCTGAGTCCCGGCCAGGCCGCCCGCTACTTCGACAAGATCGAGTGCTTCTGCTTTACCCAGCAGACGCTCGCTCCCGGCGAGGCCCGGGAAATGCCGGTGGCCTTCATCATCAAGCCGGAGATGAGCAGCGACATCAGCCAGATCACGCTTTCCTACGCCTTTTTCAGCATCGATGGACAACGCCGGACCCTGACCACGCCGAGGGAGGCACCATGAACCACGCAACGCCGTCGCGGGAACACTATTTCATTCCCCAGCCCAGCTTCTACCCGGTGCTGCTCTCCGGCGGCCTGTTTCTGCTCGCCCTCGGTTTCATCGAGACGATCAACGGCTACGAACTCGGGAAGCTGGTCATGCTGGGTGGCTTCGCGATCATCGTCTATGTCCTCTTCGGCTGGTTCGGGCGAGTGATCAATGAATCACGCAGCGGCGCCTACCGCGACTGGGAAGATGTTTCCTTCCGCTACGGCATGGTTTGGTTCATCGCTTCCGAAGTTGCTTTCTTTGGCGCTTTTTTCGGTGCCCTGTTCTATCTCAGATTGATTTCCGTGCCGGAACTGGGCGGCATGGTCGCCGCGCACGGCACCAGCCTGTGGCCGGATTTCGTCGGCACCTGGCCGACCAGCGGCCCGAAAGGCAGCCCTTTCACGCCGATGAGCGCCTGGGGCATCCCGGCGATCAATACCGCGCTGCTGCTCAGTTCCGGCGCCACGGTGACCTGGGCGCACTGGGGGCTGCTCCAGGGCAAGCGCCGGCAGCTCAATCTCGGGCTGGCCGCCACGGTAGTGCTCGGGATGCTGTTCATCGGTTTTCAGGCCTACGAATACCACCATGCCTACACCGAGATGGGCCTGACCCTGGGGGCCGGCGCCTACGGCGCGACCTTCTTCATGCTGACCGGCTTCCACGGCTTCCACGTGACGCTGGGCACGATCATGCTGAGCGTCATCCTGCTCCGTTGCCTGAAAGGAGATTTCGACGCTCGGCGCCACTTCGCCTTCGAGGGCGTCGCCTGGTACTGGCACTTCGTCGATGTCGTCTGGCTGCTGCTCTTTATCTTCGTCTACTGGGTGTAGCCGGGGATGAGACCAAAGCGGAAGGATGCCAGCAGCAACAGGAACAGCGTGATCGACAAGGCGATGCGCCAGGTCAGTGCCCGCACCGTCCGGGTGCCCGCCGCCCGGTCGCGATAAAGGAAGAAGAGCCCGGAAAACAGACTGAACAACATGGCCAATATCAGCAATACCACCAGCAACCTGATCATCGGGCAACCTCCGGCGACGCCTAGCGGGGATCAGTATGCGCGCCGGCCGCCTCAACGGGCAAGGGCCAGCCGGCGCCAGGTGGCGATCTTCGGCGGCCTGCTCCTCGCCTTCCTGTTGCCCGCCTTTATTTCCCTCGGCCTGTGGCAATGGCGCAAGGCGGAAAGCAAGACGGCGCTCCAGGCCGAACTGGAAGTGCGCCGCCACGCGCCGCCCGTCGCCATGCCGGGCACGGCGGTCCATCCGGAAACCCTGCGCTTTCGCCGGGTGATCCTGCGTGGCACTTTCGACGCCGGGCGGCAGGTCCTGATCGACAATCGCCTGTACCGGGAACAGGCCGGCTACCACGTCATCACCCCGTTGCGTCTCGAAGGCTCCGACATGCGCGTCCTGGTCAATCGCGGCTGGGTGCCGGCGCCGGCCGAGCACAGCGTGCTGCCGAGCATCGCAGTGCCGGCCGGCACGGTGGAACTGAGCGGCATCGCCGTCCTTCCCGGCCAGCGCTTTTTCAACCTGGCGCCGCAACCGGTCGACGGCTGGTCGCCGGTCTGGCAGAACCTCGATCTGCAGCGTTTCCGCCAGGTGCTGCCCTACCCGCTGCAACCGTTGGTCGTGCAACTCGACGCCGAATCGGCGGCCGGTTTCGTCCGCGACTGGCCGCGTCCCGACGAAAGGGCCGAACGCCATCGCAGCTACGCCTTGCAGTGGTTCGGCTTCGCCATCGCCAGCCTGGGCATCTGGACGTATTTTCTCGGGCGCCGGCCATGACCGCCAGTGCGCCCTCCCTGCCGCGCACCACTTCCGGGCTGCCCATGCTGGCCCTGATCGTGGCCTTGCTCGCCCTGCCTTTCGTCATCGCCGGCGGGCTCTACCTGACCGGTTGGCAACCGGAACGAAGCGGCAATCACGGCACCCTGCTCAGCCCGCCGCCTGTCCTGCCGCTGGAGAACGGCGAACTGCAGGGCAAATGGCTGCTCATCCTGGCCGGACGCGGTCCCTGCGATGCCACCTGTGCCGCCCGCATCGACGAAATGCGGCGCATCCAGGTTTCGCTCAACAAGGACATGGGCCGCCTGCGCCGCGTCGTGCTGAGCGATATGGCGAGCGACGGCGTCCTCGGCGATTTCCGCCGGCGCCAGCCCGACCTGGTGATCGCCGCCGCGCCGCCCGAATGGCTGCCTTGTGCCGGCGCCGATGGTACGGCTTACCGTTTCTACCTCGGCGACCCGCAGGGCCGGATGATCATGAGTTATCAACCGGAAGTGGCCGGCAAGGCAGTGCGCGCCGACCTCGACCGCCTGCTCAGATTTTCCTGGGCCGGCTAGGAGACCGCCATGCAAAACCTTGCTGCCCCCGCCCTGCCCCTCGGCCGGCATTTCGCGGCCTTCGCCCAGTTGTGCAAACCGCGGGTCAATAGCCTGATCGTCTTCACCGCGATGATCGGCATGTGCCTGGCGACGCCTGGTTTCCCGCCGCTGCTCCGTTTCCTGGTCGCCTCGCTCGGCATCGCGCTGGTTGCCTTTGCCGCCGCCGCCCTAAATTGCCTGGTCGAGCGCGGCATCGATGCGCGCATGGCCCGCACCCGCTGGCGGGCGACGGCCCGCGGCGACATTTCCGCCATCGAAACCGTCACCCTGGCCTCGCTACTCGGCGGCGCCGGGCTCTGGCTGCTGCACGCCTTCATCAACGACCTGACCCTGTGGCTGACCCTGGCCACCTTCGTCGGCTATACCGTGATCTACACCCTGATCCTGAAGCCGGCGACGCCGATGAACATCGTCATCGGCGGCGCTTCCGGGGCGATGCCGCCGCTGCTCGGGTGGACGGCGATGACCGGGCAGATTTCGCCCGAGCCGCTCGCCCTTTTTCTCATCATCTTCCTGTGGACGCCGCCCCATTTCTGGTCCCTGGCCTGCTACCGGCGCGACGACTACGCCAGTGCCGGCCTGCCCATGCTGCCGGTGACGCACGGCGTCGCCTTCACCTGCCAGCATATCCTGCTGTACACGGTGATGCTCGCCGCCGCCAGCCTGGTGCCGGTTTCGCTGGGCATGAGCGGCTGGTTCTACCTGGTTGCCGTCGGGCTGCTCGACCTCGTTTTCCTTGCCTACGCCATGGCGCTCTGCCGCAATTACAGCGACGGCCTGGCGCGGCGCAGTTTCCGCTATTCGATCATCTACCTGACCCTGCTCTTCGCCGCCCTGTTCGCCGACCGGCTCTTCGTCTGATCGTCTGATGCGCCTTTATCGTCGCCTGCTGCCCATCGCCGCCCTGCTTGCCCTGGCCGTCGTCGGCCTCGGCGCCTGGGTGCGCCTGTCCGATGCCGGTCTCGGCTGTCCCGACTGGCCGGGCTGCTACGGGCAGTGGCTCGGCGTTCCCGAGCACGCGGCGGATGCCGCCCGGGCCTGGAAAGAAATGATCCACCGCTACCTGGCCGGCAGCCTCGGCCTGTGCATTCTGGGGCTGTGCCTCCTCGCCTGGCGGCATCGCACCCGGGTTTCCCCCGTGCTGCCCAGTCTGCTCTGCGCCATCGTCGTCTGCCAGGCGTTGCTCGGCATGTGGACGGTGACCCTGCTCCTCAAGCCGCTGGTCGTCACCGCGCACCTGCTGGGCGGCATGACGACACTGGCCTTGCTGGTCTGGCTCAACCTGCGGCAAAGCGCCGTCACCCCGGGCGAAAGCGTCGGCCCCGGCCTGAAGGTCGGCGGTCTGCTGGCACTCCTCCTGATCGTGCTGCAGATCGGCCTCGGCGGCTGGGTCAGCAGCAATTACGCCGCCCTCGCCTGTCCCGATTTCCCGACCTGCCACGGGAACTGGCTGCCGGCGACGGATTTCGCCGGGGCTTTTGCGCTGCATCGTGGATTCGATGTCGTTGCCGACGGCGGCCTGCTGCCCGATGCCGCGCTGGCCACCATCCACTGGAGCCACCGGCTGGGAGCCCTGCTTGTCGCCGTCACCCTCGGCGGTCTGGGCATCTCGCTGCTGCGCCGCCCGGGCTGGGCCGGCGCCGGGGGCGTCCTGCTCGGCCTGCTGGTGGCGCAGGCCGGTCTCGGCATCGCCAATGTCCTGTTCGCCCGACCGCTGATACCGGCGGTCGCCCACAACCTCGGCGCGGCGCTGCTGCTGGCGGTCGTGCTGTGGATCAACCACCGCTTCTGGCGACATTCCCCGGGCACTTTGCCGGAACCGGCATCGTTTTCGCCAAAGACCGCACCAAAAGCAGGCAAACTGAGCCTGCAGCGCCCCAGGCCAGGGCGGGCATAGCGCCCGAAGCGGCTGAAAACCGGACGAAATCACTGCTGTTAGTGCATTTTCCGGTTGGCACATTCCGTGCGTATGTTGGCTAGACTCAGGCCAACGGTGGCCTGATGCCGGGGCAAAACCGGCACCGAAGCTGCAAACGGACAAAGGCGTCCATTTCTGTCTCTCCCAACGGAGAAGGCCGAAATGGGCGCTTTTTTTTGTTCCAACGATTGGCCAATTACCCAAGGGGAAACAACATGTCTTACCTGGCACCGACAGAGTTCGTCACCAAGATGGTGGATGCGGGGGAATCGAAAATCTTCATGTCCACCCGCGACACCGTCGTCCGCGCCTACATGGCCGGCGCCATCCTCGCGCTCGCCGCCGTCTTCGCGATCACCATCAATGTCCAGACCGGTCAGCCGCTGGTCGGCGCCATCCTCTTCCCGGTCGGCTTCTGCATCCTCTATTTGCTCGGCTTCGACCTGCTGACCGGCGTCTTCACGCTGTGCCCGCTGGCCCTGATCGACAAGCGCCCGGGCGTCACCGTGGGCGGCATCCTGCGCAACTGGGGCCTGGTCTTCTTCGGCAATTTCGCCGGTGCCCTCAGCGTCGCGCTGATGATGGCGGTGATCTTCACTTTCGCCTTCACCGAGGCGCCCAATCTCGTCGGCCAGAAAATCGGCAGCATCGGCGAAAGCCGGACCGTCGGCTACGCGGCCCACGGCGCGGCCGGCATGCTGACCCTGTTCATCCGCGGCGTGCTGTGCAACTGGATGGTGTCGACCGGCGTCGTCGGCGCCATGGTGTCGACCAACGTTACCGGCAAGGTGCTGGCCATGTGGATGCCGATCATGGTCTTCTTCTACATGGGCTTCGAGCATTCGGTCGTGAATATGTACCTCTTCCCCTCGGGCCTGATGCTCGGCGGCAACTTCTCGATCTACGACTACATGGTCTGGAACGAGATCCCGACCGTGCTCGGCAATATGGTGGGCGGCCTGCTGTTTGTCGGCCTGACGCTGTACTCGACCCACGTGCGTACCGCGCCCAAGCGCAAGATCGTTTAATCCTCCCGCTTGAGAAGGGCCTCGCCCGTCAGGGGCGAGGCTCTTACGGCATGACCATGTCCAGAAAACTCACCCTCTCCGCTGGCCAGTACTCCGACCAGGGGCGCAAGGAAATCAACCAGGATTTCCATGGGCTGTGCATTCCCGACGAGCCGCTGCTCAGTTCGAAGGGCATCGCCATCGCCCTGGCCGACGGCATCAGCAGCAGCGATGTCAGCCACATTGCCAGCGCCTCGGCAGTGAAGGGCTTCCTCGACGACTACTACTGCACCTCGGAAGCCTGGTCGGTCAAGACCTCGGCCCAGCGCGTGCTGAGCGCCACCAATTCGTGGCTCTATTCGCAGACCCGGCAAAGCCAGTACCGTTACGAGCGGGACCGAGGTTTTGTGTGCACGCTGAGCGCGCTGGTCATCAAGTCCACCACTGCCTATCTCTTCCATGTCGGCGACAGCCGTATCTATCGCCTGCGTGCAGGCCATCTCGAGCAACTGACCAACGACCACCGGCTGGTCGTGTCCGAAGAACAAAGCTATCTCGCCCGCGCCCTCGGCCTCGGCGAACAACTGGATATCGATTACCTGGCGCTGCCGCTGGAAAAAGGCGATCTCTTTCTTCTCGCCACCGACGGTGTCCACGAACATGTGGCGGCGCCCTTCATCATCGAAACCCTCGCCAAATCGGCCGACGACCTCGATGCCGTGGCGAGACTGATTGCCGAGGAAGCCTATGCCCGAGGCAGCACGGACAACCTGACGATTCAGGTCGTACGTATCGACAGTCTGCCGGAACAGGCGAGCCACGAGATCTATCAGAAACTGGCGGAACTGCCGCCGGCGCCCATCCTGGAGCCGCGGATGATTTTCGACGGCTACCGGATCATCCGCGAAATCCACGGCAGCAGCCGTAGCCACATTTACCTGGCGGAAGATGGCGAGAGCGGTGCTCTCGTCGCCCTGAAGATTCCTTCCATCGATCTGCGGGGCGATCCCGCCTACCTGGAAAGATTCATGCTGGAAGAGTGGATCGCCCGCCGCGTGAACAGCGCTCACGTGCTGAAGCCCTGCCTTCAGACGCGAAAGCGCAATTACCTCTATGTCGTCAGCGAATACATCGAGGGCCGGACGCTGGCCCAATGGATGATCGACCACCCGACGCCGGACATCGAAACCGTGCGCGGCATCGTCGAGCAGATCGCCAAAGGCCTGCTCGCCTTCCACCGCATGGAAATGCTGCACCAGGACCTGCGGCCGAACAACATCATGATCGACGGCACGGGCACCGTGAAAATCATCGATTTCGGCGCCACCCGCGTTTCCGGGCTGGCGGAAGCCGACGTGGCCACTCTTCAGCCGCATATCCTCGGTACGGTCCAATACACGGCGCCGGAGTATTTCCTCGGCGAACCCGGCCGGCGCGGTTCCGACCTGTTTTCCCTCGGTGTCATCACCTACCAGATGTTGTGCGGACGACTACCCTACGGCGCCCAGGTCGCCAAATCCCGGACCCGGGCGGCCCAGAAAAAACTGCGCTACCAGTCCGTGCTCGACGAAAGCCGCGAAATCCCGGCCTGGATCGACGCCGCCCTGGCCAAGGCGGTCCATCCCGATCCCAATCAGCGTTACGAAGAACTTTCCGAATTCACCCACGACCTCCGTCAGCCCAATCCCGCCCTGCTCGGCAGGAGCGCGCCCGCGCTGATCGAACGCCATCCGCTGGCCTTCTGGCAGGGTTTGTCCTTCATCCTGACGGTGCTCCTGATCGTGGTGCTGAGCACCCACTCCCTGGTCAAATAAACGCCGGAACTTTGTCGCATGCCGTTGTCAGACTGAAGCGGGACTGTTGCCCGGTTCTGCTGATCGTTGGCTATCAAGCGTGAAGGAAGACCGTCATGTCGAAATGGATCGAATTGCTTTGCCTGTCCTTTTTTACCGCCATTGTCGGTGAAACTGCCTTTTTCGCCTTCATCGACCCGCAACAGCTTTATCTGTTCGGCGAACCCGTTTCGTGGAGCCCGATGGCGGTCTACTCGGTGGGTTTCTTCATGTTCTGGAGTCTGACTGCCCTCACCGCGGCTCTGGTGGCTTTCCTGCAACGGCCGAGAGAAGCGATCAACCGGGAACTGGAGGCGGGCGAGCGCCACGGTCGGCCCAGCGCGTTTTCCCGGCCGAGACCCCACTGAGAAACAGGGATCGCAGCCTGGCTTCTTTGTCTTTCCGGCTGGCCCAATACTTGGGCACAATCTGTTGCAATCGGTTACTTGAGTTGGTCGAGTCGGACCTTTATCTTGGACCCATGGACTGATCAACATCATCCTAGATGGCCCTCTCTCTCCCCCTGAACCCGGCCGTCTCGAAAGCCCCGTATTTCCCCCGGTACGGGGCTTTCTCTTTGCGGCGTCCGCAGTGCACGGACGCTCCGGATGGCAGGGGCGTGACAGCATTGCCCTTAACGTCGGGCCTGTCTGATTGCCGTATCCATCCCCGCATTCGAGCAAACCATGGACCGACGCGAATTCATGCATGTGGCAGCCTTCGGCGGTATTGTCTTTGCGTCCCGCATCCATGCGGCTGACCCCGGAAGCAAGACCGACGCGGACGACTTTTATTTTGTCCAACTCTCCGACCCGCACTGGGGTTTCGAGGGAGCGCCCAACCCCGATGCGCGCGGCACCCTGCCCAAGGCCATCGAAGCGGTGAATGCCCTGCCGCAACCACCGGACTTCATCATTTTTACCGGTGACTTGACGCACCTGACACTCGATGCAAAGGTGCGCCGCGCCCGGATGACCGAATTCCGGGAAATCGCTTCAGGTTTGAAAGTCAGGAATGTCCATTATCTCCCCGGCGAGCATGATGCGTCTGTCGACCGTGGCGAGATCTATCGGGAATTTTTCGGTCCGAGCCATTACGCCTTCAATCACAAAGACCTGCACTTCATCGTTCTCGATAACGTTTCCGATCCCCAGGGTGTGCTGGGGGATGCCCAACTGGCATGGCTTGCCGACGATCTGTCGAGGCAGTCGAAGAAGCAGCCGATCGTCGTCTTTACCCATCGGCCGCTGTTCGAACTCCAGCCGGAGTGGGGCTGGTCGACCGGCGACGGTGCCCGGGCCATCGAACTCCTGCAGCCCTTCCGGAATGTCACGGTGTTCTACGGACACATTCATCAGCTCAATGAACACATGACGGGGCATATCGCGCACCATGCGGCAAAGTCACTGATGTTTCCATTGCCGCCACCGGGATCGCCCGACCACAAGCCCGTGCCGTGGGATCCAGCACAACCCTATCGCGGGCTAGGCTGGCGCGATGTCAAGGCCGAGCCGAAAAAAACCGACTACGGTATCCAGGAACATCTGATTTCGGGAGCCTGAACTTTCCATGACCAGATTCCGGGCATTTGCAGCATTATTGATTGGGGTGGGCATCGTGGCGGCCTCCAGCGTGTTTGCCCGGCATGCCGACAATCAAACCAGTTCCCTCCAGTTTTCGGCAACCCAGATGGACGTTGCGGTGGATGGCAAATTCGGGAAGTTCACAGCCGATGTGGACTTCGATCTGGCACACCCGAATTCCGGTCGGGTCAGTCTGGTGATCGATCTGGGATCGGTTGCGACAGAAAGTGCAGAGGCCGACGATCTGCTGCGGGGAAAGGATTTCTTCGATATCGCCCGCTTCCCGCAAGCGCGTTTCGTCTCGAACAACATCAGTTCCCTGGACACCGGCCACTTCCGGGCAGCGGGACAACTCAGCCTCAAGGGACTGACCAGCCAGCTTGTCGTGCCCTTTACGGCCCGTCAGGAAGGCGCCGGATTGCGCATCCAAGGCCAAATCCCGGTTTCCCGCCTCGCCTTTCACATCGGCGAAGGGCAATGGGCCGATACTGGAACGCTGTCCGATTTGGTAAATATCAAGTTCAGTCTCTACGTCCTCCCCTGAAAATAGTGGCGGGAAGCCGAATGCCTCGCCGCCATTTTTCGATCATCAAACTTCGGGTGGTTGCCAGTAATTGCGTTGACCGTAATAGGCGTGAATCTGGCTCGCCCAGGTATGGTCAGCCATCGAAGGCCAGTGATCCTTGTCGAAACCGGGGGCTTCGTTGAGTCTTTCCTTGCTGACGTCGAGGACGAAACACTTGCGGCTGGCATCCAGGGTCAGCGCGCTCCACGGAATGGCGAAGAGCTTGTCGCCGATCCCGAGTAGACCGCCCGAGGACAGTACCGCATAAGCCACCTGGCCGCTGGCAACGTCGATCATGATTTCCTTGATCTTGCCGAGATCATCGCCTTCCGGATTGACGACGGAGTCGCCTTCCAGGGTATCGGCTGCCATGATGTCGGGACCGGGGCCCTCACCTGGGGACCCACCGACGACACGGGCGCCGGTAGCGGTTCTGGGTTGGCTGCCGGTATAGGTGCTTGATGCCATTTTCTTGCTCCTGATGCGTGAAAGATGAGTACTTGCCGCCGCACCCTCTGCTTCGCGATTCATTGTGGATCGACAGCGCCATCGGCGCATGCGGCAATCCGCGGCAGAGCCTAACTGCCTTCTCTTTCGATAAATGGCCGATGGCGGAGTTCCCGTTCCCGGCCTGCGGCGCCAGGGTTTTCCGTGCGTCAGCGCACAGACGGCGGCCGGAAACGGCCGGGCAGGCCGCGCCGGCTCTTACCAGGTGAGCAGGGTCATTTGCTGCTGGCCACCGGGTCGAATATTGACGGTTTTCTGCAGTGTCCGGCCTTCGTAGCTGGCATCGATCCGGTAGCTGCCGCCGGGCAGCCGGGTGAGCAGCAGCGGGCCGGCGGCGGGAAGATCGAGAACCCGGTTGCCTTTGCTGTCGGTGATGACGAGGGCGACCCCGGTGGCGTAGGCGCCGGACATTTCAGCCATGACCAGCTTGAGGTTGAAGTCCTTGGCGGCCTGCTCGATCTGCTGCAATTCCTCGTCCCCGACGCCGCCCGAGAGATAGGGCGTGCCGCTGGCCGTATTCCGGATGGCCGGCGGGGAAATGGCCGACTCCTCGGCTTGCAACGGGAAACCGGCCAGGCCGAGAGAACATATCAGGGTGGCCGCAATCGGGTTTCGCATGGCTGTTCCTTCCTCGAAATTATCGCTTCCTTACCGTTCGGGACGGCAATTTGTAAAAAATAGCGCCAAATTGCCCGGCGATATGTGTGTTTTCCCACAGATCGACCGCCGGCTGGGCGATTCGCTGCAAAAGCTGCAACATCCGGCAGCTGGCAAGGTCTGAACAACAGTTGTCGTTTTCCGCAGCGAAAGAAAGTTTCCATTCATCGCCCCACCATGAAATTCCAACCTGCCTGGCAGCCGATCGGCATGCTTCCCCTGCTCGCGCAAACGCTGGACGAGCATCTGGCCCAAGCCCGGGAGCGGCTTCAGTTGCTGGAGCGGGTGCATGGCCTGCAGGCCGAGCCCGCTGCGGAAGTGGTTCGTCAACTCCGGGCGATGGTCGGCGAGCAGTACAGCCACATCCCGGTTTTCCGCGAACAGCTGGCCCTGTGGCGGGTCGAGGCTTACACCGACGAAGAGTTGCTGACCGAGTTGCAACGACTCGATGCGGTCCTTGACCAGTTGATGGCGGTGCTCGACCAGATCCTCGCCCTGACGGTGTGAACGGCCGCCCGCCGGTGGCGCATCAGACCAGCGATTGCCGATAGGCCTCGGCAAAGCATTCCTCGGCCAGACGGCAATCGCCGAGTTCGAAGAACACCCGCAGACCGGCCAGATACTCATGCCGCCTGACATGGCTGAAGGAAATCGGCGGCCAGCCGGCACGCAGCAGCGGCACCATGGCCAGTGTTCGGGCCAGCCGCTTGTTGCCGTCGCGGAAAGGTTGCAGATAGGGAATGCGGGTCGCCAGGTAAAAGGCGGCCTGCAGCGGGTGACGGATTTCCGCGGCGGTGGCCAGGATGGTGACAATGCCGTGCTCGAGAACGGCCTCGCCGTAAGGCGGCTGATAGCTGCTGGCGGCGCTGGCCGCTTCGGCGTTGCCGCGTGTCACGCCGCGGTGGCGCTGCGGCAGGCAGTGCAGCGAATGGCTCAGTTCGACCAGACCGCAATCGTCGGTCAGCAGGGCATGCAGCCGGAAAATTTCGGCGAGGTCCGGAGAGCGGAAAAGATGCTTGAGCGCGGCCGCGTGATTCTTCACCAGCACGGCATCGTCCAGCGAGCGATGTATGGCCCGCTCCCCGAAACGGAGCAGTGCTCGCACTTCCAGGCGGGAATAGCCGCCGCCTTCCAGAGCCGACGAGGCGTAGGCGAAATCGGCGACATATTGGTTCTGCGTCGCCGGATCGAGCGGTTTCAGGGAGCCCGGGGAAACCGTGATCAGCGTCTCGGCCCGGCCGGCGGCCAGCAAGGCCGGGTGGTAGCGGCTGACCGGACGCTCGCCGACCGGCTTGGCGCTATAGGTCCGGAGGTCGTCGAGGGGATCGCTTGCCGCCTCCTGGGGCATTTTCCGGTCAGCCACGGGCAGGCCGGCCAGCAAGGCGGCAAAACGACGAGGCAGAATTGATGACTTTCAACATTCGGATTGGACAATCTTCCCTCGGGAAAGCTCCCAGGATGGCCGGAACTGCGAAATCCTGACAGCATGGGCTGTGTGATTTGATGTCGCCCGACAGGAAATATCGCCGTCTTGCCGATCGCCACCGGCCACTTCGCTTCAATTAAGGATTGCCGCCTGACGACTCCTGGTCGCCACTATGGTCCGTTGCAGCGCGTCGATGTCGACGGGCTTGTGCTTGATCAGAATGCCGCGGCGGGCCATGTTACCGACCAGGTCCGGATCGGTGTCGCCGGTGATGATGATCGCCGGCAGGTCTTCCCCGAAGGCTGCGCGGGTAGCCTTGATGACGTCGAAACCGGTTTCGTTGCCCGCCAGACGATAATCGGAAATGACCATGTCGGGCGCGATGCCGCCGAGCTGGGCCAACAACGCCTGGCCGGAAGTCGCGGCGACCACCCGGTGGCCGATGCTTTCCAGGGCGCAACGCAGGGCGCCGAGGACAAGCGCGTTGTCATCAACCAGGGCGATGGCGAGCGGCTCCGGGACGGAAGATTCGGCCATTACGGACTCAGCTGCGACGCTTCGTGCCAGCGGCACTTCCACCGCGAACAGCGAGCCTTTGCCGGGCCGGGAGCGCACGCGGATCTTCAGCCCGAGCAGGGCGGCGGCCTTGTCCACAATGGCCAGCCCGAGGCCGCTGCCGCGATTGCGCGCCTGGTCGCCAAGTTGGCGGAATTCCTCGAAGATGACCTCCGTCATGTCCGCCGGAATGCCGATGCCGGTATCCCAGATTTCGACCCACAGGCGGCCATTACTGCGGCGACAGCCGACCAGCACGCCGCCGCATTCGGTGTAGCGGATGGCGTTGGTCAGGATGTTGTTCAGGATGCGGCGATAGAGCACCTCGTCGCTGCAGGCCGTGAGATTCGTATCGCGATAGCGCAGTTGCAGCCCTTTGATCCTGGCTTCGAGCGCATGCTGGGCGACCAGGGTGGCAAGGACGTCGCCGACCGCAAAAGTTCTCGGCTTGGGCGTGACGACGCCGGCGTCGAGTTTGCTTACGTCCAGGAGATCGGTGAGCAGTTCGCTCAAGCTTGTGACGCAGGCCTTGATGTTGTCCACCAGCCTGGCGTTCTTTGCGCCGACCTCGCCGTCGAGCACATTGACATATAGCGCCAGGGCGCTCAGCGGCTGGCGCAGATCGTGGCTGGCGGCAGCGAGAAAACGCGATTTGGCATTGTTGGCCGATTCGGCCGCTTCCTTGGCCGTTTGCAGCGCCTGCTCGGCGCGCTTGCGGGCGGTCACATCGACGGTCACCGCCAGGCCGGCGACGACCGAGCCTTCTGCATTGCGCACCGGGGCGCCGGAGACGTCGGCAAACCAGGTTCGGCCGTTGGGCAGCCGCACTTCCAGTTCCATGGGCGGAATCGCGCCGTTTTCGGCGATGGCGCGTTGCAGCGGCAGTTCGGTAGCGTCGATCTCGCGGCCATCCCGGAAAAAGCGGACGCGGCGTCCCGGTGCGGCGCTGTCGTCCGCAGAAGCCGAAAGATTGTCGTCTCCTTCGAAGGCGAACTGTTCGAGCACGGTCGGATTGCCGGTAATACGCTGGCAAGTGATGTCGTCAGAAAAGCTGATGCCGACCGGCACTGCCTGCATCAGTGCCTGAAGCCGCTGGTTCGATTCGGCGAGTCGGCTTTCCGCCAACTTGCTCGCCGTGATGTCGCGGATATTGCCGTTTCGGTACAGCGGCCGGCCGGCGCTGTCCCTGGTCAGGGACAATCGATTGGACAGCCAGCGATACCCGCCGCTCTTGATGCGCACGCGGTACTCGGCATTTGCCGTGCCGGTATCATCAAGCTGCGCCAACGCGGCCAGCATTTTCGGCAGGTCATCGGGGTGAACCATCGCCAGCGCACTGTCGGGGGACTGGGCCATGAGTTCGTCCGGGGAATACCCGATGACGGCCGCCGCGGCCTGGCTCATGTATTCATATTTGCCGCTTTGGACATTGATGCGATAGACGACATCGCGCGAAGAGTCGAGCACTTGTCGTAAAAGATCCTCGCGTTCCCGGATGAGGCTATTGGCCTCTTCGAGTTGCTGGCTACGCCGGGCCAGCAGTCGGGATGCCTGTTGCATGGCCGAGGTGACATCCCGTGCTTCGGCAAGCATGCCGCTGTGCTCCGGCAAGGATTCGCCGGCGCCGAGAGCGTTGGCGTCGGCGGCAAGGGCGCGCACCGAGTCGCCGATCCGGCCGCCGATTTTCCACGCCAGCGCGATGCCGATCGCAAAGAGCAGGGCGATACCCAGCGCCAGGGTTGTCAGCTGGCGGTATAGCTGTGCGGCGAGGAGATCGCTGGGAATGGCGACGGCTACGCTCCATCCCGACAGCGAGGATTTGCTGAAAAATATCAGCGACTCGACCCCTTCCTTGGTCGGCGTCGCGATGATGCCTTCGGACACTTCCTGAAGACGCTGCCGGTAGGCCGCGATACTCGGTTTGCCGATGAACTCCTCGGCAAAATGCGTTCGCGCGGCAATCGTGCCGTCGCGGTCATAGACGCCGGCAATCCACTCGGCCGGCAGATTCTGATTGCGCAGAAGCTGATTTAACGTATCGGTATAGATGTTGATATTAAGGACGTACTTGACGCGGCCTTGCACCATTACCGGCACTGCGATGCCGATCAAGGGGCGTTTCACCATGCTGCCGATAAACAGGTTCGTCACCTGCGGCTTGCCGGTCGCCAACACCTGCCGCAATTGCCCCAGGTCGCTGCGCGCCAGCGGTGTGCCGAAACTGCGGGTGGTATTGACCAGTTGCTGTCCGCTGGCATCGCGGATGACGATGGTGTCGCCGACCTTGCCGTCGCGGACCAGTTCTTCGGCCTCGCGCTGGAAGGCGGCCATATTCCCGTTGGCAAGATGCGGCGAACCCGCCAGCACTTCGCCGGCGGTGAGGTGCTTGGTCAATTGAGCATCAACAGCCTGGCTCAGGGCGCGCGCCGTCAGCATCAGGTCGTTTTCGCGGTCGGCGCGGCCTTGACGGTATTGCTCGACGAACAAAATGATTGCACCGGCAATGCTCGGTAACAGGACGGCGAGTACCAGCCCGAGCAGCACGGTGCGCACGGGCCATTGCGTTTGCGGTAATTGCGTCAGAATCCTTCCTTTCGGCGGACAAGCGTTGACGATGCGGAGAGGATATTGCAGCTATCCGGATGTTCTACTGCAAAAAGCGGCTGCCATATTACCTTGTGCTCCGCGCCGTTCCTAACGTATGGCGTTCCATCAGGGGATAAACCCGGGTGCCGAGCGGCTTGCGGATGCCATTGCCCGATCCGGCATCCGTGAACCTCCGGTGCACGGCGCCCCATGGTCCGAACGGCTCACCCCGCCTCGGCAACGGAACATGCCTGGCTCCGACAATCGCCTGCATGCGGCTGGCGCGGCGACCGATCCGGGCTGGCTCGCGAATGGCGAGCGGAGGCAGGCGATGCGAAATTTCGATTTTTCTCCTGGCCCGGCGGCGCTGCCCGTTGTCCTTCGGCTCGCGCCGTCGCCGGCGGCGGGCGGTGACGGCGGCATCCACTTTGATCGGCTGTCCGAATCCGGCCTGGGCCGGCTGTTCCGCCTGAGTCATTTCCCGATTGCCAACCCCGAACCCGGCGATTCCAGCTCCGGAACGCTGGCCGGGCGGCTGCTTCGCCCATTGGCGCTGGTTCTCGCGCTGTTCCGCCAGCGGGTCGGGATTGTCCATCTCGATACTCGTCCCGACCGGCGGACCTGCGGGCGCGACCTGATCTACCTGCTGCTGGCGCGCCTGATCGGCGTCCAGATCGTCTATCAGGTGCAGGGCGGCGACCTGCCGCAGCAGTTCTGTGCCCGTCATCGCTGGCTGGTGCCCGTGCTGCGCGCCACCCTGCATCTTCCCGACGCGATTGTCGTGCCGAGCACCGGCCAGCTCGCGGCCTATCGCCAGTTCGTACCCGGGCAGGACATCCGCCTGCTGCCCGACGTCGTCGATCCGGCGCCCTATGTCCGGCTGGCGCAGCCGGCCATGGCCGACGGCCGGGCGCTGCAACTGCTCCATATCGGCCGTCTGGCGCGCGACAACGGCCTCCACGAAGCCGTGCACGGCCTGCGCCTGGCTCGCCTCCACGGCATAGCCGCCCACCTGGTCATCGCCGGCAGCGGTCCGGACGAGGCCGCTCTGCGCCAGATCGTCCGGGAATTGAACCTGGAGCACGACGTCAGCTTTGCCGGCATGCCCGACGAGCAAACCCGGATGGAACTGCTCGGCCGGGCTGACGTGCTGATCCTGCCCAGTGATGGCGAAGTGCTGCCGCCGGTCCTGCTCGAAGCGATGGCCGCCGGCCGGCCGGTCATCGCCACCCGGGGCGGCGCCCTGCCGGATGTCGTGATCGACAGAGTGCACGGCTGCATCGTGCCGCCGGGCGACATCCCGGCGCTGGCCCGGGCCATCGGCCGGCTGGCGGCCGACCCGGCCCGGCTGGCGCAGATGGGCCGCAATTGCCGCGAACGTGTGGCCGGAAACTATTCCTCCCTCCAACTGGCCCGCGAATTGGCTATGCTTTACGCGGAAATCGGCGCGCCACGGCAGGGGCCGGTCGTCAGCCATTTCTGACCCGACACGCCAGCCTCAAGCTACGCCGTGGGTGCGCTGAACAACAGACGCCGTCTGCGTTCGTTGCCATTGTCATCATCCGTGGCCATTGCAATGGTGCAGGTCGCCGCTTTTCTCTCAAGGAGATCATGGACATGTCCGGCGAACGAGTTTTCACCTCCGTCTTCCCTGAGCGCAATGCGCAGCCCGATTCGGCTACCGCCGCCGCTCCGGCCAGCCACAAGGTGTCGGTGATCTATCCCAGCCGGGCCGAGGCGGAAGCCATCCGCCAGGCCCTGATCGACTGCGGTCTGGCCGCCGGCGACATCGCTGTGCTGCACGATGTGCCGCCGCCAGCCCCGCTCCGGGAACCGGTCGGCGAACGGGGCAGCGACGAAGTCCTCAAGGACGTCATCATCGACAGCGTGATCGGCTCGGCTGTCGGCACCGGCATCGGCGCCATCGGCAGCGTGATCATGATCGCCGCCAATGTCACCATGTTCGTCGCCAGTCCGGTGGTCGCCCCTCTGGCGATGCTCGGCTGGTTCGCCGGCGTCGGCGGCATCCTCGGCGCGGCCGCCGGCACCAGCAGTCGACGGGAAGGGAAGTTTTCGGAACTGGTCGGCGATGCCATCCAGGCCGGCAACACCGTGCTGGTCGCCCATACCCGCAACGAGGCCGAGCGCCAACTGGTCAAGGCAGTGATCAATGACTCCTTCAAGGGACGGGACGAAATCGTCCGCAGCTAGCCGGGAAGGCCGGGCATGCCCGGCCGGCCGCCCGGAAATGCCCATGGCTCGCCCACCGTCCACTCGCCGCCACGCCATCCCGAGCCGTTGGGCGCTGGCCGGCTGTGGGCTGCTCCTCGCCGCCTGTTCGGCCCAGAACCCGCCGCCGGCGCCGCCACCGCCGGAAGTGGCGGTGATCAAGACGGTGGCGACCACGGTGCCGCTTGCGGAGGAATTCTCGGCGCAGACCGAGGCGGTCGATGCCGTCGAAGTCCGGGCGCGGGTCGGCGGCATTCTCGAAAGCCAGGTTTATGCCGATGGCGCGGCGGTGAAGAAGGGCAGCCGGCTGTTCGTCATCGATCGCCAGCCCTTCATCGCCAGCCTGGCCCAGGCGCGGGCCGGCCTGGCGCAGGCGCAGGCGGCGCACGTCAATTCCCGGCAGAACCTGGAACGCATCCGGCCGCTGCTCGACGACCAGGCCGTCAGCCAGCAGGATGTCGATACCGCCATCGCCCGCGAGCGCGGCGATGCCGCCAATGTCGAGGCGGCCGCCGCCCAGGTCAGGCAGGCCGAACTCAACCTCGGCTACACCACCATCACGGCGCCGCGCGACGGCGTTGTCAGCAAGGCGCTGGTCAAGCCGGGCGGCCTGGTCAACGCCGCCACCACCCTGCTCACCACGCTGTACTCGGTCGATCCGATCTACGTCAATTTCGTGATCAGCGAGCAACGCCTGCTGGCGCTGCGGCATTACCTGGACAACCAGCGGCGGATGCCGGATTTCCGGCTGAAGCTGGTCGACGGCAGCGAGTACAAGTACCCCGGTCAACTCAATTTCGTCGATGTCGCCGTCGACCCGAAAAGCGGCACGCTGCAATTGCGCCTGGCGGTGCCCAATCCCGAGCGCAGCTTGCGCTCCGGGCAGTTCGTCAGCGTTGTGCTGCCCGAGACCAGCGCGCCGACGGCGATGCTGGTGCCGCAACGCGCCGTCCAGGAATTGCAGGGCAAACGCTCGGTTTTCGTGGTCGGCCCGGACAACAAGGCGACTTACCGCGAAATCAAGGCCAGCAAGCGCTACGGCAACGACTGGGTGGTCGAGGGCGGCTTGCAGCCGGGCGAACTGGTCGTCGTCGACGGCATCCAGAAAATGAAGCCGGGCAGCGTCGTCAAGCCGGTGACGGCCCTGGCAGCGAATGATTCGGGCGCGGCGCCGGGAACCGCCAAGGGCGGCTGAACATGCTCAATTTCTTCATTGACCGGCCGATCTTTTCGACGGTGATTTCGCTGGTCATCACCCTGGCCGGGGCACTTTCCGCCTTCAATCTGCCCATCGCCCAGTATCCGCAGATCGTGCCGCCGCAGGTGCTGGTTTCGGCCAACTTCACCGGCGCCAATGCCGACACCGTCGCCCAGTCGGTGGCGGCGCCCATCGAGCAGCAGGTCAATGGCGCCAAGAACATGCTCTACATGGATTCGAAAAGTGCCAACGACGGCTCCTACACCCTGACCGTGACTTTCGATGTCGGCACCAACCAGGATCTCGCCGCGGTCGAGGTCCAGAATCGTGTCGCCGTGGCGCAAAGCGCGCTGCCGACCGACGTCATCCGGACCGGCGTCACCATCCGCAAGCAATCGACGGATTTCCTCGAAGTCATCGCCCTGACCTCGCCCGATCACCGCTTCGATACGACTTTCCTCAGCAACTATGCGCTGCTCAATGTCCAGGATGCCCTGTCGCGCATCCATGGCGTCGGCCTGGTCCGCATTTTCGGCGCCCGCGACTACAGCATGCGCATCTGGCTGCAGCCGGAGAAAATGGCGCGCCTCGGCGTCACCGCCGACGACGTGCAGAAGGTAATCCAGGAGCAGAACGTCGTCGTCCCGGCCGGTCGCGTCGGCCTGCCACCGACGCCGCCCGGCCAGCAGATGCAATACACCGCCCGCGTCCTCGGCCGGCTGAGCGATGTCGGCCAGTACGAGAACATGATCGTCCGCGCCGGCGTCGGCGGCCAGCTGGTCCGCCTGCGCGACATCGCCCGCATTGAGCTGGGCGGCGCCGACTACACCATCAATGTCCAGGAAAACGCCCTGCCCGGCGTCTTCGTCGGCATCTTCCTGCAGCCCGACGCCAATGCGCTGGACACCGCCCGCGAGGTCAAACAGACCATGGATGCGCTGGCCGCCCATTTCCCGCCGGGCGTCGTCTACACCGTGCCCTATTCGACGACGCCTTTCGTCACCGAGTCAATGAAGGAAGTGCTGAAGACGCTGGCCGAGGCAGTGCTGCTGGTCCTGCTGGTGGTCTATCTCTTCCTGCAGAGCTGGCGGGCGACGCTGATCCCGATGCTGGTCATTCCGGTCTCGCTGGTCGGCACCTTTGCCGCCTTCGCGACGCTCGGCTTCTCGATCAACACCCTGACGCTGTTCGGCATCGTGCTCGCCATCGGCATCGTCGTCGATGACGCCATTGTCGTCGTCGAGGCGGTGCAGAGAAAGCTTGACCATGAACATGCCGAGCCGGTGGCGGCGACCAAGGCGGCGATCGCCGATGTCGGCGGGCCGGTGATCGCCATCGCCCTCGTGCTGTCGGCGGTGTTCCTGCCAGTGGCCTTCCTCGGCGGCCTGACCGGACAACTGTACAAGCAGTTTGCGCTGACCCTGGCCACCTCGGTGATCCTTTCCGCCATCTGCGCCCTGACCCTGACGCCGGCCCTCTGCGCCCTGCTTCTCCGGCCGGCCGAAGAAATGCGGCCGCACGGGCCACTCGGCAGCTTCTTCGCGGCTTTCAACCGCCGCTTCACCGCTTTTTCCGGGCGCTACACGGCTTCGGTGGCGATCCTGATCCGCCGTGCCGTCATCGTCGCGCTGGTTTTCGTCATCCTGCTCGGGGCGCTCTACTTCCTGATCCGGGCGCGGCCGACCAGCCTGGTGCCGGACGAGGATCAGGGTTACGTTTTCGCCATCCTGCAATTGCCGCCCGGTGCTTCGCTGGAGCGGACCAACGCCGCGGTGCAGAAACTCAACCGCCTGGCCGGGGAAATTCCCGGCATCGCCGGCGTCGCCTCGCTGGCCGGTTTCAACCTGCTCACCGGGCTGACCAGTTCCTACAACGCCACCGCCTTCATCCGCCTCAAGCCCTGGGACGAACGCGGGCCGGGCGAGGACGCGGCCGGCATCGTCCGTACGCTGACCGGGCGCCTGAACGGGGAAATCCTCGAAGCCAACGTGCTCGTCCTCAATCCGCCGCCGATCCGCGGCCTGAGCACCACCGGCGGTTTCGAATTCGTGCTCCAGGACCGGGTGGCCGGCGACCGGGCAAAATTCGCCGAAGTCCTGCAGCAGGTCCAGGGCGAAGCCCGAAAACATCCGGAAATCGGTTTCGTCTTCGCCAATTACGACGACCATGTGCCGCAGATCGAGTACCTGATCGACCGCGACCAGGTGAAGAGCTACGGCATCGGCCTGGACAAGGTCTATTTCGCGCTGCAGATGTTCCTCGGCGGCTATTACGTCAATGACTTCAATCTCTACGGTCGCAGCTTCAAGGTCCAGGCCCAGGCGGAATCGACGGCCCGCGCCCGGCCCGAGAACGCCAACCACTATTACGTGCGCAACGACGCCGGCGACATGGTGCCGCTCGGCACGCTGCTCGCCATCCGTTCCTTCAACGGGCCGGAATACCTGCAGCGCTACAACCTGTACACCGCCGCCACCATCAACGGCGTGCCGAAGCCCGGCTTCAGTTCCGGGCAGGCGGCGCAGGCCATGGAAGACGTTGCCAAAACGCTGCCTCCCGGTTTCGATTACCAATGGACCAGCGCCATCTACCAGGAAAAGAAGACCGGCGGCCAGACCGGCTACATCTTCGCCCTCTCGCTGGCTTTCGTCTTCCTGGTGCTGGCCGCCCTCTACGAAAGCTGGGCGATGCCGGTGGCGATCCTGCTGGTCATTCCCTTCGGCGTTCTTGGCGCCTTTTCCGGCCTCGCCCTGCGCGGCCTGCCCAACAACGTCTATGCCCAGATCGGCCTGGTCATGCTGATCGGCCTGGCCGCCAAGAACGCCATCCTGATCGTCGAGTTCGCCAAGCTGGCCCGCCAGCGCGGCCTCTCCATCGCCGATGCCGCGCGCCAGGGCGCCGAACTGCGGCTGCGCCCGATCCTGATGACTTCCTTCGCCTTCATCCTCGGCACGCTGCCGCTGGCCATCGCCAGCGGGGCCGGAGCCGGCGCCCGTCAGTCGATCGGCACGACGGTGGCTTCCGGCATGCTGCTCGCCACCCTGCTCGGCATTTTCGTGATTCCCGTCTTCTACGTGCTGATCCAGCGCATCAGCGAGCGCCAGTGGCCTTTCCCGCGCTCGGAGCGGGCCGACGCGACGGGCCGCGGCGCATGAAAGGGCGGCTGGTCTCGGCGTTGGCCGCCGGATGCCTGGCCGCCTGTGCGGTCGGCCCGGCCTACCAACGGCCGGCGCTCGATATTCCCGCCGCCTACCGCTCGCCGTCGGAAATAGCGAACGACGCCGCAGGCGCCGAGTTGTCCTGGCGGGAGGTCTATCGCGACCCCGAACTGCAGGCCCTGTTGCAGACGGCGCTGGCCCGCAACCGCGATATCGCCATCGCCGCCGCCCGCATCGCCGAGGCCCGCGCCTTGGCCGGCGTCAGCGACCTGGCCCGTTACCCGCAGCTCGACCTGGCGCTCGGCGGCCAGCGCGGCCGCACGCTGGCCGCCGGCAATTACGTGACCGGCACGCTGTGGACGGCGAACCTGCAACTCTCCTTCGAACTCGATTTCTGGCAACGCCTGGCCAGCCTCTCCGAAGCGGCGCGGGCCGATCTGCTGGCGACGGAGATGGCGGCGGAAAACGTGCGGATCAGCCTGATCGGCGATGTCGCCACCGCCTATTTCGACCTGCGCTCCTTCGACCAGCAGTGGCGTATCGCCGAGCGGACCGTCGCCACCCGCCAGAAATTCCTCGACCTGACGCGCCGCAAATTCGCGCGCGGCGCCGCTTCCGGCCTCGAAGTCAGCCGCGCCGAAGCGACCCTGGCGCTGGCCCGGGCCAGCTTGCCGGATCTGCGCCGCCAGGCGGAGCAGACGGAAAACCGCCTGCAACTGCTGCTCGGCGGCAACCCGGCGGCGATCGGGCGCCAGCCGGTGGACCTGCAGGCCCTGCCGGCGCCGGCGGCGATTCCGGCTGGACTGCCTTCGGCGCTGCTTGAACGCCGGCCCGACCTGCGCCAGGCCGAAGCCGGCCTGATCGGCGCCACGGCCCGGGTACGCGCCGCCAAGGCCGATCTTTTTCCGTCCATTGTGCTGACCGGCAGCGGTGGCAGCCAGAGCCTGGCGCTGGCCGACCTGTTCACCGGCCCGAGCCGCGTCTGGTCATTCGGCCTGGGCGTGCTGCAGCCGCTGCTCGACAGTCGCCGCAACGGTCGTCTGGTGGATGCGGCGCAGGCCCGCTCCGAGCAGGCCTTGCTCCAGTACCAGCAGGCGGTCGCCGGCGCCTTTCGCGAGGTTTCCGACGCCCTGATCGCCGAGCGCGATGTCGCGGCATTCCAGCAGGCCCAGGAGCAGCAGGTAATCGCCCTGCAGGACGCCAGCCGGCGGGTTCACAAACTCAATCAGGCCGGACTGGCGTCGTATTTCGAAGTGATCGATGCCGACCGCGACCTGTTTGCCGCCGAACTGCAGCTGGTCCAGGCCTGGCGCAACCGCATGGTCTCGCTGGTCGTGCTGTACAAAGCGCTGGGCGGCGGCTGGCAGGAGGAAGCCCGTTTGAGCCGTCAGCCGTGACGTCTCGGCGGCCGATTCGCGGGCGAAAAAAAAGCCGGCGGGTCGCCGGCTTGCAGGGTGAATCCGATGCTTACTTGGCAGCGTCCGCTTCGCACTTCTTCATGAAGGACTTCTTGGCGGCGCCGGCCAGCGGCTTGCCGTTCTTGCCGACCGCCTTGTCGGCGCAGCCCGACGGTGCTGCCGCCATGTTTCCGCCTTCGCATTTCTTGATCGACGAGGCCTTGGCGGCGCCGGCCAACGGCTTGCCGTTCTTGTCCACCGCCTTGGCGGCGCAGTCGGAGGCAGCCGGTGCGGCGGGGGCCGCTGCGGCGGCTGCCGGCTTGGCCGGTGCAGCCGGCTGGGCGGGCGTCGCGGGCGCCTGGGCGAAAGCCAGGTTGAAGGCAAAAAGGCCGGCGGCAACGGTTACGATCATCTTCTTCATCGTGTATCTCCTCGGGTTGGACTGCGACATGTTGCAAAACGCGGGACCGCATTCATTCGTTGACCGGCTTGCCAGTTTTTCCGGAAATGCCGGCTGAAGGAAGCGCTGATCATCATACCCGTTGTAGATAGCCGGGACTAGCGGCCGGCCTCATTGCCGGTGAGGCAAAAATATTCCGGCCGTCTGACCTGTGCTCTGGCGCCAATGGGGCAGCCGGCGCCGATTTTGCGCTGCCAGTTTGCTGGCGCCGAGAACCAGGAAAATAGCGGAAAACAGCCAGGCGCCATCGGGTTCGCTCAGCGCCAGGGGTTGCAATTGGCCGTCGGCCGCGCCGATGGCCGGCAATAGCCACTTGCCGGCGACGAAGCCGAATTCGCCGATCAGGACACTAGCATGCCAAGGCAGGCTGGTCAGGAGCCGGAGCGGTCGGCTGATGTTTTTCATATTGGGGTGCATGCGCGAATTCAATTCTTATGCGGTCGGATTGGTGCCGGAAGGATGGCCGGCAGCCGGCGCAATCCGCTCCGCTACCCGATGTCATTCCTACAAGTGCAGGCCGGATTGTAGTGAGCGTGCGGCGCGGAATATGTCGGCCGGATTCTGATTCGGCGTCGGCAGAAGCGCCGTGCTGTACCGGATTTTTCTTACACGGCGGTGCCGCCCCTTGCCAGGCGGCACCGGGTGCATCGGCTTCAGTAGCGACTGATCGAGTCGGTCAGTATGTCCATGGCGGCCTGCAACTCGTCGAACAAGGGCGTAACGGTGAGCGCCTCGCCGGCGAGCAGCGCCCTTTCGGTGGCTACCGCCAGTCCGGCCACCTGCTCGGCGCGCAGGAAACTGGCGACGCCGGCCAATTGGTGCACCAGTCGCGCCGCCTGCTTGCCGTCGCCGGCCTCGAACAGGGCGCGGGCGGTGGCGACATCCTGGTCGTGCTGCGCAGCAAACTGGCGCAGAAATTCGCCATAGGCGGCCTGGTCGCCACCGAAAATGTCCAGCGCGGCCGGATCGAGGCCGGGCAGGTCGAGTTGCTGGGCGGGCGGCGGGGCAATCGCTGCCGGCGGCAGATGTCGCCGTTCGGCGGCGACCAGGTCGAGCAGGTCCTCGATGTCGATCGGCTTGAGAATCAGCCCGGCCATGCCGATGTTTCTGGCCCTTTCGCGATCGCTGGCCAGGGCGTGGGCGGTGACGGCGATGATCGGCAGATCGCGCCGGCCCATTTCCTCGCGGATGACTTGCGTTGCGGTAAAGCCGTCCATCACCGGCATCTGCAGGTCCATCAGCACCGCGTCGAAATGGGCGCCGGGCACCTTCAGCGCATCGACCGCGGCCTGCCCGTTGACGGCGAGCACGACTTCGGCGCCTGCCCGGCCGAGGATGCGCTCGATCAGGCTGCGGTTGATTTCGTTGTCCTCGGCGACCAGCAGCCGCATGCCGGCCAGGCGGCGATCCGCTTTCGCCTCGACCGGCGCCAGGTCGACCGCATCGCCGGCATACGCCCGCCTGACCGCTTCGAAGAGGATTTCCGGGGTCAGCGGCTTGGCGACCAGGCCATCGAGAAAAAGGTCGTCGCTGGCTGCCGCCGCCTGTTCCAGTTCAAAGGCGGAGGCCATCAGGACGATCATCGGCAGGCCGATGCCCGGGCGCTGGCGTGCCGCCCGCAGCATTTCCAGACCGTCCATGCCGGGCATCCGCCAGTCGAGCAGCATCAGGTCGTAATCGCGCTCTTCGGCAGCACTGCGCTGCAGTTCGTCGAGGGCGGCCGGGCCGGAATCGACCGCCGTTACCTGCCAGCCGAGACCGACGCCGGTGCGGCTGATGATGTCGCGGGCCAGCGGGTGATCATCGACGACCAGGATGCTGATGCCTTTCAGCGCCTCCCGGTCGACCGGTTTTGGCGATGTGTCGGCGGCGCCGAGGCATACGCTGAAGCGGAATTCGCTGCCCTCGCCCGGCGCGCTGGCGACGGTGATCCGGCCGCCCATCAGGGCGGCCAGCCGGGAACTGATCGACAGGCCGAGGCCGGTGCCGCCGTACTGGCGGCTGGTCGACGAATCGGCCTGGGTGAAGACTTCGAAAATCCGTTCGAGCTGCTCGGCGGGAATGCCGATGCCGCTGTCCTTGACGGCGAATTCGAGATTCACCAGCCCGGGTTCCGGAGCGAGGCTGCGCACCGAGACGACGATGACGCCTTGTTCGGTGAACTTGACGGCATTGCTGCACAGGTTGAGCAGGATCTGCTGCAGGCGCAAGGCGTCGCCGATCAGCGCATCGGGCACGTCCGGGTCGACGTCGAACAGGGTTTCGATGGCCTTGCCGCGGGTGCCGACCGAGACGATGGCCGCCGAGGTACGCAGGATGGCATTCAGTGAAAAGGCGGATTGCTCCAGGTGCAAGGCACCGGCCTCGATCTTGGAAAAATCGAGGATGTCGTCGATCAGGGTGCGCAGGGTTTCCGCCGACCAGCGGATCTTGTCGGCGTAATCGCGCTGCCGGCGATCGAGCGGCGTATCGTTGAGCAAGGCGCTGAGGCCGACCACGGCATTCAGGGGGGTGCGGATTTCGTGGCTCATGGTCGCCAGGAAATCGCTCTTGGCGCGATTGGCGGCTTCGGCTTCGCTGGCCCGGGACGTCAGTTCGACGTTGAGCGCCAGGATTTCGCCGGTCCGGGCGGCGACCAGCGCCTCGAGATCCCGGCGATGGCCCTCGAGCTCGCGCCGCGCCCGCAGCGCCTGCAGGCCGTAGGCGACATTGTTGGCCACTTCCTCGAGCAGTTCCACCTCGCCGCCGGCGAAAGCATCGGGCTCGGCGGCATAGACGACCAAGGTGCCTTCGACGCCGCCATCGACGATGATGGGCAGGGCAATCATGGTTTCGAAGCCGCGCTGGCGAATGGCCTCGTGCCACGGCGCCAGTTGCGGATTGGTGGCGCAGTTGCGCACGATCTGGGTCGTCGCCGTCCGGATCGCCGTGCCGGTGGGGCCGCGCCCGGTCGCTTGCTCGCCATCCCAACTGACCCGGACATTCTCCAGGTAGCCGTCTTCGCGGCCCGAGCGGGCAATCGGCCGGACCGACTTCGCCGCATCGTTGTTGGCCTTGCCGACCCAGGCCATCAGGTAGTCGCCCGATTCGACGATCAGGCGGCAGAGATCGTCGAGCAGGTGCTGTTCGCTGCCGCTGCGCACCAGCGCGATATTGCAGTCGCTGAGCAGGCGCAGGGCGCGATTGAGGTGCCGCTGTTCGCTTTCGGCGGCGACCAGTTTGGCGGTGCGTTCGGCAACCATCTCCTCGAGGCGGTTGCGGTAGCGGTTGAGGCTTTCTTCTGTGCGCTTGAGTTCGGAAATGTCGATCACCATGCCGATATAGCAGACGATGCGGCCGTTCTCGTCGCGCAGGGGGCGAGCCCGGTCCACGATCCAGCGGACCGCGCCGCCCGGCAGATTGACCCGCCACTTGACGTCAAATTCGACGCCCCGGGCGACGGCGGCCTCGATCGAGCGTTCGACGCGCTCGATATCGTCGGGATGCACCACCCGCCGCCAGGTTTCGAACGAGGGTGCGGTATCGTCCGGTTTCAGGCCGAGAAGGTTCCAGATTTCGGCCGACCAGAAGCTGAACCCGCTATCGACATGCCATTCGTAACTGCCGGCGCCTGCGCCTTCGAGCGCCAGGCGCAGCCGGGCCTCGCTGTGCCGGAGCTGGGTTTCCGCCCAGTTGCGTTCGTGCAGTTCGCGGGCGAGCGCCCGGTCGCGCACCTCGATCTGCCCGATCATCTGGTTGAAACTCTTGCCCAGGGCGCCGATTTCATCCTCTGCTGGAATATCGACCCGTTGCGTGTAGTCGCCATCGGTCGACACCCGCGCCATCGATTCCAGCAGGCGCTGCAGCGGTTCGACAATGCGCCGCTGCAGCCGGTTGAAGACCAGGATGGCGACGCTGACGGCAGCGAGCAAGGCGGCAAAGAGGATCAGACTGGCAATCAGCAGGCGCTGGTAACCCGCCGTCCGGTCCAGGCGCATGCGGTAGGTGCCGACCACCGCGCCGTGCAATTCGACCGGCATCACGATGTCGAGGTAGCCGGGCCGGAAGCGGGCCGGCGGCCTGCCATCGCTGCCGGGCAGGTCGATGTCTTCCCAGGCGATGTCGTGGACGCCGGCTCGCCGGTAACTGGCGACCCGGCGGCCGTTCCGTTCCAGCAGTTCGGCGGCGATCACGTCGTCGTTGTGGTTCAGTGCGTCGAGCAGTTCGCCGGCCACCAGGGCATCGTCGAATACCAGCGGTGCGGCGCTGTTCTGGGCCATGATCCGGGCCAGGTCGTGGGCGTCGCGCAACAGGTCGTCCTTTTCGTACGACCAGAAGAAGGCGAGCAGGATCAGTGCGGCAACCACAAAGGCCGCCCCGCTGGTGGCGATATTGATGACACCCAGCTTGTGCTTGATATTGAGCCGGGCAAACCAGGACTTCATTGCGATTTCCTCAATGGACGGCCCGGGCCAGGCCGAGCAGCCGGGAACTGAGCGTCAGTCCAGCCGTTCTTGCTTTGCCGAGGTCGATTTCAAATGCGATGTGGGCGCCGACCGGAATCAGCTGGACGATCGGCGCGAATTCGTCGCCCTGACGGCTTTCGCCGACGGTAAGGACGGGCAGTTGGCCGAGCGCGCGGCCGAGGGCGGCGCGCTGGCCGGAAGTCAGGGCGCCGACATAGAGCACGTGGCAGGTGCCGACCTGGTCGCCACCGTCGAGATGCTGGACGATCAGGGGCTTGCCGCGCAGCAGCCGGCCGTCGAGGGCGTCGATGGCGCTGGCGACCGGGTCGCGGCCGATGATGCAGAGATGGAAGCCATCGACCGGCGGCCCCGGCCATTCGGTATAGAGCGAAAAATTGTAGAGGTAGGCCGCCTTGATGTTGGGTGCCGACAGGTCGGCGTAGGCGGGTTCGCCTTGCACGCCCCGCCCCGCGGCGAAAAGCAGCACGACGAGGAGCAGAGCCAGTCTAGAACGCATAGGCCAAGCCCAGTTGCCATTGCCGGCCGGTCATCGGCAGCGTCGTCACCGGCGTCTCGTTGCTGCCCGGTTCGCCGTAGCGGCGGTCGAACAGATTGAGGGCACGCAACTGCAGGGTCAGGCCGGGAGCCAGGCGGGTCGCCGTCAGCGTCGCATTGACCAGCCACTGGCTGGCGACCTGGTTGCCGCCACTGGCCGGCCTGGCGACCAGGCGGGGGCCGATGGCGTTCATTTCGAGGGCGGCCAGCAAACGGTCGCCGAGCAGCGGATGGCTGGCGCGCAGCTTGGCGATCCAGCGCGGGCTGTTGGCGAGTTGCTGGTCGTCGGCATCGCGGGTCCGGTTGAGGGTCAGGCTGGCGAACAGGCTGAGCCCGGCCGCTTGGCGCTGCTGGAAATACAGTTCGAGGCCGCGGCCGGAGACTTCGGGCTGGTTCTGGTACTGCAGGGCGCCGCCGGCGACTTCGACCTGGCGGATCAGGTTGCTCATCCGGTAATCGTAAAGCGAGGCGCCGAGCAGCCGGTTGCCCGTCAGGCGCAGTTCCCCGACGGCTTCCCGGCTGCGGCTCTTTTCCGGCTTGAGGCCGGGGGAGGCCAGGGTGTCGGTGTTGTTGCCGTACGCCGTTTCATAGGCATTGGCCACCCGGTAGGCGTTGCCGGCGAGCAGCTTGAAGGTGGTCCGTTCATCGGCTTGCCAGATCAGCCCGAGGCGCGGGCTGGTGTAGGCGTGGCCGGTGGAGTGGCGGTCATGGCGCAGGCCGGCGTTGAGATGCCAGGCGGGGGCGAAATGCCATTCGTCCTGGATGAAGTAGCCCAGCCAGTGGCCGCGCGTATCGACATTGACCGGCGGATTGACCGAGACGCCGACATCGAAATTTTTCTGGATGGCCTGCTGGTCGTCATTGAACTCGACGCCGGACATCAGCTTGTGCCCGGTGTAACCAAGGTAGAGAAGGCGCATTTCGCCCGACCACCAGGTGCCGACGGTATCGTCGCGATTCAGGTAGGCGCCGGCCGTGGCATCGAAGAAGGGATAGTCGGCCCGGTAGGTCATCTTCTGCCAGGCGAGGCGGCTTTCCAGCTTCCAGTCCTCGGCGAGCGCCGCCCGGTAGCTGGCCCTGATGCCGTAGCTGGCGTCCACCAGGCGCAGCCGGTCATCGTTGAAATTGGTGCCGTAGAGTGCCGACGACGGCTGCACCTCGCGCCGGGCCGCCCATGCCGCACTGGAAAACCCGCCCTCGGTGAGGCTGACGTAGGCCCGGGTCAGGGTGCTGCGATCCAGGCCATGGCTGACGCCGTCCGGCGACGGCGAGCCGTCGGCGGTGGGCAGGCCGGCGGCGCCCGGGTAAGCCAGGTCGCGCCCGCCTTTTTCGCCGTGCGTCAGCGAGGCGACCAGGGCCGGCCCGCCGTCGCCGCCCAGGCGGCTGCCGGTGATGCGCATTTCACGCCAGCCGTCGCTGCTCACCCGGAGGCCGGTTTCAAGCCCGGGCAGGGAACCGGCGCGGCGGGTAATGACATTGATCACGCCGAACAGGGCGTTCGAGCCGTAGATCGAGGAAGCCGGACCGGGCACGTATTCGATGCGTTCGACCAGGGCCAGGTCGAGCTGGAAGTCGTCGCCGAAAGCGGCTTGCCCGTAAACGTTGTCGTTCAGTCGCTGGCCGTCGAGCAGCAGCAGGAAGCGCGTGTTGTAGTCGCCGGGCACGAGAAAGCCGCGCGCCCCGACGAAATCGTAGGCCCGATCGCCGACCGAATAGAGGCCGGGCAGGCTGTCGAGCGCTTCGCTCAGCTTGCGCCAGCCGTGGCGCCGGATGTCCTCGGCTTCGATGACCTGGACTGCCGACGGCGCCAGCTGCGAACTCTGGAGGAATTTGGAAGGGCTCGATACCTCGAGCCGGGGCAGATCCTCGAAAGGCAGGTCGGTGAGGCTGTCGATGACATCGGCGGCGGCGGGCGTGCTGAGCAGGGCGAGCAGCAGCAGGCCAGGCACTTTCATTGGCGATCTTCCCCCTGATCCGTTCGCGACCGATGGTGCGTCTGCCCGGCTGTTAGGGCAGCCGGGGCAGACGCATTTTTATTGTTGAATTAATCCGAAAAACCCGGCTGAACTCTGCCATGAAGTTTTTCAGGATTAATTTTTCTCTGCGCGCGAATTTTCGTCAATTCCGTCGGGCAAGTCTGTCAGCTTAATGTCCGCATCATGTAGGAATTCAGGAAGTACATTTTCCCGGCATGACCGCCCCGGGCCGTCGCCGGCTGCCGATGCCGCCGCCTTGCCGCTCAGGCGGCAGCGGGAACGATGACCATCCAGAAAACGCCGAAACGATCGGTGAGCATGCCGAAACTCGGGGAATAGAAAGTTTTGGTCAGCGGCATCCGGACCTGGCCGCCGTCGGCCAGGGCGGCAAAGCGGCGTTCGGCTTCGGCGACGTCGGTCACGCTCAGCGACAGCTGAAAGCCCTGGAAGCCGGTCGTCATCCGTGTGCAATCGTCGGCGGCCATGACGACGCTGTCGCCGATGCGAAAACTGGCATGCATCACCAGTTCCTCGATGCCGGGCCGGGCCATGTCGGGGGGCAGCGGTTCCGGGCTTTCGCGGTAGCGCATCAGCATGTCGATCTCGGCATCGACGGCCTGGCGATAGAATTCGAGCGCCTCTTCGCAGCGGCCGCTGAACAGCAGGTAGGGTTCGACTTGCATGGCATTTCCTTTCGCGGTTGATATTCCCGGCTGGTGCTAGCCCGAGTAGGCCTGGTGCAGCGCGGCAAGGTCCAGTTTCTTCATTTGCAGCAGGGCCGCCATCACCCGTTCGCTGCGCCGGTTGGTGGTGTCGCTCATCATGTCGCCGAGGTCGGCCGGCACTACCTGCCAGGACAGGCCGTACCTGTCCTTCAGCCAGCCGCACTGCTGCGCCGCCGGATCGCCGCCGGCCGCCAGGCGGTCCCAGTAGCGGTCCACCTCCGCCTGGTCGGCGCAACTGACCTGCAGCGAAATGGCTTCGTTGAAGCGAAAGACGGGGCCGCCGTTGAGGGCGGTAAAAGTCTGGCCGGCAAGTTCGAAAGCGACGGTGAGGATGCTGCCCGCCGGCTTGCCGTGAATCTCGCTGCCCGCTTCGCCGTAGCGGCTGATGCCGAGAATCCGCGAATTGTCGAAAATGCCGCAGTAGAAGCGCGCCGCTTCTTCGGCCTGGCTGTCGAACCACAGGCAGGGGGTGATTTTCTGCAGTTGCATCAAGCGTCTCCATGGCGTGGCCGACCGTTTCCCGGGGCCGATTCCTTGTCCCCCAAGCTTGCCATGATTGCCCGGTGCCGGGTGGGGTCTGGCCGACGCCCGGAATATGCTGCTCGGACTAGCCGCTGGCGCTGTCCTTGCGGATCGGGTTTCAAGCACCCCCGGCATGCTGGTTCCGGCAATATGAGGAGTCCGGTCATGAAAATCTGCGTTCTCGGTCTTGGCTATGTCGGGGTGGTGTCGGCGGCCTGCCTGGCGCAGGAAGGCCACCGGGTGATCGGTGTCGACCCCGAAGCGATCAAGGTCGATATCATCAATGCCGGGTGGACGCCGGTCGTCGAGCAGAAGATCGGCAACATCATCAAGGAACAGGTCGCCGCCGGCCGCCTGTCGGCGACGACCGATGCCGCGGCGGCGATCCCCTTTGCCGATCTGCTGTTCATCTGCGTCGGCACGCCCAGCCTGGCCAACGGCGGGCTGGACATGCGCTGCGTCCGGCGCGCCTGCGAACAGATCGGCGAAGTATTGCGCCAGCAGGAAACGGCTCCGGTGGTCGTCGTGCGCAGCGCCCTGCTGCCCGGGACCATGCGCCAGCTGGTGATTCCCGCCCTGGAAGCGGCTTCAGGCAAGTTGGCCGGAGCCGATTTCGGGGTCTGCATCAATCCCGAATTCCTGCGCGAAGGCACTGCCGTCTATGATTATTACCATCCGCCCAAGACGGTGATCGGCGAACTGGGCAAATCGAGCGGCGACATCCTCGCCTCCCTCTATGCCCGCCGTCCCGGCCCGGTGATCCGCACCGACATCGAAACGGCGGAACTGGTCAAGTATGCCGACAATGCCTGGCATGCACTGAAAATCGGCTTCGCCAACGAAATCGGCAATATCTGCAAGGCCATCAACATTGATGCCCATCGGGTGATGGACATTTTCTGCCAGGACACCAAGCTCAACATTTCGTCCACTTACCTGAAGCCGGGCTTCGCCTTCGGCGGTTCCTGCCTGCCCAAGGATTTGCGCGCCCTGCTCGACAAGGCCGACAAGCTCGACCTGACGCTGCCCATCCTGGGCGCCATCCTGGCCAGCAACCAGCTGCAGATCGAGCGCAGCCTGCGGACCGTGGTGCGCCAGGGGAAACGCCGGATCGGCATTCTCGGCTTCAGCTTCAAGGCGGGGACCGACGACCTGCGCGAAAGCCCGGTGGTCGAACTGGCCGAACGCCTGATCGGCAAGGGCTACGAGCTGCGGATGTACGACCGCAATGTCCGGATGGCGAACCTCCATGGCAGCAACCGCGACTACATCATCAACCATATCCCGCACCTCTCGCGGCTGATGCTGCCCAGCATCGACGCGGTGCTGGCCCACGCCGACACCCTGATCATCGGCAACGCCGAGCCGGAATTCCTCAATATCGCCGGCCGGCTGCGCCATGGACAGAATGTCATCGATCTCGTGCGAATCAGCGATTCCCGCAGCGTAGACGGGGTTTACGAAGGGCTCTGCTGGTAATGGCGAGCCGTCCCTGAAACGGCGGGCGGCCGATGCGCCGGAGGCCGACAAGGACGGCGCCGTTTTCCGACACCGGCCAGCTTTTGTCCCGGCAGTATTTTTGCCGGCGCCATGCCAGACTGCGCCTGCAGGTAGTCCGATTCCGACTGGCCTTGCCTGGCTCTCTCCGACGATGCCTGCAACCCACTTCATCATTCTTCGAGGAGACCATCATGGAAGCAAGCAGCCCTCTCAGCGCCGTCGAAGGCAGTTCCCGCAACCTGGTCAGCGGCGCGCATCAGGCTGTCGACAAGCTGGCCGATGTCGCCAGCTCGGCCGCCGAAACGCTGGCCGAAAAACGGGCCCGCCTGGATGGCATACGGGCCAGCCTGACCGCCGGGTGCCGCACTTATGTCAATGAAAATCCGGTGGCCACGGTCGCCGTTGCCGTCGCCGCCGGCTTCCTGCTGCGCCATCTGTTCCGTTTCCGCTAGCCGCAATTGGCCACTGCCGACCGCCCGCCTGGCGGCCGGTCGGGCCGGGAAAAGCGCTCAGAACAGGCTTTCCTGGATGTAGATGATGTCGTCGGCGAGGACCAGGTCGGAGACCTTGGCGTCCTTCTTGGTCAGGCCGCCATCGGCCGTGCGGCGGGCAATCTTGATGCCGCGCTCGGTGCCGTACAGGGTCAGTCCGCCGCTCAGCGAAATGGCCTGCATCACGGTCATCTCGTTCTCCAGGCGATAGCTGCCGGCTTTCTGGACCTGGCCGTAGATGTAGAACAGCGGCGCCTTGCGGACGAAGACCGTGTCGCCGCTTTCGACTTCGATATTGGCCGACATGTCGCCGGTCCGGTACATCCGGGGCACGTCGATTTCCCGTCTTTCCGGCTGGCCGTTGCGCGTCCGGACCAGGGTCACGATGCTGTCGCCGGTCGGGGTGATGCCGCCGGCCTGGGCCAGGATGTCGGTCAGGGTGGCGTGGGTTTCATCAAGGACATAGCGCCCCGGCTTGGCGACTTCGCCGAGGACCGAGACCTGCTGGCTGCGGCCCTCGACGATGCTGACGCTGACCTGGGCATGGCGGATGATCTTGCCTTCGCCGAGCAGCGCGGAAATGCGCTCGCCGGCCGCACTCGGCGTCATCCCGGCGAGCTTGACGTTGCCGAGCAGCGGAAAGCGGATCTGGCCGGCCGACGAGATACGCGCTTCCGTCGTCAGGTCGGGACTTTCGAAAACCGTGATGCGGATGCTGTCGCCGGGGCCGAGGATGTCATCGGAGGCGGCCGACGCGGTGCCGGTGAGGACGAAGAGGCCGAGACAGGCCACTGTCAGCAGCCATCCGGCGAGGTTCCGTAAGAGTTGAGGCATGGCGATATTTCCTTTCGTCGGTGGATGACATGAATTCCGCGGTTTTCAGGACAGCCCGGGCTGGCCCTTGACGACATGCATGCCGGCCGCGGCCGCCTGCTCTTGCTTGACCGGCGCGGCCGGTGGCGTGCCGCCGCGGGGGGCGGCAAAGGCGCCCAGGTATTCGATGCGGGCCTGCGCCCGCAACTGGGCGGTGCGGGCCTGGATGAATTCCTGGTCCTTTTGCTCGGCGAGCAGGTTTTCGATCAGCGGTTTCGCTTCTTCCTGGCTCAGCGGCACTTCCTGCGTCTGCAGCAGCTGAAGCACGGAGACGCTGTCCGGGGCTTCGAGGATGGCGATTTCCCCGATATTCATGGCGGCGATCCGGGGCAGCAGCGCCGCCGGAACCTGCTCGGCAAACTTGACCGTGGTCGTCAGGTGAAAAGTTTGCCCGTTGGCCTGCAGCCAGCCGGCGACATCGTCGAGCCGGCTGTTCCCGGCCAGGCTGCGGCGGAAGGATTCCCGGTGCCCGGCATCGACGGCGGCGATCAATTCCTTGAACCGGTAGAGGCCGCGCTGTTCAAAAAGGGCGGGATGGTCGTGGTAGTACTTGCTGATTTCTCCCGGCGTCGGCGGCCGGCTCCGGGTATTCCGCTCGACGTAGGTGCGGGCCAGAATCTGGTGCTTGGCGGTTTCGATTTCGAGCAGCACGGCGGGGTCGCGATCGAGGCGGATTTCCTCGGCCTGCTGGGCGAGCAGTTCCTGGTCGATCAGGCGGTCCAGTGCCGCCAGGGTGGCCGCACCGGGCGGCTGGCCGGGAATGCCGCCGGCCAGGCGGTCTACGCGATGGGCCGCTATTTCCTTGCCATTGACCCGGGCAGCAATCTGGCTGCCGGCCGAAACGCTGTCGTTACCGCAGGCGGCCAGGATCAGGCTGGCGGCAAAGGCGATGACGATTGATGAGAGGCGAAGTTCTGGCTTCACGATGGCTTCCTGAAAATCTTTCGGCGTCGTATGGCAACGGATGCATCCGGCATCCTGAAGTGCAGCCTAGCGCCGGAGTTTTCAGGGGCGGTGATGGACATCCGCGGTGCCATGCGCCAGGTGGATCATGGGCGGCGGCCGATGGTCCGGGGTCGGCAGGCGCCAAGACGACCGAATGGCCCGGTCCGCTCGGTGCGCCAGTCGCCGGAAGAGCGCAGATAGTCCGAATGACTCCGAACTGCAGAGAATGAATCACATCCGGGGCGTGTCGAATCAGCTCTCCGGATATCGGCTGACGCCGGGGCCGGCGCCGATTTCGGGGGCGTCGACAGCGTTGCAGGCGGCGCCGGACGATGGCCGCGCCACGGCAGGACTTGCACGGAGCCGGACAGCGGCGCCGACCGAAGGAGAGAATGTGACGCCCTATGCTCCGAACATCCGACCGCGACGGGATTTTCCCCGCCTTGCGGCAGCCGCGCGGCCCGCGATGGCCGCTTTCACCCTGATCGAACTGCTCGTCGTGGTCGCCATCATCGGCCTGTTGGCGGGCTATGTCGGGCCGAAATATTTCGGCCAGCTGGGCAAGGCCGAGGTCAAGGCGGCCCATGCCCAGATCGATGCCATGGAAAAGGCGCTCGACCAGTACCGGCTCGATGTCGGCCGCTATCCGACCACCGAACAGGGCCTCAATGCGCTGGTCGTGCAGCCGCCCGGCGTCGCCAAATGGATGGGCCCCTACCTGAAGAAGGGTTTGCCGCTCGATCCCTGGAACCGGCCCTATCTCTACAAGTCGCCCGGCGAGCACGGCGAAGTCGATGTCTATTCCTACGGGCGCGACGGAACGCCGGGGGGCAGCGGTGAAGATGCCGACATTACCAACTGGTGAAGGCCGGTGAACAGCGCGTGTCTGCCTGCTGATCGTCCGGCCGCCGGCTGCTGAGGTGCGACCATGCGTTTCCAGATCGTGGCTTATCGACCGAATGAAGGCGTCGTTTCCCTGTCGCTGGATGCCGCCAGTTTCGACCAGGCCCGCGCCATGGCGCGCGAACGCAATATCGACATCGTCTCGATCCGCCAGAAATGGCACTGGGCGGCGCAGCGCCGGCGCAAGGACCCGCCTTTCGACCTGCTGCTCTTCAGCCAGGAACTGCGCTCGCTGATCGACGCCGGGCTCTCCCTGAACGAGGCCCTGATCACCCTGGCGCGCAAGGAAAACAACGCCACCCGCCGCCAGTTGATCGAAGTGCTGATCCGCCAGGTCCGCGAAGGCAAGCCGTTTTCGGCCGCCTTGCGGGAATTTCCGGCCATTTTCCCGCCGCTCTACGTGGCGCTCGCCGCCGCCAGTGAACAGACCGGCGACCTGGGTAGCAGTCTCGGCCGTTTCGTCGCCTATCGCAGCCAGATGGACCAGGCACGCCAGCGGCTGGTCTCGGCCGCCATCTACCCCAGCCTGCTGATCGGGGTCGGCGGCCTGGTCGTCGTTTTCCTGATGACCTATGTCGTGCCGCGCTTCAGCCGCATCTACGAGGAATTTGGCCGCAATCTGCCCTTCATGTCGCGCCTGCTGATGCGCTGGGGCATCGCGGTTGATACGCACGGTTTCGAGATCCTGCTCGGCATGGCGCTGCTGGCGACCGCCCTGACCCTGGCCATCCGCCACGCCGGGAATCGCCGCAGCCTGCTGCACCGGCTGCTGGCGCTGAAAGGCTTGCGCGCCTTGCGGCTCCGTTTCCGGGCCTATGCCCTGTCCCGCTTTTTCCGCACCCTCGGCCTGTTGCAGCGGGAAGGCATTCCCATCGTCGGTGCCCTCGGCCTGGCCCGCGAACTGCTGGACGAGGAAGGGCGGCTCGAACTCGATCACGTCATTCTCGACGTGCGCGCTGGTGTCGCCCTGTCGGAAGCGATGGAGCGGCGCGACCTGGCGCCGCCGGTGGCGAGCGAACTGCTCAAGGTCGGCGAGAAGACCGGCGACGTCGGGGAAAAGATGATCCGCATCGCCGATTTCTACGACGAGGAACTGGCCCGCTGGAGCGAATGGTTCCTGAAGCTGTTCGAGCCGCTGCTGATGCTGACCATCGGCGGCTTCATCGCCTTCATCGTCGTCCTGCTCTATCTGCCCATTTTCGAACTGGCGGGGAATCTGTGATGCGGGACCAGCGCCATCCGCTCGACCTGCAGGAAATGTTCAAGCTGAAGCCTGCCTTCGACGTGCTGCCCTACGGCGATGCCGTGCTCCGCCAGTGCATCGCCCTGCGCGATGAGAACGGGCGCCTGCTGCTGGTCTGCGAGCGGGCCGCCGCGGCCACCCTGCTGCCCTGGGCCGACGCCTACCTGCTGACGCCTTTCGTGCTCTGCTTCGCCGATGGCCAGGACATTGCCGCCGTACTCGCCCATTACGGCGAGAACATGCTGGCCATGGACAACCTGCCGACGGCAGGGCCGGTGGCGCCGGTCAGTGACGAGGGGATCGAATCGCTGCGCCTCGATACCATCCAGAGCAGCGCCAGCCCGATCGTCCGGCTGACCAATTCGACCATCTACGACGCCTACAAGGCGGGCGCCAGCGACATCCATCTGGAATCCTCGGGCGAGGGGCTGCGCGTCAAGTACCGCCTGGACGGCGTGCTGTCGCTGATCGCCGAACCGGCCGGCATCCAGACCGCCGAGCAGGTGATTTCCCGGATCAAGGTGATGGCCGAACTCGACATTTCCGAAAGGCGGGTGCCGCAGGATGGTCGTTTCAAGGTGCTGATCAACGAGCGGGAGGTCGATTTCCGCGTTTCGGTGATGCCCAGCATCCACGGCGAGGATGCTGTCCTCCGGATTCTCGACAAGAGCGCCCTGACCGACCAGATGACCAGCCTGAGCCTCGATTCCCTCGGTTTCGAGCCCGACATGATGCGCCAGGTGCGCCGCCTGGTACGCGAACCCTACGGCATGTTCCTGGTCACCGGGCCGACCGGCAGCGGCAAGACGACGACGCTCTACGCCGTGTTGAGCGAAGTGAACACCGGCGAGGACAAGATCATCACCATCGAGGACCCGGTGGAATACCAGCTGCCCGACGTACTGCAGATTCCGGTCAATGAAAAGAAGGGCCTGACCTTCGCGCTGGGCCTGCGCTCCATCCTGCGCCACGACCCGGACAAGATCATGGTCGGCGAAATCCGCGATGCCGAGACGGCGCAGATCGCCATTCAGTCGGCGCTGACCGGCCACCTGGTGTTTTCGACGGTGCACGCCAACAACGCTTTCGACGTGATCAGCCGCTTTCGCCACATGGGGGTCGTGCCGCAGAGTTTTGTCTCGGCCATCAACGGCATCATGGCCCAGCGCCTGGTCCGCCTCAATTGTCCGCAGTGCACCGTCGATTATCAGCCGGAAGCCGCCCTGATCGCCGATTCCGCCATTGCCGCCGGCGACCTGCCCGGCTTCCGCTTTCGCCACGGGCTCGGCTGCGCGCATTGCCGGGAGACCGGCTACAAGGGCCGCAAGTCGGTGGTCGAACTGCTGCAGCTGACCGATGAACTGCGTGAACTGATTGTCGCCGAAGCGCCGCCCCGCCAGTTGCGCGAGGCGGCGGCGCGCGGCGGCATGCGGCAGATCCGCGAGGCGGCGCTCGACCTGGTGCGGCGCGGCGAATCGACGCTGGAGGAGGTCAATCGTGTCACTTTTGTCGCCTGAGCGCCTGGTCGCCAGCCTCAGTCCGCAGCGCCTGGGGGTGCTGCGCCTGGCGCCCCGCTGGCGTCCCGGCGAACTGGCGCAGCATGCCGAGGACTTGCCGGAAACCGGCCCGGCGCCGTGGACCGGCGGCCTCGAAGCCCTGGAAATGCTGCTCGACCAGCCGGCCTGGGGTGGCCGCGACCTGACCGTCCTGCTCTCCAGCCATTACGTGCGCTATGCCGTGCTGCCCAAGGTGAATCATCTCGGCGCGGCGGAACGCACCGACCTGGCCCGGCTCATTTTCCGCAATACTTTCGGCGACCTGGCTCGCGATTGGGAGCTGCGCGTCAGTCCGGGCGGCGACCGGCCGACCCTGGCCAGCGGCGTGCCGCAGGCCCTGCTCACCGACCTGCGCGCCGCCTGCGCCGGGCGCGCCACGCTGCGCTCGATCCAGCCCGGGCTGATGGCCATATTCAACCGGGCACGCTCGCAGATCGACCAGCCGGGCGGCATGCTGGCCCTGGTCGAAAACCGGCGCATCACCCTGGCGACCATCGAGCAGGCACAATGGCAGTCGATCACCAGCCGGGCCGCCGAGGCCGGCGAACTGCCCGATTTGCTGGCCGAGGCCCGGCAACTGGCCGGTCGGGAAAGCGGCGGCCGGCTCTGGCTGTGCGATCTGACCGGCCAGGCAACTTTGCCGCCGGTCCCGCCCTGGCAGGTCGAACGGCTGCCCGGCGGCCTTGCCGGCATTGTCGGCCTGGTCGCCTGGGGCACGGCATGAGCGTCGCCCTGCCGCCGCTCTGGCTCGATTATCAGCGCCTGCCGCCCGGCCGTCGCCTGCCCGGCATCGCACTGCTCGTTGGCAGCGTGCTGCTCGCCGGCTTCCTCGTCCAGCTCGCGGTCAATACCGGCGCCGAAACCACCGTCGCCGAGCAGCAGGTCGCCCGCCTGCGCCAGGCTGCCGAACGCCGCCGGCTGTTCGAGGGTGCCGACCGCGCCGCTCGGGATGCCGAGGCCGCGGCGTCGGCAGGAAAAACGCTGTCGCCCTCGGCCAGCCGCTGGGCGGCGCTGTTCTCGTCACTGGAAGCGGCCAGCGACGAAACGGTGACCCTGCTCAGCCTGGCGCCGGGCGCTCGCGAAATCGTCATCACCGGCGAAGCCAAAGACCTCGACGCGGCGCTCGATTATGCCAAGCGCCTGCTCGCCAGCCGCGTCCTGGCCAATCCGCATCTCGCCAAGTACGAGGTGGTCCGCGAGCATCCCCGGCAGCCGGTTCGCTTCACGCTGCTCGCCGAATGGCGGGAGGGCACCGGATGAAGCTCCCCCAACTCGACCGCCTGGGCAAACCCGGCATCGCCGGCCTCGGAATCCTGCTTTTCTGCCTGTCCTTCTATATCGGCAGCATTGCCCCGGCGCGCGACGAACTGGCCAGCCTGCAGGGGCAGATGGCGCAACTCGCGCCAACCGCCCGGTCAGCCAGGGCGGCCCCCGGCAGCGCGGCGCCTCCTGCCAGCCGCTCGCTGCCGCCGTTCACCAATGCCACCGATACCCTGAAGGAACTGGGCGGCCTCGCCGCCCGCTACGGGTTGACGGTGGATCGCGCCACCTACGGCCTGAGCACCCAGGAGGGACGGCTGCGCCTGGAAATCAACCTGCCCCTCAAGGGCAACTATGCCTCGTTGCGCGGCTACCTGCTCGAAGCCCTCGCCCAGCCGGCGGCGCCGACGCTCGACGAGTTGATGCTGCAGCGTCCGCAGGCGAGCGATCCGGTGATCGAAGCCAATGCGCGCCTTTCCTACTTTTTTGCGCCGCCGTCATGAAACCGTGGCCGCTGATCCGGCAGCGCCGCTGGCTGTTCCTGCCCGGCCTGGCTTTGGTGCTGCTCGCCGCCTACTGGCTGTGGCAGGGCCGCTTCGCGGCAGCGCCCGCTCAGCCGCCGGCCGTCGCGCAACGGCCGGCGCCGCCCGGCCCGCCGCTCGAAGCCGTGGCGGGAAGCGCCGGCCAGGCGCCCGTCGCAGCCGCAGCGCCGGTCGGCGTGGCGGCCGGGCCGGTCGATATCTTTGCAGTGCGTACCTGGGAACCGCCGCCGCCTCCGGTGGATACCTCGACCGTCGCCGCGCCGCCACCACCGCCGCCGCCTCCGCAAGCCCCGCCCTTGCCATTCCGCTATCTCGGCAAGCTCGAGGAAAGCGGCCAGGCGCCGGTCTTTTTCCTGGCCCGCGACGACCGGGTGCTGGCTGTCCATCCCGGCCAGGTCATCGACCGCGACTACCGGGTCGGCCGCTACGCGGGCGGACAGCTGGGTTTCCTCTACCGGCCGATGAAAATTCAACAATTCCTTCCCGTGGGGGACAAGCCATGATCCAGCCCGTTGCCATCCCGCGCCGCCGCCCCTGGCGGTTGCTGCCCGCCGTGGTCCTGCTGGCCGGTTGTGCCGGCGACCTGGCCTACCGCGACGGGCTCGAACTGCTCGATCAGGGCAACACCGAAGAGGGGCTGGCCCAGCTGGAAAGGGCGAGCCGGGAAGCGCCACGCAACCGCGAATACCGCATCCACTACCTGAATGCCCAGGCCCAGTTCGTCGCCCGCCGCCTGGAAGAAGCCCGGCTGGCCATGGAGGTCGGCAATCTGGACAGCGCCGAGGCACTCTATCGCCGCGTCCTCAATATCGACCGCGACAATGCCCAGGGCCAGGCCGGGCTGGCCGCCGTCGAGCAGGCGCGGCGCCATGCCGGGCTGGTCGCCGATGCCGGCGCTTTGCTTGCGGCGAACGACCTGGATGGAGCGCAACAGACGCTGGGCAAAGTCCTGCGGGAAAATCCACGGCAGCCGGCGGCGCTCGCCATGCAGCGGCAGATCGACGAACTGTTGCGGCGCAACGAGGAAATGAGCCCGAGCCTGCGCCAGGCTTTCCGCAAGACGATTTCGCTGGAATTCCGCGATACGGCGTTGAAGCAGGTTCTCGAAGCCCTGTCCCTGCATGCCGGGCTCAATTTCGTGCTCGACAAGGATGTGCCGCCGACGCTGGCCGTCACCGTCTTCCTGCGCCGGGTGACGGTCGAGGATGCCCTCGACGTGATGCTGAGCACCAACCAGTTGCGCCGGCGCGTCCTCAACGACACGACGCTGCTGATCTATCCCGATACGGCGGCCAAGCAGAGCGAGCACCAGGAACTGGTGGTCAGGAATTTCTTCCTCGCCAATGCCGACGCCAAGCAGGTGATGAGCATGCTGAAAACGGTGCTCAAGGCGAAGAATGTCTTCGCCGACGACAAGCTGAACCTGCTGATCATGCGCGACACGCCGGAGATGATCCGCCTCGCCGAGCGCATGGTCAGCATCCAGGATGTCGGCGAGCCGGAAGTGATGCTGGAACTGGAAGTGCTGGAAATCCAGCGCTCGCGGCTGCTCAACCTCGGTATCCAGTGGCCGGCCCAGCTGGTCCTCGCACCACTGCCGTCGAACGGTACCAATGTGACGCTGAGCGACCTGCTGCATCTCGGCGACAGTCGGATCGGCGCGGCGCTGTCGAATACCACGATCAACCTGCAGCATGACAGCAACGACACCAACCTGCTGGCCAATCCGCGCCTGCGCACCCATAACCGGGAAAAAGCCCTGATCCGGATCGGCGACCGCGTGCCGGTGATCACGACGACGGCGACCTCGACCGGCTTTCTCTCGGAAAATGTCCAATATGTCGATGTCGGCCTGAAACTGGAGGTGGAGCCGACGATCTTCCCGAACGACGAAGTCTCGATCAAGCTCAACCTCGAGGTCAGTTCGGTTTCCAAGGAAGTGGTCAGCAAGTCGGGCTCGATTTCATACCAGATCAGCGGCCGCAACGCGGCCACCGTGCTGCGCCTCAAGGACGGTGAAACCCAGATCCTCGGCGGCCTGATCAACGACCAGGATATCGCCGCCGCCAACCGCTTCCCCGGCCTCGGCGACCTGCCCGTTCTCGGCCGGCTGTTCTCCAATCACAACGACAGCCGGAACAAGACCGAACTGGTGCTGGCCATCACGCCCCGCTTGGTCCGCAGCCTGGCGCCGCCCGTCCAGGTGCCCGCCGAATTTTCATCGGGCACCGAAAACGATCCGCGCCTGAATCCGCTGGCCATCAAGAAGGCCATCGCAGCAACGCCACCCGCCGCTGCGCCGGCCCCGGCCGCCGCACTCCCCGGCCCGGCGCAGCCGGCGACCGGGCCGCAGCTGCGCTGGAACGGCCCGACGGCGGTCAAGGCGGGCAGCACTTTCAAGCTGCAGTTCAAGCTGTCCACCGGGCAGGCGATCAACAGCCTGCCCCTGCAACTGACCTACGATCCGGCGGTTTTCGAGTTGATCAGTGCGCTGCCGGGAAGCTTCATGGCGCAGGGCAACGCCTTCGTCGAAACCAGCCAGCTGGTCGGCGCCGAGCCGGGAACGCTGCTGATGACGCAGACGCGCAGCACCATGCCGGGCGCCGTCGGCGAAGGCAGCGTGCTGGAAGCCGAATTCCGCGCCCGGCAGGCGGCGCCGGTGACTGCGATCCGCCTTTCGCCGGTTGCCGGCAGCGCCACGGCCGCCCTGCCGGCGCCGGCCAGCGTCAGCCTGACGGTGATGCCGTGAGGCGTGGGTTCTCGCTGATCGAACTGCTGGTCAGCCTGGCGCTGATCAGCCTGTTTGCGACCATGGTCCTGCCGCTCGCCGAACTGGCCGTCAAGCGCAACCAGGAAGCCGACCTGCGCACCGCCCTGCGCCATGTCCGCGATGCCCTCGATGCCTACAAGCAGGCCGCCGACGAAGGCCGGGTGACGGTGCGGCCGGGCGATTCCGGCTATCCGCGGACTCTCGGCATCCTGGTCGATGGCGTTTCCGACAACAAGAGTCCGGAGAAAACGACCATCTATTTCCTGCGCAGCATCCCGCGCGACCCTTTCGCCGCCCCGGACATCAAGGCCGAGGATACCTGGGGCAAGCGCAGCTACAAGAGCCCGCATGACCGGCCGCAGGCCGGCGACGATGTTTTCGATATCTATTCACTGAGCCCGGAGAGCGGCATCAATGGCATTCCCTACGCCGAATGGTAAGCCGCCCGGCCGGGGCCGCCGACCCGCCTTCACGCTGATCGAATTGCTGGTCAGCCTGGCGATCGTCGCCCTGCTTCTGTCGCTGGCCGTGCCCCGCTATTTCGGGCGCGTCGAAGCGGCCAAGGAGACGGTACTGCGCGAAAACCTGCACCAGATGCGCGATGCCCTCGACAAATACTACGGCGACAACGGACGTTACCCGGAGTCGCTGCAGGACCTGGTCAGCAAGAAATACCTGCGGCGGATTCCCCCCGATCCGCTGACCGACAGCGACCAGACCTGGGTCATCGTGCCGCCGGCCGATGCCAAGAAAGGCCGCGTTTTCGACATCCGGAGCGGTGCCCCGGGCAAGACCAGGGACGGCGTCAGCTATGGGAGCCTGTAGGCAGCGCGGCGTCATCTTCCTGGCGCTGCTGATTGTCATCGCCACCCTGGGCGCCGGCCTGGCGGCCACCGGCACGCTGTGGCACGAAGTGCGGCAGCGGGAAAAGGAAAAGGAACTGCTTTTCGTCGGCCTGCAGTACCGGCGGGCCATCCTGCAGTATTACGAGAACGGCCCGGGCGGCAAGAAATACCCGCCGACCCTGGAGGCGCTGTTGCTGGACGAGCGGACCCCGGAGATCAAGCGTCATCTGCGCCGCCCCTACCGCGATCCGCTGACCGATTCCCCGGAATGGGGCCTGGTCACCGCGCCGGAGGGCGGCATCATGGGCGTATACAGCCTGGCGGCGGCGACGCCGGTCAAACGGGCCAATTTTCCGGCCATCCTCAACTGGCCGGATGGCATGGACAGCTACGCCGAATGGAAATTCGTCTATGTGCCGCTGCCCGGGCCGGCCGGCGCGTCGCCCCGCTGATCGGCCGGGCCGGCCTGTTGGCTGGCGCACAGACCGCGCCGGCCGGAGAGCGGATCGTATGCACTCGCAGTTTTTTCCGCCAGCCAAGGAGTCCTGTGCCATGCCCAAATCCCGAGATGCCAGGAAAGAGACCAGGAAGGCGCCGAAGAAATCCATGAAGGAAAAGAGAAATAGCAAATTGCTCCGCAAGCATGCGGCAATTCATCCGGAGTTTCTTCCCAGAAACACTCACGGCTTGCTTCACTGAGCCCTGTGAATTCACAGACCGGCCCTGGCCGGACTCAACCCTGATATCGACGAGGAGCATTACGATGGCTACTGAAACCAAGAACGAAATTTCCGTATCCCAGAAACCGCAGGCCAAGGGTCCCGAATTGCCGGCGACTCCCTTGTTCGGGCCGCTCGAGGAGGTCGAACGCCTCTTCGACCGGCTGATGCCGAGTACCTGGATGCGCCCGGCGGCCTGGCGCTGGCCGCTGTGGAGCGGCCTCGAGGACATCGAAAGCATCCGCACGCCGCAACTCAACGTCATCGACCACGACAAGGAAATCGTTCTCCGTGCCGAGATGCCGGGGGTCGAGAAGAAGGATATCCAGGTTTCGCTGACCAATAATCTCCTCAATATTCGCGGCACGGTGGCCCGCGAATCGCAGGAGCAGAAGCAAAATTACGTGCGCTGCGAAATTTCCCGCGGCGTTTTTTCGCGCAACTTTGTCATTCCCGACGGCATCGATTCGACCGGTATCAGCGCCAGCCTGAAGGACGGCATTCTGGAAGTCGTGCTGCCCAAGGAGGAAGGCACCCAGCGGCGCGCCGTCGAGGTCAAATAGGCTTACATAATCCATGTTGGCGAGCCTGGTGAAGTATTTTCAGTCCTTCACCTCCGGCTCGCCAGCCAGGCGGCAAGCGGGAACGAATCCGTCGCAAGACTTATCCCTAGCCTAAGGAAGCCTGCCGCGATGTTCTTTAACTACATTGAGGTTCTACAACCCGAAGCGTCGTCATTGCTATGGAAATAACGCGCCTCCGCTAGTTCGAAAACCGGTGTTTCAAGCGGCTACAGCGTGTCTGGAAAAGTAGGGGCGGTTCAGGTTACGCAAATTCGGGACACGCCCAATGGTCAACTGTCGCAACCGAATAGGTCGCGGGTATACACCTTGTCCGCCACATCATTAAGCATGTCCGCCATGCGATTGCTGATGATGACATCAGCTTCCTTCTTGAACTGGTTCAGATCCGTAACGACACGCGAGTTGAAGAGCTCGGTTTCGTTCAAAGCGGGTTCATAGATGATGACTTCGATGCCTTTTGCCTTGATGCGCTTCATGACGCCCAGGATGGACGAGGCCCGGAAGTTGTCAGAGCCGGCTTTCATGATCAGGCGATAAATCCCGACGACCTTGGGATTGCGCCGAAGGATGTCGCTGGCAATGAAATCCTTGCGCGTGGTGTTCGATTCGACAATGGCGTGAATCAGATTCTGAGGTACGTCGCGATAGTTGGCCAGCAACTGTTTTGTGTCCTTGGGCAGACAGTAGCCGCCATAGCCAAAGCTGGGGTTGTTGTAGTGGGTGCCGATACGGGGGTCAAGACCGACGCCCTGGATGATCTGTTTGCTGTCCAGTCTATGGGTAGCGGCGTAGGTGTCGAGCTCGTTGAAGTACGAGACACGCATGGCGAGGTAGGTATTGGCGAAGAGCTTGATGGCCTCGGCTTCAGTGGCCTCTGTGAAGAGGACGGGGATATCCTTCTTGATGGCGCCTTGTTTAAGGAGATCTGCAAATATCTCGGCGCGCTTGGAGCGTTCGCCCACGACGATGCGGGACGGGTGCAGGTTGTCGTACAGGGCATGGCCTTCGCGCAGGAACTCCGGCGAGAAGATGAGGTTCCGGGTGCCTAGCGCCTCGCGGGTTTTCTCAGTGTAGCCAACGGGGATGGTCGACTTGATGACCATGGTGGCGTTGGGAGTGATGGCCATGACGTCGCGAATCACTGCTTCAATGGATTGAGTATTGAAGTAGTTGGTTTCGGGGTCGTAATCGGTCGGGGTGGCGATGATGACGTAGTCGGCGCCTTCGTAGGCGTGTTTCTTGTTAAGCGTTGCGCGGAAATTCAACGGCTTGTTCTGTAGATAGTCCTCGAGCTCGGCATCCTGAACCGGGGAACGCTTGCGGTTGAGCATCTCCACCTTTTCAGGGACGATGTCCAGGGCGACAACCTCATGGTGCTGGGATAGCAGCACGCCGTTCGAGAGTCCAACGTAACCGGTTCCGGCAATGGCTAACTTCAAGGCAAAACCTCACAAAAGTTGATTTTGTTCAAAGTTGATATCGACAAGATTCAAATCGGCATAAGTCGGAGAAAATGGCGCCTATCCGTAATTATTTAAAAATGCCTCTGTATTGAAGGTTGAGAAATTCCATCTTTCACGTGGCTTCAAATAGCCACTTTTCAGTTCTGAAAGATGCAGTCCATTTGTCCGATGAAGCGTTTGTTTCTTGTGTAGTCGGCGAGGACGGAATAGGCGTTGTTCACGATCCGGTTTCGCTCGTGCGGTTTGCGGAGGTAGTAATCAACCTTTTCCCGGAAATCCGAAAAATCCCAATTGATTGGGACATAGGTTTTATTCGCGATGAAAATGTCCGGGTTCGTCTCAATATGCGACATGTCCGGTTTGATCAACAGGCTGCCTGACATCACGGATTCGTAGTCGCGCCAGCTCACCTCGCCGTAACCAAACGGGCTGAAGCATATTTTCGAATGCAGCAATTCCTTAAGAAACGACTTCCTGTCGACTCCCGCTTCTGGCAAGGCGCTGATGCCGGCCATGTTGCTCATGGCTTCGATTGCTTCCTTGCGCATGGCCTGATACCAGTCGCTACCTTTGTAACTAAGGCGTCCCAGGACATCCCGAGGTTTCTCATAGAGCGGCAAGGCGGGTTTTTCCGAAAGAACGGGAAGCATGTAATCGGCGGTGAAGAAACTCGGACCGACCAGCAACTTGCGGAAAAATGAAGCCGGGACATTGAATTTCATCAAGGGATATTCAAAACCATATCGGCGGCAGTAGTAGTCCATCAGATTTGTATCGCCGATGACCTCCTTCCCGTAATCCTGGCGATCCCTGAAAACATGTTTTTTCACGTACAAATCCACTTGGCCATCGAGATGTTCCGCCCAGCGGAGGTCGGTCGGTGCAAAAGCGTCGAGAAAAACCAGCTTTGCCGAAGGATTCCTTTGCCGAACCGTTGACAGCAATTCAAGAACGGCCTCGATACCTTTGGTAAACCATGGCTGGATCAATACGATGTCTGCGTTGCAGGGGGAATTCTCCGGGTTCGCTATGAAGTGATCGATATTGACTTCCCGGAATTCAATGCCGCGGGTGCGGGCCAGTTCGCCCGCGTAATACCAGAACGGAAAAATCTGGCTGCGAGAAATCGGGTTGGCTTCAGTCAGCATGAGGACGCGAACGGATCCTGCACATTCCGAGAACGAATTTGTGCGATTGAGGCGATCAACCATGATCCGATATAAGTACCAGGTGGAACGGGCCAGAAATATCCTGGCGGACGCCAATCCAAATGGAGACATAAATTACCCTTTGACTAATCCGACATTTCGCCAGCGAAGTGATATGGCAAATTTAATTTCCCGCTGATTTTTTAAATTCAATCAATACTTGCGTTCCGGCGCATTGGAGAATCTTGCCAGTCAGATCCTCGCGTGCCGCCGCCGGCCATTGAGCACGAACTCGGCGCAGGTATATTTGAAGAGTCGCCGGACCTCGCGCCGTGGCGCTTTCACCAGCAGCCATTTGCCGCGCGCCGTTTGGTAGCCGTGGAGCAGCATGAGAAGACCGACAAAGGCGCTATCCACCCGGGTCACCTCGCTCAAATCGAGTCGTATGCTGCGCCCGGATCGTGTTGCTTCGTTCTCTGCCTCGCCCAGGCATTTTCTTAAGGCTGCCAGGTTTTCCCGTACCCAGGCACCTTTGAGGCAAATGGTCAGTGAATCCTCTTGTTTTTCCATCCAAACCAAGGCATTCGCTAGCTCAGAAGCCGGCAGGGGGGTGCGCTGCTGGTACCAGACAAGGGGTAGGACACGGGTGATCAGCAGTCGGAGCAGCCCCACACCGTCTTTTAGGTAGCGCCACCAGAGTTTGGGTTCTTCCTTTACCCGCCACAACCATTCCAGGCCGCTCCGCTGCATCCAGCTTGGGGCGCGCCTGACGGTACCGGCGGCAAAATTCACCACGGCGCCGAGGTGGCTGATGATCGGCACGGTCAGGCGGGCGCGGTTGTGCTCGATCCAGGCCTGGCCTTTGCGGGCACCGAGGGCGACGATCAGGAAATCGGCACCGCTGGCGTTGATCCGCTCGATGATCGCTGCGCTGCTCATCTCGGCAATGGAGCCGAATCCGGGATAGTGGTGGCCGACACAGATCAAGCCGGAATTCTTGTCATTCAGCAAACGGCTGGCGGTTTCGACGACGCCTTCTTCGCCGCCGAACAGGAAGACCGACATCGGTCTCGCCGGGTCGTGGCGCAGTGCCTCGAACAGGCCGGCGCCGGCAACCCGTTCCGGGATCGGGATGCCGAGCAGCCTGGCCACCCAGACCAGGGGCATGCCGTCGGCAATGCTGAGATCGCTGTTGATCACGGAAGCGCGGAATTCCCGGTCGGCCAGGCAGCCGTTGAGGAAATTGAGGTTGGGCGTCGACACGAAACAGCGTTGCCGGCCCGAAGCGGCGCGCCGAACCTGCTCGATGGTCTGCTCCAGGGTCAACGCGTCGAAAGGCAAGCCCAGCAGGCAATGGATGTCGCGGTTGAAGTCGGCCATCGCGATCAACGCCATCCGGCCGCGCCGGGCGCCATGGCCGGGAAGCCGGATGATGGCGGAATCGCCGCCGGATTTGCCCGTACTTTTGCGGTTTGCTTCGACATGCCTGGAGCCTCTCGGACTTGAGGCTTCCAGCGTGTCGGCGGGAGGTTAAGCAGCTGCTACCCGGAATCCGGCATGGTGTAGTGCGCTTGCACTAGGTTCCAGCCGCCCGGGCTGATTCGGCGGCGCTGGCCGGCACCGGCAAACAACGGACGCATGCCGAGCGCCGGGCCGCAGCGACCGCCATTGTCATGAAATAGCAAGTTCGGGCGGCTGCGGCGAGCCGCGAGCGTACCCGGAAAACTCGTCGGAATCCGTGCCAGCTCATGCTCTTTCCAGCCTTGCCGGAAGCGCCGGCCGGGCCCGAAGGAAACGGCCATAGGCCCATCACGCTACGTCCGACCTAGGCTTTTTTAATAAGTTTTCATCATCGCTATTCAGAATCCAGCCTTGTTACGGTCCTTAGGCCGTGAGCGGAGCGGCAGAAGGAAAATTCACGGGGTTGGCCCGTGCTGCCTCAGGGAAAACGCTGTCCATGCGCCGCCACACCTTTTGAAGGGCAATGCGTATCACATGAGCGTCGGTTATTCCGACTTTTTAAAACTCACCCTTTTCGAGGACTCACCATGAACGATATTGCCCTGACGCAACCTGACGGTTCCCCGCTGGCTGAAATCTGCCGCCCGCCTGCCGCCTACCTGGACAACCCGGATCTGGCGGACGACAGCGAAGCAATGGACGCTGCGGCCCGCGAAGCCAACATCCGGCTTAAGGTTCGCCGCTACATCATTGAAGACTGCCTGCTCGGAACCACTGAAGAAGTGGACGACGCGGCCTCGCTGAGCCGGAACGGCATCCTCGATTCGACCGGCGCCTTGGAACTGGTGGCCTTCCTCGAGGAAGAGTTCATCATCGTGATCGCCGACCAGGACCTGATCCCGGAGAATCTCGATTCGATAGATGGCATCGTCGCCCTGGTCGAAACCAAACTGGCCTTCCAGCGCCGGGCGGGAGCCTGATCATGGCGTTGGTGCACTCTTACCTGCAGGACACGGCTGCCCGGTTTCCCGACCGCGTGGCCCTGACGGTGGGCGCCGATAGCTGGACTTTCGGTCGCCTGGAGCGCGATAGCGACCAGCTGGCGGCGGCGCTGCAGGCCAGGGGCGTCGGTCGCGGCGATCGCGTCGCCGCCCTGCTCGACAATTCCGCCGAACTGGTCGTCACCATGTGGGCTGCGCTCAAGGCCGGAGCGGTGTTCGTGCCGATCAACCACGGCGTCAAGGCGGAAAAGCTCGGCTTCATCCTGGCCGACGCCGGCGTGTCCTGCCTGGTCGCCCTCGATTCGCTGCGCGCCCGCGTCGTTTCCGCCCTGGCTGAGGCGCCGACGGTGGCAACGGTGATCTGGGTCGGCGTGGCACCGGATTCCGGGGCCAGCCTGGCTTCGCTGCTGGCCGGACCGCAGCGGCGGCCGGTCGAGCCGGGACTGATCGACCAGGACCTCTGCCTGCTGATCTACACCTCCGGTTCGACCGGGCAGCCCAAGGGCGTGATGATGAGCCACCGCAGTATCCACAACAACGTCTGGTCGATCTCGACCTATCTCGGCAATACGCCGGAGGACGTTGTCCTCTGCGTTCTGCCACTGTCCTTCGACTACGGCCTGTTCCAGGTGCTGACCGGCGCCCGGGTCGGCTTTAGCGTGGTGCTGGAAAAGTCCTTCGCCTTCCCCTACGAAATACTGAAGCGCATCGACGAATGCAAGGTTACCGGGCTGCCCGGCGTGCCGACCATTTTCGCCACCCTGCTGCAGTTCGCGCCTTTCGAAGGGCTGGACCTCTCTTCCCTCCGCTACCTCTCCAACACGGCGGCGCCCTTCCCGCCGGCCCACATCACCCGGCTGCGGGAACTGCTGCCCCAGGCCACCATTTTCTCGATGTTCGGGCTGACCGAATGCACCCGCGTCTCCTATCTCGATCCGGCCAGGCTGGAAGCCAAGATCACCTCGGTCGGCCGGGCGATGCCCAATTCCGAAACCTATATCGTCGATGACAACGGCTGCCGCCTGGGCGCCGGCGAAATTGGCGAACTGGTGGTCCGGGGCACCAGCCTGATGCGCGGCTACTGGCGCCGCCCCGAGGAGACCGCCCGAACCCTGCGCCCCGGCGAAATACCGGGCGAAATGGTGCTGTACACCGGCGACCTGTTCCGGATGGACGAGGACGGCGACCTCTATTTCGTCGGCCGCAAGGATGACGTCTTCAAATGCCGGGGCGAGAAGGTCAGCCCCCGCGAAATCGAGAATGTGCTTTACGAAATGAGCGAAGTCGCCGAAGCCGCCGTCATCGGCATCGCCGACCCGATCGACGGCATGGCGATCAAGGCTTTCGTGGTCGCCCGGCCGGGCATGGCGCTGACCGAACAGGATGTCTTCCGGCACTGTCGTGCCCGCCTGGAGTCGCAATTGCAGCCCCGGGTGGTGGAGTTGTGCGCCGCCTTGCCGAAGACCGATTCCGGCAAGATCACCAAGAGTGTGCTGCGGACAAGCGGCGCCGAGGCCCTTACATGTGCGGAATAGCCGGGATGCTGGCCGGCAGGGCGGCCGCTCCGCCTTCTCTTGAGGAACTGCGCCGGATGGTGGCGATGCTCGGCCACCGCGGCCCGGACGGCTACGGCCTGTATCGGGATGACGCCGTCGGCCTGGCCCATGCCCGGCTGTCGATCATCGACCTGGCTGGCGGCTTCCAGCCTTTGCACAACGGCGACCGTTCCCTGTGGCTGTCGTTCAACGGCGAAATCTTCAACTACCTGGAGCTGCGTCGCGAACTGGCCGCCGCCGGCCACCGTTTCTACACGGAAGGCGATAGCGAGGTCATCCTCCATTGCTACGAACGCTACGGCGCCCGGGCCTGGGCCATGCTCAACGGGCAGTTCGCCTTCGCCCTGTGGGATGCCCGGCGCGGCCGCCTGTGGCTGGTCCGCGACCGCCTGGGCATCCTGCCGCTGCACTATGCCGTAGTCGACAATCACCTGATCTTCGCGTCCGAAGCCAAGGCGCTGTTTGCCGGCGGCCGCATCGAAGCGCGACTCGATCCCCAGGCCCTGGGCGAAATCTTCACCTGCTGGTCGGCCGCCGCGCCGCGCACCCTGTTTGCCGGCGTCCATTCGGTACTGCCGGGCTGCGCGCTGTCCGTCGATCGCTCGCTGGTCGTTTCGGAGCTTCCCTACTGGCAACCGAGCGTCGGCGAAGTGCCGGATATCGGCCGCGCCGAAGCCGCCCACCGCCTTTCCGCCGTGCTGTCGCAGGCGGTCAGCCTGCGCCTGCGGGCCGACGTGCCGGTCGGCTGCTATATCAGCGGCGGCCTCGATTCATCGGTGATCGGCAGCATGGGCCGCGACCTGGCGAGCGATACCCTGGAAACCTTCGGCATCCGCTTCGCCGATCCCCGCTTCGACGAGACCGCCGAGCAGCAGCAGGTCGTCCGTCATTTAGGCACCCGGCATCACGATTTCGTCTGCGACGACGACGATATCCGCGACGCCCTGGAAGACGTCGTCTGGCATTGCGAAACGCCGCTGCTGCGCACTTCGCCGGTGCCGCTTTTCCTGCTCGCCCGCCAGGTGCGCCAGGCGGGGATCAAGACGGTGCTGACCGGAGAAGGCGCCGACGAACTGCTGGCCGGCTATTCGATCTTCAAGGAGGATGCCATCCGGCGTTTCTGGGCTCGCCAGCCCGAGTCGCAGCGGCGGCCGCTGCTTCTCGACCGCATCCATCACTATGTCGGCAGCGAGGAGGCGCGTTCGCCGCTGTGGCGCAATTTCTTCGGCCAGGGCCTGACGCGAACCGACCATCCTTTCTATTCGCACCTCATTCGCTGGAGCAATACCGCCTGGACGCTGCGCCTGCTGGCGCCCGAAGTGGCCGCCTGCTTCAGCCTGGAGGCGATGATGGCCGACGCCGAACAGGCGATGCCTCCCGGCTGGCGTGAAATGGACGACCTGACCCGGGCGCAGTGGATCGAGATCCGTTCCTTCATGTCGCCCTACCTGCTTTCCTGCCAGGGCGACCGGGTGGCGATGGCGTCCGGCATCGAGGCCCGCTATCCCTTCCTCGACCCGGATGTGGTCGATTTCTGCCTGGCCCTGCCCCGGCGCCACAAATTGATGGGGCTGCGCGACAAGCTGGCGTTGCGCCAGCTGGCGGCGGGTCGCCTGCCGGCGGCGGTTTCGGCTCGCCGCAAGCAGCCTTTCCGGGCGCCGATCGCGCCGGCCCTGTTCGGCCCGGCTGCCGCCGGCCGTTTCGACGACCTGCTCGACGAACATGCCCTGGATGGCCTGGGCTGGATCAATGCGCCAGCCGTCGGACGCCTGCTGCGGCGCGTCCGGGGACAGGAAGGCCGGGTCGGCGGCGAACGGGAGGAAATGGGCCTGGTCGGCGTGCTGACCCTGGCCATGTGGGCGCGGGCTTTCGGTCCCGGCCTGGCGGAACGTTGCGACAAGGCGCGGGCTCGGCTGGAGCAGTCGCCGCCGCATGTTTTCGAAAACCACGCTGAGGATCTCCATGCTTACCCCTAATCTGGATTGCGCTGCCGAAACGCAGCGCATCGAGCAATTCATTCGACATACCGTCGCCCGTACGCTGAACCGTCGGGGCGCCGTGCTCGGTGTCAGCGGCGGTGTCGATTCCGCGGTCTGCGCCGCCCTCGCCGCCCGCGCCGTGGGGGCGGGCCGGGTGAAGGCGCTGCTGATGCCCGAGCGCGAAGCGTCGGACGACGGCCGGGCCCGGGCCGAGCGGCTGTGCCGGCAACTGGAAATTCCCTATCGCACCGAAGACATCACGGCGGGGCTCGTCGCCGTCGGCTGCTACAGCCAGCGCGACGAGGCCATCCGCAAGGTGTTCCCGGCTTACGGGCCGGGCTGGCGGAACAAGATCGCCCTCGCCGGCAACGGCGGCGGCACGCCCTGGTTCAACCTGGTCGTCGAGTCGCCCGCCGGCGAACGCATGTGCCGGCGCATGCCGCACGATGTCTATCTCCAGGTGGTCGCCGCCAACAACTGGAAGCAGCGCCTGCGCAAGGGTACCGAGTATTACCATGCCGAGCGCCTCAATTACGCGGTGATCGGCACGCCCAACCGGCTCGAATACGCCCTCGGCTTCTTCGTGCGCGGTGGCGACGGCCTGGCCGATCTCAAGCCCATCGCCCACCTCTACAAGACCCAGGTCTATGCGCTGGCCGAGTACCTTGGCGTTCCCGAGGAAATCCGCAGCCAGTTGCCGAGCACCGACACCTACAGCCTGCCGCAGACCCAGGAGGAGTTCTACTTCGCCCTGCCCTACGGCGAGGCCGACCATCTGCTGCACAGCATGGATGCCGGCATCGATCCCGGACTGGCGGGCGAAGAACTCGGGCTGAAGAGCGATCAGGTGAACATCGTCTGGCGCGATTTCGCCGGAAAGCAGCGCCTGGCCCAGCGTACCTTGCGCGAGGCCATCACCATCGAGGATGAGTCATGAATGCAGATCTCGAAGTCGCTCGGGCGATCCCGCTCCTCAGCCCCCACCGGCCGTCCCTGTTTGCCGCGCTGCGCCGCGATTGTGCCGCCTACAAGAATCTGGGCGGCTGGTACCGGCACCCGGGATTCTGGATTGTGGCAGTTCACCGGCTTGGCATGTGGGCGCACACGCTGCCTTTCATTTTTCGCATTCCAGTATGGGTTCTGTATCGCCTGCTCAGGGTGCCGTATTTTTTCTATCATGTCGACCTCTGGGCGGGGGCCGATGGCACCCGCATTGGCCCAGGCCTGTGCCTGATTCATCCGACCAACATCATGATCGGCAGAAGGGTTGAAATTGGCAGTGACTGTCTCATTTTCCACGATGTGACGCTGGGTACGGGCCAAACGCCGGGAAACCCCAGGATCGGCAACAAGGTGGATATTTACACTGGCGCCCGCGTGCTGGGCGGGATCACTATCGGCGACCGCTCGATGATTGGCGCGAACTGTGTGGTCACCCACGATGTGCCTCCGGAATCCATCGTTCTTGTCGCGCCATCCAAGGCGATACCGCGCTCCCTGTCCCCGGTGGCCCGGAATGCCGACCGGAAAGCCGATCGGAAAGCGGCTGCAGGCGCAGAAGCGGTGGCGCCCATGCCGCCATCTTGACCCGGCAATGTTTCCATTGCGCCCGTGGCTTTCGCGATATGGATTAAAGCCTTCCGAATCAGCACGAGGATGTGCCATCGTTTCTACAACAAAATCCGATGGCATCGCTCCAGCCGGGCTATTTACCGCAGGAAAACCGTGAAGAGCCTTCGTGGGCTATTACCGACATAGTGGTGATCCTTCCTGCGTCTTTGCCTGATCGGCGACGGCCCGAGGCCCGCCCCGCGTTCGGTCAGTCCCGTCGGGTCTTGATCCACTGGGTTTGCCGTTGGCGGACGAACTGCAGGTAAAGCGGGATTTTTGTCACGGCATAGCGCGGGATGGCGAGCGCCGCCTGCCAGGACAGCAGATGCCTGCCCCAGCCCGCCCAGGCCAGCGTGACGGCGAGTAGCAGCAGGGCCAGCGGCAGCAGGGTCAGGGCTGACCAGTGACTGGTTGCGCCGGCCAGCCAGGCGGCTAGCCCGCCCATGGCCAGCGCACCGGAAAACAGGGCAAGAAGGGCGAGCGGCGGTACCGCCAGGTCGAGTGCCAGCCCGAGCAGCAGCCCGTCGTGCCGGGCGACAGCAGCCGCCAGCAGCCGGGGAAGGCCGCTCCGGATCAGGCCGAGGTGGCCGTGTTCCCAGCGTGTCCGTTGTGTTGCCGCCGCCGCGGTTTCCAGCGGAAAAACGCTGGAAACCCGGGCTTCCGGACAAAAAACGGGCGGATGCCCGGCTACTGCCAGGTCAATTCCCAACTGCATGTCTTCGACGATATTGGCATTGGCCAACTGCATTTGCCGGGTCAACTGCCAGGGGAAGGCCATGCCGGTACCCGTCAATTGACAGGGCAGCCCGAGGCGGGCGGCACCCAGCGGACGCACCTGGTTTTTCACGACCCAGGCGAATTCGGCGAGGCAGCTGGCGGTGCCGCTCTGCGCCGGGGCATGCATCAGGTAAAGGGCCTGGACCGGTCGGGCGGTCTGCATGGCGAGGCGGGCCAGCCGGTCGATGCAGCCGGCCTCGGCCTGGCAGTCGGCATCCATGATGATGAGTACTTCCGGCGGGTCATCGGCCATGCGGCGCAGGCCGAAATCGAGGGCATAACCCTTGCCGCGATTTACTGCATCGTAGCGGATAACGACTTCGACCCCGAGCCCGGCGGCGATGCCTGCCGTGGAATCCGTACAGTTGTCGGCGATCACCATCAAGCGGTCGCCACGGCGCAACTGCGGGATGATGCTCCGCAGGCTGTCGACAATGACCTGGGCTTCGTTGTGGGCCGGCATCAGGATGCCGATGCGTGGCCGGGGAGCTTCATCCAGCTTACTAGGGCGCCCGGGTCGCAGGGCGAGCAGCACCTGAGCGCAGCAGACCAGCGCCGGTACCGCCAGTACGCCGGAGGCCGCCAGTAGTGATGATTCGATCAGCATGGCCGATTGCCTGTCGCCAACAGGCCGTCATGCGCGGTCGCCTTTTCCGTTATCTGACGATGCTCGCGGGGCGCTGCGTTGTTGCTCGTGCTGGCGCAAGCTGTCGCGATGTCCTCCGCAAGCCGGTCGAGCATCTGGTAGCGCAGGCGATAGATCTTGCGCTTGCGCGAGACGATCTCTTCCATCTGTCGGTACCTGACCTCGGCTGGAATTTCGAAGAACCCGTTGTCAAGCAGCTGGCCGTTATGCTCTTGCCACATCGCGTCATAGTCGGCCTTGAGCTTTTTACTGAACCGGTGGCGCTGGGTGCTGCTGATGGCCCAGATTCGGTGAATCCCCAACTGCCTGCTCAACAGTTTCAGGGAGGTCATCAGCAGATCGCGCGGCCTCATGCCGTGAAGCGCATGAGTCATTTCGCGATAGACCGCTGCCGCCTCCTCGGCACTTGATCCTTGCAATGCGCCAATCAAAATCAGGGGGTCACCAGAATCCATTCCCAAGGTGAGAGCCACGGAATAGTAGCGTTGTTCGCCGACGAGCAAATTAAGAGCGACTTCGCCTTCACCAAGAAATCTGTTCGACTTTTTCAGGGTCAGCCGCAGTCCGGCATATTCTTCGTTGAAGTTGGCCAGTTCGACTTCTTCGAGGGTCGCCCGGGCGATGATGGCAGCTGAGCCATGGAGCATCCGGTAATGCTGGTCAATGGTCGCCAGGCGTCGAGACAATGGCCACTGGCGGTGGATGTAGGGGGCGTAGATCACTTCATGCATCTGCGGAAAGCGTTCTCTGGCTTGCGTCAGCGACGGATTATCCGAAATCCGGTACCACTTCCTGATCTGCGGAAAGCGTTTCAGCGCGCCTGCCAGCATCCACATACGCTGCTTAAAGCCAGTCGGGCTGCGATCGGGAACCACTTCCTTCGCCAAGTGATAAAGCTGCCCCAATATATTGATGACTCCTGTTTTCATTTGTCGCTTCCCGCTACCTGATGAAATTTGCAAATTCTCGCAAGCCCATCCTGTCGCGGTCATTAACCCGCATAGTTCAAAGGGCACCCCGACGGCGGAAGCAATGCCCTGGCGTCATCAATCCGTCGCAAACATGCCGTCATGTATCGTTCGCAATTCGGCCGTCGGATGATGCTTGGGAGGTGCTATGCTCGTGCCGGCACAGATCATCGCAATGTCCGCAGTGATCTGCTCCAGCATCTGATAACGCTGACGATAGACTTTGCGCTTGCGCGAGGCGATCTCGTCCATCTGCCGGTACCTGACTTCGGCCGGAATCTCGAAGAACCCGTTGTCCAGCAGTTGGCCGCGATGCTCTTGCCATATCTGGTCGTAGTTGGCGCGGACTTTGTAGCGCTTGGCACCGCTGATTGCCCAGATACGATGAATCCCGAACTGTCTGCTCAGCAGTTTGAGGGCGGCCATCAGCAGGTCGCGCGGCCTCATGCCGTGGAGCGCATGGGTCATCTCGCGATATACCGCTGCCGCCGCCTCGACATTTGATCCCTGCAATGCACCAATAAAAATCAGCGGTTGTCCAGCCTCCATTCCAAGCGTAAATGCTACCGAGTAGAAACGCTGTTTGTGGACGAACAAGTTGAGGACGACTTCACCTTCACGACTGAACCACTCAGCCTTGTCGAGGACCAGGCGCAGTCCGGCATATTCCTCGTTGAGGCTTGCCAGTTCGACTTCTTCAAAGGTTGCCCGGGCGAGGATGGCGGCCGGCCCATGGAGCATCCGGTAGTGCTGGTCAATCGTTGCCAAGCGCTTGGGCAATGGCCAATCGAGATGGATATACGGTATGTAGATCGCTCCATGCATCAGCGGAAAGCGTTCTCTGGCCTGCGTCAGCCACGGGTTATCCGAGATGCGGTACCAGTTCCGGATTTGCGGAAAATAGGCGAGTGCAACCCCCATTAACAAGATTCGGTGCTTGAAGCTGGATACGGTGCGCTTCGGAAACATTTCATTTCCGAGTCGATAAAGTTGGCGCAATATATCAACGCTTCCCGTTCCCATTTCCCACCCCCGGTGGTTGATGATCTTTGCAAATTTTCGCAAGGTCATGCTGTCGCGGTGATTAACCCGCGTGGTTCAAACGGCACCGGCGCCACGCTTTATGATGGCTTCATCAATCTGCCGGGAACAGGCTGCCATGCGTAATTGCTCGTTCCTCCGAGCAACGCTCCTGGGATGCTATGTTGATGCTCGTGTTGGCGCAGGCGGCCGCAATGTCGGCGGCCACCCGGTCTAGCATTTGGTAACGCTGGCGATAGAGTTTGCGCTTTCGCGAGGTGATCTCTTCCATCTGCCTGTATCTGACTTCGGTCGGAATTTCGAAGAAGCCGTTGTCGAGCAGTTGACCATGGTGCGCTTGCCACATCGTGTCGTAGTCAGCCTTGAATTTTTGGCTGAACCGGTAGCGGTTTGCATTGCTGATCGCCCAGATTCGGTGAATCCCGAACTGCCTGCTCAATAGTTTCAGGGCGATCATCAGGAGGTCACGCGGGAACAGGCCATGGAGGGCATAGGTCATGTCGCGATAGATCGTTTTTGCGCCCTCGACATTTGATCCTTGCAAGGCGCCGAGCAGAATCAGCGGTTGGCCACCATCCATTCCTAACGTAAATGCCATGGAGTAAAAACGCTGTTTACCGACGAATAAATTTAGAACGACCTCGCCCTCGCTATTGAATTTTTCCGACTTGTCCAGAATCAGACGCAGTCCGGCGTATTCTTCGTCGAAGCGTGACAGCTCGACTTCTTCGAGGATTGCGCGAGCGATGATGGTGGCCGGCCCCTGGAGCATTCGGTAGTGCTGGTCTATCGTTGCCAGGCGCTGGGCCAATGGCCAATGGCGGTGGATGTACGGTACGTAGATCGAGCCATGCATGATGGGAAAGCGACCCCGGGCCAGCGTCAACCACGGGTTATCCGAAATGCTGTACCACTTCCTGATCTGTGGGAAGCGCTTCAGCGCTCCCCCTAACATCCACATACGTTGTTTGAGGCCGGTTGCAGTGTGCTCGGGAACCAACTCCTTCGTCAGGTTATAGAGCAGGCGCAATATTTCCATAACCTCGGTTTTCATTTGGCGGTTCCTGCTATTTGATTCAAACGCACCTGTCACGTCGATGAGACTGCGTAGTTTTCATAGGGCACTGTCAGTCAATCAGATTGCGTCCATGTCATCGGTTGGATTGCATCGAACCGGGAGCGCGTGGTGTATGGACCCGGGGCATTGCCTGAGCCTTGCAAGGCCAGGCTTACTTCCGTGACATGCAGGGAAAAGCGCGATGAGAGCCGGCAGGAGCGTTCCTGCTGTATCGCTTCGGCGAGTTCAGCCACGCCTGCCGCGAAATCCATCCGGTTGCCGCCCGTGTCGATCAACTTCCGCTTCGGTGTGGCGGCTAGCCGATATTTTCTGCGGATCGGCGCCAGGAAGGTTTTGCGACGAATTGTCAGCAGCTTCCGGTAATAGACGTTCGCATCGTTGAACCAGCAATCGTCAATCTCCATGACGCCGCCTTCCCCGATCAGCCGGATCGAATGATCATGAGGGCCGACAATGGTCGTGGTCAGCCTGGCCACCACCCCGTTTTCAAACTTCAATATGCCGACGGAAAAATCGGGGGTGTCCGCCGGACAAAGTTGTCCATCTGGTGTCTTGCCTTCGATAAGGCACTCTGCATAGGCGGTCAGCGAAGTTACCGGGCCAAACATCGCAATCAGCCAGCTCAGGTAATACCCGGCGTGTTCCAGCGTGCAGCCGACTTCGAACTCGTCTTGGTAGGGCCAGGGAGCGCCTGACCGGCTTCTCCATTTACGGTAGGGCATGAGATGAATCATGCCGTCATCAAGCTCGGCATAGACCAGTCGCACATCTCCGACAAGCTTGTTGCGCACGCCGTGCCAGAGGGTCTGCGCGGCATTTCCAAACAGGCTGCAAGGCGCGGAGGAAATCATCAGTCCACGAGTTTCCGCCAGCGTGACCAACTGTTCGGCCTCTTCGTAAGTCATCGCCAGCGGTTTTTCGCTATAGACGTGGTGTCCGGCTTCCAGGCAGTGCCGGGAAACCTCGTAATGGGCGCGCGGGTTGGTCAGGTTGAGTACGATATCCACCCGCCGGTCCTCAACCAGCGCGTCAAGGCTATCGTACTTGTGCAGGTGGTGAAACGCAGCAAAGGCGTTCAGTCGAAGCATATCGATATCAAAAACCCCGATGACGCGAATCCACGGATAGTTCGCCAGCGTCGTCACATAGTAGTCGGCCACAAAGCCGCAGCCCACAATGCCGATGCACACCTCCCGTCGGTCAGCCATGGCGGTCGACTTTTACCAGTTGCATGGTGAACAGGCCGGCCAGTTTTCTCAATTCGCTCTGGAGATTGAAATTGGCTACGACCTGCTGGCGTCCGTTGCGGGAAACCTTCGCTCGCAATTCATAGTTTTCCAGGTACTTGGCGATGGCGTCCCTGAGCGCGATCGGGTCCGACGGTGAGACCATCAATCCGGTTTCGCCGGTCTCGACCAGTTCTGTGACGCCACCGACATAGGTCGCAATGACCGGTATCCCGCAAGCCAATGCTTCCATCAGCGATACAGGTACCCCTTCGGCAAAACTTGGCAGTATGAAGATGTCGTGTTGCAGCAAGTGATCCCTGATTTCTTCCTGGTTGGCATATCCGGCAAATACCACTCGCTCGGCAATGCCCATTTGCCTGACCATCGTTTCGAGCAATGGCCGTTCGTTGCCGTCGCCGACCAGCGTCAATTCCCAGTCGTATCCCTGCTCATGCAACAGCCTCAGGCTCTCGAACAACACCGGCAATCCCTTTTCCACGGCCAGGCGACCGATATAGAGGAGTTTCCGGGCTATCGGCTTGACCGCAACGTAATGGAAGCGATCGGGATCGACGCCGCAGTGCACCACATGGAAGCGATTCCATGCACTCTGGTCCGAAAACAGCATCATCTGGCTCTTGCAGTAATGGCTGATGCAAACAATGAATCGGGAATATTGTGTCTTTTCGCGCAGGGCCCAGTTGCCCGGATCGAAGAAAATATGTGGCCCGTGAATCGTGATGCTGTAGCCGATTCCAGCCAGTGCACTGGCCAGCATGGCGACGGTTCCGCTGGCATCGCCAAAATGATTGTGCAGATGTTCTATGTTTTGCCGGCGCATCGCCCGGGCCAGAATGACCGCCTCCTGAAAATAGAACATCTGGTAGATCAGGCCGGACCATCCCGGACGCGCGGTGCTCAGCGCCAGTCGCAATGCCCCGAGATAGCGTGCGGGCCGGGAAACGATGGCTGCCAGATTGAGGAACAGCAGATGGAGAGGGTTTACCGGCAATATGTAAAAGGTATTCTGCTTTTCAGCCCGCACCTCTGGTCCGACATCGTGATCGGTGCCGGACTTGCGGACCGAGAAGGTCAGCACTTCAAAACCCTGCTGGCGCAGACCCGTCACTTCGCGCTGGATGAAAGTGTCGGTAGCCCGGGGATAAGTGTTGGTGAAATAAGCGAGGCGCACAATGCTCTCCAATCAATGGAACTGGTTCGCGGGAACCCATTCAAGCAAACGCTTGGCTTTGTCATTCGAGTAGCGGAAGGGTTTCATACGTGCGGCGATGCTGTGGGGCAGCAGCGTATCGGGCACGCTCACAAAACGGCCGACACAGCGCAGTGGCCACTTGACCAGGAGCGCAAACCAGGCCAAAAGCTGCCAAGGCACCCTGATGCCGCCGGAAGGCAATAAATTTCTCCGGCGTAGGCCGGCAAGATATTCATGCTGCTTGGGCAGATTGTCGTCCACCAAGTGGATGACCCCATTTCCCGTAGTGCTCAGTTCGGCAGCATTCAGAATCGCTTTGGCGAGGCCGGTTACTTCTATCGTCGGCACTTCTCCCCGATGTGTCACCAACAGCCGCCATGCCCCGCGAAGGATGCCCGCATGCGCGGCAATCAGGCGTTCATTGTCATAGACCAGGCCGGGGCGCAGGATCACGCAGTGGACTCCGGGTTCTTCTGCAAAGGCGAGCAGCAGCCTTTCCTGCGCCAGCTTCATCGCCGCGTAGCGTCCTATCGGCATGCCATCCGGCGGTGCCGACAGGTCTTCATCGATGATGGCCATGGGTGGTATGCGCAAATAATCGAGCACTGAGATACTGCTGATGCCGACTAATCGGCATACCCCGGCGGCGCGCATTGCTGCCAGCAGATTACGGGTTGCCGTCAGGGTCGACTGTTGCGCCGCGGCATCGCCGCCCATTTCTGCCGCCAGATGGATGACGGCGTCGATCCCCCGGCCGCGCAGGTCCAAGGCACCCGGGGTGCCCAAGTCGCATTGCTGCCACTCGACCCTGCCCTGCCCCGCCGTCGTGCCGGCTCGCCCCGAGCGCGTCAGGGCCAGTACGGCGTGTCCGCGCGCGACCGCTTCGCGGACGACGTAAGCGCCAATAAATCCTGACGCACCGGTAATCATCACGCGCATACGAGCATCTCCACCTAACTCATGGTCGATTGGATCATTTGTATTCAATCAGCGAGCCTTGCCTTCCACCCAGGCGGTTGCGCAGGAAGTTGATCTGCCCCAGTCCTTCGGGAAATTTCCCGATGACAAGGAAAAGAGCTCGCCACCAGTTTTCGCGCGCTGTTCCCCGGCCCTGCAAGGCGAGCCGCAGCACCTGCAGGGGATAGGCCAATAGCAGCAGCAGCCAGAGCGGGTTGAGCAGGGACAGCAACAGGGTGCTGCCCGGCAGCAGCATGCCCCACACCCGCGCTCGGCGCGCTTCGCCTACCCAGTGGCGTTCGGCGGAGGCGCCGTGCAGGTAGGCGCCCTCGGCGAACGCGTAGCCGCCACGCAAGGTTCGGCGCCACCACTGTCCAAAACGGGTCATGGCCGCATCGTGGCGCGTCATCTCGTGGTCGAGGCGCCAGATTCGCCAGCCGTCGGCGCGCAGGCGTACGCAGAGTTCGGGTTCCTCGCCGGCGATCAGGTCGGGACGGAAGCCGCCTACCCGGCGCAGCGCCGCGATCCGCATCATGGCGTCGCCGCCGCAGGCACGCGCTTCGCCGATCGGGGTGTCCCATTCCTGATCGCAAAGGAGATTGTAGACGCTGCGTTCCGGGAATTTTTCGCGGCGCCGGCCGCAGACGACAGCCACCCGGGGATTCGTCGCCAGATATTGCACGGCCACCGACAACCAGCCATCAGCCACTTCGCAATCGCCGTCCACGAATTGCACGTAGTTCAGGTCTGGCTGCAGTTCGCACAGGCGGCGCAAGCCTTCGTTGCGCGCACGTGCTGCGGTAAATGGAATGGTGGTATCGAGGTTCACCAGCGCAATGTTCAGACTGCGGGCAATTTCCAGGGAATGGTCGGTCGAACCCGAGTCGACATAGACCACCAGGGTCGCCTGCGCGACCACGGACTCGAGGCAACGGCGCAGGCGCTCGCCTTCATTGCGCCCGATGGCGACGACGCCGAAGCGCAGGTCAGGACATGCAATATCGGACATCAGTGCCTCCCGGAACGGTTCAGCGGGTCGGCCGCAGGCCACAGCGGGTGCGCCAAAACAGCGACCAGGCCAGTCGCGTATGGTCGATCAGGGCCGGGATAGTGACGTGCTGCCGCTTTTTCAGCAGATGCTTGAGCAGGCATTTGAGCAGGTCTATCAAATTGGCCAGCGTCACCAGCAGCAGGTTGCCGATGACCGCCGGCATGCCGTTGTTCTTGCGGAAAAAGAGCAGCTCGCTTTCGATCTGCAAGGCCTCCAGCTGCTTGTGCCGGGAAAGCGGGCCGCTGCTCCGGGCGCTTTCGCCGCCGAGATGGACGACCGTGGTCTCAGGAAAATAGATGACATCCCAGCCGGCCTTCTTGGCCGCGAAGCAATGATCGACTTCCTCGGAATACAGGAAGTAGCGCGGGTCGAACAGACCGACTTCGTCGATCAGCCGCTTGCGGATCAGGTAATAGCAGCCGGGCACCCAGTCGCATTTCTGCACCTGCGCGGTATCGCGCTGCGGATCGTCGACCGGGCGGACCCAGGGAAAGAAGCGGTGCCAGCCGGTCCGGTTGAGGAACAGCGCCCAGGGCGTCATGAAATTGAGCGCCGACGGCTGCACTTCGCCGTCGCGCCCGACCAGCCTGACACCGAGTACACCGCAGCGCGGGTGGGCGTCCATGTAGGTCAGCGTCTTGCGCAAGGTGTCGGGCGCGACGAAGGCATCGGTGTTGAGCAGCAGCACGTAGCGGCCGCGGACCAGTTCCAGCGCCTGGTTGTTGGCCCGGCCGAAGCCGACGTTCTGCTGGTTGACGATCAGTTCGCACTCGGGAAAGTCGCGGCGGATCAGTTCGACCGAACCGTCCCGCGAGGCGTTGTCGACGATGATGACCTGCAGCGTCACCGCTTTCGCCGCGCGTTGCAGGGCATTCAGGGCCAGCGGCAGCAGTGCCTCGGTGTTGTAGCTCACCATAATGACCGTGATATCGATGGCTTTCACTTGAGGCTCCCTGATTCAATCGGTGAATTCATCTGGCGGGCTGCACTTCCTTAGCTTCAGGCCGACCGGCCGACGACGATGGCCAGTTGGTTCATTGCCCACCCCAAGGCCAGCCCGCAGGCCAGCCAGGGCAAGCCGAAGAGTTCCCGTTTCCAGTCGAAGAGGTCCAGCTTGATCTTCAGGAAAATGATCATGGGCAGGGTCATCAGTACGCTGCCACCCGTCATCCAGAGGGCTCCCTCGATACCGTACCAGGCGAATACGAGCGGCATGACCCCATACAGAGCGATGACCTGGATGCCGGTAATCGGGATCATGAGCTTGGGCTTGCCGAGCGCGATGAAGGATTGCACAGCCACCGTGTACCTGACGCCGAACAGCATGATGGAAAGGATTTCCAGCATGTGGCCAACGGGCAGATAGCGACTGTCGTAGAGCAGTTGCACCACCAGGTGGCCTGCCGAAAAAAGTATCCCGGTAATCAGCAGCGTCACGATGTCCAGCGGTCGGCGAAACTTGTAATAGGTCTGTTTCAACATCGCCGGCTGTTCGCGGGCCACCTCACTCAATGCCGGGAAGAGAACATTTCCGATAAGTTTGGCAATGGCCTCGTTGAGGGCGCCGACCATGAAAAAAGCGATCGAGTACATGCCCAGGGTCTTGGTATCCGTCAGCCCGCCCAGTATCAGCCGGTCGCCGCTGGATGCGAGAAAGCCGAGTATGGAGGTGGCGATAATCCACTTGCCGAAACCCAGGATTTCGCGCAAGGCATCGGCATTCCACTGCCAGCGATTTCCTTTACCGGGAAGGGCGATATTGCTGAGCACGACCCTGAAGACGCAGCTTAACAACGAACCGGCGACGAGAGCCCATATCGACCGGTCGACGAAAGCCCAGGCCAGCATCAGGACAAGGCCGGCCACCTGGCTGCCCAACTCGATCAGGGTCAGTTTGCCGACGATCAGGTTACGGCTGGCCGTGATCAGTTTGGTCGACTCGAAGCCGCTGATGACCTGGTTGATCGACAGGGCTGCAATGACGGCAGGTAGATTGGGATCGGCATAGACGCTGCCGGCAGGCAGCAACCCGAACATGTCGATAACCTCGAGGGCGCCGGCAATGCCCAGGGCAATTGCCCCGACCCCGATGCCTTGCAGGACTTGTATCGCCCAGGCGGTATCCAGGAATACCTGATCGTGGCCACGCCGGCTCTGCACGATGTTTTGGCGCAGGCCGAAATCGGAGAATAGCTGTAGCCCCATCAGCAGGACATTGGCCAAGGCCATGATCCCGAACATCTCCGGCACCAGCAGACGGGTCATGATCAGATTGCTGCCCAGGCGGAGAATCTGCCTGGCGGCATGGCCGATGATTGTCCACGTGCCGGCGCGGATCACGCGATGATGGAGCGACTGGCTGCCGGGCTCGGCGGCTGCGGGCTTTTCAGGGGGGGGCGGGGAGTAGATCAGCCCGCCTCCGGCTATCGCGGCCGAATTATCAGGAAAGCTCGCCGCCTCGGGTACCTCGTTGTGTGGTCGCATCTTAATTGGAAGAAGCCATCGTATATACCGGGCGATGTGCCATCTCCCGCATCCTGACACTGGCCAGCATCCGGGCGTAAGCGATGCACAAGCCGGAAATCGACCAATAGATGACAGGAATGGCCAGAATGCTGCCGACTGTGGAAATGGTCACCAGAATGCCGGCCAAGGTTGCCAGCAAGCTGCGGCCAAGCAGATAAAGCTCACTGTCCTTGTCGGTCAGGTATTTCATTTCGCGCAGAATGCCGAAGGCCACCGTGGCAAAGAAGGCAAGCAGCAGACTCAGTCCGACCAGTCCGCTGGACAACGCGACATCGAGATACGAATTGACCATGTCGATCATTTTTTCGCCCTGCACCAGTTGCTGCATCCGGGGATCGAGCAGGAAATCGGAGGCGCCGAACCACGGATGCTCGGCAACCACGTCGAGCGATACCGCCACCAGGCGCTGCCGGTAGGTGACATTGTCGGCATCCACCGTGCCGACAAAAGGCAGGAAATCGATCATCCGCTCGCCCCAGGGGCTCATCCACAGTATCGGCAAGGCCAGCAGGCCGACCATGACGGCCAGGCCGATGTCGCGCAGTGGCCGCGGACCGGTGGCGACAAAGACGAGGAACATGATGGCGGCGCCGACCCAGGGACCGCGCGACAGCGGGGTCACCAGTCCGGCGAGCAGCAGCAGGAACCCCCAATACCAGCTTGCTCGCGGTGTGGACCTCTGGAGAAACAGGTAAAGGCCAATCGCCACCGCCATGACGTAACCCAAGGCGATGGCATGTCCCGTGCTGGCCACCGACCGCAGGAAGTTTCCACGGCTCAGGTAGCTGCCGAGGTTCCAGTGCACGCCGAGCGCAGCAGGCAATGATGCGTAAAGCAGCCATTGCTTGGCAAATTCGAAGACCGCAATAGCGGCGAGCAGCATGGCGGCAATGACGAACGCCATCAGCACTTCGCGAAAGGCCGCCAAGTTGCGCGGCAGACGGCTGGCCACGTAGTAAGGAAGGGCGGCTCCAATGAAAGAATAGACGGCGTGGCGCAGTGAGTTGGTGGCGGTATCGACCGTCAGTTGCAACACGAAAAGCAGGATGAGGAATCCGGCCAAATACCAGTCTGCCGCCCGGTGACCGGAGATAACGTCCTCCTTTCGCTGCCACAGGGATAGCGCGGTCGGCAAAAGGACGAGCAGTCCGAGCAGCTTGAGATAGCTGATATCCATCAGGAAATTGATGATTCCCATGCCGGGTATCTCGGTCTGAAATGGCGGTACTGCGAAGATCAGGAAAAAGAACATGGCCAGAGCGTTCTTCTCTCGCTGCAGTGCGACCAGCAGCAGCACGCTGCTTACGACAAGAAAGAGCCAGAAATTATGGGCAACGAAAGCGGCAAGGGTAATGCCCAGCCACAGGTTGCGCCGGCGTGTGAAATCGGCATGGTCTATCGCCAGCCGGCAGGCCGGCGCCCGTGCCAGCGCGAACACACCGCTGGAAAGGCAGAGGATGACGATGAGTGACTTGAGGTGTTCAGGCATTGGTCTTGAGCAGACTCAGTTCCGCAGACTTGTGCCTGGCGGCGGGTCGTTGAATACCGAGCCGATCACTGCGCAGCCGGAGCGTTTGAGGTTTTTGACCATTTCGCCGAAGGCGCCGAGCCGGGTCTGGTTGTTGCGGGCGACGACCAGGGCGGCGCTGGCGCGCACGGCCAGCAGGCTGGCTTCGACACCGCGGGAGACGGCCGGGGTGTCGAAGAGGATGACGTCGTAGTCGGCATTGAGTTGCGTCAGGATCTTGCCGAAGGCCGGCCGGCTCAACAGTTCGAGCGGATTGGCGGGGCTCGGTCCGGCCGGCAGCACATCGAGATTGGTGAAGGCCTTGATCGAAACGATGGCATCCTTTTCGTCGTGCCCGGCGAGCAGGCTGCTCAGGCCCTTCTTGTTCTCCAGGTTGAACAGGCGGTGCTGCTCCGGTTCCCGCAGGTCGCCGTCGATCAGCAGCGTGCGCCGGCCGAACTGGGAAAAGGCGATGGCCAGGTTGGCCGCCAGGTAGCTGCGGCCTTCGCCGCGCAACAGGCTGACGATGGCCAGGGTCCGGGTTTTCGCTTCGCTGTCGAAGCGACGCAGCAGCAACTGGCTGCAGATGGCGCGCAGTTCCTCGGCGAACGGGCCGAAAGGTTCGTAGGCGATGAGCAGTTCTTCGCTGACCGGTTTGCTGCTGGTTGGCAGGTAGGTGTAGCTGACCTGCTGCGACAGCGCCTGCTGGATGTCGCTTTCGCTGAGCAGCCCGAGCCGGATGGCGGCATCGCCGAAGCTGAGCTTCTTGTCCTCCTGCATCAGCTTGAGGATGCGGCTGCATTCCTCCTTGCTGAGCATGCCGCTCTCGGTCAGGATGTCCTCGATGGAGCGGCTGCCCCGGGCGACGTTGCGCGGTGCGATCTGCACGATGGTTTCCATGTTCATGGCTATTCCGTCCCTTTGAATGGCAAGGAGCGCGGCGACGCGATCGCGTCGGACAGCAATTCGTTCAGGCGGGAATAACGCCGGGGTTCCCGGCGCAGCGTGCCGAGCATCGGCAGGTCGTCGCTGTAGGCCAGGTCATGGACGCTGCGCACGCGGCGATCCAGCGATTCCATGCCGATGGCCAGCAGCAGGCCGAGCATCAGGCCGATCGGATGCGAGATCAGGAAATTGAGCAGGACCTTCGGACGCGACGGTTCGTTGGGCACCTGGGCCGGCGTCAGAACGCTGACGTTGGCCTGTTCCAGCTTGCTTTCGAGGTTCATCTGGCTGCCCCGCTGCGCCACCGCATCGTAGGCATGCTGGGCGGTTTCGACGTCATTGGTCAGCATGGCGATGTCGTCGTGCTGCGAAAGCTGGCCGAGCATCTTGTTTTGCTGCGCCGCAATCAGGGCGTTCAAGGCGGCTTCCTGCTGCGCCGAGATGCGCCGGGCGTTGGCGCCGGCGCCGGGCAGGCGGCCGATTTCCTCGTTCAGTTGCTGTTTGAGCGAAGCGATCTGGGATTCCAGCTGCCGGCGCGGCGGATAGTTGCTGCCGGTGTTGACGCTCATTTCGCTGAGCTTGGTCCGCGCCTTGCGCAGTTCCGAATTGATGTCGCGGATCGCCGCATTCTCCTGCACCACCGGCGACGACTCATCGCCGCCGGCCGGGTGCGTCCCGCCATCGATCCGCCGCTTCTGGACTTCGGCCAGTTTGGCGGTAAGGGCGGTCAACAGCTCGGTTTCCTGGTCGTGATGGGCCTCGGAAGCGAGAATGCCTTTCTCCTTCTGGTAATCGGAAAGTTTGCTCTTCGCCTGCTTGAGCGTCGAGCGCAGGCTGTTCAGGCGCTCCTCGTACCAGGCGGCCGCCTGGCGTGCCGGTTCGACCCGGAGATCGACCGCGGTTTCGCTATAGGCCTGGGAAAAAGCATTGGCGATGTCGGCGACGAATTGCGGATCCTGGCCGGTAAAGCTGATGGTCATTACGTTGTTGATCGGCGACGTCTTGACCTTCAGGCCGTGCTTGAGCCACTTGGCGTAGTAAGTCTCGAACGGGATATCCTCGTTGTCCTTGTCGCTCTGCCACATTTCCATCACCGTCTGCCAGCGTTCCTGGCCCAGCAGCTTGATGACGCGGGCGGCGACCCGGTCGCTGTGGACGATTTCGACCTGGTTGGCCATGTAGTTCTGCGAGGTCATGTCGGGCAATACGGTGCCGACGATCGGATCGTTCTTGACGTCGATCAGCAAGGAAACCGACGCGACATATTGCTTGGGCAGCCACAGGCTGATGATCAACGCCATGATCACCGTGAACAGGTACACGCTCGTGATCAGACGGCGCCGCTCCCAAAAGACCGGCAAATATTGTTGCAGAGTCATATCCACCCCTTGTGTCGCATTGACAGGCCCGGAGTATGTACAGGCCACTTGACGCACGTAGACAAAGGGTCATAGCTCCTTCGGACCATGGCGCCCCGGCGGCCGGGTGAGGTTTCGGGGAGGAATATCGGTCTGGGGGGAATCGGCGCCCCTGTTGCGGCGCTCAGTCAGGCCGACTTCCGTTGGATGTTCGCCGGTCTCGGCGGATGGTGCCAGGCAGCGGCGCGGCCGATGAGCCAAAAAACGCTGTCCCGGGAATTTCAGCGATGAGGCAACTGGAATGGATTACCTGAAGAAAACCAGATCATTATTCCGCAAGGCAATCGATTACATCGACGACCGATATGTCCTGTCCCGCATTCGCCATGTCCATGGCAAGAAGCCATGGCATCTGCCGGAAAACGAGTTCCACGTCGTCACCCTGGTCCGCAACGGTGAAGCTTACATGCGGGAATTCATCGAATACTACATACGCTTGGGCGCCCGGCACATCTTCATCATCGACAACCGTTCGGATGACCGTACGGGGGAGATTGCCAGGGAGTACGACTGCGTTTCCGTCTATGCCACGTCGCTGAACTTTTCGTCACATGAAACAAAAATACGGAAGTGTTTCCTGCAATACCGTTTCCGGCTGTCGTGGGTCTTGTGCGTCGATATCGACGAGCATTTCGATTTTCCGGGCGCGGACGACATTTCGATGCGTGAGTTCATCGATTATCTCAATACCCGGAAGTTCACGGCAGTGAATGCCTGCATGCTCGACATGTTTTCAGACGGCGCCGGCCCCGCCACCGGGCAGCCCTTCCGCCTCGCCTATCCCTACGTGAATGTCGGTGCCATCGACAAGGCCGCTTATTCCGTCGATTGGCTGGTCCGCGGCAACACCGTGCCGACCGGCATCGGCATTTACAAGAATGGCATCCGGAAAAAGGCCTTGCAGACCGATCACGAATTCCTGCTGGTCAAGCACCCGCTTTTATATATTTCTCCGGAAATCATCCCCTACACCCATCCGCACTATTGTGCCCATGCCCGGATTGCCGACGTCTCCTGCGCCCTGCTGCATTACAAATTCACCGCGGGTTTCCTGGAGCGGGCCCGGCAGATTGCCAGCGATCCCCGAACGCATCCCACCTGGGCCAAGGAGAATGCGCTGTATGTCGAGCATTTCAGCAGGAACGAGTACCTGTCGGAACCGGAGAGCGCCTACCGCTACATTTCGGCCACCGATCTGGCTGACCGGGAATTCCTGCACGTCTCGGCGGCTTATCTGGAATACCTGAAAGGCAGGGCCCCCAGCCGCTTTCAGACCCTGGCATGCGCCGTGTAGCGGACGTTCCAGGTGGGTGCGCGGGCTAACGCCATTCGGCGTGAGCAACGCTCCGGAGCTGTCCGGATAGTCTTAACAGCGCATTTCAAAATCGTAGTCTTGTGAATAGACTTTGCCCAATACCATCCCCCTTCTGCCGACATCTCCTGTCGGTATTGCTGCCCGCCGTGGCATTGATCGATGGGGCGACCGGCAAATAGCACTGTTCGAGGTGTCAGCCATGCAAACATGTTTCCCCGTCCTCCCTGTGTCCGTCAAAAAATACTGGTCGCATTTTGCCGCCGGCCTGGCGAATATTGGAAAGCGCCTCGGCCTCGGCCTTGCCCTCGTTCTTCTCGCCCAGGGACTGCATGCCCAGGTGACGATCAATGTCGGTGGTCCGGCGGTGGGAACCTTTGCCGCCGATAGCAGTTTCTCCGGCGGCAGCGTGGCGACTAATAGCAGTACGACGATCGATACCAGCGCGGTCGCCAACCCGGCACCGCAAGCCGCCTATCGCGACGAGCGCTACGGCAATTTCACCTACACCGTGGGCAATCTGGCGCCAGCTGCCATTTATCGCGTCCGCCTGCATTTCGTAGAAAGCTACTGGACAGCGGCCAAGCAACGGGTTTTCAATGTGCTGATCAACGGCACGGCTTCCCTTTCCAGTTTCGACATCTTTGCCGCCGCCGGTGCCCGCAACAAGGCGGTGATCCGGGAATTCAACGTTCCCGCCACGGCGGCTGGCAATATCACTCTGCAGTTCGCGTCGCTGGTAAATTATGCCAAGGTCGATGCCATCGAGGTCCTGCCCATTCCGCTGGTTGCCATCAATGCCGGCGGCCCGGTCACCGGCAATCTGATTGCCGATGCCGGTTTCTCCGGCGGCGCGGTGGCCGCCAATGCCTCCACCCTGGTCGATACCACGGCGGTCATCAATCCGGCGCCGCCAGCGGCATATGTTGACGAACGCTATGGCAATTTCTCCTATACCGTCACCAACCTGAAACCGGCGGCCCTCTATCGCCTGCGCCTGCATTTCGTCGAATCCTACTGGACGGCTGCCAAACAACGGGTCTTCAACGTGCTGGTCAACGGCACGGCTGTACTGTCGAATTTCGACATCTTCGCCACCGCCGGGGCTAAAAACAAGGTGGTAATCAAGGAATTCGACGTCCCGGCCGCCAGCACCGGCAATATCACCGTCCAGTTTGTCCCCGTCGTGAACAATGCCAAGCTCGACGCGCTGGAACTCTACACGGGAAGCGCCGCGCTGGCCGCAGTTCTGACCCCGCCGGCCAATCTGAACGCCCTGCCCGGCAATGCGAGCGCCAGCCTGAGCTGGAGTGCCGTGCCCGGCGCCAGCAGCTACAACGTCAAGCAGGCGCAGAGCAGTAGCGGGCCTTTCAGCACGCTCGGCAATGTCACGACCACCAGCTACACCAGTAGTGGCCTGACCAACGGCACGCCTTATTACTACGTGGCGTCGGCGGTGAATCTGGCGGGCGAAAGCCCCAATTCGGCCGTCGCGTCGGTGACGCCCAGCGCGCCGAGCACCAGCCCCCCCCCGCCGACCACCAGCTTGCCCGTCGCTCCGGCCACGCTCGGCGCGACGCCGGGCAATGGATCGGCCACCATTTCCTGGGGCACCGTTTCCGGCGCTACCGGTTACAACGTCAAGCGTGCGTCGACCAGCGCCGGCCCCTACACCACCATTGCCAGCAGCCAGACTGCGACCAGTTATACGAATAGCGGGCTGAGCAACGGCATTACCTACTATTACGTGGTGTCGGCCGTCAATGCGGCCGGCGAAGGCCCCAATTCGGGATATACCAGCGTGACGCCGGTGGCGCCGCCGGTTGCCTCGAGCAGCACCAATCCGTTGGGGATGAATATCGGGGGTACCTCGGATTGGGATCAGCTCCGTCTTTTCGCGGATGTGATCGCCATGTCACGGGACTTCATGGTGGCCAATACCAACGGCAATGGCCCCACCAAGGTGGCGGTCGATAGCAACGGCTGGCCGACCAGCGATTTCTCTTTCCTGGTCTGGGCCGGCATGGACCAGATGCAAGGCACTTACGCCTTCTCGTTCACCGGCCAGGCTACGGTCACCGGCAATTTCAGCAATCTCAGCCTGAACTATGATCCGGCCAGCAATACGAGCAGCGGCACTTTCCAATATACCAACTCGGGCAGTTCATACCTTGCCCTCAATTTCGCGGGAACCAGGCGAACGGCGACCAGTTCCACAGGTTCGGGCGTCACCCAGATCAAGTTGATGAGGCCGCTGACGCCGGGATCGACCCAGCCCCATCCTGTGACGGAACTGTTCAATCGGGCGACCAAGGCGGAATTGGCCAAGTTCCAGGTGATTCGCTTCATGGATTTCCTCGCCACCAATGCCAGCGTGCAGACCAACTGGAGCGATCGTCCCCGCCCCACCTTTGCTTCATTCAAGCGCAATCCTGGCGGGGCCTACGGATGGCAAGGCCTTGGCGGTCCGCTGGAGCATGTGATCCGCCTCAGCAACGAACTCGGCACCGATGCCTGGATCGATATTCCGGCACGGGCTACCGATGACTATGTTCGCAAAGTGGCGCAGTTGTTCGCCTACGGCAGCGATGGGGTCAATCCTTATACCAGCCCGCAGTCCAATCCGGTCTATCCGCCACTCAATCCGAACCTCAAGCTCTACGTCGAGTACAGCAACGAGCTCTGGAATTCGGCGGGTCCATTCACCCAGTCGTCGGATAACTGCAAGGCGGCGAGCGACGAACTGGTCAGCTCTGGCGGTAATTCTCCCCTCAACTACGACAGGACGTGGAATGGGGTTGCCTGGGGCGGCTCAGGCTTCGACTGGGCGAAATGCTGGCGCCGGGTCGCCAAGCGTGGCGCCGAGGTCAGCGTCATCTTCCGCTCGGTTTTCGGCGATGCCGCGATGATGACCCGGGTCCGACCCGTCCTGATGAGCCAGCTCGGCTATGCCGGCGGCCCGCTGTTCTCGGCACTGCAGATGATGCTTGGCTACTACAACAACTTTGCCGGCAACTTTGTCGCCACGCCAAGGCCTCCTAACTATTACTTCTACGGCGCTGGTGGCAGTGCCTATTACAGCCCCTCGTCGTCGGTTTCCAGCCTGACAGCCTTTTTCTCCGACCCCAGGATGTTGCCGTCCGGCTTCACGCCGCCGCTGCAGCAGGACATGGCGATGGTCAGCGCCCTCGGCCTGAAGCGGATTGCCTACGAGGGCGGACCGAGTCTCGACCGAACCGGCGGCGTCCGGGATCCGATCTCGGCCCAAGCCGTCAATGACCCGCGGATGACCACGACCATGGTGAACCTGCACAATGCGTGGTCAGCCAATGGCGGCGACCTGCTGGTCTATTTTACGGCAGCCGGCGATTTCCAATGGGGCTTCACCAACAACATCTATAACCTGTCGACACCCAAGCTGGCGGCGATCGATCAGCTGCGGACGGCCACCCGGGCGCCGGTCACCTACGGCACGCTGATTCCCGGTACTGTCTCGGGCGCCTCGCCCGTTATCTGCTCGCGGAACTGGACTTGCGCGCCATTGCAGCCGGCCACCTTCGCGCCCGGCGGCAGCAACGTGACGTGGGCGAACTATGCCTTCCGCGCCACCAGTTCGGCGGCGCGTTCGGTCACGCTGTCGTTCAGCAGTGCCACTTCAGCCCAGGTTGCGGTTTACGTCGATGGCGCACTGGCTGGCACACAGACGACCTCCGGCGGCGCGCTGATCTTCAATGCCGGCACACTGGAACCGGGCGTGCACGGCATCATTGTCCGGGCCGTGTCCGGCAGCTTCACGTTAAGTTCGGTGGCCGTCCAATGAAATTAATTGGTTCGGAAACCTTGCCTGGAAGTTGTTCTGAACCATGAGGCGCCGGTAGGGGCATGGACCGCAAACCTTGCCCCTCCGACGTCAGTGATGAGGAATGGGCGTTCGTTTCTCCCTGCCTCATCCTCTTCCCGCTCATGCCGGCCAGCGCCGGCATGAGTTACGCGACGGATTCAATGCGCTACGTTACCTCGTGCGCAGTGGCTCTCTTTGGCGGATGTTCCCTAACGATCTGCCGCCGTGCTCGCTCGTCTATCAACAAACGCAGCGCTGGTTAAAGGCGGGCTGTTTCCAAGCCATGGTGCAGGATCTGCGCATGCTGCCACGCCTTGCCGACGGGCGCACCGGCTACGACGGCGTCCAGCCCAGCCCAGCATTTCACTTGAGGTGGTCAAATTGACTGAAGCCAACCGCGGATTCGTGTTGCTTCCCGGACGCTGGGGGGTCGAGTGCAGCTTCGGCGGGGCCGCTCAATTCCGCTGTCTGGCTCGCGACGGCAAGCGATTCCCTCAGACCTTGAGCGGACTCCATTACTTCCCCTTTGCCTTCCCACCAATACCATGCAAATCGTTCAGAACATGCTTTAGTTCGAGAAACTGCGAGCATTCGAAATTTTATTAAACAGAAATATTCAGGATATTTCGAGCTCGATTCCTGATTTCCACGCGCCGTTCAGCCGGAATGGCAAAGTAATTGGTTGTTCGCCGGGGATAGACATGGGACTCGATAAACCCTTCCTTGCTCAATCCCTGTCCATTATGAGCGACCCTGTTGGGCACAACTATCTCATAGTCATGGGCAGTAAAGAATTCCCACATTTCTTCTTTTGAGTAGCCTAGCCCGTCATTCTGTGGCGGGGCGCTTTCGAACATGATTACCGGACGATTATTATTGATGATATTCACGCAGCCACGAAGGACACCCAATTCAGCACCTTCTACATCGATTTTAATTACATCGATGTCATTCGATGAGACAAGGTTGTCTAGTCTTGCGAGAGAGACTGTTATTTCGCGAATGTTGGATTTGTGCTCTTCCGCCGGTTTTCCAAGCGAGCTGTAACCAGATTTAATGGTGTTGATATAAAAAGAAATTTCTCCTTCTGATTCCCCTGCGGCATATTCATGGATTTCTACATCAGGAAACTTTTGGCGAAGTTTAAGCGCTTTATCGGGCATGGCTTCGACGGCGATTATTTTTATGGTAATGTCGTTGTGCCTGACTTCGGAAATAATAGAGCCGATATGTGCGCCGACATCGATAAATGTATGTCCGGATTCACACAACCGTGTCACCAGCAATGAAGCGAGCTGGTCGTTGCTTGTCGTTCCTATGCTCTCCGTTACGGAAAATACATCTCTCAATAGTTGGAATTTGTCGCGCGTAATAATTCCAATTCGACCCAAGGCTGTCCCGAGAATCAGCTGTTTCATTTTTGGCGCCTTTCCGTCGGCGGGATTTCAATTCGCCGGCCCTCATCTTGGTAATTTGCAGTCCGTAGCGTTCGTTCGGCTGTGACTGTCCTTTTGGTGTATTGCCAAATTCGATTTCCACGATACTTCAAATGTCATTGACCCACCATGAGTGCAAATGACTACGTCGTGACTACGGTGTAATTAACCAAGAGATGTTTTTCGCCCAAGGCGCAGGAGCGGTCGACTCAACGAGGTGATGGTGGCATATCTTCAAGAAGTGCCCTGGGTGTTGATGCCTACCGAGGTCAGGGTCGCGGTCGTCTGGCCAGACGTCATGCCTTCGGTTTAGGAAGCGTGGCACCCCCATCACCGCCGGTCATAGTCCGTTCGCATCACCCGTAAGCCCGGTACAGGCCACAGCCGCTGCCCCGATGACTCCAACAGACCATCCGGCATCGGCAGCAATCAAGCTTGCTGTCGACAATCCCTCCCGAGTGACTGGGCGCATGATCCGAACGGCCTTTGTCGCGCCGCTGTCACTTCAACGAAGCCACGCAAAATTCCCCCAGAATACGAGTCTGGGACACGGTTAGCTGCCACCGCGCAAACCAGACCCTTCATTAGCCCTGCCCTGGAGGTTTCATGAATTTCCGTGAAGTCATCCATAACTACATCTTAAAACCTCCTGTTTATCCAGGAGCGATCGGTGCTACGGGATGGCGACTCGTAGCTGGCGCAGGGAATCATCGATTCGGTAGGCGCGTTGGAGAAGATTCTTTTCCTGGAGCACCGATTCGGTTTTACGGTAACGGACGAAGAAGTGCTGCCGCAAAGCCTGGACTCCGTTAACCGTCTGGTGGCTTTTGTCGAGCGGAACCAGAAACACACATGCCGCGAATGGCCAATCCCAGACCACCGACAGCAGCGCCGGATAGTCACCCCGATCCACAATGACTGACGGAAAGGCAATGGCATGACGACGAACACAATGTGCTACGAAAACCTTTTGGCCGAGGTCACGAATTTTTGGAGTCCGCTGCCGGACAAACCCGAGGAAACAGCTGAGCGTCTGCTGCATGCCCTTTGGCATACCGCAGCCGGCACGCCGGTTTCCGCCGAGTGCGCCCAACAGGTCGCGCTACCGCCGCTCGATAGCGTGGCAGAACAACGTTTGCACGGGCTGCTCGCACAGAAACGCGGCGGGGTGCCGCTGGCGCATCTGACGCAACGGCAGAATTTCCTCGGCCTGGAGCTGTTGGCAAGCCCGGCCGCCCTGATTCCCCGCAAGGAGACGGAAATTCTCGGTCGCGCGGTACTGGCCAAACTGAAGATGCTGACCAGCGAACGTGGCCCGCTTCAGGTGATGGATTTGTGTACCGGCAGTGGCAATTTGGCCCTGGCATACGCCAGCCACGAGCCATCGGCGCAGGTGCACGGCTCTGATATTTCCGACGAGGCAATTGACTTGGCACGCCGCAATGCGCTGCATCTAGGATTGCAGGAGCGTGTCCGCTTTGTCGAGGGTGACATATTCGCGCCATTTGAAAATGGCGAAATCCGCCGCTGGGATCTGATCAGTTGCAATCCGCCCTACGTCTCAACCGACAAGGTGACACAAATGCACCAAGAGATCTCCGCCTTCGAACCGGAAGTCGCCTTCAATGGCGGTCACTTCGGTCTGGCTATCATAGCCGCACTGCTGCGCGAGGCGCCGCGTTTCCTCAAACCGTCGTCCTGGCTGGGTTTCGAGGTGGGATTGGGACAGGGCGAATTCATGACCCGTCGGCTGCAAAAGAATCCGTTGTTTTCCGAGGTGGAATCACACCTCGATGTCTTTGGGAATATACGCGCGATCCTCGTCAAAACGGCACCGGCCATGAGCCCCGCGTAAGCCGGCAATAGCCTTCGCGCGAATCTGATTCGAAGGGGCTCGTCCCCATCCTGACTTCCGGTGGGGCGCTGATCTTCAAGGCCGGCACGCTGGAGTCGGGCGTGCACGGCATCATTGTCCGCGCCGTTTCCGCTACCCGCCGGTAGCCCCGATGGACGGGGCAATGCCTTTTTGGACCATCCAGATCATGCCGACGAGCAACGATTCGGGTATCCCGGCCGTACTCTGGATTTCCGCCCCTCCAGGAGAATTCCCGATGATCCTTGCTGCCCATGAACCCGGCTTCCTGCCCTGGCTGGGTTATCTCGACCGCATGCGACAGGCCGATCTTTTCATTGTGCTCGATCATCTGCCGTATAACCGGTGCGCCTATCATAATCGCGCCCGGATTCTCCTCAATGGCCTGCCGCACTGGCTGACCATCCCGGTCATGCAGGGTTTGCCGGACGAACGCATCGTCGACAAGCGGATAGCGTATCCGGCGATCGGACGCGGTCGATGGGGAGGCTGCAAGCTCGTCCGGACGCTCCGTTATGCCTATCGACAAGCGCCGTTCTTCGATGTCTATGCGCCCGGCTTGCTGGAAATCCTGGCGTCACGCCCGAGACGCCTGGTCGATCTCGACCGGCAGATGCTGACCTTCCTCCGGATGGCCCTGGATATCCGCACCCCGCTGATCAACAGTTCGGAACTGAACATCACCGGCAGCCGCTCTCAATTGATCGTCAATCTCTGCCTGGCCGCCGGGGCCGACACCTATCTGGCCGGCATGGGCCGTTCGCGCCACTATCTCGACCAGTCGGCCTTTGCCGCTGCCGGCATCAAGATATCCTGGCCGGATTTCCAGCATCCGGTATATGGGCAAGGTGGCAACGGCGCCTTCGTGCCCGGCCTGTCGGCCATCGACCTACTGTTCAATCACGGTCCGCAAAGCCGCCAGCTGCTCGGCGGCCAGTTGGCGGAATGCCATCCCGCATCCTTCCCCCGGCGGGCCGCCGTCACACTACAACAAAGACTGTAGCCAGATTACAGCGTCGGCGGTATGTCCATGGCGCATCGCCCGTCCCACAATCCGCAGCATGGGCCGGCTTTGTGAAGCCCACTTGATGCTCACGCTATCTGAGGGAGCTATCTCGGCAGAACTGCAACGGATATGTTGGGGGGTGAGAGTGATGGACGACATACATCGTGTTCCAGGCAAGAGCACCGCCGGCGCCTGGCCGGCGCTGGGGATGTGGCGCCTGCGCCAGCGCGTCGCCGGCCTGGAAATCATCAATCAGGCGCTGCTCCAGGCCAAACATGAGGCCGAGGCGGCCGACCGGGCGAAATCCGAATTCCTGGCGATGATGAGCCACGAACTGCGCACCCCGATCAACGCCCTGCTCGGCATGCTCGACCTGGCGCTGAAGACCGGCCTGACTGCCGAGCAGGGCGAGTATCTGGGGGCGATGAAGGTGGCCGGCGTCTCGCTGTTGTCGGTGGTGAACAATATCCTCGATCTGGCCCGGGTCGAGGCCGGCCAGTTCGAAGTCGAGAATATTCCCTTCTCGCTGCGCCATTGCGTCGGCGAAACCTTGAAGATGCTGGCTTTCGAGGCCCGCCAGAAGGGTCTGCGGCTCGACTGTGAAATTTCCGCCAGCACGCCGGATGCGTTGAGCGGCGATCCGCAGCGGCTGCGCCAGATACTGATCAACCTGGTCGGCAATGCCATCAAGTTCACCGAACGCGGCAGCATCGTCGTCCGCGCCGAACTGCATGCCGGGAATCCCAACGAGGTGAGTTGCCATTTCAGCGTCCGCGATACCGGCATCGGCATTGCGCCGGACAAGCAGGCCGACATTTTCCAGCCTTACCGGCAAGCCGACGCCGCCACTTCCCGTCTTTATGGCGGCAGTGGTCTCGGCCTGAGCATTTCGGCACGCCTGGTGGCGATGATGAACGGCAAGATATGGGTCGACAGCGTGCCCGGCCAGGGCAGCACCTTTCACTTCACCGCCTGTTTCGGACGCCAGACGGCGGTCGATTTTCCCGGGCCCGCGCCCTCCGTCGCCGATGCCAGAGCGCCGAAACAGCAGCTGACGGTGCTTCTCGCCGAAGATAATCCGACCAACCGCCGGCTGGCCCAGATCACGCTGGAAAAAGCCGGGCATCGCGTCCTCCTCGCCGACTGCGGCACCGCCGTCCGCTCGCTGTTGCTGGCCCGCCGCCCCGACGTGATCCTGATGGACGTCGAAATGCCCGGGATGAATGGCCTGCAGACCACGGCGCACATCCGGGCGGCGGAAAGGCGCGACGGCGGCCATCTGCCGATCATCGCCCTGACCGCCCACGCCCTGCCCGACGACCGCAAGCGCTGCCTGCAAGTCGGGATGGATGCCTACCTGGCCAAGCCGGTCGATCCGGAAACCCTGCTGGCGACGCTGCAACGACTCGCCGGTTCGCCACCGGCGACCACGCCGCGGCCAGTGGTTCTCGATCGGCCGGCACTGCTGCGCCGGGTCGGCGGCGACCGGCAGTTGCTGGGCGAAATCTGCGACATTTTTCGACGCGACTGTGCGCAACTGATGCTTGCCGCCCGCCAGGCCCTGGCGACGCACGATGCGGCCGCCTTCGCCGACAACATGCACACCCTGCACGGCATGTTCCGCAGCCTGGCGGCCAATGCGGCGCAGGAAACGGCCGGGCAGCTCGAAGAACTGGCGGTCGACGACCCACGGGTGGCGCTCGCTTTCGAGGGCCTCGAACACCAGGTCGAGGCCCTCGGTCGGGCGCTGCAGGGCCTGGCCGGAGCAGGAAATAGCTCACCAATCGCGCTAACGGGAAAGGCCAGGGCAGCCGCCCGGCGAAGTACGGGCAAGGAGGCTCAACAATGAATAGCGAAATTCTGGTTGTCGAAGACGAGGCGGTGACCCAGCGGCTACTCCAGGCCAACCTGGAGCGGGCCGGCCATCGGGTGCGCTGTGTCGGATCGGTGCAGGAGGCGGAAGCCGCCATCCGCGAACTGCTGCCCGACATGGTGCTGCTCGACTGGGTGCTGCCCGATGTCACCGGGCTGACCCTGATCCGCCGGCTGCGGGCCGATCAGCGGACCCGCGATGTGCCGGTGATCATGCTCAGTTCGCGCTGGCGCGAGTGCGACAAGGTCACCGGTCTCGAAGTCGGAGCCGATGACTACCTGACCAAGCCGTTTTCACCGCTCGAACTGCTCGCCCGCGTCAAGACGGTGATGCGCCGACGCGCCCCGCAACGCACCGACGACGTGGTCGAGGCCAGCGGCATCCGGATCGATCCGGGAGCCAACCGCATCACGGCCGGCGGCCACGACGTCGAATTGGGCGCCATCGAGTTCCGCATGCTGCATTTCTTCGTCACCCATCCCAACCGGGTGTTCAGCCGCACGCAATTGCTCAACGAAGTCTGGGGCGACCATGTCTTTGTCGAGGAGCGCACGGTGGATGTTCACATCCGGGGGCTGCGCCGGGCGCTCACCCCTTCCGGTCACGACAGCCTGCTCGAAACGGTGCGCGGCACCGGCTACAGTTTCCGGCACACCGCGCATGCCGCTCCGCCGGCGAGCGCCGGGAAAGCCGGCGCACCCGGCCCGGTACAGCTTCAGGCGTGATGCTCCTGGGCCGGGAACGCCAGCCGGCGATCGTCGTTCGCCCCGGTTCGCCGTTCGTTGCGCAGTGGCAGCGTGAAGACGCGGCGCTCGGCTCTTTCCTGGCGCGCCTGGGCGGCGATTGCCATGGCACGGACAGCGCCATGTGTCATCTGGCGGGCGACATGCCGGCTGTGTTCGGACAGTTTTTCCATTTCGCGGCTCATCCGCGATTGGTTGCGCGTCATGAAGGCAAACAGTTCCCGGCTGTATTCCCGGACGAAAGAGGCCTGGTTCTCCATGCTGCTGCGCCATAGCTGCTGGCCGGCCTGCTGTTGTCCGGGAAATTCCATGCTGCTCTGAAAACAGCGAACCAGGGCCACCATGTTGGCGTTGGCCAGGTTGATGAACGGCTGAATGATTTTGTCCAAGATTCGATCTCCGGATATTCAATGAAACAGCGAAAACGAGCTCACCAGTTTTCACTGTGCGTTCGCCGAGGATTGCGGTCTGTGTGCCAGACCACATAGGTCGCTGGCGTGCCCGTCCGCCGGCACGGCGCCGCATCCTCAGCTGGCCGGCTCGACGAGCCGTCCGTAAGTGTCCATGAAGCGCACGATGTCGTCTTCGCCGAGGTAGGTGCCGGACTGCACCTCGATCATTTCGAGCGGCAGCTTGCCGGGATTTTCCAGGCGGTGACGGACGCCGAGCGGAATCAGGGTCGATTCGTTTTCGCCGAGCAGGAAACTTTCCTCGCCGCGCGTCACCCGCGCCGTGCCGCGCACCACCACCCAGTGCTCGGCTCGGTGGTGATGCATTTGCAGGGAGAGCGCCGCCTGCGGATTGACGACGATGCGCTTGACATGGAAGCGTTCGCCGCAGTCGATCGAGTCGTAGTAACCCCACGGGCGATGGCGCTTGCGGTGGTTCGCCGCTTCCGGGCGTGCGGTCTGCTTCAGTCGGGCAACAATTTTCCTCACGTCATGCGCCCGCTGCCGGCTGGCGACGAGAACGACATCCGGCGTCTCGACGACGACGGCGTCGCGCAGGCCGATGCAGGCGACCAGGCGGCTGCGCGAAATGACCAGCGAATTGCTGACTTCTTCGAGCAGCGCATCGCCGCTGACGAAATTGCCGGCCGCGTCCTTGTCGGCGACCTGCCACAGCGCATCCCAGGCGCCGACATCGGACCAGCCGATGTCGATCGGCAGCACCATGATCCGGGTCGTCGCTGCCCGATCGGCGCTCAGCGGTTCCATCACCGCGTAGTCGATGGAATTGGCTGGCGCCGCGAGGAAGGCGGCGGGCTCGAGGCGGAAGAACGGACCGTCGGGGGAACCGCCGCGCCAGGCCGCCTGACAGGAACTGGCAATCTCCGGCGCGTAGCGGGCGACCGCGGCCAGCCAGACACTGGCCCGCAGCATGAAGATGCCGGCGTTCCACAAATGGCGCCCGTCCAGCACAAAACGGCTGGCCGTCTCGGCATCGGGTTTTTCGATATAACGCTCGAGTCGCCAGGCCCGGCGGTCCGGCGCCGGTTCGCCGAGGCGGAGATAGCCGTAGCCGGTTTCCGGGCGCTCCGGGGTGATGCCGAAAGTTACTACCGACCCGGCCGCCGCCAGTTCGGCGCCCTCTTCCACCACCCGGCAGAAAGCTTCCGGATCGCGGATCAGCTGGTCGGCCGGCATCACCAGCAGGATCGAATCGGCGTCCTCGCGGCGGGCCAGGTGGGCGGCCACGGTCAGCGCCGGTGCGGTGTTGCGGCCGGCCGGTTCGAGGATAAGTGCATGGCAGGGGCGCCCGATCTGGCGAAACTGCTCGGCCGTGATGAAACGGTATTCCTCGTTGGCGACGACGATCGGCGCCGCCACCGGCGTCTTGCCGCGCCAGGCGTCGAGACGCAGCGCCGTCGCCTGGAGCAGCGAATCGGCGCCGGTCAGCGGCAGCAGCTGTTTCGGGTATTGTTCCCGCGACAAGGGCCACAGGCGGGTGCCGGAGCCACCGCTGAGAATCACTGGCTGGATCGCTGGCATCGACATCTTGTTCCCTCGGCTGCAATTAGATGGAATTGCCGGCGTACTGCTGCCAGCGCCAGGCATCCCGGCACATGTCGTCGAGGCCGATTTCGGCGCGCCAGTCGAGCAGGCGCCAGGCAAAGGACGGTTCGGCATAGCACTGGGCGACATCGCCCGGCCGCCGTCCGACGACGCGGAAAGGGACCGGCCGCCGGCTGGCGCCTTCGAAAGCCCGGATCATTTCGATGACGCTGTAGCCGCGCCCGGTGCCGAGGTTGATGGCCTGGGCGCCGGCCAGTCGGGGCAGCGCGCGCAGGGCCTGGAGATGGCCGCGGGCCAGGTCGACGACGTGGATGTAGTCGCGCACGCCGGTGCCGTCGGGAGTCGGGTAGTCGTCGCCGAATACCGACAGGTAGCGGAGCCGGCCGGCGGCGACCTGGGAAATGTAGGGCAGCAGGTTGTTGGGCGTGCCGTTCGGGTCTTCGCCGATCATCCCCGAACGGTGGGCGCCGACCGGATTGAAATAGCGCAGCAGCGCAATCCGCCACTCGGGATCGGCGGCGGCCACGTCGCGCAGCAGGTTTTCCACCACCAGCTTGCTCTGCCCGTAGGGATTGGTCGCCGTCAGCGGCGCATCCTCGCGGATGGGCACCGATTGCGGATCGCCATAGACGGTGGCCGACGACGAAAAGACCAGCGACCGGACGCCGGCGCCGGCCATGCTGTGGACCAGCTGCAGGCTGCCGACGACATTGTTGTCGTAATAGTCGAGCGGCCGGGCGACCGATTCACCAACGGCCTTGAGGCCGGCAAAGTGGATCACCGCCGAGAAACGGTGGCTGGCGAACAGGCGCTCCAGGCTGGCCCGGTCGCGCACGTCGGCTTCGACAAAGAACGGCTTGCGCCCGGTAATGCTCTTGATGCGGTCGAGGACCGCAGCCTTGCTGTTGCAGAGATTGTCGAGGATCAGGACCTCATGGCCGGCGGTCAGCAATTCGACCACGGTGTGGGAGCCGATATAGCCGGTGCCACCGGTGACCAGTATCATCACCGGTTTCCGGCGCGGCAGGCCGCTTTCGGCGGCGCCTGGTCGACCGCCTGTTCAGTAGGCATTCTGCTTCTTCCAGACGACGAGCAGGGTTTTCAGGATGATTTCCAGATCCCAGAGCAGGGACCAGTTGCGCAGGTAGTCGAGGTCGAATTCGACCCGTTTCTGCATCTTCTCCAGAGTCTCGGTTTCGCCGCGCAGGCCATTGACCTGGGCCCAGCCGGTGATCCCCGGCCGGACCTTGTGGCGGAGCATGTAGCCGTTGATCAGCTTGCGGTACAGCTCGTTGTGGACGACGGCGTGCGGCCGCGGGCCGACGACGCTCATCCGGCCCTGCAGCACGTTGATGAACTGCGGCAATTCGTCCAGCGAACTGCGGCGCAGGATGGCGCCGAGCCGCGTGATCCGGCTGTCGTGGCGGGTGGCCTGACGGATGTCGTCGCCGTCCTCGGCCACCGTCATGCTGCGGAACTTGTAGACGATGATTTCCTGGCCGTCGAGACCATAGCGGCGTTGCCGGAAAATGACCGGACCCGGCGATTCCAGGCGGATGGCGACGGCGATGGCGAGCAGCAAGGGCGCGATCAGCAGCAGGATGGCGCTCGCCAGCACCAGGTCGCTGGCCCGCTTGAGCGGCCCGCTGACGCCGTAATGCGGCGTTTCGCAGACGGCGACGACGGGCATGCCGCCGACCGTGTCGAGGCGGGCCTGGATCAGGTCCGAGACAAAAATGTCCGGGGTGAAGTAGATCGAGGCGGTGGTGTCGCGCAATTCCTCGAGCAGCTTGAGGATGCGCGGTTGCGAAGCCATCGGCAGCGTGATGTAGATCAGGTCCACCGGATGCGATTTGACATAGTCGGCAAGCTGGTCGAGGGTGCCGAACAGCTTGTCTTCGGCCGGGGCGTAGGTGCGCGACAGGGAGCGGTCGTCGAAATAGCCGACGATCTGGATGCCGAGCAGCGGCGAGTTCTCGATGCGGCTGGCCAGTTGCCGGCTGAGATGGCCGCGGCCGACGATGACGGCGCGGCGCGGCCCGCCTTCGGCGGCCATCAGGAAAGGCATGACCAGCGGGAAGAGGAACTGCAGCGTGAAGATCGCCAGGGGCGTGAGGATCGCCCAGGCGACGATGACCGGGCGGTCGAAGCTGTCCAGGGTCCGCGTCGTCCAGCCGATCAGCAGGAGCAGCGCGAGGAGCGGCAGCCAGTTGGCCATGACGCTGACGATCATCGCCGACCGGCTGTTGTTGGGAGGAACGCGGCCGGGAAACGAAATGGCGAAAATCAGGATGGCGAGGATCAGGTAGGGGCTGCTGACCGGTTCGCCATAGGCATAGGCGCACAGCGGCAAACTCAGCATGCCGACGGCCGGGGCCAGCATCGCCTGGAGCAGTGCCGTCGCCGTCAGCAGACGACCCTGCAGATGGGGCTCGGGCAGCGCTGCGGCAAGTGTCTTGGGCTGGGCCAAGGAATCAGATGGGGGCGAGACAGAAGGGGAAGTCGTTATCGGATTCATCGTCGAACCTGTCGTCCGCTTGCACCAGTCCGCGCAATTGCAGTTCGAGCCGCAGTTGCCGCTCGGAAAACCGTCCGTAGCCGGCAAAGCCATACTGGAAAACATCCCGCATCCAGTCCGCCCGGGGCTCCGCAGTCGCCCTGGCCAGCGCGTGGTCGACCAGACGTTCGATCATCTCGGTCCGGCTTGGCGTGCTGCGGTTCATGGCGTTCTCCACGGCGGTTGGCGTGGGGGAAAATCTACTGCGCCGGCGATGAAGTATCGGGCAAGCCGGCGGGGGCCGTTCAGCCCATACCGGGCACTTGGCAGCGGGGGAAAAGCCTGCAGGGCGGCATGGCCGCTTCCCTGCAATTTCGCCGGCAGCATCCCACCGCCGGTCGCCGAGGGCGTCGGAAGCGTCGGGGAATGCCGGCGCCCAGATACCGGCGTATTCCTACACAACTCGGCAGCAAATACGACAGACGCCGCCCTGGCGTGCCAGGACAATATCCGCAAAGGCGGCCGGTCCATCGATATACGGGAAACCAGCAACTGCGCGATCCGCCTGCAGCGGCCCGCCGGCGTGAGGGGGAGCGCCGGCTTGCACACTGCACAATAACAACTGTCGTCAAGGGGAAAGAACACATGGGTGGCCTGGAAAAATCTTGCGAATCTGCGCTTGCGCCTCCGGGCATGATTTTCCAGCCGCCCGTCGCCGCCACCGGCGTCGGCCGTCCGGCGCCCCGATCCCGGGGCAGGGCCGGCCGGGTGACGGCCGAGACGCGGGCGATGCTCGATGCCCTGAGCGTCGGCGTGCTGCTCACGCGCGATGACCTGATCCTCACGCACAACCCGCAACTCGGCAGCCTGCTCGGCTATCCGGCCGACGCCCTGGGCGGTATCCCGTTCGAGATTCTGCTGGCCAATCCGGGCCAGGCCGCCGATCTGCTGGCCGAAGTCCTGCTCGCCGCCGAGGCCGGGGTCGGCTACCGGAGCGAACTGGCGTTGCGCCACCGGAGCGGCTGGCTATGCCCGGTGCGTCTGTCCGTCCAGGCCGCCGCCGCGACCGGACCGCGTACGCTGGTCTGGGTGGTCGAGGAAGTTTCGCCGGACAGCGATGCCCGCCAGGCCCTGCAAAAAGCGACCCGGGAAGTCGATGCCATCCTCAATACTGCCGTGATGGGCATCACCGTGTTGCGTCATCGCCGCATCGACCGTTGCAATCGCCGGATGGAGGAACTGTTCGGCTTCGCGCCCGGCGAAATGACCGGACGCTCGACCCGCGTCTGGTATCCCTCGGTCGAGGACTATGCGGCGGTTGGCGCCGACGTTTATGGCGAACTGGGCGCCGGGCGCGAGGTTTTCCGCGAACGCGAGTTCCAGCGCCGCGACGGCAGCCGCTTCTGGGGGCGCCTGGCCGGCCGCGCCCTCGATCCGGCCAATCCCTATGCCGCTTCGGTGTGGATCATCGAGGACCTGACCGAGGAACACCTGGCGCGGGAAGAGTTGTTGCTCGCCCAGAAGGTCTTCGAGGTGAATTCCGACGCCATCATGATCACCGACGCCCGGAACCGGATTGTTTCGGTCAATCCGGCTTTCGAGGCGATCACCGGCTACAGCGGCGCCGAAGTTCGCGGCCAGGACCCGCGCATCATGGGTTCCGGGCGGCACGATGCCGGGTTCTTCGGGGCGATGTGGCGGGCGTTGCAGAACGAGGGCCACTGGTCGGGGGAAATCTGGGACCGGCGCAAGGACGGCACCGACTACCCGAAATGGCTCAACATCGACACCCTGCGCAACGGTGCCGGCGACATCACCCACCATGTCGCGGTGTTTTCCGACATCACCGACCGCAAGGCCAGCGAGGAGCGCATTCGCTACCTTGCCCACCACGACCCGCTGACTGCCCTGCCCAACCGCTTCACCCTGCTCGCCCATCTCGAGCACGCACTGGCCCGCGCCCGGCGCAGCGGCGCCAAGGTGGCGCTGATGTTCATCGACCTCGACGACTTCAAGGCGATCAACGATACCCTCGGCCACCATGTCGGCGATCTGCTGCTCTGCGAAGTGGCGCGCCGCATCTCCGGCGCGGTGCGCAATTCAGACATCCTGGCCCGCCTCGGCGGCGATGAATTCGTCATCGTCCTCGAAGGCGGCGAACTGTCCCGGGCAACGTCGATGGTCGCCGGCAAGATCATCGAAAGCGTCGGCCGGATTTGCCAAATCGAACACCATGAACTGCACACCACGCCGTCGATCGGCATCAGTATCTACCCGGACGACGGGAGCGATATCGAAAGCCTGATGAAGAACGCCGATACGGCGATGTACAACGCCAAGAGCGCCGGCCGCAACAATTTCCAGTATTACGCCGCCTTCATGAACGAAATGGCGACCTTGCGCCTGCATCTCGAACGCAGCCTGCGCAGCGCCGTCGGCGGCGGGGAGTTCCGGCTCGAATACCAGCCGCAGGTGACGCTGGCCTCGGACCGGGCGACCGGGGTCGAGGCGCTGATCCGCTGGCACACCGCCGACCGCGGCATCGTCTCGCCCGCCGCCTTCATTCCGCTGGCCGAGGAAACCGGGCTGATCCTGCGTATCGGCGAATGGGTGTTGCGTACGGCCTGTCGCGATGCCCGGCGCTGGCTGGACGCCGGCCTGCAATTCGGCCGCGTCTCGGTGAATATCTCGCCGCGCCAGTTTCGCCAGGCCGATTTTACCGAGCGGGTCGCCGCCATCCTCGTCGAAACCGGTCTGCCGGGCAGCGCGCTGGAACTCGAGATCACCGAAGGCGCCATCATGGAAACCGCTGATGTGGCGGTCGCCCGGCTACGCGACCTGAAGGCCCTCGGCCTGACGCTGGCGATCGACGATTTCGGTACCGGCTATTCATCCCTCGCCTATCTCAAGCGCTTTCCGGTCGATCGCCTGAAAATCGACCGGTCCTTCATCCTTGACATCGAGAATGATCCCTCGGCTGCGCAAATTGTCAGGGCGGTGATCGATCTGTCGCATTCCCTCGGGATCGAGGTCGTCGCCGAAGGGGTGGAAACGGCCGGCCAGGCTGCCTTCCTGCGTCGGCAAAGTTGTGATAGCGCCCAGGGTTTCTACTATGGCCACCCGATGGCAGCCAGCCTCTTTGCGGACTTCTGCAGCCGGCAAGCGGCGGCGGAGACAGCCGCCTCGGTCGCTGTGGCGAGCCGGATTTCCCGGCGCAAGAGCGGCCCGGCACCGGCTGCCGTCAGCTTGCCGTAATCCCGGGCGCTCGCCCCGGTAAACAAGGGTTCGAAAATGTGTTCGAGATGGATGTACTGTCGCAGAGCGGACGGCATCGACCGGGCAGGCGGCTTTCCTTCTGCGGATGAATATGACATGGGTTTTCTTGCCGGATCGTTGTCGGCCCGCACCGACACCGGCCTGGGCCAAGCGGACTACCGGTGAATTCTGGGAGCCAGGGGCGCCGAATATATCGGCCATCGCCGAGCACCCGGTCGGAAGGCAGGGAACCCGCGCCGGGCGATTTCCTACAGTCCGGAGATGTTGCCGGGCGGATTGCTCGTGAACCCGGGATTACCCATGCCCGCGGTGCCGCCAGCGCCGTTTTTCCAGGGTGGCGCGAGCGCCGGCCAGTCGTCGGGCAGCCCGCTGGCCGGGGTATTTTTTCGGCACTTAATCAGCGCTTAACATCGGCCGGTTAACACTGCAAATACGTGATTTCCGATCGGGGACAGATAATGCAACTCAACGAATTCCAGACCAGCCGCTCCGCCGCTTCCCCTCTCCCTTCGGTTGCCGAATTGCCGGATCTGCCGCCGCCCTTCATCGATCCGCTGGAGCTTGAATCGCTGGCCCTGATTCTCGAACATTCGCTGCGGGTGCATACCTCCCACCATTTTTTCTGCTGGACGCAGGGCCTGCTGCAGAACCTGATCCGCCACGACCTGCTGATCTGCGCCCTGCGCAAGGGCGAGTCGCCGTCCTTCCACGTGGACAGCTTCTCATCGGCGGTCGGCGAACCGGCCTTGCTCAACAACCTGTTCAGCCAGGACACGACGCTGGTACCCCACCTGCTCAAGCTTTGGGAGAGCAATCACTTCCAGCCGGTTTTCTTCGACATGAAGCGGGATGCGATTGCCGACAACAGCAACCTGGGCCGCGAACTGAGCCGCTCCGGGGTCAGCGAGATCCTGCTGCACGGCACCTATGACGCATTCGGCCGGCCAGCCAGCTTTTTCCTATTCGCCTGTCAGCCCGGATCGATCGAGGCCCGCCATTGCCACCTGGCCGCCCTGCTCATCCCCTCCCTGCACGCTGCCTGGGTACATACCCAGTTCGTTCGCTCGGCACCCAGCGGGCCGAGCCGCGAACAGTCCGGCAGCAACGACCTGCTGACCGTCCGCGAGCAGGAAATCCTCGGCTGGATCTACCAGGGCAAGAGCAATATCGAAATCGGCATGATCCTCGGCATCAGTCCGCTGACCGTCAAGAACCATGTCCAGAAGATCCTGCGCCGGCTCAATGTCCTGAATCGCGCCCAGGCCGTCGGCAAGGCCCTGGCCTTGCGCATACTCGACTGTTCGGCCCAGCGCTGAGCGGATTTTGGCGCTTTGCGAAAGCGGTGACCGGCGGAGAAGGAGCTTCCATGCAGCAGCGACTCGTCAAAACGCTGATCGGACTGGCGCTGTGCGCCGTGATCGGCGCCGCAGCCGGGCTGGAAATCGGCGCCCGGCCGGTTCCGCCGGCGGCCGGCATGCCCGGCGCCGCGCCGGGCAATGAGCACATCCTGCGTTCGGCACTCGATTCGCCGGGCAATCCTGATTACCGTTTTTCGGTCATTCCACCGGCCGACCCCGCCGGCTGGCTGCTGCTGCTCGGCGCCCTGCTGACCGGCGGCTTCATCGTCCACCGCCGCGTCGGCGGGGATTGATGCGCTGCCGCCGGGAAGAGGCGGCACGCCGGGAAGCCAAGGTCTTCTAGGCGCCAGGGACGGCGCCGGCTATTGACGGCACGCGGCCGGCCACGGCCAGCCGTTAGCGGTGGCGCCGGCCGATCCGTTCGTCATCCTCCCGCAAATCTCCGGTGCCGGTGCGACTTGCCTGGCGACCCCGCCCTGGCCTACCATGAGGCGGAGAAGTAGGAGAAATCTGTCCCATGCGGCTGCCGCTGATCATCGCCTCGGTAATCTGTTCGCTGCTCTACAGCACCGCCAGCCATGCCGTGCCGTCCGAAAAGAAGGTGAGCAGCCGCAAGCTCGGCCTGAACATCCAGGTCAAGGGCGGAGGCTGGGGCAAGGTGTCGAACGACAGTATCGAGACCGTGCTCTATTCGGTGGCCGACGAACTGATGTCGCAACTTTCGGTGACGCCGGCCGTGCCCATCGTGGTCACCCACACCGAGCACAATCCGATCACGCTCTTCGAGCGCGGCGAGCATGGCGAATACCTGGTCCATCTCCATGCCCGCGAAGCCAACTGGCACCTCTACGTCTATGAATTCGCCCATGAGCTGTGCCACATCCTTTCCAACTACAACGGCAATGCCGGCCGGGAAGGCGGCCGCTACAACCAGTGGTTCGAGGAAACACTGTGCGAAACGGCCTCGCTCTATACCTTGCAAAGCCTCGCCACGCGGTGGGAAAAAGCGCCGCCGGCGCCCGAACTTGCGGCCCAGGCCGAACGGCTGCATCGCTTCTTCGAGTTGCTGATCAACGAAAGGCATCGCCAGTTGCCGGCCAATGCGCCGCTCGCGGTGTGGCTGGACGACAACGAGGAACTGCTGCGCCACGACCCCTACCAGCGCCAGAAGAACGAAGTGGTCGCCAATCTGCTGCTGCCGCTGTTTGCAACCGATCCCGAAAATTGGGCGATGCTCTCCTATCTCAATCGCGATCCGGCCGATGCGCGCAGCAATCTGCGCGATTACCTGCATCACTGGTACCTGAATGCGCCGCCGGAACACCGGACTTTCATTGCCGACATCCTGGCCATGTTCTGGCTGCGCGGCGTGATGCCCCCCGGCCCCTCGCCGGCCACTGCGCAACAACTGGCGACCGCCGAGCCGGTACCGCATCCCCCTGGGAAGCCGTCGCCGGGGCACTAGTGCCAACCCTTCTGTGGCATTAGCCGTACCCGCCGCCATGGTCCGGATGGCGGGAACCATGTTTTCTCGCGGTCGGTCGTATTTCATAGCCGCGACCCTCCTTGAAGCAGGAAGTCATGTGGCCGCTTTCGTCACGGAAAAGGCGGCGCAGCAGGGCGATTGCGGCAGAGAGCCCAAGGAGATAGACCATGAAGCAAACTCTGTTTTTCAAATCGAGTCGCAATCTGTTGATCGGCGTCGGAATGGCGGGCGCCCTGGTCCCCCTGACGGCAGTCCATGCCGCGGACCAGGAAACCCCGGCCCAGCTGGAACTCAGCCAGTCGATGTGGGGCGATTCGTCGCTGCGCAACGATACCTCGACCGGCAGTTCGAGTTCGACAACCCAGGATCAATCGACATCCGGCACCAGCCAATCGCAAGGCACCAGCCAGTCGCCGGATATGAACCAGACCATCAACAATGAACCGTCCGGTGCCGGGGTGCAGGGGCCGGTTCGTTCGGAGATGAGCAACGAACCCTCGGCCACGGATCCTTCCTCAACGAGCACGAGCAGCCAGCGTCGCAATCGGCGCAGTTCGTCGTCATCCGACAGCAGCCAGGATATCGACAGCCACCTGTCGCCGAGTGATGGCGGCCATTCGGACCGCCAGTCGAATACCCCGTCTTACCCGCCCCAGTAATTCTCCACGCTGCCGCAGTTCCGGCCTGGCCGGCCAGCCGGTCAGGAGGAAAGCGTTCTAGGAGTGACCTGCCTTGAGCAGGGACAGGGCTTTGGCGATACGTTTTTCATCGCTTGGATGCACTGTCTCGAAGGCGAGATGCACGATCCAGTTTGCCGACTTGCCTTTCCCGGCAAGAACCAACTGCCGACCACAAACCTGAAGGTCCGCCTGGATAGCGCCGGTCGCACCATCGAGGCCGGCATTCAGGAACAGGCTGGCGTGGAGCAGACGCCCCTGCGGCGGCGCTTCGGGCATGCGGGCGGCGATGCCGCCCGAAGAAATGTCGAGCAAGGCGCCGTTCCCTTCGATGGTTTGCCGGTTGGCCAGCCATCTCGCATGAAGGGCGCCGTTGCCGGCCGGAAGGCGTTCGGCAAGCCGCCGCGAGAAAGCTGTTTCCCGCAAGTCGCCCGGTATCCGCTGGCTAGTCATCATGGCTGTTTTCCTTCATTCCATGAGACAGCCAGCCGGGACAAGCGTTCGTCAGCCGAGCGGACCGTTGCTTGCCCGGGCAGCGCGGCCCAGGCGGGTGCCCTGGTAGGAAGTCAGCAGGCGCTTGGCAGCTTCCTCGACGGTCGGCGACAAGGCGACCACGGCGCCGACACTTTGCAGCATGCCGAGCAGATGAACGCCGTAGAGATCGATTTCGCGCACGCCGGAGAGATCGGCCGCCAGCTGCGTGTGGCGCCGCATGGCGCCGATGATGGTTTCTTCGAGTTCCAGGCGGTGTTCAAAAGTCATCGGGCCTTCGAACTTCAGGAAATGGGGGGCTGCTCCCTGACCGGGAAAGGTATTCATCATGATGGCACTCCAACTCGTGTTACAGGCTGATTTCACGCCGGGCTTCCGGAGCCCCTGCCGCAATCGAACGTAGTGATCTTCGTTCGCGGTCCGCGCTGCCCGGCGATGAACCCGGGCTCTTTCTGGCCTGTACCTGTCGGGGGGCGAGCGACGGATCTGCCAGCAGGCAGCGTTCGCTCTCCTGAAAGACTGCGGATTTCTCCGGTGACTTTCGGACGAGTTCGGTCAGCATCTCGGTAAATTGGTACTTTGCCTCTTCCGGCGGCAGGGCTTCGATGCGCCGGGGAACCGGGACGGAGCGGTCCGCTGTGGCGGCGACCGGCGGGGCCGAAGGATTGCACAGGTCGCGCAACTCGGTGGCCTGCGCGATCTGGTGGGCCCGTTTGATCGGACTGGCCTCGAAGCCGGACACCGAGAACCGGGTACCGATCGCCGCCATGATTCTTTTCTCGATCAGGGGATATTCCGACCACCACAGGCGCAAGGCTTTCGTCGCGTCGCCGAGATAGGCGGCGGCGCCCTCATGCAGCAATGCTGCCAGGCGGTGCTGGGGCGGCGCCAGCCGGGCGACCAGCATGCTGTGCTGGGCCAGCGAATAGAAATAGCGGGTCTGCCCGTTCAGGCAGCATTGATAGGCCAGGCCATGGGCGATATCCTCGAGGTCGATCTGAGAGGCTTCCGGGTCGAGCAGGCAGATATTCCTTCCGCTGTAGGTGGGGATGCAGCGATCATCCCGGAAGTTAATGCTGGGCAAAGCCATGAAGGTCTCCTTTGGTGCAGATCGAATAAGCATCGCCTTACCGGATGACCCGGTCGGAGATGCTCTTTTTTTGTGATTTGACGCAGAGCCCGGTTGGGGTTGGGGGCGTGCGGTATTGCGCTTCAGCTTTCCTGTGGCGGCTCTCCGGCCGCTGCTCAGCCTTTGCGTCGGCGAGGCGTATCGACTTCGGCGCCGGCGATGATCTGGTCGATGCGTCGGCTGTATTGGTCGAACTCTTCCAGAATGCCGGACTGCGCGGCGTGCATCTGGAACTGGGCCGTCGCCGCCAAGTCCTTCTGCAGGCGAGTGGCAATGCCGAAAGCCGAAAGATTGAGGCTGGTGCTCATCGTCCAGTTGCGGTTCAGCAGATAAGGCCAGGCTCGCAGCAGATCCATTTCGGCCACTTCGGCCAGAGTCTGTTCCAGCTGGCTGCCACTTTTTTTGATCAGCTCCTGCAGCGCATCGATGTTCAGGCCGATCATCTTTTCCTGACCGGCCAGAGCCAGACGGGCCAAATGACCAGCGCCGTCATGGCCGGTTTCGGACAGGCTCTTCATATCATCGATGGGCAACATGGCGTCTCTCTCCTGGGCAGTCACGCGATGGATGCATTCTAGGGACTTCGCCGATCCGGATATGTCGGCACAGTGGCGAATATCTGTGAGAACCCAACCCCGCACGGGTGGGTGTTTTCCTACGCCGATTCAAGGGGGGGAGCGGGTTGCCGACGACAGCGTTTAACCTACCGGAATATGGGTATTTCATGCGCCGATCCGCCCGCATACACTCCCGTCGATGCTCCCGCATTGATTCCCGGCGCCGCCCGGCGTGGATAGCGTTCCCGCTTCGCTACAACACGCCGGCCAACCCGGCCCGTCATGCGCGAGCGGCTGTCGGGCACGCGCTGGTCATTTGCCGTCCAGTTTTCTTTTTATCAAAAAATTGTCATCGACCTGGAACATGCATCCACCACCTTTCCGGATTCCCGGAGCCTGGACAGTTGCCGCACTGCGTCAGAGTTCGTCACGGCTGCTGACGGCAATCCTGCCCGGGGCTTTGTGGGCTGGTGCAGGCCGTAAATCGGCCATTTTCCGGAATTTCCGCTTTCCCGCAGTCCTCCTGTCGGCAGCACGGCAGACGGCATGACAGCGGCTGCCATCACCGCCCTGCTGACCATGCTGGTGGTGCTCGCCGCCTGGTTCTTCGCGGTCCGTCACCGGCGGCTGATTGCCGGCCATCGCCGCGACCAGGCGCAATTGCACCTGGCCAAACGCTACGAAATCCTGGTCCGTTACGCCAATGATTGCATCATCATCAGCGATGGCCGGCATTGCATCATCGATGTCAATGAACGTTGCCTGAGTATCTATGGCTACAGCCGCGAGGAAATGCTCAAGCTCAACGAGGATGACCTGCTGGCGGGCGACGACGAATCGCCGGGCGGCTTGCCGCCGACGGCCGACGGCGCCCTGCCGCTGTTGCGCGAAGCGCGCCACCGGCGCAAGGATGGCAGCGTCTTTCCGGTCGAGATCAGCGAGGTGTTTACCGAAATCGACGGCACGATGGAGGTGCACAAGATCGTCCGCGACATTAGCGAACGCAAGTCGAACGAAGCGCATATTGCGCACTTGTCCAGCCTGTCGGCCACCCTTTCCGCCCTCAATCATGCGCTGGCCCATGCCGCCAGCCTGGAAGAAGTGTTCGCCACCACCTGCCGGGCCTGTGTCGTCGCCGGCAAATTCAAACTGGCCTGGATCGGGCTGGCCGACCAGGCCGGCAAGCTGATCCGGATCGCCAATACCTGGGGCGCCGGTTTCGATTGCCTGACCGGCATGGTTTTCAGCATCGCCGCCGACGCGCCCGAAGGCGCATCCTGTTCGGCTATCGCCTTCCGGGAACAGCGCACCTGCTTCGGCCACGATTTTGCTGACGATCCGATTCTCCAGCCCTGGCAGGAAGAAGCGGCGCGCTGCGGCATCGGTGCCGCGGTGTCGCTGCCGATCAGTCGCGATGGCGCGCCGATCGGCGTGCTGACGGCCTACAGCGAACAGGCCCAGGCCTTCGACGGCCAGGCCGAGCAATTGCTCGGTGAAATCGCCGAAGGCCTGTCCTTCGCCGTCCATCACTTTGCCGAACAGGCGGCCAAACAGGAAACCGAGGCGGCGCTTCGCCGTCGCGAGCAACAGTTGCTGCGGGCTGAGGAAATCGCCAGGCTGGGGCACTGGGAGATCGATCTGGTCAGCGGCAAAGTCGAGTGGTCGCCGCAAATGTTCCAGCTCTTCGAACGTCTTTCCTTCCTCGGGCCGGTCGCTCCCGGCAATGTCGGCGCCTTGCATTACACGCCCGATTCGGCCCGGCTGACCGAACAGTGCATACGCAAGGCGGTGGTTACCGGGGAACGTGTCCAGCTCGAACAGGAACTGCGTCTGCCGGGCGGGCGCACGGCTTTCCATGCCTCGTGGATCGTTCCCGTCCGCAATGCGCAGCAGGAAACCGTCGCCCTGCGCGGCACCACCCAGGATGTCAGCGACCACAAGATGCACGAGGCCAGGCTGGCCCGGATGGCCAGCCGCCTCGCCCAGTCGGCCAGGGAATACGAGGATCTCTACCAGCAGGCACCTTGCGGCTACCATTCCCTCGACAAGGACGGCGTCATCCAGCGCATCAACGACACCGAACTGCGCTGGCTGGGTTATACGCGGGACGAAGTAGTCGGCCGGATGAAGTTCATCGACCTGCTGCCAGCCGACCGAGTCCCCAGCTTTCTGCGCAACTTTCCGCTGACCATGGAACAGGGGCGACTGCACGACCTTGAGCAGAATCTGCTCTGCAAGGATGGCAGCATCATTCCCGTCCTGATCAATGCGACAGTCATCCACGACGAGGCCGGGCGCTTCGTGATGACCCGCTCGACCACCTACAACATGACCGAGCGCAAGAAAATCGAGAGCGAGCGGGAAGAAAACCTTCGCCGCATGACCCTGTTGTCGCGGCGCCTGGTCAATATGCAGGAGGAAGAGAGGAAGCGCCTTTCGGCCGCCTTGCATGACTACACCAGTCCCAACCTGGCGGCCATCGGACTCAATCTGAGCAGCATCGACCTGGCCTGCAGGGACCAGATAACCCCCGACCTGGCCGAGCGTCTGGACGATATCCGGGCGCTGGTCGAAGACACTTCGGCGAATATCCGGGAAATCAGCACCGAACTGCGTCCGCCCCTGCTCGACTACGCCGGGCTGGTCCCGGCGCTGGAAGGCTACCTCTACCAGTTCGCCCGGCGCACGGGAATCACGCCCCATCTCGAAAGCGACCATTTTTCCGGCCGACCGTCGCCGGAAGTGGAAACCCTGCTCTTTCGCATCGCCCAGGAAGCGCTGACCAACTGTGCCAAGCATGCGCAGGCCCGGCAGGTCGAAGTACGGCTCGAAGACGGCGACGGGACGATCCGCCTCGCCATCGGTGACGACGGCAACGGCTTCGATCCCGAGCAACTGGGCCGGAACGGCAAGGTCGGCCTCGGCCTGCTCAACATGCGGGAAATGACGGAATTTGCCGGCGGCCGCTTCTTCATCGATGCCAAACCGGGCCAAGGCACTTCGATCCGGGTCGAAATTTGATCTTCGGAGCGCTTCTCTGCTGGAGTCGACGGCCATTTGTCCATAAACTGTCAATACCTGATAATACTCTGCCGTGCCCCCCTGGCCGGCGCAGTCGCATCTTCCTTCCCAACTTTCCTCGCTCTATCCGGCGGTAATTGATGGCAAATTTCACTAGGCTGATAACGGCTCCGGACAACCTGCGCTTTCCCGACTCGCGGCAACGAGGGTAAGGGCATGGTGGTCGAGACTGCTGTGATCCGCGTTCTGCTGGCCGACGATCATCAATTGTTCCGCGATGCATTGCGCGTCATGCTGGAAAAGGAGGTCGACATCGAGGTCGTCGCCCAGACCGGGGATGGTCTGCTGGTCGTCGATCTGGCGCAGGAGATGCGGCCTGACGTCGTCTGCATGGATATCAGCATGCCCGGCATGAACGGCATCGAAACGACGCGACGCCTGCTCGCCGCCCGCCCGGAAATCCGCGTCATTGGCCTCTCGGCTTTTTCCGACCAGCGTTACATCAGCGAAATGCTCAATGCCGGCGCCCTCGGCTACATCACCAAGGCCGCCGCCGGCAGCCAGCTGATGCTGGCCATCCGGGCCGTGCTGCAAGGGCAGCAATTCCTTTGTCCAGATGCGGCATCGGCGATGGCCGGCGCCTTTCCCAGCCGCAGCGAGGCGCCGGGCGTCCCCGCGGCCAACCGCCTGAGTTCGCGCGAGCGCCAGGTCCTGCAACTGGTTGCCGAAGGCCATACCTCGGTGCAGATCGCCGGCCACCTGACCATGGCGGCGTCCACCGTCGAAGTGCATCGCCGCAACATCATGCGCAAGCTCGATCTGCACAGTATTGCCGACCTCACCAAATTCGCCATCCGCAACGGGTTGACTTCGGGCTAGCCCTGGCCATCTGCCGGCCTCGGGCGGCAATGACGAAAGAGTAGGAATGGGCTGACTGGCGGCGACCGTAATTCCGGCCCAAGAGCAGCACCCACCGACAGACGCGGCCGGCTGTTTTTTCGACAATACCAGCGTCGATTCCGTATTCGCGGGCCCGCATGTGAATTCTCCTTTCCTGGGCAACCGACGCCTCCCGGATGTGGCCGGAGAAAAATCATGTCATCCATCGAGCCCGTGGCTTATCGCATGTCGCACCGGCCTCTCGCTTCGCGCCCGAGCGGCGGCGATGGCGTGTTGCACCTCAGTTTCGCCGGCCGCCTGCGCCTGGCCGACTGCCCGGAATTCGACAACGACCTGATCGATGCCCTGCGCCATTGTCGGCGTCTCGAAGTCGATCTTTCCCGCGTGGTCGAAATCGACCGTTACGGCAGGCATCTCCTGATCCTGCTGCGTCGGGTGGCCAATCGCGAAGTGCGCATCGTTGGCGCTTCGCCGGCCATCGAACTGGCGCTCGGTCTGCCCTGCCCGCCATCCTTTGCCGCGCTGGAAACCTGATGGTAGTCCGCGTCCTGATTGCCGACGACCACAAGATATTCCGCGAATCCCTGCGCTGCATGCTCGATCTTGATCCGGAACTGCAGGTCGTGGCGACGGTCGGCGATGGCGAGGAAGTGGTCGAGTCCGCCAACCGCACCCGTCCGGACGTGGTTTGCATGGATATCATGATGCCCCACCTCAACGGCATCGAAGCCACCCGCCAACTGCTCGCCTGCCAGCCCGAGGTCAAGATCATCGGCCTGTCGGCCTACCCCGACCGGCATTACGTCCTGGAAATGCTCAATGCCGGCGCCCGCGGCTACGTGACCAAGAGCGAGGCGCCGGAGGAATTGCAAAGCGCCATCCACAGCGTCAGCCAGAACCAGGTCTATTTCTGCCCCGAAGTGTCGACCGGGCTGCTCGGCACGGCGCATCTCCCGCCTCCCGGAGAAAGCCCGCAAGCGCTGAGTTTCCGGCCGGACAGCCATGAAGTCCAGGCCCTGCTCGAGGAAATCAAGCAGGCCTCGGCGAGCACGCCCCTTGCCCCGTCGCCCGATGAGTTCGTTCGACTTTACCAGGTCGTCGAGGGCAGTACGGTCGCTTCCTTCGTGCTCGATCACCACCATGTCGTGATGCACTGGAACAAGGCCTGCGAAGCCCTGACCGGGATTCCGGCGGCCCGGATGGTCGGCACCCGCGATCACTGGCAGCCCTTCTACGCCGAACCGCGCCCGCTGCTCGCCGACCTGATCCTGGACGGCGCCGATCAACTCGAGTTGCAAAGCAATTACGCCGGAAAAGTCCATAAATCGACCCTGATCGAGGGCGGCTACGAAGGCGAGGATTTCTTCCCGCGGCTCGGCGAATCCGGCGCCTGGATCTATTTCACGGCGGCGCCCCTCTATGACGCCCGGAAAAGCCTGATCGGCACGGTCGAGACTTTCCAGGACTTCACCGCCCGCCACCAGGCCGAGAATCTGCTGAAGGAGAGCGAAGCCCACTACCGGCACCTGAGCATTACCGACAACCTGACCGGCCTCTTCAATTCGCGGCATTTCTATGATCGCCTGAAATCGGAAATCGACCGCGCCATCCGCTATGCCCACCCCTTGTCGCTGATGATGCTCGATGTCGATAACTTCAAGCAGTACAACGATGCCTATGGCCATCTCGAAGGCGACCAGGTCCTCAAGAAACTGGCCGAAGTAATCCGTATCGGCCCCCGCTCGGGGGACAGCGCCTACCGCCTGGGCGGCGAGGAATTCGCCGTCCTGCTCCCCGAAACCGATCTCGAAAATGCCCGCCAGGCCGCCGAGCGCTTGTGTGCGGCATTCGCCGACCTGGCACTGATGCCCCGGCCGGAGATAACGACCCATTCGTCGGTCAGCATTGGCGTGACCTGTTACCAGCAATACGAAAAATCGACGACCTTTATCCGGCGCGCCGATGGCGCCTGCTATCGGGCCAAGCAATTGGGAAAGAACTGTGTCGTCGTTGCCTGAGAACGGCACCGTGGCCCGCCGTTTTTCAAGGAGCCAGCACCATGATCGAAGCGATGCACGAACTGCGCGGCCACTGGGCCGCCATGCTGGGCCTGCTGATACTGGCCGCTCTGCCGGCATTTGCCCAGCACTCGATGTCGATATCCCTGAGCGGTGCCGCCGAAGTGCCCCCGGTCAGCGGCACGGGAGCGGGGACGGGGCTGTTCACGGTCAAACCGGATCACTCGATCAGCGGCAACATCAAGGTTTCCGGCTTTTCACCTAGCGTCGCGCATATCCATGAGGGCGCCGTCGGCAAGAACGGCCCACCGATCATTACCCTGAACAAGACGGCCAGCGACAATTTCGACGTACCGGCCGCCACCCGGCTGACCGATGCGCAATACGCCAGTTACCAGGCCGGTATGCTCTATGTCAATGTCCATAGCAACCAGCATCCGGACGGCGAAATCCGCGGCCAGTTGAATAGCTCCACCAACACCGGCCCGCCCACCAAGCCCGCCTATTGAGATCGGAATACACCATCACGCCGACTACCAGACTGACGGGGCGACCGCCATCAAAGTGCGCCGGCCCGCCGCTTGGGTGATCGGTTTAATGCCGCGGTTATTGGCTCAAAGCGCCGGCTTTCGCCGCTTTGCCCAAGCGGGGAAGCACTGAGGCCGAGCAAAGCTTGCCCAGGGAAATGCAGCGCCGCTCGAACTGGAAGGTCGAAACATGGGCGAGCAGGAACAGCACCATGAAAAGGAGCGGGCGCTTGGCATATTTCTCGAAAAGATCGCCTTGCCCGAGCCAGGAATAGGCGAGGAGCGGATGAAGCACGTAGAGGGCGAATGAAATCGTGGCCAGGTAGGCCAGGACGCGCTGCCCATGCCATCGGGAGAAGGCTGACCCCGGGTTGAGCAGCGTCCAGCCGACCAGGGCAGCCGCCAAATAGGGGCGGGCATAGTTCAAGGCGCCGCTGGCCGGGTGACAGGACGCGACGAAGAGGACGAGCAAGATTGGGAAACTGGAATTTCCGATCAGCTTGGGCAGGAATTTGCCGAATTGATTATTGACGATTAACGCCAAAGTCGAGCCGGCGAGTATTTCGTCGATCCGGTAATAGGTGTCGATGGCAACATGAACGCCGTCGACGATCCGGAAAGCGGTAAATCCGATGCAGAAAAGAGGGAGAAGCAGCAAGCCTCGTTCCTTCAGTATCCAGTAAAGCAGGGCGATACCGATGTAGAACTGCATTTCGAGGCACAGGCTCCAGAAATGGAAAGTCAGATCAGTCAGGGGTATCGGTGGCCAATTGGCGTAGAAAAAAAGATGGGCCAGCCAGACGTCGGAAGAAGCGCCTATCCAGAACAGCGAGATGGCGATGCAAATCCATGCCAGAGGAACGATTCGTGCAATGCGGCGGATCAGGAAGTCGGAAATGCTGGGTTGTCGCAACAGGAAGTTGGTGATCAGGAAACCCGACAAGCAAAAAAACAAGGCCATGCCCAGCGGACCGAAGGTCAGGTTCAATTGCCATGCTTTCGGGCCAAGGGGCAGAAGATGGGTGGCCAGAACACAAATTATGCTGAGGCCACGCCAACCATCAAGGACCTCGAAGCGCTCATCAGGCTTGCTCATTCATGGCTTTCCGGTGCGGACTCCCGCGCTGTGCAGGATACGGTATCAAGTCGGATGGTCGGGGCAGATCTCTCCACGGGTGGTCAGGACAGTGTCCTTGCCGCCGACACGAATTGTCTTGTCTGTCCGCAAGCATTTTTTCATTTGGACCATGCCGTGGCAATAATCCGGTTGGCTGGCGGACGGTACGATCTGATTACATTCGGCCAGGCGAGACAGGGACCGCCGGGCGCAAGGCCGGATAGGCCGCCGCCACGACGACCCCGAAAACGAGATGCGCCAACACGGTGATCCAGTCGCGGGCGACGGCGAACCAGGGAAAGAATCCGGTCATTCCATAAAGATTGATGCCGTAGATCAGCATGCCGTAAAGCCCGCCGAGCAGCAGCCCCGACCCGGTGGAAGAGTGCCGGATGACAGGGGCCAGGAGCAGTCCGTAGGCGATGGAGAGCGCGAAATGGATCAGCGTGGCGAGGCCCATCACGGTCCATTCGAAGGTTTCGGGGGGCGGCAGGACGCCCGGGCCGAGCAGCATCGCCGCCGTCAGGCGGGCATCCCGGTAAAGCATTTGCGGCAGCGGCGTTCCCGTCAGCCACCACAAGACCAGTTGCGCCAGCGTCGCGACGATGCCGGCCAGCACGCCGGCCCCGGCTGCCGCGATCCAGTTATCGATTGCCCCAACCTGCCTGGGATGCAGGTCGCCGTGCTCGAACGCCAGCAGCCGCACACCGAGCAAGGCCGCCAGCCCTTCCCCGCCCCGCTTCATGACTGCGGCGTGGTTATGCTTGAAGAGGAAACTGACGGCGGGCGCCAGCAGATTCATCCAGCGCCGCGTGGTGTGTACCTGCCAGTCATGTTCGACGACGGTGACCGTGCCGGATTGTGTGAAACGGCACTGGCCGCAGCCTTCCAGGTCGCCACTGACCCTGCCCTCGACGACGACTTCGGGTTGCAGGCGGGTGGTCAGCAGATCGAAATTCAGGCGATAGGGGAGGCGTCCCTGCCAGGTGCATTGCAACAGCCGGCCGACGCCGTCAGCGTTTCCCGCCTGGCGTTGGCGGATTAGCCGGGCCTCCGGCCACCACTCCGGCCAGCGCAGCGGCTCGCTGATCGCCGAATAGACCACGGCCAGCGGTGCCTCGATGTGCCAGACCGTCCGTAAGCTGTAGTTCGCCATGCCTTATCCCCCGCCGGCGTGTGGCTAGTCGATGCTTCAGGAGTCCGCCCGTTGCGCTCCGGGTTCCGGCTGCGGATCTCCTCCGGAAAAGTCGCCGGCGTATGCGTCGCTCACTCTTCGAGTTTGGCGTCCAGCGTGATACTGGTGTTGAACAGTTTCGAAACCGGGCACCCGGTCTTGGCCTGTTCGGCCCGTTTCATGAAATCCTGCCGGCTGGCGCCGGGAACCCTGGCTACCAGGTCGAGATGAACGGCACTGATCGAATAGCCGTCGCCAACCTTGTCCAGGCTGACCGTCGCCGTCGTCATCAGGCGTTCCGGCCGCAGGCCGGCCTCGCCCAGTTGGGCGGCCAGCGCCATGGTGAAGCAGCCGGCATGGGCGGCGCCGATCAATTCCTCGGGATTGGTGCCGGGCTGGTTTTCAAAGCGGGTCTGGAAACCGTAGGGCGTATCGGCGAGAACGCCGCTGGCGGTGGAAATACTGCCCTGCCCGCCCTTGATGGGGCCGCTCCAGGTGGCTGATGCCGTGCGTTTCATGAGCGTTTCTCCTCGCAGTTTTCTTCATTCGATCCAGGCGTTACCGGTTCTCGGCTGGCCGCCCTCACCCGGGCTGGCCGGTCGATTCCCATAAAACGCACCCGGCAGGTGCGGCAACGCGCCGCCGCTCTCCTGGGCCGATTCCGGAGCGCAGCGCGGCAGCAGGCGCTCGTATTCGTTCCTGACCACCTGGTAACACTCGCAGGCGCGGGCTTCCAGGCCGGCGCGGGCGAGGATGGTGATGCGCCCGCGGTTGTAGCGGATCAGGCCGGCCGCCTGCAGTTTCCCGGCGGCTTCGGTGATGCCCTCGCGGCGGACGCCGAGCATGTTGGCGATCATTTCCTGGGTCATCATCAACTGGTTGGACGGCAGCCGGTCGATGTTCAGCAGCAGCCAGCGACACAGTTGCTGGGCGACCGAATGATGCCGGTTGCACACTGCGGTCTGCGCCATCTGGGTGACCAGGGCCTGCGTGTAGCGCAGCAGCAGCCGGTTGAAGGCGCCGCTGCGCCGGCCGCCGAAACGGTTGAATTCGTGCAGCAGGAGCGGCCGGTAAAGCCGGTAGGCATAGCCGGCGCTGAGCACCATCGCCCGGTTCGGCATGGTTTCGCCGCCCATGAACAGGGCAATGCCGATGATGCCGTCGTTGCCGATGACGGCCACTTCGGCGGAACCGCCATCCTCGACGACATAAAGCAGGGAAATGATGGCCGTGGTCGGAAAATAGACGTAATGCAGACGATCGCCCGATTCATGCAGCACCTTGCCTTGCGGCATCCAGACCAGTTCCAGGTTGGGAATCAGGCGTTCCAGATCGGGCCCCGGCAATCTGGCAAGCAATTGATTCTGGTGCGGGAAAACAGGAATATCCATGAAAACTCCTGATTCTGGTCGACGGGCGTGGCTGCTGTCCGGCAGTGTGATCATCGTGCTCGGTGATCATCGCTAGCGGGCCTGCGGTCTTAATGGCTCACGTCTGCCCGCTGCCGGTCCACGGCGCCACCGCCCGCTACCGCGACTTTTCTTCCTTTTGGAGGGCGGCCATGCTCAAACGTTCCCCGGAAGGCCGGAACCGGCCGTCAGCAAGGGGTCGTGATTGCCGAAACCGGGCAGCAAGCCTTTTTCAATGGCAAAGCCGGTCAGCGTCGAGGCATTGTGGATGTCCAGCTTGCCCATCAGGTTGGAGCGGTGTTTCTCGACCGTCTTGACGCTCAGGCACAGATATTCGGCAATCGACTTGTTGGGGTGGCCTTCGGCGATCAGCTTGAGCACCTGGCGTTCGCGCTGGGTCAGGCGCTGCCAGGCGCCGGCCCGGCTGCCCGGCCTGGCTCCTTCGAGATAGCCGTTGATGACGCGTTCGGAGACCTCGGCGGTGAGGTAGGATTTGCCGCCCAGGATGGTCCGTATGGCCAGCGCCAGTTCCTCGTGCGTCGTGCCTTTGAGGATGTAGCCGTCGGCCCCGGCATTCAGCGCCTCCTGGATGTACTCATCGGTCTTGTGGATGGTCAGCACCAGTATCTTGATGGCCGGATAGCGGCGCTTGAGTTCGCAAATGGCCGCGATGCCGTTGGTGCCGGGCATGGTGATATCCATCAGCACCAGATGCGGGGACAGGGCGCCGATGATCCTGATCGCATCCTTGCCGTTATCCGCTTCGCCGACCACTTCGCTGTCGGGGTCGCGGTCGAGCAAGGCCCGCAAGCCGGCGCGCAAAAGGGCATGGTCTTCGACAATCACCAGGCGTCGTTTTTCGCTCATTTCTTTCTCCATTGATACCGTGAAGGGGTTACCGGGACGGGTCATTCAGGCACCGGCCAGCTCACCTGAATGAGCGTGCCCGTACCGGCCAGCGAATCGATGCTGAAATTTCCACCCGACAGCAGGGCGCGATCGCGCATGCTGATCAGGCCGTAACCCTTGTCGGCACCGCTGCGCGCCATCACCTGCGTGACATCGAAACCGTTGCCGGAATCCTCGATGGCCAGTTCGAGGCGGCCCTGCCGGATGCCCAAACGGATGGCGACGCGGGCGATCGGCGCATGTTTCGCGATATTGTTCATCGCCTCCTGCAGGATGCGGTAGATGGTGGTCTTCAGGGCATCCGGGATGGCCGCTTCATCGACGGTGATTTCCGGCTCGACGCAAATATCGCGGTAGAACCAGCGGAATTCCCGGATTAGCCAGGCAATCGTCGCGATGATGCCGAAATCGTCGAGAATCGACGGGCGCAGGTCGAGGGTGATCTGCCGTACTTCGTCGATCGCATCCTTGGCCTTGACGCCAAGCGCCTGCAGCATTTCCCGGCTGACGGCCGGCGTCTCCGCAGGCAGGCTGTGCACGGCATCCTCGATGCCGAACTTGATGATACTTAGGCTCTGCCCGATGCCGTCGTGGAGTTCCGCGGCGATCCGCTGCCGTTCCTGCTCCTGGATATTGACCAGTTGCGCCGACAATTCGCGGAGTTGCTCGTAAGCCTCCTTGAGTTCCTCGTTGCCTTGGCGGAGCCGGGCAGCGAGTTCCTCCTTCTGGCGTTCGGCCCGCATTTCGGCCTGCTTGAATTCGCTGACGTCGTCGATCAGGGCGATGGCGAAGACCTGTTTTTCCCGCCATGCCCGCTCCACCGTCCGGCGCGAAGGCCGGACGGCAATTTCGATATAACAGTCGAGCCGGGAATCGACCAGCAGATGGGTGGCCCGGCGACCCTGGCGCAATTCGGGCATGGCTTGCGGCCAGAAGCGGCCGAGTTCGCAGTTGGCATCACTGCAACCGGGATGCAGCAATTGATGCAGGCTCAGGCCGCAGGCGGCCTCGACGCTATTCAGGCCCCATTCCTCGACCGTCCGGTTGAGCCGCAGGATATGGCCGTCGGCATCGAGGACGCAGAATATCTGCGGCATCAGGTCGACGGCCGACTCCCATTCGTTTTTCGCCTGTTCGATCTGTTTCGGATCGGCATCTCCCCGCAGCAGCTTGCTGTCGAGAACATGGCCCAAACCGTCCGCTATGTGCTGTTCCATGTCGTCCCCTGGAGACGGACCCCGGCAGGACGCCGAGGGCACGCCTGCGCTCTCGATCGAGATTGCAATACAGTGAATTATCGGGATTTCCCCTGACCGAATCTGTCGGGGCAGGGGGCGATCCATGTCGGATCGCGGGGCGCGCCGTGACAGCGTTTTCCTAGACCCCGGGCGGGGCCTGCGGGGGCATCAACCCAGCTTGTGCTCGAGCACGTAACGGGTCAGTTCGGCGTTGGAGGTGACGCTGAGTTTTTCCAGGACGCGGCTGCGGTAAGTGCTGACCGTCTTGACGCTGAGGAAGAGTTGCTGGCCGATCTTGGTCAACGGAATGCCCTTGCTCAGCATCAGCAGCACTTCCATTTCGCGGCGTGACAAGGCTTCATGGAGCTGGCGCTTGCCGGCCGACATGTTGCCGGCGAGCAGGCGTTCGGTCAGCGCGGGGCTGACATAGGAGGCGCCGCCGGCGACGGTCTGGATGGCCAGCAATATCTGGGCGGGCGGGCTGCTCTTGCTGAGATAGCCGGAAGCACCGGCGTCGAAGGCCGGCAGCGCGAAGTCGTCTTCCGGATACATGCTGAAAATGAGCACTGGCAGCGCCGGGCGTTCGCGCTTGATCCGCTTCAGCACTTCCAGTCCATCGAGGTCGGGCAGGGAAATGTCGAGCAATACGACACTCCAGTCGCTTTTGCGGACCAGTGCCAGCGTTTCGGCGCCGGTGGCTGCCTCCTCGACGATTTCGACCTGCTTGGTGGACTCGAGGAATTTGCGTATTCCGCCGCGTACAACCGCATGATCGTCTGCGATGAGTATTTTCTGCATAAGCTGTCCGGTGGCACCCCTGTTGGCGAATCGTGAAGCGGAGTGCGTAAATTTACATTCCTACATTCTAATGGAACAGGCGATAAAACGAAGAGATAACCGGAATGGGTATTCTGGAGCGGCCGAAGCCATCCCGTCGTTGCCAGGGCGAGCGTGGTTGCCGAAGCAGTTTGCCGGAAACCGGGCCCACGGCGAATGGCCGTGGGCAGGCGATCCGCCACTCAGGACTGTTTCGGCTCCTGCATCACTTCCTTGCTCTTGCTGCGCCGGCCGCCCTGCGGATTGCGGGCCACCGCGACACATTGTTCGATGGCATCGATGGTGCCATCGCGCAGGGCGCGCAGATGCTCGTCGACGGTGCTGGCCATTTCCTGCTGCAGGCGGCGGCTGATGTCGATCAGGTTGAGATTGAGCGCCGTGCTGCGCTGGATGCTGCCCATGATGACTTTCGGCCAGGCTTCAACCGGGTGGCCATGGGCCAGGTCGGAATAGCTGTCCTTCAGGCCTTCGTTGCTGGTGTTGATGAATTCCTGGATGGCATCGAGGTTGACGCGAACCATCTTCTCCTGGCCGTCGAGACCGACTTCGGTCAGGCGGCGGGTGGCGTTGCGGCCGGTTTCAGAGATGGACTTGAGTTGTTCGATCTGTAGCATTTGTATGGCTCCTGAAGTTTTGTGTTTTGCATTACGGGGGCCGAATCGAGTTCGTCTCCGCAACAAGCGTGCGATTTTTTTCCTTTACCCTCGCGACATGAGGCGGCTTCGGGAACCTTGCGTTGATCCCTTGCCCTTCAAGCGCACCGGATTCAGAAATTCATGCTGCCGGTCTGTGAATTGTGCACCTGCAGCAATTGCCAATATATAGAGTTGCCACCGGGATACCATCGGAAAACCCGACAACCTGCGTAGGAATTGACCTACACCTGTCATTGCCTGCCTTGCGGGCCGGTATCGGTAGCGTTTGGCGCTGCCTCGCCGGCGGCCGCAACCGCCGTCGCCGCCGCCGAACTGCTGACCGGCGCGACATTGAACTGGGGGAACAGCCAGGCCGGTCGCCAGGCGCGTCCCCGGGCGACGATATCGACCCGGATGAAGCGCATGGCGGCCGGATCGCGGACGGCGGTCGCCAGTTCGGACCACGGACCGTCCGGCGTCGTCCCAAAGCGGACCAGGATTTCGCCGTCGCGGCCGGCGGCGTTTTGCAGGGCGCTGGCCAGCGCCGCCTGCAGGCCGGCAACCCCGTCGTCGAGCCGACGGGCACCGGCGGCTGCGGCAGCGTCCGCGGCATTCTGCAAGTCGTTCTTGCGGACATGGAGATCGCGCCAGTCCAGCGCGATGCCGATCAGGCCGCAGAGAACGAGGACAGCCACGGCGACGATCATCGTCTTGCGGTAATGCGCGGGGTGACGGATAAGCCGGTGTGTCATCGATCTCATGTCCAGGTTGCCCTTCCGGGGCAAGCACACCGGCTTGCCTTGGTCCGGCCGGAGACGGCTTGGCGCGCCAAGCAGGCGTTGCTTGGCGTCTTTATTATGCGGGCCGGCGCTGCCCCATTCTGTCGGACGACAACCCGGCCGCAGTCGGTATTCCGGCGCCGGGCGGCGGGACTTTCGCCAGCCGGAAGAGGCGCGTAGGAGAAATCCGGCCGGCCGGCGCCGGAATACCGACGCCGATCCGGCAGCCGGCCGACAGATTCACGGGGGGCGATTCCGGACAATACATGCCCCCATCCTGTGTCCGGTAAACCGCCATATCCGGGACGCAAGGAACATCGATCGAGACGGACAATATACGTGACCACTTATGGGATATTTTTGGGTAAAACCCCCGTATGGGTAGGGAGAGAGGGGCCGGCTTCGATCCAAAAGGCAGTTTTCGGTAATTTTTTTCCCACAAACGGTGACCTATGAAAAATCCCATAAGCGGTGACCTTTGGCCCATATCCGGCAACCCGGCGTCCTATCGGTGGCGACCTTGCAGCCATAACCGGCAACCCGGGCGACCACGGATGTCCACCGGCCATCCCATAGCCGATCACCGGAGAGTGCGGAGACCCTTGTGCCATATGGATCGTGGCGACAACAAAGTTGTTTAAAAAAGAAAGTGAATCAGTAAAGAACACAACCACGAAGACGAGCAGAACGGACCGATCGTCCGGATAGTCCCAACCCGAAAGCCGATAACGCGAGCCCGCCAGATGAGCCGAACCAGAACCATATCCGCAGGGCAGCTTTCCCTTTTCTGCGCCGCTGAAACGCCGGATGCCTTCAAGAAGGCCGTCCAGGTGGTGCATAGCAAACCGAAGTCGCCACTGAGCCTGCTCCACCGCAAGCTCGGCAATGCCTGGCTGAAGCATGCCATCGAACACCAGCCGGACGCCGATGGCTGGTGGGAATTGAGCATCAAGAAACTGTCCGAGAACATCGGTTTCGATTCCAACAATCGCCAGTATCTGAAGGAATCGGCCGAAGCCCTGATGCGCGTCGTCTTCGAATGGGACGTCATCGCCCCGCTCGACAAGCGGGTGCAATGGAAAGCGTCGGTACTCTTTCCGGAAATCGAAATCCGCAGCGACGCCATCCGCTACCAAATAAGCTCACAAATGCGCGAGCGGATGATCAATCCGGAAATCTACGCGATGATCGACATGAACGTCGTCCGCCGTTTCCGGCGGGCCTCATCGCTGGCGATCTGGGAATTCTGCGTGCGCTTCGAGCGCATCGGCCGTACCGCCGAAGTCGAGTGGCGGATCTTCCGCGACATGGTGCTCGGCGAATCGCCGGACAACATCAGTTACCAGGAATACAAGTATTTCAAGTCGAAGGTGGTCAATCCGGCGATCACCGAAATCAACCATGAGTCGAATCACATGATCGGCCTGGTCGAGGAAAGGATAGGCAAGCGGGTGGCGACCATCCGCTTCAATATCGACCGCAAGGCCAAGCCGGAAGCGCTGGCGACGGACGGCCAGTCGGCCGAACTGGTCGGTGAAATGCTCGCCATCGGCGTGCCCCGCTCGGAGGCCAGGAAGCTCGCTGCGGCCAACGGCCAGGAGCAGATACGGAACGCCCTCGATTACATCCGGCGGCGCATGGCCGATCCGCAAATGGCCAAACTACAAAATCCGGCGGCCTATTTCCGGCAGGCCCTTAATAACGGTTATGCCGTCGGCGACGGCGCGGCGGCCGGCAAGGAAGTGGTTCGCCAGCGGCCGGCGCCGGCCATGGACATCAAGGAAATCTACGCCGCGCAACAAACGGCGGAGGCCGAGGATTACTTCAACGAACTCGATGCCGGCGAACAGATGGCGCTGATCGAAAGTTACAACGGCGGGCAGCCGGTACCCAGCCTGCGCCTCAACGCCAAGGCAACCAAGCTGGCACAGGCCGCTTTCTTTCGCTGGCTGTCCCGCGAAACCTGGGGCGAACCGAGCGCCGACCAGCTGCTCGAACTGGCCCAGCGCATGCTGGCCGACCGCCAGGGGAATTGAGCCGCAAAAACCTTGTTGCCGAGACGCCGAGAAAGCCCGGGAGACTAAGGTCGATATCGTTGGCGGGCGTCCTCCCGGAAAGTGAGCCGAATATTTCTCTCAAGGCTTGGTTTTCCCTCCATATCTCTGGGTCTCTGCGGTTCAACCTTGTTTTCGGTTGAACAGCGCTTGACCGCGCGATGAGCGCCAGCGACTGCCCAAGGCCCAGCCGGGCAGCCCGTCTGAAGCCGGGATAAACAACGACGCTGCACGCTTGTTGCGGCAAGCCGGGAAGCACTAGCCGGAACAACGGGGTGCGCCATTTGTCCTATGGCTGACCGGGGTGCCAGTGAAAACGCGGATTGCCCGGGGGAAGGAGCAAGCATGGTCACCGAGCATCCGAAACTCGACGAGCTGATCAGCCAGGCTTACCAGCATGGCTTTTCCACCGACCTGGAAACCGATTTCGTACCGGAAGGGCTGAACGAGGCGGTGATCCGCCTCATCTCGGCCAAGAAGGAAGAGCCCGCGTTCATGCTGGAATGGCGGCTGCAGGCCTATCGCTACTGGCTCGACATGCGGGAACCGAAGTGGTCCACCATCCACCACCCGCCCATCGATTACCAGCGCATCAGTTATTACTCGGCACCCAAGTCCCGCCCGAAAAGCCTGGCCGAAGTCGATCCCGAATTGCTGCGCACCTATGAAAAGCTCGGCGTGCCTCTGCAGGAAAGGGAAATCCTCGCCGGGGTCGCCGTCGATGCTGTATTCGACAGCATTTCGGTGGCCACCACCTTCAAGGACAAACTGGCCGAACTGGGCATCATTTTTTGTTCCTTTTCCGAGGCAGTTCGCCAACATCCCGACTTGGTTCGCCAGTACCTCGGTTCGGTCGTGCCCCATACCGACAACTATTTCGCCAGCCTCAATTCGGCGGTGTTTTCCGACGGGTCCTTCTGCTACATTCCGCCCGGCGTGCATTGCCCGATGGAGTTGTCGACCTATTTCCGCATCAACGCCGTCAATACCGGGCAGTTCGAGCGCACCCTGATCATCGCCGACCGCGACAGCTACGTCAGTTACCTCGAAGGCTGCACGGCGCCGATGCGCGACGAAAACCAGCTGCATGCCGCGGTGGTCGAGCTGGTCGCGCTGGAAGGGGCGCAGATACGCTACGCGACGGTGCAGAACTGGTATCCCGGCGACAAGGAAGGCAAAGGCGGCATCTACAATTTCGTCACCAAGCGCGGCGAATGCCGGGGCGACAATTCGCGGATTTCCTGGACCCAGGTCGAGACCGGTTCGGCCATCACCTGGAAGTACCCGAGCGTGATCCTCAAGGGCGACAACGCCCAGGGCGAATTTCATTCGGTGGCGTTGACCAATAATTACCAGCAGGCCGATACCGGCACCAAGATGATCCACCTCGGGAAGAACACGCGCAGCACCATTCTTTCCAAGGGTATTTCGGCCGGCCATGGCCACAACGCCTACCGCGGTCTGGTGCGGGTGGCGAAAAGTGCGGTCGGCGCCCGCAACTTCAGCCAGTGCGATTCGCTGCTGCTCGGCGACCAGTGCGCCGCCCACACGTTTCCCTACATCGAGGTCAAACAGCCGTCGGCTCGGGTCGAGCATGAAGCAACCACCTCGCGGATCGGCGAGGAACAGCTTTTCTACTGCCAAAGCCGCGGCCTGTCGGCGGAAGATGCCGTGTCGCTGATCGTCAATGGTTTCTGCCGGGAAGTATTCCAGGAACTGCCGATGGAATTCGCCGCCGAGGCGCAGAAGCTGCTGGGCGTCAGCCTGGAAGGCAGCGTCGGTTAGCCATGCTCGATATCCGCAACCTGCAGGTCAGCGTCGATGGTCAGGCCATCCTGAAAGGGGTGAATCTCGTCATCAAGGCCGGTGAAGTGCATGCCATCATGGGGCCCAACGGTTCCGGGAAAAGCACGCTGGTCCATGTGCTGGCCGGGCGCGCCGGCTATGTCGTCGAGGGTGGAGAAGTCCATTACCAGGGCCGCGACCTGCTCGCCCTGACGCCCGAGGAGCGAGCCAGAGCCGGAGTTTTTCTCGGCTTCCAGTACCCGGTCGAGATTCCCGGCCTGGCCAATGTCTATTTCCTCAAGGCTGCGCTCAATGCCGTGCGCCAGCATCGCGGCCAGCCGGAACTCGATGCCATCGACTTCCTGGCCCTGATCCGAAGCAAGCTGAAACTTCTCGACATGGACGAAAGCCTCCTTTACCGCCCGGTCAATGAAGGTTTTTCCGGCGGCGAGAAGAAACGCAACGAAATCCTGCAGCTGGCGCTGCTCGAACCGACTCTCGCCCTGCTCGACGAAAGCGATTCCGGACTCGATATCGATGCCTTCAAGGTCGTCGCCAGCGGCATCAACGGCTTGCGCCAGGCGCAGCGGGCGATGCTGCTGGTCACGCATCACCAGCGCCTGCTCGACTACGTGCTGCCGGACCGGGTGCATGTCCTGGCCGACGGCCGGATTGCCCGTTCCGGCGGCCCGGAACTGGCGAAGGAGCTGGAGCGCACCGGTTACGGCGGAGCCGAGACGCCATGAACCCGGTGGCCGGTGATCGTTACCTGAACGCCTTCCGACGGGTTTCGGGCATCCTGCCCGGACAGAACCTGGGCTGGCTGTGCCAGGCCCGCAAGAGGGCGATCGAGCATTTTGCCCGCCAGGGTTTTCCCGGCCGGCATGACGAAGACTGGAAATACACCAGCGTGGCCGCCATCGAGAGCGGCAATTTCGAGCTGCTCCCGTCGCCCCGCCGGGATACGCTGGCCGCCCTGGTGAGCAGTCACGCGCTGGCCGGCAGCCATCGGCTGGTTTTCGTCAATGGCCGTTTGGAGCCGAGCCTGAGCCAAGTCGGCAGCCTGCCGCCCGGCGTCGTGATCGGCAGCCTGGCTTATGCCCTGGAACAGCATCCGGGCGAACTGGAAACGTTGCTGCCGGCCGGGCCATCGTCTTCCGCCTTCACCGACCTGAATCTCGCTTTCATGGCCGATGGTGCTTATATCCGCCTGCCGCCCGGCGCCGTCGTCAAGGCGCCGATCCAGTTGCTGTTCGTGGCCAGCGAAGCTGACCTGGCCATCCAGCCGCGCAACCTAGTGCGGGCCGGCGCCGGCAGTTCGGCCAGCATCGTCGAGCACCACCTGGGCAGCGGCGAAAGCAGCTATTTCACCAATGCGGTGACCGACATCGTGCTCGGGCCGGGCGCCAGCCTCGAACACCACAAGCTGCAGCAGGAAAGCCCGGCCGCCTTCCATGTCGCGACGGTCCATGCCGTGCTGGGCGAGAAAAGCCGCCTGATTTCCGGCTCGGCGTCCTTCGGCGCCCGCCTGGCCCGCGTCGGGATCAGTGTCGAACTGGCGGCCGAAGGCGCATCCGTCGACCTCGACGGGCTCTACCTGAGCGATGGCCGGCAGCACGTCGATCACCACACCCGGATCGATCACCTGAAGCCTGGCTGCAGCAGCCGGCAACTCTACAAGGGCGTGCTCAACGGAGCTTCGCGCGCCGTTTTCAACGGCCGCGTCGTGGTCCATGCCGACGCCCGGGGCAGCGATGCCGTGCAGGCCAACCACAACCTGCTGCTCTCGGAAAATGCCGAGATCGACACCAAGCCGCAACTGGAAATCTGGGCCGACGACGTCAAATGCAATCATGGCGCGACGGTCGGGCAACTCGACGAAGCCCAGATCTTTTACCTCTGCTCGCGCGGCATCGGCGAAATCTCGGCGCGTGCCCTGCTGACCCGCGCCTTCGCCCGCGAAATGATCGACCGGGTGCACATCATGCCCTTGCAGGAAAGGCTGGACGAGTTGCTGCAGGACAAGCTGCCACGTTCGTGAAGGAGATGCCATGGCAAGCATGATCAATCGGGAAATCCATGGTGCGGGCAGTGCGCCCGGCGCCGACCCGATCGGCCGGCGAGCGGATTTTCCCATCCTGCAACGCGAGGTCCACGGGCTGCCACTGGTCTATCTCGACAACGCCGCCACTACCCAGAAGCCCCGTTCGGTGATCGAAGCCGAGGCTTATTACTACGCGCATTACAACGCCAATATCCACCGCGGCGTGCATCGCCTGAGCCAGGAAGCCACGGATGCCTACGAAGGCGCCCGCGACAAGGTCCGGGATTTGATCCATGCCGGGCGGCGCGAGGAAATCGTCTTCACCCGCGGCACTACCGAGGCGATCAACCTGGTGGCGACTTGCTACGGCCAAAGCCTGCAGCCGGGCGATGAAATCCTGCTCAGCGAAATGGAGCACCACTCCAACATTGTGCCCTGGCAATTGCTCTGCCAGCGTACCGGCGCCACGCTGCGCGTGGCGCCGATCGACGACGCCGGCCAGCTCGTCGTGCCGCAATTCGCCGACTTGCTCGGCCCGCGCACCCGGCTGGTCGCCCTCGCCCAGATGTCCAACGCCCTGGGCAGCATCAACCCGGTGCGCCAGCTGGTGGACATGGCGCACCGGGCCGGTGCCGTGGTGCTGGTCGATGGCGCCCAGGCCGTGGCCCACATGCCGGTCGATGTGGCGGCGCTGGATTGCGACTTCTATGCCTTCTCCGGCCACAAGCTCTATGGCCCGACCGGTATCGGCGTGCTTTATGCCCGGGCCGATCTCCTCGAAGCCATGCCGCCCTACCAGGGCGGCGGCGACATGATCCGCCAGGTCAGTTTTGCCGGCTCCAGCTGGAACGACCTGCCCTACAAGTTCGAGGCCGGGACGCCCAATATCGCCGGTGCCATCGGCCTCGGCGTCGCCATCGATTACGTGCAGGAAATCGGTCTGCCGGCCATTGCCCGCCATGAGGCTGACCTGCTGGATTACGCCAACGGCCTGGCGCATCGTTTTACCGGCCTGACCCCGATCGGCACCGCCCGCGACAAGGGCGCCATCCTTTCCTTCACGCTGGCCGGCATCCATCCGCACGACATCGGCACTATCCTCGATACCCAGGGCATCGCGGTGCGCACCGGCCACCATTGCGCCATGCCGGTGATGGAACATTTCGGCATCCCGGCCACGGTGCGCGCTTCCTTCGGGCTGTACAACACGCGCCATGAAGTCGAAGCGCTGTTCAACGGCCTGCTCAATGTGCTGGAGGTGCTGGCATGAAAGCCGTATTGCGCGACCTCTATCAGGAAGTGATCGTCGATCACGGCCGCCGGCCGCGCAACTTCGGCGCCCTGCCCGACGCCAGCCACGAGGCCGAAGGTTTCAACCCCTTGTGCGGCGACCGCCTTACCGTGCGCCTGAAAGTCGCCGGCGATGTCATCGAGGACATCCGTTTCGAGGGCGCCGGCTGCGCCATTTCGATGGCTTCCGCCTCGTTGATGACGGAAGCCCTCAGGGGCCGCCCGGCCAGCGAGGCCGATGCCCTGTTCGCCGCTTTCCACGCCATGCTGGCCGGACCGGCGCAGGCGCCGTCACCGCTTCTCGGCAAGCTCGAAATCCTGGCCGGAGTCAGGGAATTTCCGGTTCGCGTCAAATGCGCCACCCTCGCCTGGCACACCCTGCTCGCCGCCTTGCATCGGGAACGGCGCCCGGTCAGCACGGAGTAGCGGCATGGATACTCGTCCAGCGCTGTCGGCGGGGGAAAGTACGGATACACCGGGCGACCTGAGAAAGGCCATCGTCGAGGTGCTGCGCTCGATTTACGACCCGGAAATCCCGGTCAATATCTTCGACCTTGGCCTGATTTACCAGTTGAAGGCCGATCCGGCCACGGGTGACGTCGATATCCGCATGACCCTGACGGCACCGGGTTGTCCGGTGGCCCAGAGCTTTCCCGGGACGGTGGCGGAAGCGGTACGTCAGGTGCCGGGCGTCGGCGAGGTCCGCATCGAGCTGGTCTGGGAGCCGCGCTGGACGAAAAAGCGGATGAGCGAAGCGGCCCGCCTCGAACTGGGGCTGCTCTGAACGGAGGGTGGCAAGATGGAGGCATGGAACCGGGTCGTTGCGGTCGACGATTTTCCGCCGGGCAGTTGCCGGCGCTTGCTAGTGGATGGCGTGGCGATGGCCGTCTTCAATGTCGATGGTCGTTATTGCGCCATCGAGGATGTCTGTAGCCACGAGGCCGAAACCCTGTCCACCGGACGGCGGGATGGCCTGGAAATCATCTGCCCGCGCCATGCCGCGCGTTTTTCCCTGGTCACCGGCGCCGCCCTGTCGCCGCCGGCTTACGAACCGATCGCGATCTTTCCCGTCCGCATCGCCAACGGCTGGGTCGAAGTCAGGGACGATCGTTTCGACTGAAGGCCGTTGTCGCGGCCCATCTGCCATTTGGCGGATGGCGAGTGCACACGGGATATCGCAGGACCGCGCCAGCATGGAAAGTGGGCGGGTTCTGCCCGACCTCGATTTCCCGAGTGCCGGCGGGAAATTTGTCCGGCCATGCGTAAAGGAATAATCATGCCAAATATGAAATCCGGACTCGCCGTGCTCGTGCTGAGCGTGGTTCTTGCTGCCTGCGGCAGTACCCAGGGCAAGGAAAGTACCGGTGAATACTTCGACGACACCGGTATTACGACCAAAGTGAAAACTGCCTTCGTCGCCGACAAGAAAGTCGATGCCATGGATATCAAGGTAACCACCTACAAGGGGGTGGTGACGTTGACCGGGATGGCCGACAGCCGGGCCGAGATCGACCGGGCAGTTGAGCTCGCCAAGAATGTGGCTGGCGTCAAGTCGGTCCAGAACGACATCCGCCTCAAGACCCACTGACGACTGGCGACCGGGCTACCCGAAAAGTAGCCCGGTACGGCTTGGCTCAGTATCAATAGCTGCCACTGGAGGACGGGCTTTTCGAGGTGCTGGATGAGGAGCTGGATGAATCGGTAGCCGACGGCGTCGACGACGATGACGGTGTCGAGGGAGAAGTCGAAGACGGCATCGACGACGTCGAATCGGACGAAGTGCTCGACGATGGTTGCTGGGTACTTCCTGCCGCAGGCGGCGAACTTTCCATCATCTTGTCCTGGGCGGTCGCCTGTCGAGTCTGGCTCGGGGCGGCAGCCGTTGGCGAGTGGTCGGCACGGTTGCAGGCGACTGCCAGCAGGGACAGGACGAGGGTGGCGGCGATGGTGGTGCTTCTGGTGCGCATGGCAAATACTCCTTTCGAGAGCAGGTGACGATGGCGAGCGGGAGGATGCAGAACAGGCCTGCCGGTTGCTGCCCGCTACGCCGGGATGCCGCCTCAGGCGGCGGGAGGTGAATCGGTTTCGCGCCGGTGGTTCTTTTCCTGCAGGGCCTTCAGCAAGCCGTCGATACCGCCCTTTTCGACCTCGTTGGCGAAATTGTTGCGGTAATTGGTGACCAGGCTGATATTGCCGATCGCCACATCGAAGACCTTCCAGTCGTCGCCGCTCCTCGACAGGCTGTAGTCGAGCGGGATGGCCTGGGCGCCGGGCTTGGCGATTTCGCTATGGACCACCACTTCGTCCCCGCTGGCGGCCTTGGAAGGCTTGAAGCGGACGGTCTGGTCACGGTAATTGGTCAGCGAATTGGCATAGGTGCGGACGAGCAGGGTATGGAATTCGCGGGTCAGCGCCTGGCGCTGCTCGCTGCTCGCTTTCTGCCAGGCGCGGCCGACGGCAAGGCTGGTCATCCGGGTGAAATCGAAATGCGGCGCCACCTTGTTCTCGATCAGGTCCATGGCGCGCTGGCGGTTGCCGGAGCGGATATCCTTGTCTTCGCGCAGGATATTCAGCACCTCGTTGGTGACGTCCTTGACCAGTTCGTCGGGCGAGGGGCCGGCGGCGCGGACGATGCCCGCGCTCAGGATCAACAACGGCACCATGAGCAGCGCCAGCAGATAACGCAGATTCCTTTGCACCATGTTTTCCTCCAACTCGGTGAACGGTCGACGCGGCGGATTGACGCCGGATGGTTCATGCTAGACCGCCGCTCGACCGCATGAAGTCGGCGGCGGCCGATTCCTTTGTAGGACGCCTCCCGCATCGCGCCGCCTCGCGGACCGGGCCTTGAACCCGGAGTGCCGGGTACCGGTCACAGATTGACATGCCTTGTGTGGAAGGGTTCGTCATGCTCCAGGTTGCCATCGTCGATGACCATGCGATTGTCCGGGCCGGCTTTCGCGAAATGCTGGCCGAGGAGATCGGTCTGTCCATTGCCTTCGAGACCGCGTCCGGCGAGGAAGCCCTGGCCCGCCTGAAGGACACGGCCTGCGACGTGCTGCTGCTCGATCTCGGCCTGCCCGGCCAGAGCGGAGTCGATGTGCTGCGCACCGTGCGCCAGCGCCATGCCGGGCTGCATGTACTGGTCCTCACCGGCTATCCCGAGGAACGTTATGCCCTGGCCATGCTGCGCAATGGCGCCGATGGCTACCTGTGCAAGGAATGCGGGCGGGACGAACTGCTCCAGGCGGTGCGCACCGTTGCCCAGGGCCGTCATTACCTTTCGCCGCGCATGGCGGAACTGCTCGCCGACGAAGTGGCCGGCGGCGCGTCGGCGGCACCGCACGAACTGCTTTCCGAACGGGAATTGCAGGTCTTTCTGCGCCTGGCGCGCGGCCAGGCCGTTTCCGAAATTGCCACGGCACTCAATCTGAGCGTCAAGACGGTGAGCACCTATCGCTCCCGCCTGCTCGCCAAGCTGGGCGTGGCGAGCAATGCCGAAATCGCGACTTATGCGCTGCGCAACGGCTTGCTGAGCGACTGACGGGGCAAAGATGGTCCGGCTGGCTGCGCATCCATCGTTGAAAGTCGTGCTGATCGAGGATTCCGCCCTCCTCCGGCAGGCGATCGGCAACATTCTCGGCGAACTGGCCGGGGTGCAAGTCGTGGGCAGCGCGGCCGACGAACCTTCAGCCATCGAATTGCTGCAGGTCGAGCAGCCCAATCTCGCCATTCTCGATCTGCAACTGCGCCAGGGCAGCGGCCTCGGCGTGCTCCAGGAAATCTCCCGCGATCCCGGTCGCTTCGGCCATCCGCGCGCCGTGGTCTTTTCCAGTCACGACCAGGCGGTGATTCGCGAACGCTGCTTTGCGCTCGGCGTCGACTGCTTTTTCAACAAGGCGACGCAACTCGACGACCTGCTCGATTACGTGCGCCAGGCAGTTCCCGGCTGATCGGGCGCGGCCAGCGGCAGGCGGACGACGATCTGCGTGCCGCCGCCCGGCTGGCTGCTCACGCGGCAATCGCCGCCGCACATCAAGGCCCGGTGTTTCATGCCGGCCAGGCCGTGATGCCGCCCGCGCACCCAGCCGGTGTGAAAACCGCTGCCGTCGTCGGCGATTTCCAGTTCCAGGCCGTCCGCCGTGACCCGCAGGGCAAGCCTGATCTGGCGGGCGTGCGCATGTTTGCGGATATTGGTCAGCGCTTCCTGGGCGATGCGGAAAATGGCCAGCGCACTGGCCGGTGGCAGATCGACGTCGTCCTCCGGCAATTCCAGGATGAAGCTTTCCCCGGCGCCCCGCGCGAACTCCTCGCCCAGGGTGCGCAGGGTGCTGACCAGGCCGAGTTCTTCGAGCAGCGGCGGCCGCAGGTCGTCGATGATCCGGCGCTTGAGCCCGATGACCTGGTCGAGGAGGTCGTCGAGCCGGGCCAGCCGCTCGGCGCAGAGTTCGCGGGCCGAGCCGTCGAGTTTGCGGCCGATCCAGGCGAGGTCCATCTTGGCGGCGGTCAGCAAGGCGCCCAGTTCGTCGTGCAGTTCGCGCGCCAGCCTCGCCTTTTCCGCTTCGCGGGTATTGGTCAGATAGCTCGCCAGGTCGCTCAGTTCGGCCGTGCGCTCCTGGACGACGGCGTCGAGGCGCTGGTTCTCGCTCTGCAGCAGGCCGGCGAGCTGCTCCCGCAACTTGAACTGGCGGTTGATGACCAGGGACAGGAAGGCGAGCAGGGCCAGGACGCCGGCGGCCAGGATGCCGACCACCAGGCGGGTTTGCTCGACATGGGAAGTCGAACGCTCGAAGGAATCTTCCGCTTCCGCCGCCAGCACGTCTTTGAGGCCGAGGATGCGGTCGCGGATGCGGTCGGTGTAACGCTTGCCCTGCAGCCGCACCTCCTCGCCGGCGATGCCCCGGCCCGCCGCCTGGTCGAGGCTGCGCAGCTTGATGGCAACGAGGCCGGAGAGATCGGCCAGGGCATCGTCGTTCCTGTTGTCCGGGCCGAGATCCTGGCGGATCTGTTCGAGGGTCTGCTGGGCGGTGATCAGGGTCTTTTCATAAGGTTCCAGATGCGCCCGGTTGCCGCTCAGCAAATAACCGCGCACCGCGTTTTCCGCATCCATCAACTGGATCAGCAGGCTGTCGAGGTGCTCGACGCGGGCGGCCTGCTGGCGTAGATCGCCGAGCGCCCGCAGGCTGGCGGTCGCCTGCCAGTAGCTGGAACCGAGCAGGAGCAGGACGAAGGCGCTGCCCAGCACGAAGAGCAGATTGTGCCAGCGGGAAATACCTTGCCCGCTGCGGGGCGCCGGGGGAAACGCGGGGATTTCGGGCATGGCCTGCCTCCTGGGCGGACTGTGGCGGTCGTCGCAAGTGCAGGAATCGTCTTACGAGCGATTCAGTCAGGTCCGACAGTAAGCCGCAAAGCCGGTTCATAGAATGAAATCACCTCCCGGCCGGACGGCCGGGAAGGCCATTTTCCATAGCCAAGGAGAACCAGCATGAAACGAAATACCACCCTCGCCACCCTGTTGCTGCTCGGCGCCCTGCCGCTTGCCGCGGTCGCCGCCGACACCATGGGTCGCGGCTCCTCATCGTCGAATCCGACTTCGGGCTCGACCTCGGCCCGGGACGACCAGACTCAGCTTTTCAATCAACTGGACAGCAACCATGACGGTTATGTGAGCAAGGAAGAAGCCCGGCGTTCGGCCGACGTTACGTCACGCTTCAAGGAACTGGATGCCGACCATGACGGCAAGATTTCCGCCGAGGAATACCGCAAGGGCGAACAGCCGAAACAGTAAGCACTGTGCCTGGCACGGTGCAAGCCTCCGGGTTGCCGCCCTTTGCCCCCGGCAAGCGGCGACTGCCGGGGGCAAAGGAGGCATCATGCACGCAAGCAGCAACAAAACCGCGTCCGTCTGGCCGGCCGTCATGCCAGCGGAGCACAGCAGGCCCGACCGTTCGGCGTCGGTGCCCTTGCCGCCGGAATTCTGGCGATATATGCCGCACATACGGAAAACCCCGTTTCCGTCTTCAAATTGGCCACCGTTACCGATTCGCTATCACTTGCCCGGAGTTTGCGCGGCACAGCGGAACGGTCGGCCGGGATAGCCGCTGTCAGGGCCGCCCGGACACCACGCCAGTCAGCCAGGCGCGCACGGCGCTGACATCGGCCAGTCGGTAGCGGGCGCTCAAACTGCCGCTGCCGACGCCGACCGAAACGCCGCCGAGTTCATTGACCGCAACGAAAGCGTGTTCGTCGCTGCGGTCGTCCCCGACAAACACCGGTCGGCGCCCCTGGAACGGCGGTTCGGCGAGATACTCGCGGACCGCCGTTCCCTTGTCGATGCCGGCCGGCCGGACTTCGACGACGCATTTTCCGGCTTGCACGGTCAGACCGGCGTCGGCTTCGGCGACCAGCAATTCGAGCAGGTGGCGGAGTTGCTCGCCAAGTTCCGGCGCCTGGCGGTAATGCAGGGCCAGGGTCAGGCCCTTGTCTTCAAGGAGCAGGCCGGGTTGCTGCTCCAGCATGTCGACCAGCTTGGCGCGGATCGCCTGCTTGGCGTGCGGCGGGAGGGCATGCCGCCACAGCCGGCCGCTCGCGTCGCGGCGTTCCATCCCATGCTGGCCGGCCTTGGGCAAGTCGGCAATGGCGATGTGGCGATCGAGGTCGGCCAGGGCGCGGCCGCTGACCAGGGCGACGGCGCCGGCGCAGCGCCGATGCAGGTCGGCGAGCAGGGCCGGCAACAGCGGATCGACGTGAATGGCATCGGGCGTCACCGCCAGTTCGACCAGGGTGCCGTCGAAATCGAGGAAATAGGCCCAGTTGCTGCGCGCCAGGGGCGGTGGGCCGGGTGGGCTGCCTACCACGGGAAAGCCTTTCTAGCTGGGGAAAAAATTGGCCATGCCGTTTTCGGAAAGTTTGCTGCGCCGGCGCATCAGGGCGGCGTCGAGCAGCATCCGGCCGGCCCAGCGATAGACGTTGAATTCGGCGATCAGGCCGCGCATCAGCCGCATCCGGTCGTGCTGTTCGCTCGGCGGCATGGTCAGCGCCATATACAGTGCGGCGGCGCATTGGTCGACATCGTAGGGATTGACGACCAGGGCTTCCGGCAACTCGCGCGCCGCGCCAGTGAATTGCGAGAGAACGAGGACGCCGTGTTCGTCGTCGCGGGCGGCGACGAATTCCTTGGCGACGAGGTTCATGCCGTCGTGCAGGCTGCTGACGAAGCAGACTTCGGCGGCCCGGTAATACTGATAGACCAGCGCCGGTTCGTGATGCTCGACCTTGAGGACGATGGCCGGCGCCGCCCCGGCGAAACGCTGGTTGATCCGGCTGGCCAGGGCGCGCACGGCGTCTTCGTGGTTATGGTATTCGTCGATGCTGGAGCGGCTCGGGGCGGCGATCTGGATGAAGGTGAAGTGCCCGATCCACTGCGGATTGAGGTCGAACAGCCGTTCGATGGCGAGAAAGCGCTCGATGATGCCCTTGGTGTAGTCGAGGCGATCGACGCCGATGCCGATCGCCTGGTCGGCGGGCAGGCCATTGCTTTCGCGGACCTCGCGGCGGCACTCGACGACCGGTTTGCTGAACATTTCCTCGCCCGGCGGCCAGGCGATGGAGATCGGGTAGCGCCGGACGGCGGTCACCTTGCCGCCCTGGCAGACGGTGAATGACTCGCGATCGACCCGCGCCTCGATCAGGCGATCGACGGTGTCGACGAAATTGTTGCAGTGGAACTGGGTATGGAAACCGAGGATGCTGCTGCCGAGCAACCCGCTCAGGATGTCGGCGGCCCAGGGACAGATGGCGAAGGATTCCGGATTCGGCCAGGGAATGTGCCAGAAGGTGATGACCGTCGCCTCGGGCAGCGCTTCGCGGATCATGCGTGGCAGCAGGGCGAAATGGTAATCCTGGACGAGGACGATGGGATTGTCGGTTTTCGCTTCGCTGATCACGGCATTGGCGAATTTCCGGTTCACTGCCAGGTAGTGCGCCCAGTCGCCGGAGCGGAAAGTCGGGCGGACATGGGCGATATGACAGAGCGGCCACAGCCCCTCGTTGGCGAAACCGAAGTAGAAGCCGGCCTCTTCCTCGGCCGACAGCCAGACCCGGCGCAACTGGTAGGATGGCCGTTCGGGGGGCACCGCGACGCGGTCGCCGGCATCGACCACTTCCCGGTCGGCATCGCCGCTGCCGGTCGCGATCCAGACCCCGGAACAGGCGCGCATCACCGGTTCGAGCGCCGTCACCAGGCCGCTCGCCGGCCGCCGGATTTCGATGTGCTCGCCGCGGTGCTGGTGAATATAGGGTTCGCGATTGGAAACGACAATGACGTCCTCGCCGCGCAGTTCGCTGTGCAGGATGGCGCGCAGGGTGTCCGGCGTCCAGGTCAGCTGGCTTTCGTCGCGCGCCCGGCGTTCGGCCTCGAGGTCGTGGATCAGGCGCTGCAGATCGCGGGCGATGGGGCGGAATTCCGGGGCCGGCGGTTTGATGTCGACCGGCGCCTGGCTGGTGCTCGGCTGGCGCAGCAGGCCTTCGCCGCGCAGCAGGGCCTGGGTGCCGGCCACCCAGCCCCGCCAGGAAAGCTGGGCGATGGCCACGGTGATCAGCGAAACGACGGCGGCCAGGCCGAGGAAGAAATAGAAAATGTAGAGCCGGGTTTCGGCGCTGCGCCGGCTGAGGAAGCTCATGTCCTGGACGAGAACCAACCGGCCCTGCGGGTTCGTTTCGCTGACTGCCGGCTTGACGGCGACGTAGAGCGCGCCCTGCGGGCTGGTCAGAATATGGTTGTCGCCGTTGATCCAGCGCTCCAGGTCGTTGCAGCGGATTTCGGCCGGCACCGACGGCGTGGCGAGCAGCGGGCTGTCCGGCGAGGCGCAGTAGCCGACGGCGTAGAAACGCTCGGCCTGGCTGATCCGGCTGAAAAAGCCGGCAACGCTGTCCGGCGAGCCGGTCAGCTGTTTTTCGAGAGGGTCTTCGATACTGTTGGCAATGACCGTCGACCGGATGTCGAGATCGCGTTCCGCCCAGCGCAGGGTGAATTGGTCGACCACCGGCGCCACGCCATAGGCGATGGCGGCCAGGATAAAAAAGAGCGGCAGGACAAAACGCAGGGAAAGGCGCAAGTATTTCTCCTTGTTTTTTTCGTTCGGCGCCACCCCCCCCCCCGCTCCCGGTAGCCGAAAGAGCACATCCAAGGGCTCATGCTTAGAGCACCAATCAGCGGCGCGGTTGCAATTGCCGGCAGTTGTCGTCCTTTGGCCAACAGCCGGCGTCAATCTGTTGGGTCCGGCCCGGCAGCGGACAGCCCGGCCGGGCTTGGATGGTCTTGCCAGTCTGCCGCTCGATTCAGGTGAAAATTATTAAATATCAATGGCCTGGGTGGATTTTCCACGACCTGACCGGCGTCTGGCACGCTCTCTGCAATGGTGTTGTCGAGCCCGATGAAATGCTCAACCAACCCCAACCCCCAGGAGAACTGAAATGAAAACCCTCACCATCAACGATCTGTCCCATCGCGAAGAACTCGGCCGTCCGGCCATGGCCGGCGTCCGCGGCGGCATGTACAAGGGCGCCCTGCCCTACTTCGCCCCGGTCTTCGCCGGCGGCAAGCACGACTTCTCGGTGACCGCCGAGCAGCTCAATTCGCAGACGCAAAACATCAGCAACAACAACGGCGTCAATGCCGCCTTCGCGGACGACATCCGCTCGACCATCAAGCCGACCCAGTCGGCCTCCAACAGCATCAGCTTCTGATCGCCGACCCCCTTAGGAGAACTGAAATGAAAACCCTCACCATCAACGATCTCTCCCATCGCGCCGAACTCGGCCGTCCGGCCATGGCCGGCGTCCGCGGCGGCATGTACAAGGGCGCCCTGCCTTACTTCGCCCCGGTCTTTGCCGGCGGCAAGCACGACTTCTCGGTGACCGCCGAGCAACTCAACGGGCAGACGCAGGACATCAGCAACAACAACGGTGTCAATGCGGTCATGGTCGAAGGCATCCGGTCCACCATCAAGCCGACCCAGTCGGCCAGCAATTCGCTGAGCTTCTGAGCGAACGGCCGCAGCCGGGAAAGGTCGTCATGGCCTCCCCGGCACGGTCGACCACCGGCGAGTGGACTGAACCCGCTTCCGCCCGGCAGTGTCAATGAAACAGCGGGTAGTGCAGCAGCCGGCGGCAGTGTCGCCGGCCACCACGGAGGTAGCGACGATGACGACCATTGCGATCAGGGATCTTCCCGAAAGTTTCGATCTGGATCGCCGGGCAATGCTGGCGATTATCGGCGGGTCGCGCTATCGCGGCGGGCCGGCGAGTCCGGCGCTGCGCCGCGGCAGCCGGATCATCGATTATCCGCCCGGCCTGGCCGGGCTGGCCGTTTCCCTGGCCGATCCGCGGCCGGCAGCGGGAAAGCGGGGCAAATAGGCCGGCCGAATTTCGAGCAAAAGGAAACCGCGATGTCCGTACTTGCCATTAACGACCTGCCCGCCTGTCGCCGGCTCGATCTCCAGGCCATGACGACGATCCGGGGCGGTGGCGCGCCCTGGATCTATGGCTGGATCAGGCCTTATGTCGGCGAGACGGCGGGTTTTGCGCCGGTCGTCAATTTCTACCAGATCAACAATTACGCGGACCAGATGAACAACCAGTTCCAGACGGTCAATGTCAGCAATTCGGCGGCCAATTCCAACATCAACGTCGCCGTGGCGGCGACGGCCGCCAACGTGCAGCATGGCTGAAAGCCGGCGGCCGTAAAGGGGAACTCGTCGTGGCCTGCGCCAGCCTCTTCCGATGGACGTCGGCGGCCTGCTCCGACGTCGGTCTGGTGCGCGAAATAAACGAAGACAGCTGTCTCGACGAGCCGGCCCGCGGCCTGTGGGCGGTGGCCGACGGCATGGGCGGGCATACGCTGGGCGATTTTGCCAGCCAGATGGTGGTCGATCACCTACGCCGCCTCGACGAATCGCCCGACAACCCGGGCGATCGCGTCGAGGCGGCGCGGCAGCGCCTGCAGGCCGTCAATTGGCGGCTGCGCGAGGAAGCGGCCAGTCGCGAGGTGCGGATCATTGGCAGTACGGTGGTCGTCCTGTTGGCCTGCGATCCTTTTTGCGCCTACCTGTGGGCCGGTGACAGCCGGCTCTACCTTTACCGGGGCGGCTTGCTCAGGCAACTGACCCGCGATCACAACCAGTTCGAGGAGTTCAAGGCACGGGGCGATGTCGATCCCGACGAATTCCTCGATTTTCCGGTCCGCAACCTGATTACCCGGGCGGTGGGCGCCGTCGATACGCTGACCCTCGATCATCAGACCATCGCCGTAAACGACGGGGACATGTTCCTGCTCTGCAGCGACGGCCTGAGCAACGAGGTCAGCGACGCCGAAATGAGCCACGTCCTGCTCACCGGCAATTGCCGGCAGGCCGCTGAAAGTCTGGTGGACATGGCATTGCGCCAGGGCGGCCGCGACAATATCTCGGCCATCGTCGTCCGCGCCGAAGACCCCGACAGCCTCGACCGGACCATGGTCAATCCGGCGCTTTGAATCCAGCTATCCGCAGTCGGCTCCGCATCACTCGACGCGGAGAATGCCCTTCATGTTGGGATGCAGGGTGCAAAGGTAGGGAAATTCGCCGCGCCGCCGTGCCTCGTACTTCCACGAGCGACCGGCGGCGATCGGGCGCGAGTCGAAAACGCCGGCGGCGGTGACGGTATGCGGGAAGGGATCCCGGTTGATCCAGACGACCGTCTCGCCGCGTTTTACGGTCAGGGTTTGCGGTTCGTAGGTCGTGCCTTCGATGACGACTGTCGGGGCGGAGATTTTCGCGACTTCGCGCCCTTTCGCCGCCAGGGGTAGGACGACCGCCGCGCCGGCGAGCAGGGCGGCCATCCGGATGCTCCAGCGGCTGCCCTGCCGGTGCAGCGACGTCCGGGCCATCGAGCGAGGTGCCCTACTTGTTCAGCGTCGCCTGGATTTGCTTGGCGTGCTCGAGGTGGGCGGCGATGGCCGGCCGGACCTTGGTGATCAGGCTCTTAAGTTCCTCATTCTTGGCGTTGGGCAACAGCGTCTTGTCGATGGTGTCGAGCACGGTCTGATGATAGCTCACCTCGTTGTCGATGTAGGCTTTGTCGAATTCCTTGCCCTTCATGCCCTTGAGCTTCTTCAGCATGTCGTCGCCGTTGGACTTCAGGCTCTTGCTGGTGGGATTGTCTTCCGGCTTGACCTTGAGCTTGGTGACCAGCTCGGTAGCCTGCTTGTTGACGCCCGAATGGTCGGTGACCATCTGCTTGCCGAAGGCCTTGACCTCCTTCGCGGACGCTTTCGATTCGGCGAGCTTTCCGGCTTCGATATCGACCTCGTTGGCGGTGACGACGATGTGCGCGATCTGCGGGTCGGTCGGCGCCTCGGTCATCTTCCCGGCTGACGAGCCGCCCTGGGCAAAGGCGCTGGCGGCGGCGAGCAGCAAGGCGCTCGCGAAAACGATGGCGTATGTTTTCATTTTCTTCTCCTGGTGATGGACCGGGGAATCATCCCATCCGTGCCAAGCGGGACATATCGGAGAACGCCGCGCCCCGCATCGGAACGCCCGCCGAGCGCTGTCGGTGTTCGCCATCGGCCGCGTTCGGGCTTGTTGCCGACGACATCCAGGCAACCCGGCGGCAAGGAGGAAACGCTACCCCGCGTTTTCGCCGAGCGCCCGCTGCAACAGCACGGCGACGTGAATCGCCGTGCGCCCGGTGCCATCGGCGATCTGGTGACGACAGGAAAAGCCGTCGGCGACGATCGTCGTTTCCGCCGCAGCCGCGCGCACGGCAGGCAACAGCGCCAGTTCGCCCATGGCCAGCGATGCCTCGTAATGCTCGGCCTCCAGCCCGAAAGCGCCGGACATGCCGCAGCAACTGGCGTCGATGATCTCGAATTGGAATCCCGGTATCCAGCCCAGCACCTTCCTGACCGACTTCATCGTCCCGAACGCCTTCTGGTGACAATGGCCATGGACCAGCGCCCGGCCGCCGGGGATCGGCCGCAAATTGAGTTTCATGCCCTTGTTCGCTTCGCGCATCAGGAACTCCTCGAAGAGGAAAGCCTGCTTGCCGAGTTGCGCCACCTCCGGGCCGAGCGACAGGCTGTAGAACTCGTCGCGCAGCGCCAGCAGGCAGGACGGTTCGAGGCCGACGATCGGCGTCCCGGCGGCCAGCGCCGGCGCCAGCGCCGCCATCACCCGTTTTCCTTCGAGTTTGGCGGCGTCCACCATGCCCTGCGACAAATAGGTGCGGCCGCAACAAAGCGGCCGTTCCGGCTCGCCGTCGTCGGCGGCCGGGCGCAGCACTTCGACGGCATAGCCGCCGGCCCGCAGCACCGCCGTCGCCGCCTCGGCCACTTCCGGCGTGTAGTAATGCGTGAAGGTATCGACGAAAAGGACGACCTTGCCGCGCGGCGCCGGCAAATCGACGGGTGCCGCCGGCCGCGGCCCGCCGACGATTTCCGGCACCGGCCGCGCCGCGGCAATGCCCAGGTGGCGCTCGACCAGCCGGGCCAGCCAGGGCGAGGCGTTGCGCCAGCGGACCAGCCAAGACAAGGGCCGGCGCCAGCGATGCAGCCAGGCCGGCAGGCCGCCGAACAGCCGGGCCCGGCGCGGGACGCCCAGCCGCTCGTTCCGCTGCGCCAGGTATTCGGTCTTGATCAGGGTCATGTCGACGGCGCTCGGGCATTCCTTCTTGCAGCCCTTGCACGAGACGCAAAGATCCATGACCGCGGCGAGCTCGGGATGGGCGAAGGGATCGTCGCCCAGCTCACCATTCAGCGCCGCCTTGAAAGCCTTGACCCGCGCTCCGGTCGAATGGGCCGGATCGTGCGTGATGCGAAAACTCGGGCACATGACGCCCTTGCCTTCGCGCTGGCACTGATGATTGTTCATGCAGACGGCAACCGCCTTGGCGTAATTGCCGCCCGTCGCCGGGATGCCGGCGTAAGCGTCGCCAACGCCGTAAGTGTCGTAGGCCGACCAGTCGAGATGGGTTTTCATGCAGCAACCCAAGCAAGACCGGCGCCAATATTAAATCGTTTTAAATCAGCCGGATGCGGCATGAGGCGATTGTCGTCAATACGACAAGGCGGCCGGCTTTGGAGAAAAATCGCCTTTGGCGGTTGGGGGGGCGGCGCCGGCGCCGCCTAATCGCCCCACCTCAGGTTTCCCTTTGCGTCAGCGCCTGCTCGATCCGGCGGTCGGGAACGAGCCAGAGCACGGCAACGCCGACGTAAATCGTCTGGGCGATCCCCGCCGACAAGAAAGTGGAGGCAATCGCCAGCAGATACAGGAGCGGGGAGAGCCGGCCCTTCCAATCGCGGCCGACCGCCCTCTTCAGCACCGAGGCGGAGCCTTCGGCGGCGATGATCGTCTGCTGCAATAGCCAGTAGGCGATGGCCGCCATGAACAGAACGACGCCGTAGAGCGCCGAAGGCAGCGGGGCGAAGTGGTTCTCGCCCATCCAGCCGGTGGCGAACGGAAAGAGGGACAGCCAGAACAACAGGTGAAGATTGGCCCAGAGCACCGCGCCATTGACCCGGCTCGACGCATGGAGCATGTGGTGGTCTTCATAAGCGCAGGTGAGCTCGGTTTTCGCGCTTGGTAGCCCCCTCGATTGGAGCCCAGATCAAGTTGTTACCGGGGTGGTTTAGGTGTTCCAATCCGGAATGCTTAGGCCAATACCGTAAATATCTTAGTCAATAAAGTCGGACGTGGCCCGTGTTTATTTACTTTACGTAGTTTGCTTACCGGGGCATCGAGGAGGCGCTAGGGCCGGGCATACGGCAGCGGATTCTGGCTAGCGCAGTCAGACGACGAAGTCTGGTGCTGACGGTGGAGACGGCTGTGTAAGTCATGGGCACGAAGAAGATGGAGCCCCCGTCGGTGCCACGGTAGAGCTCGGCCAGAAATCACCCCAAGACGGGGCGTTAGCGCCCAAATTTACCGGATTTTCTTATCAACGATTGAGCAAATCCCCAGGATGGCAATCCAGGGTCCGCGCGAGTTTTAAGATGTTTAGCAGTGCAATATTTCGCTGCCCTCTCTCAACTCCCCCCAAATAACTACGTGCCAGACCGCTCTCAAGAGCAAGACGCTCTTGCGACCAGCCACGCGCTTTCCTGAGCTCCGCTAAGCAACGACCAAATTGTTGAAGGTCCGCCGCTTGTTCTTTTGTAAGGTTAGACTCCATCGTCCGATGCTAGGAATCCAACCACTTTCAGGCGACGCTCTATGAGTGACAAACAAGAGTTTATCCACTACATTTTGGTAATCTCTAACCACCCGGTTCCCTTTTTATGTCGGAAAGGCAGCTTTCCTCTAGGCTTGAGCATTTAGATGCGGCATCAATACAGATGCTCATGGAGCGCTACTACTCTGGCGAGAATGTTCAATCGCTGATTGCAGAATTTGATGTTTGCTGTTGGCCGGGAGAGTTGTGGCGTTTGTTTCCTCCGAACCCTGTTACTGACCGACGCTGCCCTGTATGTGATGGGCAGTTGGAGTTACGAAGGGTATCTCGTTCCCGATCAAGGCTCACAGTCGAGCCTGCACATTGTTCGGCGTGTAGTCACACAATGAGCACGTCATGTCACTGCGGCTACTGTAACGACGAAAGAACTGAACTCGCCTTCCGGGAAGCTGCGAAAGCTAAGGCTGCAGTACTTAACTTTTGCCAAGATCAACAGATTTTCACCAGCCGGCCATTGGACCCCGAGCATCTCAAAGCCGAATCTGCCATTGCCTTACTGACACTGGTTCGGTGTGGCGGCTGGATCGACGAGACAACGATAGGTGCTTTGAGTGGGGCGGCCGTGCTTTATGCCCCAAAATCCATGATTGATAGACTGGTTACAGCCAACCTGATAATTCCTGGGTTTATAGCTCCAGCAACGACTTCATCATTACATGCGTTTCAAGTTGTAGATGGCGCGGTCGTGAGGTGGTCAGTTCAAGACGTGCGCTGGCGCCTATTATTTGAGATGCCAACACGTTTTATCGAGCGGCTGGAAATGCTCATGACAAAACAGTGCCCGGAAGATTGGAAGTACGGGGCGGAGCACCTTTGGCGGCAACTTGCTGTCGGCGAATGTGTGGAGTTCAGCGCATATTGCCTTCAACAGCGCAGACTACCGCGCCAAAAATCAGGGGCACAACCAATTGGGCGTGGAATGTTCTAGGTGAGCCACATCACCGCTCAGCATCTAAGCGCAGACGTTGGGCGGCTGAAATAGCGAACGTCCGCCGTGGGTTGGTAGTTCGCGTTCGCCAGCCAGGAAAGCTGACCGTCGCTGCCTTGATTACCTGATGGTCTGCTGACAGCTCGACACCTGTCGCTCATCTGGCGACGGTTGTACGGCAGCTTAGGCCGACGAGCAATCATTTAGCTTTCATGCTGAACGGCCTGCCCACTCAGAAACCAGCCATTGGATCAGCGTAACTGCAAATGCCTCGTTTGGCTCGATTCGAGCCGGTCAAGCTGATGCGATTCAGTGGTCAGCAGCCTGCGATTTTGCACCAGGCCCATTTTTCGGGCTCGAATCGATATCGAGAATCGGGGAAATCGAACCTGATTCCTTTCTCCTTTCCCCCCAAAAAAACCCCTCGGGTTTGGACGCCGAGGGGTTTGTGGAGCCTGCCGCCTTACTTGGCGGAAGGCGTCGCGGCAGGAGCAGCAGGTTCGCTCTTCTCAAGCTTGTGGTGGTGATGCTTCTTGGCCATGGCCAGTTTTTCCGCCGGCTTCGCGGTCTCGGTCTTGGCATCGGCCTTCACCGGTTCAGCAGCCTTCGGTGCTTCAACTTTCTTTTCAGCGGCAGCCGGTGCCGGAGCGACGACCTTCGCGCTCGGCGCAGCCGGCGCCGTGGCGGCGGTGCCCTGGGCATAAGAAGCGGAAGCGAAACCGGCAACAACAGCCAGAGCGATAAGGGTCTTGGTCACTTGCATTTTGAATCTCCTGAACGGTTAGTTTTGTTGGGTCTTCGGTGCTGACAACCATTTGCAGCACCTTGTGCCGAATAACGCGGCGGATGATCGGCTGGATGTCAGGTGAAACGTAAGGCTGTGTATCAGCTCGTGACCAGGATGTATCGAGTGATTTCTTTTGCAGTCCGGCTACGATATCCGGACGTGCAGGCACTACTCGGGCATGCCGAGCTGGCGACAACGATGATTTATACGCATGTATTGAACAAGGGTGGGCGCGGCATCACCTCGCCGGGGGCGGCGAAGCATGACGATAAAATATCGCCATGCCTGCGAGATTCGGAAAATCGAGCCTTGCCCCGCTTTCTCGGGCATCGGAAGGCGTGCCGAGCGATGCCGGCGTTCGCCATTGATCACCTCTCCGTTACGGTCAGTGGCCTTCTTTCATGGTGATCCGCGTCGGATTTGCTAACCGCGAAACTGGCGGGCCGCGAAGGCCCAGGCCAGGCGTGAGGCATCGGGTCCGTTTTCGTCGCCGAACGGCAGGTTTGCCGCGCCACCACTCCAGGCGTGGCCGAGCGATCCGACATCGACCAGGGTGGCGACGGTTTCCTTTCCCCGCTTGAAGTCGGTCACCGTCATCGGATAGCGCTTGCCGCGCTGTACGCGACGTTCCGCGCCGGGATGCGCCCCGGCTGCGTCAGCCCAAACCTGGGCGGCGGCGAGACCGTTGCTGGCAGCCACCACCCGATCACGTCCGCCATGGATGACCATCAGTGGCGGCCATGAAGAATTCAGCGGAGCCGGCCTTGGCGGGATCGAAGGCATCGGCCGGCCGTGCATCGCGCCGGCTGCGGAAAGGCTGGAGTGTGCCATGCCGGGCGGAATTCCCGAATGCATCACAACGGCCCGGAAGTGCTCGGGATACCGGGTCACCAGGAGTGCCGCCATGCTGGCTCCGGCCGAAAGCCCGGCCACGGCGACGCGCGTACGGTCCACCGGGTAGAGCAGGCAGACCTGGTCGATGGCATTGACGATCAACGCTGCCTCGCCATAAGCGCGTCCGGAGCGGGTATCGAACCAGTTCCAGCACCCTTGCGGGTTGGCTGCGCGATCCTGCTCGGGATAGAGCACGAGAAAGCGTTCGCGCATCGCGACGCGATTCATCCGCGTGCTCATCGCGAAGCTCCGAGCCGTTTGTCCGCAACCGTGCAGCATCACCATCAGCGGCAGGCGCTCGCCAACCTTGACGCCGGGTGGGCGGTAGAGCCGAAACTGCCGGACCCCGGCGGCGCCGACCGCCATGCCATGAATCCAGTCGCCTGCACCGGGCGGCGGCCGGCGACTGTCGATGGCCGGCTTGATGGCTTTGCCGACGGCCCGTGTGCCAGCCTTAACCGTGCTTCGGGTCAGCGCGGCGAGGTTGCGCGTGACCATCCGGGTCCACACGGAAGCGGGGTTCCGCCTAGTCATCCAGTCCTTCCTGGCCTGCGGTAATGTCCGGCTGCCGTGTCCTCATGGCCCGATGCACCCCTTTCAACGCCGTTTCTTGCTGAGAAAATGAAATAGTCGCGAGAAATTCGAGCGTGGCCCTTTTCTCTTCTTCTTTTCCTCCCGAGGTTCGCCGCTTCCTAAGCGCTGTTGATGTGAAGGATGTTGCCGTCCGGGTCCTTGAACCAGGCTGCCTTGAAGTCGCCAAAAACATGGATGTCCCCTTCCCGGCGTCCACCGGGAAGGTCATAGTGCTCGAAATTGACGCCCGCGGCGGCGAGCGCCTCGACGACGGCCGACAGTCGGTCGCCAAGGCCCCAGGTGACCGTCGTTGCGCGGTTGCTTCCGGCATATTGTGATTCGTAGATGACGATGGTCGAATCTCCACTGGCGTAAGTTGCCACGCCTGTCATTTCGGTATTCAGGGGCCTGAGATGGAGAGTGTCTTCATAGAATTTCCTCGCCACGGCCATATCCCTGACTGCGATCGTTGCCATTGCATTGCTGTCTGTCAGCATTTCGCGTCTCCGCAAAGATTTGCCTTTAATTTTGGCCGGCGGGCGTTCATTTCGTTCCGGTCCCGATTGTTGGAATGCTTGGCGTCAATGGCCCCCATTCCGCTTCCGGAAATCCTTCGAGTGCAGCCCGTGCTTCTTGAGCAGCATCTGCAGGTGCGAGCGGTTCATGGCGCAACGGCGGGCGAGTTCGGCGACGGTGCCGCCGACTTCCTCCAGTCCTTTTTCCAGGAAGGCCCGTTCGGCTTCGTCGCCGGCCAACCGGCGGGCGTCGCCGAGCGAGGTGGCCAGGGCGATGGTCGGGCTGCCGTGAACGGCGGGCCGGGTCGGCGCGGGGCGAATGTCTTCCGGCAGGTGTTCGAGATCGGCGATATCGCCGGCCAGGCAGGAAATGCGGTAGATGAGGTTGCGCAGTTCGCGGATATTGCCGGGATAGGCGTAGTTGAGCAGGAAGGCGCGCAGGCGCGGGGTCATGCCGACCGGGCGGCGTTTCAGGTTTTCCGCCGCTTCGTCGCCGAAGAAGGCGAAGAGCAGCGGGATTTCGTCCTGCCGTTCACGCAACGGCGGCAGGGTCAGGTGGATGACGCCGAGGCGGTAAAAGAGATCTTCGCGGAAACTGCCTTCGAGGCTGCGCTGGCGCAGGTTGCGGTTGGTGGCGGCGACGATGCGGGTATTTACGGAAATTATCTCGTCCGAGCCGACACGCTGGATTTCGTGCGACTGCAGCACGCGGAGCAGCTTCACTTGTCCGGCGAGCGGCAGTTCGCCGATTTCGTCGAGGAAGATGGTGCCGTTGTGGGCGCTTTCGAACTTGCCGCGCCGGTCATTGACGGCGCCGGTGAAGGCGCCCTTCTTGTGGCCGAACAGTTCCGATTCCAGCAGGTTGTCGGGAATGGCGCCGCAATTGACCGAAATGTAGGGCTTGTCGGCGCGCGCACCGTTGGCGTGGATGACTTTCGCCATCAATTCCTTGCCGGTGCCGCTTTCGCCGTCGATCAGCACCGGCAGGTCGGTGGGCGCGGCCTTTTCGGCAATTTCCAGGGCTTCGAGCAGTTTCGGGTTGTCGCCGAAGGCGCCTTCGAAGACGAAACTGCGATCGAGCAGGGCCTGCTTGCGCTGGCCGGCGGAAAGGTTGGCCGGCGCCGCCGAGCCGGCCGCCGCCCGGACGAAGCGCTCCTTGTGCGAAAGCTGCATCACCTCCTCGCGCAGCACGTTGGCCTGGCGCAGCAGCTTGTCGATGTCGGCCCGTTCCAGGCGGGACGACCAGCGCAGCGTCGAGCGCAGGATCTCGATCTTCTCTATCAGGCCGCCGAAGGAAATGGCCGAGCCCGGTTCGATGTCCTGGTCGAGGATCTTCATCCGGCCTCCCCGAGCAGTAAGCAGGGGCCTCGGCATGCGAAGCATGGCGGAGATGCGCACGTCCGCGAGTGGGAGGCCAAGGCAGCATTCGCGGTCGGTCGCATTCCCTGTCGCGCTTCGCGCGCCACGGATCCTTGCTCCCTGCTCATGCTGTCCCCAGCTGCTTCTGCACCAGCTGGTAGTACATCCCCTTCCTGGCCACCAGTTCGTCGTGGCGGCCCTGCTCGACGATGGCGCCTTCGTAGAGGACGAGGATCTTGTCGGCGCGCATGATGGTTGACAGCCGGTGGGCGATGATCACTGCGGTGCGCCCTTTGAGGATGTCCTGCATATTGCCGATGATGTTGCCTTCGGATTGCGTATCGAGCGCCGAGGTCGCTTCGTCGAAGACCAGCAGGTGCGGGTCGTGGTAGAGCGCCCGGGCGATGCACAGGCGCTGGATCTGGCCGCCGGACAGGCCCATGCCGCGCTCGCCGACGATCTGCTCGTAGCGCAGCGGCAGCTTGCTGATGAAACCGTGGGCATCGGCCAGCTTGGCGACTTCCTCGATGCGCCGGCGCTCCGGGTTGTCGTCGCCGCTGGCGATGTTCTCGGCGATGGTGCCGGAGAACAGCAGGTTGCTCTGCATCACGTAGCCGACCTGGGCGCGGTAATAGGTCTTGTCGATCTGCTCCATGTCGTAGCCGTCGACGGTGATTTTTCCTTCGCCCGGCGCGTAGAAACCGACCAGCAGCTTGGCCAGCGTCGTCTTGCCGGAACCGCTGCGGCCGACGATGGCGACCAGCTCGCCGGGCTTGATGGCGAGGTTGATGTTTTCCAGCACATAGGGCGTATCGCTGTCGCCGTAGCGGAAATAGACGCCCTCCAGCCGGATGTCGCCCTGCAGGTCGGGCAGCACGATGCGGGAAGCCAGGTCGCCCGGTTTCTGTTCCGGTTCCATGTCGAGCACGTCGCCCAGCCGTTCCATGGCGACGCCGGCATCGTTGAGCAAATTCCACAACCCGACCAGGCCCATCAATGGCGCCAGCACGCTGCCCATCAGGGCGTTGAAGGCAATCAGCTGGCCGATGGATAGCTCGTGGGCGAGCACCAGGCTGGCGCCCATCCACAGGATGGCGATGGTCGTCGCGGCGTTCAGCAACTGGCTGGCGAGGCCGATCTGGATGTGGAAAACCTGCGCCTTGTACTGCATCTCCAGCGCCTTGGCGTATTTCTTTTCCCATTTCAGGCGTACCGGCCGTTCGCTGCCCATGCCCTTGATCGTCTCGACGCCGCCCAGCGTTTCCATCAGGAAGGATTTGGCCTCGGTGGCGGCGGTGAACACCTCGCGGGCGTAATGCTTGATCTTCGGCGTCGCCAGCACGGTGAGGGCGACGATGGGAATGATGAAGCCGATCAGCAGCAGGGTCATCTTCACGTTGTAGAAGAACATGATGGTGAAGTAGATGAAGACCATCAGCAGGTTGAGCACCGTGGTCACCGTCGATTCGGTGAGGAAGGCGCGGATGGTCTGGTTTTCCTGGAAACGGGCGAAGATGTCGCCGCTTTTCCGCTTGGCGAAGAAGGAAAAAGGTAGCGAAAACGTGTGGCGGAAGAAGTGCGACATCATCGCGAAATCCATGTTGCGGACCATGAAGTTGGAGAGAAAGGCGCGTACGGTCGCCATCAGCTGGGTAAAGACATTGGAAATGACCAGGCCGACGATCAGCAGGTGCAGCAGGCTGACGTTCTGGTGCACGATCACGCCGTCGAGGATGTTCTGGATGATCAGCGGCGGCACGACGCCGAGCAGCTGGATGACGAAAGTGGCCAGGAAAAGGTGGCCGAGGATGGTCTTGTAGGGCTTCAGGTAACCGACGAAGCGTACCCAGGGCGAACGCGAGACGCTCAGTTGCGCCAGGTTCTCGCCGGCCGTGAACAGCAGGCAGGTGCCGCTCCAGCCGCGTTCGAATTCCTCGATGCTCATCTTGCGGAAGCCGAGCGCCGGGTCGGCCACCCACACCGTGCGCTTGGAGACGCCATAGACGGCGACGTAGTGGTAACCCTCCCAATGCACGATGAAAGGCAGCTCGAAGCCGAGCAGCGCTTCGAAGGTGCATTGCACGCCGCGCGTCGTGAAACCCAACGCCTCGCCGGCCCGCGCCAGGCTGTCCAGGGTGGCGCCCTGGGTGGTGACATTGGCCAGTTCGCGCAGCTTGCCGAGCGTCATGGCGATGCCGTAATGCCGGCACAGCATGGCCAGGCAGGCGGCGCCGCAATCCATCTCCTCGGCCTGCTCGACCAGCGCGAAGCGCTTGATCACCTTTCTGCCCGGCTCGGCCTGCGCGCCGTGGTCAAGGGCGAGCGGCAGGCGGCGCTTTTCGGTCAGCTTTTTCTGGCGGTGCAGTTCGCGCTCGATGAAGCGGATGCGTTCGGCCAGCGCTTCCTGCAGTTTCGGGTTGCGCTCGAGAATCTGGTGGATGGTCTTTTCGGGAATCACCAGCAGCGTCGTGTCGCTCACCGCGGCGACCGAGGCGATCTGCTCCTGGCGCAGCAAGCAGGCTTTTTCACCGAAAATTTCGCCCTGGCCCAGCGTCGCCAGTTGATACTCGGTCCCTTCCTCGTGCCGCGTGACGCGCACTTCGCCCTGGCGCACGACATACAGGCGGCGGTCCTCGCGCCCATCCTGGCGGATGATCTCCTTGCCGGCCGCGACGCGCTTGACGCCGACGCTGCGCACCAGTTCGTCGAGTTCGCTTTTGCTCACCTTGCCGCGCAGGTCGAACAGCCGGGCGACCAGGCCGCCCGCCGAGTTGATCGCCACGTAACTGGCGACGAAAACCTGGGCCGCCGGGTTGGCGGCGATTACGGGAGCGATGGCGGCGCGCGGCAGGAAAAGCAGTTCGGTCTTCAGCGCGGCGCGCACCGAGGATTCGTGCCGGTAATCGCGCAACATGGCGATTTCGGCCAGCACCTCGCGCTCCTTGCGCACGCCCATGCTGATTTCCTTGCCCCGCTCTTCGGTAAAGACGCGCACCGAGCCGCTCTTGACGACAAAGACGCCGTCGGCGGCGTCGCCCGCGTTGCAGACGGTTTCACCGAAGGAAAAGAAGCGTGCTTCGGCCTGTGCCGCCAGGCGCGCGATTTCATCAGGCGTGAAGGGCGAGAAGAGTTCGACCGAAGCGAGGAACTCGGCCAGTCCGGGCGCGGCGGGAGGGGCTTGCATGGCCGGGCTCAGCGCACCTCGATCAGATGTTCCTGCGCCCTCGCCTGCAGCCATTCTTCGCGCAGCAGGCGGCGTACTTCGCCGCTCACTTCCTCGTCGAGGCGGGCCGGATGCCGGGCGTTGACCCTGAAGATTTCGAACAGCGATTCGTCGCTGGCCGGGAAGGGGCCGAGCAGTTCGCCGACCGCCGCATTGAAGACCTTGGCCTCGACATCGGTGCGCAACGAACCGCGCAGCACCTTGCCGATCAGCCCGCCCTGCCCGGCCGTGTCGGCCAGGGAATGCTCACTGGCCATTTCGGCGAAGCTGTCCGGGTCATCGTTGAGAAAGGCGACGATTTCCTTGGCCGTACCGGCATCGTCGACCACGATGTGGCTGATCTCGATGCTGTCGAACTTCGGCGAGTTGAGCTTGAAATAGGCCTCCACCGCCGGTTCGCTGCACACCTGGGCGAGCATCCTTTCCTCGTACAGGGCATCGGTGATGAAGGTTTCGAATTCGTCCAGGCTGACGCCGAGCGCATCGAGGTAGCGGTTCATGTCGGCGGCCCGGTGCAGGCCGCGCACCCGGCGAAACTGGTCGGCCCGCTCCTGGATGTCCTCGGCCGGCACGTCGATGCCGGCCTGGCGGGCGGCGCGCACGGTCAATTTTTCCCGGACCAGCTGGTCGATCAGGCTTTCGAACTGGCCGCCGAGTTTCAGGATCCGGATGAAATCTTCGGTCTCGATGACTTCGTCGTCGATTTTCACAATGGCTGTCATGGTCTCCGCTCCTTGTTTCGGGCCGCCGGGTATCAGCTTGGATTCCCGCCGTACGCTGGCCGTTCTCGCCGATCTACCCATCGATCTGCCGGAAAGGATCGAGGGCGAGGTCGATCAGGCGTCTTTCGCGGACGACGATTTCGGCATTGGCCGTCATGCCGTAGCGCAGGGGGTACGGCGTGTCGGCCACCTGGTAATGGTCCTGCTGGAGCCGGATTCGCCCCTCGTACACCGGCTGCTTGTTCTGCACCGACAGTTTGGTGGCCGGCGAGATGTATTCCAGGGTGCCGGTGAGCAGGCCGTAGCGCTGATAGGGAAAGGCGTTGAACTTGAGCTTGACCGGCAGGCCTTCGCGCAGGAAGGCGCGGTCGTGCTCGGCAATCTCGGTTTTCAGCACCGGCCGGGCGTCTTTCGGGGCGATGCCGCCGATCGGCGTATTGGCCTGGATCTTGTCGCCGGGCTGGGTCGAGGTGACGTCGGTGATGACGCCGGAAACCGGGGCGACGATAAGCAGGAAATTGTCCTTGTCGATATTCTCGAAGCGGATGCGGGCGGCGCCTTCGGCGGCCAGCCGGGCGGCCTGCAATTGCTGGCGGGTCTTGTCTTCGGCGGTCGCCACTTCCTTGGCCGCCGCGTCGTACTGCAGGCGCAGCCGGCTCAGTTCCTGGCCGCTGGTTTCGAGTTGCGAGGTGGCCTGGCCGAATTCCAGGCTCTGCCGGGCGTTCAGTTCGCCGAGGCGGGACTGCGCGACGCGATAGGCGTTTTCCGCCGCCTGCAGCGCATTCTTCTTGGCCTCGACCTGGATCTGCGCAACACCGCCGCCACCGGGCAGGGCGAGCAGGCGGGCGAACTTGTCGGCTTCGCTTTTCGCCGCATCGCGCGCCCGCCGGGCTTCGTCGACATTGGCGCGGGCTTCCTCGATCTGGGCCCGCTGGCCGGCGGCGAGTTTGCTGGTGCCTTCGGCCTGGCGTTTTTCGTGCTGGCGCTCCTCGACTTCGACGGCCTGTTTCAGGGCGGCGGCGCGGCGTTCGAGCAAAGCTTTCTTTTCGGGGAATTCCCGCCATTCGCGTTCGGCCTGCTCCAGCTTCAACTGGGCTTCCTGGGCATTGGTCGCCGCCTCGACGGCGCCCCGGGCGTTGAGCCGGGCCAGCACGTCGCCTTTCGAGACCGGCTGGCCTTCGGCGATGTAGATATTGGCCAGCTCGCCATCGACCGGCGCGTAGAAGCGGCGCACCTCGGATTCCGGCCACAGCGTGCCTGGCGCCGTGACGATGACGTCGGCGTGGCCGAAAAATGACCAGACCAAGGCCGAGATCACCAGGCCGACCATGGTCCAGATGGTGGCCCGGGTGAAGCGCCAGGGTTCGGCGGTGAGCAGGGCGATGCCTTCGGCGCTGTGATCATCGAGCGATTCGTCGAAAGGTTTCAGGCGATGTTCATTGCTCGTCATGGCGGCCTCCGATCAGTGCCAGCTTGGCCTGCAACAGGGCCGGTTCGAGTTCGCTGCGCGATTCGAGCAGGGCATTGCGCTGCGCCGTTGCCTCGGCGGCGATCTCGTCGGCCAGCGAGCGCCATTGTTCGGGCATTTCCACCTTCAGCTGGTCGTCGATTAGCCGGGCCTGCGCTGTCGCCGCCCGGGCTTCGGCCAGCCGGCGGGCCTGGTTGCGGAAAGCGGGCGATATTTCGCTTTCCTGGCGGAGCGACTCGTCGATGCCGCCGTTGTCGCGGTACTGGCGCCAGCCGGCCTGGGCGAGGCCGAGCAGTTCCTGCGCCCGGGCCACGGCCTGATCCCTGATCTGCCCGAGATCGGCTGCCGTCGCCTGCAGGAAATAGCCATCGGCGCTCTCGTCCAGGACGCCGTAAAACGCCAGCAGGCGTTCGTTGTAGCCCTTGCTGCCGCGCGCCCGCTGCAATTCGGCGTAGCGGGCGATGACGGTCTTCTTGTGTACGGTATCAGCCCGGGCGGCATCGGCCCACGGTCCGGCTGCCATCTTCTGCAACATATCGAGCGCTTCCTGGCTCCGCCCGGCCTGCCAGGCTTTGCTCACCGCCTGGTACTGGGCGATGACTTCGGCCGAAGGCAGCCGGCCGCTGGCTCCCAGGGCGCGCAGCTTTTCCTGGAAGGGCGGCGTGGCCAGGCGCAGCGTGGCCACGCGGGCAATCAGGGGGCCGAGATTGCGGGCCGCGGCGTCGTTGCCGACCTCGATGATCTGGCGCAGGTCCCGGCGCAGGCGGTCGAGGCCGGCGAGGCGGGGATATTTCTCGGCATATTCGGTGAACACGGCTTCCAGCGAACCCGGCCGATCGGCTTTCAGGGCGGTGGCGATAGTCGTCTTCAGGCGTTCGATCGCGGCCAGGTAGACCGCGTCGTCGCTTTGCAGCCGGCGCAGGTGGCTGAGCGCCTCGGGATACCAGTCGCGGAATTCCGGCACCTGCGCCGCTATCGCGCTCAACGCCCGTTGCCGGCCCTGGTTGTCCTCGTCCCAGTGCTTGAGAAAAGCCCCGATTCTTTCCTCGTCGGCGTAGATGCGGATCGGCGCCTCGCGGTCGCGGGTGGCGACGAATTGCTCGAGGGCGGCGATCCATTCCAGTTCGCCGAGCAGGGCCAGGGCTTCGTCGTTATGGGCGGCCAGTTCTTTCATGGCGGCCAGTCCGCTCGCCGCCTGCGCGAAATCGCGCTTCCGGAGATTGTTCAGCCAGTCGGGCAGGCCGGCCTTGAGCAGCGCTTCCTTGCCCAGCGCCTTCAATTCCGGGCTGTCCGGATGCCGGACCAGCGCCTGGCGGGCCGCGGCGGCGGCCCCGGCATAGTCGCCGTCGGCCAGTTGCTGCTTGACCTGGCGTTCCGGCGTCGCCGTCATGAAATGCCAGCCGGCGAGCAGCGCCAGGACGATGGCCGCAGCCGCCGCCCAGTGGTGGCGCGGCCGGCCTCCCGGCGACGGACTGGCCAGCGCCTGGCGCAACTCGTCGATGAAATGCAGCCATTTCGGGCGCCGCCGGCGCTGGCCGCCTTCCTGGCCGGGCTCGGCGGTCGGTGGCGGCACGTCGTGGTTGATTTCGTCTTCCGCCGGCGCCGGATGTTCGATGCAGAAAATGTCGAGAAAGGAATCGGCGGCGGCGAGGAAGGTGGTTTTCTCCGGGTCGCCCGCCGGCGGCCTGGGCGGGGCTTCGACCAGGCTGAGGCGGGTGGCGGTGGAATCGCTGACGGTTTCCTGCTGCAGGCTGACCCGGTAAGCCAGGTGATGCCCCCCGAAAGCCAGCACCGCCCCTTCGCGCAGCGGCACGGCGTGTTCGTCCAGGCGCTGGCCATCGACGAAGGTGCCGTTGGTGCTGCCTAGGTCCTCGACGAAAGGCTCGCCGTGTTTCAGGAAGACATGGGCGTGGCGGCGGGAAATGTAATTGACCTGGTGCGGAAATTTTTCCTTGTAGCGGGCGAAGATTTCGTCGGTCTTGCCGACCAGGAAGGGAAAGCGATTGATGACCACGGGTTGCAGGCCGACGTTTTCCTGGATCGGCGTCAGGGTCAGGCTGAGCAGCCGGCTGGTCGGGGCGGCCGGCGCGGCCGGCTGGAACTGGACGCGGAAGCTCAGCGCCCGGGCGAAGCAGATTTCGTCGCCGTCGGCGAGTTGCACGGGTTTCTGGAGGACGGGGAGGCCATTGACCGTGGTGCCGTTCTTGCTGTCCAGATCGGCGAGATAAACGGCACCGAATTCGCTGAAAATCCGGGCGTGGCGGCGCGACAGTTCGGCGACCACCTCCGGCGGGCAGGATACGAACGGCGCTTCGCTGCGCCCGACGGCGAACAGGCTGTCCTCGATGACGATGTCGCCGATATCGGTCAGCCCGACCGGCTTGAGGACAATCCGGAAGACCGGATCGGCGGCCCGGCGCAAGCGGGGAGCGCTTTTCGCCACGGGCTCGGGATGCTGGTTATGCATCATCGACGGATCAGCCGTTGCCGACGCTGACCGGCGGCCAGCCGCCGCCCAGCGCCTTGTACAAGGTCACGGTGTCGGTCAGGATCTGCTGGTGGATGGCGAGCAGGCCGAGTTGGGCGGTGAGCAGCGAGCGTTCCGATTCGAAAACCTGCAATTGCGAAACGACGCCTTCCTTGAGCTGGGCTTCGACCTGGGCGGCGACGACCTGCAGGTGGTCGGTCTGCTGCTGCAGCTCGATTTGCTGCCGGCGATGGGCGTCGAGATTGACCAGGGCGTTCTCGACTTCCTCGAAAGCGCCGATCACCGTCTGGCCGTATTGCGCTTCGGCGACCTTGATCTGCGCTTCGCTGGTCTTCAGTCGCGCCTTGATCGACGGATCGAAGGCGGGAATGTTGATGCTCGGCAGAAAGCCGAAAGTGAAGGACTTGAGCAAGGACGACAGCGCGAAGCTGGAGGTGCCGCCGCGCGCGGTCAGGCTGATCGACGGCAGCTGGGCGAGTTTGGCCTGGCCGACCAGGTCGTGTGCTTCGAGCACGCGGTATTCGGCGGCGATGATGTCGGGCCGCCGTTCGAGCAGCAGGGAAGGCAGCCCGGCCGGCACTTCGGGCAGGCGGACGCGGTCCCGCAGGTGGCCGGGCGGCACCTTGAATTCGCCGGCCGCAACGCCGAGCAGCGTGGCCAGCGCATTGCCGGCCAGGTCGCGCGAGCGGTGCAGTTCGATCAGGTCGCGGGTCAGCCGGTTGATTTCGGCCCGCTGCTGGAGGACCTGCGTTTCCGGGATCAGGCCGCTCTGCAGCATGGCCTGGAAGGTGGTCAGGATCTGCTGGTTGTTGGCCAGGGCTTTTTGCTGCTGGTCGATCTGCTCGTCGAACTGGAGTATCTGGAAATAGGTGGTCGACACGTCGGCCACCAGCGTCAGGTAGCCGGCCCGCCAGTCGGCTTCGGAGGCGCGGAATTCGGCGGTCTGGGCCTGGACGCCCTTTTCGACCTTGCCCCAGACATCGATTTCCCAATTGACCTGGGCGCCTAGGTTGTAGGTGCTGGTCGCCTTCTGCCCGGTGCTTTTCTCGAAGCTGGCGCCGGCCCCGATATCGACCGTCGGCAGGGCGCCGGCCCGCGCTTCGCCGATCTGGGCGGAGGCGACGCCGATCCGCGCGGCCAGTATCTTGACGTCGAAATTGCCGGCGATCGCCTTGTCGATCAGGCCATCGAGGTAGGGATCGCCAAAGGCTTTCCACCAGTCCGGGACGATGGTTTGGGCGGCCGATACCTTGCTTGCCGGCGGCCCCGACCACGCGGTCTTGGCGGGCGTTTCCGGGCGCCGGTAGTCCTTGATGCCGACGTCGCCACAGCCGACGGCAAGCAGCGCGCAGAGCACGGGAACAAGGCGGCGCGTCATGCCGAGGCCCAGGCCCGGGCGGCGACGAAAACCTCGAACAGGTCGGCATCGAGTTGCCCGGCCCGGCATTCGAGGGCGATCAGGTCGAGGGCCTGGTCGCTGGGCACCGCCTTCTTGTACGGGCGGTCGCCGGCGGTGAGCGCGTCGTAGATGTCGCAGATGGTCAGGATGCGGGTCTGGACGCTGATCTGGCCGCCGGAGAGGCCCATCGGATAGCCGGAGCCGTCGAGCTTCTCGTGATGGCCGTGGGCGATGGCCGGCACGCCGGCCAGGTCGCGGGTCCACGGGATCAGGATCAGGAAGGAATAGGAATCGGCGACATGCGCCTCGATCTGGTGGCGCTCGTCGACGGTCAGGCAGCCGCGGCCGACGCTGAGCGCCGAAAACTCGAAATTGTCCACCAGCGCCAGGGCGCTGCCGTCGCTGTCCGGATAGCGGTAATCGAGGATTTCGCCGAGTTCCGGCAAGGCCGCGGCGTGCGAAATGGCCGGCTCGTTGGCGCGGCGGATGGCGTCGAGGAAGCAGTCCAGGCGTGCGAATTCGCTGTGCAGGCCGGCTTCGATGCGGCGCATTTCCTCCCGGAAAGTCGCCATGCCGAGTTCCTCGATGGCGTGGCGTTCGGCCAGTTCGCGCCAGGCCTGGCGTTCGAGGCAGGCGCGCGCATGGCGGAAGCGCTGTTCGAGCAGGCGCATCTCGGCATGGTGCAGCTTTTTCTCCTTGCGCAGCACGTGCTCGCGCACGCCGACCTTGCCGAAATCGTGAAGCAGCGCGGCATAGCGGATTTCGCGCATCTGCTCCCGGGTGAAGGCGATGCGCCGCAGTTCCGGGCTGTCGGCGCGATCGACGGCGCGGGCCAGGTTTTCGGCATAGCCGGCAACGCGGAAGGAATGGCCGGCGGTCACCGGGTCGCGTTCCTCAATGGCCTGGACGGACGCCCGGACGAAACCGTCGAGCAGGCGCTCGATGTCGGAATAAAGCTGGAAATTCTTCAGTGCCACTGCCGTTTCGGCGCAGACGCCGGTCAGCATTTCCAGGTCCTGGGCATGGAAGGCATAGGGATCGGAAGAAGTGTCGACCTGGATCAGCCCGAGCACCTCGTCTTCGAGCAGCAGCGGGACGCACATGACACTGCGGATGGCCTGGGCGATGATCGACTCCTGGGAACCGAAATGGCGGTCGTAGAGGGTGTCGACGGAGAGGATGGACTGCTTCTTGTTGAGCACTTCATCGACGATGGTATGGGAAATCCTGACCTGTTCCGGGTCGTCGACCGTGCCGTCGCGCCGTCGCGCCGCCGCCGGTACCGGAATTTCGCCGGCTTTCGGGCTGAGAAAGATGAAGGCGCGCTCGGCCAGCGGAAAGAGGTCGAAGATCAGGTTCATGATCTTCTCGATCAGCGTCGGCCGATCGGTCACCGCGCCCAGCGCAATGCCGACCTGGGCCATGGCGTGCAGCTTGCGAACGGTCGACGGCAGGTCGCCGGCGGTCGGCGGCAGCACGCTGTCCAGTGTTGTCAGCTGGGTGGCGTCCATGGCCTTTGTGATGACGCTGGGCAGGCTGCCGCGGGCCGGCGTCACCAGCGAGTGGAAGACGATCGGCGCCGACGAGACCAGCACTTCGTCGCCGTCCTGCAGCGGATGCCAGGCGCCGGGCGCCAGCCGCTTGCCGAGGACGAAAGTGCCGTTGAAGGAATGCAGGTCTTCGACGTAATAACCGCCGTCGCGCCGCCTGATCCGGGCATGCCGGCGGCTGACCGTGGGTTCGCGCAGGCACAGGTATTTGTCGGCGGCCAGCGTGTCCTGCTCGTCGCGGCCGATGACGACTTCGTCGTGCACCGGGAAAACGACCGGCTTCACATCGCCGCTGCCGGGTACTTCGAGGTAGGCCGTGACATTGCCGGCCGCCCGGCTCACCGTTCTGCTGTTTTCCATATCGCCGCCCTTCACCGCCCGGCCACCGGCCGAAAGCGCAAACCACAGTTGAAGAACAGTTTGGGCATCGCTGGAAAACGGCAGTTCCGGCGGCTTGGGGACATAACTCGACGCAAGACCGGGGCGCCGGGCGACGCCCCGCTTCGCTCAGAGAGCCAGACCGGCCCGGGCCGACTGCTTGGGGCTGACATTGAGGGCCAGCGGGCCGAAGCCGGCGCCGATCACGCCGACGTTGTTCAGCGCATTGACTTCGATGTTCTGGACCTGGACGATGTTCTGTTCGACGCCGACATTGACGTTGGCGAAAGGGCCCATCTCGCTCAGCGAATAGCGGCCGCCGCGCACGGCGGACATGGACTGGTGGTCGAGTTCCTGGCTGCAGGCCAGATCGTGGATGCTTACTTTTGACATGTTGCTGCTCCTTGAATCGGGGGTGAGTGCCGGCGGTGACAGGTGCCGCCGCCGGCCGGCGGGCTTAGAAGCTCAGCGAGTTGCTGGCGGTCTGGGTCGGCTTGATCGTCGAGCGGATGCCGTCGGCGAAGGCGACATTGACGCCGTTGTTGTTGGTGATGTCCTGGCTTTGCGAGTTCAGCTGCTGCACGTCGAGCGAGAAGTCGTGCTTGCCGCCGGCGAAGACCGGGGTGACGTAAGGCAGGGCGCCCTTGTAGAAGCCGCCGCGGACGCCGGCCATGGCCGGACGGCCGAGTTCTGCGCGATGGGACAGATCGTTGATGGTGAGGGTTTTCATTTCAGTTCTCCTGGGGTTGGGGTTGGTTGAGCATTTCATCGGCTCGACAACACCATTGCAGAGAGCGTGCCAGGGATCCGTCCGCTTCCGAAGAAAGGGCGCAAGGCCATGAAATTACGCGGTTATTCCCAGGTTTGTGTGAGGCGGCGGGGCCCGGCGGCCGGACCCTGTCCTCGCTGCCTGACGGGCGCCGGCCAACACCTGGCGGGAAAAGCGTTGGGCGGCAGGCGACAGGCGCCGCGGGTCGGGCAACGGCGGCCATCACTTGACGGTGATGCTGATCTTTTTGGAGATGATCGGCGGTTGATGGGGAACATGGTTCTCGTCGCCCATCAGCAGTTGCAGGGTGTGTTTGCCGGGCGGCAGTTCGAGCATGGTTTCGGTTTCACCGGCCCCGAAATGCAGGTGCTGGCGATCCGAGGGGATTTCCTGGTCGGCTGGTGGCAGGTCGGTATCGATCAGCAGGTGATGGTGGCCGGTATTGGGAAACTTGACGCCTTTCGGAGCGAGGCCCATGTTGCGCAGCCCGAACCAGACGCGGAAAGGCTTGCCGGCGGCGATGACCTGGCCGTCGTTGGGCCAGCCGATGTAGGCATAGGCGTTGGCCGGCGCCGGCGTGCGTCCGGCCCAGGCGCCACCGGCAGTCAGCCAGCCGGCCAGGGCAAGGGCCACGAATTGCAGTTTGGACATGATCTGTGCTCCGTTCTTCCGATCTGAAAAAAGGCCCGTATGGCCGCGCTATCGCGGGTCAACGCACGGTGATCGAGATTTTTTTCGAATACACGGGCGGGTCGTGGGGAACGTGGTTGTGGTCGCCCATCAGCAACTGCAAGGTATGTTTTCCCGGCGGCAGTTCGACCCGCGCCTCGGTTTCGCCGGCGCCGAAGTGCAGGTGATTGCGATCGGAAGGTATGGCTTCGTCGAAGGGCGGCAATTCGCTGTCGATCAGCAGGTGAAAATGCCCGACATTGGGCATTTCGACGCCTTTCGGGGCGACGCCCATGTTGCGCAATCCCATGCGGACCCAGAATTTGCCGCCGTTGATCACGCTGCCGTCAGCCGGCCAGATGATGAAAGCTTCGGCCTTGGCCGGTGCCGGGGTGCGGGCGGCGAGCGCGCCGCCGATGCCGAGCGCGGTCATCGCCAGAAAAACGAGCAGGGTTTTTTTCAGCATGGCGGTGAGCTCTCCACGATCAGGTTTGCGAACGGCAGCCCGAAAAACCAGCCGGATCGACCGGCATTGCTGCGGCAACCCGCATCGGCGACGGTCGGCCGGGGCCGATGCACCTGTTCAATGGTGCTATGGCTTTCTGAATTTTTCGCGAAATATCTTCATAGGCTGGATGGATAAAGACGACATGCCTGCGCCCGGCAGATCGGGAAGCGGCGGCATGCCAGTGCGAATCTCCGAGATCGAGGGTCCATCCATGAGCCGAAAAATCCTGATGTTTTGCCTGTGGGCGGTACTTTCCTGGCAAGCGGCCGGGGCTGCCGAAACGGCCCGACGTGTTGCGCTCGTCATCGGCAACCAGGACTATCGGGCGGTCCCGCTGCTCGCCCCGCTCGATGATGCCGCGGCAATGGAGGGAATGCTGCAGGCGCAGGGCTTCGAGGTGATCCGGGTCGATAACGCCAGCCATCGGCAGATGCGGGAAGCGCTGGGCGAATTCAGGGAGCGCCTGGCCGGTGGCGGGCTCGGCCTCTTCTATTTCGCCGGGCATGGCCTGCGGCATGCCGGGCGCACCCTGTTGCTGCCCACCGATTTGACCGGCCTTTCCCCGGCCGTCCTGCGCGCCGAAGGCATCGACCTGCAGACGGTGCTGGCCGGCATGGCGGCGCCGCGCCCGGCGCAGCGCAACCTGCTGATCCTCGATGCCTGCCTGGAGGACTTGCTGCCCGCCCCGGGTGACGCCGCCCCGGATTTGCCGGCGCAGACGTTGGTCACCTACGCCAGCGCGCCCGGCACGCCGGCGGCCGAAGGCCAGCGGCACGGCTTGTTCACGGCGGCCTGGCTGCAGGCGATGGCGGCCGGCGGCGATGTCGAAACGATGTTCCGCCAGGTGCAGGCGACGGTCAGCCGAAACACCGGCGGGCGCCAGCGGCCCTGGCGGGTTTCCTCGCTGGCTGGCGATTTCCGGCTGAGCGGACCGGCCGCCACTTTCCCGGCCCTGGCGCAGCTCGCGGCGGCAGTCGGGAGCGAAACGGGGCGACGCGAGCGGGGCATCCTGCCCAAGGACAGTGCCGAGCAATACGAAATCACTTTCTGGGAATCGATCAAGGACAGCACCCAGGCCGGCGACTACCAGGCTTATCTGCAGGCTTACCCGAACGGCCGCTTCGCCGCCCTGGCCCGTGCCCGGATCGAGCAATTGCGCACGACCAGCGGCAAGACCGAAAGCGCTCCGGAAAAGGCGCCCGCCCCGCCGCCGGCGAGGACCGCAGCGCCGCCGGCGGAACGGACACCGGCAGAACGCAAGCCCGCGGCGGCGCCGGCAAAAGTGACGCCAGCCGCTTCGTCGGCTGCCCCACCCGCCTCGACCAGCCGGCAGGCGAACGCTGGCGAGCTCACTGAGATCAAGGACTGCCCGGCCTGTCCGGCGATGATTTCCTTGCCGCGCGGCAGTTTCACGATGGGCAGCAATGCCGCCGATCCGTCGGAAAAGCCGGCGCACCACGTCGCCATCGGCGAGCCTTTCGCCATCGGCAAATACGAAGTGACCGCCGGCCAGTGGAATGCCTGTGTCGCCGCCGAAGGCTGCCCGCGCATCGCGACCAATAGCGGCGTGCCGGACAATGCCCCGGCCCGCGATATCAGTTGGGACGATGCCGGGCTCTATGTGAAATGGCTGAGCCGGACCAGCGGCAAGACTTATCGCCTGCCGAGCGAGGCCGAATGGGAATACGCCGCCCGCGGGGGTACCTCGACGCGCTACTGGTGGGGCGACCAGATGCGGCCCGGCAACGCCGACTGCAAAGGCTGCGGCGAACCCTGGCAAGCCTCGGGGCCGGTCAATGTCGGTTCCTTCGCCGCCAATCCCTACGGCCTGCACGACATGAACGGCAGCGTCTGGGAATGGGTCGCCGACTGCTGGCACAGTAGCTACCAGGGCGCACCGACCGACGGCCGGAGCTGGGCCACCGCGGATTGCCCGGTCCGCGTCATCCGCGGCGGTTCATGGCGCGATGACGCGAGCTATATGTTGTCGTCGACCAGATTCAAGTACGATGCCAGCATTCGGCACTCGCAGAACGGTTTCCGGGTCGCCCGGGAGGTCAAATAGCAGTCCGCTGGCCCGGGCCACGCACTTTGAGGAAACAGGCAAACATGATCCATGGCGACGTCCTCGACACCCTGTTGCCTTTCCTCATCCATTGGGGCATCACCGCATTGTCGCTGTGGCTGGCGAGTCTCGTCTTCAAGGGCATCCGCTTTTCCGGCCCGTCGTCGCTGATCATCGCGGCGCTGCTGCTGGGATTCGCCAATGCCATCATCCGCCCGGTCTTCGTGCTCCTCACCCTGCCGCTGACCCTGCTGACGCTGGGTGCCTTCATGCTGGTGATCAATGCCCTGATGCTGGTCCTGGTCGCGGCGCTGGTTCGCGGCTTCGAGCTTTCCGGCTTCTGGACCGCCTTTTTTGCCAGCATCTTCATTTCTCTCCTCAGCCTGGCCCTCGGCGTTCTGGTGCCGGATACCGGAATGACGGTGCAGCGCCTGCCGACCAGCGGGAATACTTTCCTGATCTGAGCGGAAGCGCCAAAACCTCGCGGATTTCCGGTGGCGAAATCGCACTTCGTCGCCCACTGAATCGGGTGATGTCGAGCGGCGGTCACAACCCGTTGCCGTCCTTCGCACAGCTGCCGTTTGCGCAGCAGATCAAAAAGTACCCCTGTCGTTGGTGCTGACCGGTCATCGGCAAGTCGTCGGCCTGAACGAAGCTGGGGACGCAATACCGACGGAATCCGCAGGGCACCGGTTAGCCGACGTTGGCTTGCGAAATCCGCCGTCTGTCCTGCTTTCAATCCAAAAAAAGCCTCCCAGGCAGGTGTTCAGCGATAGTTATTACATTTGGCGTAATATTCCAGATAATTCGGGAGGATGGACAATGATCAGGCATCCAGCCACCGGGAGTCTTGCTTACCCGTCACCATGAGCTGCGATGAAAACCATGCTGCCATCGCTTTCGATATTTGGTTCCCCGCCGGTCCGCCGCCTGGCGCTGATTGTCGCGTTGGCCAACCTCGTCGTTCTGGCGCTGGTCGCCATGTCTCTGGAATCCAGTTATCAGCTCTACCGGGAACGGGCCGCAATCAACTCCAGAAACACCAACCGCCTGGTTTCGCAAAGCATTGCTGACGACATCGAGCGGCTCGATCAGGGATTGCTCGCCGCGGCCGACGAATACGGGCGCCAGCAGGCTAGCGGACAGGTCGATGCCCTTTCGCTCAACGCCTTTCTGTCTCGGCAAGGAGCGCGTCTCCCCATGCTGGAGGCCTTGCGCATTGCCGACGAGAGAGGCGCCGTCCTCTTTGGCTCGGACAAGTCCTTGCCAGCGGGGATTTCGATTGGCGACAGGGAGTATTTTGCGACCCTGCAAAGAGACGCCCTGGCCGGTCTGCTGATTTCCAAACCGGTAACCGGGCGAATTACCGGCAAGTCGGTCGTGATTTTCGTCCGCCGCCTGAGCACTACCGACGGCCGCTTTGCCGGCGTCGTGTTCGCACCGGTCGCCCTTGAATGGTTCGAACGCAAATTGCGGGATATCGAAGTCGGAGAACATGGCACCATCGTCTTGCGCGGCAATATTACTCGCGATTTCGATCTCCTGGCGCGCGCGCCGCACGCCGGTTTTGTCGGCCAGACCAAAGTCTCCGACCAGTTCCGCAACATGGTCGCCGCCAATCCGCAGAACGGCACCTACGAGGCCTACGCGGGCGCCGATAACATCCGGCGGACCTTCTCCTATGCATCGGTGGCGGGCCATCCGCTGATCAGCCTGGTGGGCCTGGCGACCGAGGACATCCTTGTGGACTGGTGGCGCGAGGTCATCAAACAGGTTGCTCTGGCGGCATTCTTTGCCCTGGTGACAAGCATCGGGGCGTGGGCCGTTTTCCGGGCATGGCGGGCTCGCGCCGATGCCTACGACCAGTTCCATTCCCTCCTCACTTCGGCCGGCGCCGGCATTTTTGGCATCGATAATACGGGGGCCTGTACCTTCGCCAACCCGACGGCGCTCGCCATGCTCGGCTACCTTCGGGAAAGCGACCTGCTCGGCAAGGACATGGCGCAGTTGTTTTTCAATTCTCAAGCGCCTTCGGCGGACCAATCCGCGCCGCGGATGATCGCTGCCATGCACAGCGAGCCCAGCGGCGTGCATGTCGATGATGAGACATGCCGACGTGCGGATGGCAGCACGGTGGCTGTCGAGTACTGGTCCCAGCCGCGCTACGAGAACGGCAAAGTGATCGGTGCGGTCATCACTTTTGCCGACATTTCGGCACGCACCCAGGCCCAGGCGGAACTGGAAAACTATCGCCTCCACCTCGAAGAGCAGGTGGCGGAGCGTACCGAAGCCCTGTCCGAGGCAAAGGAAACTGCCGAGGCGGCGAACCGGGCGAAGAGCGTCTTCCTCGCCAATATGAGCCACGAGATCCGCACCCCGATGAATGCCATCCTCGGTCTCGCCCACCTGCTGCGCAAGGCCGAAGCCCGTCCGCTGCAGACGGAGCAGCTCAACAAGATTACCGAGGCCGGCAAGCATCTGCTGTCCATCATCAACAATATTCTCGACCTGGCGAAAATCGAAGCCGGCAAGATCGAGTTGGAGATTGAAGACTTCCCGATCAGCGCCGTCCTCGACCAGGTGTACTCGTTAATCGCCGAACCGGCCCAGAACAAGGGTTTGCACATCGAAGTGGATTACCACGATGCCCCGGTCTGGTTGCGGGGCGACTCGAATCGTCTGCGCCAGGCGATGCTCAATTTCGCCGGCAATGCGATCAAATTCACCGAACGTGGCACCATCAGCCTGCGCAGTCGTTTGCTGGAAAGCAATGGCGACGAGGTCGTGTTGCGCTTCGAAGTCCAGGATACCGGTATCGGCATCAGCGAAGAAGGACTGTCGCGGCTGTTCCAGCCCTTTGAACAGGCCGATGTATCGACGACCCGCAAGTATGGCGGCACCGGCCTGGGCCTCACAATCACCCGCCGCTTGGCGAAACTGATGGGTGGCGAAGCCGGCGCCGACAGCGTACCCGGTGTCGGAAGCACCTTCTGGTTTACCGCTCGTCTCGGGATCGGCACCGCGGGCGCATCGAGCGAAAATAGGGGCGATGCCGGTGATGCCGAGGCAGCGCTGCGCAAGCACCATGCGGGTGCTCGCCTGCTGATCGTGGAAGACGACCTGATCAACCAGGAAGTCGCATTGATGATGTTCGCGGATAGCGGTTTGCTGGTCGACCTCGCCGACGATGGCAGCCAAGCCGTCGACAAAGTGGCAACGACTGCCTACGATCTGATCCTGATGGACATGCAAATGCCGGTCATGGATGGCCTCGAGGCAACGCGCCGCATCCGTGCCCTGCCCAACGGCCGGAGTGTCCCAATCCTGGCCATGACGGCCAATGCCTTTTCGGAAGACAAGGCACGCTGCCTGGAATCCGGCATGAACGACTTCGTCACCAAGCCGGTCAACCCGGAAATGCTGTTTTCGACCGTTCTGAAGTGGCTGACGGGGTAGACAGATAGCCGCTGCCTTCTCCCAGATAGCGCACGGCCAGCCGACCAAGCAAGCGTATTACATCCGCCCGGCCGATCCGCAAGCGTTTTTCGGCATGGCCGGTCTGCTTTTGGCCTGGCTGACCGCTCAGCCAGACAGTCAATTCCAGGCGCAGTGAAGGGGCGGCCGGCATGGCACCGGCTACCGAAGCCGCCGAAGCGGCGCTCGATTAACCGCCGCTCTCTTCCTGGACAGCGGCTTTTTCTTCGCCCTTGAGGGCCAGGAATTCGTCGATCAGCATGGCGATCACCGCCTCGTCGTCGCCATCACTCAGGCCCAGAATCTCGGCCACCATCCTGACTTTCTGGGGATTGACGCGGCGAACGGCAGCCGGCGGCTGAACGGCGGGAGACGGCGCCTCTTCCCAGGCCGGCACGGCGGCAGGCGATGGCGAGGCGATTTCCGGCGTCGTCGCCGTAAGGTCGGGGACGGTTTCCTCCTTTTTTCGGCGGCGGCCGCCTTCGTCGGCCAGCGCGTTGTCGACGACTTTGCGGGCGATCTTTTCACCCTCCGGCAACTGCTCGATCTGGTCGATCAGGGTTTCGGCACGGGCTTCGTTCTTCTGGGCCAGTTTCTCCAGCTGGACGGCGGCGCCGGTGCTGGAAATCTTTCCGGCATCGAGCAGGGCGGCGACCTTGGGGGAAAGGTTGGCGGCGGCGGTGGCCTGGGTCAGCCAGTTGGCATTGCGGCCGAAATGATCGGCGGCGGCTTCCTGTGTTTCAAAACGTTGGGCGATGGCCTGGATGGCATTGGCCATTTCCCTCGGTTCGAGCGCTGTCCGCACGCCCAGGCCGAGGTTCTCGAAAACGCGCACTTCCAGCGCCTCGTTTGCATCGCAGGCGCGGATCAGGGCGGGGATCGCCGTTTCGCCGGCCAGCATGGCGGCTCGCCAGCGGCGTTCGCCGACGATCAGGGTATGCCGGCCGCTGGCACCCGCCGCCTGGACGACGACGGGATGGATCAGTCCCTTTTTCCGGATCGAGCCGGCCAGCGCCTGCAGGGCGTTTTCATCGAGATGGCGGCGGGGATGAGCCGGGTCGGGATCGATCAGGCTGACCTCGATCATCTTGAACTGGGGGACGGATTCTTTGAAGGCCATGCGCGCTCCGGGGGGCTGATCGGAAAGGGGCGCGATGTTCCACGGTTTGGGCCGGTTTATCAAGAGCGGCTGGCAATCAGGGCGCTCCCGCCAGGCTTCAGGGCTTCGGCCGGGTGGTGATCTGCACGATATCGGCGGTCAGCCGGTCGGCGCCGTACTGGGCACCGATCTGGATCAGTTGCTTGTTGAGGGCCAGCAGGTAGTCGGCTTTCGCTTCGTGCTCGGGACGCATGCTTTCGAACAGCGGAACGGGAGTGGTCAGCAGGACGATCAACTCCTTGCCGAAAGGCTTCGCCACCACCCAGTTGCCCAGGCTGCCGATGGTCGCCGAATAGTTCGGCGGCGCCTGGTTGTCGCGGGCGCGCAGGCTGGGCACCATGTGCACGACGCTGCCATCGAGCTGGTAGTAATCGATATTGACGTAGGAGTCATAGGCCGGCGTCGTCACGTCGATCATCAGCGAATCGCCGTCGTGCAGTTCGCCGCCTTTGGCGCCGCCATGAACGGCGATCGACACGGCCCGGCCGCCTTCCCGGTTGTTCTTCCAGTACGGGGCAAAGGCGCTGACCACGTCGCAGTCCTCGTCGCTGACCGGATGGACGTCGAAATCCAGGCGGCTGATGCCGGGCGCGGCGCCGAGCATTTCGCGCAGCCGGCCGTTGTTGAAGTGGCGGGGCAGGAAGCCCTGGACCAGCAAGCCGCCGTCGCGCACCGAAGCAGCCAGCGCCGAACAAGGCACGCCGGCCAGGATCGGCGCCACGGCTGCCGGCAACTGGGCCAGGGCAACCGGTGGCGGCACCGCCTGCTCCGGCGTCTCGGAATACATGTACCAGGCCAGGCCCCCGGCACCGAGCGCGACGACAAGAATCGACGCCGCCAGCGCGAGGCTGGCGAGCGAGCGGCGCTCGCCGTTCATTTCCCGGAGGAAATGCCCGACGCTGGGCGTCCGCGCCGCCCGGTCGAAGGACAGGGCCGACTGCAGGGCGCGCCACTGCCGGCGGTCCAGCGTCTTGGGGCGTGACGGCCGGATACCCTCGCTCCTCGCCTGGGTTGCCGGCAGGCGGTTGAAGGGATGGCGCCCGGTGAGCAGTTCGTAGCTGATGCAGCCCAGGGCGTAGATATCGTCGCGCGGGTCGGGGTCGCGATGTTCGAGCATTTCCGGGCTGGCGTAGGTCGGTGTCAGGCCGCCCAGGCTGCCGGGATCGAACACGGTGGCCTCGACATCCTCGTCCGGCTTGTGAAAGACGCGGGCGATGCCGAAATCGATGACTTTCACTTCGCCGTTGTCGGTCAGGAAAATATTGGCCGGTTTCAGGTCGCAATGGACGAAACCGCGTTCGTGCGCATAGGCCAGCGCCTTGCCGACGCCATTGATGATGGGCAGCGCCTCGGCCGACGGCATGCCCTTGAAGTCGGCTGCCCGCAGCACCTGGCTGAGCGGCTTGCCGGCCAGGAATTCCATGGTCAGATAGACCATCGTGCCGTCGCGGTCGAAGTCATACACCGTGACGATATTGGGGTGGGCCAGGGTCTGCGCCTTCTTGGCCTCGCGCTGCAGGGCGATCAGCGATTTGGGGTGGCCCTGGAAATGGACGTTGAGCACCTTGATCGCGATATAAGGCTTGCGATCCGACGCTTCCAGCTTGCGCAGGTCGAGCGCCTTGTAAACCATGCCCATGCCGCCGAAGCCCAGGCATTCCTCGAGCACGAAGCGCCCATTCAGCGTGTCGCCCAGGCCCTTGACCGGCGTTTGCCCGGTGTCGGGCTGGAAAACGGTCGACTCCCCGCTCGCCGATGGCGTCGCATGGGACGGCAGCGGCTCGTTGCCCGGAGGTTGCACCCGCGTTTCGTCGCCGGTGGGCGGCTCGTCGGCCTGGACCCGGCTTTCGATGCGGCGCTGGACTTCGTCATAGACATTGGGCGGCAGTGGCAGGCTGGTATGTTCCTCCTTGAGGATGGCCAGCAGGCGTCCGCTGTTGCCCTGATCGCTGGCCAGCACCTTGTCGATCAGCGCAAAGAATTCCTTGACTGACAGGCCGCCGTTCTGAAAGCTGCGAATTACCTGAGCAAAGCCGGCCATGATCTGGCTGTCCTTTCGCCAAGTCGATGCGGCCGAACGGGATTGTTGTTTCCGCCTTTTTCGCGCACAGCCTCTCCTTCCCCCGCCGCACGCCGCATCCGGCTGCCCGATATTGACGGGACGACAAGAAATGCGACGGGTGCAAAGCACTCTCACCTCCTACGACGTGCCGAGCCTCCCGACAGTTCCATGAGGCGGACGAAAACGGCCCGATCGGCTGGCCGGGGGCTGTCCGGACCACTTTCTTCGGCGGAACCGGGGCCGGGAAAAGGGACTCCAATGCTTAGATGGATTGCCTGGCGATCCATCCATGTCACTGATTCTGGTGAAATGAGAGGTGTGAAATGTTGAACAAACGATGGCAGGACTGGGCGACGCTGGCCGCCGGCCTATGGTTTGCAGTGTCTCCCTGGGTACTCGGCTACGAGGGAAACCGGGATGTGGTCTTGTATAACGGCCTGATCACCGGGCTGGCGATTGTGCTGTTTTCGGCCGGCGCCCTGGCCAAACCGGAAACCTGGGAAGAAGTGGTCGATTTCCTGCTCGGCGTGTGGACCATGGTTTCGCCCTGGGTGCTGGGCTTCAGCGACCAGCGTCCGATCGCCGTCAATGCCATGGTGGTCGGTTTGCTGGTGACTGTCCTCGCTGCCTGGACGGCGCTCGATCGCAGTCACCTGCTGCAGCGCGGCGGCAGGCACGGGCCGGTTTAGCGGACTTTGCGGAGCTTCGAGATGAGTAATTTCCTGGACCGGCTATTCCACCGGAAAGATGACGCCGCGGCCCACCGCGACATGGACCGCGCCTATGTGTCGGACTACAGCCGCTTCATCGGGCAGTTTCTCGAAAAGCATCCCGAAGCGCTGGCCGAACAGCATGACGGATGGCGGATCTACTGGGACAAGCAGGTCGATCAAGCGGCTCTGGAAAAAGCCGAACAGGACAAGGTGCCGGATGACGGATACGGCTTTTACAGCTCGGCGTGGACCGACCACAAGCACTAGGCGGTTCCCGATTTCGGCCCATTCCGGCCGCGGACGAGATATTGAGAAGGAGAAAGAAATGGCACTCCATATTGGCGATGTGGCCCCCGACTTCACGGCAGAAACCACTCACGGCCCCATCCGTTTCCACGACTGGATCGGCGACGGCTGGGCCATCCTCTTTTCGCATCCCAAGGACTTCACTCCGGTATGCACCACTGAACTGGGGTGCATGGCCAGCCTGGTGCCGGAGTTCGAAAAACGCAATTGCAAGGTGATCGGCCTGAGCGTCGATTCCGTCGAGGACCACCGGCGCTGGATTCAGGATATCGAGGACTTCCAGGGCGCCGGCGTCAGCTATCCGCTGATCGGCGACGTCGATCTCAGCGTCGCCAAGCGCTACGACATGCTGCAAGGCGATGTCAGCGGTGGCGCCCAGGGGCGGACGGCGGTCGATAATGCGACGGTGCGGTCGGTGTTCGTGATCGGCCCGGACAAGAAAATCAAGCTGATGCTGACCTATCCGATGAGCACCGGCCGCAATTTCGAGGAAATCCTGCGGGCGCTCGATTCGATCCAGATGACCGAGCAGTGGAAGGTGGCGACGCCGGCCAACTGGCATGTCGGCGAAGAAGTCATCATCGCGCCCTCGATCAAGGACGAGGAAGCGCGGGCGAAATACCCGGAAGGCTGGCGGGCGCCCAAGCCCTACATGCGCTTTGTCCGCCATCCCCACTGAAACGTGATGGCCGGTTGAGTGCCGGACCGGCCAGCCGTCATGGCAACTTCAGCCTCCTTCGCCATTCCGCCGTCGGCGCTGACCGGCCTGGCGGCGATTCCGCCGGCGGCTTTCCAGTCCTTGACGGGTTCTGCGTCGGCCACGTCGATTGGCGATATCGCGCTACTCGGCGGCACGTCCAGCATCGTCGAACTGTCAGGCCAGGGTCAGGTGCTGGCCGCCGGCCTGGCGCTGGAAAACAGCCTCCAGGCGCTGCAGACCATTCCCCCGACGGCGACTGCGGCCAGCGTCGGAGATCGCGTCCAGGCCCTGGTCGATGCCTTCAACGGCCTGCAGCAGAATATCGGCAGCGTCCAACCCCTGCTCGGAACCTTGCCCGACAGTGCGCTGGTCGACCAGCTTGCCGTGACCCTGAACGCCGCCGCCAGCCCGCCCGGCCCGGGCGGTGCGCCTAACCTGGCCAGCCTGCAAGGCATCGGGATCGGCGTCCAGCCGGGCAGCGTGTCGGGCACGGCGGCGACGCCCGCCACCCTGAGTCTTGACCGGACGGCGTTGAATGCCGCCCTGGCCAGCGATCCGGCCGGCACGACGGCGCTGCTCGCCCGGGCCAGCCAGCCGCTGCTGCAACAGGTGGCCATCTTCGAGGCACAGGCGGCGGTGACCAGCGAGACGCCCGACAACCAGGCGCTGCAGGGCGCGACGGTGGATACTGGCCTGCTGCAGAATCTATCGGCCGATACGGTGCTGAACGGCATCCAGCTGACCGACCTCAACCTTGCCGCCCTCGGCCTCGATGCCAATAGCCTGCAGACCAGCAGCACGGCGCTGCCCGGCTCGTTGAGCCCGACGCTGCTGTCGCCGGCAACGACGGGGCCGGCGACCGCGACCACCGACCTCTCTGCCGTCGCCGGCGGAACGACGGCCGCCAGCGCGGGAACGACGGCGACCACCGACTTGGCGGCAAATACGGCGACGACTGCTACGGCAACAACTGCTACGACAACGCCTGCCGTGGCGGCCCTTCCCACCTCGACGCCGGCGCTCAACGCAGCCCCGGCCACCACACCGGCAGCTACCGCGACGGCAGCCACCACGGCGCCCCTAACGACGGCCGCCGCGACCGGCAGCGTGGCCGCCGCGGCCACGGTGGCGCCGACGCCGGGTGTGCCCGCCGATACCGTTGCGGCCGATCGTTTTGCCTCGGCGGCGACGCAGGCTTTGCAAAATCTGGTCGACAACCCGACCCTGCGCGCCCTCAGCAACAACCTCTTCAATCCGGATTACGCGGCGCTGGTCGCGGCGGCGCATCAGAACGACTTCACGGTGCCGATTCCGGTGACGCGGGCCGCCGCGCTCCCCGCCGACCTTCCGGGGCCGGTGCAGCCGATCGAGCGGGTACGCGGCATCGCCAGCTATGTCGAAGCATCGGCCGGCTTTGTGCGCCGGGTATCACGGTCGGCTAGGTAAAACGGCAGGCCGGCGCTTCACGATGGCGGCCACCGGGCGGCGATATACCGGAGGGGCCGCCATCGATGGGAGTCCGCCATGTTTCAGCTCATACTCGCCCTTGCCCTTGCCGGGCTGGTTTCCAGTAGCTGGGCAGCTACCCCGGAAGAGGTTTTCCAGGCTGCCAGCGGCCGGATTCATGATCAGTTGATGGATGGCGGACCGGCCGACTGCACGGCGCTGGCCGAATCCTTCGCCGAAATCCGCAAGCTGGCCGACGACGGTTATGTCCCGGCCCGGATCTACCACGGCATCAACCTGATGCATGACCAGGTCTGTATCGATGCGGATGCCGAGCGCGGCCAGGCCATGCTCGAAGCCGTCGCCGCCGCCGGCAGCGAGGAATACGCGCCGGTCGCGATGGCCTACCTCGGCGCGGAGGCCTACGCCCGCGGCGACTACGCCGCCGCCCTGCCCCTGTTGCAGGCGGGCGCGGCGCATGATGTTGCGGTCGCCAATCACTATCTCGGCTCGATGTACGCCACCGGCCATGGCGTACCCAAGTCCGACACGCTGGCCGCCCGCTACTGGTCCGCCGCCTCGACGGCAGGCGTCGCCGAGGCGCAATACAACATTGCCCTGATGTATATCCACGGCCTCGGCGTCAGCCCGGACCCGGTGATCGCCGCCGTCGAACTGGCCTTGTGCAAGGAACAGCTGCACAAACGCGATGCCGACGATCAATACCGCGCAACCATGGCCGGCTTGAACGACGAGCAGCGCAGCTATGTCAGGCAGACGGCGGCCCGCATCGCTGCCGACCTGTCGGCCGGCAACCGGGCGCCGCTGGCCGAGGATATCGCCCTCTGGCACCCGGCCTGTCCGCCCGGCGTCTGTTTCTGATCGCCCGGGGCGATCCGCCCTAAAGGTTGCTCGCCCGGCGTTCGATGAAGCCCTCGGCGGCCGGGGCGCGGATCACCCGGTCCGCCTGGCGGGCATTGAGGCGGCGCATCAATTCGGCGAAAGGCATGGCCTTGCCGAAGAGGAAGCCCTGGCCTTCCTGGCAACCGAGACGATGCAGCACCGCGGCCTGTTCCTCGCGCTCGATGCCTTCGACGGTGATCGACATGCGCATGGCCCGGCTGAGGGTGACGATGGCTTCGACGACGGCCTTCTCGCTGTCGCTGTCGGGCAGGTCGACAATGAAGGAGCGGTCGATCTTGATCCGGTTGATCGGCAGGTCGCGCAGCACGCTCAAGGACGAATAGCCGGTCCCGAAATCGTCGAGGCTCACCGAAACGCCGAAGGCTTCCAGCGATTGCAGGATGGACAGGCTGCGTTCGGTGGCCTGCAGCGTACTTTCGGTGATTTCCAGTTCCAGCGCCGCTGCCGGGAAACCGATTTCTTCCAGGGTGGAACGAACCACGGCAACGAAATCGGCGCTCAGGAACTGGCGGGCCGAAACATTGACCGCGACATGGAAAACCCGGCCGACGGCCAGCGCCTCGCGGACCAGGGACAGCGTTTCGCGACAGGCCCGGCGCAGCACCCAGCGCCCGAGGGCGTCGATGATGCCGCTGTCTTCGGCGATGGCGATGAAACTGCCGGGCAGGATCATGCCGCGTTCCGGGTGCGGCCAGCGGATCAAGGCTTCGACACCGACGATATGGCGTCCGGCCAGGTCGACGCGCGGCTGGTAATGGACGGCCAGGCTGTCGGTGGCGATGGCGCGGCGCAACCCCTGTTCGATGTACATGCGTTCGCGCGCCCGGTCCGACATGTCCTCGGCGTAGAAATGGTAGCGATTGCGTCCCTCGGCCTTGGCGGTGTACATCGCCATGTCGGCGGCCCGCATCAATTGCTGGCCGTCGATGCCGTTATCGGGAAAGACCGCGATACCAAGGCTGCCGGTCACCGACAGCAATTCGCCGGCAATCGGAATGGGCTGCCGCAACTGGTCGAGAATCTTCTGCGCCAGTTGCGCCGCATAATCGGGGTTGGCGCTGCCGGTCAGGATGACGAATTCATCGCCGCCCAGCCGGGCCACGGTATCGCTGGCGCGCAGCTCGGTTTTCAGCCGGTCGCCGACGACGCGCAGCAATTCGTCGCCGACGGCATGACCGAGGGTGTCGTTGATCACCTTGAAGCCGTCGAGGTCGAGAAAGAGCAGCAGGCAACGCTGCTCGGAGCGCACGGCCTGCTCCATCGCATAGGTCAGGCGGTCGTCGAAAAGCAGGCGGTTGGGCAGGCCGGTCAGGGAGTCGTGGTGGGCCAGATGTTCGAGCTGGCGCTCGGCATCGTGAATGGCCGTGACATCGGAGAAAGCGGTGACGAACTGGATCAGTTCTCCATTGTTGTCGCGCACCACGCTGACGCTTTGCCAGGCCGGAAAGGACAGGCCATCCTTGCGGTAGCAGAGCACTTCGCCATGCCAGAAGCCGGCAGCGCCCGACTGCAGGCTGGCCAGGCAGGGACCGATTCCCGGCGCGACGCGCAGCAGGATATCCGGATCGGCGCCCAGAGCCTCGTCCATGGTGTAGCCGGTAATCCGCGAAAAGGCACCGTTGACGGCGACGATGCGCCGCTGCGGGTCGGTGACGACGATGGCTTCGGCGGTGGTCTGGAAGACGACGCTCGACTGGCGCAACATCGCTTCGTCCTGACGGCGCCGCGTCACGTCCTGCAGGATGCCGACGACGCGGGTGACGCCGTTTTCATTGCCATAGGCTCTGGCATGCACTTCCATGTGGCGCGGAGCGCAACCATCGCCGCCCTCCGTCGTCCGGAACTCGATGCAGATCGACTCGCGGCCGACCAGATTGGCGTTGAAGGCGGCGTAGACATGCTGCCGGTCCGCCGGGTCGATACGGTTGATGAAGCCTTCCCACGATTCGTCGAGCGGCTGTGTTGAATCGCCGAACAGCATGCCGAGGTGGCTGTCGCCCTGCAGGCGGTTCTCGCCCGGCTGCCATTCGAGGACGCCGAGCGATGCGGCATCCAGCGCCAGGGTCAGGCGTTCGGCGTTTTTTTCGGTGGCGATTTCGTCATCGCGTCGGGCCAGCGCCATCTGGATGGTGGCGTGCAGTTCCCGCCCTTCGCAGGGTTTGACGAGATAGCCGAAAGGACGGCTTTCGAGGGCGCGGTGCAAGGTGTCGTCCTCGGCGTAGGCGCTGAGGAAAACGACGGGAATGCGGTGCCGGGCGCGTATTTCGGCGGCCGCCTCGATGCCGTCCATGCTGCCTTCGAGATGGATATCCATCAGCACGAGGTCGGGCTTTTCCTCCGCCACCTGGCGGATGGCCTGTTCGCCACTGGCGGCGACCGGGCCGACCCGGTAACCGAAGCCGATCAATTGCCGGCGCAGGTCGAAAGCGACGATCCGTTCGTCTTCGACCAGCATCAGTTTGGTGGGCAGTCTTGCCGTCATGGAGGCACATCCTTAGCGATCAGACGTTTCGGGAAACGCATGGAGAATTTCGTACCGCCATCCCGTTCAATCACCAACACTCCGTGCAACTGGTCGACAAACAACTGGACCAACTGCAAACCGAGCGACGGCGTCTGCGCCACCTCCACATCGGGCGGCAGGCCGACACCGTTGTCGGCGACTACGAAATCGATCTGATCATCATCGCTACCAGATAATTCGATCACGATTTCGCCCCGGCGTTCCCCGGGAAAGGCGTGCTTGAAGGAATTGGTGACCAGTTCATTGACCAGCAGGCCGCAGGGAATGGTCCGTTCAAGGTCGAGATGCACACCGTCCGGCGGCAGTTCCAGCCGCAGCGAAATCCGGCCGCCGGCTGCCCGGTAGGTGCCGCGGATCGCCTGCACCAGACGATCCAGGTAGTCGCCGAGATCGAGACGGGCAAAATCCTTGCGTTCATAGAGCAACTGGTGGGTCAGCGCCATGGCCTTGATGCGGCCGCAACTTTCGGTCAGCACGGCGCGCAGCCGGGGGTCGGCGGCATAGTCGGCCTGCAGGTTGAGGAGGCTGGTAATGACCTGCAGGTTGTTCTTGACCCGATGGTGGATTTCGTTGAGCAGGACGGTCTTTTCGAGCAGCGCATTCTCAAGGTGCTCCCGGATGCGCCGGCGCTCGGTGATGTCGACGATGGAGGCGAGCACCATCGGCCCGGCCTCGGTGTCGATCGGATTCAGCCCGATCTCGACCGGGAATTCGGTGCCGTCGGCCCGGCTGGCGAAAAGGTCGCGTCCGATTCCCATCGGTCGGGGCTGGGGATCGTGGAAGAAACCGCCGCGATATGCCTGGTGCTTGTCGCGAAAGCGTTCCGGGACGAGCATTTCGATCGACTTGCCGATCATTTCCTCGCGCCGGTAATCGAACATCTGGATGGCCTGGCTATTGACCAGCACGATGACCCCCTTGCGGTTGATCATCACCATGGCACTGGGCGCCCATTCGACGACGCGGCGAAAAGAGTCTTCGCCCAGCGGCGGTCGCTCGACAGCGGCCGGCGAGGCGGGCCGGGACGGACTGTCGGCATTCGGGTGTGGCGCCTGGTCGTCGGAGGTGGAATCCATCGGCAAAACTCCCGCAGTGAGGCGATCACCCCGGAAACCGGGCGACTGCACCGAGCTTTGACCCTTGTCCTACAAAATGATTGTCTTTATTTTCATCGCCCCGGCCCCGGGCGCTCCAATTCCCCGTGAAAGACGGGCGGCGTCGCCTGGCTTTCCGTCACTGCCGGGTGGCGGACGAGTGGCTTTTCCTGCCCTGCCGTGTTTTCCCCGATGCCGGCCGCCTTGCGCATCAGACAGCCTTCGTAGCAGCCACCGCGCAGCGTGATCAGGCACATCAGGCCGATCCCGATGGCGACGCCGATATCCAGCAACAAGAAGCCAAGAATGAAATCCATCGCTCAGTCTCCTCAAGGCAGGCGCGACTGGTTTTCCCCGATCACAGCATGCTGCAATGCGAATTGCTGTCCTTGATGAACGTGAATAGGCGGATCGCACTATCGGGGCGGGCGCCGGATGGATATTCCGGCGGCTTTGCCGGTCCAACTTTTGCTCGGGCCGAATGCCGGCCCCGGACAAGGAGAAGCGCCATGGACATCGTCGTCTGCAAGTTGAGTGAAAAGACCTGCCAGCCCTGCGAAGGGGGAACGCCGCCCCTGGGCCAGGACGAAATCGACCGCCTGCTGCGGGGCCTGCCGGGCTGGGAACAGAGCGGCGGAGAAATTGCCAAGCGCTATCGTTTTGCCAATTATTACGAAACGATGGCCTTCGTGAATGCGACGGCCTGGATATCGCATCGGGAAAACCACCATCCCGATCTCGAAGTTGCTTACAACCAGTGCCGGGTGCGCTACTCTACCCATGCCATCGGCGGCCTGTCGGAGAACGATTTCATCTGTGCGGCCAAAATAGAGCGTTGGCTTTTTGCCGAGGGCTGAACTGCCCTGCCTGCCTTGTTCCCCAGACCTTGATTCCGGCCCTGCCCCGATGGATGCTCCCTACGTTTCGACTTTTCTCGGCAATCGCTTCTACCTGACCCAGCCCCGCATCGACGATGTCGATATCGAGGACATCGCGCACGGCCTGGCCTACCAGTGCCGCTTCAACGGCCAAACCCGCGAGTTCTATTCAGTCGCCCAGCACAGCCTGATGGTGACCGACCTGGTGCCAGATCATTGCCGGCTGGCCGCCCTGCTCCACGACGCCGCCGAAGCCTACCTCGGCGACATGGTGAAGCCGCTGAAAAACCTGTTCCCGGAATTCAGCCTTATCGAAGGGCGGGTGATGCAGATCATCGGCCACCGTTTCGACGTCGATCTCGAAGCGCTCGATCCTTCGATCAAGCAGGCCGACCTGGTTGCCCTGGCTACCGAAAAGCGCGACCTGATGCCGCATTCGACCGAAACCTGGGTCAACCTGCAGGATGTCGCACCCTTGCCCGACGCGCTCCGCCCGATGTCGCCGATGGCCGCCAAGGCAGCCTTTCTCGAAAGATTCCACCACCTGCTGGCGTGAAGCTTGGTGATCAAGAACGGGATGAACCGCGGCGGGGCCGAGACGCCGAGCAAGAACAGGAATTTATCCGCGCTTGCCGGCTTGCCTCGCCGGTAGCCGATCTGCCCTGCCAGCCTTTGCTTTGATGGTTTTCTCAGCGTCTCGGCGTCGCCGCGTCGAGTTCTTCAGGTTCATTCGGCCCATACGCGGCAAGGCAGGGATTTAACTTGCGGCCGGTCTGCTGTCAGCCGCCGACAACTTCCGACTCCGCCATGGTCCCTGCCATGAAATCCGTGCTTCTTGCCTTGCTCCTGCTGGTCTCCGGCGCGGCGTTCGCCGAGGCGGACCCACGCCTGGTACAGCTCGATGCCGCCTACAACCGGTTGCAGCAGGAGCAGCAGGCCACTTACCAGCAATTCCTGATGGCGCAGGAGCTGTTGCGCAACGAACAGAACGATATTGCTGCCGGCGCCGCCCGCGGCTACGGCGCCATGGCCATCGAAGCCGGGCGGGCCGTCGATTACGACGAAAACGTCCGCCAGCAGCGCGAGCGCGAACAACGGCTGCAGCGCTACCGGGCCGACATCGACCAGGCTTATGTCCGCTACCTGGAGCTGGGCAACCAGAAAAGGGCGCTGCTCGAACAAATCACCCAGCTGGCGCAACCGCCCCGCCGTTGAAGCCGGATCAGGGTTTACCCGTAACTGCAATCCGGTAGTGAACGGAGCGGGCCGATACACCGCATAATGCGCGGCAACAATACTCCGGTCGCGAACCCATGCACCCCTTGTTATTGCGGCAATTGAAAGTCCAGTTCGGCGATCCGGAAGCGGTTCCCGCCGAACTCGCCAATTTCGTGCACAAGGTCGACGAGGCCTATGCCAAGGCCGACCGGGACTTTGCACTGCTTTCCCGTTCCCTCGATGAAATGTCCGACGAACTCAACGAGCGCAACGATGCCCTGCGCCGGGAGCGCGACGAACAGGCGAGCCTGGTCGGTCGTCTGGCGGAAGCCCATCATCAGCTGCTGCAATCGGAAAAAATGGCCTCCGTCGGCCAGCTTGCCGCCGGCGTCGCCCACGAAATCAACAACCCCATCGCCTTCGTCAATTCCAACCTCAATACCCTGATCGAATACGTGGACGATCTGCTGCTGTTGCTCGACGGCTACCAGGCGGGCGAAGCCGATCTGCCGCCGGAAAGACGGATGGCCCTGGTGCAGCTGCGCGAACGGATCGACCTGCCCTTCCTGCGAAAAGACCTGCAGGCGCTGATGCGGGAATCGGGGGAAGGACTGGCCCGGGTCAAGGCCATCGTCCAGGATCTGAAGAGCTTCTCCCACGCCGATACCGGCGTGCTGACCCTGGCCGACCTGCACGAAGGACTCGATTCGACCCTCAATGTCGCCACCCATGAAATCAAGTACAAGGCCGATGTGGTCAAGAATTACGGCGACATTCCGCCGATCGAGTGCCTGCCGTCGCAACTGAACCAGGTCTTCATGAACCTGGTGGTCAATGCCGCCCAGGCCATGAATGGCGACAAACGCGGCACGATCACCGTCCGTACCCGCCCGGGCGAGCCGGGCATGGTGACCATCGAAATTGGGGACAATGGCAGCGGCATTCCCCCCGAAAACCTGACCAAGATTTTCAACCCCTTCTTCACCACCAAGCCGGTTGGCGAAGGTACCGGCCTCGGACTGTCGCTGTCCTACGGCATCGTCAAGGCTCACCAGGGCCGGATTGAAGTTTCCAGCGAAGTGGGCCATGGCACCGTATTCCTGGTTCACCTGCCGATCCGCCGCCCGGAATAGGCTCGCTGTCCGGCGGACCGGCGCCTGCTGTTTCCCGTTTTGCATACAGGATTGACCGTATTGCCGCTACCCGGTCCTCTCGGTAGCATCGGCTCCGACATCAGGTGGCGTGACCGGGCCGGTCGCTGATCGAATTGGCGATCCGGCAACGGGCAGCCCCTGAAACGGGTTCGGGGAAATCGGTATGACTGAGGTAGACGACTGGGCAGAACAAAACCTGCCAGCGGCCGGGCTTTCCCGGAATGGCGACCGACACGGCAGGCGGCGATGAGCGCCGGGCTCGCCGAAATGGCCATGCCGGCGGCAGGCGGGGCACTTGCACGGGGCGGGCCGGTGCCGCGGCCCACCGAACATCGCAACCTGATCGAGAGCCTGCGCGTCATGCTGGCGATCATCGCCGCCCTGCTCCTGATTGACGCCCATCCCGCCGTCCGGGCCCCGCTGATGCTCGCTATTGCCGCTTTCGGCGCCTATGCTGCCACCCTCCTGTGGTCGGCGGCGAGCGGCTCCGGCATCGGCCAGCGGCGCTTCCTCTACTGGCTCGATGCCATCTGGTTCCTGCTCCTGCTTTCCCTGGAGGATGCGGGGCGCACCTACTATTTTCCCTTCCTGTTCTTTCCGGTCTTTTTCGCCGCCTGGCGTACCGGCTACCGCGAAGGCATCGCCATTGCCGCCTTCAGCTGTCTCGCCTCGCTGCTCGTGCTGGCGCTGCGCGACCCGGGCATCAGCTGGGTCCGGCTACTGGCGCCGCATCTTTCGCTGTTCCTCATTGCACCGCTGCTGGTGACGCTGGCCCGGATCGAAAGACAAGCCCGCGACAGCCAGGTACTGGCCGCCCAGCTGATCGCGAACCTCGATCCACGGCGCGGCTTCGACTGCATCATCCCCGGCCTGATGGCCCGGATTGCCGGCGAGCGGGGCGCCGCCGTCGCCATCCTGGCGATGCGGACTTTCGAAGGCCACAACCGGGTCTTTTGCTGGGACGGCAGCGAGGAGCCGGCCGAGCTTTCAGAGAGCGCTGCCTTTCCTATCGCCGAGCAGGTCCTGTCCCTGGCCGATCAGTTTTCCTTCGCCTTTGCCGGGGCGCGCCGCTGGTGGCAGCACGACCGGCAGATCTGCCTCGACCAGGCTGCTGCACCGGTCGGCCTGGCGCGGGCGGATCGCGACATCCTGCTCGCCCTCGCCGACCTCCTCGGCCAGCCCCGCCTGCTATCGGTGCCGCTTTCCCGGCCCGGCATCGGCCGCGTCCGCTTGCTGGTGGCCGGCGAAAGGCTGGGCGTCGATGCGCCCTCGCTCGATACCATGCTCCATGTCGTCGAACAGATCGGACCTTCCCTGGAAAATGCCTACCTGCGCGAACGCCTGGTCGTCGAAGCCGCCGAGACGGAGCGGGCGCGCATCGGCCGCGACCTGCACGACAGCGCCATCCAGCCCTATATCGGGCTGAAATTTGCGCTGGAAGCGGTCCATCGTCGGGCCGGGCCGAACAATCCGATTACGCCGGATCTCGCCAACCTGGTGCAGATGGTGGGCGAGGAACTGGCGGCGGCTCGGGAAGTGATCAGCGGCTTGCGCGGCGCGCCGGGCAAGGGCGGCACCCTGCTGTCGAATGCCGTGCAGCGCCAGGCCCGGCGGTTCGGCGAACTGTTCGGCATCGCCGTCGAAGTCGATGTTGAAGGCGAAATGCCGGTCAGCCGGCGCATGGCCGGCGAACTGTTCCACATCGTCGCCGAAGGCCTGAGCAACATCCGCCGCCATACGCAGGCCCGCCGTGCATCGATTTCTCTGAGCGCCGCCGGCGGGCAACTGGTGCTCGCCATCCGCAATGCCAACGAGGCGAAGCGCCCCGCCGCCGATTTCACGCCGCTGTCGCTGACCGAAAGGGCGAACGCGCTGGGTGGTTCGGTCAATATCGAGCGCGACGACACGGCCACCACGGTGACGGTCAGCGTGCCGCTTCCGGCCGGCAAGGCGAGGAGTCATTGATGATGCCCCGCCCGCCGGACGGCAATCACCGCAGCATCCGGGTGATGATTGTCGACGATCACAAATCCATCCTCTGGGGCCTGGAACGCCTGGTCGAAAGCGCCGGGCCGCACATGACGGTGGTCGGCACCGCCTGCTCCTGCGCCGACATGCTGGCCATGGCGAGCACCCTGCAGCCGGATGTCATCCTGCTCGACCTCGACCTGAACGGCCAGAATGCCGCCGATGCCCTGCCCGACCTGCTGCGTCTCTGCCCGGCGCATGTCCTGGTCCTCACCGGCGGCCGCGATCCGCTGCTGCTGCAGGCGGCGATCATCAAAGGCGCCCGCGGCGTGATCGGCAAGGATGAAAGCGCCGACGTGCTGCTGCGCGCCATCGAGCGCGTGCACGCCGGCGAAGTGTGGATAGACCGCATGATGATGGGCAAGGTGCTCGGCGCCATGGCCGGCGGCTCCGGCCAGGAAGCCAGGCACAATCCGGAAGCTGCCCGCATCGCCAGCCTGACCCGGCGCGAACAGGACATCGTGCGGGCCATCGTGCATAACCGGGGTGCCAAGACCCGCGTCATCGCCGAAACGCTCAACATCAGCGAACACACCCTGCGCAATCACCTGACCGTGGTCTACGACAAGCTCGGCGCCCGCAACCGCCTGGATCTCTTCGCCTACGCCGTCGAACACGGCCTGGCCGCCTAGCCGCGCCAGCCCAACAGGGCGCACGGCATGACAATTGTCATGCCGCAAAAGGGGATGAGCGGACCATGCACCGCCCGCGCCGTCCGGATAACTTTGGCTCATCGACCACCGACCGGTATCCGTTGATGACCACCCCGACCACTATGCCCGGCGCTGCCCATGCCGAATCGCTGCTCACCGACATCCTGCTGCGCATCTATGTCGCCGGCGCAGTGCTTTTCTTTGCGGCCTCCGCGCTATTCCACTGGCGGGCCGATCCGGCGCGGATCACGCTGTTGCTGATCGCGGCGTCCGAAACCGTCACCGCCGGCATCATCGTCTGCTCGCGCCGGGCCACGCGCCGGGACTGGCGGCCGTTGTCGATGCTGACCAGCTGCATCGCGATGTTCTACTTCCTTGGCCTCGATCTGGCCCCCGGCCGACATGTCGTCACCGAGGCTGCCGGCGTCGGTCTGCAGATCGTCGGCATCCTGTTCCAGCTCTACGCCAAGCTGTCGCTCGGTCGCTCCTTCGGCATCCTGCCGGCAACCCGCCGCCTGGTAACGGGCGGCGCCTATCGCTGGTTGCGGCACCCGATCTATTTTGGCTACCTGATCGCCCATGTAGGTTTTCTGCTGGCCAACTTCTCGTTCCAGAACGTTGTTGTCCTGGTTGTCCTGTACCTCGCGCAGATGCTTCGTATCCACCGGGAAGAGGCCATGCTGGCACAGTTTGCCGGCTATCGCGAATACCGCAAGGCGGTTCGCTATCGCCTGATTCCGGGACTTTACTGAAATGCCGATGCAAGCAACGAGGCGCCATGGCTCCCCGGACTGAGGCCATGCAACCGGAGCGCGGTCCCCTACTCGCCGCCCATGCGCCGCGCCGTGTCCTGATCGTTGACGATCATGCCGCGACCCTGGCGGCGATTGCTGGCGTGCTCGAACGGGAATATCCGCGCATCGAGGTGGTGGGCACTGCCGGCAACGGCATCGCCGCCCTCAAGCTGGCCCGCGACCTGGCGCCGGATGTCGTCGTCCTCGACCTCGACCTCGGCGGCCAGTACGGACTCGACCTGATGCCGGCCATCGGCGGCCGCCAGGGCAGCGCGGTGGTCATCCTCACGTCCTCCGACGATCCGCTGGAACGCAGCCGCGCCTTCGCCGCCGGCGCGGTGGCCTTCATCAGCAAGCTGGCCCCGGTCGGCGAACTGATCGCCGCCGTCCTGGCGGCGCGGCCGGCATCGGCATAGGAGTTTTGTCATGGGAAACCGTGACGCATCTACCAGTGGAATAGGTCGAAGGCTCCGATTTCGCCGGCCCGGCGGCTGGCTAAAGTGGAATCAACGGATGGAGGACAAAGTCATGCGGCGACAGCAACAGGCAAGGTGGAACAAAGCGGCAGGCGGCTTTGAACGCGGCTGCCGGGCGCTGGAACGGATGACACGCGACCAGGCCGGAGTGACGGCCATCGAATACGCCTTGCTTGCGTCGCTGATTGCGGTGGTGGTTGCCGGAAGCGTCGCTGCCTTGGGCGGCAGCGTCCTGGGCATGTGGACCGGGATTGCCGATGCGGTGACGACCTGAGGCCAGAACAACGAACAGGGGAAGCGGTTTCGGATAGCGCCAGGATGAACGCCCTATCCGTCGAATGTCAGGCTGGCCGGCGGCTCTGCCTGATTGTGCACCACCGCCGGATGGCGGATCTTTTGACTAACCATGGAGAAACATCATGAAAAACCTTATCAGCAACATGCAGCAATTCGTGCAGGACGAAGACGGTGTCACCGCCATCGAGTACGGCCTGATTGCCTCCTTAATCGGGGTTGCGATCATCGTAACAGTAACGGGTGTCGGAACATCGTTGAACGGTATTTTCTCGTATATCTCAAGTCAGCTTGTACCTCCTGCAGCTTGAGTTAATGCCGATACGGTATCCGGATTGCAACTCGCGGATGCCGTATCAATCAATCGCAAACTTTCAAAATTGCCCGTATAGCCAAAGAAAACGTACCCTAATATGTCCATCTACTGGATCTCGTGGCTATTCCTGCTCTGCCTGCTCGGCTTAGCGCTCGCCTACGACATTACCCAGCGCCGCATCCCGAACTGGCTGGTGCTGGCCGGCTTGGTCGCCGGTGTCGGTTGCAGCCTGCTGGTCCAGCCGGCGCCCGGCGCCCTTACGCTGCCGGCCGGCGTTTCCGGCCCGGAGCAGGCCTTGCTCGGCGCCCTGGCCGGCCTGGCGATCATGGCTCCTCTATATTTCCTGCGAGCCATGGGGGCCGGCGACGCCAAGCTGATGGCGGCGGTCGGCGCCTTTCTCGGCCCCATCCCCATTCTCGGCACCGCCTTGCTGACCTTTGTCGTCGGCGGCGTGCTGTCGCTGGTCGTCGCCCTGGCGAGCGGCTCGCTGCGCCGGGTTCTCGGCAATCTGCGGCTGATCTCCCTGGTCGCCGTTTATGGCCGGAATTCTGGCATCTCCCTACGCGATGTGCCGACCACCGGGCGACTGCCTTACGCGCTCGCCATCGCGGCCGGCACCGGCCTGCAGCTCTGGCTGGCCGGACAGAAAGGATGGCCTTTCCCATGAGCAATTTACTGGATCCGGAGTGGGCGACGATGGAACTGCAGAAGACAGCGGCCGCGGCTGCCCCGTCGAACCAATCGCCGCCGGCGCCGCGTCGGCTGGCCGATACCGGCCTCGCCGAGCAGACGCTGGTCGAATTGCTCGCCAAGCTGCTCTATCTGCGCGGCAGCCTCGGCCTGATCGAGATGGCCCAGCACCTGCGCCTGCCCACCGCCATTGTCGAGGAACTGCTCGCTTTCCTGCGCGCCGAACGGGTCGTCGAATTGCGCCGACGCGGCGCTTCGGCGGGCGACGCCGATTACGCGCTGACCGAAGGCGGCCGGGGCCGCGCCGCCGAATTCCTGCGCAAATGCCGCTATACCGGCCCGGCTCCGGTGACGCTGGAAGATTACGCCGCCCAGGTGCGCCGCCAGTCGGTGGCCGACATGCTGGTCACCGAGGCCGATATTGCCGCCGCTTATGCCGGCATGGTGATCCGCCCCGAATTGCGCGACCAGATCGGCGCCGCGATGAATTCCGGCCGGCCGATGTTTTTCTACGGCCCGTCGGGCAGCGGCAAGACCTTCCTGGCCGAAACGCTGGTCCGGCTGATCCACGGGACGATCCACGTGCCGCACGCGCTGATTGTCGATGGCGAAATCATCCAGATATACGACCCGCTGATTCACCGCACCAACGATACCGGCAGCCTGCCCGCCAGTATCGACAACCGCCAGCGGGCCGACGAGCGCTGGGTGGCCTGCGCCCGCCCGGTGGCGATCAGCGGCGGCGAGCTGACCATCGATATGCTCAACCTGCAGTACGACCATGCCGCCGGCTATTACCAGGCGCCGGCCCACGTCAAGGCCAACAACGGGCTGTACATCATCGACGACCTGGGCCGCCAGCAAGTCAGCTCCGAGCAGTTGATGAACCGCTGGATCGTGCCGATGGACCGCCGCCGCGACTACCTCGCGCTGCACAACGGCGGCAGCTTTGAAATCCCCTTCGACCTGAAGCTGGTTTTCTCGACCAACCTGAGCCCGGAAGATGTTGCCGACGAGGCTTTCCTGCGCCGGCTCGGCTACAAGATCCAGGTCGGGGCGGTCAGCGAAGGCGAGTACGAACAAATATTCCGCCAGGTTTGCGCCGAGTTCGGCACGCCTTTCAGCGCCGAGGCCTTCACTTTCCTGCTCGACCTGCACCGCCGGCTGGCCAGGCCGTTGCTCGCCTGCTATCCGCGCGACCTGATCGCCCTGGTCCGCGATTACGCCGCCTATCGCCAATGGCCGATCGAACTGACGCCGAAGCACATCGATTGGGCCTGGCACAGCTATTTCACCGCGCAATGACGCCGATTCCCGTCCCGCGGCGGACGACAGAGTAACGGAGGAGTAAAAATGAAAAATACGCGCAGTTTCCTGATGTTGCTCATCGCCCTGCTGGCCGGCCTGGCCGCGGTCGTCCTCGCCACCAAGTGGATACAGGAGCAGGGCCGCAGCGGCGGCGGCAGGATTGCCGTGGCGATGCTCGACATCCAGTTGGGCAGCCGCCTGTCGCCGGAGATGATCCAGATGGTGGACTGGCCGTCCGGCAGCGTCCCGGTCGGGGCCTTCAGCGACGCCAAGGAACTTGACGGGCGGGTGGTCAATGCCACGCTGACGCGCGGTGAACCGCTGCTCGAAAGCAAGCTGGCGCCGATCGGCAGCCGCGGCGGCCTGTCGGCGGTGGTGGGCCAGGGCAAGCGGGCGATCACCGTCCGCGTCAATGACGTGATCGGCGTCGCCGGCTTCGCGCTCCCCGGCAATTACGTCGACATCATGGTCAATACCCAGGCCGAAGGCACCAAGGCGAACGACAAGGACCACGCCATCTCGAAAATCGTCCTCGAGCACATCCTGGTGCTCGCCGTCGCCCAGGAAGCCAGTCGCGACGAGACCAAGCCCAAGGTGGTCAATGCCGTGACCCTGGAAGTCACCCCGGAAAACGCCGAGAAGCTCGACCTGGCGCGTTCGGTGGGCACCCTGTCGCTGGTTCTGCGTAACCAGATCGACCCCAACATGTCGAAAACGGCCGGCGAAACCAAGGACAGCCTGCTCGCCGTCGCACCGGCGCCTGTGCCAGTCAAGGCGCCTTCCCCGGTGCGCCGTGTCAGCCTGGCCGTGCCGGCGCAAAAAGCGACCAATTGCGTCGATGTGATCCGCGGCGCCGCCAAAACCACCGAATGTTTCTGAATCCAACCGCCGGCAATTTCTGGGAGTTTAAAAAATGAGATCAGGAATTTCTCTGCTTCATCCTTCGGCGGCGATTCTTGCCGTACTGCTCGCCAACCTTCCGGCCGAAGCCGCCCAGTCCCGTCCGGCCGCCGCGCCGACCAGCGCCTCGCCCTGCGGTCAGGTCGTGGTCGGGCCGATCGCCCGGGTGGCCGTCGGCAAGGCAAGCGTCCTCAAGCTGAACGAGCCGGCTACTCGCATCCTGCTCGGCAATCCGGAGAATGCCCGGGCGGCGCGGCCGAGCGAGAGTGCGCCAGCCCCGGCCGGAAATCAGGCGATGGCCGCGGCGCCGCAGCAAAACACCCGCCGGCCGGGCGTCGCCGATGTCGATGTGCTGCTGCTCAGCCCGCGTGAAATCTACCTGCTGGGCAAGAGCGTCGGCTCGACCAATATCGCGATGCTCGACCGCAGCGGCAAATGCACGGTGATCGATGTCGTGGTCGGCATGGATACCACCGGCCTCGCCGCCTCGCTGCAGGAATTGATGCCGGCCGAAGGGAATATCCATGTCTCGGCAGCGGCCGATTCCTTGGTCCTTTCCGGCTCGGTGAGCGACGCGGCGGCGGCCGACCGCGCCCTCGACATCGCCGGCGCCTATGTCCGCAAGTCTACCGGGACCGGCCAGCCGGGGCGTGCCGCCACCCACGACCAGATCATCAACATGCTGTCGATCGCCGCGCCGCAGCAGGTGATGCTGGAAGTCAAGGTGGCCGAAGTCTCAAAGGCACTGCTCGACCAGTTCGGGATCAATTTTGCCCACGCCTACGCGTCGTCGGACAAGAGCATGCTGCGCTTCATTTCCGGCGTCTTCGGCGGCAAGGCCCTGCTCGCCAGCGAAATTGCCGGCGTCGCCGGCGGTACGGTGGGTTCCGGCACGGCGGGCGTGGTCTCCGGCGGTTCATCCACCTCGGGTATTTCGACGCCATCCGGTTCGGTAACGGCGAGCAATGGCGCGGTCACCGCCTGGCCAAGCGCGACCGGCAGCCGGGCGAGCACGCTGGGCATCGATGCCCAGAAACAGGACGGCCTGATGAAAATCCTCGCCGAACCGACGGTGATGGCGATCAGCGGCCAGGAAGGCAGCTTCCTCGCCGGCGGCAAGATCTTCCTGCCGGTGGCCACCAACAACGGCAGCGGCGGCACCTCGATCACGCTGGAGGAAAAGGAATTCGGCGTCAGCCTGAAATTCACGCCGACCGTGCTGGGCGACGGCCGCATCAACCTCAAGGTCAATCCGGAAGTGTCGGAACTCAACACCCAGGGCGTCGCGATCACCGCAACCAATGTCGCGGGCACGGCGATCCTGCCTTCCTTCAATACGCGGCGCGCCTCGACCACGGTGCAGTTGAGGGACGGCCAGAGCTTCGCCATCGGCGGCCTGATCAAGAACAACATCACGGCCAACCTGACGGCCTTCCCCTTCCTCGGCGAAATTCCCGTGCTCGGCGCGCTGTTCCGCAGCACCAGCTACCAGAACGACCGTTCCGAGCTGGTCTTCGTGATCACGCCACGGCTGGTCAAGCCCTTGCCGCCCGACTATGCGCTGCCCACCGACGGCTTCGTCCCGCCCTCGCGCAGCGACGTCATTCTCGGCGGCCGGCTCGAAGGACGCAGCAGCAATCCGCCCGAGCCCGCCGAAACCCGGGCCGATGCCCGGCCGGTATCGCCCGCCCGTGGCGGCTTTGAAGTCAAGTAGGGAGGGAACGAGAAATGAACATCGACAAAACCGCACTGATCGCCGTCGCCGGCGCCTTCACCCTGGCCGGTTGCGTGGCGACGACGACGCCCGAGACCGACCGCCGCCTGGGCGATGCGATGACCATGATGCGCGCCCAGCAGACCATGAACCCGGAGGCCTCGCGCAATACCGAGCCGGTGACCGGGATCGACGGCAAGGCCGCCAAGGGCGCGCTCGACAACTATCGCGACAGCTTCCGCAAGCCGCCGGCCGAGACGCCGAATTTCCTGAGTATTGGCGGCGCTGGTGGCGGCAAGTAAGCGCCGTCACCCGTGGAGTTGAATTGATCATGTCTCAGGAAATATCTTCCAGAAACAGCCAGCGCGGCGCAGTGGCGATCATCGTCGGCCTCGCGCTGGCCGTGCTGGTCGGATTTGCCGGGCTGGCCATCGACCTCGGTCGTCTCTATGTGAACAAGACCGAACTGCAAAATGCTGCCGATGCGTGCGCCCTGGCAGCATCCCGGGAACTGACCTGCTCGGCTGCTCCTTGCCCGGCCAGCAATCTGCTCAATGCACAGGCGGCCGGCATCTACGTGGCAGGGCGCGATTCCCGCGACCTGCAGTCAAGTGCGGTCAGCATCGACGTGGCCGATGTCGAATTCAGCACGACCCTGGCCCCCAATTCTTCATACCGCTCGATCGCTGGCGGTGCCAATCCGGCGTCGAAATACGTCATGTGTACCGCACGCTCGACCGGCCTGCTTCCCTGGTTCATGGGAGTTTTGGGGATCGGCGCCCAGAACGTCAGTGCCAGTGCCGTGGCAACGCTGACGGCGGCCCAGAGTAATTGCGGCATTCCGATGGCCTTGTGCTCAAAAGGACCGGCACCGTCCTACGGACTAACTGTTGGTCAGTGGTATGGGGGGCGCCAGGATGCCAGCGGAGGCGCAAGCGGTAATTTCAACTGGGTAGATTTTACGCCGCCCTCCGGCGGCGCCAATGAACTAAAGGACCTGCTCTCCGGCACAGGTGTCTGCAACATGAACGTCACCAATCCAGTCGGGCAGACCGGGATGAACCAAGGCGCCGTAAGCGCGTTCAATTCGCGCTTCGGACTCTATAAGGGCGGCGGCGGAAATCCGCAAATTGGCGATGCTCCTCCCGACTATAGCGGGTTCGCCTACACCAGCACGGCCGTCGTCGGCGGCACCCCAAACACCTGGCCGGCCGGATCCAATGCGCTTAATGACTTCCTGAGCAAACGGAATAGCAATGCACCCTATGGGTCGACCACCCGGGCGGGCAATACGGCGACTGGCCTGTCAATCCCCACTTCATACAGCCCGACGCAAGCTGCTGCGCTAGCGACTCAGGGAGCTGACCGTCGCTTGGTGACTTCACCGATTGTGGACTGTGCCGGCTGGTCTGGTGGGGCAACCACGACACCAATTCAGGCCTGGGCCTGCGTGTTGCTCCTACACCCAATCGATGGCCCCACCTCCAAGGTCTTTTTCGAATATCGCGGCCTGTCGTCCGACCCGTCCAGCCCCTGCGCCACTTCAGGCGCGGTAGGCGGACCGGGCAGCGTGGGGCCCCAAGTGCCTGCCTTGGTGCAATGATGGAAAAACACGATTCCAGAACCGGGCAACGCGGCGCAGCGGCCGTGGAGTTGGCCATCCTTCTGATTCCATTGGTATTGCTTGCTTTCGGGATAACCGAATACGGCCGTGCCATGTACCAGTACAACGCCCTGGCCAAAGGCGTGCGTAGTGCAGTGCGTCAATTATCGGAATATTCGGCGGGCGATGCGACGCAGATCGGTATTGCCAAATGCCTGGCGGTTTATGGCAATTACACCTGCTCCGGTGCCCCCGTGGCCCCCGGTTTGACGACAGCGATGGTCTCGGTCTGCGACACCACCAACTGTGCCGGCACCCATCTCAATCAATCAACGGGCAGTGGCGTGGTCAATCTGGTGACGGTGACGATTTCAGACTATCCGTTTATCTCGCTCGTCCCGAGTCTGGTGCCGAACCTCACTTTCGGCGATATCAGCGCCACCATGAGGCAAGTCACATGAACACGGGACATCTCAAGTCTTACAAAGTGCAATGCGGTGTCGCTGCAGTTGAGTTTGCCATTGTCAGCGCCGTATTTTTCACCTTGCTGATCGGCATCATGGAAATGGGTCGGATGCTTTTCTACTGGAATACGGCCACCGAATTGACCCGCATGGGGGCTCGCATGGCGGCCGTCTGCGACCCGAACGACCCTGATATCGCCCGGAAAATCGCCGCGTTCTATCCATTGATCCCGGCCAACCGGGTCAGCGTCACCTATACGCCGAGCGGTTGCAATGCCAATTCCTGTGACGAAGTCACGGTGAAGGTGATGCCCGGTGTTTCGATCGTCAATTTCATTCCCTTTGTTCCTGCTTCGGTCAGGACGCTGGCACTGCCCGAATTCGTGACAACGATTCCCCGCGAAAGCCTGCAGAGCACGTTCGCTGGGACAGCCAACCCGGTCTGCAGTTAAAACGAAAAACGATGGCGAAACGGAAGGCATCCAATGAAAATCAAGGTACTTCACCAGGACAAAGCCCGTTACGAATTCATTCGCAGCGCGGTGGCCGACAAACACAAAACGGCGGATATTTCCGGCAGCGCGGTCGGTGTTGAACACCTGTCAAGCTTCATCAACGGTACGCCGCCCGATGTCCTGATCATCGACCAGGCGACACCGACTTGCCTGGCTGCTGTCGAATCCCTGAGCCTGCGCTCGCCAGGAATCGAAACGTTGCTTATCTCGGGCGATTCGACAGTCGATTTCCTGATGCACGCCATGCGCGCCGGTGTCCGCGAAGTGATTCCCCAAGGCGGCAGTCCGGAGGCGCTGCAGGCCGCTCTCGCCCGCTGCCTGCACAAGCGCGCCAAGCAGATCGTGCTGCCTGCCGATGAAGGCCAGGTTTTCGCTTTCGTTTCCTGCAAGGGGGGCAGCGGCGCTACCTTCCTCGCCGCCAATTTCGCTTATGCCGCAGCCAGCGAGTTCGGCAAGCGGGTGGCGCTGATCGATCTCAACCTGCAATTCGGCGATGCGGCGATATTCGTATCCGAATCCCGGCCGCCCAGTCATCTCGCCGAACTGGCGCAGCAGATCCATCGCCTCGATGCCTCGCTGCTCGGCGCTTCCATGCTGGAGGCGGCGCCCAACCTGTTCGTTCTCGCTGCGCCCGACGATCCGGCCCACGCCGGCGACGTCAAGCGCGAGCACGTCGCGGCCATCGTTCGGCTGGCGAAGGCGCATTACGACTTCGTCGTTCTCGATGTGTCGCGTTCGCTGGATGGCGTCAGCCTGCAGGCGCTCGACCTGGCCGACACCATTTTCCCGGTGCTGCAACTAACCCTGCCTTTCGTGCGCGACGGCAAGCGGCTGCTCTCCATCTTCCGCTCGCTGGACTATCCGCGTTCGAAGGTGCAGCTGGTGGTCAATCGCTACGAAAAGGGCGGCGAATTTTCGCTCCAGGATCTCGAACAGGCGCTCGAGGCCAAGGTGGCGCATGTCGTTCCCAACAGTTATGTCGCGGCCGCCGCCTCGGTCAATCTCGGCATCCCGATTCTCAAGGGCAATCGGGCCAATCCGATCAGCCAGCAGCTGCTCGAGATGGCCCGCTGCTTCGTCCATCAGGAAAGCCCGGTGGCCAATGGCGGCTGGCTGTCCCGGATATTTTCGCGGCCGGCCGCTCACTGATCCGAAATCGCTAGGAGCAAGAACATGTCATTGAGAGAAAGACTGGAAGCCGTCGGCGGGGGCAACCCGACCCTGGTGCGCGAAGCGGTGGAGCCGCGCTCGGCCTCGCGCAGCAGTCGCGCCTATCAGGAACTGAAAAGCCACCTGCACAAGGTGCTGCTCGACCGGATCGACCTCGAGGCCATGGAAAACCTGACGCCCGACCGGCTGCGCGAGGAATTGCGCGGCATGGTCGAGACCCTGCTCGTCGAAGAAAACGTCGTGGTCAACGACCTGGAACGGCGCAGCCTGGTCCGCGACATCCGCTACGAGATGCTCGGCCTCGGGCCGCTCGAACCCTTGCTCGCCGATACGAGCATTTCGGACATCCTGGTCAATAACTCGCAGCAGGTGTACGTCGAAAGGCATGGCCGGATCGAGCTGACCGATGTCAGCTTTGTCGACGATGCGCACCTGATGAAAATCATCGACAAGATCGTATCAAGGGTCGGCCGGCGCATCGACGAATCGAGCCCGATGGTCGACGCCCGCCTGCCCGACGGCTCGCGGGTCAATGCCATCGTGCCGCCGCTGGCGCTCGATGGGCCGGTGCTGTCGATCCGGCGGTTCTCGGCGACGCCGCTGACCATGGCCAACCTGATCGAGTTCAGGACGCTGGTTCCGGAAATGGCGGAACTGCTGGCGGCGCTGATCCGGGCCAAGGCGAATGTGCTGATTTCCGGTGGTACCGGCAGCGGCAAGACGACCCTGCTCAATATCCTGTCGAGCTGCATCCCGAGCCACGAGCGCATCATCACCATCGAGGATGCCGCCGAACTCCAGTTGCAACAGCCGCACGTCGTCCGCCTGGAAACCCGGCCGGCCAATATCGAAGGGCGCGGCGAGGTCGCCCAGCGCGCCCTGGTCCGCAACGCGCTGCGCATGCGGCCGGACCGCATCATCCTCGGCGAAGTGCGCGACGCCGAAGCCTACGACATGCTGCAGGCGATGAATACCGGCCACGAGGGTTCGATGGGCACCATCCACGCCAATTCCCCGCGCGAAGCGCTGACCCGGCTGGAAAACATGCTCGGCATGGCCGGCGTCAATTCGCCGCCGAAGACGATGCGCGCCCAGATCGCCTCGGCGATCCACGTCGTGGTCCAGGTGGCGCGCCTCGGCGACGGCAAGCGCAAGGTGATCAGCCTGCAGGAAATCACCGGCATGGAAGGCGACGTCATCACCATGCAGGAGATTTTCTGCTTCCGGCAGACCGGCATGACCGAAACCGGCACGGTCAATGGCCTGTTCTCGGCCACCGGCATCCGGCCGAAGTTTTCCGAGCGCCTGCGCGCCTACGGCATCGAACTGCCCGACACGCTGTTCGACCCGCTGCGTCGCTTCGAGTAATCCATTCCAGGGGAGCCGGCCATGGTCGATTCGATATTCCTGTTTTTCGGCGTTGCCGTATTCGTCGCCGTCGTTCTCGGCCTCGAGGGCGGTTTCCTGTGGTGGAAGGAAAAGCGCGGTCCCGAGGCGAAGCGGATGGAGCGGCGCTTGCGCGCCGCTTCGGCTGGCGGCCATGCCCGGGCGCAGGTGACCATCCTCAAGCAGCGCGTCCTGAGCCAGTCGGAGGGCCTGCACAGGCTGCTGCTGACCATGCCGCGGGTGCAGGCCATCGACCGGCTGCTGATCCAGTCCGGGCTCGGCATGTCGGTGGCCGAACTGATCGGCTTCTCGGCGGCGCTCGCGGCCCTTGGTTTTTGCGGCATGCTGCTCGCCGGCCACGGCCTGTTGTTTGGCATTGCCCTGGCCGGCCTCCTCGGTGGGCTGCCGCTGCTCCATGTCAAGCGGGCCAAGGGCAAGCGGATGGCCCGCATCGAAAACCAGTTGCCCGACGCCATCGACCTGATGGGCCGGGCCATGCGGGCCGGCCACGCCTTTCCGACGGCGTTGCAGATGGTCGGTGACGAGATGGCCGAACCGATCGGCGCCGAATTCCGGACCCTGTTCGACGAAATCAACTATGGCGTGACGCTGCAGGACGCCCTGCTCAACCTGCTGTCGCGGGTGCCGAGCACCGACCTGCAATATTTCGTCGTCGCCCTGCTGATCCAGCGCGAAACGGGCGGCAACCTGGCCGAGTTGCTGGACAACATCAGCGCCATCGTCCGTTCGCGGATCAAGCTGATGGGCGAAGTGCGGACGCTGTCCGCCGAAGGCAAGCTGTCGGCGTGGATTCTTTCGCTGCTGCCGTTCGGCGCGGCCCTGCTGATCAATATCGTGAATCCCGGCTTCATGACCGTGCTGTGGACCGATCCGCTCGGCCTGAAGCTGGTCTATGGCGCGCTGTTCATGATGGCTTTCGGCATCTGGTGGATGACGCGGATCGTCAAGATCCGGGTCTAGGCCGATGACCCCCTTATACAACGACGGGAGCTTGGCAAAATGAACCTGATACAGATCGCCTTCCTGGCCCTGGTTTTCATGTCGGTCTTCGGCCTGGCCGTCTGGGGCATGTTCGCCCTGGCCCCGAACGCCGCCCGCGACCGCCTGCATGCCCTGGTCCCTACTTCCGGGCGGCGACCGGCAAGCACGTCCTGGGTCGAACGCGTCCTCGGCCTGACGGCGCGCTTCGGCAGCCTTTCCATTCCGGAAGAAGGCTGGGAACAATCCGGCATCCGCACCCGTTTCATGAATGCCGGCATCCGCAGCGCCTCGGCACCCATGCTCTATTTCGGCGCCAAGACCAGCCTGGCCATCGGCTTGCCGGTGCTGGCCTACCTTGGTCTGGCGCTTTTCGGCAGCAAGATGGGCCTGAACGGCATGCTGCTTGTACTGCTGATGGTCGCGGCAATCGGCTATTACCTGCCCAACATGGTGCTGTCGCGCTGGGTACAGCGCCGCCAGCGCGAGGTGTTCGAAACTTTCCCCGATGCGCTGGACCTGATGATCGTCTGTATCGAAGCCGGCCTCGGCATCGAGGTGGCGCTCAACCGGGTGGCCGAGGATATCGCCCACAAGAGCGAGGCGCTGAGCGACGAGTTGCGGCTGGTCGGCCTCGAATTGCGGGCCGGCAGTAACCGCGAACATGCCTTGCGTAACCTGGCGCTGCGCACCGGCGTCGAGGAAGTGGACACCTGGGTGACGATGATCATCCAGGCCGACCGTTTCGGGACCAGCATTGCTGCGGCGCTGCGCATCCATTCCGAAATGCTGCGCACCAAGCGCCGGCAACGGGCCGAGGAAGCCGCCGCCAAGATTGCGCTGAAACTGCTCTTCCCGCTGATTTTCTGCATTTTCCCCTCGCTGATGCTGGTCCTCCTCGGCCCGGCATTCATCCAGATCCATCACGTCTTGCTGCCGACGCTGGCCGGCGGTCACTAAGCCGGGCGCTCACCCCACGATGCAAAGGAATTGCCATGAAACCGCGGATACTCGTTCTTTCCCTGCTTGCGACGCTCGGCTCGGGCTGCACTTCGCTGGACCGGCCGAGTGCCGCGCTGCAGATCGAGCCGGTGATGTCGATCCGCCATGGCGGCCCGGATGCGCAGTCCTTCTATCAACTGGGCCGCTATTACCACGGACAGCAGCGCCTCGAACTGGCGGAAAACGCCTATCTGAAAGCCCTGGCGGTCGATGAACGGCACGTCGATGCGATGAACGCGCTGGGCAGCCTGTATGCCGAGCGCGGCGACCTCAAACGGGCGGCGCAGATGTTCGAGCAAGTGACGGCACAGGCGCCGCAAGCGGCCTATCTCTACAACAACCTGGGCTTCGCCTATTACCTGCTCGACCGCGTGGACGATGCCTACCTTGCCGTCCGCCAGGCACTCAGCCTCGACCAGAACTTCGAGCGGGCCTGGGCCAACCTCGAACGCATCATCGGGCGCGGCATGGGCGCCGAGTTGGTCGAAATGGTCAAGGCGCGCCGGCTTGATGTCTTGCCGGCCAGCCTGGCGTCCGAGTCGCTTCCCGGGAAGAGTGCCGGCGAGATGGCAGGAATTTCCCGTGAGGCAGAGATCGCACCCAAACTGGCTCTCGAAACCGAATTGGCACCGCGCCTTGATGTTGGCGTCCCGCCTGCAGGCGCCGCCAATCCGATCAAAACGCCGCCCGCTGCCGAAGAAGCCGCGCCGCCAGCCGTCGATCCGGCGGCAAAGGTTTTCCTGCCTGCTGAGACGGGGTCGGCGCAAGCCTCGGGACCGTTGCTTACCGTTGCCGACCATCCGCTGGCCAGCCCGTCGAGCTCGTCGGAGTGCCCGAAGGACGTTCCGGACGGCGCGTCGTCAACCCCGGCCCGCCTTGAAATATCCAATGGCAACGGTATCGGCGGCTTCGCCAAAAAATACAGCGCCGCCCTGAAGACGAAAGAAATACCGGTGGCGAGAATCACCAATTTCGCTTCATTTACCCTCAGGAACAGCGTCGTCGAGTTCCAGCCCGGCTATCGGGCCTCGGCCTGTGTCCTGCTCGCCCGCATCGGCCTCGAAGCACGCATGGTCGCCGCAATCCGGGCCCGGCCCCGTTCCGATGTCCGGATACTCCTCGGCCGTGACGCCTTGCTGCCGACAAGCAGCGGCAAGGTGTAGGGGGAATGCCGGTTCGCCGCCCATCGGGTATTTATCGACGGCTGCGCTGACATGTATGGCGATCCACTGATGAGGCTGGGCGTCGTCGCCTTCTGCGCGCTGGTTGCCGTGTTCTACCTGATGGTGGCCAAGCCATCATCAATATCGGTGTTCCTGCACTAGGCCACCGCATGCTGGCTGCGCAGCGTACTCAGCCACATCAGGATTTTTGCTAGCCAGCCCACTGAAACTCCGTCTCTCGGAAATCAGTTCATTCAATCCGGCGTCGTAGCGGGGCCTCACCTCGCTCTGGAAATACGGACGACATTACCATTCGTTGGCACGGGGAAACGAATCTTGGTATACGATGTAACTAACGGTCGCATTGCGAATAACAAAACACCAACGCCCCTTCGGGGCGACCCCGCCACCATGAAAAGGCCTGGCATCAAGTCCCTCGAAATCGGCTTGCAAAGAATCGACCAGCAGTCGCTGGCCGCCGACTCCGCGGCCGGGAGAAAGGCGACCTGGGTCTCCTTCATCAATCGTCTCCAGGATCACGGCACCAGCCTGACCACGGCCGACGCCAATGAACTCAAGGCGGCCGCCCTGGAACATCGCAATGGTCCGCGGCCAAAGGAACATGCGCGGCGCTTGTTGCGCCTCGCGGAATCGGTCATCGATCATCTGCAGGTCGCTGGACAGTTGCCGAAAGGCCGCAACCCGGCGACCGAGGCGCGCTTCAGCCTGAATGTCAACTGCCAGAACGACCTGACCGTCTTCCTGACGCCGGCCCAAATCGAAGGGCTGTTTGCCGTCCTCGATGCACAGCCCGACCCTGCCGACGCCTTGAAGGATTACCGCGATCGGGCGATATTGGCGCTGGCGCTCGGCGCCGGCGCTCCGCCGACGGCGATCAGCGTAACGACCGTTAGTTGCATTCAACAGGCTTTGACGAGCGGGGAGATTCGACTGAATGCCTTGCAGCCCACCGGCAAAAGGCCGGACTCCTGGTCGGCCTGTCTGCTGCCGGCGGCGCAAAAGGCCTTGAGCGCTTACCTCGTTGAAGTGTCGGATGCGCCAGCCGATGCGCTGGCCTTTCCCGGACGTCAGGAGCGCCCGATGTCCCGCGTTCAGATTTTCCGGCTGATCCGCGAACGGTTGTGGGCGACCGGCCTGTTTTCAGACAAGACCCGCTTGAGTCCTCAGACTTTGCGCAACGCCTATTTCGGCCTGCTCTGCGAAGCTGGCCACAGTTCCGCGCAGGTGTCGGCCAGCATGGGCTGGGTTCTGGGCGACCAAGAACAGTTCCGGCGCATGCGGCGTTACTGGCAACAGTTTCGGCAGCAGGGTGCGATGCCGGCGGATGGCCCGACCGCAGCTTGACTGTAACAAATCCTTTACTGGACTTCATTCCATAATTCGACAATACTCGAAGCATGGAAACACTGAATGCTGCTGAACTTCTTGCCGCCTTGGGTCACGACTCCCGTCTCGCGATTTTCCGCCTCCTGGTGGAAGCCGGTCCGGAGGGGATCAACGCCAGCGCGATCGGCGAGCAACTGGGCATGGCGCCGGCCACCCTTTCGTTCCACCTCGCCCATCTCAGCCGGGTCGGCTTGATCAGCGGAGAACGCGAAAGCCGCTTCATCCATTACTCGGCCAATTACGGCACGATGGATGAACTCATCGCCTTCCTGACCAGCAACTGCTGCCAGGGTAATACCTGCCTCCCCAAGACGGCGTGTTGCGATACCACCGCGAAGCGCCGCGTAAATATTGGAAAGAAATCCTGATGTCGAAACCTAAAACGGTCCTGGTGCTGTGCACCGGGAACTCCTGCCGCTCCCAGATGGGCGAAGCCATCCTCAACCACGATCTCGCCGATATCGTTCGCGGCATTTCTGCCGGCACCAGCCCGCAACCCAAGGTCGCCGATGGCGCAATCGCCGCGCTGAAGCTCGCCGGCCTGCCGACCGAAAGTCTGTATCCCAAGACGGTGGAAGCCGTGATCGACGAAGACATCGACCTGGTGGTCAGCGTCTGCGACAACGCCAGGGAAAGCTGCCCTGTCTTCCCGCGGCCGGTAAAGCGGATTCACGTCGGCTTCCATGACCCGCATGGCGAACCGCTGGAAAGCTTCATTGCCGTCTGCGATGACATCCGCGCCCGTTTGGTGCCGGCGGTCCGTAAAGCCCTGGGATTGTGAGGAACCGCCATGTCTGCCCAATGTGAAATCAATACCCGGCTTGCGGAGGGCGTTCCGATGAGCGTGTTCGAACGTTTCCTGACGGTCTGGGTTTTTCTCTGCATCGTTACCGGCATCGCCGCCGGTCAGCTGGCCCCCGGCTTGTTCCAGGCCATCGGCCGCTTTGAAGTCGCCCAAGTCAATCTGCCGGTCGGCCTGCTTATCTGGGTGATGATCATACCGATGCTGGTCAAGGTCGATTTCGGTGCCCTGGCTGAAATGAAGCAGCACGTTCGCGGTATCGGCGTGACGCTGTTCGTGAATTGGCTGGTCAAACCGTTTTCAATGGCCTTCCTCGGCTGGCTGTTCATTCGCCACCTTTTCGCGCCGATGTTGCCGGCCGGGCAACTGGACAGCTACATCGCCGGCCTGATCCTCCTCGCCGCCGCGCCCTGTACCGCCATGGTCTTCGTGTGGAGCCGGCTGACCAACGGCCATCCGCTATTCACGCTCTCCCAGGTGGCGATCAATGACATCATCATGGTTTTCGCCTTTGCGCCGCTGGTCGCCTTCCTGCTCGGTATCTCGGCGATTTCGGTACCCTGGGATACGCTGCTTACCTCGGTTGTCCTCTATATCGTGATTCCGGTCCTGCTCGCCCAGATCTGGCGCAGGTCCTTGCTGCTCAAGGGGCGGGCGGCCTTTGATGCGGCCATGGCGAGGATAGGCCCGTGGTCGATTGGGGCGCTGCTGGCGACGCTGGTATTGCTCTTCGCCTTCCAGGGAGCAGCCATCCTGAAGCAACCGCTGGTCATTGCCTTGCTGGCGGTGCCTATACTGATTCAGGTCTTTTTCAACTCGGCACTGGCCTACTGGTTGAATCGCACGGTCGGCGAGAAGCACAACGTTGCCTGTCCGTCGGCGCTGATTGGGGCGTCCAATTTCTTCGAACTGGCCGTGGCGGCGGCCATCAGCCTGTTCGGATTCGAGTCGGGGGCTGCTCTGGCAACCGTGGTCGGCGTGCTCATCGAAGTGCCGGTGATGTTGCTGGTCGTCAAGGTCGTCAATGCCTCCAAGGGGTGGTACGAAGCCCGGTAACGGGGAAGGAGCGGGAATCATGACAGCACATGCCCAGGTTCAATGGCGTCTGACCCAGTGGCTGGCCGTAGTTGCGCTGACCAGCGGTGTCTGGCTAGCCACCTATAGCTCACTTACCACCTTTGCCGATGCCATGCTCTCGCTGCTCGGCCTGACGCGTCAGACACGGCTCGGTGAGGCCATTCACTTCTTCCTGTACGACACTCCCAAGGTCTTGTTGCTGCTGACCGGCATCGTCTTCGTCATGGGCATCATCCAGACTTTCTTCGCTCCGGAACGCACCCGCGCCTTGCTGTCCGGAAAACGGGTCGGGGTAGGCAATGTCCTCGCTGCCGCGCTGGGTATCGTCACGCCGTTCTGCTCCTGCTCTGCCGTGCCGCTCTTTATCGGCTTCCTGTCGGCGGGTGTTCCGTTGGGCGTCACCTTTTCATTTCTCATCTCGGCACCGATGGTCAACGAGGTCGCGCTGGCGCTGCTCTTCGGGATGTTCGGCTGGAAAGTCGCGGCCCTGTACCTGAGTCTGGGGCTGGCGGTGGCCATCGTATCCGGGCTGGTCATTGGCCAGCTACGGATGGAAAATTATCTCGAAGACTGGGTACAGAAAATCCAGAATGGTCAGGTCGCTGCCTTTGCCGGTGAAGAGCTGGATTGGGTGGCTCGTTTTGAAGCCGGTCGGGAACATGTGAAAAACATCGTCGGCAAGGTCTGGCCTTACATTCTGGCGGGGATCGGCGTCGGCGCCGGCATCCATGGCTATGTGCCGGAAGACTTCATGGCCTCGTTCATGGGCAGGGATGTCTGGTGGGCAGTGCCGGCAGCGGTCCTGCTTGGTGTGCCGATGTATACCAACGCGGCCGGCATCATTCCAATTGTGGAAGCCCTGATTGGCAAGGGGGCTGCGCTCGGCACCGTGCTGGCGTTCATGATGAGCGTCATTGCCTTGTCGGCGCCGGAGATGATCATTCTGCGCAAAGCGCTCAAGCCCCGGCTGATTGCCACCTTTGCCGGGGTGGTAGCGACCGGCATTTTGCTGGTCGGCTACGTATTCAATCTGGTCTTGTAACCTGCAGGGAGACGCAAATGAAAAACATCAAAGTGCTGGGTACCGGTTGTGCCAATTGCCGTAATACGGTGGATCTGATCGAGACCGTGGCGAGGGAATGTGGCGCAGAAATTACGCTGGAAAAAATCGAGGACCTCCCCGCCATCATGAGTTATGGGGTGATGTCCACGCCGGGCGTCGTGATTGACGGGAAGGTCGTCCACGCCGGCGGCGTGCCAAGCCGCCAGAAAGTTGCCGGCTGGTTTTGATTTTCGCGCTTGGCGATCGCCGCCGGAACGGCTGGAATATCGTTGCCCGTCAAGGTCGGCCAAGGGGCTTGATCGCATGAATCGGGCGAGCGGCAACGCGGCGCTGCAAATCCGTTCTCACATCAAGCGTCTAATTTCTCTAAATCGACGAGACAATTGTTATCGTACGGCGACTGCCGGCTAAGTATGCGCTCACTCAAAACGGCAAATTTGGGCACAGGAAACAGCCTGATGTGAGGCGAATTGGTGGCTTGGGGTGAGCAAATTTGGTCATTTGACGTGAGAGTATTTGGTGACCATTTCCGACCAATAGCGCTCACTTGAGTGTTTAAGTTAGGGTAATTGATGGACCAATTAGCCACACATGGCGGCCCAATCGAACTCACATCAGGCAACAAGGGTTCTCACATCGGACTCTAAGTCGTTGATTTGCTAGAAAACCACCTTAAGACGCTGATGCTTTTTCTTTTAAATAAAAAAACAGCCAGCGGTTTTGCAGAGATGCAGCCTCGTTCTCGTTTTTCGCAACGAAAGATGTGATGGTTTTTGATCGAAAGAAGTCATTCCGGAACATTTAACGTTTGATGTGAGACTGATTGTTTTGACATCTCACGCCGATCGCCCAGAATGGCCGTCAAGCTATGGAAGGGCAGAGAAATGAACCAATTGACCTCACATCAACAGCAGGAAGCACAGACCCAGCAGCAGCTGGCGCTGGATATTTTTGCCAGCATGGACCTGATCGATGCCCCGATCACCGAAGTCGCCACCGATTTCAGCTTTCGCAAGCCGCGACTTCTGGTTGATGTGAGTGATGTTGGGCTGCTGGCCAGAAGGGCACTGAACGGTTGTTATTTTCTTGCCCAGGAAGACCCGGATGCCGAGAATCACACGGTCGATCTGCGGTTCTTCAAATGGGTCATCCGCTACGATTCGAACAACAATGCTCACCTCAAGAAGGTGCTGCGCGAAGCCCAGAAATCGGCGGTCCAGGTCAATGTCCTCGATGCCAACGACCCGCGGGACGATACCTGGGTATCGGTCCCGATGATTGGTGCGGCAGGTATCCGGCGGGGACGGCTGTCGTTTGAAATCCCCAAGCATCTGCGCGGCCAGTTGCGCGATCCGGAACGCTATTCCCTGCTCAGCATGCGCATCCTTGCCGGCTTCACCTCGGTCTATGCCCTGGAGCTTTATGAGCGCCTGAACATCTTCAAGCAGGAAGGCATTTCGCCGTGGTGGAGCATCAACGAGTTCCGGGAAATGATCCGCGTCGATAGCCTGAAAATCGCCAACGATTTCCGCTACTTCAAGCGTGACATCATTGCCCCGGCCATCGAGCAGATCAACGAGATTTCGGATATCGAGATCACTCTGGAACTGAAGCGGACCGGACGTTTTTATTCGCATCTGCGTTTCGCGATCAAGTCTTCGGAAAAGCATCTGCTGGTTTCAAATATCGCGGCTTCCAAACAACTCTACGATACCCTGACGCAGGATTTCGGCCTGTCCGACGCCGAACTGGACGAAATCGCCAAGAACCGCGACGCGTGGGGCGACGGACGCCTGACGGCGGCGGTTGAGTTTGTCCGCCACCGGATGATGACTTCGGAAATCAAGTATCCGGCTAAGTACCTGATGACGGCCATTCGCGACGGCTACCGGATTGGCGGCCTGGAATCCGAAGCCAACAAGGCCCGTCTGGCCCAGGTGCGCGCGACGGAAGAGCGCTCGAAAGCCAGCCAGAAGGCACTGGAATTGGCGAGAAGCGAAAGCCCGGTGGTGCAGGCCGAGCTTCCCGAGGGTAGCGAACTGGACGTCGCCTGGCAGGACTTCAAATTGTCGCCCGGGGCCAAGCTCTTCAAGCAATTGCCGGCTTCCTACAGCGACGCAGCGGAGCGCGAGAAAAAAGCTTTCATCGGTTTCCTGTCGGGAAGAAAAGCCTAGCCTTCTAGAATCAGGTTCCAAAATCCAACACACTGCGTTGTTTTTCAACAAAGAATCATTAAGTTGTTTTGCATTTAACAGGATTGTTGGGTAGCATTCCGTAAATTCTTGATAAAAGGCTTTCGGATGTCTGCGAAAACATTGGTATTCGCCAACCACAAAGGCGGCGTAGCGAAGACAACCCTGTCGGTGAACGTGGCGGATGCACTGGCCCGTGACGGTTACAGCGTGTTGTTTGTCGATCTTGACCCTCAGGGTAATGCAACACAGTTGATCTACGGCTTTGACGATACACCCGCCGTGACCGTGGAAAAGCTGTTGGCTGGCAAGGAATCGATTGCCGCCGCCATTGTGGAAAACACCCGCATTCCCGGTGTCTCGCTGATCGGGTCGACGCTGAAGCTGGCTCGCCTCGAACGCGACCTGCAGACGACGCCGTTTTCCTCGACTTCGCTGCTGTTGCAGAAGCTGCACAGCGTCCGTGATATTTTCGACGTCATCATTCTCGACACGCCGCCGGCCCTCTCGTTCCTCACAGCGAATGCCCTGGCCGCCGCCGATGCGGTTTTCGTGCCTGTCGAATCCGGCAGCAAACTGGCCCTGGTTGGTACGGACGACATGCTCGAATTCGTCAGCCAGGCCAAGGCGGTAAATTCCAAGCTGTTGCTCGGTGGCGCAATCCTGACCAAGCATGACGGTCGCAAGAAGCTGTGCAAGATTACCCATGCGGTGATCGGCGACTATTTCGAGACGGTGCTCAAGAATGTCCTTCCTGCCTCAGCCGATATTGGCAAGAGTCAGGCCGCCGGACAGACCGTCCTGCAATATGATCGCGAATGCAACTGTGCCCGGGAAATCGTTGAAATCGCTCGGCAAATCGCTTCCCTGGCCGGTCTGCAGCAGGAGGTGGCGGCATGAGCAAGGCAGCAGACAGGGCGCTCGAAGCCAACATGGGCCGGCGTCGGCCCCGTGAAATGATCCGTGAAGAAGTCGCCGATTCGATCCTGGGCGAAATGGTCCCGGCCGGCGTGGTCGATATTCCCGTTACTGCGCTATATCGCTCGCCTTTCCAGGTTCGCGTCATGGGTACGGACGAGGAAATCGACAAGCTGGCCGAAAGCATTCAATCCTCCGGCCTGATCAGTCCGGTCGTGGTGCGTCCAATCAGGAATCCGCAGGAAGATTTACATGTTAAATCTTTGCCCGGTTTCCCTGTTGGCGAGGCTGTGGCTGGGGAGGCGCCAAAAGATTTACATGTTAAATCCTTTGAAATTGTCACCGGCCATCATCGCGTCCTGGCCTGCATCAAGCTCGGCTGGACATCGGTTCCTGTCGTTATGAAAAGCATGACCGATGCTGAAGCGGCTATTGCACTGACGGCAGACAATGCTATCAAGAAGGACTTGACCGACTGGGACCGCTACCAGCATATCCTCATGCTGGAGCGCACTGGCGCTTGCCGCACCGGGCGCGAAATTGCGGCGACATTGGGTGTATCCCCCGCCCAGATCAGCCAGATTCGCGCTTTCGACAAATTGCCGGCGGCCACTTTGCACGTTATCGCAGGAAACCCCGGCATTATTGGCTATCGGCTGGCCTACGAGCTGGTCAATTCAGGCTTGAGCGAGTCGCAGCCAGAATTCGTGACGGAAGCAATTTCCCGGCTCGCGGTCGACAAGCTCAAGGCCCAGTCGGCGGTAATCCCCTGGATTCATCAGCAAACGACAGTTCGCGCGCCCAAAATGTTCCGACGCGAAGTCAGAATCCAGCGGCCGGGTTCGCAAACAGTGCGTGTCGTGGTCACCGAACAAGGGGCAAGTATTTACGCCAAGGATATCGATCCCGAAAAACTGTCCAGCCTGATCGAAAACAATCTGTCCTCGCTATTTTCAAGTGTCTGATTATTAGCTAATACATTCACAAGCCCCGCCGGTCGGGGCTATTTTTTTGTCTTCATGTGAGTGAATTTGGCCTGTGGCATTGCGGCGTGGTTTCGGCTTCGCAACGGCCTTTTCCGTTTCGGATTCGAAGCTTTCGCTCAACGCGGCACCGGCGACGGCGTTCCGGTATTGTCGAAGCACGAGCGCCGCGATGGGCTGGAGTTGAGCCGGTTTTCGTCGAAATGGCACTCAAAATGCCCGTAAACCGGCCAAAAGTCCCCGCCTCGCGCGTGATCCTTCACTGATCAGCCGTAGGCATGCCGTTCGCGATGGCCGTCGATCGAGTGCTTGCGGTTCGACCAGCGTGCGGATTGCCGGCCGAGGATGGAGATTTTCCCGGGGGTGTAGCCCGGGCTGGTCGTATTGATGTGAGCCGTTTTGTGCAGATCGATGCGGCCACGAGTCGCTGGCGCTGTCTGATCGTTCACGCGTGCCAGGCTCCAGGGTCGTAGGCCTAAGTGTCGAAAAACTTGCCGATTTCAGCGATGCTGCGCTGCTTCTCCGCCTGGACATAGATGGTTGTCGTGTTCAGGCTGACGTGACCGAGGATGCGCTGCAAGACATCGAGCGGTACCGAGCTGGCCGCCGCCTGTGTCCCGAAGGTATGCCGGAAGGCATGGGGTCCGGCCTGCCGCATAAGTTCACGCTCGTCGTTGTCGAGGGGGAGCAAGGCGTCGTCGGCAATGCGGGCCAGGGTTGTCTTGATCACCTGGTAGAGGCCATCCGGAGCGAAGCCGCTTTCCTTGCGAGTACTACCCACGGGATCTGCCCAATGCTTGTTCCGCGAGCTCGTGGTTGCCGGTACGACGAGCGGGGAAATCAGCGGCATCTCGACCAGGCCGAAGGAAAAATCCTGACCGCGGTCTTCCCAGTGGGCGACCAGGGCGTCGATGGCGCGCTTCGGCAGGAAAATTGTCCGCCACTTATTGCGCTTGCCCAGCACGTCCAGTTCCCAAAGGCCGGCGACGCCGCGCACTGGCTTCAATTTGTCGCGACTGGCGCAGGCGGCTTCTTCGCGGCGCAGACCGCCATCGCCGAGCAAGGCCAGGGCGGCGCGCACCAGGCGAAACTGGGCCGCCATGGACATCCTCGCCGCCCAACCGCGCAAACTGTAGCGGGCCTGCAGTTCGGTATCCGGCAATTGGCACAATTGATCGAGCAGGCCGCCAGTTCCCGCCAGCTTTCCCCAGAGTTTCCCCGGCAAGGCCTTGTCGATCTTGATGGGCAGAATGGCCTGGGCGACGCGCGGGTCGGCGACCGTAATCCACGGATTGCCGGCCAGGTAGCGGACATCGACCAGCCAGCCAAAAAAGGCACGCAGAATCTGGATCGCGTAACGCTGCGAGGCCGCCGAGGGCACGCCGGCAAAGGGCTTCCAGCCTGTCGCCAGGCGTCGCGTCCGGACGCCGATCCAGTCGGCCGCCGGGGCTGCGATGAAGTCCTTGTACGCTTCACAATCCTCCAGCAGGACGCTGGACAGCGGCTTGGCGCGCCGGTAGAGACACCAGAGCAGGAACCGCTCAAGTTCCTTCTGATAGGCCCGCCGGGTCTTTTCCTGGGCGCGATACTTGTAGAGATAGCTCTCGACTGCCTGCAGATCGTTGCGTGCCGAGATCAGGCAGAAGGACGGATGCCGGTTGACGCCCTGCGATCCGTCGTAGGCCTTCGCCAGGGCCATGCGTTCAAGCGGCACCAGCAATTCGGCCTGGTTCGGATCGAGTAGCACGATGCCCCGGTCGACTGCCGGCGGTGCGGGATAGAGCGTGGCGTCCGAGACCGCGCCGAGCGCCGCCTGATGCCGCCGCAACCAGCGCACGATGGCTTTCGCCTTGCCTTCGCCAAGGCGCGGAATGGGACGATACCAGGCTTGGCCGCGGGCGGCGATTACGCCGACCAGATCGGCCATGCACCGCTGACCGTCGGCCTGCAAGACCTGGGCGATGCGCGGCTTGAACCACATCGACAATGGATCATGGCGGGCTGGCCTGGTCATGTCCTGATCGGCTGCCTGAACCAGAAAATCGATGGCGCCGCGGGACCAGACCTGGGCACGCCGGGCCTGGCGCAACAGGTCGGCGACATGCGGATTGCTGTCGGTGGCGCGCGCGATCAGCCGGTCGCGCATATCCTCCAGGCGTTGCCGCAAACCACCTTCGTGGTCGCAGCCCAGATTCTCGAGATCGTCATCGCTGTAATAGAGACGGGCGATCTGGGCAAGCGGCAGCCGGTTCAGATAAGCGCGCAAGGCCGTGAAATCCGCCCGGCTATAGCGCAGTTCTGGGATCAGGACATCGGTATTCTGGGCCATGGCGAGCAGAAAATTCCATTAATTGATGTATTAAATCACATTAAAACAAACCTGATAATAACAATTATCAGGTAATTAATTCCGGCGCTCGGTGAAAATACGGCATTGCAAAGCCCATTTCCAGCGTCATCCGGCCGGCAAGGGGCATTCGATGGGTCAGGAAAGGCGATGGCGCTTGAGTGCCGCCCGAAATCCGGGCCGCAATCCGCCGGTGGCCGTCGTGGTCAATCCGGCCTTTGCAGGCCGGCAGCGTCTGCCGGGCGGCGTATGCGGTATCACTTAAGGCATAATCCGGACATAAGCGCGAGCACTACAATTCAAAAAGTCGGAAATAACAACATGAGACATTTACGGTGGCCCCTGCTGGGCGGTGCGTGCCTTGCACTGCTCGGCCTGACCGTACTGGCCGGGTGGTTGACCCGGCAGCCGGCGCTGATCCGGCTTTTTTCCCCATCCGAAGCGATGCCCTATGCGACGGCGGCCGGTTTCCTGCTGAGCGGCGTGCTGCTCGCCGTGCTTGACGCCGGCCGGGACAAAGCCCTGCCACCTGGCCGACGGGCGACCGCCAGTGTGCTGGCCGGGCTGGTTTTTCTGGGCGGCCTGGCCGCCCTGATCGAATGGCGCAGCGGCTTGCACCTGGGCCTCAGCCCTGACCCGCAGAATCCGGCCGCCTGGTTCGCCGATGCGAATCTCGCCGTCGGCCGCATGCGACCGCTGGCCGCCTTGAGCTTCCTGGCCATTGCGATCATCGCCCTGTTGCTGCCGAAAGTTGGCAAACCGCGGGTCATGCTGTTGTCCCAGGTCCTCGCCGTCTCCGTGATGTTCGTCGGCGGCGTCGGCATTCTCGGTCATCTCGCCGGTTTTGGCGTGGTCTTCGGTTGGTACGTCGGCCCCGTCCTTTCGGCCAGCCTCGGTTTCCTGTTGTGCGGCTTTGTTCTCGCCCTGCTGATCAGCCGGCACGCGTCGGCGGGTGATGACGAGATGGTCGACGAAAGCCGCCGGATCAGCTTCGCCGCCGGCAGCATCATCGTTGCCACCGGCCTGGCAGGCATTCTGGGCGGCTTCGCCGTGCTCTACCCGGAAGCGGTCGGCGAACTCCACAACAACCTGGCGCAGTCCCTGACCTATCGCAACAACCGCCTGCGCGACAGCATCGAGCAAGGCTTGCGCGACAGCACCGGCTTCGCCAACCAGCCGCTGCGTCTGGCCGCGATGGAACGGCTCAATCGCCGGGCGGACCGCAAGGCGCAAAGTGAAATCGCCGCCGTCGCCGCGCGCTATCAGCAATTCGGCTTTTCGGCCGTCGTCTTCCTCGACGCTGCCGGTCGCGAAGTGGCGCGGGCCGGCACTTTCGTCGGCGCGCCGGAATTGCGGCTGGCCCTGACCACGCCCTTGCCCAGCGCGTTGCTCTGGGATCACGGTTATGTCCTCAACGTCGAGGTGGACATGATCGAGCAGGGGCGGCGGGTCGGCCGCCTGCTCGCCGAGCGGCGATTGCCGGTCGGCGACGAACTGTACGCCGCGGCGCCGTTTGGCGAATCGCTGGATTTTGCGGTGTGTGGCGCGATCGCCGACAAGATGGACTGTTTTCCGCTGCGCTCATCGGCCGGCAAGGTGCTGCATCAGATGCCCACCCGAACGAGTGGGCAGCCGATACCGATGAGCCACGCGCTGGCCGGCCGGACCGGCGTCGTCCAGGCCAACGACTATCGCGGCATCCAGGTGATCGCGGCTCATGCGCCGACCGGCACGCTTGGCCTCGGCGCGGTACTGAAGATCGATGCCGTCGACCTGTACGAACCGATTGCCCGGCGCCTCTGGCTGCTGTTGGCGATCCTGCTGGTCGTCGCTGTCGTCGCAGTGATGCTGTTGCGCCTCAAGGTAGTTCCCCTGGCCCTGAAAATGGCCAGGGAAATCGCTGAACGGAAGCGGGCGGAGGCTGCCGAACGCCGCCTCTCGGGCAGCCTGCGCCGGCTGGGCGACATTGCGACACTGTCGCACCTGCCGCTGATGGAGCAATTCCACCGCGCCCTGGCGGTCGGCGCCGAACAGCTCGGGCTGGAATTCGCCATCATTTCGAAGATCGACGGCGAGCGCTACGAGATCGTCGCCCAACACTCACCGCCCTGCACCCTAACCGACGGTCAGGTCTTTCCCTTCGGCAACACCTACTGCAGCCTGACGCTGGCGCAGAGCGGCGTGCTCGCCATCCCGCACATGGCGACCTCGCCGCATCTCGGCCATCCGTGCTATGCGGCTTTCAAGCTGGAAACCTATATCGGCGTGCCGGTCGTGGTCGAAGGCATGCCGTTCGGAACGCTCAATTTCAGTTCGCCGACGCCGTTCGAGCGCGAATTCGACGCCGGCGACCTGGAATTTGTCGCCCTTCTCGGCCGCTGGGTGAGCAGCACCATCGAGCGCCAGCGCACCCATGAGTCGCTGGCGACCAACGCGGCCAAGCTGCGCAGCCTGTTCGAACTGTCGCCCCTGGGCATTGCGCTCAATGACATGGACGGCCACTTCGTCGAGGTCAATCCCGCCTTTGTGCAAATCTGCGGTTATGCGGCGGAGGAACTGCGGGCCCTCGACTACTGGACGCTGACGCCGCGCCGATATGACGCCGAGGAGGCGCTGCAACTTGCCGCGCTCCGGTCGAGTGGCCGCTACGGCCCCTACGAGAAGGAATACCGGAAAAAGGACGGGCAACTGGTAGCGGTACGCCTGAATGGCGTTCTGGTCAAGGAAACCGATGGTGCGACCTATATCTGGTCGATCGTCGAAGACATTTCCGAGCGGGTCCGCCTCGATGCCGAACTCGACCATCATCGCGAGCACCTGGAGGAACTGGTCAAGGCCCGGACGCTGGCGCTGTCGATCGCCAAGGAAACCGCCGAGAACGCCAATCGCGCCAAGAGCACCTTCCTTTCCAACATGAGCCACGAATTGCGCACGCCGATGAACGCCATTCTCGGCCTGACCCACATCCTGCATCGTCGGAACACCGATCGCAAACAGCTGGACATGCTGAGCAAAATCAACGATGCCGGTCAGCATCTGCTCGCGCTGCTCAACGACATCCTGGAAATCTCGCGCATCGAGGCCAATCACCTGACTCTGGAACGCAAGGCGTTTCGCCTGGGCAGTGTGCTTGACAGCCTGCACGGCATTTTGGGCGAAAAGGCTGTTGCCAAGGGCTTGTCGCTGGTCATCGAATGTGCGCCGCAACTGCGCGGACGGCCCCTGCTTGGCGATGCGATGCGGCTGCAGCAGGTGTTGATCAATCTGGTCGGCAACGCCATCAAGTTCACCGAACGCGGCAGCATCACCCTGGCTGCCCGGGTACAGGAGGAGACGGCCAGCGAACTGACCCTGCACTTCGAAATCGAGGATACCGGCATTGGCATGGCGCCCGATGCGCTCCACCGGATCTTCCGCCCCTTCGAACAGGCCGATGGCTCGACCACTCGCCAATATGGCGGCAGCGGCCTCGGCCTGGCGATCTCCCGGCAGCTGGTGGAAATCATGGGCGGCCGGATCGGCGTTGAAAGCCAGCCGGGCCAGGGCAGCACTTTCTGGTTTACCGTGTCTCTCGCCCCGGCCGACGAAGTGCTGATCGCGCTGGCCTTGCCCGGCCTGCCGGTGAGCGCGGCCGCTGCTCCGCCCCGGCAATTTCCGGCGGCGCGCATTCTGCTGGCCGAGGACGAACCGCTCAACCAGGAGGTCATGAAAATCCTGCTCGACGAACTGGGCGTCACCGTCGATGTCGCCGACAACGGCGCCGTGGCCGTCGACTTGGCTCGCCGCAGCGCCTACGACCTGATCATCATGGATTTGCAAATGCCGGTGCTCGACGGTTTTGCCGCCACCCGGCAGATTCGCCAACTGCCAGGCTACCGGCAGATTCCGATCCTCGCCCTGACCGCCAACGCTTTCGTCGAAGATCGCGAAAAATGTCGTGTCGCCGGGATGGCCGCCCACCTCGCCAAACCGGTCGATCCGGCCTTGTTCTACGCGACAGTCACTACCTGGCTGGCCGCCGGCAAGGTCACGCCCATGGCCGAGGCGTCAGCGCCGGCGGCGGATGTCGAACCGTAAGGGATGGCAAAACTCCACTCCGCCCTTGGTCAAGCGGGCGGCGAGCATCGTCAAAAAGGAGGCCGGCTAAGCGCCGGCCTGGTTTTGTGGAAACCTGATTGGGCGATGAAGCAGGCTAGTTCCAGTCGCTATCGGAACTCGCTGCGCCGTCATCCCACGAGGAACTGTCCGCTATCCCGAAGTCGTTGCCGCCCATGTCGTCCAGTGGCGTTGATGGCAGATTGGGGATGCTGTCAACGCCGGCAAAATTCTGGTTATCGGCCGGCGCCGCTTTATGCCCGTCCATGAAGTGATGCATCAATGCTTCGCCGGCCACCACCCCGGCACCGACGGCAGCGCCCGTCGCCAGGCCGCCCAGCATTTGCGAACCGAAACCTGGCCCGGCAGCCGGCGCCGCCGCCGGGTTGCCATAACCCTGGGGCGCACCGCCATATGGCGCTGACGGATAGGCCGGACGATAACCGCCAAATCCGGGTTGCGACGGGTTAACGTTGTCCGGCCGGTTCTGGCGCGACATGAACTTGCTGGCCCAGATGATGAAGGCAATCAGGCCCAGCCCGATGAACAGCATTCCCCACGGCATGCCGGAGGCTTCCCGGGCGGGCTGAATCTCGGACGAAACCTGTTGGACTTGCCGCGGAGCCGGCGCACTGGACGAAGCCTGCGTCACGCTTTGGCGCAGATTCGCGACCGACTGCGCACTCGCAAATGGCAAGCCCGGCGCCAGTTTTTCAGCGGTCGCCATTTCATTGGCCGCCTGTTTCAACTGCCCTTGTCTGGCCAGCAATTCGGCCTCGACGTAGTGGGCCTTGCCGCTGTTGGGATGGGCTTGCAGCACCTCCTTCATCATCCGCTGGGCGTCATTGAGCTTGCCGTTGTTTGCTGCCTGGTAAACCTCGTGGAGCGAAGGTTCGGCGGCGAATGCCGGCATGCCGGTGCCGACGCTGGCGATCAACATCAGGGTGACGAGTATTTTTTTCATTGATACCTCCAAAGCATTGCAAAAGTGACCTCGCTGGGTACTTCCCAGGCAGCAAGATATGAATTGTGGATCGCCCTTTCAAGAGCGGTATTGAGACGGATTGGTAACAATTCGTTTCGAGCCGTCGGCCGCGACTGTTCGCCCCTGCCTCTGGCGTTGCCGGCAAGGGGAAACGATAGCGAAATCAGCGCGCGCTTCGGGAAAGGGGGGCTCATCGCAGCACGGCACCGCCAGATGCCCCTAACCAAGAGCGACGGATTATTCTTTACATTGGAGCGGGCAGCAGATTCCGGTGGGCCGCCCCAATTCGCGGCTTGCTATGGAAACGTGCCGCGATGCCCTTTTTTCATATCAGGCGTTGCGTGATCCTCGTCGACATCAAGTTGCTGGCGATTGGACTTGAGCCGGTTTTCTTCCTTGGCGGGGCCTAGCGCCCCTCCTTCTTCCTTCTCATCCCGTTCATGTTGTCCGTCGTCGATCTGCTTGTCGAGCGTAAATTCGACGTCCTGGCTCGGGTCCGGACTGCTGAGCCCCGGGCGGACCTTTGACTTGTGTCCCATACATCCTCCATTCAATGCAACCCATACGTTTGGAAGATGGGCAAACCCTGTGCCTTGACCTGGGCCGCCGATCACCCGGAAACCCGGAAAATTTTGCACGCTCTTTTACGCCGCAGGAACAATTGCGCTCACAAGAGCATCTTGCTCGCCAGGCCGACCACGGCGCATGCCGCGATGACATGGATGACGTTCTGTTTGAAGCGGAACAGGGCAATGGCGGCAAGCAGGGCGATGGCGGCCGAAACCCAGTCGAAGGCGCCGGCCAGCCCTTTGGGCCAGAGTACGTGGTAGCCGAAAAACACCGCCAGGTTGAGAATCACGCCGACCACGGCGGCGGTGATGGCGGTGAGCGGCGCGGTGAATTTGAGGTCGTTGTGAGTCGTTTCGATCAGCGGACCGCCGAGCAGGATCAGGATGAAGGACGGCAGGAAGGTGAACCAGGTCACCAGGCAGGCGGCGAGCGCACCGGCCAGGAAAAGGCTGTCCGTGCCGAACACCGCCTTGACGTAGCCACCCACGAAGCCGACGAAGGCGACGACCATGATCAGCGGCCCGGGCGTCGTTTCGCCGAGCGCCAGGCCGTCGATCATCTGGGTCGGCGTCAGCCAGCCGTATTGCCCGACGGCGCCCTGATAGACATAGGGCAAAACCGCATAGGCGCCACCGAAGGTGAGCAGTGCCGCCTTGGTGAAAAACCAGCCCATTTGCGTCAGGGTGTGGTTCCAGCCGTAGCCTGCGATCAGTAGCCCCATGGGAACAGACCACAGCAAGCCTCCCATAATTGTCACCCTGGCCAGTCTCGACCATTTGAACAGCGCATGCTCGGGCGTCGACATGCCATCGTCGATCAGGGCCGGGCCATAACTGCCGGTTTTGCCGTGGCCGCCTCCCGTCTTGAACTTGCCGGGGGCGAGGCGGCCGCCGACGTAGCCGACCAGTGCGGCGGTCGCGACAATGACCGGGAACGGGGTGTTGAGGGCAAAGATGGCGACGAAGGAGGCCGCGGCGATCGCCCAGAGGACGCTGTTCTTCAACGCCCGCGACCCGATCCGGTGGGCGGCCTGGACGACGATGGCGGTGACGGCGGGCTTGATGCCGTAAAACAATCCCGAAATCAGCGTCGTCTCGCCGAAGGCGATATAGAGCCACGACAGGCCGATCAGGATAAGCAGCGAGGGCAGCACGAACAGGGCGCCGGCGACAATGCCGCCCGCTGTCCGGTGCATCAGCCAGCCGATATAGGTGGCCAGCTGCTGCGCCTCCGGGCCGGGGAGCACCATGCAATAGTTGAGGGCATGCAGGAGGCGGCCTTCGGAAATCCAGCGGCGGCGTTCGACCAGTTCCTGGTGCATGATGGCAATCTGCCCGGCCGGCCCGCCGAAACTGATGAAGCCGAGTTTAAGCCAGAACAGGAAGGCTTCCCGAAAGCTGACGGCCGCCGGCGGCCCGGCCGGGATATCGCGGTTTGGTTCAGGATTCTTCATTTTTCTTGGTGAATTTGAAGCGGCAGACATGGCCGCCGTTGGCCATGCATTCCTGGTGATCGATTTCGCTGCCCGTGAAGCTGGCCAGCAAGGCGAGGTCGAATTGGCAGACTTCGGGATTCTGGATGGCCAGGTTGTGGAAAACGCAGTTGTCGGCCTCGATCACTGGCGCACCTTCGGCGGTCGTGCTCGTCGTGCTGTATCCCAACTGCTCCATGACTTCGGAAAGTTTCTCCACCTGCTGCTGATGATCCGCCAGGACCGGCTGCTGGTGGCGCAGATTGCTGCCGATCGCCGCGCCCAGCGTGCCCAGGCGTTCGCGCAGGCCTTCGCTGCCGACATCCTGCTTGATCGATTCGACCACCAGCTGGGCGAACCACGAATAATGGCGCGGGAAGACCTCCCTGCCCTTGTCGGCCAGCACGTAGAGCTGCTCGGGACGCCCGCCGGACGGGCGGGTCGTGCCGGTGGTGATGAGCCGTTCGTTTTCCAGCGCACCGAGGTGCTGGCGGACGGCATTGCGCGTGATCCCCAGGCGTTGGGCCAGTTCATCGACGGTCAGGCCGGCCTTGTTCTTCAGCAACAGGGTCAGCAGTTCCTTCTGGCGACTACCGAGTATTTCGAGCATGGAAAATTCCTCTTACAGCGACGCGCCCGTGCGGGGCACGATTTAACGATAGCATGAATCCTATTAAAAACACTTAAAACATAAATTACTTGACTAAGTGTTTTATGCGGCCTAGCCTGAAATCTCCCTAGCCACCGTTCCAAGGAGATTGCAATGAACCCCGGAAAAAAGACCTTACTGGCCGCCGCGCTGTCGATCCTTCTCTTTGGAACAGCGATGCCGGCATTCGCGCAACACAGCCCGGAGAATCACGCCACCACTCCCCCGGCCGCTGCCGCGCCCTCCGTTTCCCAGGCCGCTGCCGCCCTGCGCGACCTGTGGTTAGGTCACGTCTTCTGGGTTCGTAATGTCGTGCTCGAAACTCAGGCCGGAAACAAGGCTGCGGCCAAGGCTGCCGAAGCCGAGGTGGTCGCCAACGCCCGGCAGATTGCCAATTCGATCGAACCGTTCTACGGCAAGCCGGCGGCCGACACGCTATTCAAGCTGCTGGCCGGTCATTACGGTGCCATCAAGCAATACCTCGAGGCGACCGTGGCCGGTAGTCGCAGCCAACAGGACGCAGCGATGAAGAACCTCACCGATAACGTCGAGGAGATTGCCGTTTTCCTGAGCGGCGCCAATCCCAACCTGCCGCGCGATACGGTGCGCGGCCTGTTGCTCGCCCACGGCGGACATCATGTGCAGCAGATCCAGCAGCTTCACGACCGGCAATATGAGCAGGAAGCCCGGACCTGGGCGGCAATGAAGGATCACATGTATGTCATCGCCGATGCCCTGGCCGGCGCTCTCGCCAAGCAGTTCCCGGCCAAATTCAGCTAAACGATTGCCATGGCGCGCAGCAGGCCGAACGCCTGCTGCGCCAGAGAGAGCGACATGAATTCTCCAGAAAAAATCAGTTTCCTGCCCGATATCCAGTCCCAGCCGGATGGGCGCGACTTGCGCATCGATGCCGTCGGCGTCAAGGGCGTGCGCTATCCGCTGGTCATCCCTTCCGGCAGCACCTTGCAGCCGACGGTGGCCGTGCTGTCGATGACCGTCGGCCTGCCAGGCAGCAGCAAGGGAACGCATATGTCCCGTTTCGTCGAATTGCTTGAGGCACAGGGGCAAGCCCTCGACCAATCCGGCTTCAAGGCCATGCTGTTGGACATGCTGGAACGGCTGGATGCCGAGAGCGGCTCGCTGCAGATGCGCTTTCCCTACTTCGTCAAAAAAACCGCCCCGGTCTCCGGGGTGCAGAGCCTGCTTGATTACGAGGTCTGCTGGCGGGGCGAGGTGTCGGCTGGCGGTCGCTATGCCTTCTTCGTGCAGGTGTCGGTGCCGGCGACCAGCCTGTGCCCGTGCTCGAAGGAAATCTCGGACTACGGGGCGCACAACCAGCGCTCGCAAATCAGCATCGAGGCCGAACTGGCCGCTGCAATCAGCATCGAGGAACTGATCGGCATCGCCGAACGCAGCGCCTCCTGCGAAGTTTTCAGCCTGCTCAAGCGCGCCGATGAAAAATACGTCACCGAACGGGCTTACGATAATCCGCGGTTCGTCGAAGATCTGGTGCGCGACGTGGCGCTCGCCCTCAACCGGGAGCCGCGGGTCGCTGCCTACGTCGTCGAGGCGGAGAATTTCGAATCGATCCACAATCATTCCGCCTTCGCCCGCATCGTGCGAGCCAAGGCAGCGCCGCTTCTCGACACACATTGACCGGGAGTACGCCATGAAAAACCACGAAACGAGGCTCGAACGGTGCGAAACCATCGCCGAAGGCACGATGGCTTTCCATTTTGCCAAACCACCCGGTTTCACTTTCAAGCCCGGTCAGGCGATCGAACTCATTCTTCCCGAACTGCCCGAGAATGCCGGTCACGCCTTCTCACTGGTCAACGCACCGTTCGATGATCAACTGGTGATCGCGACGCGCCTGCGCGACAGTGCCTACAAACGGGCCTTGCGCAGCCTGCAGCCCGGTTCGCCGGTCCGCGTCGAAGGCGCTTTCGGCTCGCTGACCCTGCACAAGGACACTGCCCGGCCGGCCGTCTTCATCGTCGGCGGCATCGGTATTACGCCCTGCATCAGCATCCTGCGCCAGGCCACACATGACCGGCTGCCGCAAGACCTGGTCCTGGTCTATTCCAATCGCCGGCCGGAAGATGCCGCCTTCCTCGATCAACTGCAGCAGCTCGCAGCCCAGAACAGCCGTTTCCGCCTGCTCGCCACCATGACCAAGATGGAAGCATCGACGCGGCCATGGACGGGCGAAACCGGCCCGGTCAACGAAAGCCTGCTCGGCAAGGCGGCCGGCCAACTCGTGGCGCCGATCTACTACCTGGTCGGGCCGCCGGCCATGGTCGAGTCGATGCGAGAACTCCTCAACCGGATGGGCGTCGATGACGACGCTATCCGCAGCGAAGAATTCTTCGGCTACTGATTCCTGCCGGCCCGGTTTCTGGCCTGGCTCTGTTTCAGGAAAAGCCGGAGATCCTCGACGTAGGCGGTGCCATAGAAGGGGCCGACCGGGACTTCCTGGCTTTCCAGGAATTGCGACAGCAAGGACTCCGGCAAATCCTCATAGCGCACGAAATCGCCACGGAAGACGGGCAGCGCACCGGCACCGCCCGTCACGCACCAGACGGGAATGCTGATGCCCCGCCATTGAATCTCGGTGACCTGCCCGAGGAGCAAATGATAAGGCTGGTTTTCCCAAAGATAGGGCCAGACCACCTCCGGTCGTTCCGCTGTATTGCGCCGCTCGGTGGCTGGAATGTTGTCCGGATCGTCGGCCGGATCAGGCATGATAGGGTCGCTGGGCATCAGGGTACCTGACCAAGGAAACTGCTGTTGCGAACGGGGAGAGGTATGAAGGTATGGCTTGCTTCCCCACCTTAAGCCGTGCCGGTTTCATCGCTAGCGAACCCGTGGACAATCCCGCTTCATCGCTATTTGAAAGCCGAAACTCAAGGTCGTTCCATCGCTGAGCCTGGAGCACAGCTTGCCGCGCGCCGGCGGCTTGCCGCGACGCAAGACTTGCCATGCAAATCGACTTGGGGCACGATCAGCCGCTCTGCCCAACCCTTGCGGGGCGTTGCATTCAACGCCCAGCCCTGACTAGCGAGATTCGATGACCATCCGTATTTTCGTTCTGCCGACCCAGTACGACATCATTGATTTCCGCCAGGGCCGCCGCCCGGAGAATATCCTCGTCCGCGACTTCGCCGGCGCCATCGAGCTGCAGGCGTACGAGAATGGCATCGACGCCATCCTCGACCAATACGACCGCATCGAGGATCTTGCGGTGAGCGGCCTGAAAGTCGTCTATACCCGGCGTTCGGAAGATCCCGAAGCCGAGGCCGTGGCGCATGCGGTGGAAATCGAGTTCGCGACGCCGGCCGAGCTTGCCGCCTACTGCAAGGGGCTCGAAGATGCCGAAGGCTACGCCGCGCCGTTGCTGGTCGACGATGCGGATGACCGCTGCGACCAGTTGCTGGCCTGGTCCGCCGCCAGCTGAGCCAGGTTGCGGCTTTTTCCCTAGCTGCGGTCGGCGGCCGGATCGATGCCGGCCAGGGCTTCCCGGATGGCGGCGGCGTCGGCCGGCCTGACCAGGCGTTTCACTTCCTTGCCATGCTCCAGGAAAATCAGCGTCGGCCAGAGTTTCACCCGGAAAGAGCGGCCCAGGAGACGGCCGGGGCCGTCCTCGATTCTCAGGTGGCGCACGCCAGGGTGCCCAGTGAACGCCTGTTCGACCAGCGGCCGGGCGGCCTGGCAGAAACCGCACCAGGCGGTGCCGAACTCAAGCACGGCGGGGCCTTCCAGGGCGTCGATTTCGGCCCGGGTCGGGGCGTTTTCGGAATACTCGGGGGACGTTGCCATGCTCGCTGCTCCTTGTGGTGCCCGGACGGCGCTATTCTAGCGCTGCTGTCGGCGCCGGTTCGTCACTTTTATGGCTCCACCATCGTTGGATTTATTGCCAGGCGGTTTGCCGCCGCTTTAGTCGAATTTGGATTTGGCGCGGCAGGTTGAAGCGAGCAGGCCGGTCGCCTTCTGCAATCGGTTCCTGGAGACTTCATCGTTGACCGCCAGCAGCAGCTTGGGGATATTGTTGGACGGTTTCGCGACTATCCCGCCTTCCAGCGCCAGCATGTGGAAGGACTCGTAGAGAATGTTCGGGCTGCGCCACATGCCGATCTGGCCGTCGCTGGCCTGCGCTTTGCCGGCCAGTCGCCAGTCGATGTCGATTCTGATTCCGTTGCTCAGGGTGATGCCGGAGTTGCAGAGGTTGCCGCTGTATTCGCGCACCGGATAATTGACGTAGCCGAGGAATTCGCCATCCCGGTAGGCCTGGTAAAGGGCGGCAATGCCGTTGCTGGCAATCAGGGCGGCGAAATACTGGTGGGCATCGGCCAGGGTCGGGGCGGCGGGCGTCGTCTCCTCGGCCGCGGCCGGGCTGCCGGCGCCGCCGCCCACCAGGGCGATCAGGGCAATGGCAACGATGCGCTGCATGGCAACCCCGAGCTCGGCGCCGGCCGTGCCGGACCGCTACCTGGGCATCGGCTTGGCGTAGGGCGTCGGGCGCGGGCAATAGCCGGCCAGCCGGCACTGGAAGCCGTCGATTGCCTTGCCATCGACGTAGCTGGTGATGCGGCAACGGGAAATGTCGCCCTGCGCCGACAGGATGGCCAGCGAAACCCGCACGTCTTCGACGGAAACGCCGGTGGCGGCGGCAATTTCGGAATCGAGCAGTTGCCCGTGTTTCTTGAGGTGTTCCAGGACGACGGACGTATGCATGAGTATCCCCTGTTGTTGAAGGCGACGATGGCCGGGCAGTGGCGCAATGCCGACTAGATCAGCGCCACGTCGGGTACACCGACGGCGATGCGGACGTTGCCGCCGTAGCAGATCAGCTGGCAAAGCTCCCGGCTCACGGCGGCGACCAGGAAACAGTTGTCCAGCGTGATGCCCTGGCGGGCAGCCTTTTTGAGGATCTTTTGAAAAATCTGTTGATTCAAGCGGACGATGCGTCCGACATAGCGATCGAGTTGCGTCACTTCTCTTTACTCCATGGTGTGGTGCTTCCGGAACGGGGCGCCTGCCTGGCGCAGCCGGAAAATTGCCGAGAGGGAGATTCTAGGGATTCGCCCGACATAGGGATGCCGGCTACAAGGCAGGCCTGAGTCGGTAATCCTGCCTTTCTGGGTCAGTCTTTTCCGACATGACAGGCGGGTCGTCCGGAAATCATCAGTTTCGGCCCGGGCTGCTTTCACGGCCATTTCCGGGTGGCTCGTCTGTTCGGCAACCAACATACAGCCCTGTCGTCCCGCGCTAGTCTGAAATCAAAAAGGAGAAGACGATGGATCTGGGCATGATCGGTCTCGGCCGGATGGGCGCCAATATGGCCGAGCGCTTGCGGCGTGGCGGCCATCGTGTCATCGGCTTCGATGCCAAGACGACGGACGTGTCGCCGGCGGCGGGAACGGGTATCGAACGCGTCGCCTCGCTGGCCGACTTGGTCGGGCGCCTGCCGCAACCGCGCGCCGTCTGGCTGATGGTGCCGGCCGGGGCCGTGGTGGATGAAACGATCGCCTTGCTGCTGCCGCTGCTGGCGCCGGGCGATACGCTGATCGACGGTGGCAATTCCAATTACAAGGATAGCCAGCGCCGGGCGCAGGAACTGGCCGGCCGCCGGATCGGCTTCGTCGATTGCGGCACCAGCGGCGGCGTCTGGGGGTTGAGCGAAGGTTACAGCCTGATGCTGGGCGGCGAGGCGGCGGTGGTCGAAAAGCTGCGGCCCCTGCTCGAAACGCTGGCCCCGGCTGCCGACCGGGGCTGGGGCCGGGTCGGTCCGCCGGGCGCCGGCCATTTCACCAAGATGATCCACAACGGCATTGAATACGGCCTGATGCAGGCTTATGCCGAAGGCTTTTCATTGCTGCAGCACAAGACGGAATTCGCCCTCGACCTGCCGCAGGTGGCCGACATCTGGCGCCACGGCAGCGTCGTCCGTTCCTGGCTGCTCGACCTGGCCACCGCGGCGCTGGCCGACAATCCCGGCCTCGACGGCATCGCGCCGCATGTCGCCGATTCCGGCGAAGGCCGATGGACGGTGGCCGAAGCGATCGACCTTGACGTGGCGGCGCCGGTGATCACCCTGGCCCTGCTCGCCCGCCTGCGCTCGCGCGACACCGGCTCGTTTGCCGACAAGTTGCTGGCCGCCCTGCGTCATCAGTTCGGCGGGCACGAAATCCGGAAAGAGTAGGCGATGACGGATGGCTGCCTGTTCGTCATGTTCGGCGCGACCGGCGACCTGATGCGGCGCAAGCTGCTGCCGGCCTTGTTCCAACTGGCCGAAGGCGGCTTCCTGCCCAAGTGCTACCAGATACTCGGCGTCGCCCGCGACCAGGAAATGGACGGCCGCCGCTTCCGCCACTGGGTATATGAGGCGCTGACCGAAGCCGGCCTGGTGCGCGGCCAGGCGCCCCGGCGCTGGTGTGCGGAATGCCTGCATTTCCAGCATATCGGCGACGGCGGCGCGGCGGACTACCAGGCGCTGGTCGACCACATCGCCAATATCGAGGCGCGCCATGCCCTTTCCGGCAACCGGATACTTTACATGGCGCTGCCGCCGCAGGTCTTTCCCGACACCATCGATGCCCTCGCCCGAGCCGGACTGGCGCGCAGCCTGGGGTGGACACGGCTGGTCATCGAAAAGCCCTTCGGCCAGGACCTCGATTCGGCCTGTCGCCTGAACGAACTGGTGCATCGGCATTTCGACGAAAGCCAGGTCTATCGGATCGATCATTACCTCGGCAAGGAAACGGTGCAGAACCTGCTCGCCTTCCGTTTCGGCAATGCGCTGTTCGAGTCGGCCTGGAACCGCGAGCACATCAAGAGCGTCCAGATCACCGTCGCCGAAGCGCTTGGCGTCGAGCGGCGCGCCGCCTACTACGAGCGCTCCGGCGCCCTGCGCGACATCGTGCAGAACCATCTGACCCAGCTGCTCACCCTGACGGCGATGGAAGTGCCCGTCGCTTTCGACGCCGAAAGCATCCGTCACGAGAAGATCAAGGTCTTGCGCTCGGTCTTGCCCATCGGCCCCGACGCCGTCGTCTACGGCCAATATGCCGCGCAGCAAACCTCCCCGGGAAACGTCGCGCCGGAGGCTCAGGGGGATGGCGCAACCGAACCACTTCCCGCTTACCGCCAGGAGCCGGGCGTGGCGGCCGATTCGACGGTCGAAACCTATGTCGCCCTGCGTCTTGCCATCGAAAACTGGCGCTGGCAGGGCGTGCCGTTCTACCTGCGCACCGGCAAGCGGCTGGCGCAGCGTCTGACGCAGATCGTCATCGAGTTTCGCGGCCCGCCGGTCGCCCTTTTCCACAGCCTCGACTACAACCCGGCGCATACCAACCGGCTGGCCATCAACCTGCAGCCGGACGAAGGCTTCACCTTGTCCTTCGAAGTGAAATCGCCGGGCGAGGACTATTTGCTGCAAACCCGCCACATGCAGTTCCGCTATGCCGAAGCTTTCGGCACGGCGCTGTCGGCCGGTTACGAAACCCTGCTGCTCGATGTCGTGCAGGGTGACCAGACGCTGTTCGTGCATGCCGACGAAACCGAAGCGTCGTGGCGCCTCTATACGCCCCTGCTCGATCGCCGGGAGACGCCCGAATTCTATCCCGCCGGCAGTTGGGGGCCGGCGGCTGCCGACCGGCTGATCGCCGCCTCGGGCGGAGTCTGGAGCAATGGGCGATAGCCGCTCGCCGCCGCAGTCCGGGGCCAATTTCCAGCATTGCCGCTGGCATCCGCAGTCCGATCCGGCGGCGCTGCAACAGGCGGCGCTGACCCGCATTCTCGCCGCGGCCAGCGCCGCCCTGGAGGAACGCGGGCGATTTCTGATCGTGCTGGCTGGCGGTGAAACGCCGCGCGGTATCTATCGCCAGTTGCGCCTGGCCGAAACCGACTGGTCGGCCTGGCACATCTATTTTGGCGACGAGCGCTGCCTGCCGCCGCGCGACGCCGCCCGCAATTCGCGGATGGCCGGCGAAGCCTGGCTCGACCATGTGCCCATCCCGGCCGGGCAGATCCATCCGATTCCGGCCGAACTCGGCCCGCGCCGCGCCTCCGCCACCTATGCCGCGCTGCTCCAGGAAGTCGGCGATTTCGACCTGGTCCTGCTCGGGCTCGGCGAAGACGGCCATACGGCCAGCCTGTTTCCCGGTCACAACTGGGGTGTTGCCGACCATAAGTCGGTGCTCGCCGTTCTCGATGCCCCCAAACCGCCGCCCCAGCGCGTTTCACTGTCGGCAGCGCGGCTCGCCCGGACCCGGCAGATGCTTTTCCTGGTCGCCGGCCGCGACAAGCGCAATGCCGTCGCCGGCTGGCAGGCCGGCAAGAACATCCCGCCCCGCCACCTGACGCCGGCCGCCGGGATCGATGTCCTGGTCGAGGCCGCCCTGCTCTTCCCTGAGCGCTGAACCGTATGCCGCACGAGGAGGGTGCCGCCGTACCAATGGCCGGTCGGACCCGGCGCGAGCCGGAAGAACGGCATCAGCGCATGCAGTTGTAGCGATTACGCGCCCATTTCTCCAATCGCGGTGGAGACTTGTTCGAACGCCCCGGCGTCTTTCTGGATCGCCAAAGGCAGGTTTTACTGCGAGAAAGCGGCGAGTTGGTGGATGATTTCCGCAAGCTCCTTCTGGAAATCCTGTTGGCCGGATTGGGCATTTGAAATCTGCTCGATACTGGCATTGATCATTTCCAGCAGCATGTCTTCCTGACGTGGTGTCAGGCCGAGGTGAACAAAAAGTTTTTCCAGTTCGCGCAACATGTTGTGGGTGGCCATGCTGCTCGCTGTCAGCGATTCCTGCTGCTTGCGCTCAATCAACGACAGCACTCCGCTGATCTTCTCGACGGTTGTCAGTATGGCTTCCTGACGGCTGACGCTGCCGCTCTCCGCCATCAGGGCGGCGATGCGGACATCGGCAGCTTCGACGAGTATGGCGAGGTTGTCCTTGATCCGGCCGGTTTTCTCGGTATCTTCCTGGGGAACGTTGTGGATCAGCAATGAAACGTGGTCGTAATTGATGATCATCCGGCTGCGGAAATGGACGATCCGGCCCATGTTCCGCAGCCCGGCAAAGACGGCCGAGTCATGCTGCGACAGCACTCCGCCGGTGGTTGCCTGCAGCGAATCGTCAGCCGTCCGAATCTGGACCACCCCCGTCAAATCGTAGCTCGCCAGGCTTCCAATCATGGCCTGGGCAATCGCGGCAAAACTCTGGCAACCGTTGTAGTGCTGTAGCGCCTGCAGCAGGACGCCCATTTCGCCCATGCTGCTCATGGCCGTCATGGCCGTCGTGCTGGCGAAGCTGACACGTTGCTCGAGCTGGTTGCGCTGTTCGGCCAGATCAAGCAATTCGTTGTTGCGCTGGAGCAATTCATCCTCGACAAGCTGGCGGCGCTGAATATCCAGCTCAAGTGCGCGCTTGGCCTCCAATAGCTCGGTTGTGCGCTGCTCGACGAGTTTTTCGAGATTGTCGTGTTCTTCCTGCAAGGCATTTTCGGCGGCGCGGCGCGCCGTAATGTCCTGCAGCGTTTCGATGGCACCAACGATATTGCCTGCGGCATCGCGCAGGGGAGCCGCAGTGAAGAACAGCCATCGCCCATCGCCTCCCGCCAGAGGGAAATAGCCCTCTGCCTCATAGGCGCCGTCGACGACCAGGGAGCGCTGACAGTGCCCCGCTTCATAGTTGGCGAGCGCTTTTTCCACTTCGCCGGCAACGATGAGATCAGCCAGTACGGGTCTGGGGGCCGGATAAAAACCTTTCCACTGGTCCGAGGTGCCGATGATCCGGGCTGACGGCACACCGGTAATCAGCTCGCACGCACGATTCCAGTGAGTCACCTTGTGCGTAGCGTCGATCACGAAAGTGGCTACCGGATTGCCTTGCAGGATGGCTTCCAAGGCCCTCCAACCCTCCTCGCTTGGGGTGATGTCCTCGTCAGCGGGTAGATTCCCGGCAGGAGCATGCGCAATAACTTCCAACGTGATCGCACTTGGCGATCGATTTTCGATGCTTGCCATTTTCTCTTTCCTTTTTTAGCCGGCTCAGCCGTTCGGTATTAGATACTCATGTTGCTGCTATGCGTGCAGGGGGTAAGTTTAATCTCGTGGCCTTTTTTTATTCCAGTCAAATCGATGCGTCGGCCGCGCATCAGGGGCGCCTGAAAATACGGCATGGACGGTATTGGCCGAGCGCCGTGGCGCAGGTACGTTGAGCAGAAAATAACGAGGGGTGCCCCCCTGTCGAGGCGCGGTGTTTCGCTTCCATCGAGGTGCCTGGCCGATACCGCCGACTCCCGACAGGACAGATCAACCCTGTCGTGGAGCATCAGGTATGCGGCTGATTTCCCCTTTTTCCTCGCGGCTGATCGCCGCTTCGGATGGCGTATCGGTGGCGCAGGAGGCGCCCGGCTTGTTGCAGATTCTCGCAGCCGACGCCGGGTTTCGTTTCAACGGCGAGGATCCGTGGGACATCCAGGTGATCGATTCCCGCTTCTACCGCCGCGTCGCCATGGAAGGCTCGCTCGGTTTCGGTGAAGCCTACATGGACAAGTGGTGGGAATGCGAAAGACTCGATCACCTTTTCCACCGCCTGCTGGCCACCGATATCGATCAGCGCATCGAGCGTTCGCTGCCGTTGCGCCTGCTCGGCACCATGCTGCGCCACAGTCTGTTCAACCTGCAATCGAAGAAGCGCGCCTTCGAGGTCGGCGAGCGGCATTACGATATCGGCAACGATGTTTTCGAGACCATGCTCGATCCGAGCATGAGCTATTCCTGCGCCTACTGGCATCGCGCCACGACGCTGGCCGAAGCGCAGGAGCACAAGCTGGACCTGATCTGCCGGAAACTGGAACTGCATCCCGGCGAGCGTCTGCTCGACATCGGCTGCGGCTGGGGCGGCCTGGCCCGCTTCGCCGCCGAAAGGTATGGCGTCGAAGTGCTCGGCATCACCGTCTCCAAGGAACAGCAGAAACTGGCGCGCCAGCGCTGCGCCGGCCTGCCGGTCAGTATCGAACTGCTCGACTATCGCGAGCTATCTGGAGAGTTCGACAAGATCGTTTCGGTCGGCATGTTCGAACATGTCGGGCCGAAGAACCATGCCGCCTTTTTCGCCATCATCCGGCAGCGCCTCAAGGACGAAGGCCTGTTCCTGCTGCAGACCATCGGCAATCACCTGACCTCCGGCAAACTCGACCCCTGGATGGACAAGTATGTCTTCCCCAACGGCCGTCTGCCGTCGGCCGCGGAAATCGGTGCCGTCATCGAAGGCAATTTCCTGATCGAGGACTGGCATAACTTCGGCACCGATTACGACCGCACGCTGATGGCCTGGTGGGAAAACTTCGAACGCGGCTGGCCGGCGCTCGAAGCCAGGTATGGCGAACGTTTCTACCGCATGTGGAAATACTACCTGTTGAGCTGCGCCGGCTTTTTCCGTTCCCGCCAGGGCCAGCTCTGGCAATTGCTGATGAGCAAGCGCCGCCGTAGCGCCGTCTATCGCTCCGTTCGCTAGGTAGCCGACGGCGGACTGGCCAGGTCCTCCCCGGAGTGTTCCAGTTCCTGCTGCTGGCGCTGCAGTTGCCACATCTGGGCATAGACGCCGGCCTGTTGCAGCAATTCGGCGTGGCTGCCGCGTTCGGCGATATGGCCATGCTCGAGGACGATGATTTCGTCGGCATCGACGACCGTGGACAGGCGGTGGGCGATGACCAGCGTCGTGCGTTCCCGCGCCAGATGGTCAAGTTCTTCCTTGATCGCCCGCTCGGCCCGGGTGTCGAGGGCCGAGGTCGCCTCGTCGAAAATCATGATCGGCGGGTTCTTGAGCATGGCGCGGGCGATGGCGATGCGCTGCTTTTCGCCTCCCGACAGCTTGACGCCGCGCTCGCCGACCAGGGTGTCGTATTGGGCCGGCAGGCTGGCGATGAAATCATGGATATGCGCCGCCCGCGCCACTTCGACGATTTCGTCGCGGCTGGCGTCCGGCTTCCCGTAGGCGATGTTGTAGGCGATGCTTTCGTTGAACAGGATGGTGTCCTGCGGCACGATGCCGATGGCGGCGCGCAGGCTGGTCTGCGTCACCGTGCGCAAATCCTGGCCATCGATGCTGATGCGCCCGGCACCGACGTCGTAGAAGCGGAAAAGCAGGCGGACCAGGGTCGATTTTCCCGAACCGCTGCCGCCGACGATCGCCACGCTGCCGCCGGGGCGGATGCGGAAACTGATGTCCGACAGGATGCGGCGCTCCGGATCGTAGCTGAAGTCGACATGCTCGAAGAGCACTTCGCCGCGCTCAACGCGCAGGGTTTGCGGTATCGCCGGGTCTTCGACTTCCGGGCGTTCCTCCATCAGCAGGAACAGTTTTTCGGCGTTGATCACCGCATCGCGCGCCTGGCGAAAGACGAAACCGAGGGAATTGAGCGGCAGGCAGACCTGGATCACGTAGGCATTGACCAGCACCAGGTCGCCGACCGTCATGCTGCCGGCCAGCACATTGGCGCCGGCGAGCAGCATGATGCCGCCGACGCCGAGGGCGATCACGCCGCTCTGCCCGACATGCAGGAAAAACAGCGCTTTCTGGTTGCGGACGCCGACTTCGATCCACTGTTCGAGGATGCCGTTGAAGTGCCGCCGCTCGAAGGGCTCGTTGGTGTAGTACTTGACCGTCTCGTAGTTGAGCAGGCTATCGACCAGGCGGCCGTTGGCGCTTGAATCGAGCTTGTTGAGCTGGCGCTGGTAGATGGCGCGGCGCGCCGTGTAGGTGACGGTGAAGGCGCCGTAGACCACGAAGGTGACGAGGATGATGACGGTGAACCAGAAGCTGTAGTTGAGGCTCATCACCGCGATCACCGCGCCGATCTCGACCAGGGTCGGCAGGATGGTGAACAGCGCGACGCCGAGCAGGAAACCGATGCCCGTGGTGCCGCGTTCGACATCGCGGGTGATGCCGCCGGTGTGGCGCTGGGCGTGGAAACGCACGCCCAGGTGATGCAGGTGCTGGAAGGCCTGGAGCAGGAAGCCCGAGACACTGCTTTGCGTGACGCGGGCAAAGACCAGGTCGCGGATTTCCCCGAACAGGGTGCCGAGAAAACGCAGGATGGCGTAACCGAGCAACAGGAAAACCGGCAGCGTGAACTGCGGCGGCCGGCTGCCGAAGGCATCGACGACGGCTTTCAGGGCGAGCGGCACGGCCACCGTCGCCAGCTTGGCGAGCAGGACGAGCAGCAAGGCGAGCAGGGCGCGGCCGCGATAGCGCAGGACTGCGGCACCTACCAGGCGGAGGACGAATGCGGTTGCCGAAGACGGCGGCGTGGCAGGCATGTCGAGGGAGCCCCGAAGAAAGCCGACAGGCGGTCGCTACACCTCGCAATCGACATGCCCGGAAAGGAAAGCGTCATGCGGCGGGCCGGCAGCAAGGCGCAAACCGGCGCTGGCGACAGCCGCTTAGCCGGCAAATCCCCGGGGCGGCATCTCGTTGTTTTCCAGATGTTGCAGCTGCCATTCGATATGCGCCGGAATCACCCGCCGATGGCTGAGAACCCAGGGCATGCCGCGCAGCGTTTCAGCCAGGACACCGCTCAGCCCTGCCTTGCCGGCCGCCCGCAAGTGTCGGGCGGTTTCCCGCAGGGCGCTGCCCAGCGGCCGACGCAGCCAGGCGCACCACAAGGCGTTGCGCAGCAACAGGCGCCGGCGGCGGCCGCTGTCGCGCTGGCTGGAAGGATAGTGGTGGACGACCAGGGCCGGGGCGTAGGCGAGAATCCAGCCGGCTGCCATCAGGTCGAGGCTGAGCAGGGACTCCTCGCCGCCCAGGAAGAAGCGCGGTTCATAGCCGCCGGCCGCGAGAAAGGCTTGCCGGCGCACGATGCAGGCCCCGGCCATCATGCCGGCGACGATGCTGATCTCGGCAACGTCCAGCACATTCTGCAAGGGGCTGCTTTCCATCCGGCGGCTGGTCGGATCTTCCCTTTCCTCGGGGCCGACCAGCACGCGGGCGGTGACGACGGCCAGCGCCGGATAGCTGTCGAGCATGGTACAGGCCCGGGCCAGCGAGCCCGGTGCCCACCAGGTGTCGTCGTCGCAGAAGGCGACATAGGGCGTGTGCACCGCCCGCACCCCGTGGTTGCGACCGGCGGCCCCCTGGTTTTCGGACAGCTGGACCAGCTGGACGACGGGAAATTTACGGCGGATCGCCTCGGCCGTGCCGTCGCGGGAGGCATTGTCCACGACACAGATTTTCGGCGCGCCAGGATCGCAGAGCAGGAATTCCAGGGTGCGGATGATTTCCGGCTGGCGGTTATGGGTCAGGATGACGATCGACATCTTTTCGCTGGGGCTCATGAACTACTCCTTGAAGCCGGATTGATCTGCCAGTAGGCCTCCGCTCCCGCCAGGCCGCTTTCTCCGAGGCGGCCGGGGGTGGCCAGGGCGCGCAGCTGCGACTGGTAGCAGGCGACCGCCAGACGCTTGCGCATTGCCGCGTCAGCGGCTTCCGCAAAGCGGACCGCAGCGAGGTCGAGGCCGGTCTGGCGTATTTCGGCCAGCGCGTCGTCGCGGCAGGCGGGCAAGGTTCGGTAAAGCGCGTCTTCATAAGCAAACCATGGGCAGTGGGCGAAGGCCGGGTACAAGGCCAGACATGCCCGGCGCGTCAATTGGTGGTCGGAATGGAAAAGCCCGAGCGGGAAGAACACGGCATCGGCCCGATGCCGCGCCAGTACCCGCTGCAATTGCGCCACCACGACATCGAGCGCCGGTTCCGGCCCGTACTGGCGATCCAACAGGTTCAGCCAGCACGATGTGGCACCGAGCAAGGCCAGTGCCGCGCCGTCTTCTTCGCGGCGCCGGGCCACCGCATCGTCGCCCGGCCGGAAGCCGCTGGCGCTGTCCCACTCGGTCGGCAGCGCACCGGCCGGGGCGCTGCCGGCAAAGACGGTGACGACCAAGGCGCCCGACCAGGTGGCGATCAGCCGGCCGCAGGCCAGCACAGCATCGTCGAGATGCGGCGAAATGAAGATCGGGCAGCCCGTCCGGGGTGTTTCAACGAGCCCCGGATGAGGCGTCGCAGCCGTCAATGCCATGATCCTTTTCCTTCAACGCGCCAACTCCTGTCCGCCGCAATTACGACCTGTAAGTCTTACCCAGGCTGGTAATGCTTACATTCCCGGGCCATGTCGGGCAGATGGGCCGCCATTGGCGTGCCCGGAACGGCATCGGACAGGGTGCGGCGATCCATCCGGATTGCCGGCGCCGATGATGGGCATTGCGATTGCATGCCGGGCCGATCATGTCTTTTGAATGGTCCGATCTGTTTGCCCTGACGGTTTCGCCGCTCGAACTCGTCATTCGCGGCAGCCTGGTCTATCTGTTCCTGTTCATCGTCTTTCGCACGGTCCTGAAACGCGATATCGGCGCCGTCGGCGTTGCCGACGTGCTGGTGCTGGTCCTGATCGCCGATGCCGCCCAGAATGCAATGTCGGCCGATTACCACTCGGTCAGCGACGGCCTGATCCTGATCTCGACCATCCTCGGCTGGAACCTGCTGTTCGATGTTCTCGCCTTCCGTTTCCCTCGCCTGCGCCGCCTGCTTCAGCCGCAGGAGCTCTGTCTTATCCGCGATGGAAGGATCTTCCATGCCAACCTGCATCGCGAGTACCTGACGGTCGAGGATCTGCTGGCCAAGTTGCGCGAACAGGGCGTCACCGATCCGGACGAGGTTCATCTGGCCTATATGGAAAGCGACGGTGCGATCAGCGTCATCCGCCGGGAGCCCGGAAAGACCGGCAAGAGCGGCTGAACTAGGCCGTTTGGCGCGGTCGGCGCGGCATGGCGATTGCTGAGGACGAGGCACCACCTTTCCGGACTCCGATCATGAAGATTGCCCTGATCAGCGAACACGCTTCGCCGCTGGCCGCCCTGGGCGGCAGCGACGGTGGCGGCCAGAATGTCTATGTCGCTCAGGTAGCGACGCAATTGGGACGCCGTGGCCACACGGTCGACATCTTCACCCGACTCGACCGGCCGGATCAGGAGGCCGTCCAGCAGCTGGCGCCCAATGTCAGAATCATCCACATCCCGGCCGGGCCACCCTGCTTCGTCGCCAAGGAGGATCTGCTGTCCCTGATGCCCGAATTCAGCGAGCGCCTGGTCGATTATTGCCGGATGGCCCACTGGCGTTACGACGTCTGCCATGCCAATTTCTTCATGTCCGGGCTGGCTGCCCGGGCCTTGCGGCAGGCGCTGGCCGTGCCCTTTGTCATTACCTTCCACGCCCTGGGCAAGGTGCGCCGACAATACCAGGGTGCGGCGGATGGCTTTCCCGCCGAACGGATGGCGATCGAGGAAGACCTCGTGGCCGGGGCCGATCGCCTCATCGCCGAATGCCCGCAGGATCGCGACGACCTGATCCAGTTGTACAACGCCGACCCGGCCCGGATCGACATCGTGCCCTGTGGTTTCGATCCGGGCGAACTGGGGCCGGGATCGCGCCGTCTGCGGCGCTGCTTCGGCTTGGCAGAGGACGATTTCGTCATCCTGCAACTCGGTCGCCTGGTGCCGCGCAAGGGCATCGACAACGTCATCCGCGCCCTCGCCATCCTCAAGCGGGACTACGGTATCGCGGCCCGCCTGCTGGTGGTCGGCGGCGAAGCGGAGATTCCCGACCCCGTGCTGACACCGGAAATCGGTCGGCTGGCAGCCATTGCCGAGGCGGAAGGCGTGCGCGACCAGGTCATCTTCACCGGCCGGCGGGCGCGCCATGAATTGCGCGATTTTTACTGTGCCGCCGATGTCTTCGTCACCACGCCCTGGTACGAGCCGTTCGGCATCACGCCGCTCGAAGCCATGGCCTGCGGCTGCCCGGTGATCGGGTCGGCGGTCGGCGGCATCAAGTACAGCGTCGTCGATGCGGTAACCGGTTTCCTGGTGCCGTCGAATAATCCGACAGTCCTCGCCGAACGTCTGGCCCGCTTGCGCCGCAACGCCGAACTGGGGCGGGCCATGGGGCGGGCCGGCATGCGCCGGGTGCGCGCTGAATTTACCTGGCAACAGGTGGCGAAGAAGTTGCTGGACGTCTATGCCGCGGTGCAGGAAACGCCGGAAATTCCCGTCCTGGCCGGGATGGCAAGCTCATGAGCGCCCCGTTGCTGGCGGGCAAGACCGCGCTGGTCACCGGGGGCGGCCGCGGTCTGGGCGCCGCACTCTGCGAAATGCTGGCCACCAACGGCGCCCGGGTCGTCGTCGCCGACATCCAGGAAGCGCTGGCCAACCGGCAGGCCGGCCACCTGCGCGAACTGGGTTTCGAGGCGCGGCCGGTCGTCCTCGATGTCGGCGACGAACGCCAGGTGCTGGCCTGCATCGAGCAGATCGGCGTGGACGACGGCGGGCTGGATGTCCTGATCAACAATGCCGGTGTCGATTACACGCGGCCGCTGGTGGAACTGGAAACCGCGCAGTGGGACCATGTGATGGCCACCAACCTGCGCGGCCCCTTCCTGCTCTGTCGGGAGACGGCGCGCCACATGCAGGCGCGGGGCAGCGGCCATATCGTCAACATCGCTTCGACGGCGGCCAAGCGCGCCTGGCCGAGTGCCTCGGCGTACCACGCCAGCAAATGGGGCCTGCTCGGTTTTTCGCATGCCCTGCATGCCGAGTTGCGGCCGCATGGCATCAAGGTGACGGCGGTGATCGCCGGCGGCATGTTGACGCCTTTCCTGCTCGACCGCTTTCCCGATATCGATCCGGGCGTGCTGCAGGAGCCGGCGAATGTCGCGGCGGCGGTGCTCGGCGTTCTGGCGCTGCCGATCGGCAGCGTCGTTCCGGAAATCAGCGTGTTGCCGATGGGCGAAACCTCATGGCCCTGAACGCCGCGGTCTTTCTCGACAAGGACGGCACCCTGGTGCATGACCTTCCCTACAACGTCGATCCAGCTCGCGTCGTGCTGCGGGACGATGCCGGCGTCGCCCTCGCCCGCCTGCAGGCTGCCGGTTTCCGGCTGATCGTGGTCAGCAACCAGCCGGGCGTCGCCCACGGCTACTTTCCCGAGAGTGCGCTGGCTGCCGTCTGGATCGTCCTGCAGCAGCAACTGGCCGAGCAGGGTGTCGGGCTGACCGCCATCTATTACTGCCCGCACCATCCGGCTGGCCGCGAAGCCCGCTATGCGCTGCGCTGCGATTGCCGCAAGCCGCAACCCGGGATGTTATTGCGGGCGGCGGCCGAACACGGCATCGACCTGGCGGCTTCGTGGATGGTCGGCGACATCCTCGACGATGTCGAAGCCGGCTCGGCCGCCGGTTGCCGCAGCGTACTGCTCGATGTCGGTTCGGAAACGGAATGGCGCCCGGGCGCGGCCCGCGAGCCGGATTTCGTGGCCGGCGAACTGAGCGCCGCCGCCGAATACATCGTCGGCCAGCGGCGAGCTGCCTGAGCCCCGGTCCGCATGACCATGCCTGCGACCACCTGGCAATCCGCCCGCCGTATCCTGGCCATCCGGCTGGACAACATGGGCGACGTGCTGATGACGACGCCGGCCCTGCGTGCCCTGCGCGCGGCTGCGCCGGACCGCCATGTCACCTTGCTGGCTTCGCCGACCGGTGCGGTGCTGGCGCCCTTCATTCCCGAAATCGATGCCGTCGCGGTGCTGGCCGGCAGTCCGTGGTTGCCGGGTGGCGCCGCCGCGCCCCGGGATCTCGAGGCCAGCGTCGACTTGTTGCGCCAGGCGCATTTCGACGCGGCCGTCATCTTCACCGTTTATAGCCAGAACCCGCTGCCCGCCGCCATGTTGTGCTGGCAGGCCGGCATTCCGCTGTGCCTCGCCCATTGCCGCGAGAATCCCTATCGCCTGTTGAGCGACTGGGTGCCGGAACCCGAGCCGCATGAAATCCTGCGCCATGAAGTCCGCCGGCAACTCGATCTGGTGGCCACGGTTGGCGCCAGCACGACGAACGAGCGCCTGTCCTTCCGCCTCCGTCCGGAGGATGAAGTGAAGGCCATGGCTTCGTTGTGGCAGGTCGGCCTCGATCCGCAGCGGCCGCGTGTCGTCCTCCACCCGGGCGCCAGCGCCGCCGCCCGCCGTTATCCGCCCGAGCAATTCGCGACGCTGGTCGACCTGTTGTCCGGGCACCCGGACATTCAACTGGTATTCACCGGCAATGCCGCCGAAGTCGAACTGGTCGACGGCATCCGCCGCCGCTTGCGCCGGCCGGTCGCCTCGCTGGCCGGCGTCCTCAATCTCGGTGAACTGGCGACGGTGATCGCCGGCGCCGCCGTGCTGGTCGCCAACAATTCCGGGGTCGTCCATATTGCCGCGGCACTCGGCACGCCGGTCGTCGATATCTATGCCCTGACCAACCCCCAGCACATCCCCTGGGGCGTGCCCAATCGCGTCCTCTACCACGACGTGCCCTGTCGTTTCTGCTATCGCAGCGCCTGCCCGCAAGGCCATCACGACTGCCTGCGCCTGCTCGAACCGCAACGGGTGGCGCGGGCGGCGCGCGAATTGCTCGATGGCGGCGCCGATTGCGCCGTGTTGAACTGAAGCCGGGAGAATCGCCATGTATACCCTGGGCATCAATGCCGCCTATCACGACAGCGCCGCCTGCCTGGTGCGCGACGGCGCCGTCGTCGCCGCCGCCGAAGAGGAGCGTTTCAACCGCATCAAGCACGGCAAGCGGCCGCTGCCATTCACGGCCTGGGAATTGCCGTACGGCGCCATCGACTATTGCCTGAGCGAAGCCGGTATCCGGCTGGCCGACGTCGATCATGTCGCCTATTCCTACAATCCCGACCTGCTGCACCCGCCGCCGGCCGACGGCCAGTTCCGCCTGCCCCTCGAACCTTCGCTGAACGGGCCGCAGGACGGCTGGGCGACGGCCTGGGAACCGCTCTTCTACGCCTATGTGGTGAATGCGCCCCGCCAGTTGCTGGGCGGCGCACCGCACCATCTGCAGCCCCGCTTTGCCGGGGCGGCCGACAGTTTCCGCTGGCATTTTATCGACCATCACCTGGCGCACGAAGCCAGCGTCTTCCTGGCCTCGCCCTTCGCGGCGCTGGCCGTGATCACCCTGGACGGTCGCGGCGAACGCGCCACGACGACGCTCGGCACCTGGCGAGACGGACAGTACGAGCGCCTGCGCCAGACCAGTTATCCGCATTCGCTGGGCCTGCTCTATGAAGACGTGACGCGCTATCTCGGTTTCCTGCATTCCTGCGACGAGTACAAGGTGATGGCGCTGGCCTCCTACGGTGAGCCGCGCTACCTCGATTTTTTCCGCGACATGCTGCACTGCGATGACGACGGCGGCTTCCTGCGGCTGCCGCTTTCGCTTGAGGAACGCTTCGGTCCGCCGCGACAGCGCGGCGCGCCCTTCGAGGCGCTGCATCAGGACATCGCCGCTTCCCTGCAGCGCGTGCTGGAGGAAACGGTAATCCAGCTGGCCGACTGGTTGCACCGGACCAGCGGCGAAACCCGTCTCGGCCTGGCCGGCGGCGTGGCGCTCAATTGCGTGATGAACGCCCGCCTGCGCGACAGCGGCCTGTACGAGGAAGTCTGGGTGCAACCGGCGGCCGGCGATGCCGGCACGGCGCTCGGCGCCGCGCTGTGGATCGACCGGCTGGAAGGGGGAAATACCGCGGGCTGGACGATGGAGCATGCCTATCTCGGCCCGGCTTTCGGCGATGACGAAATCGAAGCGGCGCTGCGCTGGGCCGGACTGCCCTTCCGGAAGCTGTCCGATATCGCCGGAGAGACCGCCGATCTGCTCTGCGAAGGCAAGATCGTCGGCTGGTTCCAGGGGCGCATGGAATTCGGTCCGCGTGCCCTGGGCGCCCGTTCCATCCTCGCTTCCCCGAGCGACCCGCAGATGCAGGCCCGCCTCAACGAACTGAAAGACCGCGAGGACTTTCGCCCGGTGGCGCCGGTCATCACCGAGGAAGCACTCGCCACCTGGTTCGTGAACGGTCGCGCCAACGGCGGCAAGTCGCCCTTCATGCTTTTTGTCTACGACGCTGACCCCGACAAGGCAGAGCGCATTCCCGCCGCCGTGCATGTGGACGGCACGGCCCGCGTGCAGACCGTGGCGGCCGATGCCAACCCCCTGCTCCACCAACTGCTGTGCGCCTTCCAGCGCCGGACCGGGGTGCCGATCCTGATCAACACATCCTTCAACGTGCGCGGCGAGCCCATCGTCTGCACGCCGCGCGACGCCATCGCCGCCTTCTTTTCGACGCCGCTCGACGCCCTGGTGATCGGTTCCTTCCTGGTGGAGAAACATTAATGAAGCCACGGATATCGGTCGTCATCCCGACCTATCGACGCCCGCAGCTGCTGCGCCGCTGCCTGGAAGTCCTGCTGCTGCAGGACGCCGATCCGGCCGGCATCGAGATTGTCGTGGTCGATGACGGCCGTTCGGACGAAGTGCAATCCCTGATCGAAAAGCTGGCGGCCGGGCAGCGCAATGCCGCCACTTTGCGCTACCTGCAGCCCCCGGCCGGCAAGCGCGGCCCGGCCGCGGCGCGCAATGCCGGCTGGCAGGCAGCCGCCGGCGAAATCATCGCCTTTACCGACGACGACACGATACCGATGCCGCACTGGCTGAGCGCCGGACTGGCGGCCATGCAGCCGGCCGTTGCCGCCGCCTGGGGACGGGTGCGCGTTCCCTTGCCGGACAAGCCGACCGATGCCGAACGCAATATTGCCGGCCTGGACGGCGCCGAGTTCGTCACTGCCAACTGTTTCGTGCGGCGCAGCGTGCTGGCCGAGCTGGGCGGCTTCGACGAACGTTTCCGGCGTGCCTGGCGGGAAGATTCCGATCTCTATTTCAGCCTCCTCGAAGGCGGCTGGACGGTAGTCAGCGCGCCTGCCGCCATCGTCGTCCATCCGGCCCGCCAGACGCCGGCCACGCATTGCCTGCGCCTGCACGGCAACCTCTTTTTCGATGCCCTGCTCTACAAGAAGCACCGCCAGCTTTACCGGGAAAAAATTGCCGCCTGGCCACCTCTGGATTACTACCTGACGGTGCTCCTGCTGCTTTTCGCTGTCGCCGCGCTGGCCGGCGGCCAGTTCGCCGGGGCCGGCCTGGCCGCTGTCGGCTGGCTGGCGCTGACCCTGCGCCTGGCCTGGCGCCGCCAGCAGGGACTCAGCCCCGCCTGGCGCGAACGGGCCGGCATCGTGCTGACCTCGGCCCTGATTCCGCCGCTCGCGGTCTTTTGGCGCCTGGCCGGCGCCTGGCATTTCCGGGTCGGTTTTGCATGAGCGCGGCCTCGTGCTCGACGGCTTGGCGGAGGTGGCATGAAATGGGGCATGACAGAAAACGGGCCATTCGGGGGGCGGCAACGGAGTTGCCCGATATGGAGGATGCCGGGATGGACCCGGACAACCTGCGCCGGATCGCGGTTTTCCGGGCGCTCCAACTCGGCGACATGCTCTGCGCCGTCCCGGCGCTGCGCGCCTTGCGTCAGGCCGTGCCCGATGCCTGCATCACGCTGATCGGCATGCCGTGGGCCGCTGATTTTGTCCGCCGCATTCCTTATGTCGACGATTTCATGGAATTCCCCGGTTTTCCCGGACTGCCCGAGCAGCCTTCCGATCCTGCCGGCCTGGCATCTTTCCTTTCTGCGGCCCGGGCACGCCGTTTCGATCTGGCGATCCAGATGCACGGCAGCGGCAACCTGACCAATCCCCTGCTGATGTTGCTCGGCGCCCGGCGTTGCGCCGGCTTTTTCGCGGCGGGTGAACCGTGCCCGGACTCGGCGACTTTTCTGCCCTGGCCGGAGGATCTTCCGGAAATCCGTCGCCTGCTGGCCTTGACCCGGCATCTCGGTATTCCCGATTGTGGCGAGGAACTGGAACTGCCCATCCTGCCCGCCGAAAAAAAGGCTTTTGCCCACCTGCGGGCTTCCTTGCACCTGGGTCGCCAGTCTTACGTCTGCATCCATCCGGGCGCCCGCCTGGCGAGCCGGCGCTGGCTGCCCGAGCGTTTTGCCAGTGTCGCCGATCGGCTGGCCTCTGCCGGGAAAACCATCGTCCTGACCGGCACCGCGGCCGAGGCGCCCTTGCTGTCAGCCATCCGCGAACAGATGCAGGCGCCGGCCATCGATCTGGCCGGGCGGACCAGCCTCGGCACGCTGGCGGCCCTGGTTGCGGCCGCGGAACTGGTGGTCTGCAACGATACCGGCATGTCGCATGTCGCGGCCGCCGTCGGCACGCCCAGCGTGGTCGTCTGTTCGGGCGCCGATCCCTTGCGCTGGCAGCCGCTCGACCAGGATATCCATCGGGTGCTGTGGGCGCCGACGCCCTGCCGGCCCTGTCCCTATGACCAGTGCCCGACCGGGCACGAATGCGCCCTCGGCATCGGGGTCGACGCGGTGCTCGAGACGGCGCTGAGCCTTCTTTACATTTCCCGGGAGAGCGAACATGCCCCGCGATAAATTGCGCATCCTGACCTGGCATGTGCATGGCAACTATCTCTATTACCTGTCCCAGGTGCCGCACCAGTTCTACGTCCTGACCGACGCCATCCGTTCGCCCGGCTATGCCGGCCGGGCCGGCATCCTGCCCTGGGGCGACAATGTCGTCGAACTGCCCCTGGCCCGCATCCGGGAAACCGAATTCGACTGCGTGCTCTACCAGTCGCGACGTGGCTACGAGCAGGATCGCCTGGAACTGCTGTCGGCCGCCCAGCGCAATCTGCCGCGAATTTATCTGGAACACGATCCGCCGCGCGAGAGCCCGACCGACAGCCGGCATCCGGTCGACGATCCGGGCGCCCTGCTCGTCCATGTCACCGAATTCAACCGCCTGATGTGGGACAACGGGCGGACACCCAGCCGCGTCGTCGAGCATGGCGTCTGCCTGCCCGGGGATGTGCGCTACGATGGTTCGCTGGCCCGCGGCATCGCCGTGGTCAATCACCTCGAACGGCGCGGACGCCGGCTGGGGGCGGATATTTTTGCGGCGGCCCGCGAGCAGGTGCCGCTTGACCTGGTCGGCATGGATTCGCAGCGTAGCGGCGGCCTGGGTGAAATTCCCAATCCCGAGCTGCCGGCCTTCATGGCGCGCTACCGCTTCTATTTCCACCCGGTGCGCTGGACCAGCCTGGGCCTGGCCGCCATCGAAGCGATGATGGTCGGCCTGCCGGTGATCGGCCTGGCGACCACCGAACTGGCCACCGTCGTGCGCAACGGCCACTCGGGATTCATCGACACCAGCCCGCAGCGTCTGGTGGAAGCCATGCGCCACCTGTTGGCCGTGCCTGGTGCAGCGGCCGAACTGGGCGCGATGGCCCGTCGTGATGCGATGGAACGTTTCAACATCGACCGTTTCGTCGCCGACTGGCAGGTGGTTTTCCGTGATGTCACGCAATAGGGAGGCATCATGCCCAAGCCTGTCTTAAAACGTATCCTGGTCACCGGCGGCGCCGGCTTCCTCGGTTCGCATTTGTGCGAACGTCTGGTGGCGGCCGGCCATGAGGTGCTGTGCGTCGATAATTTCTATACCGGCGTGCGGGCCAACATCGCCCATCTGCTGTCGCAGCCGAATTTCGAATTGCTGCGCCACGACGTGACTTTCCCGCTCTATGTCGAAGTCGACGAAATCTATAACCTGGCCTGCCCGGCCTCGCCGGTGCATTACCAGAACGATCCGGTGCAGACGGTGAAGACCAGCGTGCATGGGGCGATCAACATGCTCGGCCTGGCCAAGCGCATCAAGGCGAAGATCCTCCAGGCGTCGACCAGCGAAATCTACGGCGATCCGGGCCAACACCCGCAACGCGAGGTCTATTGGGGCAACGTCAATCCGGTCGGCCCGCGCGCGTGCTACGACGAGGGCAAGCGCTGCGCCGAAACGCTGTTCTTCGACTATCACCGCCAGCACAAGGTACGCATCAAGCTGGCGCGCATTTTCAACACCTACGGTCCGCGCATGCGCCCCGACGATGGCCGGGTGATTTCAAATTTCATCGTCCAGGCCCTCGCCGGCCAGCCGATCACGCTATACGGCGACGGTTCGCAGACCCGGGCCTTCTGCTATGTCGACGACCTGGTCGACGCGTTGATTCGCCTGATGGCGACGCCTGACGATTTCACCGGCCCCCTCAACCTCGGCAATCCCCATGAATTCACCGTGCGCCAACTGGCCGAACGGATCGTCGAACTGGCCGCGTCGGCATCGGACTTCACTATCCTGCCGCTGCCCCAGAACGACCCGGTCCGCCGCTGCCCGGATATCGGCTTGGCGCACACCCTGCTCGGCTGGACGCCGCGGGTCGAACTGGACGACGGCCTGCGCCGTACCATTGCCTATTTCGCTGCGCTGGACGGATGATCTCCTGCCCCTGCCGGGAATTCGCATCACTGCTGACCGGCGGCACCCGACCTAGGGGCCGTTGAAATTCACCACTTCCCGCTAATGATGCTTGGCTTGCCAGAGTAAGCATCCGATCTCACCCTTTCCCCGTGTCGTTCGCCTCTCGTCGCGGCAGAACCCAATTAGCGCGTGGAAAGTGGCAGGTGTAGCCGCCAGGATTGCGTTCGAGGTAGTCCTGATGCTCTGGCTCGGCTTGCCAGAAATCGCCGACCGGTTCGACTTCGGTCACCACCTTGGCGGGCCAGAGTCCGGATGCATCGACATCGGCAATGGTGTCGAAGGCGATCTGTCGTTGGCGCTCATCGATATAGTAGATTGCTGAGCGATACGAAGGTCCGCTGTCGTTGCCCTGGCGATTGCGCGTCGTGGGATTGTGGATCTGGAAGAAATATTCCAAGAGGCGCCGGTAGCTCAGCCGGTCAGGATCGAACTCGATCTCGATCCCCTCCGCATGGCTGCCATGGTTGCGATAGGTGGCTTGAGGCACGTCGCCGCCGGTATAGCCGACGCGGGTGGCCTGCACCCCCGGCAGGCGACGGATCAGATCCTGCATGCCCCAGAAGCAACCGCCAGCCAGGACTGCGCGTTCACTGTTTGCCATTGTCGTATCTCCACCGGGCCGACGTGTTCATCACGGAAATTTGAACATGCCTTGGTTATTTGGTTTCCATTCGCCATGCTGATCGATTTCTTGCAAAGCTCGTCGGAGGCGGGTAATGGATCGAGGATTCGGAGTCCCCATGGGACTCCACGGGATGTCTTGGTTCGGGGAAATTGTCGTGCATGTGAAGTGTGGCACACGCCGGCAATCCGGTATGGCGATTTTCAGAAGCATCGGTATGGAAAGGATGGTTCCAACGCGAACAGATAGAATGCATGGTTGCCGCCGTCGTTGTTTCGGCAACCGAACATCACTCGTAGCAAGGAACTCCAATGTCCAGCCCCGTCGCCGCGATGAGCGGCATCTCGGTCGTCATCGTCCTGATCGCGCTCGATCAGACCGTGGTCGGCACCGCGCTGCCACGTATCGTCGCCGAGTTGCAGGGCTTCGGGCTCTATCCCTGGGTGGCCGCGGCCTATCTCCTCGGCAATGCCATCCTTATTCCGCTGACCGGTCGCTTGGGCGACCTCCACGGTCGCAAACCCTACCTGTTGGCGGCAATTGCTCTATTCACGCTGGCTTCGGTGCTCTGCGGCATTGCCGACAGCATGTTCCTGTTGGTGCTCGCGCGCGGGCTGCAGGGCATCGGCGGCGGCATGCTGGTGGGATCGGCGTTCGCATCGGTCACCGATCTCTTTCCCGACACGCTGCAGCGCGTTCGCTGGCAAGTGATGTTGTCAGCATCGTTTGGCACTGCGTCAGCGTTGGGTCCGGTCCTCGGTGGCTGGATGACTGAGCACCTCGGCTGGCGCAGCGTATTCTTCGTCAACCTGCCGGTCGGTCTGGTGGCGCTGCCCTTGGTCTGGCGCCATCTACCGTTGGTGGTGCATGCCGATGAGCATCGAGGCCCTGCCGTCGACTGGCTTGGTGTGCTGCTGTTGACACTGGCGATGGGGATGTTGCTATTGGCGACCGAATTCGCAGAACAACTCGGCTTCTCCAACCCACTGCTGTGGGGCATGATCGCCTCGGCGCTGGCCGCCGGCGCCGCCTTTGTCGCGCACCAGCGCCGCTCGTCGGCGCCCATCATCCCGCCTCGGCTGTTCGCTGACCCGACGGTAATCCGCCTCAGTCTGCTGGCCATGCTCACCGGCTGCGTGATGTTCGTGCTGCTGTTCTACGCGCCGCTGCTGCTGCAGGCTGGTTTCTCCCTTTCACCAAAACGGGCCGGCCTGCTGGTGACGCCGATCCTGGTCTGCGTCACGCTCGGCAGCATCGTCAACGGGCGCCTGATACCGCGTCTGGCGCGGCCGCAGCGGTTGTTCCCGGCCGGCGCGCTGGTGCTCGCCGGTAGCTTGGCGCTGCTCTGTGGTGTTTCCGCGACGACACCGTCGTGGCAGCTGCTTTCCATATTCGCGGTATGCGGCTTCGCCTTCGGTTTCCAACTGCCGAACCTGACGATTCAGATGCAGGCGGCGGTGGAACGCCGCGACCAGGGCGCCGCATCGGCGCTAATTCAGACACTACGCACGCTCGGCAGCATGTGCGGGGCCAGTCTTGCCGGGCTGATCGTCAGTCTCGGCTTCGGGCGTGGCGTCGCGGCGGTGCTGGCGCGTGAAGGAATCACGGCGCCGCAGGTGCTGCATCTGTTTGCCAGTCCGCAATTGTTGTTGCGTGACGAAGAACAGCAGGCATTGCTCCAGCTCGGACAGGCGCAGGGCTTCGATGCCGCAGCGCTGCTTAACCAAGTCCGGCTGGGACTGGTCAGCGGGGTCCACGAAGCATTTTTCGGCTGTCTGCTGCTGACGCTGGTGACCTGGCTGTTGAGCCGCCATTTGCCACCGTTCGTGCGGCGCGAGAAAGGCCAGGGGACGGGAACTCGGTGATTTCTGCTCGCTGTCCCGCAGTTCCGGGGAGGTTGCGCGATGCTCTTGATGGCGTTCCTCCTGGGTAAGGAATATCGGCCAGTGGCTACGTCGGCACCTGCCGGATATCAGCCGTTCAATGATGGATCGCCACTGGAGGTTAAACCGGATACCCCTTTTTAGGCGTGACGATGCAGATACACCCAACCCATGGCGCCAGTTCAGCGGGCCGCATCCCTACTCCGGCGGGGGCGATGCGCCATGGCGATGGCGGCGAATAGCGCAGCAGCCAGCCAGCAGGCCGTGTCGAGCGGCGTGAATCCGGCCAGCACCGACGCCACCTCCGTCATGCCCGCCACCAGTGCGACCTGATAAGCCAGCCAGAGGAAAAATCCCGACATGGCGGCAAACGCTGACCACTGGCCGAAGAAGCATCCCGTCCTCTCCCTCTCACTGCGTGGCTTTTGCCATGGCAAAGTCGACGCCAGCGCCATGCCGAGCCGCTTGCCGGCTCCCTTGAGCATGCCGGCAAACATCCCGAGCCAGAACGCGGCCTCGACGAAGGCAGGCCAGAAGTTCCCTGCGAACTCCCCTCCCGGATGCCCGCTGCCTTTCGGCAGAAAAAGAATAAAAATACCCATGGCCAACGCGAAAATGGCGCCCAAGCCGATCGCGCCGCGGAATTCCGTTAGCCAGAAGCGGAACTCGCTCTCGACGTCGTCGTTGATCGGCCAACGGGCAGGGTTGAGATTCATGGCGACCTCCTGGGTAAGCACGGATTACTCAGGCAAACGCCGTGCCGTGTCGGTGAAGCACAGGAGAAAGTACAGCGGAGAAAGGGGCCAGGCTCAATCATCGATATGATGCGGGAAATGAACTTGGCCCTTAAATCAAGGGCTGCACCGATGAGGCATAATCCTGCGTTCGAGGCGACCTGCGCGACAAGCTGCGCAGGCACCTCAACTCCAGGGACGTTCATTCATCATCCGGCTGGCTCATCCCATATGCCGCAATCTCAAGAGGGCTGCGTCTTGTTCGTCTTTTTTCCCGAGGGCTAATCGTCGTGCATGCCAATTCTTTCGGCCGCCAAGTGACGCCCAACCCTGCGCTTGAGCGGACCTTGCGCATAAAGCCGTGCAAGGCCGGTGACCTCTACGTTATGCGCCGTAGCAGGTCGCAGACACTCGATGATCGAAGATAAATGAAGAATCAGTACTGTGAATTGAATGAGCTGGGTTGGAACGACTGGTTCGCGCAGCGGGCAGACTGCAAACCAACGGATACTGTTGCCCGCGTTGCGGCAGTTGATCGTGATCAGTTGCTGCTCGTGGATCAGATCGGCCAATTCCGGGCAAAACTGGCGGGTAGCTATTTGCATCGTCATCACCTGTCCCATGAGTTGCCGTGCGTAGGTGACTGGGTTTGTTTGGAGAAACAGGCTGGCGAAGACTTCGGGGTGATCCATGCGCTCCTTGAGCGCAGGACTTCGCTGCGCCGGAAATCGGCTGGAAATGTCGTCGAATACCAGATGATTGCTGCGAACTTGGACTACGTGGTCATCGTTCAGTCCTGCCACTTCGATTTCAATCTGAACCGCCTGGAACGTTATCTCGTCATGGCGATGGAAGGTGGGGCCGAGCCGTACATTTTGCTGACCAAATCAGACTTGGTGGAGCCTGCTGAGTTGGCTGCGCAGTTGGCGGAAATTCAGTCTGCCGGTATCACCGCACCGATAGTGCCTTTGAGCAACGTAACGAGGGACGGTCTGGATGACCTCAAGCGCTTGCTGTTACCCGGAAAGACCTATTGCTTCGTCGGATCGTCGGGGGTTGGCAAGAGCACGTTGATTAACCGGTTGATTGGCCGCGAAAAACTGGAAACCGGGGCTGTCAGTGGGACAGGCGAAGGGCGGCATACAACCGTTCGCCGTGAACTGATTCGTCTCGATGGGGGCGCACTGGTTATTGACAATCCAGGAATGCGTGAATTCGGCATTCTCGGCGCGGAAGGCGGAATAGAGGGCAGCTATTCCGGCATCACTGCGCTGTCGTCCCGCTGCCGCTACCATGACTGCAGCCATACTGGCGAGCCGGGCTGTGCCGTCCTTGCCGCCGTGCATGCTGGCGAAATCAGCCATGAGTCTCTTGATAGCTTTCTCAAGCTGAGGGAAGAATCCGCGTTCAATGACATGTCCTATGCCGAGAAGAGAAAGAAGGATCGGGACTTTGGTCGATACATCAAGTCGGCAAAGAACGACTTAAGGAATAAGTAGCGTTTTCGTGTCGGCGGCCACTTCGGTGACGGTGAGCCGGTGGGCGAAGAGGTTTCCGAAATGCACGTTCATTTCGGCTTCCCCCTGCCCCCGCCGGTAGCCATCACATCCCCGCCTTCTCCTGCAACTGCCGGGCCATGATCTGGTGTTCGCGCAGCCTGGGCAGGGTGCGTTCGGCATAGGCGCGCAGGTCCGGGTCGGTGCTGTCGCGGACCTGGCTTTCGAAGAGGCGGATGGCGCGGTCGTGGGCGGCGATGCCGAAGTCCGCGACGTAGGCGCGCTCCATTTCGCCGGCCGGCAGGTCTTTCAGACGGTCGAGCCGGGATTTCGTTTCGCCGATCAGGCTGCCCGGCAGCGCAATGCCCTTGCCGGTCGCAATCCGGTTCAGTTGGTCGGCGGCCCTGGCGTGTTCGCGGCCCATTTGCCGGGCGTAGGATTTGAGCCCGGCATCGGTCGTCCGCCCGGCGACGAAGCGGCTGGCCTCGATTTCCGCCAGGTTGTTGATCGCCGCCGCGCTGACGAAAATGCGCTCGGCGCCCGCCACCAGCATGGCGGCGGAGTGGGCGTGGACGGTTTCGGTGTGCAGCGTGCCGCTGCCGGGCGACGTCGCCGCTCTGCCCGGCCCGCTGCCGGGTTTCTTCGGCACCTTTTCGCCGCGATGGCGGGTGCCGACGGTCAGCGCCATGGCGATCAGGGCGCCGATGCTCCAGGGGAAAACTCGGTTCATGGCAATCGCTCCTTGAGGAATCAACTCTTTTCGCTGCATTTGCCGTGCCCATGGGGGACATCGGTCGCCGGCGTGGCGGGCGTACTTCCTACCGGCCGGCGGTAAAACTTTCCCATTGCCGGCGCCCGGGACCCTGCCGGGCGCTCCCGGCGCTCTCCGACAGCAATTGGCGCAGGCCTTGCTTCTTCCCGGCAGGGCGGAGCTTGAGCTGTCGGCTTCCGCCCTCATCGACACCAGCAGGCTTCAGGAGGTCCCATGACTCTTGGCATCGAACTCCGGCTGCGGCAACACCTGGCAGTCACCCCCCAACTTCAGCAGGCGCTGCGGCTTCTTCGGCTTTCATCACTGGAATTCAACGAGGAAGTCCAGCAGGCACTGACCATGAATCCCTTCCTTGAAGAGGAAAGCGATTCTCCCGCCACCGGCGCCCTCGCTGCGGGCAGCGGCCCGGTTGGCGAGGCCGGGCCGGCCGATGCTCCGGAAAACAAGGCGCCCGGTGACGAAGCCGGCGAATGGCCGGTGACCGGTGCGGCCAGCGGCAGCCCTGGGAGTGGCGACGAGGACGACTGGACGACCTGGTCGGCGGCGCCGGTCGGCATGCGTGAGCAGTTGCGCCGGCAATTGCTGTTCTTTCCGCTCAGTGAGCGCGAGCGTGCGCTGGGCAATCTGGTGATCGACGAGTTGAGCGACGCCGGCTATTTTGAAACTTCGATTGAAGAATTTACTGCACTGCTGTCCGCCGAATACCAGGTGACGACCCGGGAAGTGCTGGCTGCGCTGCGCCGGGTCCAGCAACTGGAACCGACCGGCATCGCCGCCCGCTCGCTGCAGGAGTGTCTGTTGCTCCAGCTCGAAGCGCAGCCGCAGGGGACGCCGGGGCTGGATATCGCCCGGGAAATCGTCGGCCGGCATTTCGAGCGCCTGGCGCGCCGCGATTTTTCCGCCCTGCAACAACTCATCGGCTGCGACGATACCGCCCTGCACACGGCACGGGCCCTGATTCGCCGGCTCAATCCCCGGCCGGGCAGCGGCTTCGGGCCGGACGAGACGCGCTACGTGGTGCCGGACATCCTGGTCAGCAAGGGAGAGGGTCCGTGGACATGGATATGCAAAATCAACCCGGCCGTGCTGCCGCGTCTGCGCATCAATCATTCGTATGCCGAAATCGCCGCCCGACGGGGCGCCTGCGATCCGGCATTTGCCGGTCAACTGCAGGAAGCCCGCTGGTTCCTGCGCAATATCCGGCAACGCTTCACCACCATCCAGCGGGTTGCCGACGCCATCGTGGCTCGCCAGCGGGCTTTTTTCAATTACGGCGAAGCGGCGATGAAACCGCTGGTCCTCAAGGACATCGCGAGCGAACTGGAATTGCATGAATCCACCGTCTGCCGGGTGACCAACGGCAAATACATGGCCACGCCGCGCGGCGTTTTCGAGTTCCGCTACTTCTTCTCGCGCCAGCTGGCGATGGCGGATGGCGCATCCTGTTCGGCACTGGCCATTCGCGCCCTGATGAAGGAAATGATCGCCGCCGAAAGCCCGGGCCAGCCTTTTTCGGACGCCCAACTCGCCCATCTGCTGGCCGGCCAGGGCCTGAACCTGGCGCGCCGCACGGTCACCAAGTACCGCACCCTGATGCGCATCCCCAGCGTCGAACTGCGCCGGGTCGGGGCTGGAGGAGGTTTTTCGGCGCTTTAAGCGGAAAAAGCGGTTTGAAACGCAGAGGCGCGGCGGAAGGCTTGGAAACAGCATCCAGCCCGGTTTTCCCTCTGCCTCGAGGTTTCCCGGTGCCCGGCCTCAGCTGTTGCGCGGGACGCGCCGGCGATTGGGCCGGTGTACGTCGCCAGTCCTTTCCATGCCCAAGCCGGTCGCGATGATGGCCTTGATCGGCAGATGGTCCGAGGCGACCCGGGCCAGCGCCGAGCGATGCGTGCCGAAGGCGATCAGGGCCCGTTCGGGGCGCACCCAGACGCGGTCGAGGGCGAAAACCGGCAGCCGGGCCGGAAACGAGCGTTCGGCCGGCGTCTGGCCGAGCAGGTCGTGCAGCCAGCGCAAGGCGCGGCCGGTCGGCAGCCACTCGTTGATGTCGCCGAGGACGACGACCGGCTGCCCGGCCGGAACCTCGTGCAGGATATCCAGCATCTTGCGCACCTGGAAACGGCGTTCGGCCGGTCGCAGTCCGAGATGGGTGACGATGACGCGCACCACCCGGCCGGCGACGTCGAGATCGGCTTCGATCGCGCCGCGCGGCTCGCGGCGGGCGAAGCTGAGGTCGTGCCGGCGCACCATCAGTACCGGGTGGCGGGTGAGCAGGGCGTTGCCGAAATGCCCTTCGTGGAGAACGATGGTATGGCCGGGAAAAGCCTGCATGCCGGTCGTTTCGGCCAGGGTGTCGAGTTGCAGCGAATCGTGGCCGCCGCTCGGCGTGCTGTCGACTTCCTGCAGGCCGATGGTGTCGCAGCCGACTTCCCTGATCACCCGGGCGACGCGTCCGGGGTCGAGTTGGCCGTCGCCGCCGATGCAGCGATGGATGTTGTAGGAGGCGATGCGCAGGCAGTCCGGTCCGAGCAGTTCGTGCAGGTTGTGCCAGCTGGCCAGTTCGGTGTCCTGATTGACCATGGGGTTCCTATCCGGTGGATTGCCGACTGCTGGAAACCAGCCAGCGGCGAACGAGCAGGGTGAGCACGACCATCAGCAGCACCAGGCCGCCGATCAGCTCGTAGCGGATTTTCGACGGGTCCTGCAGCGCGGTGCCGATCTGCTGGCCGAAAGCCATGGTAGTCAGGACTCCCGGCATCAGGCCGAGCAGACTGCCGAGCATGAAATGCCAGGCCTTGATGTGGATGGCTCCGGCGACCAGCCCTTCGGCGGCAAAGGGCGCCAGCGGCACCAGGCGCAAGGCGGTGACGGCGAGCAGGCCATGCCGGCGCAAGGTGTCGCTCATACGGTTGAGGCTGTGGCCGGTCAGGTGGCGGACCACGTGGTGCGGCAGGCGGCGACCGGCGACATAGGTTGCCATCGCGGCCAGCATCACACCGGCTAGGGCATAGGCAGTGCCGAGCATGGGACCGAAAGCGACGACGGCGGCGAGTGTGATCAGCGGACGCGGGAACATGATCAGGCAGGCCGGCGTGTAGGCGAGAATGATCACCACCGGCGCCCAGGGCCGGGTGGCGAACTTTTCGGCGGCGGCGATCACGATGTCCGGATGGAGATAGTTGGCGAGCGGCGTGTAGCGCCAGAGGGCCGTCAGGCCGAGCAGAAACAGCACCAGGGCGGCCAGGCGCAGGCCGATGACGCGCCAGTCCGAAGCCCGCCCCGGTGGCGGTCGGGGCGCCACGACCTCGACGATCATTTCATCGATTACCGGTCCATCGGGATCGGCGATCTTCACCAGTTCGAGCACAGCCTCCGGCCATTCCGGCAGGCCGGCAAAAGTCTTCAGGGTGCGCGCCTGCCCGGAGAGCGCGGCGATGGCGTCGTGCAAGTTGCCGTGACGTTGTATTTCGGCGGCCACGCGCTCCGGTTCGGCAGCCAGATGCTCGCCCAGCAGACGGTTGCGGAAATTGCCGATGGCCGTTGCAACGACCGGGTCGCCGCGCGCCTCGATCACCGCGTCGCACTCGCTATCCATGCCCATGGAACGATTGCTCAGGTTGGCCGAGCCGATACGCAGGATGGCATCGTCGACAATCATCAGCTTGGAATGGATATCGATGCAGGTGCCCTCCTTCAGGCCGTCGATGTGGGCGTAGTAAAGGAAGAAGCGGCCGTGGCGGTCGGCTTCGCGCAGGCGCTGGATCAGCCGGGTGCGCAGCACGTGCATGGTGTGTTCTTCCAGCCAGCCGTGGCTGAGCAGGCGCAGGACGACGACGATTTCCGGGCCGTCCGCTTCGGCCAGCCGGGCGGCCAGTGCGCTGCCGATGCTTTCGGCAGTGAAATACTGGTTCTCGATATAGATGCGCTGGCGGGCCGCGGCGATCATGTCGAGGTAAAGGGCCTCGACCTGGCGCACTGCGGGCGCCTCGGCGAGTGCCGGCCGGGTGCACGCCAGGGCGACATCGACGGCGCGCATATCCACCGGTAACGCCGGCGGCCAGAGGTCGGGCGCGGCGTTCGGCGGTTCCAGGGTTTCCCCGGTGGCGTCCCGCCAGCGGGCGCGCGCGATATCGCCCAAAGCCCGCGCCGCCGCGCCATCGACCGCCATCATCAGGTCGTGGAAAGGGGGATAGCCGACGCCGTCGACCTGGCGGCGCCGGTCCTCGGCAGCGTGGGCTGGGGTGTCCCAGCGCCGCTCGGCCAGGTCGAAGCCGCCGGTGAAGGCCAGGGTGTCGTCGATGACGACGATTTTCTGGTGATGCGAGCCGCCCACCGGGTGCGTGTTGTCATAGGCGATTTCGACGCGGCGATGCGCTTTCCAGCCCAGACCCCAGATGGTCGGGAATTCGCGGTCGGTGCCGAAGACCATCGGGTAATCCCAGTCGAGCACCCGGATTTGCAGGTCGGGGCGGCGCCTGGCCAGCCAGTTCAGGAAATCGCCGAGCCGGGCCGGCGGCCCGTGTCGGGGCGTATCGTCGAAATGCAGCCGCGTCGCGCTGCTGAAATCCCAGGCCAGGATCAGGATCGACTGTTTTGCCCGTTCCGCCGCCTGCATGAAGGCGCGGAAATAGGCGTCGGCGTCGACCAGCAACGCCACCCGTTCGGCGCGGGCGACCGTGCAGCAATTGCGACCCGGCTCAAAGATACTGGCGACACTTGCCACAATGCGGACTCCCCTTGGGCCGGCTTCCCTGTCCATCGGGCCGCCGACATGAAGCCGATCCGTCCCGGTCGCCGGTAAGAAATCGATGCTTGCCTGCCGGCATCTGCCCTTCCTCGTCGCTGGTGGATTCATTTGCGCTGCAATCGGCATGCCATTTCCCGAGAGGGGGTCAGCCGTAGTCCAGATGCGTGGTCTTGCCCCGGAATACCCAGTACGAAAATGCCGTGTAAGCCAGGATCAGCGGCAGCACGACGATGACGCCGGTCAGGATGAAGGCGAGCGAGCCGGGAGCCGCTGCCGCCTGCCAGATATCCATGCGGCCCGGGACCAGCCAGGGGAAAAGGCTGTAGGCCAGGCCGTCGAAGGCCAGCACGAAAATGCCGACGCTGGCGGCAAACGGTATCCACGCCCCGCTTTCGTCGCCGCGCTCGAGGCGGGCCGGCAGGCGGCGCAGCACATGATCGGCGACCAGAAACAAGGCCACCGTGAATGCCGGCAACGGCGCCAGCAGGAAGATATTGGGGACCGAAAACCATTTGGCGAAAATTGCCGGGCTGACCAGCGGGGTCGCCACCGATACCGCGGCCACGCCGCCCGCCGTCAGCCACAGCGCCTGCCGGCCCCAGTGCAGCGCCCGTCGCTGCAGTTTTCCTTCGCTCTTGATCAGCAGCCAGCCGGCACCCAGCAGGCAATAGCCGGCGGCCAGCCCGATGCCGATGGCGGCGGCAAACAGCATGTGCACCGGACGGCGCTCGAAACCGACGACCAGCAGGCCGAGCATGTAGCCCTGGGCGAGTGCGGCGAGCAGCGAACCGGCGCAGAAGGCGCGATTCCACCAGGGCTGGTGGCGATCCTGGGCCTTGACCCGGAAATCGAAGGCGACGCCGCGCAGGATCAGGCCGGCCAGCATCGCCGCCACCGGCAGGTAGAGGGCGCCCATGACGATGCCGTGAGCGTGCGGGAAGGCGGTCAACAGCACGCCGATGCCGAGCACCAGCCAGGTTTCGTTGGCATCCCAGAACGGCCCGATGGAAGCCAGCATCAGGTCCTTTTCGGCGGCGTCGGCAAAGCCGAGCAGGATGCCGAGGCCGAGATCGTAGCCGTCGAGCACGACATAGATCAGGATGGCCAGTCCCATGATCACCATGAAAACGAGCGGCAGCCAGCCGGCCGGCTGGGTCAGGTCAGGCATGGCGGTTTTCCTCCTGGCGGCGTGCCGCGGCGAGGAAGGGATTCTCGTCGGGATTCATGTCCGCCGCCCGCTGGCTGGTGCCGGCCTTGGCCGCCAGATGGAAAAGCACCGAGATGAAGGCGACGAGCAGAACGGCATAGAGCAAGAGGTACATCGTCAGGGTCAGGGCGATATTTCCGGCCGGCACGCTCGACGCGGCCTGGGCCGTGGTCAGTACGCCGTTGACCAACCAGGGCTGGCGGCCGATTTCGGTGACGTACCAGCCGGCGATCAGCGCCACCCAGCCGGAAAAGCTCATCGCCACCAGGACCCGCCCGAGCAGCGGCCCGGGTTCGCCGCGCCGGCGCAATTGCCACAGTGCCGTCCACGCTACCAGCAGCATCAGCAGGCCGGTGCCGACCATCAGGCGGAAAGCCCAGAAAACGGGGGCGACGGGCGGATGCCGGGCCGGAAAATCCTTCAGCCCCCGGACTTCGGTGTCCCGGGCGTGGCCGAGATAGATCGACGCCAGGCCGGGGATGGAAATTTCGTGGCGATTGGCCCGGGCCGCTTCGTCGGGAATGGCGACGAGTACCGCCGGCGCCTCGCGCCGGGTTTCCCAGAGACCTTCCATGGCGGCCAGTTTGGCGGGCTGGTGCTCGAAGGTATTGATACCGTGCAGGTCGCCGGCGACGATCTGCACGGGAATCAGCACGGCGGCCAGGGTGACCGCACTGCGCAGCGCAAGGCGCACGTCGTCGCTGCGGTCGCCCCGCCGCCAGCGCCAGGCCGAGACGCCGGCGACGAGAAAAGCGGTGACCAGCCCGGAGGCGAGCAACATATGGACGAAGCGATAGGGAAAGGACGGGCTGAACAGGATGGTCAGCCAGTCAGTCGGGTAGGCCTGGCCGGCTCTCATTTCGAAACCGGCGGGTGTCTGCATCCATGAATCGAGGGCGAGGATCCAGAAGGCGGACACCGTCGTGCCGATGGCGACGAGCAGCGTGGCCAGGGTATGGACGCGCCGGCTGACCCGCCCGCTGCCGAAGAGCATGATGCCGAGGAAAGTTGCTTCGAGGAAAAAGGCGGTCAGCACTTCGTAGGCGAGCAAAGGCCCGGCGATATTGCCGACGGTTTCCATGTAACCCGGCCAGTTGGTGCCGAACTGGAAACTCATGGTGACGCCGCTGACCACGCCGATGGCGAAACTGAGGGCGAAGACCTTGACCCAGAAACGGTAGGCGTCCTGCCAGGCGACATCGCCAGCGCGATTGAAACGCAGCCTGAAATAGAGCAGCAACCAGGCCAGCGCGATGCTGATCGCCGGAAAAAGGATATGGAAAGTCATGTTGGCGGCAAACTGCAGGCGCGCCAACATCAGCGGATCGGCCACCGCAAGGCTCATGACGCCATGCCCCGCGCCGGGGGATGACGTTCAGGCATGTTGCCGCCGGCCCGGTATCTTTTTCTTCCGCCGTGCAATCTTTACCGCGTTTACCGCGACCACTGTTCAGGCCCCGCCGATGCCGGTGATGACCCGGCCCGTTCCCTCGCATAGCGGACAGGCCTCTCCCAGCAGCCAGCCGCTGCCGCCGCAGCGACGACAGGTGTTTTCGCCGGTGCCCGGCGTGCCGGCCGGCGCTTCGTCGCCCGGCCGCATGGGCATCGGAACCTTGCCGCCCCGGGGTTCTTGGTCGGACGGCGGGGGCGCGGAAGTGGATTTTGAACGAGGCATCGTGAATTCCTCCATTTACAGCGCGTCGGCTTTGACGGCCGATCGGCCGTCAAAGCCGATTTCAGCAATTCCCATTCCTGAAGCGCTCGCCGAATGGGCACAGCTTTTGCGGCTTGATCGGCGTTTGTACCCTTCAGACAAAGGAAGATTTGCCATGGAAACTACTCAAGGCCCTGTCCTGCAGGGCAAGAAGGTCGCCATGTTGATGACGGACGGTGTCGAACAAGTGGAATACACCGAACCGCGCAGCTTTCTCGAACAACACGGCGCCCAGGTGACGCTGGTCTCGCCCAAGCCGAAAGGCTCGAAAATCCAGGGTTTCAACCACCTGGCGCCGGACAAGGATTTCCCGGTTGAAATGACCATCCGCGATGCCCGGCCGGACGAGTTCGACGCGCTGGTGCTGCCGGGCGGCGTCGCCAATCCCGACAGCCTGCGCTTGTCTCCGGAAGCCATCACCTTCATCCGCGAATTCGCCGGGAAAGACCGTCCCATCGCCGCCATCTGCCACGGTCCGTGGACCCTGATCGACGCCGGGGTGGCCCGCAACAAGCGGGTGACCAGCTGGCCCAGCCTGAAGGAAGACCTGAACAACGCCGGTGCGATCTGGAAGGATGCAGCCGTCGTCGTGGATGGCAACCTGGTCAGCAGCCGCAAGCCGGACGACATTCCTGCCTTCAACCACGCCTTGCTGCAGGCACTTACCGGCAAGCAATGACTTGCGCTGGCGGCCGGCAGGCTGGCGACGGCGCTTATCGCAGCGTGCCGCCGACCCCCGTGCTGCCTGTCGTTCCCATCGTGCCCGTCGGACTGGGCGAATTGCCGAAAGTCGTCGTGCTCGGCGAACTGTTGAGGTCGCTTGTGCTCGGCGTGATCGTCAGGCTATTGGTCGTTGTGGTGCTGCTGTCCGGGGCGTACAAGGTGGCGCCCGAAGAGGTCGTGTTGCCCCCCGGCGTCGTCGACAAGCTGTTGGTGGTCGTCGTGCTGGTGGTGCTGTCCAGCGAACTGCCAAAGGATGTCGGGCTGCTCGGGAAACTGTTGATGCCCGACGTTCCCGGTGTCGTGCTCAGACTGTTGGTGGTGTTGACGCTGCCGTTCAAGCTGTTGCCGGGCGAGATGGTGTTGCTGTTGATGCCCGTTGTCCCGGGCGGGATCAGCGTGTTGGTAGTCGTCATGCCGCTGGTGCTTGTAGCAGGCGCCATTCCCCCGAGCGGAGGCGCGATGCCTCCTGGCGTGCCGATCGTGGCTTGAGCCAGCAGAACGGTTTGGGAACTGGCGGCATCCGACAGCGATTTTCCTGAATTTCCGCCAGCATCGGCGGCGATTCCATTCAGGGACAATGTTCCCATGAACAGCAGGCTGAGGGTGCGCAGGTGCAGTCTCATGATTTCACTCCACGTTTGCATTTAGCCGAGGCCTCCCAATATTGACCAGAGCCGCGGGGTGCAAGTTCGGGGTAGCGAAGTCCGAAATTTCAGGCAGGCTTGTCGGGCGGTTGCCACCGCCAATCGCGGATTTCCGGCAGATCCTCGCCGTATTCGGCGATGTACTGCTTGTGCTCGATCAGCTTGTCGCGGATCGCCTGCTTGGCGTAGGCGGCGCGCGGGCCGAGGCGGGGCACGCGGTCGATGACGTCGGCGACCAGATGGAAACGGTCGAGGTCGTTCATCACCACCATGTCGAAGGGCGTCGAGGTGGTGCCCTCCTCCTTGTAGCCGCGCACGTGCAGATTGCCGTGGTTGGTCCGCGGATAGGTCAGGCGATGGATCAGCCACGGGTAGCCGTGATAGGCGAAGATGATCGGCCGGTCGCGGGTGAAGAGCACGTCGAATTCCTTGTCGGAGAGGCCGTGCGGATGTTCGGCGGGACGCGGCAGGGTCATCAGGTCCACGACATTGATGACGCGGATCTTGAGGTCGGGGAAATGCTCGCGCAGCAATTGCACCGCGGCCAGGGTTTCCAGCGTTGGCACGTCGCCGGCGCAGGCCATCACGACATCGGGTTCCTCACCGCGATCGTTGCTCGCCCATTCCCAGATGCCGATACCGGCCGCGCAGTGCTTGATCGCCGCATCCATGTCCAGCCATTGCGGCGCCGGCTGCTTGCCGGCGACGATCACATTGACCTGGTTGCGGCTGCGCAGGCAGCGGTCGGTGATGACCAGCAAGGTATTGGCATCGGGCGGCAGATAAACACGGATGACTTCCGCCTTCTTGTTGATGACGTGATCGATGAAGCCCGGGTCCTGGTGGCTGAAGCCGTTATGGTCCTGGCGCCAGACATGCGAAGACAGCAGATAGTTGAGCGAGGCGATCGGCTGCCGCCAGGGAATCTCCCGCGTCACCTTCAGCCACTTGGCGTGCTGGTTGAACATCGAGTCGATGATGTGGATGAAGGCTTCGTAGCATGAGAAGAAGCCATGGCGGCCGGTCAGCAGATAGCCTTCGAGCCAGCCTTCGCACTGGTGTTCGCTGAGCATTTCCATGACCCGGCCGTCCGGCGCGACGTGGTCGTCGCTTTCGATGATTTCCCCGATCAGGCAGCGATTGGTCGCCTCGAAAACGGCCGACCAGCGGTTGGACGACGTTTCATCGGGACTGAAGATACGGAAAGTCTTGGGATTCTGCCGGATCACGTCGCGGATGAATTCGCCCTGGCGGCGCGTTGATTCGGCATCGACGCCGCCGGGCGCCGGGATATCGATGGCGTAATCGCGGAAATCCGGCAGGCGCAGGTCGCGCAGCAGCAGGCCGCCGTTGGCGTGCGGATTGGCGCCCATGCGCCGGTTGCCCTGGGGCGCCAGTGCGGCGATTTCCGGCTGCAGGTGGCCGTCGGCATCGAACAATTCCTGCGGCCGGTAGCTCTGCAGCCAGCTTTCGAGCAGCGCGACATGGCCGGCATGGCTCATCTCGCCCATCGGCACCTGGTGTGCCCGGAAACTGCCGGTAGACGGCTTGCCGTCGACGGTCGTCGGGCCGGTCCAGCCTTTCGGCGAACGCAGCACGATCATCGGCCACGCCGGCCGTTCGCGGAAACCGTTGGTGCGGGCGTCCTGCTGGATGCGGCGGATATCGGCCAGCGCCCGGTCGAGCGTCGCCGCCATTTGCCGGTGCATGGGTTCCGCTTCCTCGCCCTCGACGAAATACGGCGTGTAGCCGTAACCGCGGAAAAGCGCTTCCAGTTCAGCGTGCGAAATGCGGGCCAGCATGCTGGGGCCGGCGATCTTGTAGCCGTTCAGGTGCAGGATGGGCAGCACGGCGCCGTCGTGCACCGGGTTGAGAAACTTGTTCGAGTGCCAGCTGGTGGCGAGCGGGCCGGTTTCCGCCTCGCCATCGCCGATGACGCAGGCGACCAGCAGGTCGGGATTGTCGAAAGCGGCGCCAAAAGCGTGCGACAGCGCATAGCCCAGTTCGCCGCCCTCGTGGATCGAGCCGGGCGTTTCCGGCGCGACATGGCTCGGAATGCCGCCGGGGAAGGAAAACTGCTTGAACAGCCGGCGCATGCCTTCCTCGTCCTGCGAAACGTCCGGGTAGAACTCGCTGTAGCTGCCTTCCAGCCAGGTATTGGCGACCAGCCCCGGCCCGCCGTGCCCCGGCCCGGTGATGTAGATGACGTCGAGGTCGTGCTCCCTGATCAGCCGGTTCAGATGCACGTAGATGAAATTGAGCCCCGGCGTCGTGCCCCAGTGACCGAGCAGGCGCGGCTTGATGTCGGCCAGCGTCAGCGGCTCCTTGAGGAGCGGGTTGGCGTAAAGATAGATCTGGCCGACCGACAGGTAATTGGCGGCCCGCCACCAGGCGTCCATGCGCCGCACGAGGTCGGGCGCGAGCGGCGCGCTGTCGGCGGAGGCAGGATGGGTCGGCATCTGGAAATCTCCCGGGACTGGATACGACATCCTAATGCGAAGAGCCTTTCTTTGCCGCCTCGCCCTTTTTCAGATCATGTTTCGCCTGCTGCCGGGTCTTTTCGGAGGCGCTTCCCTTCCGGGGCGGCGCGACTTCGACGCCGGCCCGCCGCGCTTCCGACAGGCCGATGGCCACCGCCTGCCGGGCGGAGTGCGGTCCGCGCTTGCCCTCGCCGATGTGATGCATTTCCTCGCGGACAAATTCGCCGGCCTGGGTCGAGGCCGGCTTGCCGGCTCGTTTGTCTTGTTCGGCGCGTTCGATGGCTTTTTTTTGGGGCATGGCGTTACCTCGCAGAATCAGGTGGGTCGATCCGGCTTTACTCGGTGGACCGGGGTTTCTTTCCGGTCGGCACATTGGCGACTTTCTTCACGCCATTGGCCGGCACTTCGGCGCCGCCACTTTGGTCCGCGGCCCGATGCGGCCCTGGAATGTTGGTGGGCGTGCCGTGAAGATCGGTGTCGAGCAGGCCCTGACGGATGTCGCGGGCCGCCTGTTCGATCAGGCCGCGCGGCCCCTTGACCTGGTTGGGCTGACGGGACGCCGGGGTGCCGCTGCCGACGGTGGCCGATCCGGGTTTTTCGGCGCTGGCCGGGGGGCGGGCCGGTTTTTCGGTCATCGCGTATTCCTTGCCCGGCCGGGCGACCCGGACAGGTCAGCGCTGCCGCAAGCTTTGCACGGCCGGGAAAAATTACCGGCGGCGCGGCCGGTTGAAGAGGGTGCGCAATTCATCCTTGGTGCTTTCGAGTATCTGGCGATGGCTGTCCGGTAACTTGCGGCCAGCCCGGTTGATGTAGAAATTGAGCATCGACATGGCCGATTGGAACGGGGCTGCCTTGCGTCGTCGGCTGGTTTCCGCCGATTCCTTCAGGGAACGGGCGATGCGTTGCGGATCCTGCTGTGCGAAAACGCCCGGCTCGATATCGAGGGCATCGCTTTTCTTGGCCACTTCCGCCGACCAGCGACGCGGCCGGGCGGCATTTCTGGTCGAACGGGATTGCCTCATGGCGCAGGCTCAGCCACGATGGCGCGGCCTTTCCTTTCTTTCCTGTTCCGGGGCCGGCGGCAACACTTCCTCCTCCGGCAGTTCGACCGAACCAGCCCACAGCACGAGGCCGATCAGGGCGCCGACGCAGGCACCCCAAATGGTCGCCATCTCGAACCAGAGAAAGGGCGCGTCGGCCAGCCACGCAAAAATCAGGCAGGCGGCGACGCCGATCAGGCTTCCTTGAAGGATTTCATCCCGTTCGCTGATCGGAACCGTCGGTTTGGCGCTACCGGAAGTCTTGTCATCCCTCTGTCGCATATCGAATCGCATGGAAATTCCTTTCAGCATTGGCCCGTCCCCTTGCTGTTTCAGACGCCGAGACCTGGGCGGACGTTGGGGGGCTGCAAGCTCCATTCCACTCCGGCCTGCCGCGGCGGCCCGGAAGGAAAACGGCGTCTGGCGGCGTGGCGTGGCCGGCGCCCGGTGAACGACGCTGCAATATTTACCGGTCGGCTGGTAAATCGTTCCCGGCGCCACTGCCCCGCTTCGGCCGCTTGCCGGTTGGCATAGCCGTTGCTCGCAACAGGGCTGATCCACTACCCGACGGAGTTCGTGCCATGCCTGAAAAATTCGCACTTTCGGATATCAAGACCCTGCGTGAGCGTGCCCACCAGCATATCGAAGGCGGTGCAGTCACCGACCATTACGAGGGGGACAAGACCACGGTGCTGCGCCTGCTCAACGAGGCGCTGGCCACCGAGATCGTTTGCAGCCTGCGCTACAAGCGCCATTACTACACGGCCAAGGGGATCACTTCTTCGGCCATTGCCCAGGAATTCCTCGAACACGCTCGTGAGGAAGAGCGGCACGCCGACCTGTTTGCCGAACGGATCAGCCAGTTGGGCGGCGACCCCAATTTCTCGCCCTACGATCTGGGCGAGCGCAGCCATGCCGAATATGTCGAAGGCAACTCGCTGCTCGACATGATCCGCGAAGACCTGATCGCCGAGCGGATCGCCATCGAGAGCTACGGCGAGATCATTCGCTATCTCGGCCACGATGACCCGACCACCCGCCGGCTATTCGAGCAGGTGCTGGCGGTCGAGGAAGAACACGCGGCCGACATGTCCGACCTGATCGAACGGACCGCCCACAATCACTGAGACTGAACGCGCTCCCCGCCGGCGGCCTTCAACGTCGCAACAGGCCGGCGGCGAGGGATACGACAGCCAGGACCAGGAAGATATAGAACAGGATCTTGGCGATGCCGACGGCGCTCGCGGCAATGCCGCCAAAACCAAAGAGAGCGGCGATCAGCGCGATGACCAGAAACACTGCGGCGTAGTACAACATGTTGGACTCTCCGTTTCTTTTATCTTTCCCGCCCCGCAGTCCGGGGGAGGAAGCGGTTTTCAGTGATGTACGCTACTGCCCGGCTGGGCCAGCCCGGCATTGGCGAGAATGCCGCAAACGGCCTCGCCGGCGATGTCCGGACCCTGGTGAGTGGCGATATCGGCCAGCGACAAAATACCGACCAGCCGCTTGTCGCGGTTGAGAACCGGCATCCGGTGAACCTGGAGGTCGCCGATGTGGTGAACGACGTGGGAGATTTCCTCGTCCTCGAAACAGTATTTGACGTCCTGGGTCATGATCTGGCGAACCTTGGTTTCGGGCGACAGATGTTGCGCCACGGCCCGTACGGCGATATCCCGGTCAGTGATCATGCCGACCAGGCGATCCTTTTCCCCGACCGGCAGGGAGCCGACATTGCAGTCGGCCATGATCCGGGCCACATCGCAAATGCTTTGCTCCGGGGTCGCGATCTGTACGTCGTGTGTCATTGCTTTGCCAACTTGCATGTCATTTCTCCTTGAATTGTTTCCGGGATCGACCATCCCTTTCAAGCAAGACATATTCCCGTGGCGATTACCGGCCGGGCGCCTTTGCCGGGGCTGGCGGCATGGGACCAGCCGCAATTCTTACCGATCTTGTAAAACCTTCTGTGCGCGCCGCGCGCGGGTGACCTGCGCGAAGCCGGGCAAGGGTCCGAATGGAGTGGGCCGGGCCGGCGCAGCAATGGCATGCCAATTGCAGGACCAGCTTCGACTGATCGATGCGGTAGCAATCGATCCCATCAGGACGAAGGAGCCAGCAAAATGAGCGTACCGCGCAGCAGGCTGTTGGGTATCCGGCGCAGGCCGGTCTGGGCAATCGCCTTCTGGCTGGCTGCCGTGCCGGGCTGGAATGCCTCGGCGGGCGCGGCCGAATCGCCGGCCAGCCCGACCGCTCCCGCCGAAATCGTCAAACCCGGCTTGCCCTCCCTGTCGCCCGATACGCGAGCGATCGTCCCTTCCCGCTCGGAACTTCCCGATTCCGCATTCAAGAAGCTCGATGTCGGCAGCAAGGGTTATGTGACCAAAGCCGACGCCCATGAACTGCAGGGCTTCGACAAGGCTTTCGACATGGCGGATCCGCAGCGGACCGGCCGTCTGAACGCGGCGCAATTCCAGAAGGCATGGAAGGCCTACTCGACCGGCCCATAGGCCGGTCGAACGGCCGCCGATCTTTTCGAAAGGGCCAAAACCAATGAAACACGGGAATGGATTTTTGCTCGCCGCCTTGCTGGCGACGGCGGTCGTGCTCGATTCCGCCTGCGCCACGGTGGGCGGCGCTGCGGTCGGCGCCGGGGCCGGTGCGGCGATCGGGGCCGGCACAGATCGTGGTGCGGGCCGTGGCGCCCTGATTGGCACCGGTGTCGGTGCCGCAGCGGGGGCGATTTATGACATTACGCACTGACCCGGCCGCTGCGAGGTCTAGGTCAGCTGCCGTCCTGGGCAGGAAAAGGGTGTTGCCGAAGTCCTCGATCAATGTTCGGCAAATTTTTTCAGGTTTGAAGGAGATAGATGATGGCTTCCAAGGATCCGGCGAAGAGCAACCGTGGTTTTGCCTCGATGGACGAGGACAGGCAGCGCGCAATCGCCAGCAAGGGCGGGCAGGCCGCCCATCAGAAAGGAACGGCCCACGAGTTCAGTTCCAGTGAGGCTCAGGCCGCCGGTCACAAGGGCGGACAGATCGCCCACGAAAAAGGCACGGCCCATGAATTCACCTCCGAGGAGGCGCGGATTGCCGGTCAGAAAGGCGGGATCGCCGCCCACGAAAAAGGCAGCGCCCACGAATTCACTTCCGAGGAAGCCCGCCGCGCCGGCCAGAAAGGCGGACTGGCGACCCATGCCCGAAACGCCCGGGGCGGCGACAGTGGCAAGTCGGCGCGGCAGGGCAACCAGCGCGGCAGTCGCTAGCCGTTCCCCCTTTTGTTTGCCGCCTGGCGCCGGATTCAGCCATTGACGATCCGGCCGCCATTGGGATGCAGGACTTGCCCCGTCATGTAGGAAGCCCCGTCGCTGGCCAGGAATACAAAGCAGGGAGCGACTTCGTCGGGCTGTCCCGGACGGCCGAGCGGGGTGTTGCGGCCGAAACCGGAGATTTTTTCTGCGGCGAAACTGGAAGGGATGAGCGGCGTCCAGATCGGGCCGGGCGCCACCGCATTGACCAGGATGCCCCGCGCCGCAAGCGAGATGGCCAGGGAACGGGTAAAGCTGACGATGGCTCCCTTGGTCGATGAATAATCGATCAATTCCGGGCTGCCCTGGTAAGCGGTCACCGAGGCGGTATTGATGATCCGGGCGCCGGACCGCAAGTGCGGCAAGGCGGCCTTGACGCAATAAAACATCGAAAAGACATTGGTCCGGAAAGTCCGCTCCAGCTGTTCGGCGCTAATGTCGGCGACGTCGGGTTGCGGATGCTGCTCGCCGGCGTTGTTGACCAGCACGTCGAGCCGGCCGAATTCACGGATCACCTGGTCGATCATCGACCCGCAGGCGGCTTCCTGGCCGATGTCGATTTCTATCGCCAAAGCCCGTCGGCCACAGGCTTCGATCGCCTGGCAGGTTTGCTGCGCATCCTCCCTTTCTTCCAGGAAGGCAATGGCCAGATCGGCACCTTCCTTGGCAAAGGCAATCGCCGTCGCGCGACCAATGCCGCTGTCGCCGCCGGTGACCACGGCGACCTTTCCCTGCAGGCGTCCGCTGCCGACATAATGTTCGGCAAAGGACGCCGGTGGCGGGTTCATCACGGCTTCGCGACCCGGCTGATGGTCCTGATGCTGTGGCGGCAAACCGCCCGAAGTCTGGGTTGGCATGGATTTCCTCCTGGAGGCTGATGGATGTCCCTGCCGCAAAGCCTGTTCCCGCTTTTCGCTACCCTCCCTAAAGCTGGCCGAGCAGCCAGAGGACCAGCAGAACGACCAGGATGGTGCCCAGCACGCCGCTCGGCATGTAGCCCCAGGAGGCACTGTGGGGCCAGGTGGGCAAGGCGCCGATCAGCAGCAGAACGAGTACGACGATCAGGATGGTGGCAATGGACATGGTGTCGCTCCCATGAATGCGGTGGTTGCCGCGATAGCACGCCCCGTGCAGTTTTCGTGCCGGGATTTTTCCTTTACCCCCTTCTCCCTGGCACGAGCTCTGCATGGGGTGGTGCTCCATCAACTGGCGGAGATAGCGAAATGAACTGGGATCGCGTGGAAGGAAACTGGAAGCAGATGGCGGGAAAGATCAAGGAGCAGTGGGGAAAACTGACTGACGACGATCTGGACCGGATCGCCGGAAAACGCGAACAGCTGATCGGGCGAGTCCAGGAAAGCTATGGCATTTCCAGGGACGAGGCCGAAAAACAGTTGCGCGACTGGGAGTCGCGCAGTTGAGGCGATTGGCCTTGTCGGAATGAAGCGGAAAACGTCGTTGAACCGCCGAGACGCGGCGACGCCGGGAAAGCACTTGTTCGCCTGGGCCGGCTCACCTTGCCGGTGAGTTGCGCTGCCAGGTCATGGTTGCCATGTCTTTCTCTGCGCCGTTGCGTCTCTTCGGTGAGGTTTCAGGATCAAGGAGCCCTGCCATGAGATGCCGCACCCTTTTGCAATGGATGGCCGTAATCGTTGCCCTGCCGGTTCTCGCCGCCTGTGGTGGAAACTACTACCGGGTGACCGATCCGGCGAGCGGACATGCCTACTACACCCGGGATATCGATCATGAAAAAGGCCACGTCCGATTCACCGACCAGACGAGCGGCGATAAAGTCACCCTCGACAGTTTCGAAGTGCGGGAACTGTCACGCCAGCAGTATCGGGACGCGATCGGGAAATAGCCGGCGCACCGGCGCTTGCGGATGAAAACGGAGCCTGCCCGGCATGGCCGATATCGGCTCCTCCCAGCCGTGCCCGGCCGTCTGTGGCATGGAATCCGGGAGCTTGCCGGCATAGCGATTGCGGTGGTTTCGCGCTGGCTGGATGATCGTTGTGCCTCGATGTCGGCCGCGCTGGCCTTTTATGCGGCTTTTTCCCTGGCTCCCCTGCTCGTCGTGGCGATTGCCGTGGGCAGCCTGTTTTTCGGCATCGATGCCGTGCAGGGGCAGCTCTACAGCGAACTGGAATCCCTGCTCGGCCGGGACGCCGCCCTGGCGGCCCAGGCCGTGCTGGTCAATGCCTGGCGGGCCGATCAGGCACGTTCCTCGGGCTGGCTGTCGCTGATCGCCATCGGCATCGGTGCCTCGGCCACCTTTTCCGAACTGGGCAGCGCCCTCAACACCATCTGGCACACGACGCCGAAGCGCCATGCGGTGGCCGCGCTGATCCGCATCCGCCTGCTCTCCTTCGGCCTGGTCCTGGGCACCGGCTTCCTGCTGGTGGTCCTGCTGATCGTCGATGCCGCGGTGGTCTTTGTCACGGAAACGCTGTTCGGCGACAACCCGATCCATCTCGTCATCGGGGCGATCCAGCAGGCGATGTCCCTCGCCTTTCTCTGCCTGGCTTTCAGCGTCCTGCTCAAGGTTCTGCCCGATTTGCCGGTGACCTGGCGGGCCGCCGGCCGGGGCGGATTCGCTGCCGCGCTGCTGTTCTCGGCCGGCAAGCATCTTTTCGCCCTCTACCTGACCCGGGCCGGAACGGCCAACGTTTTCGGGGCGGCCAGCTCGCTGGCCGTTCTGATGATGTGGCTGTTCTTTTCGGCGGCGGTCTTCCTGCTCGGCGCCGAGTTTTCGGCGCTGGCGAATCAGCCGGCGGAGGATTGATGCAGGTCTGACGCAGTCTGTTCGGCACGAACTTCAGGCGGGATCGGGAGTCGACCTTGATCAGGCTGACCTGCGGAGGTTTTTTGCAATGAGTCATGTGTTGATCGTCGAAGACAACCGCGACTCGACAGAAACCGTTGCGGCACTGGTTGCCGTCGGAAATTGTACGATCGCCGTTGCCGGTTCGTTGCGCGAGGCGCGCCAGCAGCTTGCCCTGCATCCGCCCGATGTGATTCTGCTTGACCTCGCCTTGCCGGATGGCAATGGCATGGAACTGTTTTCTGATGCGCCATTGCTGGAAAAATCGAAAGTCGTCCTGATTACCGAGGATGTCAGTCTTGAAAAATCGATCCAGGCGTTCAGCCGGGGCGCCGTCGATTATCTGACCAAGCCGGTTGCCGTGAGCCAGCTCGAAGACCTGCTGTCCCGCCTGGTGCATCCGGCGCCGCGGCTCAACGGCGGCGAGCCCGACGGCGACCGTTTCGGGCACCTGCTCGGCCGTTCGCCGGCGATGCGCCGGATCTACGAGCAGATATCGCGGGTTGCCGCGACTTCGGTGACGGTCTTCATCACCGGCGAAAGCGGTACCGGCAAGGAAATGGTGGCGCGGACGGTGCACGATCTGAGCCGTCGGCGGGACCAGCCGTTCCTGGCGGTGAATTGCGGTGCCATTTCGCCGACCCTGATCGAAAGCGAAATCTTCGGCCATGAAAAAGGCAGCTTCACCGGCGCCGAACGCCAGCATGCGGGGTTTTTCGAGCGGGCGCATGGCGGCACGCTGTTCCTCGACGAAATTACCGAAATGCCGCTGGAACTGCAGGTCAAGCTCTTGCGCGTCCTCGAGACCGGCATGCTGATGCGGGTCGGTTCGACCCAGAGCCGGGAAGCCGATGTCCGGGTCATTGCCGCGACCAACCGTGCGCCCGAACAGGCCGTGGCCAGCGGCCATTTGCGGGAGGATCTGCTGTATCGCCTGAATGTCTTCCCGATTGCCCTGCCGCCCTTGCGTAATCGCCCGGAAGACATTCCCCTGCTCGCCAACCATTTCCTCGGCGATATCTGTCTGCAGGAAGGCCAGTGCAAGCGTTTTTCGGCGGCGGCCTTGAGTCGCCTGGCAAGTTACCGCTGGACGGGCAATGTTCGCGAATTGCGCAACGTGGTGCAGCGCGCCTATCTGATGGCGACGGGCAATGTGATTACCAACGAATGGCTGCCCAGCGACGTGCTTTCGTCGCCGGCCGGCAACGATGAGGCCGCCGTCAATGGCTGCGACAATGGGGCGCGGATCACCATTCCGCTCGGTACCACCCTGGCCAAGGCGGAGTATCAACTGATCCTCGCCACCCTGCAGCACTTCAATAATCACAAGGAACGGACCGCCGCCGTCCTCGGCGTCAGCCTGAAGACCCTTTACAACCGGCTGAAGGAATACGCCAACGGTCACGACGATGCAGCCCCTGGCCAGATGGTGAGGACCGAGCGGCGGCAAGCGGCGCCGCCGCCTCCCGATTGAGCAAACGATTCAGGCGCGTTTGCGGCCGGCCTTGGCAGGGGGCTTCCCTGCCTTGGCCGGCTGCGCCTGCAGGCTGCGCTTGAGCAAGGCCACCAGATCGACGACTTCGGCTTCCGGGCCAGCTTCCACGCCGGTTTCCGCTTCGGCCGGGATATGCGTGTCCCCGGTTTCGATCCGGTGCTGGATGCGGGCCATCAGGTCGTCGCGATAGCTGTCGTGATACTGCTCCGGCGCCCATTTTTCCGACATCCCTTCCAGCAATTGTTCGGCGAGGGTCAGTTCGCGTTCGGCGATGCCGAGGGCCGGCAGGTCGTCGGTGGGCAGTTCGAGTTCAGTCAGCGGCCGGATTTCGTCGGCAAAACGCAGGGTGTTGAGGACCAGCACCCGGCCGACGGGAATCACCGTCGCCAGGTACTGGCGGGTGCGGATCACCACCTTGGCCAAACCGACCCGGCCGCTCCGCCGCAGCGTCTCGCGCAGCAGGGCGTAACCCTTGATGCCCGGCCGCTCCGGTTCCAGGTAATAGGGGGTGTCGAAGTGGTACACCGGGATATCGGCCGCTTCGACGAAAGCGACGATGTCTACCGTCTGGGTTGCCTTGACGTTGGCCTGACGAAAATCCTCGCTGCCGAGTACGACATATTGTCCCTTGGCATACTCGTAGCCCTTGACGATATCCTCGCCGGCAATGGCTTCGCCGGTCCGCTTGTTGATGCGCTCGTAGCCGACCGGTGAAAAATCGCGGCGATCGAGAAGATGCAGGTCCAACTCGTTGGCGCCGGCGGCGGGATACAAATTCACCGGAATACTGACCAGGCTGAAGGCAATGCTGCCTTTCCATACCACTTTCGACATCCTGCCTCCATCGTTCGCTCGGCCCTCCCGCGGCCGGTTCGTCCTGCCCGGCCCAATCGGGACACGGCTCGCGACTTTTGCTCGCAAGCGCCATTCCCTCGCTGCGCCGCCGCTTTCCGGCGCTGTCGGTAAAGATGGAAGAAGACGGACTGCAATTTTTACCGGTCCCCTGTAAATCTTTCGGCGGGTATCGACCGACTTTCCGCAAAAGGCCCAGGAAATGGACAGCCATGACCTGGCATCGCGCTTGCTGGTAATTAGCCGAGAGCGTTCCACGAAAGGCGTTCCGGATACCAGACGTCAGAACATTGTTCCTTCCAGGGCAATGTAGTCGGCGAATGACCCGGACTCTTTGTCCGAGGCCTCAAAACTTCGGGCGAACGCTCTCCTCCTTTCTTTTTTCTGCCGGCTTGCCGGTGCCTGTTTCATTTCAACCGGGAGATGATTCCGGCAAGCAAATGGCAGAAAAATACGACCGTGTCGAAAGGCTGTCTCTGCCGCAGGCGACCCAGCATCTGCTGGATGAATGCCGCACCGTTTTGCCGGGGATTCAGGCCTTGTTCGGTTTTCAGTTGATGGTCGTTTTCAGCGACGGTTTTACTGTCCGGCTGGATGAGACCGAGCGTTTTCTCCATCTCGGGGCCATTTCACTGGTTGCCGTGGCCGTGGCCCTGGTCATGACGCCGGCGGCCTATCATCGGCAGACGCGGGTGGAAGAGGTTTCCGAACATTTCCTGCGGCTCTGTTCCCGCTTGTTGCTGTGGAGCATGTGGCCGCTGGCTGTCGGGATCAGCCTGGATTTTTACCTGATTGCCCGGGTCGTCACGCAGGCGCCGCGGCTTGCCGGCGTCGGGGCGGTGGTCTTGTTGTTTCTCTTTCTGGCATTGTGGTTGGTGCTGCCTTGGCGCCGACGCCGGATTGACCGGCGGCAACGCCGCTAATGCCCGCCGGACGCCTGGCGGATCAGCTTGCTGGCTGTTTTCGGACCGCGCCGCGCGGTGATTTCCAGTCGATCGCCTTCCAGCGCGCCATACGAAGCGAGAAAGTGTTCAATCTGCTCGCACAGCGGGCGGGGAATTTCGCCAAGAGTGTTCAATCCGGCATAAGCGCGGGAAGCCAGGGGCACGGCCAGCAAGCGGTCGTTGCGGACGACCCGGCCGTCGGCCTTGGTTTGTGCGGCCTGCAGGACGCCGAGCAGGCGCGCCGGAATCAGGCATCCCGGCGCACTCCCCGCTTCGGCCAGCAGCATGACATCGAGCGGATCGCCGTCGTCGCCCCGGGTGCCGGGCACGAACCCGAAATCAAAGGGAAAGACCAAGCCGGCCGGCAGGTATTTGCTGAGGGTGAGCAATCCCGTTGCCGCCTCGTATTTGAGTTTGCATCGCCACCCGGCCGGCGTTTCGACGATGACGTTGAGGATATTCGCCGCCGGGAAGGGCGGCAGGTCGTCGAAAGGCGTGGAATGAGCCATGGCGGGAATGATGGACGGTCGAATGCGATAAGACTCAAGGACTTCGGCGCGTCTTGCGGCAAGGTACATGCCCGAAGGGAACACCATTTGCTGCACGCTTCGCAGGATTACGACGGGCCGGTCAGTGCGCCCTTGTCTGCTCAAACCAAGGAAGGATAGCCATGAATCCATCGTCCGGTAGCGAAGGAAATTCGCCTGCCCGTCAGCCAAAGCCGGCGGGCAATCATCTCTCGCTGGTGGTCGGCGGCGTTCCGGCCCATACCCAGCCGCTGACCGGCGAGGGCACGGGTTTCAGCCACAAGCGGGTGGCGCCGAAAATCGGGCCGGTACTGCGCACCAACAATTTCGACCGGATGCTGCATGCCTGGATCGGCCGCCTGACCGGTGGCGTTTCGCCGACCGCGCTGGCCCTCGCCTATGTGGACTGGATCGGCCACCTGGCCATCCAGCCGGGTAAGCAGAGCGACCTGTTGCAGGCGGCGACCAAGAAGTTTCAACGTCTCGGCACTTTTGCCGCCCGCTGCGCCTGGAATTCGGCACGGAAGGATTGTGCTGATTTGCGCGACAGCGATATCCGTTTCCGGGCGCCGGGCTGGAATCGCTGGCCGTTCAATGTTTATGCCGAAGCTTTCCTGCTCGGCGAGGAATGGTGGCAGGAAGCAAGCTCGACGGTGCAGGGGGTCAGCCAGCATCACCGCGATCTGCTGGCTTTCCTCGCCCGCCAGCTGACCGACTTCTGTTCGCCGTCGAATTTCCCGTGGAGCAATCCCCAGGTCCTGAAGACGACCATGCTGCGGGGCGGCACCAATCTGCTCAAGGGGGCGGCGAATGCGACCGAAGACGTGATTCGCCAATACAGTCGCCAGAAGTCGGTCGGTGCCGAGCGCTATACGCCCGGCCGGACGGTGGCCGTCACCCCGGGCAAGGTCATTTACCGCAACCGCCTGATGGAACTGATCCAGTATTCGCCGCAGACCGGGCAGGTCCATGCCGAGCCGCTGCTCATCGTGCCGGCCTGGATCATGAAGTACTACATCCTGGACCTGTCGCCGGACAATTCGCTGGTCCGCTACCTGGTCGAGCGCGGCCACACCGTCTTCATGATTTCCTGGATCAATCCGGGCCGCGACGAACGCGATTTGGGCATGGACGACTATTACCGGCTGGGCGTCATGGAAGCGCTGGATGTCGTGGAGGCGGTATTGCCCGAACGCCAGGTGCATGCCGTCGGCTATTGCCTGGGCGGCACCCTGCTCGCCCTGGCGGCGGCGACCATGGCCCGGGAAAACGACGACCGGCTGGCCAGCGTCACGCTGCTGGCGGCCCAGGTCGATTTCGAGGAAGCCGGCGAATTGCTGCTTTTCATCGACGAGGCCCAGCTCGCCTTTCTCGAAAACATGATGGCGGAGCAGGGTTATCTCGACAAGGGACAGCTCTCCGCCGCCTTCAACCTGATGCGCTCCAAGGATCTGATCTGGTCGCGGGTGGTCGACGAATACCTGGAAGGCGAACGACAGCCGATGTTCGACCTGATGGCCTGGAGCGCCGATTCGACCCGGCTGCCCTTCCGGATGCACTCGGAATACCTGCGCAGCCTGTTCCTCAATAACGACCTGGCCGAAGGGCGCTACGTGATGGACGGGGAAGGCATTGCGCTGACCGACATCCGGGCGCCGATTTTCGCGGTCGGCACGGAAAAGGATCACATCGCGCCCTGGCGCTCGGTGTACAAACTGCATCTCTACACCGACACCGAGATCACTTTCGTGCTCACCGCCGGCGGTCACAACGCCGGAATCATCAGCGAACCGGGCCGGGCTCGCCGCGCCTTCCGGATGACGACGCACGATGCCAGCCATCGTTACCTGCATGCCTCGCGCTGGTTCGAAACGGCGCCGTCCACTGAAGGCTCCTGGTGGCCGGCCTGGCAAGCCTGGCTGGCCGCGCGGTCGAGCGGCAAGAGCGAGCCGCCGGCGATGGGGGCGCCGAAAAAAGGCATCGTCGTCCTGGACGATGCCCCCGGCCGCTATGTACACCAGAGTTGAGCGGATTTCCCCGCACCGTCAGGGATGCCGGCGCCTTCTTTCGAAAGCTTCGATGCGCATCAGCTGGCGGTATTTGGTGACCGTGCGGCGGGCGACAACCAGCCCCTGGCGGGCCAGCTGACGGGCGATTTCGGCGTCGGAAAACGGGTGTTCCGGTTGCTCGCTGCCGATCAGTTCCTTGATCAGGCTGCGGATCGCCGTTCCCGAACATTTGACGCCGCCTGCCGTGGCCATCACCCGGGAGAAGAAATACTTGAGCTCGAAGACGCCGAGCGGCGTCGCCATGAACTTGTTGTTGGTGACCCGCGACACGGTCGATTCATGCAGGCCGACATCGTCGGCGATCTCGCGCAGGCCCAGGGGTTTCATGGCGAGGGCGCCGTATTCCAGGAAATGGTGCTGGCGGCTGACAATGGCTTGCGAAACGCTGAGGATGGTGGCGAAGCGTTGCTCGACGTTGCTGACCGTCCACCGCGCCTCCTGCAGGTGGGCAGCGAGCTCGGCGTGCTGGGCGCAGCGATTGCGCTGGAACATCTCGGCGTAGACCCGATTGAGGCGCACGCGCGGCACGATGGCGGGGTTCAGCGTCGCCTGCCAGCGGCCGCGGACTTTCCTGACGATGACGTCGGGCGTCACGTAAGGTATGTGCGACGAGCCGAAGCGCCAGCCGGGATGGGGATCGAGCCGGCGGATGCAGTCGAGCGCAGCCTGGATTTCGCCGGGCGAACGGCCCAGTGCCCGGCCCAGGCCGGCAATATCGCGGGCGGCCAGCGCCGCGAACTGTTCGTTGACGATGCGACCGGCCAGTTCGCGTTTTTTCGGGCAATCGATGGTCGCCAGTTGCAGGCGCAGGCATTCCTCGACGCCGCACGCGCCGACGCCGGCCGGGTCGAGCGATTGCACGTGGGCGAGGCCGATGTGCAGCTCTTCTTCCTCCGGCGGCGGTGTCAGATCGGCGATGCCGATCAGTTCGGGCAGCGGAGCCCGCAGGTAACCGTCGTCGTCGAGCGAGCCGACGATGATTTCGGCGACGGCCAGATCGCGTGCCGACAGCGGCAGGACATGGAGCTGGCGCAGCAGGTGTTCGCTCAGCGATACATCGACCGCGCGCAGGTCGATGAAACCGGACTCGCCCTCTTCCCGGTAGCCATTTTCGACCAAACCGTCGGCCTGCCAGCTTTCGCGTTCGCCATCGAGGTCGCCCGCCAGGCATCCGGCATCGCCGGCCGCCGCCAGATTGCCGATGTCCTGGTCGACCGTGGCGGCGAAGGGCATTTCGCCGATTTCCAGCGTTGCCCCATGCTCTGCCGGATGTGCACCGTCGGCTTCGTCGGTTTCGAGAAAGGGATTCTCGTCGAGCGCCTCATGCAGTTCCTGGGCAAAATCGAGGGATGACAGTTGCAGCAGACGGACAGCCCGTTGTAGGCGCGGCGACAGCGTCTGTTGCTGGCGATGTTCGATACCCAGGGAGAGCGATTTCGTCATGGATTCTCCAGGGGATGGCTGGCGCCGGGATCGTTCGGATGGGTAGGGCATGTCGAAATGCGCGTCGAACGGGAAGCAAGGCAACGCTCATGCCACGCTCGCCACCCGACCCGCAATGCCGCGCCAGCCGGGGCGCAAATTCAAGCGGCAGCCGGTGCACAGGCGATTGGTGGTCCGCCCGGCCGCCTTCGGCGCCACTTTTTTGCCGCAAAAATTACATCGCGGGGAGATGGCAAGGAGCGCTGCGGTGCCGCGCAAACCGGGCCTCTTCCGGCGTCCGGACCGGTCGTGTCGACCTGTTGACGGCGCCGGCAAGGGTACGCCGATTGCCTCAGTCGGCCTGCTCCCCGGAGGCGCTAGGCGTCTCCGGGCCATGTTGAATCCTTGAGGAGAGACCCATGCCTTCCAGTCATACCCATCCGGCGACCAGTTCGCAAACGCGTACCGGCAGCCGTTCCAGCAGTCGTGCCGAATCGGCCGCCTTCAATGAAATCGTTAACCTGCTCAAAAATGATCACAAGCAGGTCAAAAGGGCGTTCCGCGATTTTGAAAAGCTCGATCCACATACCGACGAGGAGGAGTGCCAGTCGCTGGTCACCCAGACCTGCCGCGATCTCGAAATCCATACCACCCTCGAAGAAGAACTCTTCTATCCGGCCGCCCGCGATTGCCTGGGCGACGAAAGCCTGATCGAGGAAGCGGAAATCGAACACATGTCAGCCAAGATGCTGATCGGCGAACTCAAGAACATGTCGCCCGACGATGAAAAATTCGCGGCCACCTTCAAGGTGCTGGGCGAGTACGTCAATCATCACATCCGGGAAGAGGAAAACGAAATCTTTCCCCAGCTCGCCCATGCCAAGCACCACTGGCAGGACCTGCAGGCAGAGATCAGCGAACGCCGCGAAGAGCTCGAGGAAGAACTCGGCGCGCAATCCCCGACGCGCGGCCGGAGTTCGGCCAGCCAGCAAGAGGACGGCGGCAGTCGAATCCGGAAAGGCGGCAGTGCCCAATCGATTGCCGGCAAGAAATCTGCGTCGAGCAGTGCGCCGGAGAGCGACAACGAGCAGGAATGAGCCGGGCGGTATGTTTTCCGCTTCCCCGGGCGGGCATGGTATCTGCCAGTCACCAGCATCCCGCACCCTTTTGAGAAAGGAATGGCCATGGACAACGACGACGTGATTTCCACGCTCAACGACCTGATCGAAACGTGCAAGGACGGCGAATACGGCTTTCGTTCCTGTGCTGAACATGTCGATTCCCGGGAACTGGCAACCCTGTTTTCCCAGCGCGCCGACGAATGCCGGCAAGCCGCCGTCGAGTTGCAGGAACACGTACTGCAACTGGGGGGAAAACCCGACACCGGGGGCAGCCTTTCCGGGGCCGTGCACCGCGGCTGGGTAGCGGTGCGCAGCGCGCTGTCCGTCTACGACAATCTTTCCGTGCTCAAGGAATGCGAACGCGGCGAGGACATTGCGGTAACCAGTTACCGCGATGCGCTGGAACAGCCCCTGCCCGAACCCGTGCGTTCCGTGGTCGAGCGTCAATATCTCGGTGCCAAGCGCAACCATGACCAGGTGCGGGTGTTGCGGGACAGCCTGGAGGTCGTCAAATGAAACCCGGCGACCATCGGGGCGCTGGCGTATTCCCGGCACCGATCGGCAGTACGGGGCGCTGCAGTCTCCTTTGCGGACTGGCGGCGCTGGCTTTGCTGGCCGGCTGTGACCAGAACACCCCGCTGCCCGGCAAACAAAGCAGCGCCGAAAGTACTTCGGCTTCTCCTGCGCCGCCAATCCGCGGCCCCGCCGTGCTTCCCGACCACGGCGGGTCGGCGAATGTCGGCAATCAGCCGCATACCTGGTCCATTGCCTGGGATGGTCGCGAGGTAGCGACGTCGATGCCGGCCGTGCTGCGGGCCGACGGTGGCCTGCTGGTCGCGGTGGCCGACAATGCGCCCGGCGACCGGCTCAGCCATGCCGACAAGAGCTTCATCAAGGATGCGGCGGTCGGCGGCCTGTTTGAAGTCGAGGCCGCCCAAGTGGCCAGCGAACGGGCCCGCGATCCGGCCGTCAGGACTTTCGCCGAAATGCTGGCGACCCAGCATGGCGCGGCCAACAGCGAACTGAAACAACTGGCCGGTTCGCGCAATGTCGATCTGCCCGGCGAATTGCCGATGCTGAAACAGCATGCGGTAGACAGGCTGCGCAAGACGCCGCCCGAGAAATTCGACCGTGAATTCGTAAACGAGGTCGGCATCAAGGACCACGAAAAGGATATCAAGCGCTTCGAGAAGGCCAGCCGCGAAGTCAAGGACCCCGAAGTCCGCGCCTGGGCCGAAAAGACCCTGCCCACCCTGCGCCGGCATCTCGATGAAGCGCGGCGGCTGCCGATGGCGGCCGTCCCCAACCAGGCATCCCACACCAGCGGTCCGGCGGGCGCGACCAGTGGCGGCGGCGGTCGCTGATCAACGGTCCCTGGCCGGCTTTTCGATGATCTGGTCAGGGGAAATATCCGGCGCCTCGCGAAGTCCGGCATCGCCGCTGTCGGCGCCTTCGGTCAGTGTTTCAAAGGTGGAATCGATCAGCGGAAAATCCGGATCGAGAGCGATGTCGGTCGGCAGGTTGGGATCCTGGCCCGCCTCCGCGGCGCCGACGGTATCGCTGCCGCTGTCCGAAGTGTCGCTGGGACCGAGGCTGCCGGTGTCGTGCCCGGGATGATTGACGGGGAGCGATTCGCCGCCGAGCAGGCTGCTGTTTGCCATGGTGTCTCCTTGCGCAGAGAGAAGGGATTGCCGTTTCCTGCCAGCTGATTGGCAAGGAATGTGCCTCATCTTTTGCAGCCGGCGTTTTCCGGCTCCGCCGGCCGGAAACGCGGAAGAATCGGTAAATTTTTCTTCCTTCCTGCACATTTTGCAAACCCGGCCCCGATGGCGCGCCACCGTGGCCGGGCAAGGTTTTTTGCTGGCCGGTACGCGGGTTCCATTGTTGCTGTGGACCAAGGCCCTAACTGTTTCAAGGATGGGAAGAAGCTGCCGGCTTGGCGTCGGATCGGAAGCCGTTGCAGTCATTGTCTTTGTTTTGGATTGTCACTCAGGAGATTTAAGATGGCTCAATCAAAACCGATGAATGAAGAATCGTCTGCCCGCGGTACCGAGCAGGAGGAACAATGGGACGCCCAGCATGCCGCTGAACAGGGTGCCGAACAGGGTAGCCAGCGCAGTCGCCAGCAAGCCGGGCAGCAAACCGCCCAGCGCGGCAAAGGCCAGCAAGGACAGGGCGAGCAGCAAGGGCAACACAGCCAGCAGAACCCGCAACGTGGCGAGTCGCAGGAAAACCGGCAAAAGGCCATGAACTTCGTCATCGCCGGGCTGCGTGGTCTCGGCCAGTTCTACGACATGCAGGCGGCGACCTTGCGCAGCCTCTATCGGGTCCAGACGCGTGCCGCATCGATTTTCGGCATGCCTGATTATTCACGGATATTCCAGGTCAGTGACGAACGGGCCCTGCATCTGTTTTCGGCGACCACCGAGAACCTGGTGCATCTCGTCGATCAGGCCGGCGGTGCGCTGAGCGAGGCACCGCCGCAGCTTTTCCGGGTGTTCGAGCAGCAGATGATCGACCTCAACGAGCGCTGGAAATACGGTCTCGAAGAGTTGCAGCATCAAGCCATCGAGAGCGTCCAGGAACTGAAGGAGTTCTCCAACCAGCAGGCGGATGAAATGTCCCGGGCCAGCGTATCGTTCAGCGATGCGACACGGGCCACCCTGCGCGAAGGCGGCGAGCAATTCCGCGCCACCGTTCGCCAGGGACGCGAATTTGCCGGCCAGCAGAGCGAGGAACTGCGCCATCAAGGCGAACAGATGAGCAACGAGATCGAGGAGAACGCTCAGCAGAAGTCGCAAAGACATCAGGAAAACGCCGAGCGTGCCCGTTCGCGCGCCGCGGCGACCAGCGGTGGACGTCGCGCCGCCTGACCGCACAAGATCTCCATAACCAGGCATTGAATGGAGCCGTTCTTCACGAACGGCCTCTTTTTATTGGGCCATCCGTCAGCGGCCTGGCGAGGGCGGCTGATGTGCCCGTTTTTCGGGAGTTGCAGCGAACCATGTTCTCTCCCCGTTTTTCCGATGCTGGCGTCGCCGGTCTTCCCCGTGCTGCCGTTCCCCATCGCATCATCATCGTCGGTGGCGGGGCCGGCGGCCTCGAGCTGGCGGCGCGTCTCGGCGACGACATCGCCGACCGGGACAAGGTCGATATCCTATTGGTCGATGCCGCCCCGACCCATCTCTGGAAACCCCTGCTGCATGAAGTGGCGGCCGGCACCCTGGGGCCGCACGAGAACGAAATCGATTTCCTGCAACTGGCGCGGCGCCATGGTTTTCACTTCCACCTCGGTCGTCTCGAAGGCATCGACCGCGGCCAGCGGCAAATCCGGCTGGCTGCCCTGATCGACGAAAGCGGCCTGGAAATTGCGCCGCGCCGCACGCTGGCCTATGACACGCTGGTCGTCGCCATCGGTGCTACCGACAACGATTTCGGCACGCCCGGCGTCGCCGAGCATACGTTTTCGCTGAACGACATGGGCGAAGCCGAACGCTTTCACCGTCGCCTGCTTGCCCTGTGCACGCGGGCGGAATTGGGCAAGGCCGAGCCGGTGCATGTGGCGATCGTCGGCGGTGGCGCCACCGGTGTCGAACTTGCCGCCGAGCTGAACAGCGCCGGGGACGAAATCGCTTCCTATGGCATGCAGTTGCAGCAATTGCGGCGGCCATTGCGGATCAGCATCATCGAGGCCGGGCCGCGCCTGCTCAATGCCATGCCGCAGGAAGTGGTCAACCGGGTGATCGACGACCTGCGCCAGCGCGACATCGACATCCGCCTCGGCAAGCGCGTCATCCGTATCGCGGCCGACAGCGTCGAACTGGACGGCGGGGAACGGATCGCCGCCGACCTGACGGTGTGGGCGGCCGGCGTCAAGGGCCAGGGCGTGATGAAGACGCTCGGCGACCTGGAAATCAACCGGCAACAGCAGCTGGTTGTCCGCCCTACCCTGCAGACCACCGTGGACGACAATATTTTCGCCCTTGGGGATTGTGCCAGCTGCCCGCCGCGTTCCGGCAAGCCGGCGCCGCCGACGGCCCAGGCGGCCCGCCAGCAGGCTGCCCTGCTCGCCCGCTCGCTGCGCCGCCGCCTGGCCGGCAAGCCCTTGCCGGTTTTCGAATTCCACGAGCGCGGCAGCCTGCTTGCCCTGGGGCGCGACGAAGCCGTCGGCAGCGTCGATAGCCCGGCCGGTCGGGGATTCACGATCAGCGGCTGGCTGGCCCGTTTCAGCTACTGGATACTGTATCGGCGCCACCTGGCGGTGCTGCTCGGCATTCCCCAGACCGTGCTGCTGACTGTCGGCCAATGGCTGGCCGGCCGTTCGCAACCGCGCGTCAAGCTGCACTGAATCCCTAAAAGACCAGTTGCCCGAGGAATACGCCGAAGACCAGGATGACGAGAAAGATGGCGAGGGCGACGAAAAACAGGCTCTTGGCCACGCCGGCCGCGCCGGCCGAGATATTGGTGAAGCCGAACAGGCCGGCGACCACGGAAATGATGAAGAAAAGGATTGCCAGTTTGATCATTTTTCAGCTCCTTGCTGATTGATGGGGAATCGGCCGCCGGGCGCGCTCATAGCAGGTACTCCCAGCCCCGGGCCAGCCATTCCAGAAAATGGTCGGCGATGCTGCGCCGGCGCCATTCACGGATTCCGACTTCCTGCGAGGCGGCCTCGTCCCGCCGGAACAACTGCTCCATTTCGCCGGCGAAACGACGATCGAGGACCAGGACGTCGGCTTCGTAGTCATGGACGAAGCTGCGCCAGTCGAGGTTGGTCGAGCCGACGCTCGACCAGACGCCGTCGATGACGGCCGTCTTGGCGTGGAGCAGCGCATCGCGCCGCTCGAAGATATGGACGCCGGCTTTGAGAAGCGCCGCGTAACGGGATCGTCCGGCATGGAACGGCGCCCAGAAGTCACTGAATCCGGGCAGCGCCAGGCGGACGTCGACGCCGCGCCGGGCGGCGGCCTGCAATGCCTGGACCAGGCGTTCATCGGGCACGAAATAGCCGTAGGTCAGCCAGATGCGGCGTTCTGCCCCTTCGATGGCGGACAGCAGGGCGACGTAGAGTTCGCTGCGCTCGCGCGCCGGGTCGGCGGCCACCAGGCGCATCGTCATGTCGCCGGCCACCGCCGCCGGCCGATGGGGCGGCACGACCTGCCCGTTCAGGGAACAGTCCTGGCTGTGCCAGGTGTCCTCGAACAGGCGTTGAAACTGTTCGACGACCGGTCCGCGCACCAGGACGTGGGTATCGCGCCAGCCGCTTTCGCGGGCTTCCTTTTCATGCCGGTGCCCGAAGGAACTCGCGCTGTAGACGCCGCTGATATTGACGCCACCGGTGAAGGCAACCTGGCCATCAATGATCAGCACTTTGCGGTGATCGCGATTGTTGATGCTCAGGCGCGGGTTGTCCCGCAACTGCAGCGGATTGATCGGGTTGAACTCGCAGGTGGCGATTCCCGCCGCCCGCAGGCGCTCGAAATAGGCCGCCGGCGTCGCCAGGGAACCGATGCTGTCGTAGAGCACGCGGACGGCGACGCCGGCGGCTCGCCGGGCTTCGAGCAGGCTGGCCAGGCGTTCGCCGATATCGATCGGTTCGACGATGTACGATTCAAGGTCGATCTGGTGTCGTGCCTTGGCGATGGCCTGCAGCATGGCGGCTTCGGTTTGCGGGCCGTCGATCAGCAGATGGGCATCGTTTCCCGCCACCAGCGGCGTGGCGGCTGGCTGTGCCACATTGACCGCGGCGGCAGGCGAGGCAACCCGGGCGCTATCGCGCAAGGGCGCGGCGGCACAGGCGACGAGGGTCAGACACGCCCCGAAACTCAGGTGCCGGCAAAGCTTTTGCCCAAGGGCGAGGTGGCGAACAGTAATCATCTCCTTGCGGTAGACCTGGAAAACCTGTCGGACAGTTCCCGCCGCAATCGGCGTTCCCGGCCGGCGAGGCCGGTGCCGGGCGGTCATCGCCTGCCCTTACAGGCACGAAAGCTGCTGCTCATCGGCGAGTGGTGTTGCCGCCCGTTTGAGGAGAGCCGTGGTGTTACCCCCGCAAATTCCCGATCGCTGCCGGCGGGTTCAGGCGTCCTGCCCCTGGCCCGGATTCCCGGCCGAAGCAACGTGATGCTGCCTGATACGCTGCATCTGCCCCTGCACATCCAGCCCCAACCGACCGAGACCACCTGCGGCCCGACCTGCCTGCACGCGCTGTATCGCTACTGGGGCAGCGAAACGGCGCTGGACGATATCGTGGCGCGGACCCGGGCGCTCGAGCATGGCGGCACCTTTGCCGTTTTCCTGGCCTGCGATGCGCTGAGCCATGGCTATTCGGCCACCATCTATACCTACAATCTGACGGTTTTCGACCCGACCTGGTTCCGCCAGCGCATGGACATCGCCGAGCGCCTCGCCGCCCAGCGCAAGCTGAAGGCCGACCGTCGCCTGCTGCATGTCACCGAGGGCTACCTGGAATTCCTGGAGATGGGCGGCCGCCTGCGTTTTACCGATCTCTCGCCGCCCCTGGTGCGCGGCCTGCTGCGCCGCCGCTATCCGATCATCACCGGCCTGAGTTCGACTTTCCTCTACCGCACGGCGCGGGAGTATGGCCCGACCGACACCCCGGACAACCTGCGCGGCACGCCGTCCGGCCATTTCGTGGTGATCGCCGGCTATGACCGGCCGGCGCACGAGCTGCTGGTCGCCGATCCCTACGGTCCGCATCCCTATGGCAGCACCCGTGACTACTGGATACGCATGGACCGGGTCTTCAACGCCGTCCTGCTCGGCATCGTCACCCACGACGCCAACCTGCTGGTGGTGGCGCCCCGCAAAGACGGTTCGCTGGTCGATGTGCCATGAACAACCTGTTTGTCGTCGACGCTGGCGCCGACTGGCCGATTGACCCGGCAAAAGGCCGCGTCATCCTCGCCGCCGACTACCTGGCCGGCTATTGCCCCGATGCCGGGCGGGCGACCCGCGTTTTCAATCTCTGTCGGTCCGCGGCCTACCAGGGGCCGGGCTATTACGTTTCCCTGCTCGCCGAGGCGCGCGGCCATCAGCCCTGGCCGACCGCGGCGACCATCGCCGATTTGCAGTCGCCGCACTGGTTGCCCCTGTTCGCCCGCCGCGTGTTGCCGCTGCTCAGGCAACATCTGGCTGCGCCGGCAACGCCCCATTGCCAGCTCGAAGCCTGGTTCGGCCATGATCCGGGCGGCGGCCAAAACCTTCTCGCCGGACAACTGTTCGCCTTGTTGCAGGCGCCCCTGCTGGCCGCGCAATTTCATTGGGAGGCCGGCGTCTGGCATCTCGACAGCCTTCGCCTGCCCGGTCTCGATGAACTTTCCGGCGAGCAGCGCCGCCGTGCCGCCGCCGCGGCCGCCGACCATCTGTGCGCTCGGCCGGCCGGCGAGCGTAGCAGCCGCGGCGGCAAGCTCGCCATCCTGCACGATCCGGACGGCATCGATCAGCCTTCGGATGCCCTGGCCCTCGGCGCCTTTGCCGCGGCTGCGGTCGATCTCAGCCTGCAGCCGGAATTCATCACGGCGCAGGACCGGGCCCGCCTGCCCGGCTTCGACGCCCTATTCATCCGCGATACGACTTTCGCCCACCATTACACCTACGATTTTGCCCGCTCGGCCCAGGATGACGGCCTGGTGGTGATCGACGA
>JBLNBM010000006.1:0-77698 GCA_050259955.1 Bacteroidota bacterium
AACAGGACCGTGAAACAGCAAAGCGCCGATGATAGTGAGCTTCCGCTCGCGAAAGTAGGTCACCGCCAGGCTCCCCATGCAAAGCCCCGTTAGCAATCGCTAACGGGGCTTTTTGCTTGGCAGATACGAATCGCCCATCGGGAAACCAGCCTCACACCTCATGAAAAAGCCGGCCAGCGTTTAGACTGGCCGGCTTCCCGGAGTTACGTTGGGCTCTGTAATTTACTGGCTAAGGCTGTTGGCCCACTGAAGCGCCTGGGTCTGGGCGCGATTGAGCGCCTTGACGCCGAGGCCCGGCAATTGCTGCAGGTTTTGACCCAGGGTCGTCAGGTCGCCGGTTTCACAGGCTTCGGTGATCTTCAGCATATGGCCAAGATCGCCTTGGCCATTGCCGAGCGCTGTCGTCACGCTTTCCGCCAGGCCGAGCGGCGCGACGACTTCCTCGATCGGCAAGCCGATCAGCGCCGGCATCAGCGACATGATGCCGACCATGAAGGCCTGATCGGCGAAGCTGTTGTTGCCTGCCTTCAATTCTTCGGCCAGCAATTCCATCAGGCGACCGCGGGTCGCCGCCATCAGCAGCAGCGGATTGCTGGAGGCGCTTTGCTTGCCGGACGCGAAGACCAGCAGTTGCAGCCAGCGCTGCAATTGACGACGGCCGAGCACATCGATGGCGTGGCGTAGGGAGGTGATCGTTTCGGTACTGCCGCAGCCGACCGAATTGGTCATGCGCAGCAGGTTTACGGTCAGGCCGGGTTCCGGTTTCAGCGCCTCTTCGAGTTCGCTGGTGTCGGCATCGCCCAGTAGCAGCCCCATCAGTTTCATCAGCGAAACCTGGGAATGGTCGAGTTTTCGGCCGGCGATGATGGTCGGCTTGGCAAAGTAGTAGCCCTGGAATAGCGTGAAGCCAAGCTTGAGACATTGTTCCATCTGCTCGCGCGAATCGACTTTCTCGGCCAGTAACTGCTTGCCCAGCGGCTTCAGCTTCATGACCAGCTGCATCAGCTGGACACGGGATAGCGGCTGGATATCGACCTTGACGATTTCGACCAGGGCCAGCAGTTCGGCGAACTCCGGTTCGAGCTGGATGACGTCGTCGAGGGCCAGCGTGAAGCCGGCGGCTTTGAGTGCCTTGCAGCGTTCGATCACCGCCACCGTGGGCGGTACCGTTTCCAGAATTTCGAGGACCACCGACTGGCGCGGCAGCAATTCGAGCATGTCGCTGAACAGGAAGGCTTCATCGATATTGATGAAGCCGCGGCATTTGCCCAGCGCGGACTCGACCCCCAACTCGCTGAAAGCGTTGGCGATCACCGTCGCCGTTGCCTGGACGCCGTCGGTGACTTCCGCCGCATTATGAGTGCCGTTGCGAAAAAGCAGCTCGTAGGCGTGCAGCCGTTGTTCGCGATCGAGAATGGGCTGGCGCCCGAGGAAAAGCTGATCGGCGGCTTCGCTCAAGAGGATTCCTTAAAACGGTAGTTGGATACCGGGCCACACGGCATCGAGTGCCGTGCGGAATCCCGCCTGGATGCGTTCCAGCGCCGCTGCGTTATCAGCCTCGAAACGCAGCACGACCACCGGCGTCGTATTCGACGGGCGGGCGAGGCCGAAACCATCCGCGTATTCTACCCGGAGCCCATCAATGGTGATGATTTCCTGGGCATCAGCGAACTTGCCTGCCGCTTGCAGCCGTTTGATCAACGCGAAAGGCTCGCCTTCCGCCATCTTGATATTCAACTCCGGCGTACTCGGCGAATTCGGCAGGTTCTGCAGCAGCGGATTGCCGTCGGCGGCGCGCGACAGGATTTCGAGCAGACGGGCGCCGGTGTACAGGCCGTCATCGAAGCCGTACCAGCGCTCCTTGAAGAAACAGTGGCCGCTCATCTCGCCGGCCAGCGGGGCGCCAGTTTCCTTGAGCTTGGCCTTGACCAGCGCATGGCCGGTGTTCCACATCAGCGGCACGCCGCCGTGCTGGCGAATCCACGGCGCCAGCAGGCGGGTGCATTTGACGTCATAGATGATCTCGCCGCCCGGCACGCGCGACAGGACGTCGGCTGCGAAAAGCATCAGCTGGCGGTCGGGGAAGATGATTTCGCCGTCCTTGGTGACGACGCCCAGGCGATCGCCGTCGCCATCGAAGGCAATGCCGATCTCGGCATCGGTTTCACGCAGCGCGCGGATGACGTCCTGCAGGTTTTCCGGCTTGGACGGATCGGGGTGGTGATTGGGAAAATTGCCATCGACTTCGCAGAACAGGGGCACGATTTCGCAGCCCAGGTGCTTGAAGAGTTCCGGCGCCACGGCGCCAGCCACGCCATTGCCGCAATCCATGACGATCTTCATCGGACGGGCCAGTTTGACGTCGCCGACGATTCGCTCGATATAGGCGGGCACGACGTCGGCGCTGCGGCGTTCGCCCCGGCCATGCGTCAGCTGGCCGCTTTCGGCGCGCCGCTTGAGATCCTGGATGGCGTCCAGGGCCAGCGTCGTGCCGCCGATCACCATCTTCAGGCCGTTGTAGTCCGGGGGGTTGTGGCTGCCGGTGAGCGAAACGCACGAGTGGCAACGGAGTTCGTAGGCCGCAAAATAGGTGACCGGGGTCGGCACGCAGCCGATATCGATGGCATCGACGCCGGCAGCGCAGATGCCGTCCATCAGGGCGCCGGCCAGTTCCGGGCCGGAGAGCCGGCCATCGCGGCCGACGGCGATGGCTGACTGGCCTTGTTCCACCGCCAGCGAGCCGAGGGCATGGCCGATGCGGCGCACCACGTCGGCGGTCAGGGATTTGTTCACGATGCCGCGGATGTCGTAGGCCTTGAAGATTTCTGCGGGAAGCTGATTCATGATGGCGTTTTATGACGTCTCGAAAAGAAAGAAGTGTAAGAGCCTTTGCGGCAGCCAGTCCAGATTCCCCGGAAAGCCGCCGCCGACGAAACCGACGTGGCCGCCTTCGGTCGGTTGCTCGAGACGGACGCTGGGACTGACTTCGCGAGCGGTCGGCAGATAGCGGGCGGGCAGGAAAGGATCGTTTTTCGGATTGAGCGCCAGCGCCGGGACGGCGATCGATTTCAGCCAAGGCTTGGCGGAAGAACGTTGCCAGTAGTCGTCGGCACCGGCGAAACCATGTACCGGCCCGGTGACGGCATCGTCGAATTGGTAAAGATTGCTTGCCCGCGCCATGCGCGCCCCGTCGAACAGGCCGGGAAAGCGAGCCAGACGGGCGGCGGCGACGGTTTTCAGAGTCTGCAGGAAATGCCGCGTATAAACCCGGTTGAAGCCATGCGCCAAATGGTGGCCACAGCCCGCCAGATCGAGCGGCGCACAGATCGCGGCGACCCCGCTGACCACTTCACAGGCTTTTTCGCCCTGTTCGCCTGCCCACTTGAGAAGGGCATTTCCGCCGAGCGAAATGCCGGTGGCGTGTAGACGGCGTCCTCCATTTTCGCCATGCAGGCGACGCAGGATCCAGTCGATCTCGGCCGAATCGCCCGAGTGGTAGGCGCGTGGTCGGTGGTTCAACTCCCCGGAGCAGCCGCGAAAATGCGGCAGGACGAGCCGCCAGCCTGCTTTCCGGCAGGCGCGGGCGGTCGAGATCGCATAATGGCTGCGCGAACTGCCTTCCAGACCGTGGAAAAGGACGAGCAGCGGGGAATCGGGCGGGCCATCGAGATGATCGACATCGATGAAATCACTATCCGGCGTCGTCCACCGTTCCCGCCGTAGCTTGAGCGGTTGTGGCTTGATCAGCAGTGGCCAGAGCGTCTGGGCGTGGCCGCCCGGCAGCCAGGTCGGGGCGCGGTAGGGATGGGCGGCCGGCGTCAATGCAGTGTGTGGGGAACGGCTTCGGCCATTGCCTGGTGGCCGTCATCGGCGGCCGAGGAATGGCGGCTGACCAGGCGCCAGCCATGGGCGCCGCGGGTGTAGACATGGGTGACGTGCAGCGGGCCATGCGGGCTGGGATCGTCGCCGACGAACAGGGTTTCGGTCAGGTGATGGATGGCCAGCACGGAGCCTTGCCAATGGGCGATCTGCTCGGCCTGGACGCGCAGCTTGGCGGTGGTGAAAATGCCGCGCCAGCTTTCGCGGATGGGCACCGTGCCCACTAGGCGGACGCCGGTCGGATGCACGCAGACCGTTTCCTCGTCCTCGGCCCAGAGCATGATCATCAGATCGACGTCGCCCCGGATCAGGGCTTCGTAGAAAGCCTGTTCGACATCTTCAGGCGTGGCATAGGCGGTGAGCGTACTCATCAGGCAATCCGTTTCAGGCAGGCTTCGAGCACCCGGTCGGGCGCCAGCCGGTTGAGGCAATCGAGGTGGCCGAGCGGGCATTCCCGCTGGAAGCAGGGGCTGCAGTCGAGCTTGAGGCTGAGGATATCGGCCTGCCTGGACAGCGGCGGCGTAAAGCCGGGGGAGGAGGAGCCGTACAGCGTGACCAGCGGGCGATCCAGCGCCGCGGCGACATGCATCAGGCCGGAGTCGTTGCAGACCACCAGTTCGGCCAGCGCCAGCAAATCGACGGCCTGGGCGAGCGAGGTGGCGCCGCACAGGTTGCGGCAGAGGCCGGGCGCCAGCCGGGAAATCTCCTCGGCGACAGCATGGTCCTTGGGCGAGCCGAACAGCCAGATGGCGCAGCCGCGTTCGGCCAGGCGCTGGGCCAGCGTCGCAAAGTGGGCGGCCGGCCAGCGCTTGGCCGGGCCATATTCGGCGCCCGGGCAGAAGGCGACGATGCGGGCCGGGCGTGCCAGGCCAAGTTCGGCCAGCGTTTGCTGCTGGTCTGCGTCCGTCGAGCGGATTTTCGGGTGGGGAATCGGGCGCGGCGGCGGTGTGCCGGGCGCTTCCGCCAGTTGCGCGAAGCGTTCGACCATCAGCGGTAGGGCGCTCTTGTCCAGCGTGTGGCGGACATTGATCAGGCCGTAGCGCGCCTCGCCGGTAAAACCAACGCGTAGCGGGATGCCGGCCAGCCATGGCACCAGCGCCGATTTCAGCGAATTGGGCAGGACGTAGGCGGCGTCGTAGCCGCCGGCCGCCAGTTGGCGGGCAAGTTTCCAGCGCGGCTGCAGCGACAGCTGGCCGTGTCCGAACGGGCTGTCGCGGACATCGCTGATTTCGGCCATGCGTTGCAGCACGGGGGCCACCCAGCGCGGGGCGATGGCGTCGAGTTGCAGGCCGGGATGTTTGGCGTGCAGCCGCGCGAACAGCGGCTGCGCCATGATGGTGTCGCCGATCCAGGAGGGAGCGACGATCAGTGCTTTCTTCATGCGAAAACGGCGGGCTCGGACGAAAAAACGCGGCCCGCCGCCCGGAGCTTAGTGATGACCCTTGGGCGCTTCGCCCTTGAAGACATACTTGGTGGAACAGTACGGGCAGGTCACTTCGCCGCTTTTCAGCACCTCGAGGAAGACGCGCGGATGCTGGCTCCACAGCGGCGCATTCGGCGTCGGGCAGTGCAGCGGCAGGTCGTGGGCGGTGATTTCTACAGTCTTGTTGTCGGACATCCTGATCTCCCTGAACTTAGATGTAGGCCAGCCAGCCGTCGTGCTGGGCGGAGCGGCCATAGACCACATCGAAATATTTCTGCTGGATCTTTTCGGTAATCGGGCCGCGGCTACCGATGCCGATCTGGCGTCCGTCGAGTTCGCGGATCGGCGTGACTTCGGCGGCGGTGCCTGTGAAGAAGGCTTCATCGGCGCAATAGACTTCATCGCGGGTGATGCGCTTTTCCTGCACGGCGAGGCCCAGTTCGTCGGCGATCTGCAGCACCGTGGCGCGGGTGATGCCTTCCAGGCAGGAGGTCAGGTCCGGCGTGTACAGCTTGCCCTTCTTGACGATGAACAGGTTTTCGCCGGCGCCTTCGGCAACATAGCCTTCGGGGTCGAGCAGCATGGCTTCGTCGTAACCGTCGTTGGTCACTTCGTTGTTGGCCAGGATGGAGTTCATGTAGGAACCGGCTGCCTTGGCGCGGACCATGGTGATATTCACATGGTGGCGGGTGTAGCTCGACACCTTGACGCGGATGCCGCGCTTCATGCCCTCTTCGCCGAGGTAAGCGCCCCACGGCCAGGCGGCGATGGCGACATGTACCTTGGCGCCCTTCGGTGAAACGCCCATCTTTTCCGAGCCGTAGAAGGCGATCGGGCGGATGTAGCCGGATTCCAGATTGTTGGCGCGCAACACTTCCTTGTGGGCTTCATTGATGGCGGCCTTGTCGAACGGCATGGCCATCTGGAAAATGTGGGCGGAGTTGAATAGGCGGTCGGTGTGGTCTTCCAGGCGGAAAATCGCGGTGCCACGCTCGGTCTTGTAGGCGCGGACGCCCTCGAAAACGCTCATGCCGTAATGCAGGGAGTGGGTGAGGACATGGGTGGTGGCTTCGCGCCAGGGCACAAGCTTGCCATCCTGCCAAATAAATCCGTCGCGATCCGACATGGACATGGTCGATTCTCCGTGTTGCGCGTGTATAAAAGCCCATAATTCTAGCCGAAATCAACAGGTAAAATAACGCTTTTGCCGATTGCACCCGAGCATGATCTGGAAACCACATGTCACTGTTGCCGCCGTCGTTCAGCGCGACGGCAAATTCCTGCTGGTCGAGGAAGAAACCGAGACCGGCCTGGCTTTCAACCAGCCGGCCGGCCACCTTGAAGACGGCGAGGCGCTGGTCGACGCCGTGGTTCGCGAGACGCTCGAAGAAACCGCCTACCATTTCAAGCCGACGCATCTGGTCGGCATCTATAACTGGAAACATCCAGCCAAGGATGTGACCTATCTGCGTTTTGCCTTCGGCGGCGAGTTGCGCGGCTACGAGGCCGGGCGGCCGCTCGACGAGGGCATCGTCGGCGCCCGCTGGCTGAGCCTCGATGAAGTCAGGGCGAGCCAGGACAAGCATCGCAGCCCGCTGATCCTGCGCTGTATCGAAGACCTGGTGGCCGGCAAGGCCTACCCGCTCGACCTGCTGGTGCATTACGCCTGATGCGTGCCTGGCTGACCGGTTTGTTGTTGCTGCTGGGCGGCGTTGCGGTAGCGGATGAAAGCGTGCCGGTCTGTTACGGCTACGGTTGTCTGGTGCAGGTCGAAATCCGCTACGACGAGGCTCGCCTGCAGGAAGTCGGGCGACTCCTGGCATCGGCTAGCGATGCGGCCGGCGAGCGGGCGGCGCTGGCCGAAGCGATGGGCCTGCTGTATGGCTGGGCCGGCGAACAGTCGGACATCCGCAACGATCGGGGCGGCAACTATGCCGACGACGGTGTGTCGGGGAAAATGGATTGCATCGATCATTCGACCTCGACGACGCGCCTGCTGAAAATGCTGGCGGCGCGTCATTACCTGCGCTGGCATCGGGTGCTCGAGCCGGATGCGCGGTATTTCGCCTTCTTCTACCCGGCGCATTTTTCGGCGGTGATCGAGGAAGCGGGCGACGCGGCGCGCTTTGTCGTCGATAGCTGGTTTGTCGATAATGGAAAACCGGCGGTGATCCTGCCGCTGGACGAATGGAAGAGAGGGGCTGGTCCCGATGTCTGAAAAAACTGTGGTGGTCGGCTTGTCCGGCGGTGTCGATTCTTCGGTGGCGGCCTTGCTGTTGAAGCGCCAGGGCTGGAAGGTGATCGGCCTGTTCATGAAGAACTGGGAAGATGACGATACCGAGGAGTATTGCTCGTCGCGCCAGGATTTGATCGATGTGATGAGCGTCGCCGACCGCATCGGCATCGACGTCGAAGTAGTCAATTTCGCCGCCGAGTACCGGGAACGCGTCTTCGCCGAATTCCTGCGCGAATACCAGGCCGGCCGGACGCCGAATCCGGACATCCTGTGCAACTCGGAAATCAAGTTCAAGGCTTTCCTCGACCACGCCATGCAACTCGGCGCCGACAGGATCGCCACCGGCCACTATGCGGGCGTGCGCGAATTCAACGGCGAATTCCAGTTGCTCAAGGCCGAGGATGGGACCAAGGACCAGAGTTATTTCCTCTATCGCCTGAACCAGGCGCAGCTGTCGAAAACGCTGTTCCCGCTGGCCGACATCTACAAGCGTGAAGTGCGCAAGATCGCCGAGGCGGAAGGACTGCACGTTGCCGGAAAGAAGGATTCGACCGGCATCTGCTTCATCGGCGAACGCCCGTTCAAGGATTTCCTGGCGCGCTACCTGCCGCCGAAGAAGGGCGAAATCCGCCGCCTCGACGACGGCAAGCTGCTCGGCGAGCACGACGGACTGATGTTCCACACATTGGGCCAGCGCAAGGGGCTGCATATCGGCGGCCTGAAGGAAAAGGGCCAGCCGGGCGGCGGCGACCACGATGCCTGGTTCGTCGCCGGCAAGGACATGGAAAAGAATGTGCTGTACGTCGTTCAGGGCCACGATCATCCGGCGTTGCTGACGGACGGTCTGGTCGCCGAACAGTTGTCCTGGGTGTCGGGCCGGGCGCCGCACACGCATTGGGTGTATACCGCCAAACCGCGCTACCGGACGGCGGACCAGCCCTGCGAAATCGAACGTGTCGATGGCGAAAGCTGCGAAATCAGGTTCGCCGAGCCGCAGTGGGCACTGACGCCGGGGCAGTCGGTGGTGCTTTATGAAAGCCGGGTCTGCCTGGGCGGCGGGGTGATTCGCTAATCCTGCGCCGACGTCGGTGATTAATGAAAAAGGCGCCAAAGGCGCCTTTTTCATTCCTGCGGTACGGTTTCCGCAAACGAAGGTCGCTGCATCAGCTTGGCGTACAGCTTTTCCAGGTTGGGGTGAGTTTCCGGCCATTTGATGTCCGGGAAGCGGAAGGCGAGATAGCCCAAGGCGGTGCCGACGGCGATGTCGGCCAGCGAAAAATGCGTGCCCATGCAGAAGCTCTTGTCGCCCAGTTCGCTCGACATGAACAGCAGGCCGCGGCTGACCTTGTCGCGCTGGCGGGCGATCCAGCTGGCGCTCTGTTCCTTCTTCGGGCGCTTGGCTTCGAGGTAGGCGCTGGCGGCGGCATCGCAGATGCCGTCGGCGAGGGCTTCCCAGCGCTTGACTTCGGTGCGCTCGCGATTGGGGGCCGGGAACAGCTTGCTGTTCGGGGTGACGTTGTCGATGTATTCGACAATGACGCGCGAATCGAACAGCGGCGTGTGGTCGTCGAGCACCAGCACCGGAATCTTGCCCAGCGGGTTGATGTTCGGCACCTTGCTGTCTTCCAGCCACGGGGAGTCGATTTCAAACTCGTAGTCGATTTTCTTTTCGGCCAGCACGATCCGCACTTTTCGGGCGAAAGGACTGGTATGGGAGCCGATCAGCTTCATCGTGCGCTCTCTGGTTTGGGGACTTCGATTATAGCGTATGGCGAGCGCTTGGTCGGACGGGTAAAATTGCGGGCTTACCGAAAAGGATGTTTTTATGACCTTCAATCCCCTGACTGCCCTTTCCCCGCTCGATGGCCGCTACGCCGGCAAGGTCGATGCCCTGCGCGAGCATTTCTCCGAATTCGGCCTGATCAAGAACCGCCTCAAGGTGGAAATCGAATGGCTGAAGGCGCTGGCCGCCGAGCCGCATTTCACTGAAATTGCCGCTTTCTCGCCGGCCACCATCGCCGAACTCGATGCGCTGGTCACCAATTTCAGCGTCGAGCAGGCGGCCGAAGTCAAGGCCGAGGAAGCCGTCACCAACCACGACGTCAAGGCACTCGAATACTGGATCAAGAAGAACACCAAGGGCAACGCCGAAGTCGTCAAGGTCGGCGAATTCATCCACTTCGCCTGCACTTCCGAAGACATCAACAACCTGTCGCACGCGCTGATGTGCCAAGGCGCCCGCCAACAGGCGATGCTGCCGATGCTCGACAAGCTGCTCGCCCGCCTCCGGGAACTGGCCCATGCCAATGCCGAGGTGCCGATGATGAGCCGCACGCACGGCCAGCCGGCGACGCCGACGACGCTCGGCAAGGAAATGGCCAATGTCGCCTACCGCCTGCAGCGCGCCCGCGACCGCATCGCCAGCGTCGAACTGCTCGGCAAGATCAATGGCGCGGTCGGCAACTACAACGCCCACCTCTGCGCCTACCCGGGCTACGACTGGGAAGGCTTCGCCCAGCGTTTCGTCGAATCGCTCGGCCTGACCTTCAACCCCTACACCATCCAGATCGAACCGCACGATGCGCTGGCCGAACTGTTCGACGCTTTCGCCCGCGCCAACAGCATCCTGATCGACTTCGACCGCGACGTTTGGGGCTACATTTCCCTCGGTTTCTTCAAGCAGAAGGTGAAGGCCGGTGAAATCGGTTCCTCGACCATGCCGCACAAGGTCAATCCGATCGATTTCGAGAATTCCGAAGGCAACCTCGGCCTGGCCAACGCCGTATTGAAGCACCTCGCCGAAAAGCTGCCAATCTCCCGCTGGCAGCGCGATCTGACCGATTCGACGGTGCTCCGCAACATGGGCGTCGGCCTCGGCTACTCCCTGCTCGCCTACGATTCGCTGTTGAAGGGCATGAGCAAGCTGGAAGTCAATGCCGACACCATGAAGGCCGATCTCGACGCCAACTGGGAACTGCTGGCCGAGCCGATCCAGACGGTGATGCGCCGCTACGCCGTGCCCAACGCCTACGAAAAGCTCAAGGAACTGACCCGCGGCACCCGCGTTTCGCGCGCCGGCATGCAGGCTTTTGTCTCGACGCTGGAAATCCCGGAAGCCGCCAAGGCCGAATTGCTCAAGCTGACGCCCTGGGATTACACCGGCAAGGCCGCCGAACTGGCCAAGCGCATCTGAGGGGCTGGCATGTCGTTCGCTGAAAACCTGAAGAAGCTGCCGGGGATCTCCCATCTCGCCGCCATCAACCTGCTCGACAAGGAAGACCAGCTGGTCGCCAGCATCGAGAACAAGGCAGGCAGCCAGGGTTCGCTGGCGGTGTACAACCACCTGGCGCAGACCTACGGTTCGATCAATCTCGAAGCCGCGAAAAAAGGCCTGGAGATTTTTGCCGAGCATACCGATGACGAGCGGGCCAATCCGGGCAAGCACCCGAACATCGCCCGTCTGATCGCCATCGAGCAGGGCGGGCCGGCATTGCGCGTCAAGCACGTTTTCGCGCTGTAAGCCGCTCCGTTGGGAGCCTGTCAAATGCCGGAGGGTTATAATCCTCCGGCATTTTTTATTTCAACGGAGAAAAATATGAAATCCAGGCTGCTGCTCGCTCTCGTTACCATCGCCGTCGCCGGTACTGCCGTCGCCCAGGTCAAGCCGGAAAGCGCCATCAAGTACCGGCAGTCCGGTTATGCCTTCATGGGCTGGAACATGGGCAAATTGAAAAGCATGCTGGTCGACAACCCGGAATCCTTTAACAAGGACCAGGCGATCGTCGCTGCCAATACCATTGCCGCCGTCGCCAATTCCGGCATGGGCGCGCTCTACGTGCCGGGTAGCGACAAGGGCAAGGGCTGGGAGCCGACCCGCGTCAAGGCTGAACTATTTACCGACAAGGAAGGCGTCGGCAAAGTTGCCGTCGCGTTCAACAAGGAAGCCAACGAACTGGCCAAGGTTGCCGCCACCGGCGACGCCGCGGCGCTGAAGGCCCAGTTCGGCAAGGTCGGCGAAGCCTGCAAGGCTTGCCACGACAACTTCCGGGCCGAAGAACACAAGCACTGATCGGCGGTTTGCCGGACAAAAAAAGGCCGCCTTTTCAGGCGGCCTTTTTGTTACCAGGCGGGCGTCTCCGCAGCTGGCGGGGCCGGCGGCTTTTCCACCCAGACGCCGGAGGCGCCGTAAGCGGCGCCGGCGGCGATGACCAGCGCGAGAACGAAGGCGACCAGGCTGCCGCCGCGGGCGCTTTCGCCGGTGCTGACCTTCTTGCGACCGGTAATCATTGGGATGACCAGGTTATCCTTCTTGAAGCGCGTGTAGAAGACGATGGCGGCGACGTGCAGGCCAACCAAAATCAGCAGCAGGTCGATGATCTTGTGATGCAGCCGGGTGGCCGTGTCGCCGATCATTTTGCTGACCAGCTCGTAGAAGGGACCGGCAATCCCGGTGTCGTCATTGACGGCAAACAGGCCGCTGCCCAGTTGCAGCGCGACCAGGCCGAGCAAGGCGAGCACCGACAGCGCGCCGAGCGGATTGTGGCCCAGACCCTGCCATTGGCCGGCCAGGTAAGCCTTGATGGCGGCCGGGCCGCGCACGAAGGTGGCGAAACGGGCGTAGGTCGAGCCGGCGAAGCCCCAGACCAGCCGGAAAACCACCAGGCCGACGATCAGGAAACCGAGCCGGGCGTGCCAGATCAGCCAGTTGCCGCCGGTTTCGCCGGTCAGCCAGGCGCCGCCGACGGCGGCGACCAGCAGCCAGTGAAAGAGGCGGGTCGGCAGATCCCAGACCAGAACTTGCTTCATACGACCGCACCGTCCTCGTTGGCGCCTTCGATGGTCTTCTTCTGCTTGGCGATGAACTGTTCGCGCGAGACGCCCAGCCACATCACCAGCGGACTGGCGACCAGCACCGAGGAGTAGATCCCGAACAGGATGCCGATGGTCAGCGCCATCGCGAAGTAGTGCAGGGTTTCGCCGCCGAAGATCAGCATCGACAGTACCATCAGCTGCGTACAGCCGTGGGTGATGATGGTCCGGCTGATCGTGCTGGTGATCGCGTGGTCGAGCACTTGCGGCGTGGTCAGGCCGCGCACCTTCTTGAAGGTTTCGCGCACCCGGTCGAAGACGACGACCGACTCATTGACCGAGTAGCCGAGCACGGCGAGCACGGCGGCCAGCACCGACAGCGAGAATTCCCACTGGAAGAAGGCGAAGAAGCCGAGGATGATCACCACGTCGTGCAGGTTGGCGATGATCGCCGACACCGAGAAACGCCACTCGAAGCGAAACGCCAGGTAGATGACGATGCCGATGACGACCAGCAGCAGCGCCATGGCACCGTTCTCGGCGAGTTCCTTGCCGACCTGCGGGCCGACGAATTCGACGCGGCGCAACTGGGCGCCCGGCGCATCGGTGGCCAGTGCGTTCATCACGGCTTGGCCGATCTGGTCGGTCTTCTGCTCGGCTTTCAGCGGCAGGCGGATCATCACGTCCTGGGACGAACCGAAGTTCTGCACGGCGTAATCGCTGAAACCCGCCTTGCCGAGGGCATCGCGGATCTTCTCGAGATCGGCCGTCTGCTCGTAGTGGGTTTCGATCAGCGTGCCGCCGGTGAATTCCACCGACAGGTGCAGGCCCTTGGTGAACAGGAAGACTACGGCGAGGATGAAGGTGATCAATGAAATGACATTGAACTTCAGCGCATGGCGCATGAAGGGAATGTCCTTGTGGATGCGGAAAAATTCCATGTCCGTGTTTCCTTATTTCCGACCGGCAACCGGGGTGTTGCCCGGTTTCCAGACCTGGCCGATGGCCAGCGAGGCGAGTTTTTTCTGGCGACCGTAGATCAGGTTGACCAGGGCGCGGGAGACGACGACCGAGGAGAAGATCGAGGTCAGGATGCCCAGGCAGTGCACCACCGCGAAGCCGCGCACCGGGCCGGAACCGAAGATCAGCAGCATCAGGCCGACGATCAGCGTCGTCACGTTGGAGTCGAGAATGGTGCCGAAGGCGCGTTCGTAGCCTTCCGAAATCGCCGCCTGCGGGGTGACGCCGGCGCGCAGTTCCTCGCGGATGCGTTCGTTGATCAGCACGTTGGAGTCGATGGCCATGCCGAGCGCCAGTGCGATGGCGGCGATGCCGGGCAGGGTCAGCGTCGCCTGGAGCAGCGACAGGATGGCGATCAGGAAGAGCAGGTTGGAGGCCAGGGCGACGACGGAGACGACGCCGAACACGCGGTAGTAGAGCATCATGAACAGCGCGATGGCGGCAAAGCCCCACAGCGTCGAATGGAAGCCCTTGCTGATGTTCTCGGCGCCGAGCGACGGGCCGATGGTGCGTTCCTCGATGATGTCCATCGGCGCCGCCAGCGAGCCGGCGCGCAGCAGCAGCGCGGTGTCGTTGGCTTCGCTGGTCGACATGCGACCGGAAATCTGCACCCGGCCGCCGCCGATTTCGGTGCGGATGACCGGCGCGGTGACCACTTCGCCCTTGCCCTTTTCGATGAGCAGGATGGCCATCCGCTTGCCTACGTTTTCCCGGGTGATGTCGCGGAAGATGCGGGCGCCGGCGGAATCCAGCGTCAGATGGACGGCGGCTTCCTGGGTCTGGTTGTCGAAGCCGGGCTGGGCGTCGGTCAGGCGGTCACCGGTCAGCACGACCTGTTTCTTGACGAGCAGCGGCTGGCCGCCGCGTTCGTTGTAAACCTCGGTGCCGAACGGTGGGTTGCCGGCCAGGGCGGCGTCCAGCGCGCCCGGCGAGTCGTCGACCATGCGGATTTCCAGGGTCGCCGTGCGGCCGAGGATGTCCTTGGCCTTGGCGGTGTCCTGGACCCCCGGCAGCTGGACGACGATGCGGTCGGCGCCCTGCTGCTGGATCACCGGTTCGGCGACGCCGAGTTCGTTGATCCGGTTGTGCAGTGTGGTGATGTTCTGTTTCAGCGCGAATTCGCCGAGCTTGAGCAGGGCTTGCGGCTTCAGCGTCGCGACCAGGCGGAATTCGCTGCCGTCGGCCACTTCGGTCAGGACGAGGTCGGGCTGGCTGTCGGCAATGGCGATCTTGGCCTTGTCGCGGGTGTCGGCCTCGCGGAACTTGATGACGATGCGCTCGCCTTCGCGGTTGATGCCGCCATGGCGCAGGTTCTTGTCGCGCATCACGGTGCGCAGGTCGGCCGACGTCGAGTCGAGCTTCTTGGTCAGCGCGCCCTTCATGTCGACCTGAAGCAGGAAATGCACGCCGCCGCGCAGGTCGAGGCCGAGGTACATGGGCAGCGCATGCAGGGCGGTCAGCCATTGCGGCGAAGCGGCCAGCAGGTTCAGGGCGACGACGTATTTCGGGTCGCTGGCGTCCGGATTGAAGGCCTTTTCCAGAACATCCTTGGCCTTCAGCTGGGTGTCGGTGTCCTTGAAGCGGGTCTTGACGCCGTTGGTGTCGAGCTGGATGCCGTCGTGGGTGATGCCGGCGGCGGCGAGCGCTTCTTCGGCGCGGCTTTTTGCCTTGTCATCGACCTTGATCGTGGCCTTGGCGCTGGAAACCTGCACCGCCGGCGATTCGCCGAAGAAATTGGGCAGGGTGTAGATGAAGCCCAGCACCAGCGCGATGGCGACGGTGATGTACTTCCAGAGAGGATAGCGATTCATAATGGCTTTAAAGCGAAAAGGCGGCCAAGGCCGCCTTCGGGGGTGATTACAGCGACTTCAGCGTGCCCTTGGGGAGGACCAGGCCGATGGCCGGCTTCTGGACGACCACTTCGGTGCCGGCGGCGATTTCCAGGGTGACGTAGTTGTCGCCGACCTTGACGATCTTGCCGACCAGGCCGCCGCTGGTGACCACTTCATCGTTCTTGCCGAGGGCTTCGATCAGCGCCTTGTGTTCCTTGGCTTTTTTCATCTGCGGCCGGATGAAGAGTAGCCACATGGCGGCGACCATGACGAGCAGGGGAACGAACTGCATCAAACCACCCGCCGGATCGGCTGCGCCACCGGCGGTCTGGGCGTAGGCAAGACTAATCATGGTCAAAACTCCTGAAGGCAAAAAAGCAAAACGTGGATTCTATCATTGGCCTGCCGAACGGTCCCGGGCAAAGGCGCTTGCCCAGTCGGTCAGCGTGCCGGCCTCGATGGCGGCGCGCATTTCGCCCATGATGGTCTGGTAAAAGTGCAGGTTATGGATGGTGTTGAGCATGCCGCCGAGAATTTCCCCGCAGCGGAACAGGTGATGCAGGTAGCCGCGCGTGAACTGGGTGCAGGTGTAGCAAGTGCAGGACGGGTCGAGCGGGCCGGTATCGGTCTTGTAGCGGGCGTTCTTGATCTTGACGTCGCCGTAGCGGGTGAACAGGTGGCCGTTGCGGGCGTTGCGCGTCGGCATCACGCAGTCGAACATGTCGATGCCAGCCTGCACCGAGCGCACCAGGTCTTCCGGCGTGCCGACGCCCATCAGGTAGCGCGGCTTGTGCGTCGGCAGGCGCGGGGCGACGTGGGCGAGGACGCGGACCATGTCTTCCTTCGGTTCGCCGACCGACAGGCCGCCGATCGCCATGCCGTCGAAGCCGATGTCGTCGAGGCCGGCCAGCGACTCGTCGCGCAGGTCCTCGTACATGCCGCCCTGGACGATGCCGAACAGCGCGTTGCGGTTTTCCAGGCGGTTGTGCTCGTCGCGTGAACGGCGCGCCCAGCGCATGCTCAAACGCATCGACTTGGCCGCTTCCTCGCGCGTCGCCGGGTAGGGCGTGCATTCGTCGAAAATCATCACGATGTCGGAATTCAGCACATGCTGGATCTGCATCGAGATTTCCGGGGTCAGGAAGAGCTTGGCGCCGTCGTGCGGCGAGCTGAACTTGACGCCTTCCTCGCTGATCTTGCGCATGGCGCCCAGCGAGAAGACCTGGAAGCCGCCGGAATCGGTGAGGATGGGCTTCTGCCAGTTCATGAAATCGTGCAGGCCGTTATGCGCCTTGATGACCTCGAGGCCCGGACGCAGCCAGAGATGGAAGGTGTTGCCGAGGCAGATCTGGGCACCGATGTCGTTGAGCGAAGCCGGCGTCATCGCCTTGACCGTGCCGTAGGTGCCGACCGGCATGAAGACGGGGGTTTGCACCTGGCCGTGGGCCAGGGTCAGGGTGCCGCGGCGGGCGGCGCCGTCGGTATTCAGGAGTTCGAAGTTCATTGGGGGAAGACCTTGCCGCAGAGGCGCCGAGACGCCGGGAAGTTCAAAGGGAACCATCTTTGCATGACGTTATCCGCACCCCGGCAACTGTGCGTTTCAATTCGTTTTTCAGGCATCGGATTTTTCCAGCAGCATGGCGTCGCCGTAGCTGAAGAAGCGGTAGCGTTCGGCGACGGCGTGGGCGTAGGCGGCACGGATATGGTCGAAGCCGGAAAAGGCGGAAACCAGCATGAGCAGCGTCGATTTCGGCAGATGGAAATTGGTGATCAGGCGGTCGACGACCTTGAAACGGTAGCCCGGCGTGATGAAGATGTCGGTTTCGCCGGCCCCGGGGCGTACTGTGCCATCCTCGTTGCCGGCGGATTCCAGGGTGCGCAGGCTGGTCGTGCCGACGGCGATGACCCGGCCGCCGGCGGCGCGTGTTGCGGCGATGGCTGCGGCGGTGGCGGCCGGCACCTCGTAGCGTTCGCTGTGCATGCGGTGGTCGGCGATTTTCTCGACGCGCATCGGGCGGTAGGTGCCGGCGCCGACATGCAGGGTCAGGAAAGCGGTGGCAATACCCCGGGCGCGCAGTTGGTCGAGCATCGCATCGTCGAAATGCAGGCCGGCGGTCGGCGCCGCAACGGCTCCCGGCTGGCGGGCATAGACTGTCTGGTAGCGGGTTTCGTCGGTGCCTTCGGCCGGGTGTTCGATGTAGGGTGGCAGCGGCAGCTTGCCGTAGCGCTCGGCCAATTCCCAAAAATCGCCGGTATCGACCAGTTCCAGCGCGAAGAAATCGCCGTCGGCCCCGACCCGGCCGGTCATCCTCACGGTGAAGGCATCGGCCAGGCGTAGCGTGCTGCCCGGCTTCGGCGCCTTGCTGGCGCGTACCTGGCAGATGGCATGCGTCGCGTCGACGATGCGTTCGAGCATGATCTCGACTTTGCCGCCGCTGTCCTTGATGCCGAAGAAACGCGCCTTGATGACGCGGGTGTCGTTGAAGACCAGCAGGTCGCCGGCGCGCAACAGGGTCGGCAGATCGGCGAAACGGCGGTCGGCCAGATGCTCGCCGTCAACATGCAGCATCCGGCTGCCGGAGCGCTCGGCGGCCGGATGTTGGGCGATCAGTTCGGCAGGGAGAGGAAAGTCGAAGTCGTTTACGGTCAACGACATGGGCAAGAATCCGTTTTCTGAAACGACAACGGCTCTCCCCGGGGAGAGCCGTTTGCTGTCTGGCGCCGCAACGGCGTCAGACAATCGGCTAAAGGCATTGCAGCACAATCATCCGCTCGGTTGGCGCCGCCGCGTTAGCGCGGCCGGAAGGATGCTGCTCCATGGAACGGGACGAATATTACCATTCAGGGTCGAGATAAAAAATGTTCGTCCTTGCGCCGCCTATTTCCCGACGGCATCCGGCACGGTCAGTGGACTGATCATTTCAGGGGCGTAGAAATAGTCGATCGACCACATGCCGGCAATGGCGACAATGATGAAGACCACAACGACGGTCCACAGTATCCAGTGCCGGTCGTGCGGTTCCTTGCCTTCCGGTTCTTGCGGCCTGTTGTCGTCGTCCATCGGGTGTCCTCGATAAATTGGTGATTATCGGCTTTCCGGCTTATCAAGGGGGAGCCTTTTCGGTAATCTTGCGTTACGCTGTCGGCGTTTTCGGACGGCTGGGAGAATATGTCGGGGAGGGCGTCGTTGATGAAGGCAAGACAGTACCTGCCCCGGCGCGGCAGTTTCGCTTCCTATCTGATGGCCTTCGTGTTGCTGGCTGTCGCGCTCTATGTGCGGCTGGCGATGGCGCCGGTGAATGCCGGGCTCCAGTACGTCACCTTTTTCCCGGCAGTGACGCTGGCGGTCGTGCTTGGCGGATTCGGCCCCGGCATGGCCGTGACCCTCGGCGGGACGGCACTGGCCAGTTTCATCTTCACGGCGCCGTATTACCAGGTTTCGCTGCTCAATCTGCAAACCAGCCTGTGGCCGAATATCGTCTTCATGCTCGATGGGCTGGTCGTCTGTACCGCCATTGAAGCGATGTATCGCTATCAGGGCAAGTACATCGTCGAGATGGAGGAAGTACGGCAGAATTCGGCACGTCTGACCAGCCTGAACCGGGCGTTGCAGGACAGCGAAGCCTTCAACCTCAGTATTTTCGATTCGCGCAGCGAGCATGTCGTCGTCCTCGATGAACGGGGCTGGATCATCGCCGTCAATGCATCCTGGCGGCGCTTCGCCATGGACAACGGCGGCGAGCAGTACGCGGACTGCATCGGCGGCGATTACCTGGCCGTCTGCCAGGCGGCGGCCGGCGCTCCTGATGCGCCGGAAGTGCCGGCGGTGATCGCCGGCATCCAGGCAGTGATGGCGGGAGAAATATCCGACTTCGAGCTGGAATATCCCTGCCATTCGCCCAGCGAAGAGCGCTGGTTCTCCATGCATGTGACGCCGCTGCAAGGCTCCCGGCGCGGCGTGGTGGTGGCCCACGAAAATATCAGTCGCCGTAAGGCGATGGAAAAGGTCCTGCTGCATCACGCGGCGATCGTCGAATCTTCGGAAGACGCCATCATCGGGAAAACGCTGGACGGAATCGTCACCAGCTGGAACCAGGGCGCCGAACAAATTTTTGGCTATGCGTGCGACGAGGCGATCGGCCAGCATGTTTCGCTGATCGTGCCGGAGCACTGCCGGGAGGAGGAGAAGCGCATCCTCGACGGCATCGCCAAGGGCGTGGCGTTGAAGCATTACCAGACCGTACGCCAGAAAAAAGGCGGCGAATTGATCGATATCTCGGTCACCATCTCGCCGCTGCGCGATGGCGCCGGAGCCATCGTTGGTGCCTCCACGGTGGCGCGCGACATCACCGCGCAGAAACGCCTGGAACAGGAATTGCGCATCGCGGCCATCGCCTTCGAGGCCCAGGAGGGCATGGTCGTCACCGACGCCCGGGAGACCATTCTGCGCGTCAATCATGCCTTTGCCGCGAACAGCGGCTACGCCGCCGAAGAACTGGTCGGCCGGAACATCCGCCTGCTGCAATCGGGGCGCCATCCGCCGGCTTTCTATGCCGAGATGTGGCAAATCATCCAGCGCGATGGGGCCTGGCAGGGCGAAATCTGGAACCGGCGCAAGAACGGCGACGTCTATCCGGAGTGGCTCACCATCACGGCAGTAAAAGACGCCGCCGGGAACACCAGCCACTACGTCGGCACGCATACCGATATCACGTCGCGCAAGGCCGCCGAGGACGAGATCAAACATCTGGCTTTCTACGATCCGCTGACCCGCCTGCCCAATCGCCGCCTGCTGATGGACCGCCTCGGCCAGTGCTTGTCGACCTCAGGCCGCCTGGACCGCAGCGCGGCGCTGATGTTCATCGATATGGACAACTTCAAGTTCCTCAACGACAGCCTGGGCCATGAGAAGGGCGACCTGTTGCTCCAGCAGGTCGCCCGACGCCTGCTTGCCTGCGTGCGCGAAGGCGATACCGTCGCCCGCCTGGGCGGCGATGAGTTCGTCGTCGTCCTGGAATTGCTGAGCGGCGATGCCCTTGAAGCGATGAGCCAGGCCGAAAGCATCGCCTGCAAGATACTGGCCGCGCTCAACGAGCGCTACCAGCTGGCGGAACATGAGTTTCACAGCACGCCAAGCATCGGCATTGCCCTGTTCGACGGTCGCGACTGCTCGGCCGACGATTTGCTGAAGGAAGCCGACCGGGCGATGTACCAGGCAAAGAATGGCGGGCGCAATGCCATCCGCTTTGCCGACCGGCCCGTCGCCCCGGCTCCCCTGCCGCCGCTGTACCACGGCTAAGCCGCAAATGGCGGGCGCCTCTTCGCCCGGCATCTGCGGCTGATCGGGAACATTGCTGCCGCGATTCGATCCAACGGCCGTTGGCTGGACAGCATGCTTGCCTGTGCTGGACGCCGGGCCGGTGAAGTGGCGTTGGAGTTTTGGGATGGACGAAAAAACGGAATTACTTGCGGCGATCGAGGCGCGCTTTCCTCACATATCCGCCAAGCTCCGGGTGTTCTGGGGACATCCGGAATTCGTCGCCTACATCAACAGCCTGTTCATCGATACCCGGGGCGGTACGCGGCAGGGGTTTCCCAAGGAAATTGCCTTGGCGCTGTGGAAGCTTCACCAGGCGCATGACCGGGAGTTCCGGCACCTCGCCGAGGATGCCGCCAGCAGTTGGGTGCCATCGCGCCGGAGCTGATCAAGCAATGCCCTGAACTACCGCTTTCGCAGTATTCCAAAGTCATCGCAAACCAGTCATTATTTCATTCCTTTGACATATGCGTGAGGCCGGAATGTTCTGGGACTTGATGGTGTACCTCGTGTTGCCGGTCACCGGACTTCCCGTTCTGCTGTTCCTTGCCTTCGAGTTGTGGGACAAGGCGAAGTGAAGACGCCGCAGCGGGTGGTTTCCACTCATTGGCAAATGCTCCAAGCCTTTGGACGCTTTATGCCGAATTTGCGGCTTGCCAGGATTTGATCACGGCAATGGCGTCTTCAAATCCCGCCAGCAGCGCCACCCCGGGCATGGATGGAATACCCCGCACCCCTGCGCCGCCCACCCAGATGCCGGTTTCTTCAGGCAAGAGGAGCCGTAGTTGCTGCAATAGCCCGGCGATTTGACGTTTTGGAAAGGCGCTGGAGAACGACAGGGCGACGATGTCGGCCTGGTGCGCGACGGCAGCGCGGGCGATGTCGAGCAAGGGCATCTGCGTGCCGAGCGGAATGCATTCGGCCCCTTCCAGCGTAAATAGGCCTTCGGCCATCAGCAGGCCGAGCACGTGCTGCTCGTCCGGGACGCTGGTCAGCAGGATGCGCGGGCCGCGCTTGCCGCCGGGAAGGGCGGTGATGGCCTGGCGCAGCAGGCGCTTGGTCAGTTCGGTGAACAGGTGTTCCTCAAAGACTTCGATCGCACCGTTCTCCCACGCTTCGCCGACCAGACTGCTCAGTGGCGCGACCGTGTCCTGGACAAAACCCTGAAAACCCTGACGGGCCAGACGTTGCTGCATGGCCTGCTGGTAGCCCGCCGCGTCGTGCTGGCAGATCAGTCCGATCAAGTCGGCGAGTTCGCCGGCATTGGCAGATGGCATCGGCCGTTCCGTTGCCGGACGGCGCGGGGCCAGCGCGGCCAGTTCCTCGGCGGGGGCGGCAATCAGCTTGCCGGGCCGGTGGCCTTGATCCATCAGGCGCTTGATCAGGCGCAGGCGTTCCACCTGTTCGGCCGAATACAGGCGCTCGCCGTTTCCGTCCCGGCCCGGGCAGGGGAATCCGTAGCGCCTCTCCCACATGCGAAGGACGTCCTTCGATAAGCCGGTGTCGCGTTCGACGGCAGCAATATTGAAATGCAGCGTGTTCATATTTGTCCTGAACAAATGTTAGACAAAACCGTTGACAAGTGGCTGTTTGCTGCTTATCTTACGAACAAACGTTCTATTTGTCCAGGACAAAACCACAAAGGAGTTGAACATGTTTGCCGCCTTGAAACGTTTTGCCGGCCTCGCCGGCCTGATTTACCTCGGTGCCATGTCACCGGCCTCGGCAGCAACCTGCCCGTTCTTGCTCAACCACACTTTCCCCAACCTGCTCGATGGGCAGCCGATGCCGCTCTGCCAGTTCCAGGGCAAGGTCGTCCTGGTGGTCAATACGGCCAGCTACTGCGGTTTCACGTCGCAGTACGACGGCTTGGAAAAGCTGTATGCCCGCTTCAAGGACAAGGGGCTGGTCGTCCTCGGCTTTCCCTCCAACGATTTTGGCGAGCAGGAGCCGGGCGGCAGCCAGGAAATCGCCGAATTCTGCCGCCTGACCTATGGCGTTCAGTTTCCGATGGTCGGCAAGAGCACGGTGAAGGGAAAAGGCGCTAACCCCTTCTACCTGAAGCTGGCCGAGATCACCGGCAGCCCGCCGCGCTGGAATTTCCACAAGTACCTGATCAATCGCGACGCCAGTCAGGTGGTCGCCTTCGGCAGCATGACCAAGCCGGACGACAAGGCCCTGCTCGCCCGCATCGACGAATTCCTCAAGTGAAACCGGGAGAGAGAAACATGAAAAAACAACGCATTGCCGTCGTCGGTGCCGGCATCTCGGGCCTGGCCTGCGCCTGGCTGCTGAGCCGCGAGCATGAAGTCTGCCTGTTCGAGGCCGGCCGTTATCTCGGGGGGCATACCAATACGGTCGATGTCGAGCTGGAAGGAAAGACGCATCCGGTCGACACCGGCTTCCTGGTTTTCAACGAGAAGACTTATCCCAATCTGATCGCGCTGTTTGCCCATCTCGGCGTCAGCAGCGTCGAGACCGAGATGTCGTTCGCGGTCAGCCTGCAGAACCCCGATCTCGAATGGGCCGGCAGCAATCTGGCGACGGTTTTCGGCCAGAAGCGCAACCTGCTGCGTCCGAGCTTCTGGTCCATGCTCTCCGACATCCTGCGCTTCAACCGCGAGAGCACGGCCTGGCTGGCGACTCATCCCGAGCATCAGCGCACGCTGCAGGATTTCCTCGATGCCGGGCGTTACTCCAGCGCCTTCGCCGAGTGGTACCTGCTGCCCATGGCTGCCGCCATCTGGTCCTGCCCGACCGGCCAGATGCGCGACATGCCGCTCGCCACCTTCATCCGTTTCTGCCAGAACCATGGTCTGCTGCAGGTTTTCGACCGTCCGCTGTGGCGCACGGTGAAAGGCGGCGCCCGCCAGTATGTCGACAAGATCACCCGGCGACTGGCGACCAACGGTGCCCGTATTCGCCTGGCTTGCCCGGTCAGCGCGGTTACCCGGGAGGCCGGCGGTTTGCGCGTCACGCACGCGGCAGGTCGCGAACATTTCGACCAGGTCGTGCTGGCCTGCCATAGCGACCAGTCGCTGGCCATCCTCGGCTACTCGGCGAGCGACGCGCAGCGCGAACTACTGGCCGCCATCCGCTACCAGCCCAACCGTGCCGTGCTGCATACCGATGCCGCCTTGCTGCCGCGCGACGAAAAGCTGTGGTCGGCCTGGAACTATTTTGCCGGCGAGGGTGATCCCGGGCACCAGCCGGTCGGCGTTTCCTACCTGATCAACAAATTGCAGCCGCTGCCCTTCAAGACGCCGCTCGTCGTCACCCTGAACCCGGCGCGCGAACCCGATCCGGGGAAGGTCATCGCCGAATTCGACTACGCCCACCCCATTTTCGATGGACCGGCCATCGCCGCCCAGCAGAAGCTCGCCGCCATCCAGGGAGAAAATGGTATCTGGTTGGCCGGCGCCTGGGGTAGCTACGGTTTTCACGAAGATGGCCTGAAGTCGGCGCTCCGCGTTGCCAACGGCCTCGGCGCGCGCGCCCCGTGGCAGGGCGAAGTCGCCCGTCTGCTGCGCGAAACGGCCAGTGCCTGAGACGGCGATGAACGCCGGCCCGCAACTCTTTCTCGGCCATGTCATGCACCGGCGCCTGCGTCCGGCGGTCAATGCCTTCGTCTATCCGGTGTTCTACGTCCGGCTGCCGGTACGCGACCTGGCGGCAGCCCGTTGCGGCATCTTTTCGATCGACCACTGGAACCTGCTCTCCCTGCGCAGCGCCGACCACGGTGCCCGCGACGGCAGCCCGCTGCTACCGTGGATCCAGGGCCTGTTGCGCCTACACGGCCTGCCCGACGACGGCGAAATCATGCTGCAGACCTTCCCGCGCGTCTGCAGCCTGGTCTTCAATCCAGTCAGTTTCTGGTACTGCCACGACCGGCAGGGTCGGCTGATCGCCGTGCTGGCCGAGGTGAATAACACTTTCGGCGGCCGTCACCACTACCTGCTGCACAACCCGGATGGCTCGCCGCTGCGCGATGGTCAACAGTTGCGCGCCGCCAAGCTGTTCCATGTCTCGCCCTTCAACGAGATTGAAGGGGGCTACCGTTTCCGTTTCCACCTCGAACGTCCAGTGCCGGTGGCACGTATCGATTACGACGATGCCGAGGGCGAACTGCTGCTCACCTCGATTTCCGGCAAGGCGCAGGGATGGGGGAGCAGGGCGCTGCTCGGCGCCTTCCTGCGCATGCCTTTCCTGACCGCCGGGGTGATTTTCCGAATCCACTGGCAGGCCCTGAAACTCTGGCTCAAAGGGGTGCCTTTCCGGGGCGCTCACCTTACTCATCCTCTCCGGGAGTCGACAAAATGAACTACACCCTGACTCTGGGCGGCAGCCCACAATCGGTCCGCGACACCGTCCTCGTCTTCTCGCTGCTTGAAAAGCTGCGCGGCGGCCTGCTCGAAATCCGCCTGCCCGACGGCAGCAGCACGCTGTTCGGCGACGGCGAGCACGGCGTGACGATGCAGGTCCATGACGAGGCGACTTTCGGCATGGTGCTGGCCCGCGGCGACATCGGTCTGGCCGAGGCCTATCTGGATGGCTACTGGGATTCGCCGGACATCACCGGCCTGCTGACACTGCTCGCCCAAAACCGCGAGGCTCTGAAAAAGGCCGTGTACGGTTCCTGGCGCAACCTGCTGGCGGCACGTTTCCGCCACTGGCTGAACCGCAACAGCCGGGCCGGCAGCAAGCGCAACATCATGGCCCACTACGATCTGGGCAACGATTTCTACAAGATATGGCTCGATCCCAGCATGAGCTACTCGGCGGCGATTTACCGTGACGTCGACGATGGTTCCCTGGAAGCAGCCCAGCACGCCAAGTACCGGCGCATTCTCGATCACCTTGCGACGCACCCGGGCCAGCGCGTGCTGGAAATCGGTTGCGGCTGGGGCGGATTCGCTGAAATGGCAGTGGCCGGCGGCCTGGCGGTGAGTGGCATGACGCTGTCGCCGGCTCAGCTCGCCTGGGCGCAACAGCGCGTGCCGGAGGCCGACCTGCGCCTGCAGGACTACCGTGACACGACGGAAAGCTTCGATCATGTCGTCTCCATCGAGATGTTCGAGGCGGTCGGCGAGCGTTTCTGGCCCGCCTATTTCAAAACTGTTGCCCGGGCGTTGAAGCCGGGCGGCAAGGCGATGATCCAGAGCATCACCATCCGCGACGATCTGTTCGGCGGCTACCGGCGGGGCACCGACTTCATCCAGCAATACGTCTTTCCCGGCGGCATGCTGCCCTCGCGGGCGGCCTTCCGCGCCGCCGCGGCGAAGCAGGGGCTGGTCGTCCATGGTGAATACGCTTTCGGCCCCGATTACGCCCGCACGTTGGCCGAATGGCGACAGGCCTTCGAAGCCAGGTGGGCGGAAATCCAGAAACTCGGTTTCGACGAGCATTTCCGCCGCCTTTGGCGCATGTATCTGTGTTACTGCGAGGCCGGCTTCCTGGCCGGGAACGTCGATGTCGTCCAGTTTGAACTCGCGCATCGTTAGGCTGGTGGCGCCTGCTGTCGCATCGCCGGAAGATGCTGGCGAGCGGCGGATTTCGGTGTCACGACGCAGCCTGTTGCTGGGCCTCGCGGCGGCGCCGCTGGCCAGCCTGGCTGCGACCGAACCTCTCGCCGGCCTGAAGCAATGGGGGAGCGGTGAATTCCGGCGCCACGGTTTCCTGGTTTATGAAGCGACCCTGTGGGCTGGAGAGAATCCGCTGCATCCGCCGCTGGCCTTGAAACTGACCTACCGGCGCAGTATTTCTGGTGCGGCGATTGCCGCGGCCAGCGTCAAGGAAATGCGCCAGCTGGGCGTGGTGGATGAAGCGACGCTGGGGCGCTGGGAGCGACTGATGGTCGGGCTGTTTCCGGATGTGCGGGCGGGAGATTTCATTCTCGGCGAATACCAGCCGGGGGCGGCGCGCTTTTATTTCAACGGGCGCTGGCTGGGAAGCGTAGCGGAACCGGGTTTCGCGGCGGCCTTCTTTGGCATCTGGCTGGATGTGAGGACGAGTGCACCGGAATTGCGCGAGGCATTGTTGCGGCGTTCTCCGGGGGGCGCATCGTGATTTTCCCGGGGTGCGCCTTGCGGATGTGGCATCGCGCGCTGGCGGCGTTGCCCCGTTGCGCCGTGAAGGAAAAGGTCCGTGGTCCTGCTGCCGCCTTTGGGGCGGGTGAGAGCGGCCGACCGTGACCCCCGCCCGCATCCTCGCCTATGGCCTCCTTGGCCTGCCGCTGGCTTTCGCGGCTTTGCCGATCTATGTGCATGTGCCGCGCTTTTATGCCGAGGTGACCGGGATGCCGTTGGCGCTGCTCGGTTTCATCCTGCTCGGGGCACGCCTGTTCGATGCGGGAATCGATCCCTGGCTGGGCTGGCTGGCGGACCGGGTGGCCCGGCGGCGCATGCTGGCGATGGCGCTGGTGCCGTTCGGCGTCGGTTTCGTCGCCTTGCTCAATCCGCCCGGCCGGCATGTCGAGCTTTGGCTGCTGCTGTCGCTGGCCCTGACTTATCTTGGCTTTTCGGCGGCGACGGTGGCTTACCAGGCCTGGGGGGCGGATATCGGCGGCTTTTCGGCGCTGCGCACCCGCTTGACGGCGGCGCGCGAAGGCTTCGGGCTGCTCGGCGTGGTGCTCGCGGCCGGCTTGCCGGCGGTGCTGGCGAGCGGCCTGAACGAGGGGGTTTCCCGCCTTAGCTGGTTGTTGCCGCCCTTGCTGCTGCTGGCCGCGCTGATCAGCCTGTTCGGCGTGGCACCCGGGGTGCCCCCGATACCCGTTCGCCAGCCGCTGCTGCGCAGCCTGTCCCGGGCTTTTGCCGACCCGGCGTTTCGTCGCCTGCTGCTGGTTTTCGTCGCCAATGGCATTGCGGCGGCGTTGCCGGCAACGCTGTTCCTGTTTTTCGTGGCCGATGTGCTGCAACTCGAATCGGCCAGCGGGCCGTTGCTGGCGATCTATTTCATGGCCGGCGCCGCCTCCCTGCCGCTCTGGCTCCGGCTGGCCGGGCGTCATGGCCGGGTGGCGGCGTGGCTGGCGGCCGTCGGGCTGTCGATTCTGGCCTTTGCCGGGGCCGGCCTGCTGGGCAGCGGCGACCTGTGGTCGTTTGCGGCGATTTGTCTCGCCTCCGGCGTGGCGCTGGGCGCCGACCTGACGCTGCCGGCGGCGATCGCCGCCGATCTCGGCGAGCGTCAGGGGCAGGCGGGCGCCTGCTTCGGTATCTGGAACCTGGTCGCCAAACTCAACCTGGCGCTGGCCGCCGGGCTTTCCCTGCCGCTGATCGGGGCGCTCGGCTACGTGCCGGGCAGCGGCGACGGTCATTCCGCCCTGACCTTTGCCTATGCCCTGTTGCCTCTCGCCTTCAAGGCGCTGGCTGGCGTGCTGCTCTGGCGCTGGCGTCATTCTCTGGAGATCCAATCATGAAACTGCTTGCCGTTGCAGCGCTTTCCCTCGGCCTGAACGCCTGCGCCTCGACCGGGATCGAACAATACCGTGCCGAACAGCCGGTGCTCGACCTGAAGATCTACCTGAACGGCACGCTCGATGGCTGGGGCATGTTCCAGGGACGCTCGGGCGAGGTGAAGAAACGCTTCCATGTCGTCATCGACGCCCAATGGACGGGCGATACCGGTGTGCTCGACGAGAATTTCAAGTGGTCGGACGGTAGCACCTCGCGCCGCGTCTGGACGCTGAAGAAACAGCCCGACGGCAGTTTCCGCGGCACGGCCGACGATGTCGTCGGCGAGGCGGTGGGCGAAGTCGCCGGCAACGCCTTGCACTGGCGCTACGTGCTGGCATTGCCGGTGGATGGCAAGGTGTATCACGTCGATTTCGACGACTGGATGTTCCTCATCGACGGCAAGGTGATGCTCAACCGTGCCGGCATGTCGAAATGGGGTTTCCGCCTGGGCGAAGTCACGCTGAGCTTCGTCCGGCGATGAACCCGAAAATCGCCGATTGGCGGGGCCGGCGCGTCTGGCTGGTCGGCGCCTCTTCCGGCATTGGTGCCGCCGTCGCCCGCGAACTGGCCGGCCGCGGGGCGCGCCTGGCGCTCTCGGCCCGGCGGGCCGACAAGCTGCAGGCCCTCGGGATTGCCGACGCCATGCTGCTGCCCTGCGATGCCATCGATGTCGCCAGTCTGGCCGGAGCCCGCGAGCAGCTGCTCCGGGATTGGGGCGGCATCGATCTCGTCATTTACCTGGCCGGCGACTACGTGCCGATGCGGGCCGACAACTTCGATCTGGGCGTCGCCGAGCAGGTGCTGGCCGTCAATTTCAACGGCGCCCTGCGCCTCGCCGCAACGGTGCTGCCCGATCTGAGTCCCGGCGGTGGCATCGCCTTCGTCGCCAGTGTCGCCGGCTATCGCGGCCTGCCGCGGGCCTTGTGCTACGGGCCGGGCAAGGCGGCGCTGATCCATTTCGCCGAAGTGCTGCACCTCGACCTGGCTCCCAAGGGTATCGGCGTCTGGGTGATCAATCCGGGCTTTGTCTCGACGCCGCTGACGGCGAAAAACGATTTCGCCATGCCGGCGCTGCTGACCCCCGAACAGGCGGCGCGGGCGATGGTGGAGGGGCTGGCCCTTGGCGATTTTGAAATTCACTTCCCGAAGCGCTTCACGCGGCTGATGAAAGTCTTCGCCCTCTTGCCCTACGGCTGGTATTTCCCGCTGATCCGCCGCTTTACCGGAGCCTGAAATGAAGCTCGATGCCTTGATCCGTTTCTACAACGAATTCTCGCCGGCCAGCATAGCGCGCTTTGCCGATTTCTACAGTGCCGATGCCTGGTTCAAGGACCCGTTCAACGAAGTACGCGGCCTGCCGGCCATCCAGCGCGTTTTCACGCACATGTTCAGCCAGGTGGCCGAGCCGCGCTTCATCGTTACCGAAAGGCTTGTGGATGCCAATGGCGCCATGCTGGTCTGGGAATTTCATTTCCACCTCCGCCGGTGGGGCAGGGGGCGGGCGCAGGTCATGCGCGGCGTCTCGCATCTCAGGTTCGACGCCGATGGCAAGGTCAATTACCACCGCGATTACTGGGATGCCGCCGAAGAGCTGTACATGAAACTCCCGGTGCTCGGGACGTTAATGCGCGGATTGCGCCGAACAATCAGCGCGTGACATGCCCCGAAATCAGTCGCAGTGGGCATTCCGGCAAAAGGCGGCGGGGTCCGCCGGGATAAAGCCTGGCTGGCGTCGAGATGTTCGCGCCAGGCGACTGCTGAATCACATATGGCCTGACCAGCTCAAATCGACCCTAAGCTGTCCTCGTTCGGTAGGTTAAATAGACGTTCCGATATCTGGGCCATTTGCGCCCCCCATCGGGCGCAACTCTCCGGCGGGATAGGTCTCCAATGACGAAGCCACGCATGGAGGCACCATGAATCCCTACCCGCCGACAAAGAATTCGGGCGAGCCGCCCGGCGGTCATTACGTCGACAATGCAATGGCCCGCCGCGCTCTCGACCTGGCCGGGCCGCTGATCGAAGCCGGCCTGGATGATCGGCAACTGATCGGCAGCGGCTTTCTCCATGTGGTGATCATGGACCCCACACAACTGCCGGGCCAAACGGCTTTCGAGGACGCGATACTGCATGAGCAGACCTTCGGGCCGACAACGCCCCCGGATGCCGACTACGCCGCTTTTGCCCTCGCCAAGGCACGCACCAGTTGGCGTCTGGGAGTTGACAGCCGGGTCGTCCAGCATCTCTCGCCGCATTTGTTGCGCGCCGGCGATACCTTGCTCGCCGGCGGAATCTGGCGCAATGGCATCGTGGTCGGCGTTAGCGGCGCCTTTGCGCACTATGACGAGGTGTACGCGACCACCATCGCCGCCTTCCTGCAGGCATTGGCGCACGCGGGAAGGATGGCCGAGCCTGAACGGCCGATCCTGGACGGCAACCTGAAGTAACGGGGGCCGGCAGATCAGTCGGGAAACTTGCCGGCGGGGCCAGGTGCCGCTTTGGGTCGGGAGCATGTATGCGCTGAAATAGACAGCTGCCCTTCAAGGCCATTCTTTGCCGAGCGGCAGGTAGCCGGCGCCGGCTGCCCGATTCCGAGCCGAGGCGGAAGTCTGCTTTGGCCGAGCAGCACGAATAGGCCATCCGGCAGCTTTCCGATTAGAGCAGACCTTTGAACGTCCGCTGCTCGGAATAGGCGACAGTTCGTTTCTGGCCGACTACCGCCTGTTGCGGTAGCCCATTACCGGTCAATCGGCCCAGTGGCAGCTTTCCAAAATCTAGCGGGTCTCCTGCGACCCAAAGCTGTCCTTCGAGGCTGCCATGAACAATGTCTGCTTCCTTTCATAAGCAGAATGCCGCGACTTCCCTCATGTAGTTGATAATGTGGCCCCCACAAAGCCGACCTACCGACCAGGCAAAACGGCGACTACGTTCTCAACGACAGCCGTTCATCACCCAGGCCTTCTGGAGCCACAGTACCACCGAGTAACATGTTTCGAGGAAGACTCTGGATGCCGATAACCTGTGCTTCTGAATGGCAAGGACATGAAAAACATCAAGCAATTCTTCTCACGCCCGGTCGTTGAGGCGGGGGTCAATCGTTGGGACTGGGTGCTCCTGCCCATGGTGCTCGCCCTGTTTGTGCTGATGGCCTACGGTGCGCGCCAGATGGCCACGCCCTACGAGGTGGGCGAAACACTGTCCTTGTCGCTCGACCCGTGGAATTTGCCGTACTACCTGTTGCGGACCACCTTGCGTATGTTCATTGCCCTGGGGGCTTCGATGGTTTTCAGTTGCGTTTTCGCTGCATTGACCGTCAAGTACCGCGTGGCGGAGAAAGTTCTGGTGCCGCTTCTCGACATCCTCCAGTCCATCCCCATTCTGGGTTTTCTCTCCATCACGGTGACGGGTTTTATTGCCCTGTTTCCTGGAAACCTCTTGGGGGTGGAGTGCGCAGCCATCTTTGCCATCTTCACCTCTCAAGCCTGGAACATGGCCTTCAGTGCCTACCAGGGATTCCGGACAATTCCGTCTGAATTGGTTGAAGCCTCTCGCGTGTTCCAGCTTTCCGGGTGGCAGCGGTTCTGGCGCCTGGAGTTGCCGTTTGCAATGCCTGGTCTCCTTTGGAACATGATGATGTCGATGTCTGGCGGCTGGTTCTTCGTGGTCGCTTCCGAAGCCATCTCGGTTTCCAATCAGAGCATCAAATTGCCCGGCATCGGGTCCTATATTGCGCTGGCCATTGAGGCCAAGGATTTGACGGCCATAGGTTGGGCCATTGGCGCCATGCTCATTGGCGTCCTCCTGTACGACCAATTGTTCTTCCGGCCGCTCTTGGCATGGGCTGACAAGTTCCGCTTTGAAGAGTCTGGCAGTGAGAGCACCCCTGACTCCTGGCTGCTGACCTGGATGCGCCGGACCGAGCGTCTGAAGGCAATCACCGGTGCCATGGTCAGGTTATTCGAGCGTTCGTTCGGCCTTTTCAAGATACCGTACGACGGTACTTCGGTGCGGGCGCAGCCGGTAACACGCTCGTCTAAAGCGGAGCGCATCTGGGACGCTATCATCGCTGCCGGCGCTTTCTACGCTATCTGGACCCTGGCAGTTTTTATTCAAACGGAAGTCGGCTGGGGCGAGGTGGCGCACGTCTTCGTCCTCGGCCTGTGCACCTTGCTGCGGGTGGTCATCCTGCTATCGTTGGCCGCAGTCATCTGGGTGCCCATTGGCGTGTGGATTGGTCTGAATCCGCGCTATGCCGAACGCGTCCAGGCCATTGCACAATTTTTTGCCGCCTTCCCGGCAAACCTCATGTTCCCGGTGGCCGTGATGGCGATTGTGCATTTCAAGCTTAACCCCGACATCTGGCTGTCGCCCCTGATGATTCTCGGCACCCAGTGGTATCTCTTGTTCAACGTCATTGGCGGAGCCTCCACGATTCCGACCGAGTTACGCTATGCCGCCCAGAACTTTGGCCTCAAGGGCTGGCTCAAGTGGCGGCGCTACCTGCTGCCGGCCATCTTCCCGAGCTTCGTTACCGGAGCCATCACGGCATCCGGTGGGTCGTGGAATGCCAGCATTGTTGCCGAGTATGTGACGTGGGGAGATACCACGGTGCAGGCGACCGGCATCGGCAGCTATATTGCCCAAATGACGGCGACCGGCGACTTCCCGCGCATTGCCTTGGGCATCTGCGTGATGTGTGTCTTCGTGATGGGATTCAACCATTTTGTCTGGCGGCGGCTGTATGCCATGGCCGAAAACCGTCTCCATTTCTGAGGTAGTTACGATGACTACACCTATCATCCAACTTCAATCCGTCTCCAAGTCCTTCCGCCTGGTGGACGGGTCGGCGCGCTCTGTGCTGGAAGGCGTCGATTTCACGCTCAACGAAGGGGAAATCGTCGCCATGCTCGGTCAGTCCGGCTCTGGCAAATCGACGATGCTCCGTATCATGGCGGGGCTGCTTCCTTCCGATAGGGGCCGGGTACTCTATCGAGGCATGCCCTTGTTCGGGCCGGCGCACGGCATCAGCATGGTGTTCCAGTCCTTTGCCCTGTTTCCCTGGCTGACGGTTCAGGAAAATGTGGCCATCGGCCTGGAAGCGCGGGGAGTCCCCGCCAAGGAACGCATTGAGCAGGCCCAGGAAGCCGTCGAACTCATCGGCCTTTCAGGTTTTGAAAGTGCCTTGCCACGCGAACTGTCAGGAGGAATGCGCCAGCGTGTCGGCATTGCGCGGGCCCTGGTAATGCAACCGGAAGTACTGCTGATGGACGAGGCCTTTTCCGCACTCGATGTACTCACCGGTGAGCGCTTACGAGAGGACATCCTGGAGTTATGGGAGGCAGGGAAAATGCCGACCAAAGCGATTCTGGTGGTCTCGCACAACATTCAGGAAGCCGTGATGATGGCCGACCGTGTTCTCATCTTCGCCAGCAATCCGGGGCGTATTCGCTCTGAATTGCCGATTGGCCTACCGCGCCCACGACAAGACGACAGTCTTCAAATCCGTTCGCTGGTCGATGAAGTGTACGGCCTGATGACCGCGGGCGCTATCCGCACCGCCCGGGTCACCGCCAAGGAAGTAACGCTGCAATTGGGCGACCGATTGCCTGCGGCGGATAGCAAACGCATCGAGGGGGTTCTGGAACTCCTTGCAGAGGCCCCTTACTCCGGCAGAGCAGACTTGCCAAAGCTGGCCGATAGCTCCGAATTGACGGATGAGGAACTGCTGGATACGACCCGTGCGCTGACGCTTCTCGGGTTTGTCCACATCATGGACGGCGATATGCTTATAACCCCCTTAGGCCAGGAGTACATCCAGGCCGATTACGGGCAGCGCCAAGTGCAATTTGGCAAGCAATTGATGGCCAATGTGCCGCTGGTGGCTTACATCCGCCAGACGGTTGAACGAGACCCTTCCGGCGACCTGCCGGACGAAATCTTCCTGCGCATGCTGTGCTTCACACTAAGTGAAGGAGAGGCCGAAAAGGCACTCCGTATTGCTATCGAATGGGGCCGTCACGGCAATCTTTACGCTTTTGACTACAAGACCGGCGTCATTCACTTGCCGAGAGAGTCCTGCGTGACAGCCGCCTAGGATTACAAAATGTCGTCTCATGACCAGCGGCGTTACTAGCCACTGCTACATACCGATTGTTTGGCTGCTATGGGTTGTTGAACAGCCGTTTCGGGAGGGCGCGCCTGTGGCTGCATATGGCCGTTGCTGCCCGAGATACCTCCCGGCCAGCACGACGATATCTGCTAGCGACTTTCGTTTCCCAGCGCCGAAATGATTTTGCTCGTCAGCTTTACCGACACCGGAATTGCGAGAAAGGCGGCACCGGAAGCCAGGGGCCAGGCGATTACGAATGCTTTTCCCCACAATGAAAAAAAGTTGTTGGGAAAGCCGAGGTTCAGCCAGGTCACGAACCCCGTCATCATTCCGGCCATGATGCCAGCCATGATGATTGGCTGAATATGTTTCGGTTTGAGTTTCACGTTCTCTCCCGTTGTAGACGCCCCAGTGCACCCGGGGCATGGACCTCGGGGGTGACAGTGGACGAAAAAAAGGCCAGGACCCTTGTTGTTCCCTGGGTTTCTGGCCTTCTTCGTACTGCCTTGGTGCTGGTGCCCCGAGCCGGACTCGAACCGGCACACCTTTCGGCGGCGGATTTTGAATCCGCTGCGTCTACCGATTCCGCCATCGGGGCAAATCGAGGGCGGATTATCTCCGAATCACTTCTTTGGTTCAAGTGAATCCGGGCAGGAAAACGATTTTGCCAGTGCGCTGGCGACCAGCATGGCCGTACTGCCGGTCGGTTTCGGTGGCAGATGCTCGAGGTGGGCGAGGACGGCTCGTACCAGGCGGGGCGAGAGGTCGCTGTCGTTGGGCAGGCAGAAGGCGTTGAGCTTGATGCCGATCTTGTCGGCCAGGTAGTCGCTGACCGCGTAACTGTCGGCAAAACCGGCAAGGTAGGCGATGCAGCGGGTGCCGCGCACGGACTGGTAAGGATCGCTGCCTTTCTTGTCGTTGAAGAAATTGTCGGCGGCCTGGCAGTCTTCGCGCAGTTCATCTACCGAATAGGCATGGGCCGCAGTGGCGAAGCAGAAAGCGAGCAGGCAGAGATAGCGTTTCATTGATCTTCAAACCAGTTGAGTTTTGCATGGAGGTCGACGACGCTGCCGATGACGATTAGCGCCGGCGGCTTGATGCCGGATTCGACGATGCGCCGGGGCAGGGTGGCCAGCGTGGCGAGCAGGGTCTGCTGGTCGGGCAGCGTGCCATTGCGGATCACCGCGGCCGGCGTCGTCGCCGGCAGGCCGTGGCTGATCATTTTCTTGCAGATTTTCTCGGCGGCGCCGATGCCCATGTAGAAGACCACGGTCTGGGCGGGGCGGGCGAGGGCCGGCCAATCAAGATTGACCGTGCCGTCCTTGAGGTGACCGGTAACGAAGGTGACGGACTGGGCGTGCGCCCGGTGGGTCAGCGGGAAACCCGAATAGGCCGCGCAACCGGCGGCGGCGGTGACGCCGGGGACGACTTCGAAGGGTACGCCGGCCGCCTGCAGGATTTCCAGTTCTTCGCCGCCGCGCCCGAAAATGAAGGGGTCGCCACCTTTCAGGCGGACGACCGACAAGCCCTGGCGCGCCAGGTCGACCAGCAACTGGTTGATTGCCTCCTGCGCCATGCTGTGCTTCGAAGCCTGCTTGCCGACGTAGACACGACGGGCATCGGCGCGCGGCAACAGCATCACGCCATCGCCGACCAGGTGATCGAAGACGACCGCATCGGCCCGGCTGATCAGGCGGGCGGCCTTGACGGTCAGCAGGTCGGGGTCGCCGGGACCGGCGCCGACCAGCCAGACCTTGCCCGGGGTGAGTGCTTGGTATTCTTTCATGGGCGCATTGTGCCTCAGGCTGAGGGGCAAAAGAACAGGCTGCGGGCCGTTGCCTACTGGCATCGACCGGCAGCCCGGTTCACGGTGGGAGGCCGCCTCAGGCCGCGGCCGCGATCCGTTGGGCGATGTGGGCCAGCGCTTCCTCAACCTGATCGATCAGGATCAGGCAGAGGTCGCCCGGGCGCAGGCGGCCGAGTGCCGCGTCGATGGCGATGAACTCGCCATTGATCGCTTCGATGTGCTTGGTCCGTCCGGCGTTGGCCAGGCCGTCGCGCAGCAGGGCGATGACTTCGCCGTCTTCGCGGCCGCGCTGGCAGGCGTCCTGGTAGAGGATGACGTCATCGAAAGCGTCGCCGAGAATTTCCGTCTGCTGGCGGATATCGTCGTCACGCCGGTCGCCGGCGCCGCTGATCACCACCGAGCGGCGCACCGCCGGCATGTTGTCGATGGCCCCGACCAGTGCCTGGATAGCATCCGGATTATGGCCGTAGTCGGCGATCAGCGTCGCCCCCTTGTAATCGAAGACGTTGAAGCGGCCGGGGGCGGTCTGCGCATCGCTGACGAAACCGGACAGCGCCCGCTCGATGACTTCCCAGGAATAGCCGAGTGCCCAACCGGTGGCGATGGCGGCCATCGCATTGTCGACCTGGAAGCCGATCGTGCCGTTGCGGGTGAGCGGGATGTTGGCGAGCGGGATACGCTGTTTCTTGCGCCCTTCGCCGCAGACGATGGCGTCGCGCTCGACATGGACGACGCGCTTCCCTTGGGCGAGATGGGTGGCGAGCACCGGATTCATCCGGTCGCGGGCGAAGAAGATGATGTTGCCGTGGCAGTGGTGGGCCATGGCGGCGACCACCGGGTCGGCGGCATTGAGCACGGCCGTGCCATTGGGCGCGACGTTTTCGACGATGACGCGCTTGACCACGGCCAGTTCGTCCACCGTGGTGATGAAGTTCAGGCCGAGGTGGTCGCCGAGGCCGATGTTGGTGATCACCGCCACGTCGCACATGTCGAAGCCGAGACCTTCGCGCAGCACGCCGCCGCGAGCCGTTTCGAAGACGGCGGCATCGACGTCCGGGTGCAGCAGCACGTTGCGGGCGCTGCGCGGACCGGAACAGTCGCCGTTGTCGGTGCGCCGGCCTTCGATATAGACGCCGTCGGTGCTGGTCATGCCGACGCGCAGGCCCTGGCTTTCGAAAATGCGGCCGATCAGGCGGCTGGTCGTCGTCTTGCCGTTGGTGCCGGCAATGGCGACGACCGGGATGCGGGCATTGTCGCCGGCCGGGAACATCATGTTCACGATGGCTTCGCCGACGGCGCGGCCCTTGCCGAAGGACGGGTCGAGGTGCATGCGCAGGCCGGGCGCGGCATTGCATTCGACAATGCCGCCGCCCTGTTCTTCGAGCGGCTTGAGCATGGTGTCGCAGACGACGTCGATGCCGCAGATGTCGAGGCCGACCGTTTGCGCCGCGGCGACGGCGCAGGCGGCGAGTTCCGGATGCACGTCGTCGGTGACGTCGGTGGCGCTGCCGCCGGTGGACAGGTTGGCATTGTTGCGCAATACGACGCGGCTGCCCCGCGGCGGCACGGAATCGGCCTGGTAGCCCTGCTCGGCGAGACGGGCGAGGGCGATTTCATCGAAACGGATCTTGGTCAGCGACGTGGCGTGGCCGTCCGAGCGGCGCGGGTCGCGATTGACGATATCGACCAGTTCGCGCACGGTGTGCGTGCCATCGCCGATGACCAGCGGCGGATCGCGCCGGGCGGCGGCGATCAGCTTGTCGCCGATGACCAGCAGGCGGTAGTCGTGGCCGGGCAGGTATTTCTCGACCATGATGTCGTCGCGGAATTCCTCGGCGACGGCGAAAGCCTTGCGGACCTGGGCTTCGCTGGTCAGATTGACCGAAATGCCCTTGCCCTGGTTGCCGTCGCGCGGCTTGACGACGACCGGCAGGCCGATTTCCTGCGCTGCGGCCCAGGCATCGTCGGCGTCAACGACCGGCCGGCCGAGCGGCACGGCGACGCCGGCGGCGTGCAAGAGGTTCTTGGTCAGTTCCTTGTCCTGCGCGATGGCTTCGGCAATGGCGCTGGTGAAGCTGGTTTCGGCGGCCTGGATGCGTTTCTGCTTGCTGCCCCAGCCGAACTGCACCAGGCTACCCTGGGTCAGGCGGCGATAGGGAATGCCGCGCGCCGTGGCGGCCGCGACGATGGCGCCGGTCGACGGGCCGAGGCGGATGTCTTCGTCGAGATCGCGCAATTCCTTGAGCACGGCATCGAGGTCGAAAGGCGTGTCATTGAGGGCTGCCAGACAGAGTTGCTCGGCACGCTCGAAAGCCAGCCGGCCGACCTCTTCCTCGGTGTATTCGACGACCACCTGGTAGACGCCGGTATCGACGGTCTGCGCCGTCCGGCTGAAAGTCACCGGGCAGCCGGCCTGGGCCTGCAGGCCGAGGGCGGCGAATTCCAGGGCGTGGGCCATGGAGACGGTATCGAGGTGATCGGCCGGGATCAGGTCGCCGAGGGCCGGAAAGCGCTCGCGCAGGCGCGGCTCGAAATTGGCCAGGTCGGCAATGGCACACTCGTCACCTTCGCAGGTGACGATGGCCTGAATGGCGGTGTGGCGGCTCCACAGGTTGGGGCCGCGCAGGGCACGAATGCGGGAAACGTCCATGACGCTGAATCCTTGTTATTTTCGGGCTGCGGTCTGCAGCTTGCGGGCTGATTGCGGCAGCAGGGCAGTGGGGTCGGGTAGTTCGAGACCGAAAGTCTTGATCGCGGTGCTGATCACCTCCTGGGTCAGGCCGAGCGCCCAGCCGGCGGCGACGGCGGTCAGCACGTTGGCGATGGTGGTCGCTTCCTTGGCCTTGCCGATCAGCGGCACGTCGCCCAGGCGGCAAAGGCGGATCTCATTGCCGCCGGAAGCCAGCGTGATACGGCCATCGCGCACGAAAACGCCGCGCTTGCCTTCGGCGAGGTGGGCGGCCATGGCGGCACAGTCCGGGTCGCCGGCGAAGAAGATGACTTCGCCATCCGAATAGCTGGCCAGTTCGGCGACGGTGGCGTCGGCGGCGTTGAGGATGGCGTAGCCATTACGCAGCACGACATCGACCTGGGTCCGGTAGGTGTTGCGGAAGGTGGTGAAATATTCGCCGCCGTCCGGCTGCACATCCCACCGGGACAGGTCTTCGGCCGCCGGATCGATGTTGGTGACGATGCCGACCGAGCAGCGGTCGTAGGGCAGGCCTTCGCCGAGAATGACGCGGGCGCCGTTCTCGATGATGGCGGCCTCGACGGCGCGGTTGAGGAGCAGGCGATGGCCGGCCGTCCAGTTGGCGGCATCGCTCTTCTGGACATGGCGGCGGTCGAGGTGGACGCCATCGCTGCAGGCCAGGCCGACATGCTTGCCCGACATGTAGATCAGGTGGGCGACCAGCTTGGCGACTTCGGTCTTGCCGTGGGTGCCGGTGACGCCGACCAGCGGCACGCGGCCGGTTTCGTTCTTGCCGAACAGGTTGTCGACAATCGCCTTGCCGACCGGGCGCGGCTTGCCGATGCCCGGTTTCAGGTGCATCAGCAGGCTGGGGCCGGCATTGACTTCGACGATGGCGCCGCCCTGGACGCCGAGCGGCTTGGAAATGTCTTCGCAGACGAGATCGATGCCGGCGATGTCCAGCCCGATGACGCGGGCAGCGAGCGCGGCCAACGCCGCAGTTTCCGGATGCACGTCGTCGGTGACGTCGAAGGCGTGGTTGGCGTTGCGCTGGATCAGCACTTCGCGTTCCTTGGCCGGCACCGATTCGGGATCGAGGTGCTGGCGCGCCAGTTCCATGCGGGCGGCGGAATCGATACGGATGTTGGAGAGCGGATGCAGTTCGGTCGGGCCGCGGCGCGGGTCGCAATTGACCTGGCTCTCGATCAGTTCGCGCACCGTCGATTTGCCGTCGCCGGTGACCATCACCATGTCGCCGCGATTGGCGGCGACCAGCTTGCCGCCGACCACCAGCAGGCGGTGTTCGGTGCCGGGAATGGAGCGTTCGACGAGGACGCCGGAGCCTTCCTCGACGGCGATGGCATAGGCCTTCTCGACTTCTTCCCGGGTCTTGACGTCGATGAAGACGCCACGGCCGTGGTTGCCGTCCACCGGCTTGACGCAGACCGGCAGGCCGATATCTTCGGCGGCATCCCAGGCATCTTCGGCGCTCTTCACTTCGCGGCCTTCGGGAATCGGCACGCCGCAGGATTCGAGCAGCGACTTGGTCAGGTCCTTGTCACGGGAAATGGTTTCGGCAATGGCGCTGGTGCGGTCGGTTTCCGCCGTCCAGATACGGCGCATGGCGGCGCTGTAGCCGATCTGCACCAGGTTGCCGTCGTCGAGCAGGCGGATGGTCGGGATGTCGCGGTCGTCGGCGGCATCGACGATGCTGGCGGTCGACGGGCCGAGACATTTGGAATCGACCATGTCGCCCAGTTCCTCGACGGTGGCGGCGACATCGAAGGGCCGGTCCTCGATGGCCGCCATGATCAGGTCGCGGGCACTGGCCAGCGCGGCGCGGGTGACTTCCTCGTGCCAGGCGCGGACTGCGACCTTGTAGACGCCGCGTTCGGAGGTTTCGCGCGCCTTGCCGAAACCGCCGGGCAGGCCGGCCAGGTTCTGCAATTCAAGGGTGACGTGTTCGAGGACATGGCCGGCCCAGGTGCCTTCCTGGACCCGGCGCAGGAAACCGCCGCGTTCCTCATAGCTGCAGCGATGTTCGATCAGCGTCGGCAGCCAGGCCGACAGTCGTTCGTAGAAACCGGGAATCTTGTTGGAGGGATAGTCCTCCAGTTCGCCGATATCGACCCAGGCTTCGAGCACCGGGCGATACGTCCAGATGTTCGGGCCACGCAAGGGAATGATGTCCCGAATGATGATGTCTTTTTTCTTCATGCTTTCTTCGCCCAGCTCCGTCCACTGTGAGAAATTGTTATGGGGCAACTGGAATTATTAACGCTTTCTTTGGCCCGTGGCTGACCTGTGACAAAAAAATGTCACAGGCCGCTACCGGCCGTTACAGGAAACGATCGAGCAACTTGCGGCTGTGCCGGTCGAGCGTCGCCGTGTCGCGGATCAGGAACTGGATGCCGTTGCTGTCGGCGATCAGCAGCCGGGTCTGCGACAGACGGCGGATGTCTTCCTCGCCTTTCAGCACCAGCGCCGCATTGCCGCGGTTGGTGGCGACCTGCCAGGTGCTCGGGCAGGCGAAGCTGGAGACGTCGACGATGCGTTCGATTTCCGGCACGAATTCGCGGCTGGCCAGTTCTTCCTCGAGCAGTTGCCCGAAGGCCGGCGGGAGATCGGTCAAGCGGTCGACCCAGCCGACTTCATGGCCTTCGCCATTGACCAGCGCGATGCCTTCGTCCGGGGACGCAATCGGAAAGGCGCGTACGGGGACGACGCCGCCGTGGGTTTCGCCGTGGCGGTCGGTCAGCACCAGCTGGCCGTAGGCGTCGCGAGCGAGGGTGAAATCCGGCGTCGTCATTTGGCAATCTCCTTGGGCGCTTCGACGTTGCGCGGCATTTCTGCCTCGGTGTCGACATTGCGGGCCTGTGCCTGGTACAGCTTGTAGTAGTGGCCTTCGGCCGCCATCAACTGGTCGTGGTTGCCCAGTTCGACCAGCCGGCCACGGTCCATGACGACCAGCCGGTCGGCTTTGCGCAGCGTGGACAGCCGGTGGGCGATGGCGATGGTGGTGCGGCCACGGACCAGGTTGTCGAGCGCCTTCTGGATTTCCTTCTCGGTCTCGGTATCGACCGAGGAAGTGGCTTCGTCGAGGATCAGGATTTTCGGGTCGATCAAAAGGGCGCGAGCGATCGAGATACGCTGGCGCTCGCCGCCCGACAGCCCCTGGCCGCGTTCGCCGACCAGCGAGTCGTAGCCGTGCGGCAGGCGCAGGATGAATTCGTGGGCGTGGGCGGCGCGGGCGGCGGCGATGATCTCGGCGCGCGAAGCATCCGGCTTGCCGTAGGCGATGTTCTCGGCGATGGTGCCGAAGAACAGGAAGGGCTCCTGCAGCACCAGGCCGATGTTGCGGCGGAACTCGGCGACCGGCACCGAGCGGACATCGACGCCGTCGATGAAGACGGCGCCTTCGGTGACGTCGTAGAAGCGGCAGATCAGATTGACCAGCGTCGACTTGCCGGAGCCGGAATGGCCGACCAGGCCGATCATTTCACCCGGTTCGATGACCAGGTCGACATCGCGGGTGACGGCGCGGGTGCCGTAGCGGAAACTGGCCTTCTTCAGTTCGAGGCGGCCTTCGACCTTGCCGAGATGCACCGGATTGGTCGGTTCCGGCACGCTGGAGACGTGGTCGAGAATGTCGAAAATGCGCTTGGCGCCGGCCGCCGCTTTCTGGGTCACCGAGACGATGCGGCTCATCGAGTCGAGCCGGGTGTAGAAGCGGCTGATGTAGGCGAGGAAGGCGGAAAGCACGCCGACCGTGATGTCGCCCTGGGAAATCTGCCAGATGCCGAAGGCCCAGACGACGAGCAGCCCAACTTCGGTGAGCAGCGTGACGGTCGGCGAGAACAGCGACCAGGTCTTGTTCAGGCGGTCGTTCATCGCCAGGTTGCGGCCGTTGGCTTCGCGGAAGCGCTCGGCTTCGCGCTTTTCCTGGGCGAAGGCCTTGACGACGCGGATGCCGGGAATGGTGTCGGCCAGCACGTTGGTGACTTCGGCCCAGACCCGGTCGACCTTCTCGAAGCCGGTGCGCAGCTTGTCGCGCACGTAGTGGATCATCCAGGCGATGAAGGGCAGCGGCACCAGCGTGACGATCGCCAGCCAGTGGTTGATCGAGAACAGGATGCCGGCGGTCATCACGATCATCAGCACGTCGGTGGCGAAATCGAGCAGGTGCAGCGACAGGAAGACGTTGATGCGGTCGGTCTCGGTGCCGATCCGCGCCATCAGGTCGCCGGTGCGCTTGCCGCCGAAATATTCCAGCGACAGGTGGAGCAGGTGTTCGTAGGTGGTGGTGCGCAGGTCGCGGCCGATACGTTCGGAAACCAGGGCCAGGATGTAGGTACGCAGCCAGCCGAGCAGCCAGGCGAAGAACGCGGCGCCGAACAGGCCGCCGAGGTAGAGGGTGACCAGGCTCCAGTCGATCGGCTTGCCGTTCTGGAAGGGGATCAGCACCTTGTCCATCAGCGGCATGGTCAGGTAGGGCGCGACCAGCGTGGCGGCGGTGGACAGCAGGGTCAGCGTGAAGCCGGCGAGCAGTTTCCAGCGGTAGGGACGGGCGAAGCGCCAGAGCCGGAACAGCGTCCAGGTGGAGGGCGGCACCGTGGTTTCGCGGGTGCAGATCGGGCATTCGTCCTGGCCCGGTTCGAGCGGCGCCTTGCACTTCGGGCAGAAGTCCTCCAGCGAACGCTCGACCGGCCGGCCACTGCGCAGGCTTTCGAGGTGCAGCTCGAATTCGGCGATGACGCGCAGCGCCGCCAGGTTGTGACCCAGCGTATAACGCCAGCAGGCCAGGCGCCCCTGGTCGTCGAGGAGTTCAAGCGTGCCGACGCCGGCGTGGTCGATGTGGTTGAGCCGGAGGCCGGCATGTAGCGGCCATTCCTCCCATTGCGCCTGGCCAGGCGGGCAGGCCAGCAGGCGGCGGTCGGTGACGACGACCAGGCCGTCGGCAAATTTCAGCCGCGCATCGAGATCGATGTTGACCCAGGCCTGGATGGTTTCCCCGTTCGCCAGCCTGGGCTCGACTTCGGCCGCCCAGCGGCTGGGGAGCGCCAGTTCGGTGCCGGCGGTATTTTGTGCATTGGCAGTCATCTTGCAAGTATACCGCAAGGCTCGTGCTTGCCCTGCCAAACCGGTGGTTTTGGCGTATCTGGCGGCTTTCGGGTTTCCCGGGGCGCCTGCGCTCGGCTAGAATCGCCGGCTCGACAGCTCACCCGGGGCCGGATTTGGCCAGTATCCTTCTTTTCAACAAGCCTTACGGCGTGCTCAGCCAGTTTACACCGGAGGGCAAGTGGCGGGCGCTGGATCAATTCATCACGGTCAAGGGCGTCTATGTCGCCGGCCGGCTGGATGCCGACAGCGAAGGCTTGCTGATCCTGACCGACGACGGCAAGTTGCAGGCGCACATTGCGGACCCCAAACACAAGCTGGAAAAGACCTACTGGGCGCAGGTCGAAGGGGTGCCGGCGGAAAGCGATCTCGACCGCCTGCGGGCCGGTATCAAATTGTCGGATTTCACTGCCAAGCCGGCGAAGGTCCGCCGCATCGACGAGCCGGCCGGACTCTGGTTGCGCGATCCGCCGATCCGCTTCCGCCAGTCGATTCCGACCTCGTGGCTGGAAATCCGCATTTCCGAAGGCAAGAACCGGCAAGTCAGGCGGATGACAGCCGCCATCGGCTATCCTACGCTGCGCCTGGTCCGGGCGGCGATCGGCGGCGCCGACCTGGCCGGCCTGGCACCCGGGCAGTGGCGGTTGATCGAAGGTTCCATCAAGGATTTGCAAGGAAAGTTCAATGACTAAGAAAACCCTGTTCGCCATGCTCGGCGGCCTGGCCCTCAGTGCCTCCGCTCTCGCCCAGAACGCCATGCCGATGATCGAACTGACGGCGGGCTTTCACCGCATCGAAGCGGAAGTCGCGGCCAACGACCGCAACCGGCAACTGGGCTTGATGCAGCGCCGGGAGATGGCGCCGCAGCACGGCATGCTCTTCGTCTTCCCGCAGGACAACACGCACTGCATGTGGATGCGCAACACGCTGCTGCCGCTGTCGGTGGCTTTCCTCGACGACGAAGGCAAGATCATCAATATCGAGGACATGCAGCCGCAGACCGAGGACAATCACTGCGCCCGCCGCCCGGCCCGCTATGCGCTGGAAATGAATCTCGGCTGGTTCGCCCAGCGCGGCCTGAAAGCCGGCACCAAGCTGAACGGACTGGACAAGGCGCCGCGCCCGCAGTGAGGGCCGATCAGTGGCGAAACCGCCTGACCGGGCAGCCTCCTGGTGCCGTACTGGCTTCCTGGCTGACCGAGCCGGATTCCCTGACGGCACGCTGTCAGCGCCATTGCCGGCAATTCCGCGTCCGTCTGCTGCATTTCGGCAAGGGCCGGCCGCTGGCCGATGACGGACTGGTGCCGGAAGATGGGCGGCAGCCGGCCTGGGTGCGCGAAGTGGCTCTCGAATGCGACGGCGTGCCGGTGATCTTCGCGCATACCACGCTGGCGACCGCCAGCCGCGGGCGCCTCAGCCGCTGGCTGTGCCGGCTGGGCAGCCGGTCGCTTGGCTCGCTGCTTTTCTCGCATCCTGGTTTCAGGCGCGGCGGCATCGAGTTGCGCCGGCTGGATAGCCGTCATCCGCTGTTCCAGCGGGCCGCCGCTCTCGGTCCGACCGGGAAATACCTGTGGGCCCGGCGCTCCATGCATCGCCTCGGCGCCCAGCGGGTCGTGGTGACGGAAGTCTTCCTGCCGGCGATCGAGCGCCTCGGCCGCTAGCCGCCAATCCGCCGCCATTCGGCCTTGCCGGGCGCAGCAATGGCACCCGGAAAATCCCGCCGCCGCGTCCGGCATGCGCCATTCACGCCACGGCCGGAACTCGCCTTGGCGCGGGCGGTCCCTGAAAAGCGTCCTCAGCAAAGGGAGATGACATGCTATTGGCACCGGTCGAGCAGATTTCCGCCAGCGAACTTGAAAACGGGCTGAGCCATCTGGTCCGCGATGCCGTCTATGCCCAGGTTTCCGGGTCGCTGACGGCGGGGGTGCTGCTGGTCGGCTACGGCCTGGCGCTGGGTGCTTCCAATTTCATTATCGGCCTGCTCGCCGCCGTGCCTTTCCTCGCCCAACTTGCCCAGGTGCCGACCATCCTGCTTGTTGAACGGCTGCGCGCCCGGCGCCGGATCACCGTGCTCTGTGTCTCGTTCAGCCGCCTGCTGCTGGTGCCGCTCGCCTTCCTGCCGTTCATCGAGAGTCACGAAACCGCCCAGTTCCTGCTCATTGCCGGCATCGGCATCAGTTCGGCGCTGGGCGCGATGGCGGCCTGCAGCTGGAATTCCTGGATGCACGACCTGGTACCCGAGCAGCGGCTCGGCGCTTTCTTCGCCAATCGCCTGTTCTATGCGACCAGTTTCACCATGGTCATCGGTTTCGGGGCGGGCTTTTTCATCGACTGGTGGGGGCGTTTCCGCCCCGCGCAGCCGGCATCCGCCTACAGCCTGCTGTTCCTGCTCGGCGCCGCCGCCGGGGCGGTGAGCACCTGGTACCTGACGCAGGTGCCGGAGCCCCGGATGGCGCCTGCCCAGCGCCAGATCCATCTCGGGCGCATGCTGGCCGAGCCTTTCGGCGACTGGAATTTTCGGCGTCTGATCTGGTTCCTCGGCGCCTGGCAGTTCGCCACCAATCTGGCGGCGCCGTTCTTCACCGTCTATCTGGTGTCCCAGCTCGGCTACGACATGACTTTCGTGACCCTGATGATGGTCACCAGCCAGCTGGCCAATGTGCTGACCTTGCGCAAATGGGGCGAGCTGGCCGACCGTTTCAGCAACAAGGCGGTGTTACGCCTGTGCGCGCCGGTCTTCCTGCTCAGCATCTTCGCGTGGATCCCGGTTTCCGGCTCGGGAAACCGGACGGCGATGACGGTGCTGCTGATCGTGCTGCACCTGGTCATGGGCTGTGCGGTGGCCGGCGTGACGCTGGCGGCCGGCAACATCGGCCTCAAGCTGGCGCCGCGCGGGCGCGGCACGGCCTACCTGGCGGCAGGCAGCCTGGTCAATTCGCTGGCGGCCGGCATTGCGCCGATCATCGGCGGCCTGTTCGCCGACGACTTCGCGGCCCGCGAACTTTCGCTGGTGCTGCGCTGGACGAGCGGCCCGGAAGCCCTGGAGTTCATCACGCTGCGCCTGCGCCACTGGGATTTCTTCTTCCTGCTTGCCAGCGTCCTCGGTCTCTACGCGCTGCACCGGCTGACCCTGGTCCAGGAAACCGGCGGTGGCGGCGATCGCAGCATGATGCAGGAAATCATCATCGAGGCCCGGCGCACGGTAGCTAGCCTGTCGTCGGTGGCCGGCTTGCGTTTGCTCAACGTCTTCCCGTTCGGGCGCATCGTGCAGGTGGCCCAGGCGAAGCGCGCCCGGCCGCGGGAGGATGTCCGGGAACGCGCCTGGGCCGGGCCGCCGCTTCGTTGAATTCAGCTTACTGGCGAATTTCCCGCACATTGTCCGGCGGGCCGAATTCGCCGGTGCTGCGGAAGGGATTGATGTCGAGGCCGCCGCGCCGCGTGTAGCGGGCATGGACGGCCAGCGACTCCGGCCGGCAATGGCGCAGCAGGTCGGTGAAGATGCGCTCGACGCACTGTTCGTGGAATTCGTTGTGCTGGCGGAAGGAGACGATGTAGCGCAGCAGCCCGGCCCGCGCCAGCGGCCGGCCGCGGTAACGGATGACGACCATCGCCCAGTCCGGCTGGCCGGTGACCAGGCAGTTCGACTTGAGCAGGTGCGAGTAGAGGGTTTCCTCGACGCTCGGGCCATCCTCGCAGGCGAGCAGTTCCGGGGCCGGCGAGTAGCGGTCGCAGGCGATATCGAGATCGTCGAGGCAATCGCCCGGCGGATACGCGATGCCAGCCGAAGGTTGGCCGGACAAGGGTTCCAGCCTGACCCGGACGTTGCCGCCGGCCGCCGCCGATAGATCGCGGCCGAGAATGGCGGCGACTTCGTCAGGGTCGGCAAAGCGGGTCTGGTTGAAGGAATTCAGGTACAGCTTGAATGATTTGGATTCGATCAGTTGCGGGCTGTCGGCCGGTACCCGAAAAGTGCCGACCGCCACCACCGGCTTGCCCTTGGGATTGAGCCAGGACAATTCGTAGGCGTTCCACAGGTCTTCGCCGATGAAAGGCAGCGCATCGCCGGCGATGCCCAGTTCGTCGCGTTTGAGCTGGCGGGGAATCGGGTAGAGCAGTTCCGGCGCGTAGTCGCTGCGATAGGCCGTGGCCTTGCCGAGCGGCGACAGCATGCTGGGATCGGGAAGGGAATCGCCTGTTTTCATGGGGCGGATTTTACCCGCAAGGCCGGCGACCGGGATGCCGCTTGTGCGAAAGCGCCCGCCGATCGCCACGCGGCGGCGCCGCCTAGTTCAAGCCGTAGCTTTTCAGCTTGCGCCACAGCGACACCCGGTCGATGCCCAGCGTCCGGGCGGCCAGGGCCTTGTTGCCGCCGCTGTCGCCGAGCACTTTCAGTACGTGCTGCCGCTCGACGTCGGCCAGCGTGGCGGCGCCGGCCAAGTCGTTGCGCGCTGCGGCCGACGCCATGCCGAGGTTTTCCGGGAGCAGGCCGGGATCGATGTGGCCGTCGGTGCTCAGCGCGACGGCGCGCTCCATGACGTTTTCCAGCTCCCGGATGTTGCCGGGAAAATCGTGGTCGAGCAGGCGTTGGAGGGCGGATGGCGCCAGCCGGGGCGCCGCTTTTCCCATGCGCAGCGCGTGCCGGGCGATGAAATGCTGCGCGAGCAGCGGGATGTCGTCTTTCCGTTCGCGCAGCGGCGGCACCCGGAGGGCGACGACATTGAGCCGGAAGTAGAGATCCTGGCGCAGGATGCCGGCGGCCACGGCCTCTTCGGGCTCGCGGTTGGTGGCGGCGATGACCCGGATATTGCAGCGGATCGCTTGCTGGCCGCCCAGACGGAAGAACTCCCGCTCCTGCAGCACGCGCAGCAGCTGGACCTGAACGGCCGGTGACATCTCGGTGACTTCGTCGAGAAAGAGGGTGCCGCCTTCGGCCGCTTCGAGCAAACCGGGCTTGCTCGCAGCGGCGCCGGTAAAGGCGCCGCGTTCGTGGCCGAAGAGTTCGTTGCTCAGCAATTCGTCGGAGAGCACGCCGCAATTCAGCGCGATGAAGGGCGCCAGGTGGCGCGCGCTGTGCTGGTGCAGATGGCGGGCGATCAGTTCCTTGCCGCTGCCGGTTTCGCCGTGCACCAGCACCGTACAGTCGGTGGGCGCGATTTGCGTTGCCGTGCGCAGCGTCTGGGTCATGATCCCGGAGCTGGCGATGATCTGCCGGGTGGCGCCGACTTTGGAAAGTTCGATCTTCAGGGCGGCGTTTTCGCTTTTCAGGCGGCTTTTTTCCAGCGCCTCCTGGACGATCTTCCGGACCTCGGGAAGGCGGAAAGGTTTTTCAATATAGAAAAAGGCGCCCGAACGCATGGCCTCGACCGCCGAACTCGCCGTGGCATGCGCCGTGATGACGATGACTTCGGTGCACGCATGCTGCTTGCGAATGTCGCGCAGCAGCGAAAGGCCATCCAGGCCGGGCATGCGCAAGTCGGTCAGCACCAGCTGGTAATCCTGCTGGCGGAGCAAGGCGCCGGCCTGCTCGGCATTGGCCGCCGTGTCGACCAGCCAGCCTTCGCGGCTCAGTACGTGCGCCAGGTTCTGGCGGGCGATTTCTTCATCGTCGACGACGAGGATTCGTGTTTCAGTCATGCCTGGCTCCCCAGGGCGGCGGGCGGGTCGGGCAAGTGAATCCAGACCCGTGTGCCGCCCTGCGCTCCGGCCTCGGCGGTGATCGTTCCGCCGTGCTCGGCGACGATTTCATGGGCGATGTACAGTCCCAGGCCGACGCCCTGGCCGGCAGGCTTGGTGGTGAAGAACGGGTCGAAGATGCGCGAGGCCAGATGATCGGGGATGCCCGCCCCGTTATCCTCGACCTCGAAGGTGGTGCCGTAGCCTTCCGGGAATTCTTCCCGCCACGCCCGGATGGCGATCGCGCCCTGCTGGCCGACCGCATCGACGGCATTCCTGATGACATTGATCAATACCTGTTGAAAGCGGGGGCGGTCGACAAATGCCTCGATCTTCGGGTCGAGCGCGACACTGATGCCGACGCCTTCCGGAATGCCGGTGCGTAGCAGGGCGAGCGCTTCGGCGAGCAGGTGCGAGACGTTTTCCCGGGTTATCTGCAGTTCGCTGCGTTCGGGGCCGTTGAGCAGGGCGGAGACGATGCGCTTGGCCCGCAGCACCTGGTCGTCGATCTGGTTCAACAGGCGCTGCACCTCCGCCGCGGGGAGTTCGCGCCATTCTTCCTGCAGGATCTGGCCGGACGAGGAGATGTTGGAGAGCGGGTTGTTCAGTTCATGGGCCACGCCGGACAACATGGTGCCGAGGGCCATCAGGCGCGAGGAGCGGGCCAGCGACGTCTGGCGAATTTCCAGTTCCTGCAGCGTTTCGTTGATCGAGCGGGTCAGCGACGCGACTTCGCCGCCGGTCTCCTGGCCTTCGATGCGCCCGGTCTCGCCCTTGGCCACTTTCGCCAGCTTCTTCTCGATTTCGCGCAGGGGGCGCACCGCACTTCGGGTCACCAGCACGCCGACCACCAGGCCGAGCAGCAGGCTGACCCAGATGGTTCGCCGCAGGTTCTGTTCGTGATGCTGGATGGCCTCCTGCACGGCCTGTTGCGACGCGGCATCCAGGCGTTCGCCGAGTTTCAGGGCGTGGCCGCCGCTCAGGTAGATCGCCTGCAGCAGTGCCTCGTTGCCGGCGTTGTGCTCCGGAGCCTGCAGAAGCTCCTGCAGTCGGTCGCGATAGTCGCCGATCAGGTTCGCTTCATCGCCCGAAACCTCGCTGCTGCTCCGGGCGATACCGGCAAATATCAGGGTCGCCGCATTCGCCTTGTCGAGCGCATCGTGCAAGTCGGCCGGCTTTTCGTAGAGCAGGAAGTTTTTTTCGAGGCGGCGCGCGTCCCTCAGTTCATCGAAAAAAGCCAGAATTTCCCGGTGCTTCTCCAGGGTGGTCCGCAAGAAATCAAACTGGATCAGCGAATTGGCGACAAAGGCGACGAACAGCAGCCCCAGTACCGCGTAGCCGAACAGGATTTTTGCATGGAGCGGCGCGAATATTTTCATTGTGTTGAAGTGTGAAACGCTTTGCGTTGCGTTATGCAACTTGAAGTTGAGGATAAAAATTGGCCAAAGTTCAAAGGCTTGGCGGGTAGTTGAATGCTGTCAGCAAAAGTGTGTTTCATGTTGCAACAAAGCCCTCCGCCAGTATTCGTCCGGCGCCGATTTTCTGCAATGAAAACATGGAATTAGCAAGTTGGTTGATGGCACGTCATGTGCTAGCAATGAACGATCCAGGCCCGGTCACCCGACTTAGGCTGATGGATGAATAAACCTGTTTGCACGCTTCCGTTGGCGTCCCGTTTCGGTCGCCGATACCCACTCCATTGATCGATAAGTCATGTCCAATACATTCAAACTCAGCATTCTTTCGACGGCAATCTGTCTGCTTGCCGCCTGTTCCACCACCGGCAATGCCCCGGCCGCCAGCAGCGTCGCGGCGCCGCCGGCGCCCGCTCCGGTGACCGCGCAGCCGACGGCTCCCAGTGGCTTGAGCGCGGCGGAACTCGCCGCCCTGCATGATCCGGCCAACCCGCTTTCCAAGCGCAGCGTGTATTTCGACCTGGACAGCAATATCGTCAAGCAGGACTATCGTTCCGTGGTCGAGGCACACGGCAAGTTCCTGGCGAAGAAGCCGGGTGTGAAGATCACCATTCGCGGCAATACCGACGAGCGGGGCAGTCGCGAATACAACCTCGCGCTGGGCCAACGTCGCGCCGATGCGACCCGGCAGGCGCTGGCCGCCTACGGCGTACCGGGCGAGCAGATCGAGACGGTCAGCTACGGCAGCGAGAAGCCCGTGGCTGAAGGGCATAGCGAAGAAAGCTGGGCCAAGAACCGGCGGGCCGATATCGCCTATCCGGGCGAGTGATCGTTGGCTGGGATCGTAACTTCGTCGTGGTGCCGGGGTTGAACGGCATGTGGTCGATGGTGCGGCACGGCAAGGCAGGGGGAATGGCCCTTGCCGCCTTCCTTTGCCTGGCCGGCTGTTCCAGCCTGTCGCCGGTAGATTCCATAGCCCCGCCAGCGCCAACGGCGCCGGCCGTCCAGTCGCCAGCCGTTGCGCCGGCGGCGTCGGTCAGCCGCGCCGCGCCGCTGGCCGCGCCGGAAAGGGAGGCGGACCAGCTGCCGCGGCCGGTCGCCGGCAGCACGGAACCGCTTGCGCCCGTCAGGCGAGCGGCCCGATTGCAGGTGGAATTCACCTTCGGTGCCACGACCTTGAGCGAGGAAGGTCGGGAACTGCTGCGCCGGGAGGCTCAGACATTGCTCGTCCATCCCAAGCGTTCGCTGATTCTGGTTGCCTACCCGGAAGATTTCGGGAGCCGCACCTACGCAGTGGCGATCATGGAGGAGAGACTGGATGTGGTGGCGGAGGCCCTTTACGAGCAGGGAGTGGCGAAAAACCGGATTCGCAAGCGCCTTTTCGGGCAACGCCGCGCGTCCGGAGCCTGTGCCGCGCCGCCCTGTCCCGAGCGTGGCCGACGGGTCGAGGTGCTCGAGAAGGATTGACGACGTCCGGACCGAATCGGCGGTCCGGCGGGGCGCGGCGCCCGGGGTGTTGGCCGCTTGCGCCGAATGGCCCATAATCAGGCGGAAACTCTCCGGGAGCCATCATGCAGCGACAAACTGTGGGCCGCGATGCCGACGATGAACTGAGCACCGAAATCGTCCCTTTCCGGGGGCTGTTTCGCTACGAGCAGCACCTGCCGGTGCGCCAGGTTTCCTATTACATCTGCGGCGACATTCTCGATGCGCACTATTACACCGAGTTGTTCTACACCTTGCGGACGGCCAGCGAGACCGATCTCGTCTACCTCCATCTCAATTCCTCGGGCGGCGATTTCAACACCGGCCTGCAGATCATCAACAACGCCCTGGCATCCAACGCCCGCGTCATCACCATTCTTGAAGCCCGCGCCTACTCGATGGCGGCGCTGATCTTCCTGTGCGGCGACGAACTCATCGTGCACGATAACTGCCAGCTGATGTTCCATATCTATTCCGGCAGCTTCGCCGGCAAGGGGAACGAGCAGCAGGCCGAGGTGGTCGCCGTCAGTGCCTGGTTCGAGAAAGTGATGATCCGCATCTGCACGCCCTTCCTGACCGATGGCGAGATCGCCAGGATACTCAAGGGCTCCGACGTCTGGATGGACTCGGACGACATCCGCCACCGCCTGATGCGCATGGAGCGCGCCAAGACCCGCATCAAACCGGCAAAGCCGGCAAAGCGAAAAGAGAAGGTCGTCATCAAGGACAAGGAGTAGGTGGCTGGCGGCCTGCTCTGCCCGGTCCAGGTCTTTCCTGTGGCCCGGGTGCCCGTCATCCATATGCCCGTCCCTGAGTCCCTGTCGCGGGCCTGATTCACCTTCCGGTCGTCAAGGTCTTCGATCGACCAGCCCGGCCAGGCGGCTGGTAATGCAGGTGCAGGTAGCGTCGAATCGATTGCCGGCCTTGCCGACGTTCGCTGCCAATCCGCATTGAAAGTTTTCCATCCATCACCTTGAGGCGTCGCGATCAGGCATCGCGAATGCTAACTCGTAATGCCGGCCCATTTGGGTCGGCTATTTTCGATACGAGGAAGATGCAATGGAATACTCATCCCGGAACGGGCGCTTGCAGGCTGGCCTTTGGCTGGCGGCAACGCTTTCTCTCACTGCGTTATGGGTTCGGCGCCAGGCAAAAAAGGCCGAGCAGAAATTTCCACCGGTCGGAAAATTTCTCCGGATCGATGGTGTCCGCCTGCACTACATCGAGTACGGTACCGGCCCCGCTGTCCTGTTGCTGCATGGTAACGGGACCCAGGTCGGTGACTTCGCAGCCTGCGGCCTGATCGAACGGCTGGCTTCCCGCTATCGGGTCATTGCCATCGACCGGCCCGGTTTCGGCTACAGCGAGCGCCCGCGCGACCGCCTGTGGACGCCGAAGGCGCAGGCCGGCCTGATTCGACAGGCCTGCGTCGAGCTCGGCGTGCACCAGCCGGTTGTTGTCGGGCATTCTTTCGGAACCCTGGTTGCCCTGGCGCTGGCGCTCGATGTACCCGAACTGGTGCGCGGCCTGGTACTGGTTTCCGGGCATTACTTTCCGACATTGCGTCTCGACGCCTGGCTATTCTCACCGCCGGCCATCCCGGTCGTCGGCGACATCATGCGCTATACCGTGTCGCCCATACTCGGCAAGCTGATGTTGCCGGGGATGTTGCGCCGGATCTTTTCGCCGAAAGTACCCGGGCCAAGTTTTTTTGAACATGTACCGCCGCCCCTGACGTTGCGTCCATGGGAACTGAAGGCCAGCGCCGAAGACGCCGCCTTCATGATTTCGTCCGCCGTCGCCATGTCGCGGCGTTACCGGGAAATTACCCAACCGGTCGAAATATTCGCCGGGACGGACGACAATTTTGTCGCAGCGGACAAACAATCCGGACGCCTCCATCGTCAAATCGGACAGAGCCGGCTGCATCTGTTGCCGGGGGAGGGACACATGCTTCACTACGGCAGGAGCGGTGAAATCGCCGAGGCCATCGATCTGATTGCCACGGTGGAGGGCCTTGCCCCGTCGGTCACCGCAACCAAGCCATTGATCGCCGGCGAGAGACCGCAGATCGCGCCGGCTCCAACCCGCAGCGGCCATTGATTTGCCGGCTACTGCCCCCATGTCAGCCCAATGGTGCGGCTGCCGTGGTGGCGGTAGAAATTATGGGAATGGGTAAATGTTAAGCTGTGCCGGCAGCAGCCACCGGGGCAGTAAATCAGCTCAATTATTCCGCCTCTTTCGCCGGCAGTGATGCAGTAATCCGCGAGCGGCTCGCCGCCCGAATCTTGTCGGCCAACGGCAAGGCATTCGGGAAAATTCGCGCCAACAGCATCAACCAGCCAGCACCCCAACCCCCGGACCGATACCGGACAAGAACGAGATGGAAAGCAGATGTCCATGACGCGAAGCTCGCATTCACCTCCCACTCACCATCCAGCGCCGCCGGGCCGCCTGCGCCGCGCCCTTTGGCGTTTTCTGCCGCTCATCGGCAGCCTGCATGCCTACATCGGCTGGCGCCTGCTGCCGGCTCTCGACCTCAATGTGGTCGGCCTGGTGCTGGCGATAGTCGGGTTGGCGATCTCGGCCTGCCTGGTGCCGCTCGGCATGCTGGCACGTTTCGTCGTTGCCCGGCCGGCGCTGGCCGACCGGCTCAGCTGGTTGGGCGGTCTGGCGATGGGACTGTTTTCCTCGCTGCTGGTGCTGACGGTACTCCGCGACGTCGTCTTGTTGGTCGCCAATGCGCCGGCGCTGGCCGCGCCGACCGCCATTGCCGTGCTCGCGCTGGCCAGCCTGTTCACGCTGCTTGGCTACGTCAATGCCCGGCGCGTGGCGCGGGTCGTCCGGGTCGATATTCCGCTGGCCGATCTGCCGCCCGCATTGGCCGGATTCACCATCGTCCAGCTCAGCGACATTCATGTCGGGCCGACGATCAAGCGCGATTACGTCCAAGCCATCGTCGACCGCGTCAATCAGCTCGATGCCGACCTGGTCGCCATTACCGGCGACGTGGTCGATGGCGATGTCGAGCAGTTGCGCGCCGATACTGCGCCGCTCGGTGCCCTGCACAGCCGGCATGGCAGCTATGTGGTGACCGGCAACCACGAGTATTACTCCGGTGCGGCGGCCTGGATGCGCGAATTCGAACGCATCGGTTTGCACGGCCTGCATAACCGCCATGTCGTTATTAACCACCGGGGCGCCCGTTTCGTGCTGGCCGGGGTGACCGATTTTTCGGCCGGCGCCTTCGCTGCGGCGCAGGCCAGCAATCCGGTGGCGGCGCTGGCCGGCAGTCCCCCCGACCTACCGCGCATCCTTCTCGCCCACCAGCCCCGCTCGGCGAGCGCGGCGGAAGCCGCCGGTTTCGACCTGCAGCTTTCCGGCCACACCCACGGCGGCCAATTCTGGCCGTGGAATCACTTCGTGTCGCTGCAGCAGCCCTTTACCGCCGGTCTGCACCGGCTCGGTCGGCTGACGGTATACACCAGCCGTGGCACCGGCTACTGGGGGCCGCCCAAGCGTTTCGGCGCACCTTCGGAAATTACCGTGCTGCGCCTGGTCAAAGCCTGAGCGGGCGGCAGCGCGCACAGCCTCTCAGGCACTGCCCTGGCGACTCGCCCGCTGCCAGGCGACGACCGCTTGCCCGGCATGGGCGAGAATCGCCTGGTAGCGTTCTTGCGGCAGGGCGTGGCGCAGGGAGGCGAAGAGTTGCTGCGTGCCTTCCTGGGCCAGTGGCGATTCGGGGGCGGTGGCGGCGAGCAGGGCGATCTGGATATGGGCCAGCGCGTCGGCCAGCAGGCGCCAGCCCAATTCCGGCATCTGCTCATTGAGGGCGACCATCATACTGCCCAGCGGCAGGACGATACCCTGCACCTGTTCGCTCGTTTCGCAAGCCGCCATGGCGTGCCACAGCGCGAGGTGGATGCCGCGCCGCAGATCGACCTTGAAGTCGATGGCGTCGGACTCGGCCGCGGCGATTTGTTCGAAATACTGCTGGAAAAGCGAGTCCTCGCGCGCATCAAGCCGGGTGCGCAGGCCGCCGATCAGCGCCGTCAGCGAGTGAATGGCATCGAGATTGAACGCCTGCGTGTAGGCCAGTCCCCACTGGTCGAGGCCGCTGATCAGCAAGGCCAGGCGCAGTGCCCGCGCCTCATCGCTGGCGCCGGCCCGGCACCACTCGAAACAGTGCGCTGCCACCTCGCCGAGCACGCCGACATCCGGCGCCACGTCGACCGCTGCCGACTGCCGGAAAGCCCCGGCAAAAACGTCCTGCGCCATCCGGGCAGCCAGACGCTGGGTATCAGCATTGGCCAGCTTGGCAAGTTGGTCGGCGGGAATCTGGGCGGCAGTCGTCATGGCGAATCGAAATGAGAAAAAGGCGACATTTTAACGGTGTACCGCGTGGCCCGCGGTGATTGGCACGGTTGTCGGTCGCTCAAGCGTGGGTTGCGACGAAGGGCAACTTTCTGTTGCTGAGAATGCAACTTGTCCACCCACTACAGTCATTAATCAATTGGAGCGCTTTATCGCGCGTATCGGTTGCGACGTTGAGATGAAGCAACTCGAACTATTCAGGCCTAACCAGCACATAACGGCTGTGAAAGCCCCCCTCCTTAATCTGGGAAACAGCTAAGAAATCACCTGCTGATAACAATTTTATTCGTCCTGCCGCTTCAGAGGACTCGCCACCTGTTATTGATTCTTTGATTTCAACAATAAGTGGCTCGGGAGCAATTAGAGGCGCAAATCAAGTGTGGTATTTGGGACCGCTGTGCTCGAAACTTTGAAGCTTGAGTTGGGGCCTTGAAAAGAAAGAGTGCTGGCGCACACCATCTGCATAGACCTCGATTTTTGCGACCTCGGCTGCTGATGCCAAGCATGGTGCAGCAATAGAAACGGCAAAAATGCGACATATCTTATTGATGTTCATAACAAATGGTTCCTTGTGAGATGAATCTGGATGTGATTTATTTGTTCTGAAGTTATAAAACCAAAAATACGACAATGCCTTATGCTTTCTGGCGGCCGAGCCAGCTCAGAGCTAGGTGCTGGTAGAGTTCTGGACTAAGCCTAGAACTCACAATCTTCGCAAGGAAGGAGACTGCAATTAGGGCTATGACCATTTCGTGCCCGTCAATCATTTCCATGACGATGATGGCTGACGTGAGCGGTGACTGAGTCACAGCAGCCAAGAAGCCGGCCATAAAAATCGCCATAAGTGCGCCGTGACCAATCCACCCCAAAAAACCACTTGCGGCACTTCCCAGTGCTCCCCCAACAGCTAAAGACGGAGCAAAAATTCCTCCCGGAATACCGGAGTAGTAGCTGACAATGGTCGCCAAGTAGCGGGTAATCGGAGCATGCCAAGGGAGGGTAATATCGCCTGAAACTGCCTGCGAGGTAATTGTATAACCACTGCCGAATGACAGGCCGCCACCCGCCAGGCCAATCAATGCGACCAGTAGCCCACTGATTCCCGCAAACGCTATTGGATGCTTGCGTCTCCAGGCCCAGATGGCCATGTCTGACCTGTTCTGGGGGAGTTGCATTAGATAGCTGAAGAGCCCACCCAGCAGCCCGCAGATGATACCGCCTATCAGAACGGGTATGGCGAGCGCAATATTTTGCGGGGCAACCTTGATATTGCCGAAATAGTTGTAATTTCCGAGAAGGGCGACGGAAACCATGCCCGAGAAAATAATTGTGCTTAACAGAACGCCACTGGTTCGGGCTTCCAGTCGGCGCCCGAGTTCTTCGATAGCGAAGACGATGCCAGCCAACGGGGTGTTAAAGGCCGCAGCAATTCCCGCGGCCCCTCCAGCCAGTATCAGGTCCGAGGCCCTAACGGCGCGTGTATATGGAAGCCAGCGATGAACTGCATGAAGAATTGACGCCGCAATTTGTACGGATGGGCCTTCTCGACCCGATGAGAAGCCACCAAGCAACGCAAATGAACCTACAAGAACCTTGCCGGCCGCCAAGCGTAATGACAGGAGGCCGGTCACGGAGTTTCCGCCCGCAGCCAAGCGCCGAGCCGCGATTACCTGGGGGATACCACTACCTTGGGCGCCCGGGAAATAGCGCAACGTGCACCATACCGAAAGCATGCCAACAGCAGGGGTTAATAAAATTGGCAGCCAGGCATAGCGCGATGCGAGACCAAAAAATACATCAAGTGCCAGTTCCGCCAATTTAGCAAATCCAACAACCACGAGCCCCGCAGCGACAGCAGCAATCCACAGGGTCAGTCTGGTTCGCCACCGTGCACTACTTAGGACGGAAGCAATCGAAACGCGGGCCTTGTTCATGGCAATTTCGACTCTGGGATTGGCTCCAGTAATTGGAGAAGCGATGGCGCATAGGTCACATTACACTCGCCTGCAGGGCTATACCCAAAGTTGTCTGGACAATCATTTGCAGGCATTTCAAAGTTGGCGTGCATGGCCAACTCCAGTTGATTTTGAGCCGTGTAAGCGTTCCCGCTAAAACCAAACAGAAACGCCGGCTTGGCACCCGTTACGCTGCGACCGTATCCGCTATGGCATGAGGTCATTCGCCAGCGGGTGGGAAGTTCGCTTTCGCCTTCACACCGCAACGATGCAATGCCTGAGATATCCTTACAGTCGCCAACACCGGAAAGCGCCCCAGCTGGCACAGTGGCAATGAGTTCGCAACGCTTCGACTTGCTCACTAGGGCAAGACTTAAAGCAGGGCCGTCGATGGTCGAAATGGCGAGGGGCTTTACAAAGCGGGCTGAACCATCAACGAACTTTGCCACTAATACACCACGGATTTCCTCGTCTTTGCATGCAGTCAGTCCGCCCAGCATGAATACGAGTCCGAAGATTCTCGATAGACGTCGTAGTAAATTTCGTGAGGCAACACCGTAGGTCACAAGTGGAAATCATTCATTAAAAAACAGGGCGACCCGATGGTCGCCCGAAGAGTCGCTTCTGCTTTTCGTCGAATTTATTGCGTTTTGCCGGAAAAATCGACGCGACGATTCTGACTCCAACATTTTTCCTCAGGGCAATCAGCCTTTGGCTTTTCCTTGCCAAAACTGACTGCTTCGATTTTGGCTTCTGGTACGCCCAGAATCACCAAGGCCCTGCGTACAGCTTCAGCGCGCTTCTGACCCAGGGCCAGATTGTATTCACCGCTGCCACGTTCGTCGGTATTGCCTTCGAGGCTGACATTCAGCTTGGAGTAGCGCTTAAGCAACTCGGCCTGCTGCTGGAGCAGTGTGTTGTATTCAGTCTTGATGGCGAAGTTGTCGTAGTCGAAATAAATGCTGCTGCCAGCCAATTTCGCAGCAGCTTCTTTGAGCTGGCGAGTTTCCAATTCAGAGGTTGACGCTGCGCTGGGCGCTGCGACCTTCGGAGCAGCAGCGGTGGGGATTGGTGTTTCTTCTTTGGGAGCAGACGCACAACCAGCCAAGCCAATGGCGAGCAAACCCGCAATACCCATCAAACGAAAACTCACGTTACTGTCCTTTTGAAAATGATTAAAGCCAAGGTTAGGTGCAACTGACTCGCACTTTGCCTTGCCCATGCCTCTCGACACGTATTTGTGCTTGAAACTACATTTATTGCAAATATAATTGCTGTCCCGATGTTTTGCAATGCTTACACATGAACTCTCCTGCCCAAGAATTACAGATGAACGTTTTGCAGCAATTTCGCGTTATCTACGGAAGCATGCGGCAGTATTTCCGTGACGTGGAAGAACGGTGTGGTTTGCCCGGTTCGCAAACGTGGATTCTTCAAGAAGTTGCTCACGCCCCCGAGATTGGCGTTACAGAACTGGCCAGAAGAATGGGGATTCATCAGTCGACCTGTAGCAACCTCGTGGAGAAATTGGTGAGTCAAGGATACTTGTTCAAGCAAAAGTGCTCGACTGACCTGCGACGTGTTGGATTGGGCATGACGCAAGAAGGGCAGGCTGTCATGGATAGATTGCCCGGCCCAGCCGAGGGTGTTCTGCCACAAGCGCTCGCCAGCATTCCCTTGGTTAGTCTGAAAACATTGGAAATAAATTTAGGTGAACTGTTGCAGTTCATGCCGGGAAGAAACGATGGTTTTGCTTCGACCCCCTTGGCAGAAATGGTCAATGATTAAGCTCAGACTGAGGTCGGCATTTATTGCAGCAATCGTATTGCCGCTATTTTTTGCGGGGTGCGCTAGCCAGCTTCAGCAAGAACAGCCTCGCCAGCAAGAACCCCAAGTGGAGACAGCGGCTGGGCTTGACAACCAGACCTCCCCAACGGAAACGGCAATCGGCAACGCCGTGAAGCCCGAGAATGTGACGGAAGAGTTCCCAGCCATTGCCGAGGAGACTACAGTCTTTTTCACACTGGGCTCCGCTGCTCTGAGTTACCGAGAAAAGCGGAAGCTTGAAATCATTGCGGAGCGGCTGGCAGAGGACAGGGACTTGCGCGTAACTCTTCTAGGTTATGCAAATGACAACGGCAGCAGTTCATTTAATCTCGCGGTGTCTGACAATAGAGTTACTGCGGTTGCAGCATTTCTCCGGGAGCATAGTGTTCACAGTATTCAAATTAAAGTCCAAGCACTCGGGAGCGAAAAGGTGGCATCGAATTGTCGTTCATCCAAATGCAGACAAAAGTTTCGCAGGGTGGACCTGTTAGTCGCCCATGGGAAATGGCGATAAAACGATGGTGGCCATAATTCAAATCGACTCCAATCTCGCTGTGACAACCTTGTTGGCTTGGTTCTGCTCAGAGGTAGAGCATCTGCATTAAATAAGAAATCAGCCCGATTGTGCACCTGTATCGAATGCCTGCTCCTGGCCGATAGCACGTATCCCCGAACTTCACCCGATACCTGCCGTTGGGTTTTACTGATGTCTGCTTTGGGAATCTCTGTGCGACAGGCCGGCCCCGGCCAGTTACGGCCTTACTCCTCTTCGATACCGCTCAGTACGTTTTGAAGAAGTAGACGATCGTCAACGTCGCGCCGACGGCAATCACAAGTCGCCGTAGCCAGATCGCCGGCATGCGTTTGGCAACAGCTGCACCAGCCATGCCGCCGATGGTAGCTGTACACAAGGCGACTAGGGTATGCGGCCAACTGATTGCGCCGGCAACCAGAAAGGTTACTGCTGCGATGCTGTAATTCACCGCCGAAGTCAGATTCTTCAAGGCATTGAGTTCCTGCATGTCCTCATAACCTTGAATAGATAGTGCAGCCAGAGTCAGGATACCCATGCCGGCACCAAAGAATCCGCCGTAGATGGCTACGACAAGTTGAAACAAGGCCCCACCAATACCGCCACCGGGCTCGCCGATTGACTCAGCTCCGAAACGCCGCTTGAACCATGCGACGAGCCGACTGACCCGGCCACTGAAGGCGAACAAGCTGGTGGCGACCAGAAGCAACCAGGGAATCAGCACCGAAAAGGCAGCATTGGAAGTAGTGAGCAGCAACAAACCACCGGCCAGGCCGCCGATGATGGATACGGCCATCAGCAAGATGGCCCAGCGCCCGTGGCGCATGGCTTCCTTGCGATAGGCCCAAGCGCTGGACAGACTGGCGGGCCATAGGGCGACAGTGTTGCTGGCATTGGCTGTAACGGGCGGCACGCCCGCAGCGAGCATGGCCGGGAATGAAAAGAAGGTACCTCCACCAGCGATAGCGTTCATGCCTCCAGCCAGAAATGCGCCAAAGGCGACGAGAAGGGCTTCATTCAGCGTCATATTGTTCGGTCACCGCAAGGAGTTATTGGTGAATTCTGTCGAATTTTCCACCCCTGCGATAGTGTCTTTTTCCCCTACGCGCGGCGACTGCCGCTTTGGGAATCAAATATCGCCAGCTAAGAGCCAGTGCCGTCCTGCGCCGGCGACGAAAGCGGCCACCGGCGACCATCAGCAATTGAACGGTGAGTCCACGGCGCATATCGGCCGAATCCCGGCCAGAGCCTCTAGATCGGCTTTGGCCGAGTTGCCGGCTTGGGATTTTCTGGGAGTTTCAGAGCGCAGCAGTGGTTCAGGCAACTGATTATTGAACGCCTCTAGTTGTTGGAGCGCAAGACTCGACATTTGCCTACATAGGAGTATGTCTGGAATCGAAAACGGAAGAGAAGCAAGTCGGTTCTTGAAGCAAACAACGTGACGGGAGGCAGCATGACTGATAGTCCGCCGCAAATTGAGATGATTGCGTAGTACCTAAACGGCGAAAGCCGCATTGCTTCGATCAGTTGCTACGAAGCCAAGGATTTCAGAAGCCCAAGCTTGAATCGCTTGGGCTTTTCGCTTGTACTACTGCGGATAGTCCGTCCCCTCAGCAGTCCTGCTGGCATTCGATCAGCGCTTGCCCGACGTGGGCTTTGCTTCCATCAGGTGGTGGAAAGCCGTAGCCGCAGGGCAGAGATCAGCTTTCAGCCTACCTGTAAATCTCTCCTGCATGGAACTTCTGCGCCAAATGGTCCCCTTGGCACCGCTAGGGCCAGAACAACTGTCTGTCAGCCTCGGTTGGCGTCACCCGGCAATGTGGGCCATCCGCCCGCCAGTTCGCTGCCGTCAACCAGGAGAATGTCGATGAAATACATGATTAGCTGGCGGGAGCGGCCGCAAGGATCGCCGATCGAGTATGAGAACGCCCAGAAGCGGATACTGGAGGTTTTCACGCAGTGGAAGGCGCCGGCCAGTTTCAGGATCGAGTTGTTCGTGGTCCGGGTGGGCGACTGGGGCGGATACATGATGCTGGATTGCGACGATCCGCTGGCGGTTCACCAGTTCTGCTCGATGTTGCCGGCCTTCGTGTTCGAGGCGCGCCCGGTGGTTCCCGTGATGGATGCGGTCCGCGTCGAGCTGGAGGCGATTGCCTTTCGCGATGGGCTACAAGGCACGTGATCTTTCGGCAGGGCTTGTGCTGAGAAACGCCGGATAACTCGCGCATTGCCGACCCGTTGGTGGCGAACGCCAGGTTCGTTTGCAATGAAAAAAGGGAGCTATTCGCTCCCTTTTTTGACGCAAACCCGTTTTACGAGTTTTTATCCGGAAATAACGGAAACTCAGCCGGCGAAATTGCTTTCAGCGTAGGCCCAGTTCACCAGGTTGTTCAGGTAGGTTTCGACGAACTTCGGACGGGCATTGCGGTAGTCGATGTAGTAGGCGTGTTCCCAGACGTCGACGCAGAGCAGGGCCTTGTCGCCGGTGGTCAGCGGGGTGCCGGCGGCGCCCATGTTAACGATGTCGACCGAACCGTCGGCCTTCTTCACCAGCCAGGTCCAGCCGGAACCGAAGTTGCCGACGGCGGACGTCTGGAAGGCGGTCTTGAAGGCATCCAGCGAACCCCATTTGGCGTTGATGGCATCGGCCAGCGCGCCCTTCGGTGCGCCGCCGCCGTTCGGGGTCAGGCAGTTCCAGAAGAAGGTGTGGTTCCAGACCTGGGCGGCATTGTTATAGACGCCGCCGGCCGGGGCCTTCTTGACGATGGCTTCGAGATCGAGGTTTTCGTACTCGGTGCCCTTGATCAGGTTGTTCAGGTTGGTGACATAGGCCTGATGGTGCTTGGCGTAGTGGTAATCGAAAGTCTCGGCCGACATGTGCGGGGCCAGGGCATCCTTGGCGAAGGGCAGTGGGGGCAGTTGATGTTCCATTGGTATTCTCCGTTATGTTTAGGGGTTAAGACGAAAATTCTATTCAGCTTCCGGTGCGGCAACAACCTGATCAACGGTGGCGCCGGCCGAACCCCGCGCAAAGCTGAGTTTCAGGGCATCGCCGACCGCCAGTTGCGCCGCGTCGCGCACCGCCCGGCCATCCGGTCCGATGGCGATGGCATAGCCTCGTGACAGTACCGCATGCGGATCAAGTTGAGTGAGACTATTGATCAGCATATTTAGTTTCCCGCTTTGTTGAGAAATTTTCCAGCGCGCCTGGCTGTGCAGCCGATAGTCCAGATGGGCAAGGCGTTCGCCGAGCTTGGCCGGTTGCGGCCGGGCGGCGGCATGGCGTTGTCCGAGGGCGTGCAGGCGCAGGCGGCTGTTTTCGCTTTGCCGGCGCAATGCCAGCTGCAGGCGTTGGCCAAGCTGTTCGCTGGCCAGCCGGTGCTGGGCGATGCGTTCGGCCGGATGTACCAGGCGGCCGGCCAGCCAGTCGAGCTGTTGTTGCCGCTCGGCCAGGGAACGTTCCATGCGGCGACCGAGCTGACTCTGCAACCCGGCCAATCGGGCGAGCAGGGCGTCGCGCTCGGGGCTGAGCAATTCGGCGGCGGCAGTCGGCGTCGGAGCGCGCTGGTCGGCGGCGAAATCGGCAATGGTGAAATCGGTTTCATGGCCGACCCCGGCCACCACCGGGATGGCGGAGGCGCGGATGGCGCGGGCGACGCTTTCCTCGTTGAAGGCCCAGAGGTCTTCGATGCTGCCGCCGCCGCGGCAGAGGATGGTCGCATCGCAGCCGCTACCGGCGGCGGCAGCGAGCGCCGTGGCGATCCGCTCGCCGGCACCGTCGCCTTGAACAGGCGTCGGAAAGAGACTGATCCGGATGTGCGGGGCGCGCCGGTGCAGGGTGGTCAGCACGTCGCGCAGCGCGGCGGCCTGCGGGCTGGTGACGATGGCCAGATGGCGGGGAAAGGCGGGCAACGGCCGCTTGGCTTCGGGGGCGAACAGCCCTTCGCTTTCCAGTTGCGCCTTGAGGCGCAGGAAGCGTTCGAACAGATCGCCCTGGCCAGCCCGGCGGATGGCTTCGACGTTGAGCTGGAATTCGCCGCGCGGCTCATAGAAGGAAACCAGCACCCGGGCTTCGACCTGTTGCCCGTTTTCCAGCCGCCAACCGAGCAGTTGCGCCCGGCTGCGCCACATCACGCAACGGACCTGGGCGCCGGCATCCTTCAGGGAAAAATAGACATGCCCGGAGGCGGCATAAGTCAGGTTGGAAATCTCGCCGCCGACCCAGGTCAGGGGGAAAGCGGCTTCGAGGCAGGCGCGGACCAGGCGGTTGAGGCCGGAAACGGTCAGGGGCGTGCCGAGGGCAGGGGGGGCGGCGGGCATGCCGGGATTGTACCCCGCCGACTTTTGTCGTGGCCCCTCCTTGACACCTGCTGATTTATTTAATTGCATGTTTATAAAAGGATTAAATTATGTGCCTCGTTTTTTGGCAGAGCAGCAAAAAGCCTTTGTCCTACAGGGTTTAGCGTAGTTGATGACAGCTCATTCACAGAGTTATCCACAGCTTTTGGGGATAAGCCGCAACGAAGCCGATTTTTAGGACTTGCCCGTACCGGAGGGGAGAGGCAAAATCCACGGTTAATTTTCCAACGAGGATTCCTCACGTGTTTGCGATTGTTCAGGCCGCCGGCTGGCCGATTTACCCCCTGCTTCTGGCCTCCATTATTTCCGTGGCGCTGATCATCGAACGTGTCGTCGCCCTGCGCCGTTCCAAGGTAGTGCCGAACGGGCTGCTGAAGCGTGCCGTCGGCGAATTCAAGCGCGGAGCCGACAACGACAAGCTGCTTGACGATCTCTACACGCATTCGCCGCTCGGCCGCGTGCTGTCGGCCGGCCTGCGCAATGTCGGCTCGTCGCGCGAAGTGATGAAGGAATCGATCGAGGAAGCCGGCTCGGCGGTATCGCATGAACTGAATCGCTACCTGACGACGCTCGGCACCATCGCCTCGATCAGCCCGCTGATGGGCCTGTTCGGCACCGTGGTCGGGATGATCGAGATTTTCGGTTCGCAGTCGCCGACCGGCGCCAACCCGATGCAACTGGCGCACGGCATTTCCATTGCCCTCTACAACACCGGTTTCGGCCTGGTCATCGCCATTCCGAGCATGATCGCCTGGCGCCATTTCCGGGCGCTGGTCGATGGTTTCGTGGTCGAGATGGAGCAGCAGGCGGTGCGTCTCGTCGAATACATGCACGGCGACCGGAAGTAAGCGATGAATTTCCAGCGCGGGCGCGGCCGGGAAGAGCCGGAAATCAACCTGATCCCGATGATCGACGTCCTGCTCGTCATCATCATTTTCCTGATGCTGACCACGACCTATGCCAAGTTCTCCGGTCTGGAAATCAACCTGCCGACGGCCGATGCCAGCAAGCAGGCCGAACAGCCGAACGAAATCGATGTCGCGGTCACGGCGGGCGGTCAGGTCCTGGTCAATAAATCGCCGCTCGCCGCCAGCGACGTCAAGAGCATTGCGGAAGCCTTGCAACGGGCGGCCGGCCAGCGTCCCGATCCGGTCATCGTGATCAATGCCGATGCCAAGGCGACCCACCAGAGCGTCATCGACGTCATGCAGGCGGCGCAGGGCGCCGGCTATCCGCACATTTCCTTCGCGACGCAATCGCCGCACTGATGCTGGCCGGCTGGTTGCAGCGACAGTGGTTCGAGCAGCGCCGGCTTTCGCCGGCGTTGTGGCTTTTGCTGCCCATTCTGCTGCCGCTCAACTGGTTGTTTTCCGGGCTGGCCCGACTGGTTCGCTATAAGACGATGCCGCAGCGCCTGCCGGTGCCGGTTGTCGTCGTCGGCAACATCACCGTCGGCGGCGCCGGCAAGACCCCGCTGACCATCGCGCTGGCCGCTGCGTTGCGCCAACGCGGTTGGCGGCCGGGCATCGTCAGTCGCGGCTATGGCGGCGAAAACGCGGCGCCGCGCCCGGTCTGTCCGGAATCCCGGCCGGCCGACGTCGGCGACGAACCGATCCTCCTCGCCCGCCGCAGCGGCGTCCCGGTCTGGGTCGGCCGTGACCGGGCGGCAGCCGGACGCGCCCTGTTGGCGGCGCGGCCGGAAGTGAACCTGATCCTTTGCGACGACGGCCTGCAGCATTACCGCCTCGGGCGCGATGTCGAACTGGCGGTATTCGACGGCCGGGGTGCCGGCAACGGCTGGCGCCTGCCGCTCGGCCCGCTGCGCGAGCCGCTCGACCGGCTGCGGGCGGTCGATGCGGTGGTCTGCAACGGCGCGCCGGATGCCCGTTTGCCCGCTGCCGTGCCGCAGTTCGGGACGGCTCTACGGCCGGGGGCGTTCTACCGCCTGGACGCCGCCGCGCAACGCTGCTCGGCGGCCGATTTCGCCGGCAAGAAGCTGTATGCGCTGGCCGGCATCGGCGATCCGGGGCGCTTTTTCCGCACCCTGGAAGCCCTGGGTCTCCATTGCGAAACGCATCCTTTTCCCGATCACCACGCCTATGGCGCGGCCGATCTGGCTTTTGCCGGCGACGGCATCCTGCTGATCACCGAGAAGGATGCAGTAAAATGCGCCGGACTGACGGCCGGGGAAACCTGGGTTCTGCCCGTCGAGGCCGAGCTTTCGCCGGCTTTAATTGAACTTGTTGTGGAGAAACTGCATGGACGCCCGGCTGCTTGATATCCTCGTCTGCCCGATTTGCAAGGGCAATCTCGAATTCCGCAAAGCCGAAAAGGAACTGGTCTGCAAGCCCTGCAAACTGGCATTCCCGATTCGCGACGACATTCCCATCATGCTCGAGGACGAGGCTCGCCAACTGCCCGCCGAAGACTGAACATGGCGGCCGTGCCTTTCAAGGTCGTCATCCCGGCCCGCTACGCCTCGACCCGGCTGCCCGCCAAGCCGCTGCTCGATCTTGGCGGCAAGCCGATGGTGGTGCGCGTCGCCGAGCGGGCGGCCTTGTCGGGGGCCGAGGAAATCTGGGTGGCGACCGACCATCCGGAAGTCTTTGCCGCCGCCCAGGCGCACGGGCTGAACGTGCTGATGACGCGCCCCGATCACCCGACCGGCACCGACCGCCTGGCCGAAGTGGTCGAACTGCGCGGCTGGTCCGGCGATACGCTGATCGTCAATGTGCAGGGCGACGAGCCGCTGATCGAGCCTGAAGTGATTGCCCGGACCGCCGGGCAATTGGCGAGCAGCGGCGCCGCGATCGCCACTGTCGCTCATCCTATCGTCGAAGCCGCCGATTTCTTCAATCCCAACGTGGTCAAGGTGGTTTGTCGGGCCGATGGCGATGCCGCCTATTTTTCGCGGGCGCCGATTCCCTATGCCCGCGACCATTTCGCCAGGGAAGCCGGCGGCGAGACGCTGCCCGATGCTTTTCCGGCTTGCCGCCACGTCGGCCTCTACGCTTACCGCGCCAGTTTCCTGCAGGCCTACGCCGGACTCGCCGTGGCACCGACCGAACAGTTCGAGTCGCTCGAGCAGTTGCGCGCCCTGTGGCACGGCTACCGGATCAGCGTACTGCTGATCGATGCGGCGCCGGCACCCGGGGTCGATACGCCCGAAGACGCCGAGCGGATGCGCAAATTGTTTGACCAGGCCGGCAATAACAGGTAATTTTTGGCCTTTAGAGAACGGCAGACAGTAAAAGCCGATAAAAAAAGCATCTCCATTTTTAATTCCGAGGGACACTCCATGAAATTGATTCTGTTAGGCGCACCCGGCGCCGGCAAGGGCACGCAAGCCACTTTCATCTGCAAGGAATTCGGTATTCCGCAGATCTCCACCGGCGACATGCTGCGCGCTCAGGTCAAGGCGGGCACCGCCCTCGGCCTCGAAGCCAAAAAGCATATGGACGCGGGCGGTCTGGTGCCGGACGCTGTCATCATCGGCATGGTCAAGGATCGCCTGACCCAGGCCGACTGCCAGAACGGTTATCTGTTCGACGGCTTCCCGCGCACCATTCCGCAGGCCGAAGCGATGAAGGAAGCCGGTGTCGCACTCGACGTCGTGCTCGAAATCGACGTTCCGGACAGCGACATCATCGAACGCATGGCCGGCCGCCGCGCCCACCTGGCTTCTGGTCGCACCTACCACGTCAAGTTCAACCCGCCGAAGGTCGAAGGCAAGGACGATGTGACCGGCGAGCCGCTGGTCCAGCGCGACGACGACAAGGAAGAAACCGTCAAGAAACGCCTCGACATCTACCATTCGCAAACCAAGCCGCTGGTCGAGTTCTACTCCAAATGGGCTGCGACCGGCGATGCCAAGGCACCGAAAGTTGCCAAGGTGGCCGGGGTAGGCTCGGTTGACACGATTACCAAGAGCGTTTTCGACGCTCTGAAATAAGGAGCAGACATGACGGTGAAAAACGCCTTCTACGCACAGTCAGGGGGCGTTACCGCCGTCATCAATTCGACGGCGTGCGGCCTCATCCAGGAAGCACGCCGCCATCCCGACCGGATCGGCAAAGTCTATGCCGGCCGCGACGGCATCATCGGCGCCCTGACCGAAGACCTGATCGATACCAGCCTCGAAACCGACGAGGCCATTGCCCGCCTGCGCAGCACGCCCGGCGGCGCCTTCGGTTCCTGCCGCTACAAGCTGAAAAGCCTGGACGACCATCGGGCACAATACGAACGCCTGATCGAGGTGTTCAAGGCGCACGACATCGGCTACTTCTTCTACAACGGCGGCAACGACTCCATGGATACCGCCTGGAAAGTCTCGCAGATCGCCGAAAAGCTTGGTTACCCGGTGGTCTGCGTCGGCGTGCCGAAAACCGTCGATAACGATTTGCCGCTGACCGACTGCTGCCCGGGTTTCGGCTCGGTCGCCAAGTATGTCGCTACCTCGATCCGCGAGGCCGGTTACGATGTCGCCTCGATGGCGCGCACCTCCACGAAGATTTTCGTCCTCGAAGTGATGGGGCGCCACGCCGGCTGGATCACGGCCGCCTGCGGCCTGGCTTCGGAGAATGCCGGCGAGCCGCCGCATATCCTGCTCTTCCCGGAAGTGCCTTTCGACCCCGAGCGTTTCCTGGCCCGCGTCGAGGAATGCGTCGATCTTTACGGCTACTGCACGGTGGCTGTTTCGGAAGGGCTATCCGATGCTTCCGGCAAGCTGATTGCCGACTCCGGAACCAAGGATGCTTTCGGCCATTCGCAACTGGGCGGCGTCGGCCAGGTCGTCGCGCAACTGATCAAGGACAAGCTCGGCCACAAGTACCACTGGGCGCTCGCCGATTACCTGCAGCGTTCGGCCCGCCACCTCGCCTCACGCACCGATGTCGAACAGGCGCATGCCCTGGGCGTCGCGGCCATCCAGCTTGCGCTGCAGGGCAAGAATGCGGTGATGGCGACCATCGAGCGCCTGGCCGACGAACCGTACCGCTGGCAGATCGGCGAAGCGCCGCTCAAGGATGTCGCCAACGTCGAACGCAAGATGCCGGCCGAATTCATCTCGACCGACGGTTTCCATATTACCGATGCCTGCCGCCGCTATCTGCAGCCCCTGATCGAGGGTGAAGAGCCGCCGCCGTATCGCCTGGGTTTGCCGGACTATGTTCGTTTGCAAAATGTCTCAATCGAAAAAAAGCTAGGGGTCTTCAAAATCTGATTTTTGTTAACCGTGTAGAGGGGGAGTAATGAGTACAGCGTTGTTGCTGGCGCTAGTTTGCGCCGTGTTAGCAGTCCTGTATGGCTGGGTTTCCAGTCAGCAGATCCTCGCGTTGCCCGCCGGCAACGAGCGCATGCAGGAGATAGCCAAGGCCGTCCAGGAAGGGGCCGGCGCATATCTCAGTCGACAGTACAAGACCATTGCCATGGTCGGTATCGTGTTGTTTGTCGTGATCGGCGTTATCCCCAAACTCGGTTGGTTGACCGCCTTTGGCTTCATGATCGGTGCCGTCCTTTCGGGCGCCGCCGGCTTCATCGGCATGAATGTTTCGGTCCGCGCCAATGTGCGCACTGCCGAAGCGGCGCGCAGCGGCATTGCCGCCGCCCTCGACGTCGCCTTCAAGGGCGGGGCCATTACCGGCATGCTGGTGGTCGGTCTCGGTCTGCTTGGCGTCGCCGGTTACTTTGCCTTCCTGAAGTCGATCAACGCACCGGATGCCGATCTGCATCACGTCATCGAACCGCTGGTCGGTCTGGCTTTTGGTTCCTCGCTGATTTCGATCTTTGCCCGTCTCGGCGGCGGCATCTTCACCAAGGGGGCCGACGTTGGCGCCGACCTGGTGGGCAAGGTCGAGGCCGGGATTCCCGAGGATGACCCGCGCAATCCGGCGGTGATCGCCGACAACGTCGGCGACAACGTCGGCGACTGTGCCGGTATGGCCGCCGACTTGTTCGAAACCTACGCCGTGACCGTGGTTGCCACCATGGTGCTGGCGGCGCTGGTGATCAAGGGGACGCCCAGTCTCGGGGAAAACCTGCTGCTCTATCCGCTGGCCCTGGGCGGCGTTTCGATCATCGCCTCGATCATCGGCTGCAATTTCGTCAAGGCCACCGAAGGCGGCAAGATCATGGCCGCGCTTTACCGTGGCCTGATCGTCGCCGGCGTGCTGGCCCTGGTCGCCTACTACCCGATCACCGCCTGGCTGATCGGGGCCGGCGCCGTGCTGCCCGACGGGACGGTGATCAGCACCGGCACCATGTTCGGCTGCTCCGTCGTCGGTCTGCTGCTGACCGCCGCGCTGGTCTGGATCACCGAGTACTACACCGGCACCGACTATGCACCGGTCAAGCACGTGGCTTCGGCCTGCCAGACCGGGCACGCCACCAACATCATCGCCGGCATCGGCGTTTCGATGAAGGCGACGGCACTGCCGGTACTCTCGGTGTGTGCCGCGATCTACGCCGCCTTCACCCTGGGTGGCCTGTTCGGCATCGCCATCGCCGCCACCTCGATGCTGTCGATGGCCGGTATCGTCGTCGCGCTCGACGCCTACGGCCCGATTACCGACAACGCCGGCGGCATTGCCGAAATGGCCGAACTGCCGAAGGAAGTGCGCAACGTCACCGATCCGCTCGATGCCGTCGGCAACACGACCAAGGCGGTGACCAAGGGCTACGCCATCGGCTCGGCCGGCCTTGCCGCGCTGGTCCTCTTCGCCGACTACACGCACGGCCTGGAAGCGGCTTCCGGCAAGGTCTTCACCTTCGATCTGTCGAACCACCTGGTGATCATCGGCCTCTTCATCGGCGGCCTGATTCCCTTCCTGTTCGGCGCCATGGCCATGGAAGCGGTGGGTCGTTCGGCCGGCGCGGTGGTTGTCGAAGTCCGTCGCCAGTTCAAGGAAATTCCCGGCATCATGGAAGGCACCGGCAAGCCGGATTATTCCCGCGCCGTCGATATGCTGACCGTGGCGGCGATCAAGGAAATGATGATCCCGTCCATCCTGCCCGTCGCCGTGCCGATCGTCGTCGGCCTGACGCTTGGTCCGGTGGCACTGGGTGGTCTGCTGGTCGGCACCATCGTCACCGGGCTGTTCGTCGCCATTTCGATGACGACGGGTGGTGGCGCCTGGGACAATGCCAAGAAATACATTGAGGACGGCCATTTTGGCGGTAAGGGTTCGGAGGCACACAAAGCTGCCGTTACCGGCGATACTGTCGGCGACCCCTACAAGGATACGGCCGGTCCGGCGGTGAACCCGCTGATCAAGATCATCAATCTGGTCGCCTTGCTGATCGTGCCGCTGATGGTGTAAGTTGTCGAGATGCCGAGCAAAAGGCGGTTTCGACCGCCTTTTTGCATTTAGTTGGCGGCAAAAAATCCGCCTGGTATAAAATTGGATAAAAAACGCCTGGGAGGGCCATGAGCGCGGATCTTGGAATTTCAACGGAGCCTGGCAAGGTCGCGGCACGGGAAGATCTGCTGCACCATGATCCCTTGCTCGATTGCCTGGTTGAACTGACGCGCATTCATGGTCGTCCCCAAACCCGGGCAGCGCTGATTTCCGGCCTGCCCCTGGACAAGGGTTCGTTGACGCCCGGCCTGTTCGGCCGCGCCGCCAGTCGGGCCGGGCTTTCCGCCAAGATCGTCCGGCGTCCCCTCGAACGTATCGATCCTGCCCTGCTGCCGGCGGTGCTGCTGACCGATGGCGAGGAAGCCTGCGTCCTGCTCGGCTGGGACGAATCCGGCGAAAATGCCCGCCTGTTGTTCCCGGAAACCGGCCAGGGCACCGTGCTGATGGAGCGCGACGTGCTCGATGCGCGCTATACCGGCGTTGCCATCTTTGCCCGGCCGCATTTCCGTTTCGACAAGCGCACGCCGCAAGTCGGCGACGTCAAGTTGCGCCACTGGTTCTGGGGGGCGCTGGCCGAACAGTGGCCGGTTTATCGCGATGTGCTCGGTGCCGCGCTGCTGATCAATGTCATGGCGCTGGCCATGCCGCTGTTCTCGATGAACGTCTATGACCGCGTCGTCCCCAACCGGGCGATGGAAACCCTGTGGGTGCTGGCGCTGGGGGTCCTGCTGATGGTCGGCGTCGATCTCGCCCTGCGCCTGTTGCGCGGCCATTTCATCGACCTGGCCAGTGCCCGCATCGACATGCAGTTGTCGGCCAAGATCATGGAACGGGTGCTCGGCGTGCGCATGGAAGCGCGGCCGGCGGCGGTCGGGGCTTTCGCCTCCAACCTGCGCTCCTTCGAAACGGTGCGCGACTTCATCGCCTCGGCGACGGTGACCGCCTTCATAGACCTGCCATTCGCGCTGATCTTCATCGTCGTCATCGCCATCATTGCCTGGCAGCTGATCATCCCGGTCTTCCTGGCCATCGTTTTCGTGGTGATCTACGCCTACATCCTGCAGCACAAGATGCACGAATTGTCGGAGACCACCTACCGGGCCGGCGCGCTGCGCAACGCGACGCTGATCGAAAGCCTGTCGGCACTGGAAACCATCAAGACGCAGGGCGCCGAGAGCGTCATGCAGTCGAAATGGGAAAAGTCGGTGGCCTTCGTGTCGCGGGTCAATAACCAGATGCGTTTCCTGTCGGCTGCCGCCACCAGCGGCGCCATGGAAATCCAGCAGCTGGTCAATGTCGTGGTGATCATCGAAGGCGTGTACCTGATCGCCGATGGCAAACTCAGCATGGGCGGCCTGATCGCCTGCACCATGCTGTCGTCGCGGGCGGTGGCGCCGCTCGGCCAGATGGTCGGCCTGCTGATGCAGTACCACAATGCCAAGGTCTCGCTGACTTCCCTCGACGGTGTGATGGAAAAGCCCGTCGAGCGGCCGGCCGATGCGGCTTTCGTGCATCGCCCGCACCTCAAGGGCAATATCGAATTCCACGATGTGCAGTTCAATTACCCGGGCTGCTCGGTCGCTGCCCTGAAGGGGCTGACCTGCAAGATCGCCGCCGGCGAGAAGGTGGTGGTGATCGGGCGCATCGGTTCCGGCAAGACGACGCTGCAAAAACTGCTGCTTGGCCTCTACCAGCCGACCGGCGGCGCGGTCAGCATCGACGGCGTCGATGTCCGTCAGCTCGATCCGGCCGATCTGCGGCGCAATGTCGGTTATGTCGCGCAGGACGTCACCTTGCTCTACGGCACGCTGCGCGACAATATCGCCATCGGCGCGCCCTATGCCGACGATATGGCGGTGATGGCGGCGGCGGAAGCGGCCGGTCTGACCGATTTCGTCAATCGCCATCCCGAGGGCTTCGACATGATGATCGGCGAGCGCGGCGATTCGCTGTCCGGCGGTCAGCGCCAGGGCGTCGCCATTGCCCGCGCCTTCCTGATGGACCCGCCCATCCTGCTGCTCGACGAGCCGACCAGTTCGATGGATTTCTCCTCCGAGCAACAGTTCAAGCAGCGTCTCAAGATCATGGCGGCGCACAAGACCGTAATCATTGTCACCCACCGCAACAGCCTGCTCGATCTGGCGACCCGCGTCATCGTCGTCGACGATGGCCGCGTCGTCGCCGACGGTCCGCGCGACCAGGTGATCCAGGCGCTGCAGAGCGGCCGTATCGGGAAAGCCTCATGAGCCGCCTGAAAAACGCCCTGACCCGGACGCACGCCTGGCTGGAACGTGTCGCCCAGAAAAATGCGCCGCATGTCGAGAAAGTGCTCGGCCGCCTGCCCAATCGCGACGATATCGAGGTCGTCGATTTCGCGACCGATGTCGATCTCGCCATGCTGCGTCAGGAGCCGCTGCGCGCCCGGGTGCTGCTGCGTTCGATCGGCATCGTGCTGGTCCTCTTCATTCTCTGGGCGGCCATCGCCCAGCTCGACGAAGTGACGCGCGGCGACGGCAAGGTGATTCCCTCCAAGCAGCTGCAGGTGCTGCAGAGCATCGACGGCGGCCTGGTGTCGGAAATCCTCGTCCATGAAGGCGACGTCGTGCAGCCCAACCAGCTGCTGATCAAGATCGACGAAACACGCTTTGCCTCCTCGGTCAGTGAGAACCGGGCGCAATATCTCAGCCTGCTGGCCAAAGCCGCCCGCCTCAAGGCCATGGCGGAGGGCAAGCCGTTCGTGCCGCCGCCCGAGGTGGTCAAGGAGGATCCCGAAGTCGTCGCTCAGGAGCAGCAGTATTACGAAGCCAAACGCAGCGAAATGGGCGCCGCGATCTCGATCGCCCGCCAGCAATTGTCGCAGCGCCAACAGGAACTGAACGAGGCGCAAGCGCGCCGCACCCAGGCGTCACAGGGCTACGACCTGACCTCGAAGGAATTGACGGTGACCAAGCCGCTGATCAATTCGGGGGCGGTTTCCGAAGTCGAACTGCTGCGCCTGGAACGCGACGTCTCGCGTTACCGCGGCGAGCGCGACCAGGCGTCGGCGCAGATCACCCGCGTCCAGGCGTCGATCAACGAGGCGCAGCGCAAGATCGAGGAAGTCGAGCTGACTTTCCGTAACGATGCCGGCAAGGAACTTTCCGAAATCACCGGCAAACTCAATGGCCTGGCCGAAGGCAGCGTGGCACTCTCCGACCGAGTCAAGCAGTCGTCCATCCGTTCCTCGGTCAAGGGCACCGTCAAGCGCCTGTTGGTCAATACGGTCGGCGGCGTCGTCCAGCCCGGCAAGGACATGATCGAAATCGTGCCGCTCGAAGATGCCTTGCTGCTGGAAGCGCGGGTTGCCCCACGCGACATTGCCTTCCTGCGTCCCGGCCAGCCGGCCATGGTGAAATTCACCGCCTATGATTTCTCGATCTACGGTGGCCTGGAAGGCACGCTGGACCAGATCGGCGCCGATACGGTGACCGACGAGAAGGGCAACGCCTTCTACATCGTCCGGGTGCGGACCAACAAACCCGGTTTCGGCGATGCCAATCTGCCGATCATTCCCGGCATGGTGGCCGAAGTGGATATCCTGACCGGCAAGAAAAGCGTCCTCGCCTATCTGCTGAAACCAGTCCTGCGCGCCAAGAGCGTGGCGCTGACGGAGCGTTGATGCAGCACTGGATTATCGATGCGGAATGCAATCCCGTACCCTCCTGGCAGCAGGCCATGCCGCAGGCGGCCCTGCTGCGGCGCGACCGCTTCGGCGGTTTGCCGGCCGGGCAGGAGGGCGTGGTGTGGTGCCGGCTGCGTTCAGGGGAAAATGTCGAAGCCGTGCTCGGGGCCATCATCGGCCACACCGGCGGCAATCCCCTGGTGCTGCTCTGCGACGAACCGGACGAAGCGCTGGTGATGCAGGCCCTCGAAGCGGGGGCGGCCGGTTGTTGCAATACTCACGCGGCGCCGGAAGTACTGAAACAGGTGGCTCTCGTCGTCAGCAACGGCGGCTTGTGGATCGGCCAGTCGCTGTTGCGCCAGCTGGTCGGCAGTACCTCGCGCATTCTCGGCGAGCGGAGCAGCCGCCCGCCCCGCGACGACTGGTCGACCCTGCTCTCCGAGCGGGAAACCCAGGTCGCCCGCCTGGTAGCCGGCGGCGCCAGCAACAAGGAAATCGCCAGCCAGCTGGCGATCACCGAAAGAACGGTCAAGGCGCACCTGACGGCCGTTTTCGAGAAGCTGAGCCTGCGTGACCGTCTGCAACTTTCGCTCAGGATCAATGGCCTGACGGTCTGATCGGCGGCGCATTCGTGTCGCGCCGGTCCGATTCACCTGTACTTTGGTTCAATTGTCCCGCCATAAGGGGACTCCTACACTGTTGTCATTACCCATAGTGTCTGGAGTTCTGCCGTGGCCCAAACCCAAGTTATCGCCAAAGTCTCTTCCATCAACGGTGAAGCCTTTGCCCGCGATGCCTCCGGCAAACTGCACCAGCTCAAGGTCGGCGATTCGATTCGGGAAGGTGAAACCGTCGTTGCCGCAGATGGCTCACAGATACTTCTGACTCTGGTCGATGGCCGGGAAATTACCGTGCGTCCCGGCGAAATTGCCCGGATCGACGCCGAAGTCGGCGCCCTGGTCAAGCCCGACGCCTCCGACAGCGCCGTCGTCAATCACGAACAGGGCTTCCAGAAAATTGCCAAGGCCATCGCCACCGGTGGCAATCTCGACAACCTGCTCGACCAGGATGCGCCGGCGGCGGGTGCGCTTGGCCAGGGCGGCAATGAAGGGCACACCTTCGTCGAGTTCGCCCGCATTGTCGAAACGGTGACGCCGCTGGCTTTCCAGTACGGGACCGAGCGTGGTGCTCCGGTGGACACGATTCAGAGCGCGCCCATACTCAATTTGGCCAATGCTGCGCCGACCATCGGCAGCATCGTCCCGGGCGCGCCGACGCCGACCGACGACAACGTCAATGAAGGCGTGAACCTGGTCTACACGGTGAGCGTGAATGGCACCTCGCTGACCCCGACCACCTTCGCCTTCAGCCTGGG
>JBLNBM010000007.1:0-42795 GCA_050259955.1 Bacteroidota bacterium
CCGGCCGACGCACGACAGCCGCACCCTGGTCGACAAATACGGCCGGCGGATCACCTACCTGCGCCTGTCGCTGACCGATCGCTGCGATTTCCGCTGCACCTACTGCATGGCCGAGGAAATGGCTTTCCTGCCCCGCAACGCAGTGATGAGCCTGGAGGAATGCCTGCGCGTCGCCACCGTCTTTGTCGGGCTGGGCGCCAGCAAGCTGCGCCTGACCGGCGGCGAGCCGCTGGTCAGAAAAGACGCGTTGTGGCTGATCGAACGCCTGGGTGCCCTGCCCGGCCTCGACCAGCTGGTGCTGACCACCAACGGCTCGCAGCTCGAACGCTTCGCCGCGCCGCTGAAGGCGGCCGGCGTCCAGCGCCTCAATATCAGCCTCGACACCTTGCGCCCCGAGCGTTTCCGGGCGTTGACCCGGATCGGCGATATCGCCAAGGTGCTGGCCGGCATCGATGCTGCCCGGCACGCCGGCTTCACCGGCAGCAAGCTCAACGTGGTCATGCTGCGCGGCGGCAACGACGATGAGTTCGCCGATCTGGTGCAGTTCGCCGTCGATCGCGAACTGGACATTTCCTTCATCGAGCAGATGCCGCTCGGCAACATCGGCCACCGCCAGGACGCCTACATTTCCTCCGACGAGGCCCGTCAGATCCTGACCGAGCGCTTCGAACTGATTCCGTCGACCGAATCGTCCGGCGGCCCGGCCCGCTACTGGCGCATCCCGGGCAGCAGCAGCCGGGTCGGTTTCATTTCGCCGCACAGCCACAATTTCTGCGACAGCTGCAACCGGGTGCGCGTCACCGCCCAGGGCGAACTGCACCCCTGCCTGGGCCAGAACGACGCGCTAGCGCTCCTGCCCATCCTGCGTGCCGGCGCTGGCGATGCCGCACTGCGCCAGGCGATCGTCGACAGCATGGGCATCAAGCCTTACGGCCACGATTTCTCGCAGCAGATGGAACAGCCCCGAGTCATGCGTTTCATGTCGATGACCGGTGGCTGACTCAGAACAGCGCCGCCTGCTGCGGCACGTCTCCGGCCTCTTTGGGCACTAGGCCGCCGACGCGCACGCCAAGCAGGCGGATCTTTTGCTCAAGAGGTACGCGCTTCAGGCATTCCCCGGCCGCCCGGCGAATCGCGGCGCCGTCGTCGATGGCGACGGGCAGCGTGAAATCGCGGGTCACCGCATGGAAGTCCGCATAGCGCAGCTTGATGCCGATGGTGCGACCGGCGTAGCCCTTGCGCACCAGGTCGGCCGCCACCCGCTGGCAAAGCGCGGTGAAGATTTCCGACAGCGCCGCCCGGTCCTGGCGAGCGTGGAGATCGCGCTCAAAAGTGGTCTCCCGGCTGATCGACTTCGGCTCGGATTCGGTGATCACCGGCCGCTCGTCGATACCGTTGGCGACCCGGTGCAGCCAGTGACCGGAAGCCATCCCGAATTTCCTGACCAGCAACTCGACGGGTGTCGCGGCGAGTTCCCCGATCCTTTCGATGCCCAGGCGGGCCAGCCGCTCGCTGGCCTTAGGACCGATCCCATTGATCTTCTTGACCGACAGCGGCCAGATCCGCGTCGGCAGATCGGCCGCCGTCAGCAGGGTGAGGCCGTCGGGTTTGTCCAGGTCGGAACCAATCTTCGCCAGCAGCTTGTTGGGCGCGATGGCGATCGAGCAGCTCAGCCCGGTCGCCTCCCGCACCGCCACCTTGATCCGCCGGCCGAGCGCGGCGGAATCCTCGGTAAAATCGCCGAGATCGAGATAGATTTCGTCGATGCCGCGATCCTCGATCTGCGGCGCGATGCTCGCTACCGCCGCCTTGAAGCGCCGCGAATAATGGCGGTAATCGTCGAAATTGGCCGGCAGCAGGATGGCATCGGGCGCCAGGGCGGCCGACTTCATCAGCCCCATCGCCGAAAAGACGCCTAGGGCGCGTGCCTCGTAGGTCGAGGTCGTCACCACCCCGCGTCCGGCATAATCGCGCAACCGGGCACAACGCAGGCTGCCCTCGGCCAGCCGCACCGGCGACGGGGTATCGCGCCCGCCGACGACGACGGCCTGCCCGCGCAGTTCGGGGTAGCGCAGCAGCTCGACGGAAGCGAAGAAAGCATCCATGTCGAGATGCGCAATGCGGCGACGACTGTACATACGAACAGTATATGCGATATTCCGGCGCCGGGGCCGGCGGCGCCAAAAGCGCCCAGCAAAACGGGTCAGCGGTCTGGGTTTCGGCCCGATGCTCACCCACTACATCAACATGCCTGGTGGCAGCAGGACGGTCCTCAGCGCAGCCCTCATCACCACCGCAGTCACCTTGGCGCTGACGGCTTCTGTTCATAAGACAGGCAAGGATTTCTCTCGCATGGGAGGCTTCCTGTTCGCTGGCCTGATTGTCGGGCTTCATCCTGTACGACACCGGCCGTCCGGTACGAGGTGAGGAACGCAACTACGTGATGGCAGCGGTCAGCATGTATCTGAATGTGCTGAACCTATTCTTGTCGGTGCTGCAACTGCTTGGGTTATCCAGCAACGACTAACGCGGTTCGCCACAGATGGGCATAAGTACGAATCGTCAATCGGCGGCCCGTTTTTTCGTTCTAACGGTGGACTTTGCTTGCGATTTTGTAACCAGTTGAAAAACTATCGAAATAAACGAGATTTTGTTGGCCATGGTCCTAAAATCTACTCATGGTCTGGGCCAAAATTGGTTGGTCCAAGCTAAAACAGTTCCGACAGTGGCACGAGGCGATCATGGTTGAAAATACCCAAGTATCGAACTGCTCGACCTGTGGATCGACCGACAGAAGCCGTCAATTTCACAGGAAGGATCATCAGCTGGTCTGTGAACACTGCTTGCTCCAGTCCCGAAAGCTGCTCGCAGGATTAGTCGAATCGCATCCTTACGAAGATTTTGCTGAAGCACTGGCCGGCGCGCTTGATCTGCGAGAGCGAGAAACCGGACTTCATTCGAAACGCGTAGCCTCCCACACGTTAATTCTTGCTCGGCATCACTATGCTGATACTGCAACGCTTCGAGAGATTTACTGGGGCAGTCTCCTGCATGACATCGGAAAGATTGGTGTTCCCGATGCCATCCTACTGAAGCCAGACAAACTCACCATCGAAGAGTGGTCAGTAATGCACCAGCATCCTCAACATGGCTGCGATCTGCTGGAAAGAATTCCCTTTTTTTCCCTCGCCGGCCAGATCGTACTCAACCATGAGGAAAGATATGATGGCTCGGGTTATCCACGTGCCTTGAAAGGCGAGGCTATTCCACTACCAGCCAGATTATTTGCGGTCATCGATACTCTGGACGCCATGACCTTCGATCGCCCATACCGCAAGGGCCTTCCGTTCGATACCGCAAAGGCGGAAATCCAAAGAATGTCCGGAAGCCAGTTTGATCCACTCGCAGTCGAGACATTTTTAAAGGAAGAGGAACTGCTGCGGGAAATGACTGTGCTGCGCCATCTAAATGGTGAAAGCGTTGTGTAGCACTTGATTAACAGGCTGTTGAAAAAGGTTTAGGGATGGCCCAAAAGCGTGATTTGCTAGCTACTTACCCATACAAATTCTGTCAGTCGGTCAGAAAATAGCCTTTTTCAAGGAGTAAATTGCCGCTTTGTGGGGCGTCGTTTCCTTTTTCAACAGCCTGTCAAGGCCCTCTTTCCGGCGCAATTCTTTTGCGCCAGTTCCGCTTTCGCAAATCAGTTTCGGCATTTTGGTGGTCATTCCGATGACCTCCCCCAAAGCGAACTGACGGTTGAATACTTCAGTCCGCCACGCTTTTCGTGAAATCGTGGTCACGATGGCGCGGAATACAAAAAGCACATACCAGAAATGAATTCTTGCACCTCCTTACAAGCCGGTACGATGATCGGCAATGGCTTCAACTATTATGAAACCGTTGGATTCTTGGAATCCCATACGAGGAAAGTAGCTATGAAAAATCTCAACATATTGATTGCCGGATTCCTCCTCATGCTGCTCAGCCCACTGGCAAACGCCGATTTAGCGAAGGCTGGACACGAGATAAAAGAAACAGCTGTAGACGTTGCCCATAAGACTGCACAGGTTGGCCGTAAAGTTGGTCATGCCACCGCGGAGACAGCTAAATCGGTCGGTCATACGGTGGCCGATGGCGCGAGGAAGGGTTATCACGCCACCAAGGAGGTGGTCAGCAATACAACGTCCTCCCACTCGAATAGATCTTCAGAATGAAGGGATTCTCCCGACCCTGAAGGAACGGTACCTGACAAGGTCACCGGTACGACTGCCCGTAGTAAATAAGGCAAGTACGGCACCTTTGGTTCAGCAGCCAAAGGGGGTCAATGGCTGCTTTCGTAAGCAGCGTCGGATTACATCCGATCCGTTGCTGCCATCCGACCTGAAGCGTAGTAGCGCCAGCTATTAGGCCGGAAGCGGTCGCCAAGCGTAATTTCGCAACCCTCAATGCGGATGAAGGAATAGTCTTGTAGCTTCTTCACGGTATTCGCGACCCAGCCCGAAACCTGGGGGCCACAGGAAGCGATAGCCACGAAAGGGACTGGTAGTTACTCCAGGTGCTATGTCCGTACCACTGTGTCGAGCGATTCTTCCGATCATACGCAGTCGAGTGCAGTCTTGACGACCCGGCCTGGGCTACGTCTGCTTACGAACCAAAGAGTTTGTTCGCTGTTTCGGCAATGAGCTTTCCTTGGAAACGGGCACCTTCCAATTCAATGGTACTCGGCTGACGCTGGCCTTGGCCTCCGGCAATCGTGGTTGCGCCGTAAGGACTTCCCCCCACGATCTCATCTAAGGTCATTTGGCCTTGGTGACTATAGGGAAGACCAACGATGATCATTCCGAAATGGAGCAGATTCGTAATGACCGAGAACAAGGTCACTTCTTGCCCGCCATGTTGGGTGGCCGTCGACGTAAAGGCTCCCCCCACCTTGCCATGAAGCGCACCACGCGCCCAAAGGCTGCCCGCTTGATCCAGAAAACTCGCCATCTGAGACGGCATACGGCCAAATCGGGTCGGACAACCAATAACGATGGCATCGTAGCTTTCCAACTCCGCCACCGTTGCCACGGGCGCCGCCTGATCAAGTTTGAAATGTGCCTGCGCGGCTATTTCATTCGGCACCGTTTCTGGCACACGCTTAATATCTGCTGTGGCACCTGCTGAGCGGACGCCCTCGGCAACGGCTTGCGCCATGGTCTCAATATGACCGTAGCTTGAGTAATACAACACGAGAACTTTTGACATGCGAACTCCTCAATGAGTGTTGCGCCTGTTATATCGCCGGACGCATCGCGAGGTGGAAAGCATAGGAAATGGCAAAACCAGTTTTTATCTGTATCAACGGTCATGATTAAGCGTTGGTAATCATGAACGTGGCGAGTTCAATGAATTGACCTTGCGCGTATCGGCGAGTTCAGAAACCACGGGATGGTCGGTCTGCCGTGCTTTTCCAAGACCGGGTAGATGCAACAGTTATACCTACGTGCTAACCGGACGACGCGAGAAGGGAGAGCGCTGGAAAACGTACCTACGCCGACGGCAACAAGAGCACGTGGTTGTCGCCGGGCCTTATCGGACGCTTTATGCTGAACGGCACAACGGCCCCGCGCGGGGGGCGTTCGTGAATTCTGGCGGGGGCTCAGGGATTCGAACCCTGGATACCTTGCGGTATGCTAGTTTTCAAGACTAGTGCAATCGACCACTCTGCCAAACCCCCTGCTACCGTGTGGAAGCGTCTTCCGAGGCCGCTGAAATGAGGCCATCGGCGGCGGATCCGGAAGGCGGGCATGATAACACAGTGCCGACCAGGCACCGGATACCCGAGTGCCGACCAGGGGGATTATTGAAACTTCCCACCGACTCCGTTAGTCTTACCGTCTGAATCATCCACATAAGGAAACATCGCGCATGAACAACCAGTTCGAGATCGCCAGCCACGGGTCATCGTCGCTCGCCCAGCAACAGAACCGCGTGCTGCGTAATACCTACATGCTGCTCGGCCTGTCCATGGTGCCCACGGTGCTGGGTGCCCTCCTGGGCATCCAGATACAGTTCAGCCTGATGGCCGGCAGCCCCTTCATTTCCTTCCTGCTCTTCATGGGTATCGCCTTCGGCTTCATGTGGGGCATCGAGAAGAACAAGGATAGCGGCCTGGGCGTCGCGCTGCTGCTTGGTTTCACCTTCTTCATGGGGCTGATGCTGTCGCGCATCCTCCAGGTCGCCCTCGGCTTTTCGAATGGCGGCTCGATGATCGCGCTGGCCGCCGGCGGTACCGGTGCCATCTTCTTCACGCTGGCCAGCGTCGCTTCCGTCAGCAAGCGCGACTTCAGCGGCATGGGCAAGTTCCTGTTCGTCGGCATGATCGTCGTGCTGCTGGCCGGGGTCGCCAACATCTTCTTCCAGATTCCCGCGCTGTCGCTGACCATTGCCGCGGCCGTGGTGGCGATCTTTTCCGCCTACATCCTGTTCGACATCAGCCGTATCGTGCAGGGGGGCGAGACCAACTACGTCAGCGCCACGCTGGCCGTCTATCTCGACATCTACAACGTTTTCGTCGGCCTGCTGCAACTGATCATGGCGCTGACCGGCGAACGCGACTGAACCTTGCCGGGCTGTTGGCAAAAGGGTGGCCGAGGCCGCCCTTTTTACGTCATGGCCGCTCGAAAACGGCGATCGATTCGACGTGCGCGGTGTGCGGGAACATGTTGACGGCGCCCGCCGCGACAAATCGGTAACCATTGGTATTGACCAGCACCGCTGCGTCGCGGGCCAGCGTCGCCGGGTTGCAGGACACATAGACGATGCGCCGCGGCCCGTTCGGCCCGATGACCTTGACCAGCTCCATTGCTCCGTCGCGCGGCGGGTCGATCAGCATCTTATCGAAGCGGCCCAAGGCGGCGATCGATTCCTCGGTACAGACGAAAAGATTGGCGACGCCGAACTCGACGCGCTCGGCCAAGCCGTTGGCCGCCGCGCTTTCGCGGCCGCGCTGGACCAGCCCCTCGCTGCCTTCGACGGCGACCACCGTTGCGCCGGAACGGGCGATGGGCAGCGTGAAGTTGCCCAGGCCGCTGAACATGTCGGCAATCCGCTCACCAGGTTGCGGATCGAGCAGGCGCAGCGCGCGGCGTACCAACAGGCGATTCACCGCGTGATTGACCTGAGTGAAGTCGGTCGGCCGGAACTCAAATTCCAGGTCGAATTCCGGCAAGGTGTAGGACAGGCGCGGCCCGGGCAGCGGGTAAAAGCGATAGACCGTATCCGGCCCTTTCGGCTGCAGGTAGAAGACCACGTCATGGCGGTCGGCAAAGTCGCGCAGCAGCTGTTCGTCCCGGTCGTTGAGCGGCTGGAGAATGCGCAGCGCCAGCGCCGTGCAATGCTCGCCGACCGAAATATCGATCTGCGGCAGGCAGTGGGCGACTGACAGGGCACCGACCAGAGCGCGCAAAGGCAGCAGCAGGGCCGAAACATGCGGCGGCAGGATGTCGCAGGTCGGCATATCGGCAATGTAGCTGCTGCGCCGCTCGTGGAAGCCGATCAGCACGCCACCTTTTTTCGGCACCAGGCGCACGCCCAGCCTGGCCCGGTGCCGGTAGCCCCAGGGCGCGCCCTGAATCGGCGGCAGGATGGTTTCCGGGCGTACCCGGCCGATATGCCACAGGCTGTCTTCGAGCACGCGCTGCTTGGCCGCAACCTGGGCGGTCGGCTCCATGTGCTGCATGGCGCAGCCACCGCAGACGCCAAAATGCGGGCAGCGCGGCTCAACCCGCGCCGTGGACGGGCGCAGGACGCTGACCAGTTGCGCCAGCTCGTAGCTCGGCTTTCTCCGGAAACTGGCGTATTCGACCGTTTCACCGGGCAAGGCGCCATCGACGAAAATCGCCTTGCCTTCCTGACGGGCGATGCCCCGCGCTTCATGGTCCAGCGATTCGATGATCCCGATAGGCACGATCAACTCCGGAAAAAGCGCAAATTCTAACAATCGGCTAAACTGAACGCCATGGCTCGCGAACTAATCACTTCCTGGGGCGACTACCAGACGGCGTTAGACCGGCTGCTGGTCATCGCCGAGCACAAGATCTTCATTTATGACGAGGATCTCGGCCATCTCGCCCTTGAGGCGCCGCCCCGCCTGGCCGAAATTCGCCGAGTGCTGCATGCTGCCCGCGGCACCAGCCAGATTCGCCTGGCCGTTCGCAATGGCGAGCCGTTGCGCCGCGAACACCCCTTGCTGATGAACCTTCTCGGTCAATTCGGCCATTGCCTGGCGGCACAGCAGACGGCTCCGCAGCTTGCCCACTTGCGCGACGCGATGATCATCGTCGATGACCGCCATGGCCTGATCCGCTTCGAGCGCGATCAGGCACGCAGCAAACTGCTGCTCGACGAACCGGACGAACTGAAGGGATATCTGGCACGCTTTGACGAAATCTGGCGTGAAGGCGGCGAAAGCATCAGCATTACCACGCTGGGATTGTGATAGCGACATACCGCAGTGCACCAAAGCAAACAAAAAATAAAAACGTTGCTATAATCCGAGGCTGATTAGGTCGTTCCTGATCTCTAAATTTTGGCTATTTTGCTTCTTGTCGATAAGGATATTTCCATGAATAAGTCTCTCCTCGTTGCTGCTCTGCTTGCTGTTGCCCTGACTGCTTGTGGCAAACCGGCCCCGGCTCCTGAAGCTGCTGCTCCGGCTGCCGCCCCGGCTCCCGCTGCTGCTCCGGCCCCGGCTGCTGAAGCCAAGCCGGCCGAAGCTGCCCCGGCCGCTCCGGCTGCCCCGGCTGCTGAAGCCAAGCCGGCTGAAGCTGCCCCGGCTGCTCCGGCTGCTGACAAGAAGTAATCGCTGGCAACATAGCGATATAGAAACGGGGCTTCGGCCCCGTTTTTTATTGCCTATTTTTTTATTGCCTGTCCAATTCCCGCCAGTCAAAACCCGACTCCGGCGATGCCACGCCGACCCATTCCCGGTCGCATCCCAGGGCCTCGACCACGGCTGCCACGGCCAGTTCCGGCCGATTATTGCGCTCGCTGAGATGGGCGACCACCAGATGCGCCAGCCGACTGCAGTCGATTTCGCGCAGCAGCGCCGCCGCGGCAACATTGTCGAGGTGACCGTACCGGCCGGCGATACGCCGCTTCACCGAAACCGGGTAGGCCGAGCGGGCCAACATATCGCTGTCGTGATTGCATTCGAGGACCAGCCCGTCGCAGCCGCTCAACAGCTCACGAACATGCGGCGTGATTTCGCCGATGTCGGTCAGCACCCCGAGACGGCAAGCGCCTGCCGAAAACAGGTACTGCACCGGCTCGCGCGCATCATGCGGCACCGGAAAAGGCTGGACCTCGAGTTCGCCCAATGCAAACGAAGCATGGCTGTCGATGATGTGCAGATCGAGCCCGGCATCGTCCTGACGGCAGGCCGCCCAGGTGCCATGCGTCAGCCAGACCGGCAGGCCGTATTTGCGGGCCAGCCGGAAGACGCCGCTGACGTGGTCGCCGTGCTCATGGGTGACCAGGATGCCCGACAATGTCTCCGGCGTGCGCCCGAGGACTTGTAGCCGGGCCACGGTTTGCCGCAAGCCGAAGCCGCAATCGAGCAACAGGCAACTACTCCCCGATTCGACGAGCAGTCCGTTGCCGGCACTGCCACTGCCCAGCGAAGCGAAGCGGATCACGGCGACGGCCGCAGGTGGCGCCGGCCACGCAATGCGGCGTTCAGTCTCGGCAATCGGTGTTCAGGCGAAATGTCCCGGCGAGGCATAAAGCGATTCGATATCCGGCAAGATTGTGGATGGCAGCGCCGATTGTACGCCGGGACGCCATGCGCTGCCGAGCATCGGCCAGCACCAGTCCGCGCCCCAACACCGCCAAAATGAAAAAAGCCCGGCAGAGCCGGGCTTTGTATAGCTTCGGACGGCGCCGAACGACGGGTCACTGCAGTTGCTGGTAGAGCAGCCCGAGAATCTTCTTCGCGGTATCCGACTTGTCTGCCCCGCCTTCGCTGGACAGCACCTGGACGACGCTTGCCGCACCGGCATCGGCGATATGGACGCGATACTGGACCTTGGAACTGGCCGGCGGCTCGCTGCTCTTCCAGAAAGCCAGCTTGGACATGAAACCGGTCTGGTCCTTCTTGGCATTGTCCAGTTCCGGATCGACGTAGCGCACGAAGTACAGGCCGCGCGTCCGGTCGCGATCCTCGACGGTAAAGCCGACCCGATCCAGGGCCAGCCCGACGCGGCGCCAGGCGCGGTCGAAGCGTTCGCTGACTTCCAGCGTTCCTGCGCCGTCGTCGGATTTGACCAGCTTGGCGCGCGGCTCGGCCTTGGCCGAAGCGATCGACGCTTCGGCGCGCTTTTCCTCGGAACCCAGGCGCACCATCAGGCGGCGCAGCATTTCGGCTTCCGCTTCGGAATCCGGCGGCCGCGGCTGCCAGCGGGTGTCATCCTTGGCCGAGGAGGTATAGACCTCCTCCATGCCGCGATGGCTGATGAAAATGTCGGTGGTCCCCGGTTCGCTGCCCGGTTCGAAGCGGGTACGGAACTTGTCGCGCTCCCCGGTCGAATACAGCGAGTCGAGAATGCTGCCGAGCGTGTTGCGGATGAAATCCTGGCCGATCTTGGCGCGATTTTCGGCCCAGTCGGTTTCCATCACACCGGCATCGGGGCGCTCGAGTGCGACGATGAAGCCGGTTTCCTGCCAGAAGTCCTTGACCGTATCCCACAGTTTGTCGGCCGGCGCGGCGACGACCAGCCAGCGCTGGTTGCCCGAGCGTTCGACGCGCACCTTCTCGATCTGCGGCAGGACCACGGAGTTCTGGGCGAGCGCCGCCGGGCTACGTTCCGCGGTATAGGCGGAAAAGGTGGCGCTGCCCTTGCCCGCCGCGTCGGGGACCAGGAAGCGGTCATCGCGGGCGATCTGCGACAGGTCGGGCGGCACTTCGAGGGTCGGTGCCTTGCCCGCCGATTTGTAGTCGATCTTGCGGGAATCGGGGAGCACGCTGCAACCCGCCAGGGCGGCGACAAGCAGGGAAAGGGTAAGGCTAGAAAGCCGGCGATTCATCGTTACTTCACTCCGTCAGGCAAGGACGCCGGCCAGGCGCATGGCGGCAAGCACACGCGGCTGGTTGGCTTCGGTCAGGGTGGTCAGCGGCAAACGGATGCCGTTGGGCGACAGGCCCAACTGGTGCACCGCCCACTTGACCGGAATCGGGTTGGCTTCGCAGAACAGGTCGCGATGCAGGCCGATCAGCTTGAAATGGAGGGCACGCGCCGTCGCGACATCGCCGGCGGCAGCGGCGACGCACATCTCGTGCATCAGGCGCGGCGCGACATTGGCGGTCACCGAGATGTTGCCGTGGAAACCGAGCATGATGGAGGCAACGCAGGTCATGTCGTCGCCGCTGTACAGGGCGAAATCCTTGGGCGCGCGGGCAATCAGGTCGCAGGCGCGGTCGAGGTTGCCGGTCGCGTCCTTGACGCCGACGATGCCCGGCACTTCGGCCAGGCGCAGAATGGTGTCGTTGCTCATGTCGGCGACGGTGCGGCCCGGCACGTTGTAAAGCAGGACCGGCAGTTCGACAGCTTCGGCAATCGCCTTGAAATGGCGATAGAGGCCTTCCTGGGTCGGCTTGTTGTAATAGGGTACGACGGACAGCCCCATGGTGGCGCCGGCCCGGCGAGCGAATTCGGTCAGCTCGATGGCTTCCGAGGTCGAATTGGCGCCGGTGCCGGCAATCACCGGAATGCGGCCGGCGGCATGGTCGACCACGATGCGGATCAGTTCACAATGTTCCTCGACATTAACCGTCGGCGATTCGCCAGTCGTCCCGACAACGACAATGGCATCGGTCCCTTCGCGAACATGGAAATCGACCAGATTGCGCAGGGAATTCAAATCGAGGCTGCCATCCTCGTGCATGGGCGTGACAATGGCGACAATGGATCCAGTAATCATGGTCATATTTACAGAAAAATGATTCGTCGATTGTAACTGAAGGGTCCGAATAGCGGATAGCCGCCACGTAACAGATTGTTATTTTTGTGCCAGCCAGCACAAGCGGCCGCCGGCCACCCGGATGCAGCCATCGGGCAACTGCAATTCGGGATGACGATCGGGCGCCGCCGTCATAATCTGCCGGGCAAATTCATCGAGCCGGGCGGCGACCGGCGAGCGCCAGCCGAGTTGGCGCAAGCGGTAGCGCAGCAAATTTTTCAGCCGGGCCGGCGACAGGCCACGCAAGCGGCGCACGGCCGGTGCCTCGGCACCCTCGGCACAGGCCTGTCGCCAGTCGGCGGCAGCCAGTTCGGCGAGCAGCTCGTCGGCTTCGGCAAAATGCCCGGCGGCCTGTGCCAGCGAACGTTCGGCCGCCGGGAAGCGCCGGCTGAGCGCCGGCAGCACTTCGTGACGCAGAAAATTGCGGGCATGGCGAGTGTCGGCATTGCTTTCGTCATCGATCCAGCGCAATTGATGGCGGCGAGCATAGCTTTCGATTTCCGCCCGGCTGCAACCGAGCAATGGCCGCCACAGGCGCTGTCGGCCGAACGGTCGTTCATCCGGCATACCCGCCGCACCGGCCACTCCCGCGCCGCGCAGCAGGTTGAAAATCAGCGTTTCCGCCTGATCGCCCTGATGGTGCGCCAGCACGACAATATCGGCGGTCTCCGCCGCGAAAGCGGCGTAGCGGGCAGCCCGGGCGGCCGCCTCGAGGCCGAGGCCGCTGGCCTGGTCGACTTCGACCCGGACAAGGCGCAACGGAATGCCCAACCCGGCGCAATACTCGGCACAGAAGTCGGCCCAGGCATCGGCATTGGGCGACAGACCGTGATGCACATGAATGGCCGTCAGGCGCTCGCCGAGGCCGAGGCGGCTGAGCAGATGCAGCAGGACGACGGAATCGCAGCCGCCGGAGAGGCCGACACAGAGACGGTCGGCCGGCGCCAGGCGGGTGGCGAGAAATTCGCCGACCCGGCCGGGCAATTCGTCAGTTGACAGCTTGTTCCTTGAAGCGGCCATAGCTCATCAGCCGCTCGTAGCGCGCTTCCAGCAGTTCGGCCGTAGACAGCCCGGAAAGCTGCTTGAGCGCTTCCTGCAGGGCCTTTTTCAGCGATTGCGCCATCGCCGCATAGTCGCGATGGGCGCCACCCAGCGGTTCATGGACGATCTTGTCGATCAGGCCGAGGGCCTTCAGGCGTTGCGCCGTGATCCCCATGGTTTCTGCCGCGTCGGGCGCCTTGTCGGCGCTCTTCCACAGGATGGAAGCGCAGCCTTCCGGCGAAATGACCGAATAGGTCGAGTATTGCAGCATCTGCAGCACGTCGCCGACGGCGATGGCCAAGGCACCGCCCGAACCGCCTTCACCGATGATGGTGACGATGACCGGCACTTTCAGTTCGGCCATCACGTACAGGTTGCGGCCGATGGCCTCGGACTGGCCGCGCTCTTCGGCATCTATGCCGGGATAGGCGCCCGGTGTATCGACGAAAGTCATCACCGGGATGCCGAATTTCTCGGCCAGCTTCATCAGGCGCAGCGCCTTGCGATAGCCTTCCGGACGCGGCATGCCGAAGTTGCGGTAAATCTTTTCCTTGGTGTCGCGCCCCTTCTGGTGGCCGATCACCATCACCGGCTCGCCGTTGAAACGGGCTAGACCGCCGACAATCGCGTGGTCATCGGCAAAGGCCCGATCGCCGTGGAGTTCTTCGAAATCGGTGAAGATCAGGGACAGGTAGTCCAGCGTGTAGGGACGCTGGGCGTGGCGGGCCACCTGGGAAATCTGCCAGGGCGTCAGCTTGGCATAGACGTCCTTGGTCAACTGGGCACTCTTTTTCTCCAGCCGCTCGATCTCTTCGGAGATATCGACCGCGGAATCATCCTGCACAAAGCGCAACTCTTCGATTTTTGCTTCGAGGTCGGCAATCGACTGCTCGAAGTCGAGGAAACTTGTTTTCATGGACAACTCGGTTTCTGTATCGGCGCGTATTTTACCCCAAAGCTTCGCCAGACCTGATTTCCCTGTCTACATCAGGGAGATCGCCGCACACCGCACCAGCCTGGCCGGCAAACGAACCCGACCAAGCCTTATTCCGATACAGCGCCCCCCATATTTTGCTAACATAAAGTCTGATAACAACGACGAAAGCATGCCGTGTCCGCCGATAAACCGCTCTTCATCCACCCCTTGCTCGGCAGCGACGATGCCTGGTCCGGCTTTCTGGTGGAATCGGCATCGGAGGATGCGACCGCCGCGGCGGCACTAACCCGGCTGGTCCGGCAACCGGTCCTCGCCGAGTTCGACCATCGCCTTCCCTGGCTGGTGCCCGCCGCCCTTGAGCCGGGCGCCGGCAACATTCCGGAAAATACGGTTCACCTGTTCGCCACCCCCAACCTCAACCCGACGCTGGAAGCCGGCTTGCGCCAGGCACATTGCAAGGTTGGCCTGACCCTCGGCAACGGCGACAAGCTGCCGATGACTGGCGCCTGGGATTACCTGCTGATCAGTACCAGCCATGCCCGCACCCTGCCGCCCTATACCCTGGTCGGCCAGGCCAGCCGGACAGTCGTCGTCGCCACCGAGGTGCATAGCTACGCCGACCATGCCTGGGCACAAGGCAATGCCTGCGCCCTGTCGACCTGCGAGTTCCTGCTCGCCCGCAACAGCAACAGCAAGCGGGCCGACATGACGCGGGTCAAGCTCCTCGAAATCCTCGCCCTGATTGCCGAAGACGCCGACACCGGTTCGATTGAGGCCATTTTCCGCCAGGAACCGAAGCTTTCCTACAGCCTGCTGCGCCTGGTCAATACTGCCGCCATTGCGCCGCGCAATCCGATCACCAGCTTTGCCCAGGCCATCAACCTGCTCGGCCGCCGCCAGCTGCAACGCTGGCTGCAACTGCTGGTCTACGCCGACCCCAACGACGGCCACCGCCCGAATCCCTTGCTGCAGAAAGCGGCGGCGCGTGGCCGGCTGATGGAATTGCTGGCCCCGACGCTGAACCCGCCAGCCGAGGCCGACAACCTCGAAGATGCCGCTTTCATGATCGGCGCCTTTTCGCTGCTCAATGTGCTGCTCAACATGTCGATGAGCGAAATCCTGCAACAACTGCCGCTGGCCGAACCGGTGCGCCGGGCGCTGGCCGAGCAGGCCGGGCCGCTCGGCCAACTGCTGCAGGCCATCAACGCCGCCGAGAACCGCGACCTCAAGGCCGCCGCTGCTCAGCTGGAGAAAATAGCGGTGAGCGGCGAGGGCTTTACCGAGGCACAGTTGGCGGCCCTGAACTGGGCTGCCAAGATCCGCCCGAGCGCCTGAGCGGCGGGTGGCGGGCTAACCGAAACGGCCGCTCAAGAAAGGGTTGTAGCGGCGTTCCTCGCCAAAATTCGACATCGGGCCGTGGCCCGGAATGAATTCGACATCGTCGCCGAGCGGGAACAACTGTTCCTTGATCGAGCGGATCAGCGTGTCGTGGTCGCCCTTGGGAAAATCGGTACGGCCGATCGATCCCTGGAACAGCACATCGCCGACCTGCGCCAGGCGGCTGGGAGCGTGGTGGAAGACGACGTGACCCGGGGTGTGGCCGGGACAATGCAGCACATCGAGGGTGACTTCGCCGAAGTGCACCTGGTCGCCGCCTTGCAGCCAGCGCGTCGGCGTAAAGCTCTGCACCGCCGGAAACCCGAACATCTTGCTCTGCTGCGGCATGCCGTCGATCCAGAAACGGTCGTCCGCGTGCGGCCCCTCGATTGGCACCCCGGTGCGCTCGGCCAGCGCCGCCACCGCACCGGCATGATCGATGTGGCCATGTGTCACCAGGATCTTCGCCAGGCTGAGTTTCTCGTCGGCGAGGACCTGCAGGATGCGTTCAATATCTCCGCCCGGATCGATGACGGCGGCCTGGCCGGTGGTTGCGCACCAGAAAATGGTGCAATTCTGTTCAAACGGGGTGACCGGGACGATGGTGTAGCGCATGACTGAAGCCGAATGGGTGGAATGGGCCGATTATCGCATGGCCCTGCCCTTGCCCGGCATCGGCGCGCCCCTTACACTCTGCGCATAAGAGAAACAGCCATCTTCGAGGACCACATGATCGATCACCCATTGCCCGATCTCGACCACTGGGTATTGTTCTTCAGCAACAACACGCTGCCCGTGCTGCGCGTCACCAAGCGCCGACTCGAGGAAATGCGCGCCAACCTCGACCGCGTCGACGCCCGCGAACTGGCTCGCGTCATCCTCCAGGACCCGATCATGACGGTGCGCGTGCTGGCCTACATCCAGCCCATCCGCGGCCGTTCGCTGCAACACGACATCACCACCATCGCCAGCGCCGTGATGATGGCCGGCATCGAACCCTTCTTCCGGCACTTCACCGAACTGCTGACCGTCGAAGACCAATTGAAAGGGGCCGACACCCACGCCCTGCTCGGCATCCTGCAGATTACCCGCCGCGCCCAGCGGGCCGCCGACTATGCCCAGGAATGGGCGATCTGGCGCCACGACATCAATATGGAGGAAGTGCGCATCGCCGCCCTGCTGCACGACCTGGCCGAAATCCTGGTGTGGTGCTCGGCTCCCCGGCTCGGGCTCGACATCCTGGCCCGCCAGCAAGCGCACGCCGGCCTGCGCAGCGCCGAAGCCCAGCGCCAGGTGCTGGGCCTGACTTTCCAGGACATCCAGCTCGAGCTGTGCCGGGTCTGGCACCTGCCGGAACTGCTGCAACACCTGATCGACGACCAGAACGCCGACAATCCCCGCGTCCGCAACGTCGCCCTCGCCGTCCGCCTGGCCCGTCATTCCGCCCATGGCTGGGAAGATGCCGCCCTGCCCGACGACTACAAGGATATCGGCCAGTTGCTCAACCTCAGCCCGGAAACCGTCCGCCAGCGGCTCGGCCTGGAGCCAATGCCGGCACGCGAAGCCGAAACCGAATAAGCACTCCGCCGCCGCATCGGCCCGCCCGGGAAATCGGCTGGCGGCGCTTACTAGGCCGGCTTTTCGCTCCGCGCTTCAAGCGCTTCCCAGCGTTCCAGCAACTGCATCATTTCATCGTCGATGCCCGCCAGCCGTTCCGCGGCCTTGACCGCTCCCGGCGGGTCGGTCTGATAAATCGCCGGATCTTCGAGGCGCTTGGCGAGCACGGCCTGCTCCTCCTCCAGCCCGGCAAGCCTGGCCGGCAGCCCTTCCAGCTCGCGCTGCTCCTTCCACGACAGTTTTTCCACTTTCGGCTTGGCGGGTTCCGCTACCCGGACACCCGGCGACCGATTTTCCGCCCGCTGGCGCGCCGCCTCCTTCTCGAGGCCGGCCTTGTAGGCCGCCCAGTCGCTGTAGCCGCCGACGTATTCGCGCCAGTTGCCATCCCCTTCGGCGGCAATGGTCTGGGTCACCACATTGTCGAGGAAGGTCCGGTCATGGCTGACCAGGAACAGTGTCCCGGTGTATTTGGCAAGCAGTTCTTCCAGCAGCTCCAGCGTCTCGATATCGAGATCGTTGGTCGGCTCGTCGAGTACCAGCACATTGGCCGGCTTGGCGAACAAGCGCGCCAGCAGCAGGCGGTTGCGCTCGCCGCCGGATAACGAACTGACCGGCGAGCGGGCTCGTTCCGGCGCGAACAGGAAATCTTCCAGATAGCCAATCACATGCTTGCGGGCGCCGCCGATATCGACGAAATCCGACCCCGGCGAGATGACGTCGATCAGCGTCGAATCCGGATTCAGCTGGGTGCGGAACTGGTCGAAATAGGCGACGTCGATCTTGGTGCCGAGCCGGACGACACCTTCGTCGGGTTGCAGTTCGCCGAGAATCATCCGCAGCAGCGTGGTCTTGCCGGCGCCGTTGGGGCCGATCAAGCCGATCTTGTCGCCGCGCTGGATGCGGATGGAAAAATCGTTGACGATGACGCGCTCGCCGAAGCGCTTGCCGACATGTTCCAGTTCGGCCACCAGCTTGCCGCTCTTGTCGCCGGCATCGAGCTGCAGATTGACCTTGCCCATGCGTTCGCGCCGCGCCTGGCGCTCGGCCCGCAACTGGTCGAGGCGCTGGACGCGGAACACGGCGCGCGTACGGCGCGCCTCGACCCCCTTGCGGATCCAGATTTCCTCTTCCTTGAGCAGCTTGTCGGCGCGGGCATTGGCCAGCCCTTCCTCATGCAGTTGCGCTTCCTTGCGCACCTGATATTCCTTGAAACTGCCGGGGTAACTCGCCAGCTTGCCGCGATCGAGTTCGACGATGCGGGTACACACGCGATCGAGGAAAGAACGGTCGTGGGTGATGAAAAACAGGGTCGTGTTGGTTTCGATCAGCAGGTTTTCCAGCCATTCGATGGCCGCGATATCGAGGTGATTGGTCGGTTCGTCGAGGAGCAGCACTTCCGGCGCCACGGCCAGCGCCTGGGCCAGCGCCAGACGCTTTTTCTGGCCGCCGGACAGGCCGCCGACAATGGCCTCGGGATCCAGCCCGAAGCGGTCGATGGCCCGTTCAGCCTGCGCTTCGTAAGTCCAGGCTCCGCAGGCTTCCAACTCGTGCTGCAGGCTTTCCATACGGTCCATCAGCGCCTCGTGGTCGCCAATGCCTTCAGCCATCTGGTGCGACACCTCGTGGTAGGCGGCGAGCAGTTTGGCGGCATCGCCCATACCGGAAGTCACCGCCTCGAACACCGTCATCCCGGGATCGAATGGCGGTTCCTGCGGCACGTAACCGACGCGGATGCCGGGCTGCACCCAGACCTCACCGTCATCGAGCTTGCCGCGCCCGGAACCCGCGGCCAGGGCGGCCAGCAGCGAGGATTTGCCGGTGCCGTTGCGGCCGATCAGGGCAACACGCTCGCCCGGATCGAGCAGGAAATCGGCATGGTCGAGCAGGGGCACATGGCCATAGGCGAGGCAGGCAGCGGAAAGTTTGAGATAGGGCATGAGGCGGTTGCAATGGCGCCCGTGAAGGCACCCGATGGGAAACGGGCGCCTATTATCCGCCGGAAAGACCAAGTGCGACGATCAAGCTGCGGAGGATCGGCGCCGAAACGCAAATCGACTTTCCCAAGGCGGTCGGGCGCCGGTACAATGCCAGCCTCTTTCCGTGCCTCCATAGTTAAATGGATATAACACGCCCCTCCTAAGGGCGAATTGGTGGTTCGATTCCACCTGGGGGTACCATATGCGCCACGCCAAAAAACCGCCGCGGCATTCCGTCGATATCAGCGAAGAATCCGGCATCCGCTACCTGCATTTCGGTTCGGACTGGGTCCAGGGCGCCATGCGCATTGCCCGTCCCTGGTCGCTGGAACTCGCCTATACCCGCGAGATGATGGCCGGCCTGCTGCTTCGACCAGTCGCCGACTGGCCGCGCCAGGTGCTGCTGATCGGTCTCGGTGCCGGCTCGCTGGCCAAGTTCATCTACCGCAACCTGCCGGAATGCCGGATTACCGTCGTCGAGATCAATCCGCAAGTCGAATTCGTTGCCCGCCAGTATTTCCGGCTGCCCGACGACCCACGCCGTCTCGATGTGGTGATCGGCTGCGGCGCCGACTACATGCTGGCCGGAGAGCGCCAGTTCGACCTGATCCTGGTCGATGGCTACGATCCCGAAGCGCGCGCCGGCGCCCTCGACACGGCGCCTTTCTATCAGGCGTGCCGGGCGCGGCTGAGCGGACGTGGCCTGCTGGGCGTTAACCTGCTCGGCGGCAGCAAGGGTTTCCAGGCCAGCGTCGAGCGGATCCGTACCGCCTTCGATGGCCGCCTGGTGGTCTTTCCATCATGCGACAGCGGCAACACCATCGCCTTCGCTACGGGCGGCAACCCGGTTGCCACAACGCTGGAGGCCATGCGCGAACAGGCGGCGGACCTCAAGAGCAAGCACAAACTGGATCTGTTGCCGACGATCAGTCGATTGCAATTGAGCCATCCCTTGCCGGACGGCATGCTGCGTTTCTGAGTCCTTGCATTCTTAGCCACCTAGGCTAAAAAGAAAGTTGTCCACCACCGACAACAAGCACAAGGCGGATAGAACAACGATAACAAGCTTTGATTCCATTCCGGGGCGAAGTTATAGCCTTGCCTGCCAAAGGAGCGAGACATGTTGTCATTCCAGGACGTTATCGATTATTGCGATCTTGACAGTGGTGAAATTGAAGCCATTGCCGAGCATGAACACATCCCCGTTACCGTGGCTGCCGAACTGAGTGAGGTGCTGCTGTGTTCGCCGGAAGGCGTTTGCCGCCTGCATTCCATGATTATCGAAAATATGGCGCACGCCCTCGAAAGCGGGCATTACGAACACGTGCAGGACCTCTCCAAGGTCTATCAGCACTTGCAGCGTACGCACCCGATTCCGGCATCCATGCACGCTTGAGCTCCCCCACTCCCTAGGGGGTCAGCTGGCCGGCCCTGCGCCGCGCCCAAACCAGCCTGTACGGCTGGTTTTTTTATGCGACCGGAGCGAGCGCCGAAAGCGCCACCTCGGCGATGGCCTGAATAACCATTTCGTGCTCACCGACGGCGCCGGCCAGTGAAAAGCTCACACCGGGATAGGCGAGACGTAGCACGTCGAGCATTTCCGGCAAATCGCGCTTCAGGTGGCCGCCCCTAGCGATAAAAATGGGCAAGACGATCAATTCTTGAGCGCCACGGCCGATCAGTTCGGCGACGCAATCGGTCAGGCTCGGGGTCATGAATTCGAGGAAGGCGAGCTCGACCGGCAACGCCGGCAGTCGGGCGCGGATCGCTGCCTGGACCCGGCGCATCGGGCTGGCCCATTCGGGATCGCGGGCGCCATGGGCAAAGAGTATCAGAGCGGTGTTCATGGCCGTCACTCTAGCGCAGATGCCGACAGAAGGGATGGGCACATCCGGCCCGTCGGCAAATTCTCCCGCAGCCCAAGGCGATCGCGCGCCCGATCAGGTGCCGGACGTGGCGTGAACGTTGGCTTCGACGGCGACGATGGCCTTGGCCTGGTTGAGATTCTCGGCGTAACCGCTGGCCAGCAGCAGGCAGGCCAGCTGATTGGCGAGGGGCTTGGGTAGCGCAGCCTGTTTGTCGAGCACGCGCTGGGTCCATTTGGCGGTCTGCGCCGCATCGGCGCCGTCCGGCAAATTGGGCAAGGCGCGCAGGCTTTCATGCTCGGCCTCGAACAGGACATCGGCCGCCTCGGCGTAGACATATTCGAGGCGGGGCCGACGCTTCGGGTTAGCAAAAGGTTCGCCTTCCGTACCCCGCAGCAGAATCGCCCGGTCGCCCCGGGCGATCAGCATGTTGCGCATCAGATCGATGAAATCGGGATGGGTCGCCGGCGCCACGAGAACCGCTTCGCCGGCAAAGGGGTTCAGCAACTTGACCAGACTGTGGGCACTGTTGCGCACTCCCATGCGGGCGCGCAGCGCCAGCAGATTGTGGATGCCCGGCGCCAGCGCGCTGAGCGGCACGAAAGCCAGCCCCTTTTCCTGCAGCATGACCTGCGCCTGACCACTGCTGGCGGCCGGCATGATGCCGAGCTCGCGGAAGATGTGGCCGCTGGTCACCCGGCCGAAGCCTTCGAGCAGGCCATGCACCAGCACCGGAACGCCGAAGCGCTGCAGCAGCAGGGCGAGCAGCGGCGTCAGGTTGGCTTCCTTGCGGGCACCGTTGTAGCTCGGCAGAACGACCGGCCGCACCCGGCCATGCGGCATGTCGAGATGGTCGGTACGCTCGTCGGTAGCGGCGAGAAAGCCCAGCATTTCATCGAGCGACTCACCCTTGACCCGCAAGGCAAGCAGGATGGCGCCCAGTTCCAGATCGGGCACGCCGCCATCAAGGATGGCGCCATACAATTGCCGGGCATCGTCGCCGGCGAGGTCGCGCGCACCTTGGGCACCGCGTCCGATTTCCTTGATGTAGTGGGCGTAACTCATTGTCTTCTCCTGCCGCACGCCACTGGCGCGGTCTGCTTGGCCAACTTCGGGTCGTCAGTTTGGAGCAACAGGCGTGCCACACAGCGAAATCATGGGCTTGCATGAAAAATGGGGAAAATCTCCGTGGAAATTTTCCCCATTCTGGTGCATCGCTGCCCAACAGGACCCTATTTGATGCGTTGCAGCTTCGGCCGCCCCGTATCCGGGCGCGGCGGCTCGGGTGGCTCGTCCGTCGGAGTGTCGGGCTTGCCGCCGGCGATGACACCGTCGGCCGCGGTCGCACCCTCGGTTTCGAGTTCAAAAGCCATTCCCGCCCCGTTTTCGCGAGCGTAAATGGCCGTGATCTGGCCGACCGGCACGTAGAGCTCGCGGGCGACGCCACCGAAACGCGCCTGAAATTCGACGGCATCGTTGCCGATCTGCAGCTTGTTGCTGGCATCCGGCCCGACATTGAGCACGATCTGCCCGTCGCGCACGAATTCGCGCGGCACGCGAGTCCGGGAATCGACGGTCACCGCGATATGCGGGGTAAACCCGTGATCGCAGCACCATTCCCAGATGGCGCGCAGCAGGTAGGGCTTGGTGGATGGGAGACCCATGCTGCCTACTTGCGCATCGCTTTTTCGGACGGCGTCAGCGCGTCGATAAAGCCCTGACGGCTGAAAATGCGCTCGGCGTATTTCATCAAGGGCGCTGCCGCCTTGCCGAGGTCGATACCGTAGTGGTCGAGGCGCCACAACAGCGGGGCGATGGCCACGTCGAGCATGGAGAACTCATCACCCAGCATGAATTTCTGCTTGTTGAAGATGGGGATGATCTCGGTCAGGCGGGTACGAATTTCCTGGCGCGCCTTGTCGGCCGTCTTGGCATTCTTCTCGATCACTTCCATGAAGGAAAAGATTTCGCGTTCCATGCCGACCAGCAACTGACGAGCGCGAGCGCGCATGATCGGGTCGGCCGGCATCAGCTGCGGATGCGGAAAACGTTCGTCGATGTATTCGTTGATGATGTTCGGCTCGAAGAGAACCAGATCGCGCTCGACCAGAACCGGCACGCGGTTGTGCGGGTTGATCGCGGCCATTTCTTCCGGCTTGTTGAACATGTCGACGTCGATGACCTGGAAATCCATGCCCTTTTCGAACAGGACAATCCGGCAACGGTGACTGAAGGGGCATGTCGTGCCCGAGTAGAGGTTCATCATTTGTGGCAACCCTCAAAATGAGATTCGGCATCGGGGGCTGGCCAGAGCCAAACCCGCGATGCCGTTAGCTGATCCGGAATGGATCAGTGAATATCTTTCCAGTATTCCTTCTTCAACGCATAGGCAACAACGAAGAGCAGAGCCAGGAAAGCAAGAACGCCAAGACCAAGCTTCTGGCGGAATTCCTGCTGCGGCTCGGCCATCCAGACCAGGTAGCCGACCAGGTCGGAAACTGCCTTGTCGTAGTCAGCCGGCGCCAGTTGTCCCGGAACCGCCAGTTCCAGCTTGTGCGTTTCGTGATTCAGCACTTGCTGGCCTTGCAGGCCATACAGGACGTGCGGCATGCCGACATTTTCGAACACCACGTTATTCCAGCCGGTCGGACGCTTGTCGTCACGATAGAAGGAACGCAGGTAAGTGTACAACCAGTCGGCACCGGAACCGGCTTCCGAAGCACGCGCCCGGGCAATGATGGTGAGGTCCGGCGGCGAAGCGCCGAACCACAGCTTCTGCTCGTCGCTGCGGGCAGCAACGCGCATCTGCTCACCGATCTTGTCGGCCGTGAACATCAGGTTGTCTTTGACCTGTTGCTCGGTCAGGCCGAGTTCCATCAGCTTGTTGTAACGGAAGTAGGAAGCACCGTGGCAGTTCAGACAGTAATTGACGAATAGCTTGGCACCGTTCTGCAGGGCCGGCTTGTCACCGACCGAACCCGGCCACTTGTCTAGATGCGCGCCGCTGTTGGCCAGAGCGACCAGAGGAGCGAAGAGCAATGCGATCAGAAATTTTTTCATTTTTTGCACCCTCACTTCTTCATCGTCACGCGGTCAGGGACCGGCTTGAACTTGTCCATCCGCGACCACCAGGGCATGGCCAGGAAGAAGCCGAAATAGAACACGGTGCAAATCTGGGAAACCAGCTGACCCATCGGGGACGGCGGTTGCGTGCCGAGATAGCCGAGGATGATGAAGCAGACCACGAACAGGCTAAGCAGCGTCTTGTAGATCGGGCCGCGGTAGCGGATCGACTTGACCGGGCTGCGATCCAGCCAGGGCAGGAAGGCGAAGACGACAACCGACGCCCCCATGCCGACCACACCCCAGAACTTGGCTTCGAGACCGAAGAAGTTCCAGACCATGGCGCGCAGCACCGAGTAGTACGGCGTGAAGTACCAGACCGGCGCGATGTGCGGCGGGGTCTTCAGCGGATCAGCCGGGAAGAAGTTGTTGTATTCCAGGAAGTAACCGCCGCCTTCCGGCGCGAAGAACATGACTGCCGAGAAAGCCATCAGGAAGACGACGACGCCGACAATGTCCTTCACCGTGTAGTACGGGTGGAAAGGGATGCCGTCGAGCGGAATGCCGTGCTCGTCCTTGTTGGCCTTGATTTCAACGCCGTCCGGGTTGTTCGAACCGGTTTCGTGCAGCGCCAGCACGTGAGCGGCAACCAGGCCGAGCAGCACGAGCGGGAAGGCGATGACGTGGAAGGAGAAGAAACGGTTCAGGGTCGCATCACCGACGACGAAATCGCCGCGGATCAGGATGGACAGGTCGTTGCCGATCACCGGAATGGCACCGAACAGGTTCACGATCACCTGCGCGCCCCAGAAGGACATCTGACCCCAGGGCAGCAGATAGCCGAAGAAAGCTTCGCCCATCAGGCACAGGAAGATGCCGACGCCGAACAGCCAGGTCAGTTCACGCGGCTTGCGATAGGAACCGTAGAGCAGGCCACGGAACATGTGCAGGTAAACCACGATGAAGAAGGCCGAAGCGCCGGTCGAGTGCATGTAGCGGATCAACCAGCCACCGGGCACGTCGCGCATGATGTATTCGACGGAAGCGAAGGCGACCGGCACGCCGTTGGCGTTCAGTGCCGCATCCGGCTTGTAGTGCATGACCAGGAAAATACCGGTGACGATCTGGATGACCAGCACCAGCAGAGCCAGGGAACCAAAGAAATACCAGAAATTGAAGTTCTTCGGAGCGTAGTACTCGGACAGGTGTCCTTTCCACATAGCGGTCGCCGGGAAGCGGGCATCGACCCATTCCAGGACGTTACCGCCGATAGAGCCGTCGGACTTGTACTTTTCGAAATTGCCAGCAGCCATCTCTTATGCTCCCTTCTTGTCTTCGCCGATCATGATCCGGGTATCGGACAGATACATGTGCGGCGGCACTTCCAGATTGGTCGGGGCGGGTTTTCCCTTGAACACGCGACCGGCGAAGTCGAAGGTCGAACCGTGGCAGGGGCAAAGGAAGCCACCCAGCCAGTCGGCGCCCATGCCTTCTTCGGCGCCCGGCTTGAACTTGGAGCCCGGCGAGCAGCCCAGGTGCGTGCAGATACCGACGGCAACCATGTATTCGGGCTTGATCGAGCGGGTATCGTTTTTGGCGTAGACCGGTTGCTGATCCTTTTCCGACTTCGGATCGGCCACCTGCTCGGCCAGCTTCGGCAAGGTTTCCAGCATGTCCTTGGTGCGGTTGATGATCCACACCGGCTTACCGCGCCACTCGACAGTCATCATCTGACCTGGTTCGAGCTTGCTGATATCGACTTCTACCGGTGCGCCTGCTGCTTTGGCGCGCTCGGACGGAAGCAAGCTGGAGACGAACGGTACGAGCGCAGCAACTGCCCCCGCCCCGCCCACGGCCGCGGTTGCAACGACCAAACGTCGTCTGCCGCAGTCCATTTTTCCTTGTTTGCTCATAACGCTGACCCCTAAAGGAATTGGATGGGATTAAAAATAAACGCTAAATTATACGACAACGGAACCCGCGATAAAAGCCGCTGTCACCCTGAACAGCCCTTTCTCTCGCGCAAAGCCTGGGCCAGGGTGCCGCTATCAACGTATTCCAGCTCGCCGCCAACCGGCACGCCACGGGCGATGCGCGTGACGCTGATGCCCTTCGGGCGCAGCATCGCAGCCAGGTAGTGAGCGGTCGCTTCGCCTTCGTTGGTGTAGTTGGTAGCCAGAATGACCTCCTTCACCGCCCCGTCGAGAGCACGCGCCATCATTTGTTCGAGCCCCAGTTCGCGCGCCCCAATGCCATCGAGCGGCGAAATGTGGCCCATCAGCACGTAATAAAGCCCCTGGTAGGCCAGGGTCTGCTCCATCATGTTCATGTCGACCGGGGTTTCCACCACGCAAAGCAGCGACTGGTCACGCCGCGGCGACGCACAGCGTTCGCAGAGTTCATCCTCGGTGAAGGTATTGCAGCGCGCGCAGTGGCGGATCGCCGTCAAGGCATGGAGCACAGCATTCCCCAGCTGCCGCGCGCCCTTGCGGTCGCGCTGCAGCAGGTGATAAGCCATGCGCTGGGCCGACTTCGGCCCCACCCCGGGCAAACAGCGCAGCGCCTCGATCAGCGCCTCAAGGCCCGACGGATTCACTTATTCGATCAGAAAGGCAGCTTGAAACCGGCCGGCAGGTTGAGGCCAGCGGTAAATCCAGCCATCTTTTCCTTGCTCAGTTCCTCGCCGCGCCGGATGGCGTCATTGACCGCCGCCGCCACCAGGTCTTCGAGCATTTCGCGGTCGTCGAGCACCGACGGATCGATGCTGACCCGCCGCACGTCGTGAGCGCAAGTCATCACAATCTTGACCATACCGGCACCGGACTGTCCTTCGACTTCGACCTGGGCGAGCTGCTCCTGCGCCTTCTTCATGTTTTCCTGCATCATCTGGGCCTGTTTCATCAGGCCACCCAAGCCACCCTTCATCATCTTCTGAACTCTCCGTTAGGCGATCGGTTTAATGGATGTTTCGACAAGCGACGCGTCGAAGGTTTCGATCACGTCACGCACAAAGTTATCTTCCTCGATCGAGGCAATGGCGCGGTCCTGGCGCTCGCGCCTTTCCCGGCCGGCGGTTTCGGCCGGCGTATCGACTTCGTTCTGGGCCATTTCGAAACGGACCAGCAAGGGGCGGCCGAAATATTCGCTGAGCGCCTGCTGCAGCTTGTCCGGCGCCGGTTTCATCTGCAGATGGCCATGGGCCGGCGACAGGCGCAACAGGCAATCCGACTCGTTGAGCTGGCGCAATGCGCAGTGCTGGGCCAGGGTTCGCGCCAGGCCGCTCAACTGCAGGCCGGCGACGATTTCGTGCCAGTCGGATGCCACGTCGGCCGTCGGCACCGGCTTCGGCGGAATACTGACGGCCGGCGGCACGGAAACGATCTTTCTCTCAGGTGGCGGTGCGATTTCCGGCTGCCTGACCACCGGTGCCGGCGGCATTTTGGCGCGCGGCGTCGCCGAGGCGACGACATCGGCAACCGTAGCCGGACGGAAAGTATGCAGGCGCAACAAGGTCATCACGAAACCGGCATACTCGTCCGGCGCCGACGACAACTCGCTGCGGCCGACATTGACGATCTGGTAGGCCAACTGGACGAATTCCGGACTCAGGGCGGCAGCCAGCTTCAGCAACTGTTCCCGCTCGGGATCCTCGTCATCCACTGCGCCGGGAACGCACTGAACGACCTGCAGACGGGTCAGCAGGGCGCCGAGCTCCTGCAGGGCAGCACCGAAGGACAGGCTGCGCACGCTCAGGTCAGCCGCCACCCGCAACAAGGCGGAGGCATCGCCGGCCGTCAAGGCTTCGAGGATGGCGAACAGGTAATCGAGATCGACCGTACCCAGCATGCTGCGCACCTGAGCCTCTTCCACCTTGCCGGCACCGTGGGCAATCGCCTGATCAAGCAGGGACAGCGCGTCGCGCATGCTGCCGGCGGCGGAACGCGCCACCAGGCCGAGCGCGCTGCTCTCAAAAGGCACGCCTTCGGCCTGCAGGATATGGGCAAGATGGGTGGAAATGGCACCGACCGGCATCTGCTTCAGGTTGAACTGCAGACAGCGGGACAGCACGGTGACCGGGATTTTCTGCGGGTCGGTCGTCGCCAGGATGAACTTGACGTGCTCGGGCGGCTCTTCCAGCGTTTTCAACATGGCGTTGAAAGCCGAATTGGACAGCATGTGCACTTCGTCGATCACGTAGACCTTGAAACGGCCACGTGTCGGCGCGTAGACGGCGTTTTCGAGAAGCTGGCGCATCTCGTCGACCTTGGTATTGGTCGCCGCATCGACCTCGAGCAGATCGACGAAACGACCGCTGTCGATTTCCTGGCAGGCCGAACAGGTGCCGCAAGGCGTCGCGGTGATGCCGCTTTCGCAATTCAGCGACTTGGCGAGGATGCGGGCGATGGTCGTCTTGCCGACGCCGCGGGTGCCGGTGAACAGGTAGGCGTGGTGCAGGCGCTTTTCGGAAAGCGCGTGGGTCAGAGCCCGGACAACGTGTTCCTGTCCGACAAGCGTAGAAAAATTGCGCGGCCGCCACTTGCGTGCAAGAACCTGATAACTCATCCGCCCCACACCAAAACAAGAATAGAAAATGGCGAGCCTAACCCCCGGCACTTGCAGTAAGTAGCTGTGGCTGCTTCCTTCCGGACCTGACCAGATTCACCACCCTGCAATGCGGGGAGACCCGCCGAGGCGAATTCTACCACCGGATTGCCCGGCCACAGCGAGGCCGACAAAAAAAACGGGGCACCCGCAGGCGCCCCGTTTTGAGTCAGACTGAAAAAGCTTAGAAGCGATAGCCGACGCCGACACCGGCGGTAACCGGATTCAACTCAACCTTATCCATTTTGGTGCCACCAACCTTAACATCGGTAGACATCTGGATGTACTTGACATCGAAGTTCAATGCGACGTTCTTGGTCAGGAAGTAGTCGAAGCCAACCTGAGCAGCCAAGCCGGCACTCGTCCGATTGACCTCGATAGGTGTAGAAGTAACTTCGCGGTCGGTAAAGATCGTGAAATTGACACCAGCACCAACGTAAGGCTTGAAGGCCCCGAGATCGGTGAAATGGTATTGCAGCAACAACGAGGGCGGCAGCGCATGCACATTACCGATCTTGGAACCACCTAGTTTGATATCAACGGTTTGCGGATAGGTCAGGACCAGTTCGGTAGCCAGATTCTTGGTGAAGAAATAGCTGATATCGACTTCCGGAATCCAGCGATCCTTGGCTTCGACCTGGGCGGGCAGGAGGTTATCCTTGTTGGCGTTATCCCAAGAGATGGACACAGCACGCGCACGAACCATGAAACCGCTGTCATCGGCGTAGACGGCACCAGTGGAAACCAGACCAGCCATGGCCAGAGCAGCGACGAGAATCTTCTTATGCATGAAACACTCCCTCTTTTTTTGATTGAAAGTGGGCATGCTACCCCCGCCGCCGGGCGCCAATTTGATCTAAATCAACTCGATCACTTCTACCATATTCGATGTTGCATTCGCGCAAATCTGAAACCAGTCAGTGCATCTTCGGGTTCAGAGTGCCGCGGTTGTAGTCCTTGTCGCCCGGCATGATGGTCCGGCCGATGCCGCCAAACAGGCCGCCCTGAGCGTCAACCGGGCGAGTTTTGTTTTCCGGGTATTGGGCGGCGTGCTGCTGGGCTTCGGCCGCCCTTGCGGCATCGACGAATTCCCAGCGGCCGTTCGGGAAGAGCCGCACTTTTTCGCCGGTCGCCGTTATCGCTTCAAGTGGCGTGCGGTCAAGTTCGGCGGCGGAGGCAAGCCCCGCCGCCAAACCCAGAGCGACGATCAACGCCGCTCGCTTCACAGCAGCTTGCCTTCCACCCAGGACGGCACCGAAGCCAGCGCCGCGGCCAGGTTTTCCGGCTGGGTGCCGCCAGCCTGGGCCATGTCCGGACGGCCACCGCCCTTGCCGCCAACCTGCTGAGCGACCTGGTTGACCAGTTCGCCGGCCTTGACCTTGCCGGTCAGATCCGCGGTCACCCCGGCGATCAGGCTGACCTTGCCGTCGAGCACCGAGGCAAGCACGATGGCCGCCGATTTCAGCTTGTCCTTCAGCTTGTCCATGGTGTCGCGCAACGCGGCAACATCGGCGCCTTCCAGCACTGCGGCCAGCACCTTCGCGCCCTTGATTTCAATGGCCTGGGCGACCAGGTCGTCGCCCTGGGACGAGGCCAGCTTGCCCTTGAGCGCTGCCAGTTCGCGCTCCAGCTTGCGCACTTGGTCGAGCACCGCGGTGACACGGGCGGGAACTTCCCTGGGCAGCACTTTCAGGGTGCCGGCGACATCGCCAAGCGCGCTTTCCATGCCTTGCAGGTAAGCCAGCGCGTTGTCGCCGGTCACCGCTTCGATGCGGCGCACGCCGGCCGCCACACCGCTTTCGGCGGTGACGCTGAACAAGCCGATGTCGCCGGTGCGGGAAACGTGCGTGCCGCCGCACAGTTCGCGCGACGAACCGATGTCGAGGACGCGCACGCTGTCGCCGTACTTTTCGCCGAACAGCATCATGGCGCCGAGTTTCTGGGCTTCGGCAATGGGCAGCACGCGGGTCTGGTTGGCCGAGTTGGCGAGGATTTCGGCATTGACGATATTTTCGACGCGACGGATTTCCTCGTCGGTCAACGGCTGGTTATGCACGAAGTCGAAACGCGCCTTGCCCGGATCGACCTGCGAGCCCTTCTGCTGGACGTGATCGCCGAGCACTTCGCGCAGCGCCTTGTGCAGCAGGTGGGTGGCCGAATGGTTGCGGGCCGTGCGGGCCCGGGCCGCGACATCGACCTTGGCGGTGACGCCGTTGCCGACCGTAAGGGCGCCGGTCTTGACGACGCCGTGGTGACCGAAGACGGTGGCCTGGATCTTTTGCGTATCCTCGACGGCAAAAATGCCATGTACCGATTGCAGCACGCCGCAATCGCCGACCTGGCCGCCGGATTCGGCGTAGAACGGCGTGCTGTCGAGGACGACGACGCCGGTTTCGCCTTCATTGAGCTGATTGACCGGGGTGCCATCCTTGTACAGGGCCAGCACGTTGCCCTTGAATTCGAGCGCCTCGTAGCCGTGGAAGGTCGTGGCCGGACCGTCGTACTCCAGGTTGGCGGCCATCTTGAACTTGCCGGCGGCGCGCGCCTGTTCCTTCTGGCGGGCCATCGCGGCGTCGAAGGCGGCGGCATCGACGGTGATGTCGTGTTCGCGGCAGATGTCCTGGGTCAGGTCGAGCGGGAAGCCGAAAGTATCGTGCAGTTTGAACGCCGTGTCGCCGTTGAAAACCGTATTGCCGGCGGCCTTGAGCGCCGCCAGTTCGGCTTCGACGATGGCCATGCCATGTTCGATGGTTTCGAAGAAACGATCTTCTTCCTGCTTCAGCGTTGCGACGATGCGCGCCTGGTTCTGCCCCAGTTCCGGGTAGGCCATGCCCATTTCGGCGACCAGATCCGGCACCATCTTGTGGAAGAAGGCGGCGCGGGCGCCGAGCTTGTAGCCGTGGCGGATGGCGCGGCGGATGATGCGGCGCAGCACATAGCCGCGGCCTTCGTTGCCCGGAATGACGCCGTCGGCGAGCAGGAAGGAACAGGCGCGGATATGGTCGGCCAGCACCTTGAGCGACGGCGAATCCATGTCGGCATCGGAAGTTTCACGCGCCGCCGCCTTGATCAGGCTCTGGAACAGGTCGATCTCATAATTGGCGTGCACGCCCTGCAGCACGGCGGAGATGCGCTCCAGGCCCATGCCGGTGTCGACGGAGGGCTTGGGCAGCGGATGCATGACGCCGGCTTCGTCGCGGTTGAACTGCATGAAGACGTTGTTCCAGATTTCGATGAAACGGTCGCCGTCTTCTTCCGGCGATCCCGGGGGGCCGCCCCAGTGCTGTTCGCCGTGATCATAGAAAATCTCGGTGCACGGGCCGCAGGGACCGGTATCGCCCATCATCCAGAAATTGTCGGACGCATAGCGGGCGCCCTTGTTGTCGCCGATGCGGATCACCCGCTCGACCGGCACGCCGATTTCCCTGGTCCAGATGTCGTAGGCCTCGTCGTCCTCGGCGTAGACGGTGACGGTCAGCTTTTCCTTGGGCAGCTTGTAGACTTCGGTCAGCAGTTCCCAGGCGTACTTGATGGCGTCGCGCTTGAAATAGTCGCCGAACGAGAAGTTACCGAGCATTTCGAAAAAGGTGTGGTGGCGCGCCGTGTAGCCGACGTTTTCGAGGTCGTTATGCTTGCCGCCGGCGCGCACGCATTTCTGCGAGGTGGTGGCACGGGTGAAGGGGCGCTTGTCGAAACCGAGGAAGACGTCCTTGAACTGGTTCATCCCGGCATTGGTGAACAGCAGGGTCGGGTCCTCGTGCGGCACCAGCGAACTGGAAGAAACGATCTGGTGGCCCTTGGAGGCGAAGAAGTCGAGGAACTGCTGGCGGATTTCGGAGCTTTTCATAAGCTGGCGGCCTTTAAGGCATTTGGATTCGAAGCCCGTGATTTTAAATGAAAGTGGCTGCTTTCAGTGCAGGCCGATGCCGCTAAAACCGTCGCCCGGGCGCCACTCGGCGACAAGCCATTAAAAAACCCGCCGGCCGGCGGGTCTCGATCTGCAGAATACTGCGAGATCAGCGGCGACGCGGGTGATCGACCACGCCGTTATGGTTGTAGTCGTGCTGGCGGTCGTGCTTCTCGGCATAGATACGGCGACTTTGCACATTCTGCGCCTGGTTGATCCGGGCGCGCTCGCCGGGCGTCACCACGCCATCGGCCTTGGCCCGTGCTTCCATGTTGGCGACGTGCTGCTGGCCGCGCTCCAGGCGATTGGCTTCGCGCGGCGTCAGGCTGCCGGAAGCCACGCCCTGGTCGATACGTTGCTGCTGATTGGCTTCACGCTGGTCGATACGCGGCGTGGCCTGGGCGAAGGCGAGAGCGGGTACGGCGAGTGCGACGGCAATGATGGCTTTGATGTGTTTCATGTTTTTCTCCTCGATCCGGGTGAATTCCCTGAGCGCCATTAAAAATCAAAAGCGGGTAAAAATCAGCCGTCGAGATGCAAGGCTTTGTAAGCGGTTGTATCCGGCGCAAAGAGATCGAGGCGATCGGTGAACAGCGCGCTGACGCCGCGTTCGAACAGCCGCGCCGCCTGGGGTGCCGCATTGACCGTGTAGCAAAGCACGGGAATGTTCAAGGCCTGGGCCTCGGCCAGCACTTCGTCGGTCAGGCGGGTGCCGTGGCAATGCAGCGAAAAGGCCTGCAGCCGGCGAACTTCGTCGAAGCAGTCGGCCGGCGGCGTATCGAACAGCAGGCCACGGCGCAGCGTCGGCTGCAGGTCGCGGGCCACTTCCAGGGCCGCCCGCGAAAAAGAGGAAAGCAGCGGCTGGATTTCTGCCCCCTGCCACAGCACGGCGCACTGGCGGACGACCGTTTCGGCGGTCGCCACCTCATGGCCGGTAGCCGGCTTGATCTCGACATTGGCCAGCAAGCCGTATTCGCGACAGAGCGCAGCGGCTTCCGTCAAACGCGGAATGCGTTCGCCGTGGCCGGCATCGAGCGAAAAAAGGACGGCATCGGACGTCTCGGCCACACTGCCCCGGCCGCTAGTCGTCCGCGCCAGCGTTTCGTCGTGGATCAGCACGGGTGTGCCGTCCGCACTCAACATGACGTCGAACTCGACAGCCTTGAAGCCGAGCCGGGCCGCGAGCCGGATGCCGGCCAGGGTATTTTCCGGGGCCAGCAAGCCGCCGCCGCGATGGGCAAACCAGCGCGGCAGCGGCAACTTCATCAGAAGGGCTGCGCCTTCTTCAGCGCCGGTTTGGCGCTCAGTACCGCATTGCCGCGCGTCACCGCGGTATCGAGCGCCGCCTTGGAAGGCTTCTGGTCGGCCCAGACGGTTTCCAGTTCTTCATTGGCAATGATGCGCACCGGGTCGGCATCGGAGACGTGCGGCACGGACGACGCGCCCTTGCCCTTCAACGACAGATAGGCCACTTCCAGCGTCCGGTCGCCATCGCGCAGGATCTTGCTGCGCGCTGCGGCACGGGCCGCCGGCGTCAGCGGCAGGCCGCCGTACACGCGCACCATTTCGACCTGCATTTCAGGCGTCATCAGGAAGGACACGAATTTCGCCACCTGCTTGTATTCGCCGGCTGAACGACCGGCCCCGACCCACAGCGAGGCACCGTCGGCCAGCGAAGTCTGGCGGCCGCCATAAACATCGTCGTGGTACGGCAAGGCGGCGACGCCGAGTTCGACACCCTTGGCGTCGTTGAAATTGATGTGCTCGCGGGAATCGGTGGTGATCATCGCGCATTCGCCATTGCGGAACCTGTCGCTGGCTTCGTCGCGCCGGCCGAAGATGCGGAAATAACCGGCCTTGACCCAGGTCGCCATCATCGCGATGTGCTTGACCTGCGGCAGACCGTTGAAGATCAACTGGCCCTTGTCGCTGACCGCCGGCACGCCGGAGATGGCGCTGACATTGTCGATATGCACCCAGACCGGCCAGGAGGACGTATAGGGACAGCTGTAACCGGCATCCTGCAGCTTGTCGAGCATGCCCTGCATTTCGAACCAGGTTTGCGGCGGCATTTCCGGGTCGAGCTTGGCCTTGCGGAAAGCGTTCTTGTTGTAGAACAGCACCGGCGTCGAATAGACCAGCGGCAGGGCCACCAGGCGGCCCTTGCCATCGACCACGCCGGCCTTCAGGTCGGCCGAGAGGCTGGCTGCATTGAGCGGCTGGCCGGCCTTGGCCATCACTTCGTAGAGGGGCAGGAAGCTCTTCGACTGGCTGAGCACGTCGCTCATGTCGTAACGGCGAACAAGGTTGAGGCTGGCCGGCTTGTCGCCGCTCTTGATACGGACCAGTTTCAGGTTATTGCCGCTTTCCTTGTTGAAGCGATCGACCACCGCCTGCAGCTGCTCTTCGCCCAGCGGACCAAGATTGTGAGCCAGTTCGAATTCGGCTGCCGCGACGGGCGCGGCCGGCTGCTTTGTTGACTTGGCCGGCTTGGCAGCGCTGGCGGAAAAGGCCAGCACGAGGCCAGCGGCAGCCAGTAGAGGGCGAATCAAATGCGACATGAATACTCCGGTGGATCACAAAGGAAGCGATTATAAACCGCGAAACAGGCACCCGCTGCGGGGTGGCCGAAAAGGCTGCCGGCCGCCAAATGGCTACGGCTGCGCCCGGTGTGATACGCTGCGCACCTCCGTACATCCCATGTCATTTTCCGAACGATGAATACCGTCTCCGCCACACCCACTGCCGCGCCCGCCCAGACTCCGCGCGCCCTGCTCAAGAAACTGCAGGCCGACTTTGCGGTTTTCCGCGATTGCCAGCCGCTGGCCATCGGTATCGACAAGCAATTGCTGGCCCGGCTGCCCGACGTCGAACGCAAGACCTTGCGTGTTGCACTCGGCATCCATACCAATTCGCTGCGCTACATGAAAGTTCTGGAAAAGGCGACGACGCGCTTCGATCTCGACGGCAACGCCGCCGATGAAGTGACGGAGGCCCACCGGACGCACGCCCTGGAAGCCATTCGCGAACGCCTGAAGAAGGAAGCCGACAAACGCCGCGCCGAACGCGACGCGGAAGCCGCCGAAAAGCAGGCGGCCGCAGCCGAACGCGAGCGCACCGAAAAGATGGGGCAACTGCTCGCCAAGTTCGGCCGCAACGGCTAAAACTGCCCTTCCCCGACCCGCCGGGCGGCCGCCGCGCGCGACGCCCCCGGGTCCGGGCTAGAAGCCCGACTCCCGCCAGACCAGGCCGGCCGCCGAGCGCAGGAAGCGCAGGCCGGGCGCTTCCCAATTGCCGCGGATGATCACCTGGCCGCGCCAGCTGCGCGCCGCCAATTGCCCGGGATCGTCCTGCACCGCCAGCACCACCCGGAACACCGAGCGCTCCGGCACGTGCTGCCCGTTCTTGTCACGGGTCACCACACTGCCGCCGCTTTGGCTGGCCAGCAGGCCGTCGGGCAGCACCCGCGTCGCATCGCGATCGACGGCGACGACGCTCAATCCCAGGTAGCGCCCTTCCAGGCCGTCGCTGAAAAAGCGCCCGCCGTCGCCGGCTTCGACCCGGCGTACCGCATCCTCGTCGAGATAGGTTTCGACCAGCCATGCCCCGTCCTTGACCAGGGTTGCCAGTCGCTCGTTGTGGCTGACCCAGACGCCGGGCCGCAAGTCCGGGTCGATATCGACCAGCCGACCGGCAAATGGCGCCTTCGGCGCATAGAGATCGAGATCGGCCCGGACGCCACTCATTTCAGCCTCCGCCGTCGCCCGTTCTTCCTGCAATACCTGCAGGTTCTGGCGCGCCTCGACATCGACCCCGGCCGCGGCGGCCTGCCAGCCCGTCGCTTCCAGGCGCGCATTGGCGCGTTGCCAGCGTTTCAGCAAATCGGGGGAAGCCAGCTGCATCATCACGTCGCCCGCCTTCACCGGGCTACCCTCGGCAAACGGCAGGGCGGCGATTTGCGCTCCGGCCGGGGCGTACAGGCCGAAAACCTCTGTCGGCCGCAACAGCCCGGAAGACGAAATCCGCGTCGGCCAGGGCAGCACGAAAACCACCGCCGCGGCCAGGGCCCAGGCCGCGCTGCGCCGGGCGCGGCCGGACTGCCGGAGCGCCGGCCAGCGGCTCCGCCACTCCTTGATTTCACCCCACAACGGCAAGAGGACGAACCAGCCGATTTCGACCAGGAAGAGCAGGATGCCAACCGCCTTGATGAAGAAATGGTAGACCAGCGCCGCAATACCGAGGAACAGGGTCAGGCGATAGACCCAGGTGGCCCAGGCAAAAATCACCAGGCCGCGCTGGCGGACCGCCGACAGCACCTCGGGCACCGGTTCGCCGAGCGCGAACAGGCGTTCGCGCAGGGACCAGCGGGCCAGAGCGAAGGAGCGGGCATGCAGGTTCGGCATGTCCAGCCAGTCGGAAAGCAGGAAATAGCCGTCGAAACGCATGAAGGGGCTGCTGTTGATGGCCAGCGTCGCCACCCAGATGGTCGTCGCCATCATGAAGGCAATCGACTTCGGCATGCCTTCCGGCAACAGCCCCCAGGCCAGCAAGGCCCAGGCGGCGATGATCAGTTCGGTGGCGACGCCGGCCGCCGCGACGCCCAGGCGTTGCTGGCGCTTGGCCAGTTTCCAGACTTCGTTGGTGTCGGTATAGGCGACCGGCCACATGACGAGGAAAGCGACGCCCATGGCCGGCACCCGGCACCCGTAGCGCTTGGCGGTAAAGGCATGGCCGAATTCATGCAGAATCTTGACGATGGTCAGCGTCACGCCGTAGCCGAGCGCGCCCTGCCACGACAGGGTATCGACCAAAGTCGCCGAAAAATGCACCCAGTCGCGATAGACCTCAAGCAGACCGAGGACCAGCGCAACCAGCGTCAACTTGACAAAAAGCGGCGAATAGAAGAAATCGACTTGGCGGACATGGCGATCCAGCCAGCGGTCGGGGCGGATCAGCGGGACGCGGAAAAACAGGTAATGGTGCAACAGCCAGTTCCAGAGCGTGCCCTGCATCCGCCGCGCCCGTTCCGCCAGATTGGCCGACACCTCGGGCCCTTCGGGGACGATCAGCTGGTTGGTGAGCAGGAACTTGGCGACCGCCTCGACATCCTCGGCTTCGGGATGCAAGGTGGTCGAATCGGCGACCAGATAGGCGATCCGTGCCGGATCGCCCTGCGACCAGTTACTGAGGATTTCAAAAGTCAGCCAGTCGAGGCGGAAGAACTGGTTGCGTACCGGGTCGTGCAAGGTCCAGCTCGGCTGGCCGTCGGGAAAATTGGGGCCGGCGTAGAGCGCCAGTTCTTCGCGAAGTCGTGGCCAGGCCACTACCAGCCCACCAGCTGGCGTACCGCCGCCAACGGGCGACGCAGAATCCAATAGGCCAGCGGCACCCACGAACCGTGCAATTTTGCCGTGCCCTTGAGGCCGACGCGATGCTCGGTAGTGCCGGTCAGGCTGGCCCGCACGCGGTAGGCGTAACTGCCGTCCGGACGCTGCACGGCGTCATGCGCCGCGTAGCGCACCGCCGCCGAGACCGCGAACAGCGGGCTGGCGTTGAGGTAGAGCTTGACTGCGGAGGCGGTTTCCAGCGGCACGGCGTCCGCCACCGGCAGCCAGGCTTCGACTTCCACATCGTCCGGCGCCGCCACCCGCATGATGCGCTCGCCGGTCACCACCGGCTTGCCGATCCATTCGGTCGGGTCGTCGAACAAGGCGATGCCGTCCTGCGGCGCCACGACATGCGAACGTTCCAGTTGGCCGCGCAGGAAATCGGCTTCCGACTTGCGTTCCTCGATCTTGCCCTGGACAAGCGCCAGCTGCGCCTTGGATTTCTGGTCGGTCAGCGCCGACTGGGCAAATTGCCGATATTCCGCCTCGGCGGTGGCCAGCGATTGTGCCGCCACTTCGCTGCGCGCGACGATCGGCGCCTGGTCGAAATCGAACAGCGGCTGGCCGGCCTTGACCAATTGGTTGGGCTTGACGAAAAAGGTTCCGACCACGCCGTCGAGCGGCGCCCGGATCATCGCCGGATTGGCCGGCACCAGTTCGCCGGGCGCCAGTACGGTGAGGCGTACCGGGAAGAGCAGCACGACGGCGAGGACGATCGCCCAGCGATTGCGCCGCTGCTGCCACCATTTCAGGCCGCTGACCGGCTTGAAATAGGCCAGCACCAGCCCCCGCCAGCGACGCCACGACCATGGGCTGGGCCGGAACTTGGCGTGCCAGGCATAGCGCCAGACGTCGCCCCATTCGGCCAGCATGGCGATTTCGTCGGCATCCCACGGCGTATCCCGAGCCAACAGGAAACCGCCCGGACCAGGTGCGTTCTCGCCCTCACCAGCCGCCAGCGGCAGCCACAAGCCGTAGGCGGGCAGCCATTCATCCCATTCGTTGGCTTCGTCCTGCGGCAGCATGTCGGCATCGACGGCGGCAGCCGCCGGCCGATCCTGCGCCAGGAAAAGGCAGACCCGCTTCAGCCAATGCACATAGGGGGCATTCGCTTCCGGTTGGACGACGCCGGACAGGGAAACGATGCCACCCTCCCTGAACCAGAGGGCGGCCTGCCGGTAAGGGGCCAACAGGTGCGTATCGTTGACCCCGACGAAGCCCAACTCGGCAGTATCCGCCGCACGACGGGAGCGGCGGGAAAGATCGAGAAACGCCGTGTATAAATCCTGAACTGCCAAACGTTACCTCGCTCCCCCGCCTTCAATCACGAATCAGACCGACCGGGCGCGCGGCGCTGCGGCCTTGGCCAGACGCTCGCCCGGAACGACGCCCTTGCCGGCCATCTTGATCTGGTCGGACAAGCCGGCCCGACCGCGCGGCACCGATTTCTCGGCCACGTTATCGATCACTGCTCCCTCAAGCTGGGCGTTCTGATTCGGCACCGGCGCTTCCTTCACGGCATCGACGCTCGGGTCGATGGTCAGCGTGATGCGGATCGAACGTTCAGCGCCCTGAGCATCCTTGCCGGTCAGCTGGATACGAACGCTGCCCACCATATCCTTCGGCGCCTTGCCGAGGAACTTGCCGGTCAGCGGATCGAACGACAGCCAGTTCGGCAACTCGTCGCCATTCATCTGCACGGCAACGAAAGTCGGTGCGGCCGAACCTTCGGTCAGCGATTTCGGCAGCTCGAACGTCATCTTGACGCCGGGCGGCGCAAAGATCACGAAGTCGTCGCGCTGGCCGTTGAAATCGACGGAAGCCAGTTCGAAACGCTCGGCCGGGCTGGTGTCCTGGTCCTGCGGACCGGCGGCAGTCGGATTCTGGCTGATCAAGGCGTTGGGATCGAAGACACGGCCCGGACCAGTGGAGGTGCCGACGCCGGTCGGGTCGGGCACGCCGGTGTCGCCGAGGTTGCCGCTGGTGCGACCCGGGTTGACCGCGTTGTAAGCGGTGCCTGCCGTACCGCCGGTCTGCCCGTCACCGGTGCCGGTGGTGCTGGTGCCTGACAACGCCAGGTTATTGTTGGCGACGACCTTGACTTCATAAGTGATCTTCGCCGTCGCGCCGCTCGTATCGGTGGCGGTAATCTCCACCGACAGCGTACCGACATCGGAATTATTGGCGATGCCGGTGAAACGCTGCGTCTTGGCATCGAAAGTCAGCCAGGTCGGCAGGGGATCGCCGTTGGCCAGCTTGGCCGACAGGGTCAGCGTGTCGTTGCGGTCGATATCCTTGAACAGATTGGCCGGCAGCTGCAGTTCGTATTGATTGCCGGCGATCACGGTCTGGCTGTCAACGCTGCCATTGGCTTCCGGCGCGTCGTTCACGCCATGGATGGTAACCGTCACCGTACGCGTGTCCATCGCACCCTGCTGGTCGGCAACGCGATAGGTAAAGGTGTCGGTAGCGGTTTCACCGGCGCCCAGACTCTGGAAGGCATCCGTCGGATCATAGGTGACCGTGGCAGCTTCGGTCGCCACCAGCACCGTCGGAACGGTACCAAAACCGGTTGAACTTTCGGTCGGCGCGATGCTGGCGTTCAGCACATAGGTGCCGCCGTCGTAGCCGGAACTGCCTTCGGGGTCCAGCGGGTTCTGGTAGTAAGCGGTGACGGCGACCCGGTAAGTCCCAGCACTCAGCGGACCGGTCGCAATATAGGAATCATAACCATGCACGCTTCCACCGCCGCCGCTTGCCGTACCGCCATCATCGTTGGCGGCGATTTGGTTGCCGTTCGCGTCATACACCCACAGCATCGTATCAACGCTGTCGGGATTGCCCGGGCGCATGGCATGATCAATGTCGAGAATCAGGCGCTCACCCTGCTGGACCGTAAACACGTACCAGTCGACGTCGGACGCCGAATCGTGCCGGGCGTGAATTTCGACGGAGGGCAGCGTGGTGTCGCCGAGATCCGGGTTATTTGAAACGCCAAAGGCCTCGCGGGGAACCAGGCCGGCTTGGCCGGAGGAGGAAGTCACGTTGCCCAGCGTTCCCGTCGTATCGATATCGACCAGTGTCAGCACGGTGCCCTGATCGACATCGTGATCGTTGGCCAGCACGTCGATGGCAACCGGAGTCGAATCCTCGGTGATGTCGATGTGGTCGTCCTGACCGACCGGATTGTCATTCTGGCCGGCGATGCTCACCGTCAACCGGGCCGTCGTGGTCGCACCGGCCACATCGCGAACCGTGTAGGTAAAGGAATCGGCAAGGGAACTTCCCTGCTGCAAGGCCTGGACAGCCGCATTGTCATTGTCGACCGCGTAGGTATAGTCGCCATTGGCGTTGAGCGTCAGCCAGCCATAGGCACCGTGCAGCGCAGTACCAACCGTACCGGCCTGTTCGGAACCCTGCGAAGTGACCGCGGAAACCGTGATGCTGTCGCCAGCATCCACGTCACTGTCGTTGGCCAGCACATTGCCCGTCGCGTCTGAACCCGCGGTACCGTTGGCGATGCCGCCGGCTTCCTGGGCCGCACCGGAGTCACCGACTGCAACCGGAGCATCATTGACGCCGGTAATCGTAATCACTGCCTGCCTGGTCACCACGCCACCATGACCGTCATTCACCGTGTAGGTAAATGTATCGGTTGCGGTTTGACCTGCGCCCAGAGCCTCGAACTTACCATTCGGGTTATAGGTAAAGGTGCCGTTATTATTGGTAACCAAACCCCTGGTCCCTGTTGTATCAACGGTGATCACGTGGGAATCCGTCGTATCGACATCGCTATAGCTGGCATTAAGGCTACCGCCGGTATCTTCCGTAAAGGTTGCGGACAGATTGTTGGCCAGCGGGGCGTCATTAACACCGGTAACCGTCACGGTCAGTTCGGAAGTGGCAACGTCACCCGCGTTGCCGGTAAGTTGGTAAGGCACATGAACAATGGCCTGTTCGCCTTCGGCCAGGTGATTAAAAGCTTCGCCCGGATCGACCACAATCTGGTTTGCACCATTGACGGAGACCGCAACGTCCGCAGCGGTGATATCGACGCCTGCCGGAGCATCCACACTGACCGTTGCGGAATTCGCAAAGGTCACATCAAGCACAACAGGCCGTGAAGTCGTTAGCGTATAGCCGGCCCAGTTGAGATAGATATCGTTTCCATCAAAGGTTACCCGCCCGGCCAGCGCCGGATCGGAAACGGTAACGCCGGTAATTGCACCGAGATTGTTCGAAACGTCCGCAATGTGAATGCCATTGAAGGCGGCGTTACTCCAGTGGACACTGTTCCCGAGAATGTTCTGCAACACGATTTGATTGCCGCTGATATCAACCGTAAAGTAGTTCCCGCCTTCTCCGGTGGGATTGGTTTGCACTTCGACATTACCGTCCACCGTGACCGTCCGCCCCGAACCGCTGTAATTCACCGAACCCGGGGTCGGGAAAATGTATTCGTAATGCAGCGAAGATCCCATGAACGTTGCTGGCTGCCCGATTGCAACGGCATTGCTGGCACCGAGGTCGGGATCAAGGATATCGTTTGCAAGCACCGTAAATGCAGTTGCCGGGGCATCTTCAGTCATCGAACCGAGATCCGGATTGGCTACCGGCAGGTCGTTGACCGCGGTCACGGTGATTGAAACCGTGGCAGCCGTCGCGCTATTGACTGTGCCATCATTCGCCCGGTAGGTAAAGCTGTCCGAACCGTTGTAATTGGCCACCGGGGTGTAGGTAAAACTGCCGTCGCCGTTTAACGTCAGGCTTCCATGGCTAGGACCGCTAACCAAGACGGAGGTCAGCACGTCTCCGTCTACGTCATGGTCGTTAACCAGCAACCCTTTGGCCGCAACGACCAGGGGTGTGTCCTCTGCTGTGGTGTAACTGTCATTCGTTGCGACCGGCGCATCGTTGACCGGCGTCACCGTCACGGCCACCGTCGAACTGGCCGTCTTGAAATCGTTCACGCCATTGGTCTGGCCATTGTCACGAATCGTATAGCTGATCGTGTCGGCGCCGT
>JBLNBM010000008.1:0-24988 GCA_050259955.1 Bacteroidota bacterium
TTCCATGTCGGCACGGGTCAAATAGAACCCACCATCGATGCCGGATATACGACTGCATGCGCTATCCAACGGCCAGAACTATCGATCAGTTTCCTTGTTTTCCGGGGGAGTCCATATACGAGGGTTAAGCACCCTGGGCGTTTACGAAACTCCGGACGGGTGCCGCTATGGTTCAGCTGCCTAGATAGTCAACCGCGAATAGCCGACCCCGCCACCCTTTTCAACCCGGATCTGGGCCGGGATGCGTTCCTTCAGGCCTTCGACGTGGCTGATGATGCCGATCATCTTGCCGCTGGCGTTCAGGGTGTCGAGGGCATTGAGGGCGACTTCGAGGGTGTCGCCGTCGAGGGTGCCGAAGCCTTCGTCGAGGAAGAGGGAGTCGATCGAAGTCTTGTGGCTGACCAGGTCGGAGAGGGCCAGGGCGAGCGCCAGGCTGACCAGGAAACTTTCGCCGCCGGACAGCGTGCGGGTGTCGCGGGCGGCATCGCCCTGCCACGCATCGATGATGTCGAGTTCCAGTTCGCCGGTACTCTTGCGGCGCAGCAGGTAACGGGCATGGAGCCGGCCGAGGTGGCGGTTGGCCAGTTGCAGCAAATGGTCGAGGGTCAGCCCCTGGGCAAACTTGCGGAACTTGTCGCCTTTCGCCGAGCCGATCAGGCTGTCGAGGCGCTGCCAGAGATCGCTCTCGGTTGTTTGCGCGGCGATTTCCGTGAATAGCGCCTGCTGGTTCAATCGCGCCTGTTCGTCGCGGACCAGCAAGGCGCGTTGGGCGCCGAGTTGTTCGCTGAGCGCGCGGCTCCGGGTGGCGAGCTGGGCGAGGGTGGCGTCGAGTTCGGCCAGCGGCGGGATGGGGCTTTCGCCTGAATCGCCAGGTGGCGGCGTGCTTTGCAGGCGGCGCAGCTTTTCGCCGGTGGCCTTGAGGACGGCCGCGGCCTGCTGTTGGGCAAGTTGCCGGGTTTCCTTCATTTGCTGCAGGCGCTGGCGTTCTTCGGCCGGCAGCAGCGCCGCGCCGCAGGCCGCGAGGTCGGCGAAGGGACTGGCAACGAGCGCGGTATGCCAGGCGGCGGACGCCTCGGCAAGGGCTTTTTTCTGTTGCGCCAGATTGGCGACGAGTTGCGCCTGCCGGCCTTGTTGCGCGGCGAGTTGCTGTGTCAGGTCGGCGATGCCGTCGGCGCAGCGGGCGAGGGCGGCCGCCGGGGCGTCGATGGTCGCCGCCGCTTCTGGCTCTTCCGGCGCGGTCGAGCGTTGGGCCGCCAACCCTTGCCAGCGTTCCAGCCACTGTGCCGCCTGCGTCTGCGCGGCATCAAAGCGGTCCTGCTGCGTGATCAGGATTTCGGCCAGTTCGTGGCGACGTTTTTGCGCTCGCTGCCAGTGCAGCCATTCGCCTTCGCGTTCCTGCAGCCAGACCGCCGGATCGGCCGGGAGCTGGTGGCCGGCGGCGTTCAGCGTGGCGGCCAGTTCGTCGTCGAGTTCGGCTTGTCCGCGGGCCAGGGCTTGCCCGGCTTTGGCGAGTTCAGCCTGGCGCAGCTGGCCGGTTTGTGCCGCCTGTTGCAGCAGTTTCTGCTGATTGCCGGCGGTGAGCCGGGCCTGGGCGCAGTCGGCGGCGCTTTTACGGGCGGCATTCAGCGCCTGTTCGCCCTGATCTGCAGTTTGCAGGCGTTGGGCGAGTTGCGCCAGCGCTTGTTCGGCAGCATGGCGTGCGGCAACCAGGGTTGCGGGCTCCTGCCAGGCATTGGCCGCGAGGGGCGTGGGGGTGGGGAGGCTGCCAACGAGTTCCGACCACTCGCAGTGCAGGCGGGCGTTTTCCTGCGTCGTCCTGGCCTGTTGTTCCTGACTGCTTTTTTGCGTCGCCTGGGCGGCGGCCTGCTCGGCGCGCAGTTGCTGGCCTTGCTGGGTCAGCGCTTCGAGCGCCGCCTGTTTTTCTTTGAGCGCGGTTTCGGTGGCAGAAACGTCGAGCGCCGCGTAGACGGCAATCGCCGGGTGCTCGTGAGCGCCGCACAGTGGGCAGGCGTCGCCCGGTTGCAGTTGCCGGCGATGTTCCTCCAGGCTCTGGATGCGGCGTTCCTGTTCGAGCATTTTCTGCTTGTCGGCGACCTGGCCGGCAAGTCCCTTATGCCGCTTGCGCAGGGCGACCAGCGCATTTTCCTGCGTCGCGATCTTCTGTTCGCCCTGTTGCAGGTGTTCGGCCTGCGTCGTTTGTTGCGCGGCCAATTCACGGCGGCGCTGGGCGAGGGCTTCGAGTCGTTGCCAACGGTTCACGGCGGCCTGTTCACGCTGCCAGTGCTGACGCAGTTCAGCCAGCGTCTGGCCGGCCAGCCGCTGGTTCTGCTCGGCCAGGGTTTTTTCCAGCGCGGCATCGGCCGCGATTTTGGCCTTTTCTGCGGCGTCGACTGCGCTGGCTTGGGTGCCGAACTGACGGGCGGTTTCGGCGAGTTCCTGTTCGAGTCTTTGCTGCGCCAGTCGCTGGGCGGCGAGGTCGCGCTCGAGTTTGGCACGCTGCTCGAACTGCTGGCGCCAGACGCCGAGGCGTTCGCCGAGTTGGGCGCATTGCGGCTGGGCGGCGCAGAACTCGTCGATTTGTCGCGCTTCGTGCTGGCTTTGCTGCAGCGTTTGGTGGGCCTGGGCGGCGACCATGGCGCTGTACTGGCGAGCGGCCTGGTGCCGGGCAAGTTGCTCGCCCTGCAGTTGGTCACGTGCGGCGCGCAGCGCCTGGAGTTCGTTTTCGCTTTGCTGGCAGGTCGTGCTTGCCTGTTGCCATTGCCGATGCAGCGGCTGCAGGGCTGCGGCCGGTTCGCTGTCAGCCAGCTTCTTGAGTTCCGGCGCGGCAGCGGCCAGCGCCGCATCGGCTTCCTGGAACTTGGTTTGGGCGGTTTTGACGTCCTCTTCGCTCTGCGCCAGGTCGAGGCGCCATTGGCGCAGGGTCTGGATCTGCTGGTGTTGGCGCTGGGCATCGGTCAGTTGCGCATCGAGGCGGCCGATTTCGCTTTGCATCGTGGCGCGTTGTTCGTCGTTCAGCAGTTCCATGCCGTCGGCGCGGGCTTTCAGCTGGTCAAGCTGGCTCTTGGCGGCGCGGGCCTGTTCAAACACCCGGCGCGAAATATCGCCGTAGATTTCGCTGCCGGTCAGTTCTTCGAGCAGTTCGGCACGCTCATTGGCGCTGGCGTTCAAGAAGGCGGCGAAACCGCCCTGGGCAAGCAGCATGGACTTGGTGAAGCGCGGGAAATCGAGGCCGGTGATCTCGGCGATGCGCTTCAACTTGTCGTTGGTCTGGGTGCTTAGGATGGTGCCGGCGCCATTGCCGTCAATTGCTGCCAGTTCCACCTTGGGCGCCTGCAGCGTGCCATCGATCTTGTCGCGCGAGCGGCGCTGGCTCCAGAAGGCGCGATAGGCGGCGCCCTTGACCTCGAATTCGACCTCTGCCAGGCAGTCCGCGGTGTGCCGCGTCATGATGTCGTTGTCGGAAGCCGAAATCGTCTTCAGGCGCGGCGTCTGGTGATAAAGCGCCAGGCAGATGGCGTCGAGCAGCGTCGATTTGCCGGCGCCGGTCGGACCGGTGATGGCGAACAGGCCGTTGTCGACGAAGGGCGCTTTCCGGAAATCGACCGTCCATTCGCCTTTCAGGGAATTGAGATTTTTCAGGCGCAGGCTGAGGATTTTCATGCGCCTTCCCCGCCCTGCAGTTCGGCGACGATGGCGCAGTAGCGCTCGTTGAGGCCCTGTTGCAACGCTTCCGTCAATTCTTCCTGGGCCAGGCGGCGGGCAAAGACCTCGTGCGGGCTAAGTTCATCCAGCCTCTCGCTAGTTTCGGCGGCCAGTCGGGCGGTGGCGTTGCCGCGTGCCTTGCGGATACGCAGCACTTCGACCGGCCAGCCCTCGGTCAGCGCCTCGATGCGAGCCGGCAGGTCGGCCAGGTAATCGTCTTCGGCTACCGTCACTTCCAGCCAGGCCGGGCGCTCGCGGCTGCCTTCGGCGGCGGCCGCACCGATCGCGCCGGCCAGCGTGGCGAGATTGCCGCTGATCGCGACCAGCGCCTGGAAACGCGGCACCGGCAGCGGCGTCACTGCCTGCAGGCCATCGGCGTCGACATCGACGAGCAGCATTTCCTTTTGCTGCCTGGCTTCGTCAAAGCCGAGCGGCAGCGGCGAGCCGCTGTAGCGGATATGTTCCAGGCCGCCCACTTTTTGCGGCTGGTGGATGTGGCCGAGCGCGATGTAATCGGCCGGCGGAAAGGCGCTGGTCGGGAAGGCTTCCAGCGCGCCGACGTAGATTTCGCGCACCGCTTCGCTGGTGCTGGCGCCGACCGTGGTCAGGTGGCCGGTGGCGATCAGCGGCAGGCGGCGGCCGAGTTTACTTTGCAGTTCCCGCTGGCGGGCGACGGCCGCCACGAAGGCGGCGGCGTAGTGTTGCTGGATCGCCGCCTGCAGCGATAGTTGCTTATCTTCGGCGCTTTGCCCGGCTTGGCTTTGCAGCACGTCGCGCGGCCGGATGAAGGGAATGGCGGCGACGATGCAGCCCGGCGCGCCGTCGCGCTGCGGCAATACGACGAGCGGTGCGGCCCCGGCGGCGGCTGACACCACGGTGGCGCCAAGCCGGGCAAGCAGCTCCCGGCTTTCGTCCAGGGTCGCCACCGAATCATGATTGCCGCCGAGCAGCAGCAGTCCGACACCCGCCGCATGCAGGCCGACCACCAGCTGGCTGTACAACTCGCGAGCATAGCTGGGCGGCGTGCCGGTATCGAAAATGTCGCCCGCGACCAGCACCGCGTCCACCGCCTGCACCTCGACTTCGGCCAACAGCCAGGCGATCAGCGCCTGGTGCTCGGCCTGCCGGCTCTTGCCCATGAAATGCTGACCGAGATGCCAGTCGGAGGTATGGAGGAGTCGCATGCAATGGTCGACAGATGAAAGGAGGGGCATTTTAAGCCGGGGAGGACGGTCGGTGTGCGTTCACCCGACGGGCAAGGGAAATGTTCGGGAATGCCGGTTTGTTGCCGGCTAATTCGCCATTTGGGGCAGCGTAGGGCTGTAATCAAACGAAACCTTTTTCGTAGCAGCGTAGTCATTCATTTACTGAAGCTGCGGTTCGTTGGGGCGAAGCTCGACTCGGCCTCTTTCGACTTCTGAGATGCTTTTCGCTTCGTAGCTGACAGCCGGAAATTGGTCTCTCTCGCAAGCGGAAAAAGATAGTTGGTATGCGATATTTTGGCGACAAGCGCAAATTTGAGCGTTATCAGCTGGAAGGGAAGGCTTTGTTGCGAATTGGCGCAGCAATGGAGTTAGTCATTCTTGCAGAGCTCATAGATGTATCCCTTGATGGCGTCGGGATCAAGGTTTCTCTTGAACAATCAAGATCAATCCGAATGACATCGACAATTGGCTACATTCAATTCAACACGGATGTGTTCGGCACCTTCGGGGCGTACGCCGATATCGTGCGGAGCACAAAACTCAGGGGCGGACTTGTTTCACTCGGATTGCGGTTCCTGTCCATCGAAGACGATGAGTATAGAAAGCTCCATGTATTCGGCATTGTTTCAGAAGCCAGAAACGGGAACGCCGCCAAAAGTGCCTAGTATGAAGTCATGAGCATATTGCCTTGACCCAATGCCGCTCAACGGCACCAAGGGCGCGCCAGGACGGGCATCGAACTAAAAAAGACGCATGCCCATGCATTTGGCGTTTGCGCACAATTTCCAGCAGTAACGCTTTCAACGGGCGAAGTGGGAACTTAATCCATCTTCGGGAGACAAACCATTGTCATGTAATTTGGTTGATCGGCGTAATCAATCGGGCAGGGGTGCGAGTAAATGAAGGTTGGCTTCCATCGTCGGTTGAATGGCTCACTGAAAGCCCGGGTCACTTTAGTCAGCTTGATGATATTCCTGTTGGCGATCTGGACTTTGGCTTTGTTCGCCAGCAAGATCCTGATGCATGACACACAGCGGATGCTTGGTGACGCCCAGGAGTCGGCTGTGTCCGAAGTCGCAGCGCAAATTGACGACGAAATTTCAGCGCGCCTGAACGCCCTGGAGAGGATCGCAAGCGCGATCGACGAGAAGCAGTTGCAAATTCCAGCGGATTTGCAGGATTTCCTTAAAACAAAGGTTGTCTTTCAAAGCTTGTTTTCCGGAGGCTCCTTCATCACTGAAGCGACAGGCGTCGGCATTGCTTCCTACCCCGGCACGCCATCCCGCGTCGGACTGAACTTCGCTGATCGGGATTACTTTGTCAGCGCCCTGCGGGGTATGACGACCGTCGGTGGTCCGGTTGCTGGCAAGGCGCTTGGCCATCCCGTGCTTGTGCTGGCGACGCCGATTCGCACGAAAACAAAAGTCGTCGGTGTGCTGGCCGGCGTAATTGATCTGGGTATGCCGACGTTTTTCGATCGTATTTCCCAACATACCTTCGGGGCACGGGGCAATTATTTCGTCGTCTCGAAAAAATATCGGCTCATTATTGCTTCCTCGGAAAAGAGTCGCGTTCTCGAGGTGTTACCGCGCCCTGGTATCAACCAAAAACTGGACCGGGTACTGGAAGGATTTGAGGGGACGCAAGTACTTGTCAATCCGAAGGGGGTCGAGGTGCTTTCCTCCTCCAAAACCATCCCCACGGCAGACTGGTTCGCCACCATCTCCACACCAACGAGTGAGGTCTATGCGCCCCTTTATATGATCGGCAAAAAGATCATGGGCGCTTCTTTGATATTGAGCCTCATTGCCGGATACCTGACATGGCTGATGCTCCGTCGTGAATTGATGCCGTTGCAGAACACTGCTGACCTTCTTGAATCTGCCTCCCAATCGCTCACTATTCCGGCCCTGCTCTCGATTCCGAGAGAGGACGAAATCGGAAGGCTTAGCGCAAGCTTTAATAAGCTGTTCTTGGCGTTGGCCGAGCAGCAAAGACGGTTGAGCGATAGTGAAGGGTTATATCGGACGGCCTTTCTGACCAGCCCAGATGCGCTGGCTTTGACGCGTCTGTCCGATGGCCATTTTATCGACGTGAACATTCCCTATTCAGCGTTGATGGGATGGTCCAAGGAGGAGATGGTCGGTCACACTGCAACGGAGCTCGGCATTTGGCCCAACGTCGGGGATCGCCTGAATTTCATCGAAACACTGGGCAAATACGGACACTGCAAGATCAATTCCGAAGTTATCGCGAAATCCCGACTCCGGCTTCCGGTCGCCATATCCGCGCGAACATTGAAGCTTGGTGATGAATTCTGCATCTTGTCGATCATTCAAGATCTCACCGCCAGAAATGTAGCGATACAACAGATTCAGCTTCTGGAGAGTTTTGATCTCCTCACCGGCTTGCCCAATCGGAAGCGGTTCAAGGAACAGCTCGCGCAAACCATGGAAGCCGCTGTCCTTCAACATCGCCATGGGGCTCTGGTTTATGTAGACCTGGATGATTTCAATATCCTCAATGACACCCTGGGCCATGACGAAGGAGATGCCTTGCTCATTGAGGTGGCGTCGAGGATCGTTGATTGCATTCCTACCAGCGACGCCGTCGCGCGGATCGGCGGTGACGATTTTGCCCTGATTTTGAGAGATCTTGATCCGGTACCTGAGATGGCTGCCACGCAAGCGGAATCGATCACCCAGGAGATTCGTTCCAGGCTGGCTGCCCCGTATATCCTGAACCAAACCAACCATTGGGTCAGTTGCAGCATCGGGATCACGCTATTTGGCGAGGCAAGCGAACAGGTGGGTGAACCGTTGAAGCGCGCTGAACTTGCGATGTATCAAGCTAAAACCTGCGGACGGAACCACACCTGCTTTTTTGAGCAAAAAATGCAGACGCTGGTCATGTCGCGAGCCGCACTTGAACGCAGTCTCCGCGAGGCTATCGTTGAAAACCAGTTCCGGTTGCATTATCAGCCGCAGGTTGAACGAAGCGGTCGGGTCAATGGCGTGGAGGCGCTGATACGATGGCTAGACCCAAAACGGGGAATGGTCCCACCCAACGAGTTCATCGGTCTTGCCGAAAGTACGGGGCTGATCATTCCATTGGGACAATGGGTGCTGGAAACAGCCTGCAAGCAATTGGCCACCTGGTCTGGACAGCCGGCCTTCAGTCACCTGACGATTGCTGTCAACGTCAGTTCAAGCCAATTCCTTCTCGATGATTTCGTGGGCCGCGTCTCTGCGGCCTTAGAGGAATCGGGCGCCGACCCTCGTCGCTTGAAACTGGAAATGACGGAAAGCATGCTGGTTACCGATACCGAGCAAGTATTGGCCAAGATGTACGCATTGAAAGCTAAAGGGGTCGGCTTTTCGCTGGACGATTTTGGAACAGGTTATTCATCCCTGTCCTATCTGAAGCGCCTGCCTTTGGACCAACTCAAGATTGACCAAAGCTTTGTCCGGGACTTGCTGGTTGAAACCAACGATTTGGCGATTGCAAAGATGATTGTGGCACTCGGCAACACGCTGGGCCTGAACGTCATTGCAGAAGGCGTTGAGACGGCGGAGCAACGGGATACTTTGGCGGAACTGGGATGTGGCAACTATCAAGGCTATCTCTACGGAAAACCAATGTCGGTCGACGACCTGGAGACCATCTTGAACCATTCCGATGGTCACCTAACCAAATAACTTTCCGGGCTAAATGTGGCCTCGCAATTATCGGAACCGACGATACCGCACACCTAAACTCGTTGCAGATGTTTTCAGTTGATCATGCCTCACTGACCCCAATCCCGGCCATTGCCTGATCCCGCGCTCAAAGGGGCGGCGAACCTGCTGTTCAGCAATGTCCGTAACCGGCCGACTGCCGCCTGATATTGCGGTCAATCCGGCGGTGCTTTCCCTGTATGAGGAAAGGCTATGTTATACATAGGGCTATTCTTTCATCGTTGGCCCAGAGCGAATCATGAACATCGAACAAAATCCCGTGGTCTTTGGCACTGAAGACATCCTGCGCAGCCTGTGCAATTCCGTGACCAAGGTGCTGACCATCGCTACGCAGAGCCAGATTCACTATTCCGGCATGGTGCAGCGCATTTCCAAGACCTGCCTGAAGCCCGATATTGGCTGTTTCGTGCTCTTCGACGGCGGCTTCTCCGGTCTGGTGGTGATCAATTTTTCCGCCCTGGCCGCCATGGAACTGTATGAAAGCTACATGCTGAGCATGGGCATGGCGCCGGGCGAACTGGCCAGTTGCCATACTTCGGACGAGGTCAGCAACGTGATGGGCGAGTTGATGAACCAGATCGTCGGCGATTTCACCGGCAAGGTGGCGCGCGAGTTGCAAACCCACATCACGCAGAATCAGCCCAAGATGCTGGCCCTCAACAAGCAGGTGATGCTCAGCGTGGACACCAATCTCGAAAAGCCCGAGGCCCGTCGTGTCACTTTCTTCACCGGCCGCAACAATATTTTCTACCTGGAAATGGCGATCGACCGTACCGAATTCATCAAGCTCAATGACTTCGAGGCCGCTGAAGCACCCGACCCGGACGAACTGATTGCCCAGGCCCATGCGGCGTCGCACGCCGCGTCCCCGGCCCGAGCCAAACAGCCGGAATCGAACGAGCACGACGAGTTGCTCAAGTCGCTCGGCATGTAGGTCTTTTCTCGGCTGGCGGCGGTTTCAGGGGCTGTCCCCGGCCGAGAAATCGATCGCCAAATCTATCGTAAACGCCTGGCCGCGCAGGCTGTCCGGCACCCGGGTGTGGCCGGCGGCAAGCCGTATCATGTCGAGGGCGGCCTGATCGAGCAGCGGATAATTGCTGCTGTCGAGCAGGCTCAGGTCGAGCGGGGCGCCGCTATCCGAAATCACCAGCCGCATCACCACCCGCCCTTGCCAGCCGGATTGGCGCGCTTCCGGTGGATAGCGCCGAAATTGGCCGGCGACGCGCCCAAGGGCGAGGTGATATTCGCGCAAAGCGCCGACATCGACTCCCGGTCGCGGCGATGCGAGCGGCCTATCGACAGATTCATCGGTGGCGGCTGGCGAGTCGGCGCTTGCCGTCCCGACCACCGCTTCGGACGCTGGCGCCGGGTAGCTGCGTTCTTTAGCCGCCCGCTGCGGCACGGTTTCGCTGCCCCCGGCCGTTTCAACCGGTGCCGATTGAAGTGGTGCCGGTTGCGTCAGCGGCTGCAAACTGGCCCGCAAATGCCCGCCGCGCTTGGCCGCGGAGTCGGCAGTTGGCGATAATCCGGCTGCCGGCCAGAGCACCAGCGCATGGGCGAGAAGGGAAATGCCCAGCGGGCGCAGCAGCCGACGATGTTGTTCAAAGGAACGGCATTGGCCGGCGAATGGCCGGAAAATATCTCGCAGCGCTCTCATTTGCAGAATGAAAGTTCCCTCTCTCCCGGAATAGATCGCCCCCAGTTTAACGCGACGGGCCGATTCCGATCGACCGCCGTTGTTTTGCGGCGGCGCCTGGGTGCCGCAATCTATTGTTGCGGAAGGAAGCGGCGCGCCTGGTTGTGGGCCGTTGCGATCATGGCCGCGAGGCGGGCCGGCGCCAGGTCGAGTTCTTCGGCGAAGATCTGTGCCAGTCGTCCAATGGTGGTGCTGGCCGCCCGGGCGTCGAGAAACAGGGCACGCGTGCGGCGGGCCAGCACATCCTCGATGCTGCGCGCCGCCTCGTAGCGGATCGCAAAACGCACCATCGCTTCACTGAAAGGCAGCACCGGGTGCAGGCGCCGGTCGTGGCCGGGCAGCGCGGCCAGCAACGGGGCGTCGGTTCCGTAGGCGTCGTCGCACGGCCGTTCCGGGCCGGCGTGCAATTTCAGCATCCGGGTCGGGCAGGGCGCCGCGGGCAGGCTGCCGACCTGGGCGGCGCGATCGACGACCTGCTCGGCCATCAGTCGGTAGGTCGTCCATTTGCCGCCGGTGACGGTGACCAGGCCGCTGGCGCTGACCAGCACCGCATGCTGGCGGGAAAGAGCGGCGCTGCTCTGCTGGTCGGTGCAGTCGGGATGGATCAGTGGGCGAAGGCCGGCGAAGCTGCTGCGGATGTCGGCGCGCGTCGGTGGTCGCGTCAATACCCCGGCGGTCGTGCGCAGCAGGAAATCGATTTCTTCGGCCAGGGGATCGGGATCGTCGAACTCCTGCAGGGCCGGGCGTGGTGTGTCGGTGGTGCCGAGCAGCAGCTTGCCTTGCCAGGGAATGGCGAACATGACGCGGCCATCTTCCGTTTTCGGGATCAGCAGCGCCTGCTGGCCGGGCAGGAAATCGGCATCGACGACGAGGTGGATGCCCTGGCTCGGCGTCAGCAGCGGTGTCGCGTTTGCCTCGTCGAGCCGGCGTATGGCGTCGGCGTGCACGCCGCTGGCATTGATGACGACGCGGGCGGCGACCTCGAACTCTTCGCCGCTTTCGGCGTCGCGCAGCCGGGCTCCGGTGATCCGGCCGCCGGCCTTGAGCAGTTCGATCAGCGGCAGGTAGTTCAGGCAGCTGGCGCCGAGGTCGCTCGCCGTGCGCATCAGAGTGATGGCCAGCCGGGCGTCGTCGAACTGGCCATCCCAGTAGCGGATGCCACCGCACAAACCGGCGGGGCGCAGGCCGGGCAGGGCGGCGATGACTTCACGGCGATCCAGGCTGCACGAAGCCGCCAGATTGTCGCCCCCGGCCAGCAGATCGTAGAGCTTGAGGCCGGCGCCGTAGAACAGGCGGTCGATTTGGTGCCAGGCGGGGATCACGAAAGCCAGCGGATGCACCAGGTGCGCCGCGTTGGTGAGCAGGTGAGCGCGTTCGCGCAGGGCATCGCGGACCAGGGCGAAGTCGCCCTGGCGCAGATAGCGGACGCCGCCGTGGATCAGCTTGGTGCTGCACGACGAGGTGCCGGACGCATAGTCGCGCGCTTCGACGAGCAAGGTGCGATAGCCGCGGGCGGCGGCATCGACCGCCGCCCCCAGGCCGCTGGCGCCGCCGCCGATGATCAGCACGTCCCAGGGGTGCGTCTCGCGCAAGGCGGCGAGGTGCTCTTCGCGGCGGACTGCAGCGGGCAACTCAGTCATCTTGCGCGGTTTCTGGCTGGGCCCAGTTCAGGCTGCGTTCGACGGCACGGTGCCAGTCGACGAACAGGGCGGCACGGCGGTCGGCCGGCATCGCCGGCTCGAAGCGGCATTCGGCCTGCCACAGGGCGCTCAGTTCCGCTTCGTCCTGCCAGAAACCGACCGCCAGGCCAGCCAGGTAGGCGGCGCCGAGTGCCGTCGTTTCGGTGATTTTCGGACGGACGACGGGGACGCCGAGCAGATCGGCCTGGAACTGCAGCAGCAGATTATTGCCGGCGGCGCCGCCGTCGACGCGCAGCTCGCGCATCGGCTGCCCGGCATCGCGTTCCATGGCTTGCAGCACTTCGGCGCTCTGGAAGGCGATGGCTTCGAGGGCAGCGCGGGCAAGGTGGGCGCCGGTCGTGCCGCGGCTCATGCCGAAAATGGCGCCGCGCGCGAACGGGTCCCAGTACGGGGCGCCGAGGCCGGTATGGGCCGGCACCAGGTAAACGCCGCCATTGTCGGGCACGCTGGCGGCCAGCGCTTCGATCTGGCCGGTGCTGGTAATCAGGCCGAGGCCGTCGCGCAGCCACTGCACGGTGGCGCCGCCCATGAAAACGCTGCCTTCGAGCAGGTAAGTGGTACGGCTCCGGTGCTGCCAGCCGATGGTGGTGAGCAGGCGGTGGCGGGAGGCCATCGGCTGTTCGCCGGTATTCATCAACAGGAAACAGCCGGTGCCGTAGGTGTTCTTGGCCATGCCGTGTTCCAGGCAGGCCTGGCCAAAGGTCGCGGCCTGCTGGTCGCCGACCAGGCTGCACAGTGGCAGCTCGGCGCCCAGCCAGTCGGCGGCGACGGTGGCGATCGGGCCGCTGCTGTCGACGACCCGGGGCAGCAGCGCCGGCGGAATGTCGAGCAGTCCGAGCAGATCCTCGTCCCAGCACCGGCGGTGGATGTCGAAAAGCAGGGTGCGCGAAGCGTTCGATGGGTCGGTGACGTGTTCGAGGCCGCCCGACAGTTGCCAGGTCAGCCAGCTGTCGATGGTGCCGAAAGCCAGTTCGCCGCGCTCGGCCCGAGCGCGGGCGCCGGGAATGTGGTCGAGCAGCCATTTCAGCTTGGTGCCGGAAAAATAGGCGTCGAGGACGAGGCCGGTGCGTTCGCGGAATCGTTCGGTGTGACCCGCCGCAGCCAGTTGATCGCAAATTCCGGCGCTGCGCCGGTCCTGCCAGACGATGGCGCGGTGCAGCGGCTGGCCACTGGCGCGATCCCAGAGTACGGTGGTTTCGCGCTGGTTGGTGATGCCGACGGCGGCAATTTGCCGGGCCGCAATGTCATTTTCGCGCAGCACGGCACGCGCCACGGCCAGTTGTGCCTGCCAGATTTCGCCGGCATCGTGCTCGACCCAGCCGGATTGCGGGTAATGCTGGATGATTTCCTGCTGGGCCAGGCCATGTATGTCGCCGCGCCGGTCGAACAGGATGGCGCGGGCACTGGTCGTACCCTGGTCAAGCGCGAGGACGAACTGGTCGGTATGGGCGGCCATGGCGATCTCCGGCAGGCGGTGTGGCGCCAGTATAGCTCGCTGCCCGGGTGGGCGACGACGACCGGTTACATTCGGTTCCGTGACCGGCTGATGCCGGGCGGCGCTTGCCATGCGGCTGTTCCCAAGGCTACGCTCGGGGCTGTCGCCCGAGATGGAATGCGTTTGAGTCAACCCGCCATGAGAAATGCAATGATCGCCAATCTGGAACGTTTCAATAAAGCCATCGCCCTGTTCGATGCCGCCAACGCCGAGGATCCCAACCAGGACGAAGGCCTGCCCAAGGAACTGCTTTATTCCCGCCGGATGAGCGGAATGATCGTCCGTTTCGCGCCTCAGGCCGGCGAAATCGCGCAGCTTGCCGTGCGTGCCCAACATATCCGGCGGTGGACAGTGCCGCGCAGCAACTACCCGCTGGGCAAGCCGGGCTACTTCGCGTGGCGTACTGGCCTTTATCGTTTTCATGCCGAGACTGCCGGGGAGTTGATGGCGCAGGCCGGCTACGATGAGGCGACGATTGCGCAGGTGAAAGCGGCGGTCGGCAAGCAGGGCATCAAGAGCAATGCCGATACCCAGTTGCTGGAAGACGTCTCCAGCCTGGTCTTCATTGAGCATTACATGCTGGGCTTCGCCGGCCAGCACGCCGAATACAGCGAAGAAAAGTGGCTCGACATCATCCGCAAGACCTGGAAGAAAATGTCCGCCGCCGCCCAGGAATTTGCCGTTTCCGGCGGCATCAAATTGCCGGAACCCTTGCTGCCGCTGATCCTGAAAGCGGTTTCCGGCGATTGATTGCCGGGCGAAGCGCGCGCCCCGGCGTGCCGAGCCCGCGCTCGCCCCGTTTCAACCGGTCGTTTCGGCCGCCAGTCCTGGTTCTGTGCTCACCAGGCGCTGCCGCAACGACAGCCAGGCAGCCAGTAGGCCCAGTCCGAGTCCCCCCAGGACATCGAGGGCGACATGCTGCCGGATGGCCAGCGTCGAATAGGCGATGGCAAGGCACCAGGCCCAGTTGCCGGCGAGTATCCATGGTGGAGCGCCGAAACGGCGCAGCAGGTGATGCAACCAGACCGCGGAGAATACCGAGGTGGCCACGTGCAGCGACGGGCAGGCGTTGCCGGTAGCGTCAATGCCCTTGAGAAATCCCAGTTCGGGAAACCGGCCCCAGTCGATGTCCGCCGGCGGCGTGGTCGTCGGCCAGAAATAGAAAATAAACAGCCCGGCAAGGCAGGTGGCGCCGATCGCCAGTGCGTAGTGCAACAACTCGCGGCGCGTTGCCAGTAAGGCCGGTGGCAGGGAGACGTAGAACCACATCGAAACATAGACCGGCAGGCCCAGCGGCTGAACGCCGATCAGGTGATCGAGCCAGGTGAGAGGCATCTCGGTTGCCGGGTAGGCCTGGTTCCTGAGTAAATAGAAATAGGCGTTGAAGAACAGGGTGATGAAAACGGTCGTTCCGGTCGCCTTCAGCCAGCCATGCCGGAAAAATACCGCCGCCACTTGTCGGTACCAGGTCTTCGAAACTTGTGCCGGGCTGTTGGTCACGGTCGTGATCCGAGTCACGCCAAGGCCAGGCGCACGGGGGCAAAATGCTCAATGGCGAGTGCCATCAGACGCTCCGCCAACGAGCGTAATTTTCATTCCCCGACATAGGCAATCTCCTTCGAAGCGACTGGTCTAAAGGCGCTATGCTAGCACCGGGAATTTAAAGCAAATATATTGAACGTATGCGGCATCTGGCGGGTTGCCGACATTGCCGTTCAATCCTGATCAATTTCGGGCTCGTGCTTTGAAGGCGATCGCGCCTCACCTTGCTGCAGACGGAAGGTGCGCCGGCCCCGGCATTGTGCCCATCGTCAAACTCCGGCACCTCCCTCGCCTCAGGTATAATGCCGGCCTCTCCGCCTAACCAGACCCCATTCCCCATGGCCGACATTCTTTGCCTCAAGGGCGACGCCGCCTTTTCCGCCTTCCGTCTGCAACGCCTGCAAGCCCGCCTGGTCGCGGCGGTCGCGGACATCGAATCGGTGGTTGCCGATTACTGGCATGTCGTGGCGCAAAAGCGCGTTCTGAATGCCGACGAGCGCGCCAAGCTGGCGACGCTGCTGGAAGAAAAGGCGGTCGGCGCCGAAGCCGGCGAACTGTTCCTCGTGGCGCCGCGCCTCGGCACCATTTCCCCGTGGTCGTCGAAGGCGACCGACATCGCCTGGAATTGCGACCTGGCCGCCATCGAGCGCATCGAGCGGGTCGTCGCTTTCCATGTCGTGCTCAAGGGCGGCCGGGCGCTGACTGCCGAGGAAAAGAAAACCGTTGCCGCGCTGCTGCACGACCGCATGACCGAATCCGTGCTGCCCGGCTTCGCGGCCGCTGGCGAGTTGTTCCGTCATTTCGCGCCGAAGCCGCTGGATACCGTCGATGTGCTGGCCGGCGGCAAGGCCGCGCTGGTCGAGGCCAATGGTGCGCTCGGCCTAGCGCTCTCCGACGACGAAATCGACTACTTGCTGGACATCTTCACCAAGGCCGGCCGCAACCCGACCGACGTCGAACTGATGATGTTCGCCCAGGCCAATTCCGAACACTGCCGCCACAAGATTTTCAACGCCTCCTGGGTGATCGACGGCGAGCAGAAGGACAAGACCCTGTTCGGCATGATCCGCGAAACGCACGCCGCTCACCCGCAGGGTACGGTGATGGCTTATGCCGACAATTCCTCAATCATCGAAGGTGCCAGCATCCAGCGTTTCTATCCGGATGCCGACCGTGGTTATTCCTACAAGGAAGAGCTGACCCACATCCTGACCAAGGTCGAGACCCACAATCACCCGACGGCGATTTCACCCTTTCCCGGCGCCGCTACCGGTAGCGGCGGCGAAATCCGCGACGAAGGCGCCACCGGCAAGGGTTCCAAGCCGAAGGCCGGCCTCTGCGGTTTCTCGGTCTCCAACCTCAACCTGCCGGATGCGCTGCAGCCTTGGGAAACCGAGGAACAGCGCGCCTATGGCCGTCCGTCGCGCATCGCTTCGGCCTTGGACATCATGCTCGAAGGCCCGATCGGCGCCGCCGCCTTCAACAACGAATTCGGCCGCCCGAACCTGACCGGCTATTTCCGCACCTACGAGCAGGACGTGGCGGGCACGGTGCGCGGTTACCACAAGCCGATCATGATCGCCGGCGGCCTCGGCTCCATCCAGGCCGAGCAGTCCTTCAAGGAAGAAACCTTCCCGGTCGGCACCAAGTTCGTCCAGTTGGGCGGTCCCGGCATGCTGATCGGCCTCGGTGGCGGCGCCGCCTCGTCGATGACGGCTGGCGTCAATGCCGAAGATCTCGATTTCGCGTCGGTCCAGCGTGGCAACCCGGAAATCCAGCGCCGCGCGCAGGAAGTCATCGACCGCTGCTGGCAGTTGGGCAAGAACAACCCGATTCTGTCGATTCACGACGTCGGTGCCGGCGGCGTTTCCAATGCCCTGCCGGAACTGGCCCACTCGGGCGGCGTCGGCGCCATTTTCGATCTGCGCAAGGTGCCGACCGAAGAGCCGGGCATGTCGCCGGCCGAAATCTGGTCCAACGAATCGCAGGAACGCTACGTGCTGGCCATTCCGCCGAACCGCATCGCCGAATTCCAGGCCATGTGCGAGCGCGAGCGCTGCCCGTTTGCCGTGGTCGGCGAAGCGACCGGCGACGGCCACCTGACGGTGACCGACGCGCATTTCGGCGTCAATCCGGTCGACATGGAAATGGAAGCGCTGCTCGGCAAACCGCCGCGCATGACCCGCGACGTGACGCATCAGCCGGAAACCTACGTTTCCTTTGACGCGACTGCCATCGAACTCAAGGATGCCGCCTATCGCCTGATGCGGCTGCCGACCATCGCCGACAAAACTTTCCTGATCTCCATCGGCGACCGTTCCGTCGGCGGCATGACCGCCCGCGACCAGATGGTCGGCCCGTGGCAGGTGCCGGTTGCCGACGTCGCGGTGACGACGATGGGTTATCAAGGCTACCTCGGCGAAGCGTTCGCGATGGGCGAGCGCACGCCGCTGGCCGTCTTCGACGCACCGGCTTCCGGCCGCATGGCGATCGGCGAGGCGCTGACCAACCTGGCCGCCGCCGATATCGGGGAACTGGGCAAGGTCAAGCTTTCCGCCAACTGGATGGCGCCCTGTGGCGTGCCGGGTGAAGATGCCCGCCTGTTCGACACCGTCGAAGCCATCTCCGACTTGTGCAAGGCGATTGGCGTATCGATCCCGGTCGGCAAGGATTCGCTGTCGATGCGCACCGCCTGGGAAGATCAGGCGGTCAAGAAACAGGTGGTTTCCCCCCTTTCCCTCGTCATCACCTCGTTTGCCGCCGTCAACGACGTGCGCAAGACGAAAACGCCGCAACTGGCTATCGATCAGGGCGAAACCGAACTGCTGCTGCTCGACCTCGGCCAGAACCGCCTCGGCGGCTCGGCGCTGGCCCAGGTGTACAACGCCACCGGCAACGATGCGCCGGATGTCGATGATCCGGCCAAGCTCAAGGGGCTGTTCGACGCCGTGCAGAAACTCAACCGCGACGGCCTGCTGCTCGCCTATCACGATCGTTCCGACGGCGGCTTGTTCGTTGCTGCGTGCGAAATGGCTTTCGCCAGCCGTCGTGGCGTCTCGCTCGATCTCGACGGCATTTGCTACGACGCCGGTGCCGGCGATGTCGATGGCTCCGAAAAGCTGACCAATCTGCTGGCTGGCCGCGATTTTGAGAAAATCGTCCGCGTTCTGTTCAACGAAGAACTGGGTGCGTTGATCCAGATTCGCCGTGCCGACCGCGAAAAGGTCACGCCGATTCTGCGCGCCCTGCGCGTGCCATACCACTTCGTCGGTACGATGAACGATTGGGACGAAATCCGTGTCACTCGCAACGCCAAGCGCGTGTTGCGCGAAAAGCGCATCGACCTGCAGCGTGCCTGGTCCGAGACCAGCTACCAGATGCAGGCCATGCGCGACAATCCTGATTGCGCCAAGCAGGAATTCGACCGCATCCTCGACATCACCGACCCCGGCCTGACGCCGCAGCTGACTTTCGATCCGCAGGACGATTTCACCAAGGTTTACCAGGACGTCAGCGGCCGTCCGCGCGTCGCCATCCTGCGCGAGCAGGGGGTCAACAGCCATTACGAAATGGCCGCAGCCTTCGACAAGGCGGGTTTTGCTTCTGTCGACGTGCATATGAGCGACATCCTGGCCGGCTCCGTCAGCCTCAAGGATTTCAAGGGTCTGGTCGCCTGCGGCGGTTTCTCCTACGGCGACGTGCTCGGCGCTGGCCTCGGCTGGGCGCGGACCATCCTGATGCACGACGGTTGCCGCGACGAATTCGCCGCCTTCTTCAATCGCAAGGATACTTTCGCATTGGGCGTCTGTAATGGCTGCCAGATGATGAGCGCGCTGAAATCCATCATTCCTGGCGCCGAACACTGGCCGGCTTTCCGCCGCAACCAGGTCGAGCAGTTCGAAGCGCGCTTCGTGATGACTGAAATTCTCGATTCGCCGTCGATCTTCTTCGCCGGCATGGAAGGTTCGCAAGTGCCGATCGTCGTCTCGCACGGCGAGGGCAGGGCGGTATTCGATAACGCCGACGATCAGGCCAAGGTACTCTCCGCTGTGCGTTACGTCGATAACAAGGGCGTGCCGACCGAAGTCTATCCGTACAACCCGAACGGTTCGCCGAACGGTCTGACGGCAGTGACCACGGCTGATGGCCGCTTCACCATCATGATGCCGCACCCGGAACGCGTTTTCCGCACCGTGCAGATGTCCTGGCATCCGGAAAACTGGGGCGAGGATTCGCCGTGGATGCGGATGTTCCGCAACGCACGGCGCTGGGTCGGCTAAGACCGGCGGTCGCTACAAAAAAAAGGAACTCGACCGAGTTCCTTTTTTTATTGCATGCGCTTTGCCCATGCCGGGCCGGGCAAGCGGCTCGCGCTAGTTGTCCCGGTATTCCCGTAGTTTGTCGAGCTGGCCAACCAGTTGATGCGAGGCTTCGTTGAGTTCGGGCAGCAGCAGGTCGGCCGAGTCGCCGAGGCCGTTGTTGCTGAGTTCGACGATTTCATTGGCCAGCATGTGAAAGCGGTCATGCACACTGATCAGCTCCCGGAAAGCCGCAGATTCGGTGGCATTGCCCACGGCCCCTTGCAAAGCGTGGGCGAGCGTGCAGGCACGGTGTTCGGAAAGCGGCATGTCGGCGTAGTTGCCGCCGGCAAAAGCATTGAGGAACTGGCGCCGCCACTGGGTGTGCAAGCGTATGGCGCTGTCAACATCGATACGCCTCATGGGCGGTTCTCCGGGTGATTAATGGCTGGCGGCTCGGCTGCCGCTTCTGGCCGAAGGCTGAATTATGCCGCAGGGCGCATTATGGGCAAGGGGCGGCGAGCGTTTCCGGGGGTAAATTGTTGGTGCGCGACAAAAGCTTCCCGCTGTGCGGTGCTGAAAAATACCTCTCGCCCTGCCTTGATGTGTTGGCCGTAGACCGGGTCGGCGGCATGGATAACGGAGCGGGGAGTCGGCAGCCGACGATATCCTGGTCTGGCCGTTCGGCAACCCGCCGGTCTACAGGCCGCAACGCAAGGCTCGGCATGCTTTGAAAATGACCATGTCGCCGCGGCGAAGAATGGCCCCATCGACGTGCCGGCAGCCGTCGACACGGTGGGTGTGGGGCCGGAGATCATGGCGCCAGCGCATTGGCGGTCGGCCCGATGGTGACCGTCCGCCCCGGTTCTTTCGAGCTTGTGCTCCGGGGAGCTTGGGCCTCAGGCTGCGCAGATCCGAGTGCGGCGACGCCAGCAAGCCGGGGTTTGCAGGGCGGCGATATTCGGGCCGCGGGCCCCGAAGATCGCACGGGCCTGTTCGAGGCGGGCCTGTTCGTCGTGGGCAATGCCGGCCATCAAGTCGAACCAGTATTGAAGACGTTTCATGAGACAACTCCTTTTGGTGATCGGTGGCTGTATAAATAAACAGTATCTGTCTTTTGCGCGCAGAATATCCGAAAGCTGTATGGATGTACAGTATTCGAGAAAAGTTTTATCCGGGTTAGGCTAAGGGCGTTCAACACGGATGGGAGGCCCAAGATGTCGCATGCAAAATCTACCTGGCTGCCTCCGGCCGGTACGCTGGCCACCTACTGCGGTCGTAGCCGGCGGTCGATGCGCAATGTTCGGGTTGTCGCCGAAGCTTCGGCCGGTTGCATGGTGGTCGAGGCCATTGGTAAACAGGGGTTACCGGTGCGGCTGACGGTCAAGCAGGCGAACCTGGCGCCGATGCAGCCGGACCTGTTCGACTAATTCCTGGCGCGCGTCGGGTAGCTCAGATTTCATCCCGGCGCCGGGGCTCCGTATTCGATTTTTGCCAGAGCATCGAGAGGCCGACCAGCAGTGTGTTTACGCTGAATCGCTGGCCGCTCTTCTCCAGGCGTATCCGCCCTTCGCCGATGCTTTCGATGAGGCATAGGCCAGTGTGCCGAATCCGCCAGGACTGGTAGGGAGCCAAGAATATGTCTTCCGCTTCTCCGGCGCAGGTAATCCAGATGCTTCCCGCTGTGCAGCAGAGCAGTACGCCACGCGCTGCGCTCAGGCGTATCGGATCGTGGTCCACAAGGTGAATTTCGCTGGCGCGCAGATCGATTTCCATGGTTTTCTCCAATATTTGAGCCGGCGAGAAAGTGTAGGTTGGACGGAATATTTGATACAGTTCCAATAAAATTAAATTGTGATCAGCACAGTTGTGATTGGAGGTAACTGTATTGGTCATCACGATGGCAAACTGTACGGGTGGGCGATGGCGGCAGGACTACTGCGCTATGAAAAGCTGGCTGCCGAACTGGAAGGCATGATCGCCAGCGGCGCCTTGCGCCCCGGGGATCGCTTGCCATCGGTGCGGCGCCTGGGGCTCGAACGCCGCTTGTCGATTTCGACGGTGCTCCAGGCCTTGCGTCAACTGGAGCAGCGAGCGCTGGTCGAGGCCCGGCCGCAATCCGGCTATTTTGTCCGGTCGGTGGGGCGGGCGAGGGCTGAACCACTGACCCGGACGACGCCGGTGCTGCCAGTGGCGGTCGATGTCTCGCAGCGACTGGCGGGAGTTCTCCAGGCCGGCATGAAGCCCGGTGTTGCACCCTTTGCGGCAGCCTTGCCGGCCCCTTCGCTGTTGCCGCTGGCCGCCTTGCATCGGCTGTATGCCGGCGTTGCCCGCCGTCATCCGAAATTGCTCGAGGGTGGCAACTACATCCAGATGGATGAGCCGGCGCTGCTCCGTCAACTGGTGCGGCGATCGCTGGCCTGGGGCGGACCGCTGGCCGATCAGGAAATCGTCATTACCAATTCCTGTACCGAGGCGCTGGGTCTTTGCCTGCGGGTGGTGACCAAACCCGGCGATACGGTGGCTGTCGAGTCGCCGGCCTATTACCTGATGCTGCAGTTGCTTGAAACCCTGGGCCTGAAAGCGCTCGAAATTCCGACCGATCCCGGTACCGGCATTTCGGTAGAGGCGCTCGATCTGGCGACCCGCCACGGCGGGGTTGCCGCCTGCCTGCTGGTGCCCAATGCCAGCAACCCGCTGGGCAGTGTGATGCCGGACGACAGAAAGCGCCGGCTCGCCAGTTTGATGGCCAGCCGGGGCGTCGCGGTGATCGAGGACGATATCTACGGCGACCTGCATTACGGCAGCCAGCGCCCCTGGCCGATCAAGGCCTTCGATACGGCGGGCAATGTCTTGCTGTGTTCATCCTTCTCGAAGAGCCTGACCCCTTCGCTGCGCATCGGCTTTGTCGCGGCGGGGCGCTACCGATCGGCGGTTGCGCTGCAGAAAACCCTGACCAGTGGCGCGACCAACCCGATCACCCAACACGTCCTGGCCGAATATCTGGAATCCGGCGCTTACGAACGCCATCTGCGCGGCTTGCGGCGAAGCTATGAAAACCAGCTTGAGAGAATGCGGGCGGCGGTTGGTCGATATTTTCCCGCGGCGACCCGGATGGCCCGGCCATTGGGCGGTTTCGTGCTATGGGTGGAGTTGCCTGAGGAAATCGATACATCGCGCCTGCATGCGCGGGCCGTCGCCGAAAACCTGGCCTATGTGCCGGGCGAACTGTTTTCGCCGAGCGGCATGTATCGCAACTGTCTGCGCCTTAATTGCGGCAATCCGCACACGCCGGAAATCGACGATGCCGTGCGCCGCCTCGGTGCCTTGATCGAAAAGCGCTGATCGCATCAAATTTGGGGCGCAAAAACTACGGTATCATTAGCGTTTGGCCTTCAGGGGCCGCGAATCGAAATTGAGGCGGGCATGGGTTCGCTTCTTATCTTGCATCCGAAGGGTTTGTCCTCTCATGTTTGACGCAGTCCGGAACAACAAGAAGATCGTCCAGATTTTTCTGGCGCTGATTACACTGCCGTTTGCCTTTTTTGGCGTCGAGTCCTACGTTCGCAGCGTAGGGACGGGCGATGACGTAGCCAAGGTCGGCGATATCAAAATTACCCAGCAACAGTTTCAGCAGGCAATGCGCGAGCAGCAGGAAAAACTGCGGGCGCAACTGGGGCAGTTTGACCCCAAGATGCTCGACAACCCCGAAGCGCGTGGTGCCATTCTCGATGATCTGATCAATCAGCGCCTGCTGATGCAGGAGGCCGGCAAGAAACACCTGTTTGTCGGCGACGATGCAATTCGCCGCACCATCGGTTCGATTGACGCTTTCAAGGTCGATGGCAAGTTTTCCGCCGATCGCTATGAAGCGGCACTGCGCGGCCAGGGCATGAATCCGGCTGGCTTTGAAGCACAGTTGCGCCAGGATCTGACCCTCCAGCAACTGGCGGGCGGGATTGCTCAATCGGGGCTGACCGCCCGTGCCGTCGCCGAGCGTGTGCTGGCCATGCAAACCGAGAAGCGTGAGGTGATGGAATTTCGCCTTGGGCTTGAGAACTATCTCGACAAGGTGAAGCTGGCCGATGTCGATGTCCGGAAGTTCTACGATGAAAACAGCAAGCAGTTCGCCTTGCCGGAGCAGGCCAAGGCCGAGTTCGTGGTGCTGTCGATGGACACCATCGGCTCGCAGCTGACCGTCAGTGATGCCGAAATCAAGGCTTGGTATGACGGCCACAAGGAGCGTTTCCAGCAGCCGGAAGAACGCCGTGCCAGCCATATCCTGATTGCTTCGGAAAAGATCGGCAAGGATAAGGCCCGAGCGAAGGCCGAAGACGTGCTCAAGGAAGTTCGCAAGAATCCGGGTGCCTTTGCCGACCTGGCCAAGAAGTATTCCGACGATCCGGGTTCTGCCGCCAAGGGAGGCGACCTCGGCTTCTTTGGGCGCGGCATGATGGTCAAGTCCTTCGAGGATGTCGCATTCAAGCAGAAGGAAGGCGAAATCTCCGATGTCGTCGAATCGGATTTTGGTTTCCACATCATCAAGGTCACGGGGATTCATGTCGGCAAGGAAAAGCCGCTGGCCGACGTCAAGGGCGAGATCGAGGCGGAACTGAAGAAGACGGCCGCCGCACGGAAGTTCGCCGAAGCCGCCGAAGCCTTCAGTAATACCGTCTATGAGCAATCCGACAGCCTCAAGCCGGCGGCGGAAAAGTTCAAGCTGACCATCAAGCAATCCGACTGGATCGGTCGCCAGGCCAATCCGGCCAATGGTCCGCTGGGCAACGAAAAGTTGTTGAGTGCACTCTTCTCGGAAGATTCGATCAAGAACAAGCGTAATACCGAAGCGGTCGAAGTTGCGCCGAATACGCTGGTCGCAGCGCGCATTGCCGAGTACAAGCCGGCATCGTTGCAGCCTTTCGATAGCGTCAAGGCCAGCATTGAATCCCTCCTCAAGCATCGCGAGGCCCAGGCTCAAGCCAAAAAAGATGGCGAAGCTCGCCTCGAAGCGCTGAAGAAAGGCGACGACAAACTGGCCTGGAGCGCGGCCAAGAGTATTTCCCGTATGGATGCTCGCACGATTCCGCCGGCGGCTGCCGTTGCTGTCTTCAAGACTGATGTCACCAAGCTGCCGGCCTACACGGGCGTCGAATTGCCGGATGCCGGCTATGGTCTGTTCAAGATTACTAAGGTCGATGCCGGCGAGAAACTGGACGATGCCCGTCGTCAAGCCACTATCCGTCAAATAGGCTCGTTGGAAGCGCAGGAGGAAATCCAGTTGTATCTGGCGGCGCTGCGCAGTCGCTACAAAGTGGAAATCAACAAAGCGGCGCTGGAGGCCAAGGAGCGTTAAGTCCAGCTGGTTTGCCGGTTCGGAAAAAGCCGACTGCGATTATGCAGTCGGCTTTTTACATCCGGTGCGACGAAGTCTCCGGAGCATAGAATCAAACTATTTTCGTATGATCTATTGACGTCGTTCAGGAAGTCTATATAATGCGCCCCTCCTTGCAGCGCCGGGTTTTCGGGGCGGTGGAGGGAGGGAGTTGAAGGTGTTGGAGAGGAAGCGGTGTTGAGCAAAAAGATTCACAAAATGCTTGACGGCGATTCGGAAGT
>JBLNBM010000009.1:0-104602 GCA_050259955.1 Bacteroidota bacterium
ATTCCAACCAGTATCGCGATACGACGCAGAAGTCGCTGGAAATGATCCTGGTCGGCGGCAAATGGCTGATCAACCGGGAAAGCTCGGTGCCCTGCGCCGGCAATACGGTCGGCGGCTGCAAGGTCGGCAAGTGAAGCATCTCCGCTTCGTCGCCGGCTTGCTGGTCGCCATCGGCAGCGCCGGCCTGGGGATAGTGGCAATCGCCCAGACATCCGAAGCCAGCCCGGCCCTGGCCCGGGTAGCGGCCCGCCAGGCGCTTTATGTCGGTTATCGTGAAGCGGCGCTGCCCTTTTCCTATCTCCTGCCGGGGCAGTCTGTGCCGAACGGCTACCTGTGGGAGATTTGCGGCCATGTCTTCAAGGCAGTGCAGGATCGCCTCGGGCAAGCCGTGCCCGTCGTCCCGATTGCCGTTACCGACAATGCGCGAACCATGATGCTGAAGACCGGGATCACCGATCTCGACTGCGGCGCCGCCGGTAACACCGTGGCCCGCCAGCGGGAGGTCGCTTTCTCGTCCAATATCTATGTCAGCGAAATCAAGGTCATGGTCAAACAGGGGGGCGGTTTCACCGGTTTCGAACAGTTCGCCGACAAGCGGGTGGTGACCGTGGTCAGCGGCACGGCCGAGCGCTACGTCAAACTGGCGGCGCTCAGGAACAACATCAGCTTGCGGCACCTGCTGGCCGCTACGCCGGGCGAGGCAATGGCCATGCTGGCCCGCGGCGCGGCGGACGCCTATGCCGCCGAGGACGCGGTACTGGTCGCGCAGCGCGCCGCCAGTGCCGGCGATTTTGTGCTGCTCGATGCTGCCCTGGCGACCGAACCGTTCGGCATCATGCTGCCGAAGGACGACCCGGTCTGGAAGAAACTGGTCGACGACACGCTGCTCGCCCTGATGCAAAGCGGCGAGCTGGCGCGGATCTACGACAAATGGTTCCAGAATCCGATTCCGCCGGCCGGCATCAACCTGAATTTGCCGATGTCGGACCTGCTCAAGGCGGCCATCCGGGAACCGGGCGATACGCCGGTCAACTGAAGAAGACCGGTTCCGGCCGGACCCGTCGGCCATGCCACGCCGCACGGCCTCATTTGGCCGGATTTATGCCGCCAGTGCCGGGTTCAGACTATAGGTGCCGATCAGGCTGGCCTGAGCGAGGATATGCCCATCAAGCGCGGCGCGTACCTGTGCGCCGTCGAAGCGGCCGGCCAGCGGCAGTTGCTCGATATCCAAGGCGTACACGGTGAATACGTAATGGTGGACGATTTCGTCGTTCCACGGCGGACAGGGGCCGTCGTAGCCGTAGTAGTCGCCGCTCATGTCGTGGTCGTCAGCAAACCAGTCGGTGTAGCTGTTGATACCCTGCCGGGCGCCGTGCGCGGCCTGCGGGCCGGGTTTGCCGCGCGGCGTGATCTCGTCGCTGAACTCGCCTGTCATGATATTACTGACCGAGACCGGCAGGTCAATCAGCAGCCAGTGGAAGAAATCGATGCGTGGCAGGCTGGCGGGAACGCTGCGGCCTTCCTGGTTGACGTCGTCGCCCCGGCTTGGCACGTCCGGGTCATGGCAAATCAGCACGAATGACCGGGTGTCGGCCGGAAAATCGCTCCAGGCGAGTTGCGGATTGAGGTTCTTGCCGAGGCAGACGTGATGGGCCGGGTCCGCGATGCAAAAGGAATATTCGCCGGGTATCCTTTGTCCGTCGGCGAAGCTGCTGCTGGTCAGTTTCATCGGTGCGCCTCCTTTAGTCGGCCGCCCGCTGTCTGAAGTCGCGCAGGCGGAAACCGAGTAACCACAGTGTAGCGAAATAAGCGCTGCCGCCAAGCGGCACCAGCCACGCCAAATGGATCGTCCGCGCCAGTGTGCCGCCCTGCAGCCAGACCGCTTCCTTGCCCATGCCCAAACCGAGGGTGATTCCCATGACCGCCATGGCCAGGCAAAGTTTCAGGGTAAAGGGCAGCCAGCCCGGTTGCGGCTGGAAAATGCCGTGGGCGCGCAGGCCGCGGTAAAGCATGAAGGCGTTGAGGCAGGCCGCCAGACCGATCGACAGCGCCAGGCCGGCATGCTGCAGCCAGCCGATGAAGGCGAGGTTCATGACCTGGGTAGCGAACAGCGAAATCAGCGCGATACGCACCGGGGTGCGGACATTCTGGCGAGCGTAAAAGCCGGGCGCCAGCACCTTGACGAGGATCAGCCCGGTCAGGCCGATGGTGTAGGCGACCAGGGCTTCGCGGGTGCGGAAGACGTCGTCGGCGGCAAAGGCGCCGTGAAAGAACAGGGTGGCGATCAGCGGTACGGCGAGGATGGCGAGGCCGAGCGCGGCGGGGGCGGCGAGCAGCAAGGTGAGGCGCAGGCCCCAGTCGAGTAGTTTCGAATATTCGACGTGGTTTTCGCTGGCGTGGTGGCGCGACAGCGAAGGCAGCAGGATGGTGCCCAGCGTCGCGCCGAGCATGCCGGAGGGAAATTCCATCAGGCGGTCGGCGTAATACAGCCAGGAAACGCTGCCACTTTGCAGGAAGGAGGCAAAGATGGTGTTGATGATCAGGCTGATCTGGGAAACGGAAACGCCGACCAGGGCCGGACCCATCAGGGTGGCGATCCGGCGTACTCCGGGGTCGGCCCAGGCGGCGCGCCAGTTGATCGACAGCCGCGGCAGCATGGCAATCCGGTGCAGGGCGGGAAGCTGGATCGCCAGTTGCAGCATGCCGCCGATAAACACCGCCCAGGCCAACGCCAGGACCGGCGGATCGAAGTAGGGGGCAGCCACCAGGGCCATGCCGATGAAGGTCAGGTTGAGCAGCACCGGCGTGAAGGCGGGCAGCGCGAAGCGGCTCCAGCTGTTGAGGATGCCGCCGGAGAGCGCGACCAGCGACATGAAGATGATGTAGGGAAAAGTGATGCGGGTCAGGGTCACCGTCAGTTCGAACTTGCCGGCTTCCGCCGTGAATCCGGGGGCCGAAATCCAGACCAGCAATGGGGCAATGGCGATGCCGAGCGCGGTGACGGCAAACAGCAGCAGCGACAACAGGCTGGCGACGTGATCGACCAGCGTGCGGGTGTCGGCCTCACCGCGGCGGTTCTTGTATTCGCCAAGAATCGGCACGAAAGCCTGTGAAAAGGCGCCTTCGGCAAACATCCGGCGCAGCAGGTTGGGTAGTTTGAAGGCGACAAAGAAGGCATCGGTCGCCAGCCCGGCGCCAAAGGCACGGGCAATGACGAAATCCCGGACAAAGCCGAGAATGCGTGACAGCAGGGTCATGCCACTGACCGTAGCCAGAGCGCGCAGCAGATTCATGAGGGCGTTGCCCGTGGTGGGCGAAAAAACGGCCATTGTACGCCGAGCCGTCGCGTCAGCCGGAATGCGCCGATATTGCGTTGATTCACCGCGGCAATTCGATGGCGGACGGCGCCTTGTCGGCGGCTATTTTTTCTCGTCGGAACTGCCGGTTACTGCCTTGACGCCGCTGGCTGCGACATCGACCGTCGTTTCAACCACGGTTGCGCCAACTTTTACCGTCGTGGCCGCCACGGTCACTGCAGCATCGGCCACCGCGACCACGGCACAGCCGTTGCAGGAAACGACGAATACACCGGCAATCAGAAGGTTTCGCATGGGCTGGGGCGGCAAACAATGGCTTGGGAGCGTACAGAAAGCAAAAAGCCCAACTCGGAAAGTTGGGCTAAGTGCTTGTTTCTTTTGGTGCCGCTGGCCGGAATCGAACTGGCGACCTTCGCATTACGAATGCGCTGCTCTACCAACTGAGCTACAGCGGCACACAAGGCCCAAGATGATACAGGAGAGCGCGTCTTTCGACAACAGCAATGCCCCGAATCGGGACAATGCATGCCGGCCCGGAGACTGGCTGATGCCCGTTCCAAAAAAGCGAAAGCCCCGTACCGGGGGGAGTACGAGGCTTTCAAGACAGCCGGTTCAGGGGGAGGTGGCCATCTGGAGGGGACTGATGTCTGGTCAGCACTTAGGGTGAAGATAAAGGCACCCTCACGCCAACTCAAGTAACCGATTGCAACAGTCTGTGCCGTTGCGTGTCGGCATCAATGGTGACCGCCGGGCGTTCGTCCGGATTCGTCGCTGCTGGCCACAGCCACCCGGTTGCGGCCAGCCCGTTTGGCGGCGTAGAGCTTGGCGTCGGCAGTCTGGAGCAGGGCCAGGGCGACGGTGTCGGTGGTGGGGTGTGCGGTGGCAACGCCGAAACTGCACGAAACGATGCCCCCGATGCCCATTTTGTGCGGAATGCACAGTTCGCGCGCCGAACGGCACATGCGTTCGGCAACGGCCTGGGCACCGCTGCCGTCCGTGCCGGGCAGAATGGCGGCGAATTCTTCGCCGCCGTAGCGGGCAACCATGTCTTCGACGCGAAAAAGCGATTCGTTCAGCGAACTGGCGACCGCCTGCAGACAGGCGTCTCCGGCCTGGTGTCCGTAGATGTCATTGAACTGCTTGAAGAAGTCGACATCGCCGAGGACGATGCTGAGCGGACTGCCGAGCCGTATGCAGCGTTTCCATTCGGCGGCCAGCGTCTCGTCAAAATGCCGACGGTTGGGAATATTGGTCAGGCCATCGAGAAAGGAGATTTCCCGCAGCTTGCGATGCGTTTCGTACAGTTCCCGCTGCATCGCGGCGATGCGCAACATGGCGCGGGCCTTGGCGAGGAGGACGATTTCGGAGATCGGTTTGTACAGGAAATCGTCGCCGCCGGCCAGAATCCCCTGGGCGAGCATTTCTTCATCCATCACGCCGGATAGGAACATGATCGGCGTCCACCGTGCCAGGCCGAGATGCTGGATGGCGCGCTCCATGCCGCGGATTTCGCGGGCCAGCGAGATGCCGTCGGTGTCGTGCAAGACGGTGTCCAGCAAAACGAGGCTGGGGGCATGCTGGCGATACATGCTGATCGCCTCCGCACCGCTGGCTGCGGCGACAACGCGGACTTCCGATAATTGCTCCAGGCATTCGCAGATCAACGTACGGTCCGCGGTCGAGCGGTCGATAACCAATACGGTGAGCCGGTCTATTTCACGCATTGCCTGACTGGGTGCCTGGATGGGGAAGGGAAATTCCCGAATATCATACACCGAGCGGCATGCCGCCATAGGCTGGCGATCACTTCTCTGGCGCAGTATCGGCGGGTGGCCCGGGAGAGCGCTCCGCTTCGACGAAGTAGCCGCATAACGGGCAAATTCGACCGGCCGGGCAGGCGTGTTCGCGGGCACATTCGGCCTGGGTTTCATCGGTCAGTACCATTTCGCGAACGGCGTCGCAACGGGCAATGGGGGAATCGAAGGTGGACATTGCGGTCTCCTGGCTATCGATGGACATGGTTTTCTCTGCTTTTCAGTCTAGTTCCGGTCCGGGTAATAGCGAATGCCATTCGGACCTTTGCCGGCCCGAGCCGACCGCGTTAAGATATTCCTTTTTCCATACGCTACCGTTTGGAGTGCTGGCGGTTTTTGAGGAGAGGGCGGCAATGCAGATCAAGGACAAAGTGTTTCTGGTGACCGGTGCCGGTTCCGGACTGGGCGCGGCGACGGCAAGGATGCTGGCCGAGGCGGGGGCGAAAGTCATACTCGCCGACCTGAACCGCGAGGCGGGGGAGCAGTTGGCCAGGGAATTGGGCGAGGGAACCCGCTTTGTCGAAACCGACGTGGCGAACGAGGCTTCCGCGGTCCATGCCGTGGACAGTGCCGTGGCGGCCTTTGGTGGCCTACATGGCCTGGTTAATTGCGCCGGCGTGGCGCCGGCCGAGAAAGTGGTTGGCCGTGACGGACCGCACCGTCTGGCGAGTTTTGCCAAAGTGATCGAGATCAACCTGGTCGGTACTTTCAACATGATCCGCCTGGCCGCCGAAGCCATGCAGAAGGCCGAGCCGGATGCGGGCGGCGAACGCGGCGTCATCGTCAATACCGCGTCGGTGGCTGCCTTTGATGGCCAACTGGGGCAGGCAGCTTATGCGGCCTCGAAGGGTGGTATCGTGGCGTTGACCTTGCCGGTGGCGCGCGAACTGGCGCGCAACGGCATCCGCGTGATGACCATCGCGCCGGGCATCATGGAGACGCCGATGCTGCTCGGCATGCCGCCGGACGTCCAGGAATCGCTCGGCAAGATGGTTCCCTTCCCGTCGCGCATGGGCAAGCCGGCGGAGTTCGCAGCGCTGGTGCGACATATTGCCGAGAACGCCTATCTCAATGGCGAAGTCATTCGTTTGGACGGTGCCATCCGGATGGGAGCCAAATAAACTATACTTTCGCTCCGCCATCGACCCCCAAGGCACTTCGGTGCCTTTTTCATTTGCATGCCAGAAGCTTCCTGCTATCACTGCGGCCAACCCGTTCCCGAAGATGTCGAGTTGCCCGTCATCATCGGTGGGCAGCCGCGCGAAATGTGCTGTTACGGTTGCCAGGCGGTGGCGCAATCGATTGTCGATAACGGCCTCGGCGACTATTACCGCAGTCGCGATGCGCTGCCCGAGTCGCAGCGCGAAGCCGTGCCGCAAATCCTTGATCAGTTGGCGCTGTTCGATCATGCCGATTTCCAGAAAAGCTTCGTCAAGGATCTCGGGGAAAACGAGCGCGAAGCTTCGCTGCTGCTTGAAGGTATCACCTGTGCCGCCTGCATCTGGCTGAACGAACAGCATGTCGGCAAACTGCCGGGGATAACGGCGGTCGATATCAATTATGCGACGCGTCGCGCCCGGGTGCGCTGGGACGAGTCGAGAATCAAGCTCTCCGACATCCTGGGGGCGATCGCCGCCATCGGGTATCGGGCCTACCCGTACGACGCCGCCAAGAACGAGGAAATTTCCAAGAAGGAACGGCGCGATGCCATGTGGCGCGTCGGGGTGGCCGGTTTCGGGATGATGCAGGTCATGATGTACGCCTTCCCGGTCTACATCGCCAATGGCGACATGACGGCGGACATCGAGAGCCTGATGCGCCTGGCCAGCCTGTTGCTCACCTTGCCGGTGGTGCTCTATTCCTCGGCGCCATTCTTTCGCAACGCCTGGCGGGACCTCAAGCTGCGCCGGGTCGGCATGGATGTGCCGGTGGCGCTCGGGGTCGGCGCCGCTTTTGCAGCCAGTTGCTGGGCGACGCTGATTGGCGAAGGAGAAGTCTATTTCGATTCGGTGACGATGTTCGTCTTCTTCCTGCTCGGCGGCCGCTATCTGGAAATGACGGCGCGCCAGAAGGCCCTCAGTGTCACCGAGGCGCTGGCCAAGTTGCTGCCGGCCTTCGCCCAAAAATTGCCGGGTTTCCCGGCCGAGCGCACGGCGGAGCAGTGCGTGGTGGCCGATCTCCGTGCTGGCGACCATGTCCTGGTGCGGGCCGGCGATATCATTCCTGCCGATGGTCGGGTCGTCGAAGGTGTCAGTTACGCCAACGAGGCCTTGCTCACCGGCGAAAGCCGGCCGGTCGCCAAGGCGCCGGGCGATCCGGTGACCGGCGGTTCGATCAACGCGGAAAGTCCGCTGATCGTGCGCATCGATTCAGTGGGCGAGGGAACGCGGCTGTCAGCCATCGTCCAGTTGATGGAACGGGCGGCGGCGGAAAAGCCGAAAATTGTCGAACTGGCCGACCGCATCGCCAGCTATTTTGTCGCGGCACTGTTGCTGGTAGCGATTCTGGTGGCCATCGGTTGGTCCGTTTTCGATCCGTCGCGCGCCTTGTGGATCACCGTTTCGGTACTTGTCGTCACCTGTCCGTGCGCCTTGTCACTGGCGACGCCGATTGCCCTCACCGTATCGGCCGGTGCCCTGGCCAAGGACGGCCTGCTGGTGACGCGCGGCCACGCCATCGAAACCCTGGCCCGGGCGACCCATTTTGTTTTCGACAAGACTGGAACGCTGACCACCGGGCGCATGCATTTGCAGGGTGTGCGCCCGATGGCCGATCTCTCAGCGACAGAGTGTCTGACACTGGTCGCCGCCCTCGAACAATCGTCCGAGCATCCGCTGGCTGCCGCGTTGCGGCAGGCCGCTGGGGGTGCCCTGCCGGAAGCCGTGCAGGTGGTCAGCGAACCCGGGCAAGGCATCGAAGCGGTCGTCGATGGTCGTCTTTGCCGGGTTGGGCGGCCGGCGTATGCGCTCGCTTTGTCGGCCATGCTGATGCCTGAAACGGCGCGCGACTGGCTCGAAAGCGGCGAGACGGTGGTCGTCCTCGCCGATGCGGGCGGCTGTCTGGCGCTGTTCCGGATTGGCGATGAGTTGCGGCCCGAAGCCAGGGATCTGATTCGCGAACTTCACGCGGCTGGCAAGAGGATCACGTTATTGACCGGTGATGCGCCTTCGGTTGCTCGCTGCATCGCCGACGAACTGGGTATCGAGGACGTGCGGGCCGGTGCGACGCCGCAGGGCAAACACGCCTGCGTCACGGAACTGCAGGCGGCTGGTGCCGTTGTCGCCATGGTCGGCGACGGCGTCAATGACGCCCCGGTGCTGGCGCAGGCGCAGGTTTCCGTCGCCATGGGAGGCGGCGCGCAACTGGCGCGGACTCAGTCGGATTTCGTGTTGCTGTCGGAAGATCTCGATCACCTGCGCTACGGGCTGCGCCGCGCTCGGCAAACCCTGGTCGTCATTCGCCAGAACCTGTGGTGGTCTTTCGCGTACAATTTTGTCGCGCTGCCGCTCGCCATCACCGGGCATGTCACCCCGTGGCTGGCCGGCATCGGCATGTCGGCCAGTTCCCTGCTGGTCGTCCTTAATTCCCTGCGCATCCAGCGCGTGAAGGCAGACTGATGGAAAGTATCTATCTCCTGGTGCCCATCTCCATTCTTCTGGTCATCTGCATTGCCGCCATTTTCTGGTGGTCGGTCCGCAGCGGCCAGTTCGATGATCTTGAAGGGCCGGGTTTTCGCATCCTGATGGATGACGACGAGCGTCCGCCGCAGCCGCCATCCGGGCCTGCCCCAAAGAACAATTCGGACAACATTTGACTTGGGTCAACTGTCGGTCGCCGTTTGATAGGCAATATTGGCGGCTGGTGAGGCGAGCGCCTCGCAAAAGTTCTCTGTTGGGGTTGGGGTGCGTTGCGACGCACCCTTTTTTTGTCTACGCGCCCGGAAAGCCAGACGGGCTCTACGCCTCTCATCTAAATTGACTCTAGTTAATCGGTAGATTGATCTAGGTCAAAACAGGGAGGCTAATCTAGAATAACATCCGCTGTTATGCGCCACCTTGGGTTCAGGGGGGTGGACATCCTGTTTTTTATTAACGAGAGGTGGGTTCATGTCTGGAACGCAAACCACATATAACGACAAGGTCGTACGGCAGTTCGCCGTCATGACCGTCATTTGGGGCATCGTCGGCATGCTTGTCGGTGTCATTATCGCTGCACAACTGGTCTGGCCGGAATTGAACATCGGCTGGCTGCACTTCGGGCGCCTGCGTCCGTTGCACACCAACGCGGTTATTTTTGCGTTCGGTGGCTGTGCCTTGTTCGCAACATCCTACTGGTGTGTTCAACGCACCGGTCACACCCGCCTGTGGGGCGGTCCGCTGATTCCCTTCACTTTCTGGGGTTGGCAAATCATCATCCTTCTGGCTGCGGTTTCTCTGCCGCTGGGGATTACCACCGGCAAGGAATACGCCGAACTGGAATGGCCTATCGACATCCTGATCACGCTGGTCTGGGTTTCCTATGGTCTGGTCTTTTTCGGCACCATCGCCAAGCGCACGGTTTCCCATATCTACGTGGCGAACTGGTTCTTCGGCGCGATGATCGTCGCCGTGGCCCTGCTGCACCTGGTCAACAGCTGTGAAGTGCCGGTTGGTTTCCTGCGCTCCTATTCCTGCTACTCCGGTGTTCAGGATGCCATGGTTCAATGGTGGTATGGCCATAATGCCGTGGGCTTCTTCCTGACCGCCGGCTTCCTGGGCATGATGTACTACTTCGTTCCGAAGCAGGCTGGTCGCCCGGTTTACTCCTATCGCCTGTCCGTGGTTCACTTCTGGGCGCTGATCTTCACCTACATGTGGGCGGGTCCGCACCATCTGCACTACACCGCTCTGCCGGACTGGACCCAATCCGTCGGCATGATCTTCTCGCTGATTCTGCTGGCTCCGTCCTGGGGTGGCATGATCAACGGCATCATGACCCTGTCGGGTGCCTGGCATAAGCTGCGCGACGATCCTATTCTCAAGTTCCTGATCACCTCGCTGTCCTTCTACGGTATGTCCACCTTTGAAGGTCCGATGATGTCCATCAAGACCGTCAATGCCTTGTCGCATTACACGGACTGGACCGTCGGTCACGTGCACTCCGGTGCTCTCGGCTGGGTTGCCATGGTGTCGATCGGTTCCATGTACTACCTGCTGCCGAAGCTCTTCGGCAAGACCGAGATGTTTAGCACCAAGCTGATTACGGTCCATTTCTGGATCGCCACCATCGGTACCGTGCTGTACATCGCCGCGACCTGGATTTCTGGTGTGATGCAGGGCCTGATGTGGCGTGCGGTCAATTCCGACGGTACGCTCGCTTACAGCTTCGTCGAAGCCGTCAAGGGTTCCTATCCGTTCTGGACGATCCGCTTGCTGGGTGGTGTGTTGTTCCTGTCAGGTATGCTGATCATGGCTTACAACATGTTCAAGACCATGGCTGGTGGTAACACCAAGGACGCACCGGTGATCACTCCGGTTGCTCACCACGCCTGATTAGGAGGAATAATAATGATCAAGCACGATCAAATTGAGAAGAACGTAGGTCTGCTCTTCGTTCTCACGCTGTTTGTGGTTTTGTGGGGCGGTCTGCTGGAAATCGTTCCGCTCTTCTTCCAGAAATCGACGACCACGCCGGTTGAGGGCCTGAAGCCTTATACCGCTGCCCAGTTTGCCGGGCGGGAAGTCTATCTGCGTGAAGGCTGCTACAACTGCCACTCGCAGATGATTCGTCCGTTCCGTGCGGAAACCGAACGTTACGGCCACTACTCCGTGGCGGGTGAGTTTGTCTATGATCACCCGTTCCAGTGGGGTTCCAAGCGTACTGGTCCGGATCTGCAGCGTGTTGGCGGCCGTTATTCCGACGAATGGCAGCGTGCTCACCTGACCAATCCTCGCGATGTGGTTCCGGAGTCGAATATGCCGGCATTTGCCTTCCTGGCAAACACCAAGGCCAAGAACTCCGTGGCGGCTGATATCGAGGCCAAGCTGGGCGTGATGCGCACCTATGCAAACCTTCGTGGTATCCCGACTTATTCTGACGAGGAGATCAAGGGTGCCAAGGCTGCTATCGGTGAACAGACCGAGATGGATGTTCTGATTGCCTACCTGCAGGTCCTGGGTACGGCACTGAAGAACACCAAGTAATAGCCATGGACATCAACGATCTGCGTTCCATCGTGACCGTTGCCGGGTTGCTCTGCTTCCTGGTGATTGTTGGATGGGCCTACGGCAAGGGCAGCAAGAAGGGTTTCGATGAAGCTGCCAACCTGCCGTTCGCAGAACACGATGACGCGGATGCGGCGCCTGGCGCGTCGCATCCACGCTGAAAAAAAGGAAAGCAAATGAGCGATTTCGTTAGCGATTTTTGGAACCTGTACGTTGTTGTAATCGTGCTGGCGAGTATTCTCGCCTGTGCGGTTCTGCTGATCGTTCAGGGCAAGGCGACTTTCACCCCGGGCAAGACCATGGGTCACGTCTGGGATGAAACTCTCGAGGAGTACAACAACCCGATGCCGAAGTGGTGGAGCTGGCTGTTCGTCATCACCGTCGTCTTCGCACTGGTTTACCTGGCGCTGTATCCGGGCTTGGGCAACTTCAAGGGCGTGCTGGGCTGGACCTCCGGCGGTCAGCACAAAGCTGAAGTCGACAAGATGGATGCCGCTGTCAAGCCGCTGTTTGACAAGTATCTGGCAATGGATCTGAAGGCCGTGGCTGCTGACAAGCAAGCCAATGAAATGGGCAAGCGCCTGTTCCTGACCTACTGCATCCAGTGTCACGGTGCTGACGCTCGTGGCGCCAAGGGCTTCCCGAATCTGACCGACAACGACTGGCTGTATGGTGGTGAGCCGGAACAGATCAAGGAAACCATTGCCAACGGCCGTCAAGGCATGATGCCGTCGCACGCCCAACTGGGTGCCGACACCATCAAGGATCTGGCCAACTTCGTCCGTTCCCTGTCCGGTCTGCCGAACGACTCCGTGCGTGCCGCCAAGGGTAAGGAAACCTTCACCAGCGCCGGCTGTATCGGCTGTCACGGTCCGGAAGCCAAGGGTACGCAAGCTGTCGGTGCTCCGAACCTGACCGACAAGGTCTGGCTGTATGGTTCTTCCGAAGCTACCATCACCGAAACCATTACCAACGGTCGTCAAAACAAGATGCCCGCCTGGAAGGATTTCCTCGGCGACGCCAAGGTTCATCTGTTGGCCGCCTACGTGCTCAGCCTGAGTCAGGGCGCCAAGTAATTGGCCAGAACGGGGCGGTTCGCCGCCCCGTTCTTTATTTCCGACAAAATCAGACTGCTCTGATCTGTACCAAAAGTGCGTTATCTCCATTCAGCGAATATCGCCGGCTAGCGCATTTTTGACACCGATACGTCACCATGGAACCAAGCGAAAACACCTCTTCCCAGACCGCTGATGCTTCGGCCGCTGTCTCTTTCTACGAGAAGCACAAGAAAGTCTATGTGCGCGAGGTCAAGGGCTGGTGGAACACCTGGCGCTGGGTGCTGGTTCTGTTTACCCAGGTCCTGTTTTACCTGACGCCGTGGTTGCAATGGAATGGGCGCCAGGCGGTCCTGTTGCATCTGGTCGAGCGCAAGTTCTATCTTTTCGGTCTGGTTCTCTGGCCGCAGGATGTGTTTTACTTGGCGTTGCTGCTGATCATATCGGCCTACGCCCTCTTCCTGTTTACCGCCATCGCCGGTCGCCTGTTCTGCGGATACGCTTGCCCGCAGACGGTTTATACGGAAATTTTCATGTGGGTCGAGAATCGCATTGAAGGCGATCGCGCGGCCCGCCTGAAACTCGACAAGGGGGCGATGACGCCCCGCAAGTTCCGGCTGAAGGCTGCCAAGCATGCCATCTGGCTGCTAATCTCGGTGTGGACGGGTTTTACGCTGGTCGCCTACTTCACACCGGTCAGCGAACTGCTGGCGGCGCTGCCCTTTGACCTGTCGGCCTGGGAAATCTTCTGGATCTTCTTCTATGCCGGTTTCTGCTACATGCAGGCCGGTTTCCTGCGCGAACAGGTCTGCAAGTACATGTGCCCGTATGCCCGTTTCCAGGGAGTGATGTTCGACCCGGATACGCTGATCATCACTTATGATCCGGAACGCGGGGAACCCCGTGCTGCCCGCAGGAAGGCTATTGACGGCAAAGCTTCCGGGGTCGGTGAATGCGTCGATTGCGGCCTGTGTGTCACGGTCTGCCCGACCGGTATCGATATTCGCAAGGGGCAACAGTACGAGTGTATCGGTTGCGGCGCCTGCATCGATGCCTGTGATCCGGTGATGGACAAACTGGGCTTGCCGCGTGGGCTGATTCGTTACACCACTGAAAATGCTCTGGCAAAACATCTGGCACCGCAAGAAATTATCGGCCACGTGATGCGGCCGCGGGTCCTGCTTTACAGCGTCATTCTGATGGCAATCACGGTCGGTGCTGCCTGGTCGCTGGCGACCCGGGTGCCGCTCAAGGTAGATATCATCCGCGACCGCAACGTACTGGCACGCGAGGCCGATGATGGCACGGTGGAAAACATCTTCAACCTGAAAATCATGAACACCACCGAAGAACCGAAGCGTTACTCGCTGGCGGTGAGCGGCATGCAGGGCATTATGCTGGTCGATCAGCCCGTCGTCGAAGTGGCCAGTTCGCAGAACCACGAAATTACCGTTGTCGTGCGCGTGCCGCCGGAGTCCGGCAAAAAGGGCGCAAACGCCATTTATTTTGATGTAAAGGCCGAGAACAACGACGCGATCGCGGTTCACGAAAAAGCCTCTTTCCTGATGCCCTGATATGAGTTCAACAATGAGTCTGCGCAACGACAATCGCCCCTGGTACAAGGAGCGTTGGCCCTGGTTTCTGATGGCGGGGCCCGCCATCGTCATCGTCGCCGGGCTGACCACAGCCTGGCTGGCAGTCATCAGCAACGACGGTCTGGTGACCGACGACTATTACAAGCAGGGCTTGGCGGTGAATCAAAGCCTGGAGCGCGATCGTCAGGCCGGCCAACTGGGGCTGACTGGCGACTTGATGCGCGCCGACCAGAATGTTCGCTTGCTGTTGAATACACAAGCTGGTGTCGCACTGCCGCCCGCGATCACGCTGAAGTTGGCGCACCCGACGCGGGCCGGTCACGACCAGATGGTCGAAATGGCGGCCGATGGTCCAGGAATTTATACGGGCAAGCTGAGCGCCGACATCGTCGGCCGCTGGCTTGTCTCGATCGAGGATCCCGCGGGGAAATGGCGGTTGCAGGGGGAATGGAAGGTTGATTCAGGGGAGCCGCTGCGTCTGACGGCAAAAGCGGTCAAATAATTTTTTTGTTACTGGGAGGTGACTTATGGCTTGGGAACTTTTGTTTAGCAGCGATATCGGTTTGATGAGTCTGGCTGTCATTGTGGGCGTGCTGGTGATTGGTGCCTACATGGCCAAGTTGTACTCGAACAAGATGGACGAAGAGCAGCGCAGCAAGTAAGTTGCTGAACTGAATGGTCTGTCTGATCGACAGAAGAATCCCCCGCCTGGAAGCCCGGCCGGGGGATTTTGTTTTGGGGGTCAGCCGGTGCTGTCGAGCCGTGGCAGCACCGTTTCATGAAAGCCGAACTGTCCTTTGGTACGGTCCTCGAGGTAGCGTTCCAGGCACAGCGTCACGCTGCGAAAGGCGATGTCGGCCCAAGGGATTTGGTCGGCAGTGAGCAGCGCGACTTCGAGGCTTTCTTCGCCGGCCTGGTATTGCGGACCGGTCATTCGGCCACGGTAGAAGAGGTGCACCTGGTCGATGTGGGCGATGCTGACCATGGCGAACGGCGCCTCGATAATGACAGTTGCGCCCGCTTCCTCCTGGGTTTCCCGGATCGCTGCCTGGGCTGTGGTTTCACCATTTTCCATGAAGCCCGCCGGCAGAGTCCAGTAGCCAAGGCGGGGCTCGATGGCTCGGCGACAAAGCAACAGGCGTTCGCCCCAGGTGGCGACGCAACCGACGACGAGACGCGGGTTTTCGTATTGGATGTGGCCACAGGCGACGCACACATGGCGCGGCAGCGAATCGCCTGCCGGTACGATGAAGGCGACATCTGCGCCGCAGTGGTTACAGTAGCGAATCACAACAATTCCATTCGGGCAGTGATCGGTTTAGTGTAGCACCCCGGCTGGCGGCCGAAAGCGGCGCCGAAAGCGGGGTTCGGTGTTTCTTCCTTTGCACTCCGGCAACGCCTGTGGCTACAATAGACGAACACCAATAATTATGTGGATTTGCGCCACTGACAGAGGGGCGCATTCGGGGGCTTTGCATGTTTCTAATCATCGGTTACGTAATCATTCTGGCAGCGGCCTTGGGTACGTATTCAGTCCACGGCAGCCTGCTGGCTCTTTGGGTGCCGATGGAATACATCGCCATTATCGGCCTGACCATTGGCTACTTCGTCGCCGCCAACGATATCAAGGTCATCAAGGCGACCGTCGCGGCAGTGCCGGGAATCCTCAAAGGGTCGAAATTCACCAAGGCCTTCTACATTGATACGCTGGCCATGTTGTTCGAGGTCCTCGGCAAGGTGCGCAAGGAAGGCTTGATGTCGATCGAAGGGGATGTCGAGAATCCCGAGGCAAGCCCGATTTTCAGCAAGTACCCGAATTTGGTGCACGATCACCACATCATGGAATTCGTCACCGATTACCTGCGCATGATGGTCGGCGGCAACCTCAATACGGTCGAGATCGAGAGTCTGATGGATGTCGAACTCGAGGATCATCATCACCATGCCGCCGAGCCTGGGCATGTGGTGGGCAGTGTGGGTGGCGCCGTGCCGGCCTTCGGTATCGTCGTCGCCGTGATGGGCGTGGTCAACGTGATGGGCTCGGTTGGTTCGCCGCCGGCCGTCCTCGGCAAGATGATCGGCGGTGCGCTGGTCGGTACCTTCCTAGGTATTCTGATTTCCTACGGTTTTGTCGAGCCGGTTTCGAAGCTCCTTGAACAGAAGGCCCACGAAGGGGCGACGATCTACAAGTGCATCAAGATGGTATTGCTCGCTTCGATGTCCGGTTATGCGCCGCAGGTCGCCATCGAGTTCGGCCGCAAGACGCTTGGCGCCGGTGTCCGCCCAACCTTCACCGAACTTGAGGAAGAACTCAAGGCGCGCAAAGGCAAGTGATCCAGTTGCTACTCGATAGGTCCACGCCATGAGCGACGATTCGACTCGCCCCATAGTCATCAAGCGCAAGAAGGTCGTCGCCGGCGGCGCGCACGGTGGCGCCTGGAAAATTGCCTACGCCGACTTCGTCACGGCAATGATGGCCTTCTTCTTGCTGATGTGGCTACTCGGCTCCACGGCCAAGGGCGACCTGCAAGGCATTGCCGATTTCTTCCAGAATCCCCTCAAGGTCGCGCAGGCCGGTGGCAGTGGCTCGGGCGATGCGACCAGCGTGCTGCAGGGTGGCGGCAAGGATCTGACCCGGCAGGCCGGGCAGGTCAAGCGCGGCGACGTCGAAGCCAAGAAAACCACGTCCTTCTCGAAGGAAGCGCAAGCCGAGTTTCGTCGCAAGGAACAGGAGCGTCTGGAAGCCCTGAAGGCCGATATCGAAAAAATGATTGAAAAGAGCCCGCAACTGGCTCAGTTCAAGAAACAGATGCTGCTCGACATCACCTCCGAAGGCCTGCGCATCCAGATTGTCGATGAGCAGAATCGTCCGATGTTCGATTCGAGCAGTGCCGAACTCAAGCCGTACACGCGGGAAATTCTGCGCCAGATCGGCAAGGCGCTCAACGGGGTCAGCAATCGCATCAGCCTGGCCGGGCACACCGACGCGGTGGCCTTCGCCGGAGGCGAGCATGGTTTCTCGAACTGGGAGCTTTCCGCCAACCGCGCGAACGCTTCGCGGCGTGAACTGGTGAACGGCGGCATGGATGACAGCAAGGTGCTGCGAGTGGTCGGGCTGGCTTCCACCGTCCTCTTCGACAAGAACGACCCGCTGAGTTCGATCAACCGGCGGATCAGCATTGTCGTCCTGAATCAGAAGACCGAAATGGCCATACTTCAGGAAGAAGGTCCCGAGTCGGAGGTCGCCAATGACGAGGCGCTTCCCCCGGGGCTGAAGTTGCCCAATACAGGTAAGGGCACGGCCGGCTAGGGCCGGTTGGCCGGAGCTCGAGGGAGAGGGCATGAAAAACAAGAACAAGATGTTTCTGGCGGGCCTGCCCTGGTCCGCCCTGGTCGTTGCAACCCTGTGGGTGGCAGAGCCGTCGGCCCGTTCGGGGGCGCCGCTTCTCGCCATGGTGGTGCTGGTACTCGGCTGGCTGGCGGTGGTCATGTTGTTCGGCTCTGCCTCGACGGCATCTGCCGAGCGGATGTTGGACTGCCAACATGACCGCCAGATCATCGCCCACAGCAGCGAGACCATGGTTCGCGTGGCCACCGAGTATGGCGCCCAGATTGCTGAAATCCGCAACGACATCGTGCGCGCTCAGGGGATTTTTTCCGAAGCTGTCGTTCATCTGGTCAACAGCTTTCATGAAATGAATGTGCACGTCCAGCGCCAGCGCCACCTCGGTATCAGCGTCGTCGCCGGTGAAAATGAGCTAGGCTCGGCCAGTGAATTCGAGTTGTTTGCCAGCAAGACGTCCGAGACGCTGCGCAAATTCGTCGAGAGCGTGGTCGAAAACTCGCGCCTGGGTATGGGTCTGGTCGAGATGACGGAGCGCATCACCCATCAGATGAGGGAAGTGCGCAGTCGCCTGGGAGAGATCGAAGGCATCGCCAAGCAGACCAATCTGCTGGCACTTAATGCGGCGATCGAAGCGGCACGGGCCGGCGAAGCGGGTAGGGGATTTGCCGTGGTGGCCGACGAAGTGCGCGATCTTTCCGGGCGGACCAATCATTTCAGCCAGCAGATCCGCGCCTCGCTCGATGGCATGGAAGTGACCATCCAGGCCACCGAGCGGGCGATCAACCAGATGGCGGCGCAGGACATGTCCTTTGCGCTGACCTCGAAGGCGGATGTCGAACAGGCGATGGTCGGGATCGAGGCGCTCAATCAGCGCACCAGCGCTACGGTCGGCGAACTTGGCGAGATTGCCGGACAGGTCGAGGCAGCGGTCAACAATGCCGTGCTCTCCCTGCAGTTCCAGGACGTGGTGAGCCAGTTGTTGGGGCATGTCGATCGACGGCTAGACGTCCTCGACGAAATGGCGGGCGACGAACAGCGCATGGCGATGGCCTTGCAGCAGACCGGAGATCCGGCGGCGACCCTGAGTACGCTCGATGCCTTGCGCGAACATGTAGACCAGCTATCGCAAAAATTAATTACGCTGAAAAAGGGCGTGGATAACAATCCAGTCAGTCAAAGCGGCTACGCCGGCGGCGATGTCGAATTGTTCTGATGAAAACAAGAGGGAAATATGGCCAAGACCATTCTTGCAGTTGATGATTCAGCTTCCATCCGTCAAATGGTGTCCTTCACGCTGAAGAGCGCCGGTTATGAGGTGATTGAAGCCGTGGACGGGATGGACGGCCTAGAGAAAGCCAAGGCGGGCAGTGTCAACCTGATACTCACCGACCAGAACATGCCGCGCATGGACGGCCTGACCCTGATCAAGAGCCTGCGCGCGCTGCGCCAGTACGCCTCGACCCCGATTTTGATGCTGACCACGGAATCGTCCGACGCCATGAAGGCCCAGGGGCGCGCCGCCGGTGCCACGGGCTGGCTGGTCAAGCCTTTCGATCCGCAGAAATTGATTGAAGTCGTGCGCAAGGTCATCGGCTGAGACCGGAAACCGGGCCGGCGCAAGGCCGGCACATTGCGTTCGATTTCTGGCTGCCGGGCGACGGCAGCGGCGGTGAGGGGATGGCATGGCGATCGATATGAGTCAGTTTTACCAGGTGTTCTTCGATGAGTCGGCGGAACATCTGGCGGCGATGGAAGCGCTGCTGCTCGACCTGGATATTGAAAACCCGGACATGGAGCAGCTCAACGCCATTTTCCGGGCGGCGCACTCGATCAAGGGCAGTGCCGGCACTTTTGGTTTTACCGATCTCGCCGACACCACCCATATCCTGGAAAACTTGCTCGACCGCATCCGCAAGCAGGAGCTGGTTCTGCGGCCCGACATGGTGGATGCGTTTCTGCAGTCCGGCGATGTGCTGCGGAGCATGCTGGAGGCGCATCAGGGGCGCGGCACGGTCGATCCGGTCGTCGTCGAAGCCAGTTGCCAACGTCTGCGCCAGTTGTCCTCCGACCAGCCGGTTGCGGCTGTCCCTTCCGCTTTGCCGGCATCTCCGGAGGCGGCAGCGCCCGGCGCGCCGCTTGCCGCGGAAACCAGGCGGGCTTTCGACATTCAGTTCGTGCCGACCGAAATATCGGCCAAAGGTGACGGGGTCGCCAATCTGATCGAGGAATTGCGCCAGTTCGGCGATCTCGAAATCATCAGCCAGCCCGGCGCCGAGGCCAACAATGCCGGTTTCTGGCAACTGCGCCTGCTCACCGGGGCAAGCGCCGACGACTTTTCGGATCACATTGATTTCATTGCCGACAACGGCGCCTGGCGCGTCGTCGAGGACCCGGCGGTCGACGATGCGGGAAGCGCTGCCTTCGGCTTTTTCGACGATGCTCCCGGGCAGCCCGACGAAGATCGCGGCTACGGTTTTTTTGCCGCGCTCGACGGGACTGCGCCCGCCAATGCCGAGCTGGCCGGACAGCCAGCCGAGGACGAGGAAGGCTACGGATTCTTCGCGCCATTGCCGGCGGCCGACGGACCGGCCGCGCCCTCAGTGGCAGAAGACGAAGCTTACGGATTTTTCGAACCCTTGCCGCCGCCGGCGCCTGTTCTTCAGGCCGAGGAGGGCGAAGGATTCGGGTTCTTCGCGCCGCTGCCGCCGCCTCAGGAAGTGCAGCCGCTGCCGGCTCGCCCGGCACCGCCCCGGCCGGCCCCGGCTCCCTCTCCCGCGAAGGCTGTGGCGCCGGTCGCTGCCGGAGATTCATCGATCCGGGTCAGTATCGAAAAGGTCGATCAGTTGATCAATCTGGTCGGCGAACTGGTGATTACTCAGGCCATGCTGCTTGAAACCGTGACGCAGATGCAGGCCAGTGCCCCGGAACGGCTGGCGACCGGCCTGACGCAGCTGGAGCGCAATACCCGGGACTTGCAGGAATCGGTGATGTCGATCCGGATGCTGCCGATTTCCTTTGTCTTTTCACGCTTTCCGCGGGTTGTGCGCGACCTGTCCGGCAAGCTGGGCAAACAGGTCGAACTGAAAACTTCCGGCGAGACGACCGAACTCGACAAGGGGCTGATCGAGCGCATCGCTGATCCGCTGACCCACCTGATCCGCAACAGCCTGGACCATGGCATCGAATTGCCGGAAACCCGCGTTGCCGCCGGCAAGAGTCCGACCGGCACGATCACGCTGAAGGCCTATCACCAGGGCGGAAATATCGTCATCGAAGTCGGCGACGACGGGGCCGGTTTGCCGCGCCACAAGATTCTCGCCAAGGCGCGCGAGCGCGGCCTGCCGGTTTCCGAGCAGATGACCGACCAGGAGGTTTTCGGCCTGATTTTCGAAGCCGGCTTTTCGACCGCCGACCAAGTAACCGATGTCTCCGGGCGCGGTGTCGGCATGGACGTCGTGCGTCGCAATATCCAGGCGATGGGCGGGCGGGTCGAAATCGAATCGATGCTCGGCGTCGGCACAAGAATGACCGTGCGCCTGCCGCTGACGCTGGCCATCCTCGACGGCATGTCGGTGGCGGTCGGCAACCAGACCTATATCCTGCCGCTCTCCTATGTCATCGAGTCGCTGCAGCCGCAGGCCGGCGACATCAAGACCCTGTCCAACCAGGCCAGGATCATCCAGGTGCGCGGCGAATATCTGCCGGTGGTCGTGCTGCACGAGGTTTTTAACTTGAATGCGGCGGGGAACGACTTTAGCCAGGGCATCATGGTCATCATCGACGCCGACGGCGCCAAGGCGGCCTTGTTTGTCGATGCCCTGGTCGGCCAGCACCAGGTGGTGATCAAGAGCCTGGAGGCCAATTATCGCCGGGTAGCCGGCGTGTCCGGTGCGACCATCATGGGCGACGGCCACGTGGCGCTGATTCTTGACGTGTCGGCGATCGCCGGCATGGCCAAGTCGACTATGCATAAAGCCGGCTGACGGCTGTACGAGGAGCGAGACATGGAAGTGATGACGCACGGCGGCGCGGTAGCGGCTGAAGAAGACCTGAGCGCCGGCGAATACCTGACCTTTACGCTGGGCAGCGAGGAATACGCGATCGATATCCTCAAGGTGCAGGAAATCCGCGGCTACGAAACGCCGACCCTGATCGCCAATGCGCCGCCCTTCATCAAGGGGGTGATCAATCTGCGCGGCATCATTGTTCCCATCGTCGATCTGCGCATCAAGTTCAAGCTGGGCAAGATCGAATACACCCCATTTACGGTAGTGGTCATTCTCAATGTCGCCGGGCGGGTGATCGGTGTCGTCGTCGATAGCGTCTCGGATGTGATTTCGCTGACCGCGGCACAAATCAGGCCGGCCCCCGACTTTTCCGGCAGTTTCGATACCAAGTACATCCTCGGCCTGGCCTCGCAGGCATCGCGGATGATGATCGTCACCGATATCGAGCGCCTAATGACCAGCGCCGATATGGAATTGATCGATTCAGCGGCCGAATAGGGGGTCAGGAAGGTGAACATGCTCAATTTCCGCAATTACAAGATCGGCACCCGGCTGATCATGACGACGATCGGGGCGCTCGGCCTGATGATCGTCTTTGTCGGCATCGCGCTGTCCAGCCTTGGCCAGGTTGGCGACAAGGTCGATCGCATCGTCAACAATAACGTCCGGAAAATGGACCTGGCCGTGGATATGCGCATGCGCAACCTGCTGATTGGCCGACATGTGCGAACAGCCCTGCTAGTCGAGGAAACGGACAAGCAGCAGGCGGAGCAGGCCAAGGTCGAAGCCGACCTGGTCAAATATCTCGAGTCCGAAACGGCGCTGGTCGACCAGACCGCCTCGCCGCGCGGCAAGGATATCGTGGAGCGCATCGTGCCGAGCCGTCAGGCCGCCGACGCTTCGCTGAAGCAGATGTTCGTGCTGATCAAGGCGGGCAATCGTCCGGAAATCGAAAAGCATTTCTTTGACGATCTGCGGCCCAAGCTGCAGGCCTGGTTCGATATCGTCGGCGAATACGTACAGTTGCAGCGTGACAACAATAGCCGCGACGTTGCCGAAATCACTGAACTGCGGGACTCGGTGAAGACCCTGCTGCTGGCCCTGATGCTGCTGGCGGTGGTCGTCATGGTCGTCGGTGGCGTCTGGGTCACCCGCCAGATTACCCGTCCCCTGCGCGATGCCGTCGGGGTGGCCGAGTCGGTGGCGGCCGGCAACATGGACAACGCGATCGACCTGAGCGGACGGGACGAGGCGACGCAGCTCATGCAGGCCCTGAACAAGATGCAGTCGGATCTGAAACGCAGGGCGTTGGTCGAGCGCCAGGCGGCGGACGAAACCCTGCGCCTCAAGGTGGCCCTCGACGTTTCGTCGAACAACGTGATGGTGGCCGATCCGGCCGGGACGATCATCTACTGCAACGCTTCTTTGCTGGCCATGATGCGCCAGGCCGAAGACGATCTACGCCAGCAATTGCCCAATTTCCGGGCGGCGACCATCCTCGGCTCCAGTTTCGATAGCTACCACGCCCAGCCCAGCCACCAGCGCAATCTGCTGGCAGGCCTGAAGGGCACGCACAAGGCCGAGATCACCATCGGCAGCCGCCATTTCAGCCTGATCGCCTCGCCCGTCGTAAACGAGCGGGGCGAGCGCCTGGGTACCGTCGCCGAATGGCGCGACCGGACGCTGGAAGTCGCCATCGAGGCTGAAGTGGCGGGCATCATCGATGCCGCCGTCGCCGGCGACTTCAGCCGGCGTCTCGATGCCGGCAGGATGAGCGGTTTTTTCCAGAAAATTTCGCAAGGCATCAACGACCTGCTCGAAGCCAACACTCGTGCCTTGGACGACGTTGGCGCCATGCTCGCCCGGATGTCGCGCGGCAACCTGACCCAGAAGATCGAGACCGATTATCAGGGCATGCTGGGCAAGCTCAAGGACGACGCCAACACCACCGTCGATACCCTGCAACAGATCATTCTCGAGATCAAGGAAGCCACCGACGCCATCAATACGGCGGCCCAGGAAATCGCCTCGGGCAACCAGGATCTATCGAGCCGTACCGAAGAGCAGGCGAGCAGCCTGGAAGAAACCGCTTCCAGCATGGAGCAGATCACCAGCACGGTGCGCCAGAATGCTGACAATTCGCGACTGGCCAATGAACTGGCAAGCAACGCCCAGCAGGTGGCGATCAAGGGCGGCGAGGTGGTCGGCCAGGTGGTGCAGACGATGAGCGCCATCCATCAGGCGAGCAGCCGGATTGCCGACATCATCGGCGTCATCGACGGCATCGCTTTCCAGACCAACATCCTCGCCCTGAATGCCGCGGTCGAAGCGGCCCGCGCCGGCGAGCAGGGTCGCGGCTTCGCCGTCGTCGCCAGCGAAGTGCGCAATCTGGCGCAACGCAGCGCGGCGGCCGCCAAGGAAATCAAGGGCCTGATCGCCGATTCCGTCGACAAGGTGGCGGTCGGCAACCGGCAGGTCGATCAGGCCGGGCGGACGATGGACGAAGTGGTGACCAGCATCAAGCGGGTGGCCCGCATCATGACCGATATTTCCGATGCCAGCCGCGAGCAGAGTGCCGGTATCGACCAGGTCAGCCGCGCCGTCAGCCAGATGGACGAAGTCACCCAGCAGAATGCCGCCCTCGTCGAACAGGCGGCAGCGGCAGCCGAAAGCCTGGAAGAACAGGCGCGCAGCCTGTCCCGGTCGGTGGCGGTATTTCGTCTGTCGGGAGCGCTGGTCGTCGATCACCAGACGGCCATCGCCGGCCTTGATTTCGACGGCGCCATCGAGGCGCATGGCAAATGGAAGCAGCGCCTGGTCGACTATGTCGCCGGCGGCAGCGAACATCTCGACCCCAACGTCGTCGGGCGCGACGACCAGTGCGCGCTGGGCTGCTGGATCCATGGCGACGGCCGGGCGATGAACCGCCATGCCAACTATGGCGACCTCAAGCTCGAACATGCCGGTTTTCACCAGTGCGCGGCCGCGGTCATTCGCGCCCGGCTTGCGGGAAATACGGCGGCGGCCCGGGAGCAGATCGAAGGCGAATTCTCCAGTCGCTCGCGGCGGGTCATCGGTCTCCTCGAAAGCATGCGGGCAGCCAGCCAGCCAGCGACAACTGCCCTGCTGGCGAGAGTTCCCCCGGCCCGTCTGACGCAAGCTCGAAATCCCGTTCTGGCGGCGCCGGACGAGGACGAGTGGGCCGAATTCTGATCATCAAATGAACCAACGAATGAGTGACCATGCGCAATAACCAGCCGGTGACGAATGTGGAGATTCCACTGGACGATCACACCCTGATTGTCTCGAAGACGGACCTCAAGGGCCAGATTACCTACATCAACAAAGATTTCGTCGACATCAGCGGTTTTTCCGAGGCCGAACTGATCGGCCAGCCGCACAATATCGTTCGTCACCCGGACATGCCGGTCGAGGCTTTCGCCGATCTGTGGCGCGATTTGGGTGCCGGGCGGCCGTGGACCGGCCTGGTCAAGAATCGCTGCAAGAATGGCGATTATTACTGGGTGCTGGCCAACGCCTCGCCGATCCATGAAAACGGGCGGGTGGTCGGCTATATGTCGGTTCGCCGCAAGGCAACGGCTGAACAGATCAGGGAAGCCGATGCCGCCTATGCCGCCTTCCGCGAAAAGCGCGTCGGCAACAAGGAAATCCTGCACGGCAAGATGGTCTCTGTCGGTCTGGCCGGACGTCTGCAGCGCCGGCTGTCGAATGCGTCCGCCTCCCGCAAGATCGTCCTCGGCCTGCTTTTCGGACTGCTGCTCATCGTCGGCGGGGCGAGCCAGTTGCTGCGGACTTACGTCACCAATGTCTTCGACGAGCGGGGGCGGCAAACGCTGAAGCACGATGTCGGCCTCATCCGGACCATGATGCAGACCAACCTGCAGGCGATGAGCCGCGAGGCGCTGCAGATCAATCGCAGTTTCGAGATGAATTTCCCCGACGGTATCAGCCTCGAAGGCAGCGACGAGGCGCCCGTCCTGCGCCATGGAAAGTCGGAGGTCCTGAACGGCAACGTCGACATCGTCGACCGCTTTACCGCCCGGACGGGGGCGGTGGCGACCATCTTCGTGCGCAAAGGCGAGGACCTTGTGCGCGTCGCAACCTCGGTGAAGAAGGAAAACGGTGAACGGGCGGTCGGTACCAGTCTGGCCAGGGAGCATCCGGCCCACGACCTGCTGCTCGCCGGCAAGCCCTACCTCGGCCGCGCCACCCTGTTCGGCAAGGCGTTCTACACCAGCTACACCCCGATTCTCGCCCGCGACGGCAAAGTCATCGGCGCCACCTTCATCGGCCTCGATATTTCGGCTGAACTTGACGCCCTGAAGAAGGAGATCCGTTCGCTGAAAGTCGGTGAAACCGGCTATTACTACGTGATCGATGCGGCGCCCGGCAAGAATTACGGCAGCCTGATCGTTCATCCGGCCAAGGAAGGGGCGAGTGTCCTCGATTCGAAGGATGCGGCCGGACGCGAGTTCATCCGGGAAATGCTCGAGCGCCAGTCCGGCGAAATCGTCTACCCGTGGATGAATGCCGAACTGGGCGACACGGCGGCCCGCGACAAGATCGTCGTTTTCGAGACCTTGCCGGAAGCCCAGTGGCTGATCGCCGGCGGCACCTATCTCGACGAGTTCCACCAACTGTCGCGGCAGATCTCGCGTTACATGATGATCGGCGGCCTGCTGCTCTCCCTGCTGCTGATGGCCTTCCTCTACTGGCTGATCCACCGGCTGATCGTCGCGCCGCTGCAACAGAAGGTGCTGCCGGTCTTTCGTGCCCTGGCCGAAGGGCGTTACGGCAATCCGGTCGATATTTCGGCCGACGACGAAGTCGGGCAAGTGCTACAGGGGCTGCAATCGATGCAGATGCAACTGGAGAGCAATGTCGTCGAAAGCCAGCGCCTGGCCAATGACAACCTGCGCATCCGCATCGCGCTGGACTGCGTCTCGGCCAATCTGCGCATTGCCGATGACGACGGGACGGTGATCTACGCCAATAAGGGCCTGCTCACCACCTTGCGCCAGATCGAACCGCGCTTACGCGAGCAGCAAGCGGGTTTCTCGGTGGATGGCTTCATCGGCAGCAATATCGGCGTCTTCTATCAGGATCCGCAAGCGGCCCTCCAGACCCTGCGCGAGTTGCAGTCGTCCCGCCAGTCGGAACTGGAAATCGGCGGGCGCATCTACAACGTGCTGACCAATCCGATCACCAACGAGCGCGGTCAGCGCTTGGGCACTGTCGGCGAATGGGTGGACCGGACGGCCGAGTTGAACGCCCAGCATTCGGTGGCTGACTTGATCGGTCGCGCCGCCGCCGGCGACCTCGAAGCGCGGCTCGATACCGAGCGGCTGGAAGGTTTCTACCGGGAATTGGGCGTCGGTATCAACAGCCTGCTGGAAACCAGCGGCGCGGCGGTCGGCGAAATTGCCGCTCTGCTTGCCCGGATGGCGGCCGGCGACCTGACCCGCACCATCGACACCGAGTATCAGGGCACTTTCGCCCGCCTGCGCGACGATGCCAATGCCACGGTCGGCAAGCTGCGCGAACTGGTCGGCGAGATCCAGGTTTCGGCCGATACCATCAATGTCGCGGCCCAGGAAATCGCCTCCGGCAACCAGGATCTCTCCAGCCGTACCGAAGAACAGGCGAGCAGCCTGGAGGAAACCGCGTCCAGCATGGAACAGCTGACGGCCACCGTCCGCCACAATGCCGACAATTCCCGCCAGGCCAACGAACTGGCCTGCGACGCCCAGCGCATTGCCGAAAAGGGCGGTGAAGTGGTCGGCCAGGTGGTGCACACCATGGGTTCGATCCACCAGGCAAGCCGCAAGATCGCCGATATCATCGGCGTCATCGACGGCATCGCCTTCCAGACCAACATCCTCGCTCTCAACGCCGCGGTCGAAGCGGCGCGGGCCGGCGAGCAGGGACGCGGCTTTGCCGTGGTTGCCACCGAAGTCCGCAATCTGGCCCAGCGTAGCGCCGCCGCGGCCAAGGAAATCAAGAGCCTGATTTCCGATTCCGTCGAGCGCGTCGAGTCGGGCAATCGCCTGGTCGATCAGGCCGGGCAGACCATGGAGGACGTGGTGGCCAGCATTAAACGGGTGGCACGCATCGTCACCGATATTTCCGAAGCCAGCCGCGAACAGAGCGTCGGGATCGAGCAGGTGAGTTTCGCCGTCAATCAGATGGATGAAGTGACGCAACAGAACGCGGCCCTCGTCGAGGAAGCGGCTGCCGCCGCCGAGAGCCTGGAGGAACAGGCCAGACAGTTGCAGGCGACGGTTTCCGTCTTCCAGGTGGTGGCGGGTACGCGCCAGGCGCCCCGGCTGGCCGATTCCCGGTCGGAAAGCCCAGCGCCGCGTCAGGCGGCCGGTGCTCGCCGCAAATCGCCGGCCCTGCCGGCTTCGCTCGATGACGAATGGGAAGAGTTCTGAGCATGGTCGACGCCAAGAAGCCGCTGTTTTCTTCATCCCCGACCGGCAGTTCTCCTTTGGGCGCCATCCCGGTACGAGATCCGGCCATCCGCGAATTCAGTTTTTCGACGGCCGATTTCGAGCGGGTCCGCAAGCTGATCTACCAGCATGCCGGCATTTCGCTGTCGCCGGTCAAGCAGGACATGGTCTATTCACGCCTGGCCCGTCGCCTGCGGGCGACCGGCAAGCATACTTTTGCCGAGTATCTCGATGCACTGGAGAAGAATGCCGGCGACGAATGGGAGCGCTTCGTCAATTCGCTGACCACCAACCTGACCTCCTTTTTCCGGGAGCCGCATCACTTTCCGATCCTTGCCGAACACCTGAAAAAGCTCGGTAGCCGGCGCCCGGTCCGCATCTGGTGTTCGGCCGCCTCGACCGGCGAGGAGCCATATTCGATCGCGATGACGGTTGCGGAAACCTTCGGTGTGTCGACCTCGCACGTCTCGATCATCGCCTCGGACCTCGATACTAACGTTCTCGCCACGGCCGATAAAGGGATCTACCCGATGGAACGGGTCGAAAAGCTGTCGCCCGATCGCCTGCGCAAGTTCTTCCTGCGCGGATCGGGCGCCCAGGAAGGCTTCGTGTCGGTCCGTCCGGAATTGAAGGCGATGATCGAGTTCCGGCGCATTAACCTGCTTGACCCCAGCTATTCGGTCAAGGGGCCGCTCGATGTCATTTTCTGTCGCAATGTGATGATCTATTTCGACAAGCCGACCCAGTACAAGATCCTGGCCCGCTTCGCGCCCATGCTGCAGGCCGATGGCCTGATGTTCGCTGGGCATTCCGAAAGCTTCCTGCATGCCGCCGATCTCTTCCGCTCCCTGGGCAAGACCGTCTACGTTCCGGCCAAGGCCCGATAGGAAGGCCCATCGTGCAGCACGCCTATGACGAGCATCTGGCCAGCAACCGCTACTATGACCGCAGCTTTCAGACGGAAGCGGCGAAAATCTTGCCGGGCGAATACTTCGTATCCGACCAGGGAATGCTGTTGGTGACCGTGCTCGGTTCCTGTGTTGCGGCCTGCGTGCGCGATGTCGAAACCGGCATCGGCGGCATGAATCACTTCATGCTGCCGGATGACGGCGGGCGTGGCGATACGGTGGGCACTTCGGCCCGCTACGGGACCTATGCGATGGAAGTGCTGATCAACCACCTGTTCAAGATGGGCGCCCGGCGCAATCGTCTCGAAGCCAAGGTCTTCGGTGGCGGCGCCGTGCTCGCCAGCCTGTCGAGCAGCAACGTCGGCGCCCGCAATGCTGAATTCGTGCTCGACTACCTGAAAACCGAAAAGATTCCGGTGGTCGCCAAGGATCTGCTGGATTCATATCCGCGCAAAGTCTACTATTTTTCCCAGACCGGTCGCGTTCTGGTCAAGAAGCTGCACCGGGTCCATAACGAAACCTTGTTCACGCGCGAGCGCGACTACAAGGATCGTTTGTCCGGCGCCAAGGTGGAAGGCGATGTCGAACTGTTCATTTGATGCGGGCAAGTCGCCGAGGCGGCTGCCGATTGCCCGGCCGGGGTGGTGCTGATGCCGACGCCGATTCGCGTTTTGGTCGTTGACGACTCGGCGCTGATGCGCGGTTTGCTCACCGAACTGATCGGTTCGCTGCCCGGCATGGACGTGGTCGGGGCCGCCGCCGATGCGGGCGCCGCCCGTGAGATGATCAAGGCGCTCAATCCGGATGTGCTGACGCTGGATGTGCACATGCCGAAGATGGATGGCCTTGAGTTTCTCGACCGCCTGATGCGCTTGCGCCCGATGCCGGTAGTCATGGTTTCGTCATTTACCGAAGCGGGCTCCGAAACCACCCTGAAAGCCCTGGAACTGGGGGCTGTTGATTTCATCGGCAAGCCGCGGGCCGATAGTGCACATAGTATGGAGGAATATGCCGAAGAACTTGTTGACAAGATCCGGGCCGCAAAGGGCGCCCGTTTGCGCCGTCTCCCGATGAGTTCACCGAAAGCGGAGCCGGTATCCGGCCCAGGCCCCTCGGGCAGCGCCGCCCGGGCTGCGGCCAGCGGCCGGATCATCTTTGTCGGTGCGTCGACGGGCGGTACCGAGGCGATCAAGGAATTCCTGCTCGGCATGCCGGCCGACGGGCCGCCCATCCTGATCGTCCAGCACATGCCGGAGAGCTTCACCGCCTCTTTTGCGCGCCGTCTCGACGGCTTGTGCGCGCCGCGCGTCATCGAGGCGCAAGGCAACGAGAAGATCGAGCCGGGGCACGTTTACATCGCTCCCGGGCATTCGCATTTGCAGATTCGCCGGGGGCCGGCCGGGTATCTCACCGAATTGCTGTCCACGCCGCCGGTCAATCGTCATCGGCCTTCGGTCGACGTGTTGTTCGATTCCGCGGCCAACCTGGTCGGGCGCCAGGCGATCGGCGTGATCCTCACCGGGATGGGCAAGGACGGCGCGCAGGGCCTGTTGCACATGCGTCAGGCCGGCGCTCGCACCCTCGGCCAGGATGAAGCCAGTTGCGTGGTCTACGGCATGCCGCGCGAGGCATTCCTGATCGGCGCCGTCGAGGAACAATCCTCCCTCGACGACATGGCGCGTCGCACGTTGTTGGCAGCCTATCGCTAGGCCCGGGCTTGCCGCGTCTGGCTAAAGTATTACACTAGGCGGCACTTCGCGATTTCAGGATGGAAAAATGCAAACCAATGTCGTTATCGAGGCTGGCAAGGCCGTCATCAAGCTCAATGGCCGATTTGATTTCAATACCCATCGCGATTTTCGCGCCGCTTACGAACCGCTGATTGCCGATGCTGCGGTCAAGGCAGTGACGGTGGATTTCGCCGGCGTCGATTACCTCGACAGTTCGGCGCTCGGCATGCTGTTGATGCTGCGCGACAAGATGGGTGGCGCCAGCAAGGAAGTCGCGCTGGCCGGCGTTCGCGGCAACGTCAAGCAGGTGCTGGATATTGCCAATTTCGGCAAGTTGTTCCAGATTCTCTAAAGTTGATTGCCGGCCGGTCGATAACAGCATCGGACCGTGCGGCTGATTGCCCGGACAGGCCGCGGGAGCGCAGTTTGAAGCCCATGGAAAAGCGTGTATCCTTGGTCCGATCGGCGCCATAGCCATTAAACAAGCCGACCGCACCAGGTGCGAGGGGATAACGATGTCAGAGTTGTTGAAGAATATCGACGCGCGAACCAAGCTGGCGGGAACCAACAAGCTTGAAATACTGCTCTTTTTCCTTGGAGTGGATCAGCGCACGGGGCGCCGCGAAACCTACGGGATCAACGTTTTCAAGGTCCGCGAGGTGATGCGCACGCCATTGATCACGGCGGCGCCGGACATGCCCGCCTCGGTCGAAGGCATGGTCAGCCTGCGCGGCGCGCTGGTGCCGGTCATCGATCTCGCCAAATATTCCGGCATCAACGCCGGTACGCCGCGCGAAATCATGATCGTCACCGAATACAACGGCCACACCCAGGGTTTTCTGGTCGAAGGGGTCGATACCATCCTGCGCCTCGACTGGAGCAAGATGCGGGTGCCGCCCGAAATGCTGACTTCGCAGACCGGCGGTCTGGTGACGGCGGTGACCGAACTCGAAGACAATCGCCTGGTGATGATGATGGACGTTGAAAAGGTCCTCTCCGAAACCACCAGTATCGACAACGAAATCATGTTCCGCGGCGTCGTTCCGGTCGATCGTCCGGATTGCACGGTGTTTTACTGCGACGATTCAAGCGTCGCCCGCAAGCAGATCGAGCGCACCCTCAATGTCATGGGCGTCAAGGGCGTCAGCGCCGTCAATGGCCGCCAGATGTGGGAAGAGATGGAAAAGGTCGCAACCTTTGCCCAGTCGGTCGGCAAGCCGGTGTCCGCGTTGATCAACCTGGTGCTCACCGATATCGAAATGCCGGAAATGGACGGTTACATCCTGACCAAGAAGATCAAGTCCGACCCGCGCTTCAATGGCGTGCCGGTGATCATGCATTCCTCGCTGTCCGGCATGTCCAACCAGAAGCTCGGGCAATCGGTGGGGGTCGATGAATACGTGCCGAAATTCGAGCCGCAGCGGCTTTCCGAAACCCTGGCCCGCCGTCTCGGCGTGGATGCCACGGTGCCCGTGACCACCGCCTGAGCATAGCGGGAGAGAATGATGAATCTCGTTGAAAACAAGAACTTGCTGGATAGCGTCGATGCGCGTACCCGGCTGGCGGGCTCCAATAAAATGGAAATCCTGCTGTTCAGCCTGGGCACCCGTGAAATATTCGGGATCAATGTCTTCAAGGTCCGCGAAGTGGGCCGTACGCCGCGCATTACCAAGACCCCCAACATGCCGCGTGGCGTCGAGGGCCTGATTTCATTGCGCGGCAACGTCATCCCCGTGCTCTCGCTGGCGCCTTTCATGCACCTTGACGGTGCTGCGCCGGGTCTGGGCAAGACCATGATGGTTGCCGAGTATTCGAAGCGCACTCTCGGTTTCCTGGTGCACGAGGTCGATCGAATCATTCGCGTCGACTGGGAGCGCGTCAAGGCTCCGGAAAGCGTGCTGGCGGCCAACCAGGGCCTGATCACCGCCGTCATCGAACTCGACGGCAGCAATCTGGTTTCCATCCTCGATGTCGAGCAGATTCTGGCCAACGCCTTCGGTGAGGCAATGATCGTCGATATTCCGCCGGCCCGGGTCGATCCCGATACCAGCGTCTTCTTCGTCGACGATTCGATCGTCGCCCGGCGCAAGATCGCCGAGGTGCTGGACAAGCTCGGCGTGCGCCACAAGCATGCGACCAACGGCATGGAAGCCTGGACGCGATTGCAGGGCATCGCGGCTCACGCCCAGCAAAGCGGACAGAATATCCGCGACGAAATCCGCCTGATCCTGGTCGATGCGGAAATGCCGGAAATGGACGGCTATGTGCTGACCAAGAATATCAAGTCCGACGCCCGCTTCGAAGGGGTGCCGATCGTCATGCATTCGTCGCTGTCCTCCGAGGCGAACCGGGCGATGGGCAAGTCGGTGGGCGTCGATGCCTACGTCGCAAAATTTGATGCCGAGGCGCTGGCCGATACCCTGCGCCCGCTGATCGAACGATAACAACAAGCAAGCTGGAGTTACTGCATGGCAGCTGATCCGAAGATGAAGTTTCTGGTGGTGGACGATTTTTCCACCATGCGTCGTATTGTCCGTAACCTCCTGAAGGAACTCGGTTATACCAATGTCGACGAGGCTGAGGATGGGGCGATCGCGCTGCAGAAATTGCAGGGGGGCGGCTTCGAATTCGTCGTCACCGATTGGAACATGCCCAACATGGACGGCCTGACGCTGCTGCAAACCATCCGGGCGACGCCCAGCCTCAAACATTTGCCGGTGCTGATGATCACCGCCGAAGCCAAGAAGGAAAACATCATTGCGGCAGCCCAGTCAGGTGCCAGCGGCTATATCGTAAAACCCTTCACTGCCGGAACCTTGTCGGAAAAGCTCAACAAGATTTTCGAGAAAATGGGCTTGGCCTAAGGGGAAAGCATGACCGCGAACAACGATTCCAACGATCTCGAAGCTCTTTTCGACTCGATCGCTGCCGATTTCACGCCCGCCCAGCCGGCGCCGGCTCCCGCCAAGACCGTGGCTGTAACGCCGGCGACCGACGATAACGACGATTTGCAGGCCCTGTTCGACAGCGTGGCCGCTGAATCCCAGGTGGCGAGTTCGGCTGCCGCCACAACGGCTCCCGCCGGCGAAGCGGCCGAAGGCTGGTCTGGTCAGGAAGCCGTATTCAATCGTATCGGCCACATGGCGCGGGCCCTGCACGATACCCTGGGCCAGCTGGGCTACGACAAGCTGCTCGAAAAGACCGTGTCAGCCTTGCCCGATGCCAAGGATCGGCTGGCGTATGTCGCCAATCTGACCGAACAGGCGGCTTGCCGTGTTCTCAATGCGACGGACATTGCCAGTCCGCTGGTCGACGACATCGAAAATGGTGCCCGTACGCTCGGCGCCCGCTGGGACAAGGTCTTCGCCAACCAGGTGGCGCCGGCCGATTTCAAGGTGCTGGCGACCGACACCCGGGCGTTCCTGAATCAGCAATTGCCGGACAAGACCAAGGCGACTCATGCCCAGCTGACTGAAATCATGATGGCTCAGGATTTCCAGGATCTGACCGGGCAGGTTATCAAGAAGATTGTCGTCCTGGCTCAGGAACTGGAGACCAGCCTGATGACCATCCTGCTCGAAATTGTGCCGGAAACGAAGCGCACCGATGAGGTGAATAGTTTGATGAATGGGCCGGTGGTCAATGCCGAAGGGCGTACCGACGTGGTCGTCAACCAGGGACAGGTTGATGATTTGCTTGATAGCCTCGGTTTCTGAGAGGGGTTGAAGATGAGCGACTTTGCCGGAATGGAAGACCTGCTGCAGGATTTTCTGCAGGAGGCCCACGATCTGCTGTCGGATGTGGACAACAAGTTGGTCGATCTCGAGAAGACTCCCGATGATCGCAACCTGCTCAACGATATTTTCCGCGGCTTCCACACGGTCAAGGGCGGCGCCGGTTTCCTCAATGCCGCGGAGCTGGTGACCCTGTGCCACCTGACGGAAAATCTTTTCGATCGCTTGCGCAATGGCGAACTGGTGCTGACGCCGGAATTGATGGATACCATCATGGCGGCCACCAAAGGGGTGCGCGAAATGTTCGGCGAACTGGGGCAGATGGTTCTGCCACAGCCCGCCGACCCGGAAGTCATTGCTGCCCTGAAGGGCGTGCTGAGCGGTGAGGCGCCTGTCGTTGCCGCGCCGCCTGTGGCGTCCGCGGCGGCCCCCACTCAGCCTGAGCCCGCCCAGATTCCGGGCGAGCCGGACTGGAATGCCCTGCATGCAGCAGTGACCGGCCAGCCCGTGGCAACGCAGGGCGAGTTGATTACCAAGGCGGAAACCGTTGCCGCCCCGGCCGCCGGCATGCCGGCAACACAGGCTGGCGCAGCCGCTCCCTCGCCATTCGGCCGACGGGCGACGGACCGTCCTGGCGGCCAGCCGACATCGGCCAGGCGAGTCGAAGAGCGTGGTCGTGAAAACACCATCCGCGTCGATACCTCGCGCCTCGACCAGGTGCTCAACCTTTCCGGCGAAATCGGGCTGACCAAGAATCGCCTGACCAGTCTGCGGGCCGACATCCTGGCCGGCAAGAACGATTCCGAAACCCTGCATGCGCTGGACCAGGCGGTCAGTCAGCTCGACCTGCTGGTCTCCGACCTGCAGAACTCGGTGATGAAGACGCGGATGCAGCCGATCGGCCGGCTGTTCCAGAAATACCCGCGGATTGCCCGCGATCTGGCGCGCCAGTTGGGCAAGGATGTCGAACTGGTGCTCGCCGGCGAGGAAACCGAAGTCGACAAGACGATGATCGAGGATCTCGCCGACCCGCTGATCCACCTGATCCGCAACGCGGTCGATCACGGCGTCGAAATGCCGCTCGAACGCCAGGCCGCCGGCAAGCCGGCCAAGAGCCTGGTCCGCCTCGAGGCGCGCCAGGAGGGCGATCACATCGTGCTGATCATTGCCGACGACGGCAAGGGCATGAGCGCCGAGCGCATCCGCGCCAAGGCCGTCGAAAAGGGTCTGATTTCCGAAGAGGAAGCCAACACCCTGGACGAACGGCAGAGCCTGAACCTGATTTTCCTGCCCGGTTTCTCGACCAAGGCGCAGATTTCCGATGTTTCCGGCCGCGGCGTCGGCATGGACGTGGTGAAAACCAATATCCAGAAACTGAACGGTGCCGTCGAAATTCGTTCCGAGCCAGGCAAGGGTTCCGTCTTCATCATCTCGCTGCCGCTGACCCTGGCCATCCTGCCGGTGCTGCTGGTGCAACTTGGCGACCAGCCGTTTGCATTGCCGCTCTCCCTGGTTCGCGAAATTCTGCCTATCGAGCAGAATCGCATCCAGGAAGTCGGCGGCAAGGAAACGCTGGTGGTGCGCGGCGAAGTCCTGCCGGTCATCTCGCTGGCCCGGCTACTCGGCTGGCCGCTCGAGCGCTATCCGGAATACGGTGTCTTCATGCAGACGGCAGAGCGCAGCTTCATTCTGGCGGTCGATAGTTTTGCCGGGCGTGACGACGCGGTGATCAAGTCGCTCGAGGATTTCCGGCCACGGGGTGTTGCCGGGGTGACGACGCTTTCCAACGGCCAGATCGTGCTGATTCTGGACATGAAGGAACTGCTGGCCGATCTCGGGCAGCATGCCGACATGGGAGCCGCCATGCGGGCGCTTGATTTCGCCTGATTTGTCTTTCCGGTCAACGAGTTGAGAGGAGGCGAGGCCTCCTCTTTTCTTTTTTAAAGTTTACTCTGTTGTCATGTGCTTGCGGCTGTCATCTGAGAAAGCGGCTAAATAAACACGCGTACCTCTTTATTTTTTCAGGTTTTTTCCTATAATAGCCATAACTACACCCGAAGACGGTTATGGCAGAAGAGAGCGACCTCGACAAAACCGAAGAGCCTACTGGTAGGCGAATCGAGCAGGCCCGCGAACAGGGTCAGGTCCCTCATTCCCGTGAACTTGGTACTTTCCTGGTTCTGATCGTCGCCGGCGCCGCTTTCTGGATGATGGGAAGCTGGTTCGCCCAGCGTTCCGTGGCGATATTCCGCAAGGGTTTCACCATCGATCCGAAGTACATGCATGAGCCGGCCCAGATGTTGCCCCGGCTGGCCGACATTTCCGGCGATGCGATGTTCGTCTTTTCGCCGCTGCTCGCGGTGCTCTTGCTGGCTGCCCTGCTGCCGCCCTTTTTCCTCAATGCCTGGGTTTTTTCACCGAAGGCGCTGGTTCCCGATTTCAGCCGTCTGAATCCGATTTCCGGCTTCGGTCGCCTTTTTTCCTGGAACAGCCTGATGGAAATGGGCAAGGCCGTGCTCAAGGCGAGCCTGATCGGCGGCGTCGCCGTGTTGCTGATCTGGAAGGAACGGGACGAAATATTCGGTCTCTTGGCCCAGCCGCTGGAAGCGGGGCTGGTGCATGGCGGCAACTTGGTCAGCTATTCCTTCCTGGTCCTGGTTGCGACGCTGCTGCTCGTGGTCGCCGCCGATGTGCCTTTCCAGCTCTGGCAATACATCGACAAGCTGAAGATGACCAAGGAAGAGGTCAAGCAGGAAATGAAGGAAATGATGGGCGATCCGCACGTCAAGGGCCGCATCCGCAGCCTGCAGATGCAGGCGGCTCGCCGCCGGATGATGTCGGCGGTGCCGCAGGCCAACGTGATCGTCACCAACCCGACCCACTACGCGGTGGCGCTGTCCTACCAGACCGGCATGGGAGCGCCCAAGGTGGTGGCCAAGGGCATGGGCGCCATCGCGTTGAAAATTCGCGAAATCGGCGCTGAGCACGCGGTGCCGATGATGGAAGCGCCGCCGCTGGCGCGCGCCCTCTACAAGCACGCCGAGCTCGATGCCGAAATCCCCGCTGCACTGTATGGCGCGGTCGCCGAAGTCCTGGCCTATATCTACCAGTTGGCCAACTGGCGCCAGACCGGCGGTATCTACCCGACGCCGCCCCGCGATCTGCCGGTGCCCCCCGAACTTGTCCCGGAGGCTGCGTAAATGGCCGCTCCCGCACTCAGCATGCAGGGCGTCCTTGGTCGCCTGAACATCACTCAGCTCGCCGCGCCGGTGCTGATCCTGATGATCCTGGCGATGATGGTGCTGCCGCTGCCGGCATTTGTGCTGGATCTGCTGTTCACATTCAATATCGCCATCTCGGTGCTCGTCCTGCTGGTCGCCGTCAATACCCAGAAGACGCTCGACTTCTCGGTCTTCCCGACCGTGCTGCTGGTCACCACGCTACTTCGCCTGTCGCTCAACGTCGCCTCGACCCGCATCGTGATGCTGCAGGGCCATACCGGGCCGGATGCTGCCGGCAAGGTGATCGAAGCCTTCGGTCACTTCATGGTCGGCGGCAACTTCGCGGTGGGCATCGTGGTTTTCTCCATCCTGACGATCATCAACTTCGTGGTCATCACCAAGGGTGCCGGGCGAGTCGCTGAAGTTTCCGCCCGCTTCACGCTTGATGCCATGCCGGGCAAGCAGATGGCGATCGATGCCGATCTGAATGCCGGGCTGATCGGCGAAGAGGATGCCCGCAAGCGCCGCTCCGACATTTCGCGGGAAGCCGAGTTCTTCGGCTCGATGGACGGTGCCTCGAAATTCGTGCGCGGCGACGCGGTGGCCGGCATTGTCATCATGCTGATCAATATCGTCGGCGGGCTGGTGGTCGGCGTCATCCAGCACAACATGGACCTCGCCCTGGCGGCCAAGAATTACACCTTGCTGACCATCGGCGACGGCCTGGTGGCGCAGATTCCCGGCCTGATCATTTCGATTGCCGCCGGTATGGTCGTGACCCGGGTTTCCGATGACCGCGATATCGGCCAGCAGGTGATGGGCCAGATGTTCCGCAATCCCCGGGCGATCATGATCACCGCGGCGATTGTCGGCTTCCTCGGCCTGATCCCGGGTATGCCCAATTTCGTCTTCCTGATGCTGGCCTCCATCCTTGGCTGGGCGGCCTGGCGGCTCCAGGAAAAGGACAAGAAGGTCGTCAAGGCCCCGATTGCGGTCGCTCCGGCGCCGGTTCAGGAAGCCATGGAAGCGACCTGGAACGACGTTGCGCCGCTCGATGTGCTCGGTCTGGAGGTCGGCTACCGGCTGATTCCGCTGGTGGACAAGTCGCAGGATGGCGAATTGCTGCGCCGCATCCGTGGCATTCGCAAGAAATTCGCGCAGGAAGTCGGCTTCTTGGTGTCGCCGGTGCATATTCGCGACAACCTGGAATTGAAGCCGAACGCCTACCGCATCCTGCTCAAGGGCGTCGAAGTCGGCATGGGCGAGGCGTTTACCGGCCAGTTCCTGGCCATCAATCCGGGACGCGTCGCCGGCACCCTGAACGGTACCGCCACCACGGACCCCGCCTTTGGTCTGCCGGCCATCTGGATCGACGCCGGCCAGCGCGACCAGGCCCAGGCCTACGGCTATACCGTGGTCGACGCCTCCACCGTGGTCGCCACTCATCTCAATCACCTGATCCTGACCCATGCCTCCGAGCTGCTCGGCCGCCAGGAAGTGCAGCAGTTGCTCGACCACCTGGCCAAGGAAATCCCCAAGCTGGTCGAGGACCTGGTGCCCAAGGTCCTGCCCCTCGGCACGCTGCAGAAAGTCCTCCAGTCCCTGCTCGACGAAGGCGTCCATATCCGCGACATGCGCACCATCATCGAGACCGTCGCCGACAACGCGACCCGGACCCAGAACGCCGACGAGATCACCACCCAGGTGCGCAACGCGCTGGGCCGCGCCATCGTCCAGCAGATCTTCCCGGGCAGCGGCGAAATGCAGGTCATGTCGCTCGATCCGACCCTGGAACGCCTGCTCGCCCAGGCGGTGGCTGGCGGTTCCGAAAATACCAGTTTCGAGCCCGGCCTCGCCGACACGCTGATCCGCGAAACGGCCAGTGCCGCCCAGCGTCAGGAAAGCCTCGGTCTGCCCGCCGTGCTGCTGGTGCCGGCCAGTCTGCGCCTTCTTCTTTCCCGCTTCCTGCGCCGCACCGTTCCCCAGTTGAAGGTGCTGGCCCATAACGAAGTTCCAGAAACACGAATTATCAAGGTGACCTCGATCATCGGAGGTAAGACATGAACGTCAGAAAATTCATCGCCGCCAACGCCAGGGACGCCCTGCGCAAGGTGAAGGAGACACTGGGCAACGACGCGATCATCCTTTCCAATCGCGGCATTCCCGGCGGCGTCGAAATCATGGCGGTGGCGGCGCGCGACATGGCGATGATCGTGCCGACCCAGGTCGCCGACAGCACGCCGGTCGAACGTCGGCCGGCGATGGCGGACCTCGACGACGATTATCGGGTTTCCCTGAGTTCTGCGCGAGTCCAGGCCGCCCAGCCGCAGTTTGCCCAGTCGGCACCCGCGATGCGCCCGTCGATGCCGCCCGCCGCACCGCGTTCGACCGGCTCGGTGAATGCGGGTATTCCGCGGACCGGCTCGCTGCGCAATCTTGAGGCTACGCGTCCGTCGGTGAGCAATCCTGCCCCGGCCATGGCGAGCCCCGCGGCGCGTCCGCAACCGGCCCCGGCACCCCGCCCGCAGGCGGTCCCGCCAAGCGCGCCGCAGCGTCCGGTGGCAGAAGTGGTGCCGATGGAAGTCATGGACGAAATCCGTTCCCTGCGCAAGATCGTTGAACAGCATCTGGCCGGCTTTGCCTGGGGCGAAGCGGCGCGTTCGGAGCCGGTGAAGACCGATGTCTTGCGTCAGATGCTCGACGCCGGCTTTTCACCGCAATTCGCCCGCGACCTGCTGACCGATCTGCCGCAGGACATGGATGGTTCGCAGGCGATGGCCTGGGTCAAAGGGGCGGCGGATCGTTCGCTGTACACCATCGGCAACGACGGCGACATCGTCGATCGCGGCGGTATCTATGCCTTGGTCGGCCCGACCGGCGTCGGCAAGACGACGACCACCGCCAAGCTGGCCGCACGTTGCGTGCTGCGCCACGGCCCGAGCAAGGTGGCGCTGGTGACCACCGACGGCTACCGGATCGGCGCCCACGAACAGCTGCGCATCTATGGCCGCATCCTTGGCGTTTCGGTGTACCTGGTCAAGGATGCCGTCGAACTGCGCCAGACCCTGAAAGAGCTCCAGCACAAGCACATGGTGCTGGTCGATACGATGGGCATGAGCCAGAAGGACAAGCTGGTCCCGGAACTGACTGACATGCTGGCCGGCTGCGACGTGCAGCGCCTGCTGCTGCTTTCTTCCACGTCGCGCGGCGATACGCTGGATGACGTGGTGCGCGCCTACGAAGGCGACCACCTGGCCGGCTGCATCCTGACCAAGATCGACGAGGCGGCCAGCCTGGCGACGCCGCTGGACGTCATCATGCGCCATGGCCTGAAGCTGCATTACGTCTCCAATGGCCAGCGCGTGCCGGAAGACCTGCATCTGCCCAATCGCGGCTACCTGCTGCACCGCGCCTTCAAGGATGTCCCGGAAAGCTCGCCGCACAAGTATGACGGCGTCGAACCCGGGCTGCTGATGGCCAATGCCGGCATGGCTGCGGCCGGAGGTCGTCGTGGCTGATTTTCGGGTGGACCAGGCGGCCGGTCTGCGTCGCCTGTTTGGCGGCAGCCAGTTGCAGGTGGTGACTTTCGTCGCCGGTTGCGAAGGAGTCGGCCGCAGTGTTGCCGTCGCCAATATCGGCGTCGCCCTGGCGCGCCTCGGCAAGGAAGTCCTGATCATCGACGAGCATGCCTCGCGCGACGACATCGCCGCCTTTTTCGGCATGCCCGCCCCTTACGATCTGCTCAATGTCGTGCAGCGCGAACTCGCGCTGTCGCAGGTGCTGTTGCAACCGATGAACGGTCTGCGCGTGTTGCCTGCCGCCAAGGCGGTCAAGAAGCTGGGGCGCCTGTCGCTGGCTCAGCAACAGACGTTGCTCGACGCGATGTCGGGCCTGGAGCGCCCGGTTGACGTCATCCTGGTTGATGCCAGCATGGCGCATCCGCATGGCTTTTCGCCTTTCGGCCTGGCCTCGCAGGAAGCTGTCGTCGTCCTTTCCGGCAGCAGTGCCTCGATCACCGAAGCCTATGCGCTGATCAAGAAAGTCAGCCATGCCTTTTCGCGCAAGCGCTTCCGGATTCTGGTGAACAAGGTGCGCAGCCAGCCGGACGCCCGATCAATCTACGAAAACATCGCCCAGGTCGCTGCCCAACGCGGCGTGGCGCAACTCGACTATGCCGGTGCGGTGCCGCTCGACGATGCCTTGCGGCAGTCGGCGCAATTGTGTCGGTCGGTCCTTCTCCAGGCGCCGGACTCGGCCTCGGCGCACGCTTTCCGTGACATCGCCGCCGACCTGCTGTATTGGCAGCGCGGAGATTGCGAAGCAGGTGGCGTCCAATATTTCATGCAGCAACTGTTACACTTGAGCCAACGCATAACCCCAAACGTATTACGAGCCTGATGTATACCGCTGCCGGGCAGCTAGACAGGGAACAGTTGGTTCAGCGCTTCGTGCCGCTGGTGAAACGTATCGCCTATCATTTGATGGCGCGATTGCCGGCCAGCGTCCAATTCGACGATCTGGTGCAGAACGGTATGCTCGGTCTGCTCGATGCCCTCGAGCGCTACGAGGAAGGTTTCGGCGCCCAGTTCGAGACCTACGCCACCCAGCGTGTGCGCGGCGCCATGCTCGACGGACTGCGTGAAAACGACTGGTTGCCACGCCAGTTGCGGCGAGAACTGCGCCGCATCGAAGGCGCCATCAACCAGCTCGAACATGCCCACGGCCGCGCTCCCTCCGAGCGCGAACTGGCCGAAGCGCTGGGCGTGTCGCTGGAGGAATACCAGAAGACGCTGCACGAGGCGCGCGGCCACCAGCTGATCTATTTCGAGGATTTTGCCGGCGATGGCGACGAGGATTTCCTCGAGCGCCATTTCACCGACAACGAGGCCGATCCGGCCAACATCCTTGAGGACAAGAGCGTCAAGCAGATGCTGGTCAAGGCCATCGAGCGCCTGCCCGAAAGGGAGCGGCTGATGATGGCCCTGTACTACGAGCAGGAGCTGAATCTGCGTGAAATCGGCGAAGTCATGGGCGTCACCGAATCCCGGGTCTGCCAGTTGCACAGCCAGGCGATTGCCCGCCTGCGCAGCCAGGTGATCGGCGAACTGCCTGCCGTCAAGAAGCGTCGCAAGGAGGCGAGCGGTGGATAAGATCAGCCTGGCCGGGCTGGCCATCGGCCTGATCGCCATCGTCGGCGGTCAGATCATGGAAGGCGGCCACATCGGATCGCTGGTGCAGCCGACGGCATTGTTGATCGTCTGTGGCGGAACGCTGGGTGCCGTGCTGCTGCAAAGCCCTTTCCACATTTTCAAGCGCGGCATGCAGATGGCCAAATGGGTCTGGGTGCCGCCGGTCATCGAACAGAAGCGCCTGGTTGACCAGATCCTCAACTGGAGCCAGTTGTCGCGCCGCGAAGGGCTGCTGGCGCTGGAAAACTACATTCCCGCGCTGAAGGACGAGTTCACCAAGAAGGGCCTGCAATTGCTGGTCGATGGGGCCGATCCCGAGCGCATCCGCGAACTGATGGAAGTCGAGATCAATACTTTCGAGGAAGAGTGGCGGCAGTCTGCGAAGATCTGGGAATCGGCCGGCGGCTATTCGCCGACCATCGGCATCCTTGGCGCGGTGATGGGCCTGATCCACGTCATGGAAAATCTCTCCGACCCGACCAAGCTCGGCGCCGGCATCGCCGTCGCTTTTGTCGCCACCATCTACGGCGTCGGCCTGGCCAACCTGGTGTATCTGCCGATTGCCGGCAAGCTGAAGTACTACATCGCGCGCATGGTTTCCAGCCGGGAAATGCTGATCGACGGCCTGGTCGGCATTGCCGTCGGCGACAATCCGCGCATCATCGAAGGCCGTCTGCGCGGCTATTTGCTGTAATGGCCCGCAAGCGTCGCCCGGAAGAGCACGAAAACCACGAGCGCTGGCTGGTCTCCTACGCCGACTTCATCACCCTGCTGTTCGCCTTTTTTGTCGTGATGTACGCCGTGTCCTCGGTCAACGAGGGCAAGTACAAGGTACTTTCCAATTCCCTGACCAATGCTTTCATGAACACCACGGCGGTCGAGGGCGGGCAGCCGATGGCGGTGATCCAGGGCGCGCCGCCGTTGGCGATGCGACCGATCGTCAAGCCGGACAAGTTGCCGGAGCAGAGAAAGCAGGAAGAAAAGAAAGTCGAGCAGCGCCAGAAGATGAAGAATGTCGCTAGCAACATCATGGACGCCTTGCAGCCGCTGGTCGCCCAGGGCAAGGTTCGCCTGCTCGAAACCAGTCGCGGCGTGACCATTGAAATCAACGACAGCATCCTCTTCCCGGCTGGACAGGCTCGCCTGCAGCCGGCTTCGATCAGCGCCATGGGGGCGATTGCCCAGGTCCTGGCGAACACCGATTTCCCCATTACCATTGAGGGGCACACCGACAACGTGCCGATTTCGACCCCGCAGTTTCCATCCAACTGGGAATTGTCGGCAATGCGGGCAACCACGGTATTGCGCCTGTTCAACGATGGTGGGGTCGGGGCGGAGCGCCTGACAGCGATCGGTTACGGCGAAACCCGGCCGATCGAGACCAATACGACGCCTGAAGGCCGGGCCAGGAACCGGCGGGTGAGCATCCTGATCGACTCCAACCGCCCGGAGGAGCCGACCGAAATCGGCGCGGCGGCAGCCCCCGCCACCCGCTAGCAAACCAGAGAAATTCCGCCCTAAGCGGAATCGACGATCCGGCTGCCCGTTGCCTGCGAGGCCTGGCCGTCGCTGCCGTAGAAGGTATGTTCCCTTTTGTGCTGCTCCAGCACGGCCAGCGCGTCGCCGGTCTGTTTCAGGCGAATGGCGATCAGCTTGCCATTGAGTTCATGCAGCGCCTTGGCTTCGCGAGCCAGCCCGAGCAGCTTTTCCCAGAGCGGTCCGACTTGCCTATCCTGGGGGTGTTGCGCCAGCCAGGCGATCATGCCGGTAGGGTCGTCGGCTCGGGTCGATGGCGCCACGCATTGGCCGCGTTGCGCTTCCAGTTGGTTGAGCTGTTCGACCAGTGCCAGTTTCTGGTTGCCGATTTCGGTCAACTGGCTCGGCGTGCCCGAATTGAGCGCCGCCTGCTCCTCGTTGAGCAGGGCTATGAAACGGGAAACCATGTCGGCTTCCCGGCTCAGCAGATCAGCCAGCAGGGTCATCAGGCCTTGCGCTGGCTGTTGACCAGTTCGCGCGCAGTCTCAATCAGGCCATTGGCAATGGCTTCCGGGTTGATCTTGAATTTTCCCTGGGAAATCGCTTCCTTGATTTCCTGGATGCGCGCCGAGTTGACCGGCGGCTTTTCACCACCCTTCAGCGCTCCGGCGAGCGCGCTCAGGTTGACGGCTTCGCCGCTCGGCGCCGCTTCGGCGCTCGGACGTGCGGGCGGGCGACTGTTTACCGGTGTCGAGCCGGTGCTCAGGGTGCTGTCGATTTTCATGATGTGTCTCGCAATTCGGTATGGCTCGATCGTTATAACGACCATTCCGGCCAAAACTTTAGCTCAAAAAGAAACTTCGACACTGCCATCCGCCCTGGCCTTGCCGCTGATCGTCTGGCCGGAACTCATGCGGATTTGGGCCAGCTGGCCCACCGCGGCATTGTTGAGGGCGGTTCCTTCGGCACTCACGGAAAAGGCGGCGCCACTGGAAACGACGCGCACAGTCTGGCCCTGGCGGATGACCAGAGGGGCCAGCAGTTGGTCGGCTCGCAGCGGCTGGCCGGCGCCCAGCGAATTGCGCAGGGTCTTGCCGAGGGCGGTGGCCGGGTCGGTGACGACACTGTTGGGCAATTGGCTAAGGTCGCCGGAATTGACCGCGAGGTCGCCGGCCTGCAGTGCCTGCCCGGCGGCCAGTGGGCGCGCCGTCGTGACGTAGTTGCCGGTCACGGCAATTTGTACCGGTACCAGCACGCTCCAGATATTGGGGCCGAGGCAACGGACGCCGACCAGGGTCTTGCCGCTGGGCTTGGCACCGGCCGGGGAAAACGCTTCGAATGCCGTGCAGGCCGGCAGCCTGGCGGTGTCGAGCTTGCCGACGGTAATGCTGACCGTACCGGGAAGCCCCTGGGTCTGCAGGCGAACAAACCGTTCTGCCGTATCGGCAACGGCGTCGAATTCGGCCGCCAGCAATGGGCGGCAGAGCAGCAGGAGGAGCAGGGCGATCAGGCGTCTGACAAGCATGCGGCCATTTTGCCCGAGCCGGGACAGGCATGGAAAACAAAATTGCCTCACCGGAGCGGCAAGTCTTGCCGAGCGATTGCCGGTTTGCCTCAAGAAAGCCCGTGAACAGGTTGAGTTTGGCGTGGCATAAAGCGTGCTTTTAATGTCGGGAATCTATTTGGAGTCCAGCATGGGCACTCTTGCACAAGAACTTTCGGTATACAGCCAGGCGATGAATCTGCGGACCCAGCGTCACCAGATGCTGGCGTCGAACATCGCCAATGCCGATACCCCCAACTACAAGGCGCGCGACTTCAACTTTGAAAGCGCCATGCAGAACGCCATGGCCGGTCGCAGCGGCAGTTCCCTGGGCCTGGCGACGACGGCAGGTCGGCATTTGTCGGGCAATGGCACGGCCGGGCCGGCCGATCTCAAGTTCCGCACGCCGACCCAGGCCGCAGTCGACGGCAATACCGTCGATATGGATGTCGAGCGTACGCAAATTTCTGAGAACGCGGTGCAGTACCAAATCGTCAGCCAGCTGATCAGCGATACCTTCAAGGGCATGCGCACCGCCCTGTCGGCGACCAACGGTTAAGGAGGGCGCAATGAGCCTGTTCAACGTTTTCCAGGTGGCTTCCAGCGCGATGACGGCACAGTCGATGCGTCTCAATGCAGTGGCGTCCAATCTGGCCAATGCTGACAGCGTCGTTTCCGCCGACGGCAAGCCCTACCGGGCCAAGCAGGTGGTATTCGAAGCGACCCCGATGGGCGCGAACGGCGACCTGTCGAAAGGCGTGCGCGTGCGCCAGGTGGTTGAGGACGCTTCGCCACCGCGCATGGTTTACGACCCGAAGAACCCAGCGGCCGACGAAAAAGGCTATGTCGCCTTTTCCAACGTCAATGCCGTCGAAGAAATGACCAACATGATTTCCGCCTCCCGGTCCTACCAGACCAATGTTGAGGTCATGAATACCGCCAAGACCATGATGTTGCGTACTTTGACGATTGGTCAATAAGGAGATGAGCCATGAGTAGCGTCACTAATACCAACACGACCTCGACCAGCGCTGCCATCCAGCAGCTGATGAGTAGCGGTTCCACGACAACCAGTGCAGCGGATCAAATGGGCGACCGCTTCCTGACCATGCTGGTGACCCAGATGCAGAATCAGGATCCATTGAATCCGATGGACAACGCCCAGATCACCACTCAACTTGCCCAGATCAATACGGTCAAGGGCATCGACAGTTTGAATACGACGATGCAGAAGCTGCTGACCTCGTATAGCGATTCGTTGTCCATGCAGTCGTCGTCGATGGTCGGCAAAAATGTCCTTGCCGCCGGCAATTCTCTCACCCTCGGTGACAACGGCGCGCTGGGCGGTGTGAAGCTCGATGCCGACGCCGACAAGGTGACAGTGACGATCAGCGATGCTGACGGCGTCAAGGTCGCGGAACAGAGCCTTGGCGCGCTCAAGGCCGGCGTCACCAACTATGTTTGGGATGGCAAGGACGGCAACGGCGTCAAGCTGGCCAATGGCGATTACCAATTTTCCGTGCAGGCAACCCAAGGCGGCAAGAAGGTTACGGCATCAACCCTGGAAGTTGGCACGGTAAGTGCTCTTGTCAGAGGGCAGAACGGCTTCCAGCTGGAAATACCGGGCACGGGTCTGGTGGATTTCAGCGCAGTTCAACAGATTTTCTAAGAATTAGTTAAGGAGTTAGACCATGGCATTCCAACAGGGTTTGAGCGGTCTGAATGCTTCATCCAAAGCACTCGATGTCGCCGGTAACAATATCGCCAATGCCTCGACGGTTGGTTTCAAATCTTCCGCGACACACTTCGCCGATGTCTATGGCGCATCCCTGCAAGGGGGTGGCGGTTCGCAAATCGGTATTGGTACGACGCTGGGTGCCGTGATGCAGCAATACTCTCAGGGCAATATCACGGCAACCAACAATCCGCTCGATATCGCGATCAATGGTACGGGCTTCTATGGGATGTCCCAGAATGGTACGGTCAGTTACACGCGTAACGGCCAGTTCCACCTCGACAAGGATGGCTTCATCATCAACGATCAGGGGCGGAAGTTGCTCGGCGTGTTGGCTGATTCGACCGGCGCCATTCCGCAGCAACCGCCGACCGATCAGCTCAAGGTGAATTTCGTTACCGGTACGCCGAATCCGACGAGTACGGCGGCGGTCACGGCAAACCTGGACTCCCGTCAGGATGTTCCGACGCTTGCCTTCAGTACTGCCAATCAGAATACCTACAACAGTTCTACGGCAATGAATGTCTATGACTCTTTAGGTAACCCGCATACGCTGACCTATTATTTCGTCAAGGCCGCCCCGACAGGAACCACCAGCAACTGGAGTCTGTACACTACGCTTGATGGTGGTGCGGCGAGTGGTCCGGCTGCACTCCAGTTTTCGGCATCGGGCACTTTGGTGACGCCAGCTTCGCCGTCAACCTTGCCGATGAGTTTTCCGGTTACCTCCGGCGCAGTTACGCCGCTAGCCTTCACGGTAAACGTGGCCAACATGACCCAGTTCGGCAGTCCTTTCGCAGTCAATGACCTGTCGCAGAACGGTTTTGCGCCTGGCAACCTAGCCGGGGTCAGCGTATCCAAGGACGGCATTGTTCAGGCGCGTTACGACAACGGCCAGACGCGGGATATCGGTCAGGTTGCCCTGTTCAACTTCCGCAACCCGAATGGCTTGGCATCGATCGGCAACAACCAGTGGTCGGAAACAGCCGATTCCGGCCAGCCGACACCGGGCAATCCGAATACCGGCATTTTTGGCGTGCTACAGGCCTCGGCCGTGGAAGAGTCCAACGTCGATCTGACGGCGGAACTGGTCAACCTGATCGTCCAGCAACGCAATTACCAGGCGAGTGCGCAGTCGATCAAGACGCAGGACCAGGTCATGCAGACCTTGGTCAATATCCGTTAATCGCCGACTCACCGGATAACACATCATGGATCGCCTGATCTACACCGCAATGACCGGGGCCAAGCATGTCTTCATGCAGCAGGCCGGGACCGCCAACAATCTGGCCAATGCCAGCACGGTCGGCTTCAAGGCGCAGGAGCACCGCTTCCGCGCCGTGCCGGTGGTCGGCGAAGGCATGCCGACGCGGGCTTTCGTGGTCGATGCCTCGGTCAGCGATGTCTTTGATGAAGGTCCGCAGATGGTGACCGGCCGCAACCTGGACGTTGCTGTCCAGGGGCGCGGCTGGCTGGCCGTGCAGTTGCCGGATGGCAGCGAAGCTTATACGCGGGGTGGCAGCCTGGACGTCGATGTGACGGGCTTGCTGCAAACCAAGAGCGGTTATCCGGTGGCGGGTGATGGCGGCCCGATCAGCGTGCCGCCGGACAACAATATCGAGATAGCGCCGGATGGCACCGTTTCAGTGGTGCCGGCCTTCGGTACGCCAAACAATGCCAACGCGATCGGCCGCTTGAAACTGGTCAATCCGCCGGAAGCCGACTTGGTGCGCGGCAGCGATGGCTTGTTCCGCCTGCGTGACGGTCAGCCGGCGCCGGCCGACACCAATGTCAAGGTGGCTTCGGGCGTTCTGGAAGGTAGCAACGTCAATGTCTCCGATGCCATGGTCAATCTGATCAGCTTGTCGCGCCAGTTTGAAATGCAAATCAAGATGCTGTCTACGGCAGACACCAATGCGCAACGCGCTGACCAGTTGCTGTCCCTGAATTCCTGATAGGACCCGAATCATGATCCGTTCCCTGTGGATTGCCCGTACCGGCCTGGATGCCCAGCAAACCCAGCTCGACGTCATCGCCAACAACCTGGCCAACGTCAGCACCAACGGCTACAAGCGCTCGCGCGCCGTATTCGAGGATCTGCTGTATCAGACCATTCGCCAGCCCGGCGCCCAGTCGTCGCAGCAGACACAGATTCCGTCTGGCTTGCAGCTCGGTACCGGGGCGCGGCCGATTTCCACGGCGCATATCTTCACCCAGGGCAATATCCAGAAAACCGATAACGCGCTCGATCTCGGCGTCCAGGGCAACGGCTTCTTCCAGGTCCTGCTGCCGGATGGCACCACGGGCTATACCCGGGACGGGTCGTTCCAGAAGGATAACCAGGGGCAGATCGTTACCGCCGACGGTTATCCGCTGCAGCCCAGCATCACCATTCCGGCCAATGCGCTCTCCGTCACCGTCGGTACCGATGGCACGGTGACCATTACCCAGCCGGGAACGGCGGCGGCGACACAGATCGGCAGCATCCAGCTGGCCACCTTCATCAATAACGGCGGCCTGCAGAGCATCGGCCAGAACCTTTTCCAGGAGACGGCCGCCAGTGGCACGCCGACGCCGAATACGCCGGGAACCAACGGCGCCGGGGCGATCAACCAGGGCTATGTCGAAACCTCCAACGTCAATGTGGCCGAGGAACTGGTGACGATGATCCAAACCCAGCGCGCCTACGAACTGAATTCCAAGGTGGTGTCGACGTCGGACTCCATGCTCGGCCGCCTGACCCAGCTGTGAGGTGAGATCATGAAACGCATCGCCCTGCTCTCACTGGTGGTTGCCGCCGGTTGTTCGACGGTGCCGCCAACCAATGTACACCAGCCGATGACGGCCCGCCCGGCACCACGCAGCGAGGCTGGGCTGGGCAATGGCTCGATCTACCAGGCGGCGAGCAGCCGCCCTCTGTTCGAGGACCGACGGGCGCGTTTCCTGGGCGATACGATCACTGTCCGGATTACCGAAAGCACGTCGGCATCGACCAAGTCGAACGACAAGCTGGATCGTTCCAATACCAGTTCCGGTTCGCTGAGCGGCATGACGGGGCTGACCGGCAAGGCGCTGAGTGGCTTGGCCGGCTACAACACCTCCAGTGCCAACGCCTTCAGCGGCAAGGGCGAGGCCGCCAACAACAATGTCTTTACCGGCAACATCACGGTCACGGTGATCGACGTCTATCCCAACGGCAATCTGCTGGTGTCCGGCGAAAAGCAGCTCGCCATCGGTCATGAGCAGGAATATGTCCGGGTTTCCGGGGTCGTCAATCCGACTTTTGTCGATGCCAGCAATTCGGTGGCCTCGTCGAGCATCGCCGACGCCCGGATCGAATACAAATCCTCCGGACAGGTCAGCGATGGCCTGGTGATGGGCTGGCTGGCACGTTTCTTCCTTACTGCTATGCCATTCTAGGGATTTACGGCGGAGAGGCATCATGAAGACCAATAGCGGCAAAGTGTTCCGGCAAGCGGCAATTGTGGCCGCCTGTCTCCTGCCGCTGTGGAGTCAGCCGGTGCTGGCCGAGCGCATCAAGGACCTGGCCAGCATCCAGGGGGTCCGCAACAACCAGTTGATCGGCTACGGCATCGTCGCCGGCCTCGACAACACCGGCGACCAGACGACACAGACGCCATTCACCACCCAGGCGATCGGCAACATGCTGTCGCAGATGGGCATCAACCTGACGGCCGACCAGGCAACCAAGCTGCAGTTGAAGAACGTCGCGGCGGTGATGATCACCGCCAGCCTGCCGCCTTTTGCCAAACCGGGCCAGGCAATCGACGTCACCGTCTCGTCGATGGGCAATGCCAAGAGCCTGCGCGGCGGCACCTTGCTGATGACGCAGCTGAAAGGCGCAGATGGTCAGGTCTATGCCGTGGCCCAGGGCAATATCCTGGTCGGTGGCGTCGGTGCCTCGTCCGGCGGCTCCAAGGTGACGGTCAACCATCTGTCGGCCGGCCGTATTCCCGACGGCGCCACCGTCGAACGGGCCGTGCCGTCGGCGCTCGGGCAGGGTGGTTTCGTTTATTACGAACTCGGCGCCACCGATTTCGGGACGGCGCAGGTCGTCGTCGATGCCATCAACAAGAGCATGGGGCCAGGTACGGCGCAGGCCGTCGATGGTCGACGCATCGCCGTGCGGGCGCCGGAAGATGCCGATGCCCGTGTCGCCTTCCTCGGGCGCATCGAAAATCTCGATGTCAGGCCGGTAGCCGGACTGGCCCGGGTGATCATCAATCCGCGTACCGGTTCGGTGGTGATGACCCAGAAGGTGACGCTGGAATCCTGCGCTGTGGCGCATGGCAGCCTCTCCGTCGTGGTCGATGCGGCACAGCCGATGATGGGGCAGGGGGCGGATATCCAGGTCAAGCAGGAGAGCGGCAGCCTGATGAACGTCAAGGCCGGGGCCAACCTGGCCGATGTCGTCAAGGCGCTCAATGCGCTGGGCGCCAATCCGCTCGATTTGCTGGCCATCCTCCAGGCCATGAAAGCGGCCGGTGCCCTGCGCGCCGACCTGGAAGTGATCTGAGCGCCATGGCGAGCAATATCCAGAACAGCCCGAACCGGGCCGCCTTCGACGTCAGGTCGGCGCAGGACCTGCGCAGCCAGTTCCAGAAAGATCCCCAGCAAGGCCTGAAAGCCGCGGCGCAGCAGTTCGAGACGCTGTTCCTGCAGATGGTGCTGAAGAGCATGCGCGATGCGACGCCGCAGGACGGCATGCTGAACAGCGATTCGTCGCGTTTCTACACTGGCCTGCTTGACCAGCAGATGGCGCAGAACATGGCCAGTACCGGCAAGGGCGTCGGCTTCGCGCAGCTCATCGAGCAGCAGCTGGGGCGCAATATGGCGTTGCCGGAAGCGAAAGCCGATTCTTCCGCTGCGGCAAATCCTGCCGGCAACGCCTTGCCGTTGAACGCTCCGGACGGACGCCACTTGCAATCCCGGACGGTGCTCGGCAGCCTCCCGACTTCCGCTGCCTACGTGACAGTGGCGGATGCCTCGCCGGCGCCCTCATCGTCCGAGGCTCCCACCTCGTCACGGGATTTCGTCAATCGGGTCTGGCCGCATGCCGTCGAAGCTTCGCGCTCGACCGGCATTGCACCGCAGTTCTTGGTCGCCCATTCGGCGCTGGAAAGCGGCTGGGGGCGCGCCGAGATCCGCAAGGCAGATGGTTCTTCCAGCTACAACCTGTTCGGCATCAAGGCCGGCAAGAACTGGGGCGGGGCAACCGTCGACGCGACGACCACGGAATACGTTAATGGTCAGCCGCAACAGTCGGTCGAGCGTTTTCGGGCTTATGCATCGTATGAGGAAGCGTTCCGAGATTACGCCAGCATGCTGCGCAGCAGCCCGCGCTACAGCGGTGTGATCGGCTCTCAGGATGGCACGGAGTTTGCGAAAGGATTGCAACAGGCAGGGTATGCCACCGATCCGCGGTATGCCGACAAGCTCACCCGCATCATCAATGGGCCCACCCTGCGCCAGGCGCTAATCGGCTGATCCCGCCTCAAGTTTGAGCGCGAGCGTGCCGATAAATAAGCAGTAGAGAAAAGGAGTTGGTATGGGCATGGGAATGCTTTCCATCGGCATCACGGGCATTAATGCGGCTCAAATGGGGCTCGAGGCTACACAGCATAATATTGCGAATGCCAATACACCCGGATATAGCCGCCAGTCTATCCAGCAATCCGCAGGGATTCCCCACCTGACGGGATCAGGCTATTTCGGTAGCGGTACGATCGTCGATACCGTGCGTCGGTCGTACGATCAGTTTTTGACGGCACAGACCAACAGCGCCCAAACCAGTGCCTCGGAATCATCGGCTTATCTGGCCAAAATCAGCCAGATCGACAACATGCTCGGTGATCCCAGCGCGGGGCTGGCGCCTGCCATGCAGGGATTCTTTACGGGCGTGCAACAGGTTGCGGCCAATCCTTCGCTGGTTTCTGCGCGTCAGACGATGCTGTCTGCAGGGCAGTCGGTGGTAAGTCGCTTCAATGCCTTGTCCGGGCGTTTAGGGGACTTGTACGACAGTGTTAACGGTGAAGTATCCAACGAAGTGACGGCGATCAATACTTTCACCAAACAGATTGCCGACGTTAATGCACAGATTACCCATGCCGAAGCGGCGACCGATCAGCCACCGAATGACCTGCTCGATATGCGCGATCAACTGGTTACCGAATTGAACAAGCACGTAGCTGTGCAGACGGTTCAGGATTCGACCGGGAACTTTAACGTTTTCATGGGTAATGGCCAGCAACTGGTGGTCGGTAGTACGGTTAATACCCTGCAGGCGATGGCGTCCAGTTCCGATCCCGAGCGCGTCGTCGTCGGTCTCAAGGGGCAGTCGGGCAGCGTCCAGGAATTGCCGGAAACCCAGGTTAATGGCGGGACGCTCGGGGGGTTGTTGAGCTTCCGCGCCAATTCGCTGGATAGTGCCGCCAACTCTCTGGGGCAAATTGCCGCTTCGCTGGCTTTGACTTTCAATGCACAACATGCGCTGGGACAGGACCTGCAGGGACTTAATCAGACATCTGCGACTTCCGGATTCCAGGCTGATTTTTTCTCGATATCCAGTCCCAAAGTAGTGCCCACGTCGACGAGCGCAGCAGCAGTTACGGCAAGCTTTCTGCCACCTTCCGTCAGTAGCAGTGGAAATTTCTATACCAACCTGACGGGTAGCGACTATGTTCTGAATGCCGCAAGTGCGACGAGCGTCACCTTGACGCGAAAATCCGATGGCCAAGCATGGACTGCTGCCAATATTGGCGCCCTGAATGGATTGATCGCCGGCGAAGGCATCAGCCTGGGCGGTGCGCCAACGGTGGGTGTTGATTATCTGATCGAACCGACACGTGAAGTAGCACGTAACTTTGCGATCAATCCGATGATTGCCTCAGACCCCAAGCGGATTGCAGCTGGCGCGCCCAGTGTCAGTTCTCTGGGCAACATGAATACGGGAAGCCTGGAGGTGTCGCAAGGCGGGGTGGTCAATGGGTATGCCTTGGCGAATCTTCCTGCGACATTTACCTATAGTCAGGCGAGCGGCAACTTTACTTTTACCTTCCCGCCGTCGGGCACGGTCTCGGCGACCTATGCCGACGGAACAACACTCTCGATTGCGGCGGGTGCCATCGCCCGCCAGAATGGGACCTCCGCCATAAGTCAGATCACCTATAACGGGATCACGGTGGATGTATCAGGCATGCCGGCCAATAACGACACCTTCACTATCAGTCCGAACACCAACGGTATTTCAGATAGCCGGAATGCCGTCAAACTGGCTAATCTGCAAACCCAGAATGCGATGGCAGGCGGTAGTTCCTCATATCAGGCAAGTTATGCCAGTCTGGTCAGCAAAGTCGGCTCGACGAGCAGCCAGATAAAGGTGACAGGCGACGCGCAGCAAACCTTGCTGAAACAGAATCAGGATGCGCGTTCTGCAGTATCCGGAGTCAATCTCGACGAAGAGGCGGCCAACCTGATTCGTTTCCAGCAGGCCTACCAGGCCTCGGCAAAGTCGCTCGATATAGCATCCAAGCTTTTCGACACGATATTGGCCATTTAAGGAAAATATCATGCGCATCAGTACGTCAATGATCTTCAACAGCGGTGCGACGAACCTGCAGCAGTTGCAGGGCAGCATGTACCAGATACAAAACCAGATGTCGACTGGACGACGCGTTCTCACGCCGGCCGATGATCCGGTTGCTGCGGCGCAGGCTTTGGTGGTCAGCCAGAACCAGTCGGTCAACAAACAGTTCATCGACAACCAGGGCAACGCCGGCAGCCAGTTGAGCCTGATCGAAAATCGCCTGAGCAGCATCAGCGATCTGATTGTCTCCGTCAAGGACAGGGTTGTTCAGGCGGGAAACGGTTCCTATGGCGACAAGGAAAGGACCGATATTGCCGCGGAAATCCGCCAGCGTTATGACGAACTGATCGGCTTGGCAAATTCCTCCGATGCCATGGGGCAGTATGTATTTTCGGGGTTTCGCGGTAATACGCAGCCATTTTCGACCACTGGGTCGCCCGGTAACAGGACGGCGACCTATGCGGGCGATGGCGGCCAGCGTCAGATACAGGTTTCGAGTGGGCGGTTGATGGACGTGTCGGAGGCGGGAAGCAACATTTTCATGAACATCCCGCAGGGAAACGGCAAATTCATGTTTACTGCGGGTGGCGCAAATACCGGAACCGGGGCCCTTGGTGCATCGTCGATGATTAGCGGCTACGATGGCAGTACTTACCAATTGACCTTCACGGCGCCCAATACCTACACCCTGGCAGTGACCAATAGTAGCGGCGTGACGACCACAACGCCGGGGCAGACCTATACGACGGGGAGCCAGATTGTCCTAGGACCGGCTGGTCAGCAACTCCAGATTGCCATTTCGGGATCGCCTGCGGTGGGGGATTCCTTTTCAGTGGCCCCGTCGTCCAATCAGGATATTTTCCAGACCCTTGATAATATGATCAAGGCACTAGAGGGCAATGTTTCAACCAATGATTCAACCAAGGCCACGTTCAAGAACCAGATGGCGGGGATCAGCGACAGTCTCGATCAGGCTCTGGAACGGGTATTGACGGCGCAGACTTCGATTGGTGCACGGCAGACTGAACTTGATTCGCTGGGCAATTCATCAAGTGATCTTGATCTGCAATATAAAACGGACCTTTCCAGCCTGCAGGATCTCGATTACACAAAGGCTGCCTCCGACCTGACCAGCCAGAAGATGGTGCTCGAAGCGGCACAATTGTCCTTCAAACAGGTCAGCCAGATGTCCCTGTTCAATTTCCTGTGAAAGCTCGACTTCTCTTCCTTCTATTTGCAGCCGCCGTGGTCGGCGGCTGCAGCACGTCCGGCAGCAACTCGAAGCCGCTGATCCCCAACCAGAGCATCCAGCTCACCGCCAAGAGTGCGATTTCGCTGTCCAGCCTGGCGACGGGCGCCGCCATTGCCGGTGCCATCTACCTGATCTACGACCCCTTGGCGCCGAACTGGGATATCGAGGAGTCGCGGCTCAACGACGACACCTATCGTTTTTCAATGAAGATGAAGCGCTACCATACCGGCGGGGCCGGCGAGTCGATGCAGGCGCTGAAGCGCCGGGCCAGCCAGCTCCAGTACGAACAGGGCTTCGCCAGCTACGAGATTCTCGAATACAACGAAGGCATCGATTCGCAGACCCTTGGCGCGCGACGCACGGCCGAAGGGACGATCAGGCTGGTTCAACGCCAGCAGGCCGACTCCTTCCGGCTCAACTGAATTCAGCGAACCGCGGGTAGCGCGAAGCCCAGCATCGCCGACATGCCGACTTCGAACAGCGCCTGTAGCGGCGAAGCCAGGTAATTCAGGCTGACGGCGATGGCAATGAAGCCGCCGGTCAAGGTCAGCGGGAAACCCAGCGCGAAGATGTTCAATTGCGGCGCCGCCTTGGTGAGGACGGCGAGCGCCACGTTGGTGATCATCAGCGCGATCATCACCGGCAGGGCGATAAGCAGGCCGGCCGAAAATATCCGGCTCGCGAGTTCCGTCAGATTGAGCCAACTGCCGGCGCCGAGCGGCGTCGCGCTGACCGGAATGGCAGAAAAGCTCTGGGCCAGCGTCGCCAGGTAGAGCAGATGGCCATTCAGCGACAGGAACATCAGCAGGGTCAGCAGGCTCATGAATTCGGTGATGACCGGCGTCTGTGACGAGTTCAGCGGGTCGTAAGCGGTCGCGAAGCCGAGGCCCATTTGCGAGCTGATGAATTCACCAGCGAGGTCCATGGCCGAGAAAACGATCTTGGCGGCAAACCCCATGCCGATACCGATCAACACCTGCTGGGCCATGATCCATAACCCGGCCAGCGAGCCGGCCGCGACCTCTGGCATCGCCGGCAGGGCCGGCGCGATGGCGACAGTGATGCCTATGCCGAGGATCAGCCGGGTGCGGCGGGGAATGCCGGCCGTGCTCCACACCGGTGCGGCGGCAATGAAGGCCAGGATGCGGGCCAGCGGAAAGATGTAGGCGGCGATCCAGGCGTCGATCTGGACGGTGGACAGGCTGATCATCTCAGCCGATCAACTGCGGAATGCTTTCGAACAGGCGCTGGATGTAATCCACCAGGTACTGGATCATCCATGGGCCGGCGAGCAGCAGCACCATGAACATCACCACCAGCTTGGGAACGAATTGCAGCGTCGATTCGTTCAATTGTGTCGCCGCCTGGAAAATGCTGATAATCAGCCCGACGACCAGGGCCGACAACAGCATCGGGGCCGAAATGATCAGGGTGACCTCGATGGCCTGGCGGCCGATCTCCATGACGACACCCGGCGTCATGTGCCGAAGCTCTGAACCAGGGAGCCGATGACCAGGTGCCAGCCGTCGACCAGCACGAACAGCATCAGCTTGAAGGGCATGGCGACCATCACCGGTGACATCATCATCATCCCCATCGACATCAGCAGGCTGGCGACGACCATGTCGATGACCAGGAAAGGGATGAAAATGATGAAGCCGATCTGGAAAGCCGTCTTCAGTTCGCTGATCACGAAGGCGGGAACCAGGATGCGCAGCGGCGTATCTTCCGGTTTTTCGATTTTGTCGATCTTGGCAATGCCGGCGAACAGGGCGAGGTCGGATTCGCGAGTCTGCTTGAGCATGAAGCCGCGCATCGGGATGGCGGCGCGCTCCGCCGCCTGCATCACATTGATTCGGTTCTCGGAGAGCGGAACGTAAGCCTCGGCGTAGACCCGATCGAGGACCGGCGCCATGACAAAGAAAGTCAGGAAAAGTGAGAGGCCGACGACGACCTGATTGGGCGGCGAGGTCTGGGTGCCCAGCGCGTGCCGGAGCAGCGAAAGGACGATGACGATGCGGGTGAAGCCGGTCATCATCAACACGATGGCCGGGATGAAGGTCAGCGCCGTCATCAGCACCAGGGTCTGGATGGTCAGCGAATAGGTGGTGCCGCCGCCACCGGCCGGTGAACTGGTGACCGCGGGCAGTCCGCCGACCTGGGCCAGGGCCAGGCTGGCCGGCAGCAAGAGCGCGGAAAAAGCGAGCAGGCGCCTAAGCATGCTTGCCACCCCGGTCGGCAACATTTTTAAGCCATTGTGCGAAGGGTTTTTCGTGCCCGGTGGCGAGTTCGTCGGGCAGGGCGCTACCTTTCGGCAGACGGTGCAGGGTGCGGATTTGTCCCGGCACGATGCCGATGACCAGCCAGTCGTCGCCGACCTCGATCAGTACGACCCGTTCACGCGGTCCGAGGGCGACGCCGCCGACGATTTTCATGCCGCCCTGGCCGAAGCCCTTGCCGCCGGACAGCTTGCGCATCAGCCAGGCGGTACCGAACAGCAGACCGACAATCAGGGCCAGGGCGAGCCCGGTCTGCAGATAGGTGGCGAGCGAGACACCAGTGGCGGCAGCCTCCGCAGCATGGGCGGCAATGGGAAAGAGCAGGAGAAGAAAGCGCAACAGGCGACCCGGCAACAAGGAAAGTCAGGCCGCTATCTTAATGCAAAGTCGGCCGCCGGTTAGCGATTGAGTTTGCGCATCCGCTCGGAGGGCGTGATGATGTCGGTCAGGCGGATGCCGAACTTGTCATTGACCACCACCACTTCGCCTTGGGCGATCAGCGTGCCATTGACCAGTACATCCATCGGCTCGCCGGCCATGGCGTCAAGCTCAACGACCGAGCCGTGGGCGAGTTGCAGCAGGTTCTTGATGGTGATCTTGGTGCGGCCGAGTTCGACGGTGATCTGGACGGGGATGTCGAGGATCATGTCGAGTTCGTTCATCATCCCGCCGCCGCCGGCGCTGCCGCCGAAAGAGGGGAAGATGTCGGCCGGCTGGGCGGCGGCCGGCGTCGATTCGCTGATCGCCTGTTCAGCCATGGCGGCTGCCCAGTCGTCTTCGCTGATCTGCTCCTCGGCTGCCGGGTTGTCGAAATTTTCCATGTCATCCGCCATTTTTTTCTCCCGTCGCCGGTTCGGCAGGCGGCGCTTCAGGGGGCGCCGCGATGAACCGATCAACTTTCAGTGCGTATTGGCCACTTTGCTGGCCGTAAGTGCATTCGATCAGGGGCACATTGTCGACCATTGCCTGGATCTTTTCCGGAATATGCAACGGAATGACATCCCCCGCCTTGAGTTTCAGGATCTGGCCCAGGGTGATCTTGCCCTCGCCCAGCCGGGCGACGATTTCCACTTCAGCGCCCTGCAATTGCTTGCGCAGCGTGCCGATCCAGCGCTTGTCGGTCGACAGCTGGTCGCTCTGCATGGTGCTGTAAAGCAGGTCGCGTATCGGCTCGAGCATCGAGTACGGGAAACAGATGTGCATATCGGCCGTGGCGCCGCCGAATTCCAGCGTGAAGGTCGTCGAGACGACGATTTCGGAAGGCGTCGCGATGTTGGCGAACTGCGAATTCATCTCGGAACGGATGTATTCGAAAGTGATGTTATGCACCGGCTTCCACGACTTGCCGTATTCGGTGAATACGACATCGAGCAGGCCCTGGATGATGCGCTGTTCGGTCGGCGTGAAATCGCGGCCTTCGACCCGGGTATGGAAACGCCCGTCGCCGCCGAACATGTTGTCGACCACCAGGAAGACCAGATTGGGGTCGAAGACGAAGAGGGCGGTGCCGCGCAAGGGCTTGGCGACGACCAGGTTGAGGTTGGTCGGTACCACCAGGTTGCGGATGAATTCGCTGTATTTCTGGACGCGGATCGGCCCCACCGAAATTTCCGCATTGCGGTGCATGTAGTTGAACAGGCCGATGCGCAAGTAACGGGCGAAACGCTCGTTGACCAGTTCCAGCGTCGGCATCCGTCCGCGAACGATGCGTTCCTGGGTGCCGAGGTTGTACGAGCGGATGCCGCCGCCGTCCCCTTCGCTTTCCTCGGGTTCGTCGGATTCCCCGGTGACGCCCTTGAGTAGGGCGTCTACCTCGTCCTGGGAAAGAAAGTCGCCCGCCATGAATCCTTACTGGATGATGAAGGAAGTGAACAGCACAGACTTGACCGGGCCTTCGGCGCCGGCCGCTTCGCCCTTCTTGTTCTTCTTGGGCGGTTCGATGGCCGAGTTGATCTCGTCCTTCAGACTTTCGGCCAGGCGTTCCTTGCCCTCCTTGGGCAGCAACTCCGAGGCTTTCTTGGCAGAAAGCAGCAGGGTGATGTTGTTGCGGATCTTGGGCATCTGGCCCTTGATCGCTGCTTCGCCGAGCGGATCTTCCAGCTCGACGGAAAGTACGACCTGCAGATACTGGTCGCCGCTTTCCGGAATCAGGTTGACGGTAAAGGGTTCCAGATTGACGAAGACCGGCGGCACTTCGTGGCCGTCCTTTTTCTTCTTGGCCGACTTGGTGGTTTCTTCGGCATTTTCGTCGTCGTCGGCGTGGTCGCCCTTCTTGATCAGCATGTAGGCCGCGCCGCCGCCAGCAAGAACCAGAACAAGAACGGCCGCCAGGATGATGATCAACAGCTTCTTGCTCTTTTTCTTGGGAACTTCCGTTCCTTCTTCTACTGGCTTGGCTTCCTTGGCCATACGCACTCCTCTCGAATTCTAGTTATTGCCGGTTCCGATCAGGCAAACAGATCGACCATGCCCCTGCCGCGTTGAATCGGCGGGCTGGACGTGCCATTTGCCGTATTCGCAATGCCCGGAAGTATAGCGTTTTCGCTTGCCGAACGGTTTCCGTTCGCAGCCTGGAACGGCATTTGACGGTTTTGTTGTGCCATATTGGCCCCGACATCGGCCTGGCCGAGATTGATGCCGGCAGTGGATAGCATTTCCTTGAGTTGCGGCAGCGAGTTCTCGATCGCCTGGCGGACTTCGGCGTGCGGCGAACCGAAAACGGCCGAAGCCTGATCGCCGTTCATCTGCAGCGTGATCTGGATCGGGCCGAGTTGTGGCGGGTTGATGTTGATCTGCGCCGACTGCTGGTCGTTCCTGGCCAGCCAGACGACCTTGTTAGAAAAATCGTTAGCCCAGGTGCTGCTGTGCAACGGCGTCGCGACGTCGGTTTTGGTCTGAGCAGCCGCTTCGCTTTTCGCGGCTTGCTGGCCGGCGCCGGCGGCGAGCAGGGCACTGTCCTGGCCGGACGGCGATTCGACGGCAATATTTGCCGGCAGGCTTTGGCTGTCGTTGCTCCGGGACTGCAGCGCCGTGCCGTCGCGTTGGGCGGACAGGCTTTCCAGGACACTGTGGCCGGCCTTGTCGTCGTCCAGCCTCGATAAACCTTCCTGGGCGGTACTTGATCCGGCCAGCAACGGCGCGCTGTTGTCGGCTTTCTTTCCCGTTTCGCCGGTCGCCGCCGGACGGGATGGCGGGGTGATAAGTTTGGCGAGCGCTGCGCTTACCGTCTCGGCAGTTGAACCGCCTGGCGCCAGCAGATCCGCAAATGGCGTTTGGGGAGACGACGTTGTTGCGCCATCCTTGTTTTCGGCGCGCCCAGCGGCAGGAGCATTGCCCGTCGATGCCGTTGCCTGCGCCGCCAGTTGTCGTGCCGTCAGCGCGGCATCGACGCCCGCGGGGAACGTTGCCGCCGTCTCCGCCGCCGTCGCGCTCGTCGCCTTTGGGTCCGGTGCGAGTTCGACGCCGCTCATCGCAGGCGCCTGGGGAACCGGTGCCGCCATCAGAAAAGCCAGGGTCGGATCGGTGGCGAGCAGGTTTGGATCGAGCGGCGCTTCTTTGTCGTCACTTGCCTTGGTCTCGGCGGCGGTGCCAGCCACGGGCTTGACCAGCCCGCCGACGGCGGCGCCCAGTTGGCTGAAAAGAAGATCGGCGAATCCACTGGAAGGGCCGCTCGCCGCACCCCCGCCCGCCAATGCGGAAGCGGCGGCGGTCGAGGCGCTGGCCGAGGAAATAACCGAGATTGCCATCATGAACCCTTGCTTGTCATTGATTGACGGGTTTGAAGCAATTCGTGTGCCTGAGTGGTTACTCCGAGGTCTTCGGTGTGCCGTATTTGCGGTTCGAGAACTCGTCCTGGAGTTTTTGTTCCTGCTTGCCTTCGCGATAGCGTTCGCGGGCATCGTGGCGCTGCGATAGCGTGTCGATTGCCTTGAGCTGCTTGTTCTGGGCTTTCCAGTGTTCCTGCCCAGCTTTCGTGCCGTTTTCCGAATTGCGGACGGCGATGCGCTGCTGTTCGATGGCGGCGTCGATGCGGCCGAGGAAATCCTGATAATTGTGCAGCATCAGCCGCGTGATGCCCCGGGCGGTCGCTTCGCCCATTTGCTGGGCGTACTCCTGACGATACTGTTCCAGCATCTGTAGTCGGCTTTTCTGGCTCTGTTCGGCGGCGATCAGCTGGCCCAGGCGGCGTGTCGCTTCATCGGAGCGGGTCTGCATGATTTCGAGCAGGGGTTGCAGGGAAAAGGGCTGGGCCATGGCTTATCAGAAGAGCGTGGCGAGGCCGCCGGTGCTGTCGGCGAAGTTGGCCTGCTCGGTCAATTGCTGCTGGAGGAAACTTTCCATCCTCGGGTAGAGGCTGATCGCCTGGTCCAGTACGGGGTCGGAGCCGGGGGCGTAGGCGCCGACCGCGATCAGGTCGCGCGAACGCTGGTAACGGGCAAAAAGCACCTTGAAGCGGCGGATCAGGTCGAGATGGGGTGGCGCGATCAGATTGACCATGGCCCGGCTGATCGACTGCTCGATATCGATGGCCGGGTAGTGGCCGGCGTCGCCCAGCGTACGCGAAAGCACGATATGGCCGTCGAGGATGGCCCGCGCCGCGTCGGCGATCGGGTCCTGCTGGTCGTCGCCTTCGGCCAGTACGGTGTAGAAGGCGGTGATCGAGCCGCCGCCTTCCGGTCCATTGCCGGCGCGCTCGACGAGTTGCGGCAGACGGGCGAATACGGAGGGCGGGTAGCCGCGGGTGGCCGGCGGTTCGCCGATAGCCAGTGCGATTTCCCGTTGCGCCATGGCGTAGCGGGTCAGCGAATCCATGATCAGCAGCACCTGCTTGCCCTGGTCGCGGAAATATTCGGCGATGGTGGTGGCATAGGCGGCGCCCTGCAGGCGCATCAACGGCCCGGTGTCGGCCGGGGCGGCGACGACGACGGCGCGGCGCATGCCTGCCTCGCCGAGAATCTGCTCGATGAATTCCTTGACTTCGCGGCCGCGCTCGCCGATCAGGCCGACGACGATCACTTCGGCTTCGGTGTAACGCGCCATCATGCCGAGCAGCACCGACTTGCCGACGCCGGAACCGGCGAACAGGCCCATGCGCTGGCCGCGCCCGACGGTGAGCAGGGCGTTGATGGCGCGGATGCCGACATCGAGCGGTTGTTCGATGGCGGCCCGTGACATCGGGTTGATCGGGCGGCTCTGCAGGGAACGCGATTGCGCGGTGTTGAGCGGCCCCTTGTTATCGAGCGGGCGACCGACGCCGTCGAGTACCCGGCCGAGCAATTCGTCGCCCACCGGCACCTGCTTGGCGCGGTCGATGGCCCGGCGGCGGAAGGGCGGCGGATCGTCGATCCGCGGGCGCGCCGTCGGCGTCTCGAAAGCGACGACCTTGGAGCCGGGAGCCAGGCCGTATACGTCGTCGGACGGCATCAGGTAGAGCTTCTCGCCGGCGAAACCGACGACTTCCGCTTCCACCGGGGCGCCGCTCATTGGATAGATTTTGCAGGAACTGCCGAGCGGCAGTTTGAGGCCGGCGGCTTCCATGACCAGACCGTTGATGCGGGTCAGATGGCCGACCGGCCACAGCGGCTGGGCGTTGGCGGCGCCCAGGCGGCAGTTTTCAAGAAAATCCCGCCAGCGGCCGGTATGGTCGGGCGGCAATGTTAGGGATTCAGCCATGCTGTTGGCTCGGCGCCGATGGCTTCGAGAACGCGCTTCCAGCGGGTTTCGATGGTCGCGTCGACTTCGCTGCTGCCGGCGCGGATCAGGCAGCCGCCGATGCTGATTTCGCGGTCTTCGATGATCTGGGCGCCGCTTTGCGCCAGTTGTTCGCCGATTTGACCGCGGACCTGCGCCGCATCGTCCGGGTTCAGGCGAACGGTCAGGTGGGTGTGGTGGATGGGCAGGGCGGTAACGGCTTCGCGGATGATCGGCAAGAGCACGTCGCTCTTGACGGCGATGACGCCACCGATGACCTGGGTGGCGATTTCGGTGGCCAGCGCCAGCAATTGCTCGGCAACGTTCTGGTCGAGTTCATCGAGGGCCTGTTGCAGGCTGTCGGTCAACGCCAGGAAACGCCGTGCCTCAGCTGCCGTCGCTTGTCGCACGGACTCTTCGGCGGCCTGCCTGCCTTCGTCGTAACCGGCCTGGTAGCCGGTGCTGCGCGCCTCTTCGTAGAGGCGTTCGATGTCGTCGGCGGTCGGCAGATTGAAGGGCGCCGACTGATCGGTCTCCTCGGCTGCCGGAAGCTGGGTTTCGGGGGCGGCTGGCGGCGCCGCTTCCGGTTTCGGCTGATCGAACGAGTTGACCTGCCAGCGCTGGAAGCCGGCTAGTTTTTCCTTGGGAATGATCTCGGACATGGCGGCTGGCGATCAGACCATCTGTTCGCCGCCGGCGCCACCGAGAACGATCTGCCCCTCGTCGGCCAGGCGGCGGACGACCTTGAGAATTTCCTTCTGCTCGGCTTCGACTTCGGAGAGGCGGACCGGGCCTTTCGACTCCAGGTCCTCGCGCATCATTTCGGCAGCGCGTTGCGACATGTTCTTGAAAATCTTCTCGCGCAGGTCCGGCGAAGCGCCCTTCAAGGCAAGAATCAGCGAATCGGACTGGACTTCGCGCAAAATCAGCTGGATCGAACGGTCGTCGATGTCCATCAGGTTTTCGAAAACGAACATCTCGTCGAGAATCTTCTGGGCGAGGTCGGGGTCGTATTCGCGGATGGCGTCGACCACCGAAGTTTCGTTGGCGGTGCCGATGAAATTGAGAATTTCGGCGACCGTGCGCACGCCGCCCATCGCCGTGTGCTTGACGCTGGCCGAGCCGGACAGGATGCGCATCATCGCTTCGTTCAGTTCGCGCAGGGCGGCCGGCTGGATGCCTTCCAGGGTCGCGATGCGCAGTACCACGTCGTTGCGCAGGCGCTCGGTGAAATGATTGAGGATTTCGCTGGCGTGGTCGTGTTCCAGATGCACCAGGATGGTGGCGATGATCTGCGGGTGCTCATTCTTGATCAGGTCGGCGACGGTCGGTGCATCCATCCATTTCAGGCCTTCGATGCCCGAGGTCTCGCCCCCCTGCAGGATGCGGGAAATCAGGTTGGACGCCTTGTCGTCGCCCAGCGCCTTGGTCAGCACCGAACGCACGTAGTTGTCGGTATCGACGTGCACGGCGGCGCTTTCTTCGGCGGTTTTGTGAAACTCGTCGAGCACGGCCTCGACTTTCGAGCGTGGCACCGACTTGAGCTGAGCCATCGCATGGCCCAGTTTCTGGACTTCGCGCGGGCCAAGGTGCTTGAGCACTTCGGCTGCATGGTCTTCGCCCAGTGCGATGAGCAGCGTGGCGCTCTTCTCGATGCCTTCTTCGGGGCTAGCCATTGACGCCCATCCAGTCCTTCATGATGTTGGCGACCGCCTTCGGATCAGCCTGGGAAAGGTCTCGCGCCTTCTGTACCTTGGCGGCGTAATGATCGATCTTGACGCGATCCTCGCCTGCTTCGCCGGCCACGGTGATGTGGCCGAGCGCACCGGTCACGCCTTCGGCCGAAGCTTCCCGTTCGGCCGGTGTCTGGAACATGGTCTTCAGCGTCGGCTGGATGATCTTCAGGTAGAGGAAGGCGACCAGGCCGGCCAGCAACAGGTATTTCACGATGTCCTTGAGATAGGAAATGTTTTCCGGATCCTTCCAGATCGGCAATTCGGCTTCGCTCTTCTCGCTGACGGTAAAGGGCGAGTTGGCAATTGACAGCGTATCACCGCGCTCCTTGCTATACCCCATGGCTTCACGCACCAGGTCGTTGATCTGCTTCAGTTCCGCATCCGGCAGGGCCTTGGTGATGGGCTTGCCGTCCTTGCCGATATCCTTGCGGTGGTTGATGACTACCGCGGCCGACAGTCGGCGGATGTTGCCCATCGCCTGCTTGGTGTAGCGCACCGTCTTGTCGACTTCGTAATTGATCGTCGCGTTCTTGCTGGTGTTGATCGGCTGGCCGGCCGCATTGAGCGGCGCCGTGACGCCGGCGGCTTCGATCCTGCCGTTCAGCTCGCCCGGTTTGCCCGGGGCGCCGCCGGTGGTGCCGGTGGCTGGCTGGGTCAGCGGAGCCGTGGCCGGGACGGGGGGCTGGTTCGAGAGGGCGCCGGGAACGCCGCCGGCTGCCTGGTTCACGCTGGCCGTTTCATTGTTTTGCTGGCTGCGGATACTGGTGCTATCCGGCGTGTTGTTGGGGCGGAAGCTCTCGGCTGTCTGCTCGGTCTGCGAAAAGTCGATATCGGCTGCCACCTGGACCTTGTAGTTGTTGTTGCCGAGCACCGGTTGCAGAATTTCGTCGATCCGCTTGATGATGCTGTCTTCCATTTCGCGCACATACTTGATCTGGGCCGGGTCGAGGCCGGCCTCGGTCAGCTTGCTCTTCAGCTGCGAGAGCAGGGCGCCGCTCTGGTCGAGGACGCTGACGTTCGACGCAGGCAGTTGCGGCACGCTGGAAGAAATCAAGTGCGTGATGCCGGCGATCTGGCTGGCGTCGAGAGTGCGGCCGGGGTACAGGTTGAGGAGCACGGAAGCGGTCGGTTTTTGCTCTTCGCGTACGAACACCGAGGGTTTCGGGATGGCCAGGTGGACGCGGGCGGTCTGTACCGCGCTGATCGACTGGATGGTGCGCGCCAGTTCACCTTCCAGGCCGCGCTGGTAATTGACCTGTTCGGCAAACTGGCTGGTGCCGAATTTCTGGTTTTCCATCAGTTCGAAGCCGACCATGCCGCCCCGCGGCAGGCCCTGCGAAGCCAGCTTGAGCCGCACTTCGTGCACGCGGTCGCTGGACACCATCAGGGAACCGCTTTCGTTGAATTTGTGCGGAATGTTCTGCTGTTCGAGGGCGGTGACGATGGCGCCGCCATCCTTTTCGTCCAGATTGGAGAACAGCACCTTCCAGTCCGGTTGGCGACTCCACAGGATGGAGCCGACCACCACGCTGACGATGACGGCCAGGGTCACCATGAAAACGATCTTCTGCTGATTGCCGAGCCGGTTGAACGCCTCGCGCAGGCGCTCCACCGGGTTTCCTTCCGGTGCCGTCCCTGCCGTCGTTTCAGTCGTTGCTGCCATCAATGCCCGGTAAAAATTCGGTAAACAGAAGAAGAATCAATTGGGAAGACAAATTTTCCTAGAAATATTCTACTATTACCGGCGCAGAATTCCCCCTAACTTTTTTCAATGCCCACTCCGCCGGCCATTCCCACTCCCCAAGATTCGACCGCCAAAACCGCTGAATTGCAACGGGCCTTTGCCATGTTCAATCAGGTTTCGGCCGAATTGACGCAGGCCTACGAGGCCCTGCAGACCCGTGTCGCTTCGCTGACCGAGGAGTTGGCCGTAGCCAACGGCGAATTGCGCCGCCAGTACCAGGAAAAGGAAGCGCTGTCGGAGCGCCTGTCCTCGTTGCTCGATGCCTTGCCGGCCGGTGTCGTGCTGCTTGACCAGGCGGCTGCGATCGTCGCGGTCAATCCGGCGGCGATGGCGATGTTCGGTAACGGCATGGTCGGGCGGCACTGGGGCGATGTGGTGCGCGACTATCTCGAGCCGACCGTGACTGTCGGCGAATGGCTGCTCGGCCAAGGACGGGTGTCGATTGCGGAAAGCGTGCTGGCTTCGGCCGGCGGCAAGATTTTGCTGATCCACGACGTAACCGCCGCCCACCAGATGAAAACTGAGCTGGAGCGCAACCAGCGCCTCGCCGCGATGGGCGAAATGGCCGCCTCCCTGGCCCATCAGTTGCGCACGCCACTGGCGGCCGCTTTGCTGTACACCTCGAATCTCGGCCAGGCCGGCATCCCGGACGAAGCGCGCAGCCGCTTTTCCGACAAGGCAAGCGCCCAGTTGCGGCGTCTTGAGCGACTGATCCAGGATGTCCTGCTCTTTGCCCGTGGCGAAAGTATCGGCCGTGACGTGATGCCGGCGGGCGATCTGCTGATCGAGGCGGCGCAGACGGTCGAGCCGCTGATGCGCGAACACGGCCTGGAGTTCGTTGTCGAAGAAACGTGCGCCGGCATGGTGATCGTCGGCAGTCGCAAGGCGTTATTCGGTGCCCTGGTCAATTTGCTGGAAAACGCCATGCAGGCAACGCCGCCGGGCGGCAAAATTTGCCTCTCCGGCAAACGGCATGGCGATTTGCTGATGATTGCCGTCCGCGACAGCGGTCCCGGCGTCACGCTGGAAGCCCGGGCGCGCATCTTTGAGCCGTTTTTTACGACCAAGGGGCAGGGGACGGGGCTGGGTCTGGCCATTGCGCTGGGCGTGGCCCGGGCGCATGGCGGTACCATCGAACTCTTTTCGGCGCCCGGCGAGGGTGCCGAGTTTGTCATGACGCTGCCGGCCGGTGCGGCAGAAAGCGGAACGGAACAAGATGCCTGAACATAGTTTGCCGGTCCTCGTGGTCGAGGACGATCCTAGCCTGCGCGAGGCGATCGGCGACACGCTGGAGCTGGCCGGGCGCAGCTACGTTGCCGTCGATGGCGGCGAAGAAGCCTTGCGCGTCCTCGGCGAAAAAGCCTTTTCGATCGTGATCAGCGACGTACGCATGATGCCGATGGACGGGATTACCTTGCTCAAGGAAGTCCGCAATCGCCTGCCGCATTTGCCGGTGGTGCTGATGACGGCCTTTGCCGAAGTCGACAAGGCGGTCGACGCCATGCGTTCCGGAGCCTGCGATTTCCTGTTGAAGCCTTTCGAGCCGAAAGCGCTGCTCGCGCAGATCAACAAGTATGAGTTGCCGGATACCGGCGAGTCGGCGGGTGTGGTCGCCAATGATCCGGCCAGTCGCGACATGTTTGCCATGGCCCAGCGCGTCGCGCAGACCGACGCGACGGTGTTGCTGACGGGGGAATCCGGGGTTGGCAAGGAAGTGGTCGCTCGCTTCATCCATCGCAATTCCGGGCGGCGGAACGGCCCGTTCGTGGCCATCAACTGTGCGGCAATTCCGGACACCCTGCTCGAAGCCACCCTGTTCGGCTACGAGAAAGGGGCTTTTACCGGCGCCCAGCAGGCCCAGGCCGGCAAGTTCGAGCAGGCGCAGGATGGCACCCTGCTGCTCGATGAAGTCACTGAAATGCCGATGAGCCTGCAGGCCAAGCTGCTGCGCGTTCTCCAGGAGCGCGAAGTGGAACGGGTCGGCGGCAAGAAGCCGGTGGGGCTCAATATCCGCATCATCGCCACCTCGAACCGGGACATGGCGGAAGCCGTGAGCAAGGGCGTCTTTCGCGAAGATCTGTTCTACCGTTTGAACGTTTTTCCGGTAGCAATCCCCGCCTTGCGGCAACGGCGTGAGGATATCGTCGCCATCGCCCGCCATTTCGTCGTCGAGCACGGCGGACGGTTGGGGCGGACCGGTGTCGCGCTGTCGCCGGCTGCCGAAGCGGCCCTGACGGCGCATGACTGGCCGGGCAATGTGCGTGAGCTGGAAAATGTCATCCAGCGCGCCCTGATCCTGTCGACCGGCGCCAGCATCGCTCCCGAGCACCTCAACCTGGTGCCGCGGCCATTCGCCGCGGCACCAGTCGGACCAGCGGCGGTGCCGGCAGAAGAGGCGCCCGGGCTGCCGGAAACGGCAAAAAGAGCCGATAATATGAAGGATCTGGAGCGCGACCACATCCTGCGTACCTTGGCCGAAGTTGGCGGCTCAAGGAAACAGGCAATCGAGCGCCTCGGTATATCGGAGCGGACCTTGCGCTACAAGTTGCAGCAGTACCGGGACGAAGGGCATTACAAGGATTGATTCTGGCCTGAGAATTGCTTGTAAATACCCGATGTTTTAGGAGCGGATCATGGATACCCAAGGAATCGAACAAATGTTGAGCGTGCTGCGGACCACCGCCGCACAGGCCAGCGGGAAAACGGCTGAAAGCACCGTTGCGCCCGGCTCGGCCGATTTCGCCCAGATTCTCAAAGGCTCCATCGACAAGGTCAATCAGACCCAGCAGCAGGCCGACCAGATGGGGCAGAAGCTCGCGGCCGGTGATACCAGCCAGAACCTGCATGAAGTGATGATCGCGCTGCAAACGGCCAGCGTGTCATTCCAGGAAATGGTCCAGGTCCGCAACAAACTCGTCACGGCCTATCAGGACGTGATGAACATGCAGATTTAAAAACCTGCGGGTTCGCTATTGCGCGCTTTGCGCTCGCGCTCGATCCGGGCGATGTAACGTTCGATGAAGGCCTGGCGGGAGCCCGGCAGGTTGACGAATTCGCAGCCGATTCTCAGGCTGTGCTCGCCGTTGCGATCGGATATCTCGATGACTTTGCGCACTCGCAGATTGACCTGGAGAACGCCTTCGCCGGGGATTTCCAGGCGACAATTCTGAAACAGCGCATCGCGCGGAAAGTCTGCTGCGTCTTCGGTGGCGCCGACCAGACTGATGCCTCCGCCGCTGATATCGGAGAGGAGCAATTCGAAAATGCGGTTTTCGGCATCACCTTGCGGCGCCGCCAGCTTGCAGCGGATCGGTGCCGCCAGTGGCGGTTCGAGGCGGAAATATTCCCGGCGCTGCAAGCGCAGAATTGATGCCGGCAGCGAGGCGCACAGAATGTCCCGGTCCTGGTGTTTTTCTGTGGCCAGAGCCGACAGGCGGAACTGCATCTTGACGCGATCAAGTTTGGCGACCACGGTGATTTGCCGGGCGGCCAGCGCCTGCTGGTTGACCGCCGGCTCGGCCGAGGGGTCGAGATAAAGCAGGTTGTCCGCTTCGTCGACGGCGACGATGGAAGTGGCAAAGAACTGCTGCCCATCGTCGAGGTAGGCCGTCGCCATGCTGTGCCGCTGCCACAGCAACTGGAGAAAGAAAATGACTTCCTGGCGATTGGTCAGCAGGAATTGACCAAATTCGTTCGGCGCATCGATTTCAAAGATCGGCGGTGTGGATTCTTCCCGGGACAGCAGCATACGAAGAAAGCTCAAGGTTCAAAACGGCAATGGTAAACCAGGTCCAATCTCGCGCTGCCAAATTCCCGTGGCGGCTCTTCAAATGGGGGGCGGGGTGGCCGCCTCGCCATGCTCGATGCGATACAGCCAGGCGAGCAATTCGGCGACCGCCAGGTAAAGCTGGGGCGGAATGCTCTGGTCGATGTCGACCTGGGTCAGCAGGGCGACGAGTTCCGGCGACTCATGGACGTAAATGCCGTGTTCCCGGGCGCGGGCAATGATCTCTTCGGCGATCAGGCCCTTGCCGCGAGCGACGACGCGGGGTGCGGCGTCAATTTGCCGGTAGGCCAGGGCGACGGCTTCGCGCGCCGGGTTATTCGGGGATTTCGCCATGTCGCAGGGTGAATTGGGTCAGGTGCAGTCCGGCATTCGCGAATTGCTGGCGCAACTCCTCGGTCGCCTGGACCAGTTGGGCCTCGCTGTCGCCGGAGCCGGTGGTGATCGCGACATTGAGTTGATCGTCAGCGCCCAGATGCAGCGTCGCATCGATGTTGCCAAGGCGGGGAAGATCGAGTTTGAGACGGGTCTGCCATTGCCGGGCCGGGGATTGGTCCTGGGAACGGCTGCCATCTTCCTTTTCACCGACTTCCCACTGCATCTGTTGCCCCGGCCAGATCTGGCCTTGCCAGGCAAAGTTCTGGGTGGCGAGGCCATCCAGTTGCTGCTGAACCAGTGCCGTCAGTTCCTTGGGAATCAGGTTGCCGGTAGCGCTCACCAGGTCGGCATCAGTCCGGACGGATGGGGTGTTCGCTGCCAGGGCTGGCGCGGCGGCCTGGCTGCCGGTCATGTTACCGGGCTCGCCAATTCGTGCCCCGGGCGGGCTATTTTCGGCAATTGTCGCTGGCGCCAGCGCAGTTTTGCCCTGATTTTCGCTCGGCAGCGCTGCGGCCGCCATTTCGCCGGTTTCCGGCTTGGCCGTGTAGAGCAGGCTCTCGGACGCTGCTGCAGCAACGGTGGCAGATGCGACACTGGCGGGCTGGCCGGCTTCGCCGGGCGTGGTGGCGATATTCGGCAGCGTGGCGACCGAAAGTGCGGGGTAGCGCCCCTGGGGTTCATTCTTCAGTGCTGCGGCTGGAAGTTCGCCGGCAACCCAGCGGGCCTGGTGTGCCTCGTAAAAAACCCCGCTCTGGGTCAAGGACTGTTTCAGCACCGGCGCCAGTTCGGCACCTGTCCGGGGCATCTTGTCGACCAGCGGTTCGCTGCCGTTCAGCGGTGCCGGCGGGGCGCGTTTGCTCTCGGTTTCGATGCCATTCATCAGCGTGCCGATCAGCTTGGCTGCCGGGCTCAGCGAAGTCGATACCGATTCCGTCGATGGTTTGGCGGCCGCACCATCTGAACGATTGGCCACCAAAGCCAGGGCGATCTTGCCGTCGCTTTCGGTGACTTCCAGTTCCATGGTGTCGCCGGCCTTGGCCGAGAAGGGAAGGGCGAGCGCAATTTCGCGTTGGGCGACGATGGCGCGATAAGTGCCATTCGGCATCAAGGCCTGGATTTCGGCAAATATACGTTGCCCCGGAACCAGGCCGCCGAGAACATCGGCGATCTTCTGGGTCGGAACAATCGGCTGGTTGTCCGGGGATGCCTGCAACTGCTCCGGCGTGAGCAGCCGCAAACGGCTGGCGACGTCCGAGGGGATCATGGCCGTTTGTTCAGTGTGCGCAGTAGCGGCTCTACGTCGGTCATCCAGGAGCTCACCAGGGAGCGAACGACCTCGTCCGCGGCGAGCGTGTCAGTCAGCAGTTGTTTCGCTTCAGCCCGTTCCGCCTCAGGCAGGGCTTCGGCCTGCTGCCAATTCCGGAACAGGACGAGGCCGTGCTCGGCGCTACGCGTCAAGCCTTCCCAATCTCCCTTGATCGCCAAGTCCCGGCAGGCAACATAATGTGCATGCAGGCTCCTCAGGCGGGTCAGGTGCGCGGAAGGCATGGTGGCAGACGGCTAGGGAGCTGACGACGAGGCTTCACCCACTTTGTCGCCGATTTCTATCCAGGCCGAATGGATTTCGCCGAGCAGGCTCGAAACTTCGTCGAGTGCGCCGATGTCGTTATGCAAGTTGGCATGCAGAAGGCGACGTCCCATGTAGTCGTAGAGAGCCCAGAGATCCTCAGAGAGTTTGCCGCCCGCTTCCAGATTGATGCTCGAACGCAGGCCGTTGAGAATAATGTCGATGGCCTTGGATATCGCCATCCCCTTCTTGGGGATGTCCTTGGCTTCCATGCCTTGGCGGGCATTGGCCAAGGCCTGCCGGGCGCCCTCGAAGAGCATCAGGATGAGCTGATGTGGGCTCGCCGACTGGACGGCAATATCCAGACTGACTTTTTCGTAGGCTTTGAGGGGATTGAGCTGGGATGAGAACATGAATCTATCTTACCTCATTACAGTTTAGCGAGTTGCTGGGTCAGATAGGTTGACTGGGTCTGCATCTGACCCATTAGCACATCGAGATTGGTGAACTGCTTTTGGTAACGCGCCTGGACCGCATCAATCCGGCGTTGCAGGGCCTCGCGGCGGCTGTCCATCCCCTTGATGATGGTATTCAGCGCATCTTCGCGATTGCTGATGGTGCCGCCGGTACTCGTCATTGCGGCGGCAGTGGTCTGGAAGGCGCTGCCGAAGGCATTGACGGTGGCAGTGACTGCCGACAGGTTGGTGGCGATGGCCGTGGAAAGCTTCGTGCTGTCCAGGCTTAGCGAGCCATCCGACTGAATGGCAACGCCAAGGTCGGCCAGTCGTGGATATTGGCTGCTGGCGCCGCTCGGTGCCGAAAACAGAATGTCGCGCAGCTGACTGACGACGCTCCTTATCGTTCCATCACCGCTCAGGGTGGATCCCGTGTTGCTGGTCGGGTCGTACTGCGTCAGGCCCTTGGCCAGGGTGTTGAGATTGTTCCAGGCCGTGACGAAAGCGTTGACGCGCGTCGTCATGCCGGTCGTGTCGTTGCCGATGGTCAGCGTGGTCGCGTCGGTCGGTTGCAGCGGGTCGTGTACCTTGTTGAGCGTAATCGAAACGCCGGTCATCACTTCGGTCAGCGTATTGGTCGCCGATTTGACGGCAACCCCGTCGATCTGGGCGACTGCATCCTGGGCGGCGGCTTTTTCGGTGAAGGCGGTGCTCGGCGCCGTCGGATCGTAGGTCAGCCCGGACAGGCCGCCGCTTCCGGTAATCTTGATGGAGTTGGCGGCGCCGGTTTCGTTACTCGTCAGCATTAGTTGCGGGCCGGCCGAGCCATTGACGATCGTCGCTGTCGTGCCGGTGTTGGCGCTATTGATCGCGGCGCGCAAGTCTTCGAGAGTGCTGCCGGTAAACGTGACCGGGACCGGCGACGTCCCGGATTTTGCGACAAAGCTGCCGCTGGAAATGTCACCCAGTTCGATGCTCAACGTTCCGGCGGCGACGCTCGGGTTGACGCCCGATTGCAGCTTGTTGGCCTGGGCCAGCTTGTCGACGCGAAGGGAAAAGGTGCCGGGGGCGGCATAGCTGGTGGCGGTTGCCGTGGCATACGTGGTGTCAGCCACCGTGGCCTGGAATCCCTTGAAGGTGCTGGCCGAGCCGATGGCTTTTGCCGCCGTGGTGAGGGTTTCGACGGCGCTCTGAATCCGGCCGTAGGCCGACAACTGGCTCTGGTAACTTGCCTGCTTGGCGTTGAGTTGGGTGATCGGCACACTCTCGGATGCCATCAATTTGGTCAACAGGGAATTCAGGTCGATGCCTGCACCAACCCCGAGGGAAGAAATATTGGCCATGTCGGGCCTCCTTCACGAAAGAGGAGACAGCCCGAGCTGAGCTCAGGCCGTTTGCTTGATTATCAAACCCTGGAGTTTATCCAGAGCCCTGGCAAGTTCAACCGCTTCTTTCGAAGGCATTTGCCGGATGACTTCCTTGGTTGCCTTGTCGACGACAGAAACGATGCGAATGCCGCTTTTTTCGTCTACCGAGAACTGTACATCGCTGGTGGCCGACTGTACGAAATCTTGCAGACGGTTTACCGCGTCATGCACCGACTTGGCATCGGGTTCGCGCGTCTTGTCTGACTTGTTTTCGTCAGTGTTGTTGCTGCCTTTTTGGATATTGACCGCCGCATTTCGCTTGTCGGCGGCAGCAATCAAGGAGGTGTCCGAACCTGGTGCGGTGGCGCGGGCGGTCGCCGCATCGTCGGTGAGCTTCTTGTCGTCCCGGGCGCCTTGGCCTGGCATCTGGACCGGTGCGACGGTCTGCGTATTTACTGATGAGATTGCCATGGAAATCTCCTGTCATTAAAACGGAAGCCGGCCCCGGCCTCGATGGGCGGAGCCGACTCATTCTGATGCGTTCCTTATGCTAGCCGATAGGGCTTAGCGCAAGAGGCTCAGCACTTGGTTGGGGACAGCGTTGGCTTGGGAAACCATGGCCGTACCAGCTTGTTGCAGAATCTGGAAGCGGGTGAGCGAAGCGGTTTCGGCAGCGAAGTCGGCATCCATGATCCGGCTGCGGGCTGCGTCCTGGTTTTCCTTGGCCGCCTGCAGGTAGGTGATGGTGCTGTTCAGACGGGAGTTGACGCCGCCGATGGTCGAACGGTTCGATGCCATCGAGTTGATCCAGGCATCCACACTGGCCAGGGCCGTAGATGCGCCGGCGGTGGTCGACACGCTGGTGCCGCTGATATCCGTACTGGTGAAGGTGGCCGACAGCGTGTCGGACGCATTGGCACCGATCTGGAACGAGAAGGTGCTGAATACCGAGGTGCCGTTGATCTTGGCCGCACCTTGCACGCGGTTGGCTTCAGCCTGCAGTTGCGAGAATTCGTTGTTGATGAAGCCGCGTTCCGTATCGCCGATGGCGCCGTTCAGGGATTGCGTGGCCAGTTCGCGCATCCGCTGCAGCATGTCGCTGACGCTCGCCAAGGAGCTATCCGCCGTCTGGGCGTAGGAAATACCGTCGGAGGCGTTACGTTCGGCGACGGCGATGCCGCGTGATTGGGCTTCCATCTTGGAGGCGACGGCCAAGCCGGCGGCATCGTCCATCGATGAATTGACGCGCAGACCCGAAGAGAGGCGTTGCAGTGCAGTTGCCAGGCCGCTGGAGTTCTTGGCCAGGTTGCGCTGAGCGTTTTCGGAGTAGATGTTTGTGAATACAACTTGTGCCATTTTATTTCTCCTTACGAACTGATAGTCGGATCTTCGAGTCTCCGAAGAAGGTCTGGGATTTGTCCCTTGAGTCTATTTACGACGGTGGTGAAAAAAACTTTAGGGAATTTTTGCGGTGCTAAACTCCACGCCGACAAATGCACAAGGAACAGCATTCTATGGGTGACGTAAAGGACCTGGCCGGGGTGGAGGCAGATATCCGCAGTGCCTTGGTCCTGCAGCCCGATCAGCCGGGCTTGCTGGCCGCGTTGGGCGGCGTTCGCCTGCAGGCCGGAGATGCCGAACAAGCCGTCACGCTGCTGGCGCGGGCCGCCCAGTTGGCCCCCGGTGATTCGCGCATTCTTTCCGACTACGCGGCCGCCTTGACGGCGGCTGGTCGCCTCAGCGAGGCGGAGTCCCTGCTCGGCATGCTGATGTCGATGCATGGACCGGACGACAATCTGCGTTTCAACCTGGCGCGCTGCCTCCAGTTGCAGCGCCGCTGGGCGGAGGCGCTGGCCGTGCTGGCCCAGGTTGTCCAGTCCAGGGACGATGTCTACAAGTTGCGGGGTGATCTGCACAAGGAGCTTGGCGACTGGCGACAAGCCACCCAGGCCTATATGCAGGCGCTGCAATCGGATTCGGAAAATCCGGCTTATCTGAACGACCTCGGGGTCATGCTCGAACTCAATGGCGATCCCCGGGAGTACCGCCGGCTGTGGGAGGAAATGGCAGCTAATCCGGCGGCGGGCGGTGTCGTTCACTATTTTCTGGGCAATGCGCTACGTACGGCCGGCGAGTTCGAGGCAGCACGGCAGGCCTATGAGCGCGCAGTTGAACTCGAGCCCGAGATGGCTGAGGCGCTGAATAATCTGGCACTGGTGCTCGGCAAGTTGGGGCGGGACAGCGAGGCGATGGCGGTATTGCGCCGCGCCTCGGCGATCAACCCCAACCTGGTGGCGCCGCAGACCAATCTGGGTGCGCTGATGTCACGCTCCTCGACTCTGGACGAGGCGGAAGCGCTGCTTGCCCGGGCCGTGGCGCTCGATCCCGATTGTGTCGATGCGCGCGTCAATTACGGCGCGGTGCTGATGCGCCAGCGGCGGTTTGCCGAAGCCGAGCGGGAATTTCGCTACGTCCTGAAAAATCAGCCGGGGCACGCTTCGGCGGAACTCAACCTCGGGCTGCTGCTGCTCTCGGAAGGCGCTTACGCGGTCGGCTGGCCCTATTACGAATCGCGCTGGAAACTGCCGCAACTCGCAGAAAAACGCCCGCCGTTAACGACACCGTCGTGGACCGGCGAGCCGCTTGACGGCAAGACCCTGTTCGTCTTCAGCGAGCAAGGCTTTGGCGACAACCTGCAGTTTGCCCGCTACCTGATCGAACTGCAGACCCGTTTCCCGACCGTTACCCTGATCTACTACACGCTGCACGCCCTGACCGAGCTTTTCCGCAGCTCGAAAATGGGCGAGGGAATCAATGTCCTGCCCTGGGGACAGCCGATTCCCGAACACGATTTCCACTGTCCATTACTCTCGCTGCCCTGGCGTTGCGGCACCGAGGTAGCGACGATCCCGGCGCCCATCCCCTATATCCGCCCCGATCCGGAGCGGCTCGCTGTCTGGCGGGAGCGCTTGCCGCCGGCGACCCGGCCCCGCGTCGGGCTGGTCTGGGCGACCAGCGAAACCTTTATCTACCGCTCGGCCAAGACGGTCGCCCTGGGCCTGTTGCGGCCGCTGATCGAAGGCGACGCTGTCGACTGGGTTAACCTCCAGTTTGGCAAGGAAGCGGCCGAGATTGCCGAGAACGGCTGGGCCGAGCGTTTCTTCGATCCGATGGCCGAGGTCAGGGATTTTTCCGATACCGCTGCCATTATTGCCCATCTCGATCTGGTGATCAGCGTCGATACGGCGGTGGCCCACCTGGCGGGAGCGATGGGCAAGCCGGTCTGGATGCTCGACCGTTTCGATACCGACTGGCGCTGGTTGCCGCCGCGGGAGGATTGTCCGTGGTATCCGGCCATGAGAATATTCCGCCAGCAAGAAATGGGCTCCTGGGATGGCGTGGTGGCTCGGGCTGGTAAAGCATTGCAGCATTTCTCGAATAACTGGCGGGTGAAAGAATAAGGGGCAGGTCGTGACGCAATCGGTAGCAGGACAAAAAATAAAATTGAATCTGGGATGCGGCAACCGCCGGCGCGACGGTTTCGTCAATGTCGATGCCCAAGCGGGATGTCACCCCGACCTGGTGCTCGATCTCGAGCAGACGCCGTGGCCCTGGCCTGACGACTCGGTGGATGAAGTCGACCTGGTCCACGTCCTTGAACATTTGGGGCAAGTGCCGGCTGTCTATCTGGGAATCATGAAGGAACTGTGGCGTGTCTGCTGCGACGGCGCCCGGGTCCGCATCGTCGTGCCCCATCCGCGCTCCGATGAATTTCTCAACGATCCGACCCACGTCCGCCCGATTACCGTAGCCGGCCTCGAAATGTTCAGCCAGCGCAGCAATGCGCTGTGGCAGGCTGGGGGGGCTTCCAATACGCCGCTCGGTTATTACCTCGGCATCGACTTCGAAACCGAGTCGCTGGCCCTGGATCCGAAGCAGCCGTGGCTCGACAGGCTGCAAAGAGGCGAGATCAGCGAAGCCGAGATTCACGATGCCGGCAATGCGCAATTCAATGTTTTTTCCCAGTTGACGGTTGTCTTGCGGGCTGTCAAACCGGCCGGGCGCTTGATCGCCGACCCTGAGCCGGAGGCCATGGTCCAGCCAAGCAATGGTTCGGCCGCGCCAGCATTTGCCGCCTGGGTCAAGGACAAGGATACCGCCCTGGCAGCCGGCGACGGCGCCGGCGCGCAGGCCGTGCTCGAAGCCGTCCTCGAACAGGACCCCGACGACCACGAGGCGCGCGCCCATCTGGCCACTGTGCAACATGCCCTCGGCCGGCGCGAAGCTTCTTACGACAATTACCGTCGGGTCGCCGAAAGCGGCGTGGGTGGCTTCGAGCTTTACAACAATTATGGCGTTGTCGCTCTCGAACTCGAGCGCGCCGACGATGCGGTCACCGCTTTTCAACAGGCGCTCGAGCGCGCGCCCGGGCAGCGTACGGTGCAGGCTAACCTCGCCGAAGCGCTGGGGGCGGCCGGTCGCATAAAGGATGCGATCGCCGCCTACGAAGGCCTCATCCAGGACGATCCGCGCGATGCCGCAACTTACGTCGGCCTGGCCAAACTGTTCATCAGCCAGGGGTGGTTTGTCGATGCATTGCAGGCGCTCGACATGGCCGGGAGTTTCGGCCTCGATGACGCCGAGGTCGCCAATCAGCGGGGCATCGCCTGTCGCGAACTGGGGCGCTACGAGGAGTCATTGGCCTGTTTCGAGGACGGCCTGACCAAGGCGCCGGGCGACCTGCCGCTATTGATCAACCTGGCCAATGCCCTGGCTCGCTTGAACCGCGACGACGACGCGGAGGAGGTCTTCCGTGCGCTGCTCGCGGCGGTGGGCGACGAATGCCCGCAGGAACTGGGTTTCTCCTTCGCCTGCTTCCTGCTCAAGCGCGGCCGAACCGACGAAGGCTGGACCTACTATGAAGCACGTCGGGCGGCCAGTTCGGTCTTCCATCACCCGCTCGAAGCCGAACTGCCCCAGTGGCAGGGTGAAGTGCCGGCCGCCGGCGCGACACTGCTGGTCACTGCCGAGCAGGGCTTCGGCGACAACCTGCAGTTCCTGCGCCTGATCCCGGAGGTGGCTAGCCGTTTCGAGCGGGTCTGCGTGCAGACCCGGCCGGCCCTGAGCAAATTGCTGGCCCGATCCCTCGAGGGCATTTGCGAGGTGGTCGAGCAGGTCACGGACGATGCCCGCTTCGACTGGATCTGCCCGATCGCCAGTCTGCCTTTTGCGCTGCAGTTGTCCGTCGCCGACTGGGGCATGGCGGCGCCCTACCTCAAGGTCGAAGCCATGCAGGCTGCGCTCTGGGGTTTCCGTATTCCTGCCGGGCGGCAGAAGAAAGTTGGTCTGTGCTGGAACAGCGGCAAGTCGCCGCGCTTCCGGCATCGCTGCGACCTGCCTTGGGCGGTGGTCGAATCGCTGCTCGGCGAATCCGCCGTGCGCTGGGTTTCCCTGCAGAAAGGCGGCGGCGAGGACGGGCGGCGGGCCATGGTGCAGGCCGGCCAACTGGTCGACCTGATGGAGTTGGTCGGCAACTTCGACGACACGGCAGCCCTGATCAGCAACCTCGACCTGGTGATTACCATCGATACGTCGATTGCCCATCTGGCCGGTGCCCTCGGCAAGCCGGTCTGGCTGTTGCTGGCCTTCGATGCCGACTGGCGGTGGTTGCAAGGGCGGGACGATTCGCCCTGGTATCCGGGCATGCGCATTTTCCGGCAGACGCAACCCGGAGACTGGGCCGGTCTCGGCGCGCAGGTTGCCGAGCAACTGAAAACGCTGAATTAAGTCGGGAGTCTCCCATGCCGCGGCCTAGAGTCCGGACTGTCCGGCCTTCAGTCCTCGGCTCGCCCGCTGATCACGAAGGGGGCTGCAAACTGTTGATTCCCGCTCCGGCAGGCCGACTGGCGGCTCGATTCAACGCGGACTAAGCGCCTTCAGCCAGTCGTCCAGGTGGTCTTCCAGCAGGTAATGCCGATGAACCCAGGACTGCAGCTCCTGACCCCGGGCACGCAAGGCGTCGCGATCGGCGAGATGCTCGCGAATGGCGGCGATCCAGCGCCTGGCCTGGTTGGGCAGGCGGCAGACTGGTGCCGCGTTGGTCCGATAGGGATCGATATCGGTACAGATCACCGGCCAGCCGAAAATGCCATATTCGAGCAGACGCAGATTGCTCTTCGACTCGTTGAAGAGATTGATTTCGAGCGGCGCGACGGCGAGGTCGAGATTCAGGGAAGCCAGTTTGGCCGGGTAGGCATCAAGGTGGACGGTGCCGTGGAATTCCTTGATGAACGGTTCGCAGCCCGCCGGGATCATCCCGAAGAAAACCCAATCCACTTCCCCGGCCAGGGTCTCGACGACTTCCCTGATCATCGCCAGATCGCCGGCATGCTGCAGGGCGCCGGCCCAGCCGACCCGCGGCCGCGGGCCATCGACCGGCTCGGGGTGTAGACCGCACCAGCGCGCCTTTTCCAGCCGATTGGGAACGACCACGATGTCGTCGATCTCATGCCGATAAACTTCCCGCAGCGGCTCGGTGCTGACCACCAGGCGGTTGCAGCAGCGCAGTGCCTCGCTCATCCGGCGCATCACTACATCGCGCGGTAGCGCCTTGCTGGAAGCGTTGTAGGCCGGCATGTCGGAGATTCGGTCGTCGAGACTGAAGATGCGGAAAATGTCGGGGTTGAAATGGGCGGCCGAGCGCAGACCGTGAAAACGGACGTCATCGAAAGCGGCCTGCAAGTACAGGGTATCCGGCGCCAGACGGGCCAGTTCGCTGGGAATCGGGGCGCGTTCGCGATCGGGCAGCGGTTCGCAGGCGAGCAGGGTCTGCGCCAGACCGGCGTTGTCGAGGGCGCGCAAGGGGGCGGTCACCCGGTACTCGGCCTGGCCGGAGGCCGGCATGGGCAGCGCCAGGATACGCAGGCGATCGCGGTAGTCGGGGTTCCAGCGAAAAACCAGATCGTCTTCCGGCTCGGCGGTCGGCGTCAGCAGGGAGAGATGGCGATTCCAGCAGGGATCGGCGGCCAATTGCGGCAGCCAGCGGGCGATGAAGCGGTCGCGCAAAGCCATCTGCGTCTCGATCGGCGGTTCGGGCCAGGCCATGCCGGGTTGCCGGCGCTCGACTACGGCCTGCGGTGTCCATGCAATGCGTTGGCCCGCCTGGCCCAGACGCAGGCAGTAATCGGTGGCGATCACCTCGGGCATTTGCCACTGCGCATCGAAACCGCCCGCCGCCACGAAGGCGTCGCGCCGCGTCAGCAGGCCGTCGGCGGCGATCGCGGATATCTCATGGGCGACGGCGGCCCGGTCGAGATGGCCGCGCTGACGGGGGCCGAGCGTGCTGCCGTGGAGGCTGTCGAAGCCGCCGCCGATGCCGATCACGGTGCCTGCCCCCCAGTAATTGCCGCTCTCCGGATCGAGTCCGGCGACGCCGACCGCCGCGTAATCGCCATCGGCCGCCAGGCCCGCCGCCTGCACCAGCCAGTCGGCTCGCCGCGGTCGGTTGCTGCTGCCGATAAAGAGCAGATAATCGCTCGTCACCAGCTGCGCCGCCCGATTGCCGACGGTGGCCAGGTTGTCGCCGGGCTGGATGGGCAGCGCCCGGACGCTGGCCGGCAGCGTCTGGCTGCCTTCGGCGCAAACCAGGATTTCGCTGGCTCCGACCGTGCTCGCCAGCAGTGCCTCGAGGCCGGCCGGATCGAAGCGCTGGCCGGGCGGCTGGATGACGACCAGGCCGATCGATGCCGTGGGCGCCGGATATCCCAGCCAGCGAGTGCCCGGGAAGGGGCCGGGCAACAGTTCGCGGTCCGGACGGTACGCGGCAAGATGTTGCTGCAGCGCCCGGGATTCGGCCTCGGCCGGCACTTCAAACTCCTCGAGACTGACCAGGATTTCCGCAATATGGCCGAGGCTCGCCCGGCCCCGTTGCGCCAGCAATTCCAGTGCCAGGGCGTAGGGCGTGGCGGCGTCGAGGGGACTGCCGGATTGGACCAGAGCGGCATCGAGGCGGATGGCGAGGGCGCCGAGATAGTTGCTGCCGGTCAGCAGCAGGGGGTCGGTGTCGGGTTTGAAACGGGGCAGGGGTGCTGGACGATCGGCCGTCATCAATTCGTCGTCGGCGTACCAGGCCAGCGCTTCGGGCTTGCGATTGATCGCTTCGCCCAGTTGCAGCAGGGCGGCCGGTTCGGGCCGCGCGCCGTGGGGTAGCAGGAACAGCCAGTTGCTGCCGGCCATCTTGCCGGGCGGGATGCCTTGCAGGCTGGCGCCCAGGCTTTCGGAGGCAATGGCAGTGCGGGCAAAGGCCGCCGGGTAAAGCTGGTCGGCCAGGCGTTCCGCCAGCGTCGTGCGCGGACCGGGCAGCTCAAGAACAACGAAGGCCGGCCGCTGTTGCCAGAGGCGAACCATGTGTTCGGCGAAATATGCGCCGTCGATTTCCTGCAAGGCATGTTTTTCCTGCCAGCGCCGATAGCGGGTAGTTGTCGGCGAGGTCCTGGAGTTCGTGAGGTCGGGGATTTCGGCCGCGGGGGCGGCCTGCCAGTCGCTCAAAGGGCGCGAAGGCCCGCCGGCGGCACGACAGCCGTCGCCCAGGCAACGCTCGACCAGTTGCAGGGCTTCCTGGGCTTCCAGGCAGAGCGGAGCGCCGGCAACTGCTGCCAGGGCATGGAAATAGGCTTCGTGGCAGCCAATCGCCGGCCGGCCGAAGAATTTGCGATCCAGTTCGACCAGTTGCTGCGCCAGTTGGGCTTGGCCGGCTGCTTCCTCGATGCGCCGTTCCGGCGTTCCCTCGCGGGTGGCAAAACGGAAATACTGGTCAAGCCGCCAGCGCCGGAAAGCGGCGGCAATGCAGGCCACGGTTTCGTAGGCCTCGGCCAGGCTGGGTGCCGCCTCGGTAGCGCTGGCTGACCTTTGGTGCTTGACCCAGACATCGTTGTCGCGCAGCAGTTCGCTGTCGTCCAGGATGTGCAGCCAGAGGGGCAGATGGCCGCAGTGGGCGAAGGCCGGATTGAAGGGCTGGCTGTCCAGGAAACGACGGCGCAGCGTGACGCTGTCGGGGTCAATGATATTGCCTTCGCGGGGCAGGCGCCGGCGGAGGATTACGTCGCCCTCGTTGATGCGCTGCTGGTACCGGGATTCGACCGGCTTGCCGCGTTCGTCCTCGCCGCTGATCCGCGAACAGACGGCGCCCAGGTTGGGCGCCGTCAGCAAGTGTTCAATGCTGCTGGCGATCCGGTTCGGCGCCGAGCGGCTGCCGGCACTGGCGAAGGCGACGAATTCGCCGCGCAGGCGGTGGCGCTGGCCATGTTCGGCGGCAGTGCGCTGCATCGGCTGCTCGAGGCGGATGTAGTCCACTTTTCCCGGGTAGGCTGCGGCATAGGCGGCGAGGATGGCCGGGCTGGCATCGCCCGAGGCGTTGTCGATGACCAGGATTTCGCTAGTCGGATAGGTCTGGAGGAGAAGCGAGTCGAGCGTCGCCGCCAGCAACTCGGCGCAGTGGTCGGACCAGACGAGAATGCTGACCAGGGGGGATTTGCCGTCGGGGATCATTGGGGAGCGTGGCTCAGGTCTCGGCGTTCCGGATCGACGAGGAAATTGCCGCAGTGCAGGGAAAGGTGGTGATTGTAGGCGGGGTCGTCGGTCAGGCGATGGCCCCAGCGCCGAAGCAAGGCGGGTGTCGCCTCGGGATTGTCGGCCGCCGCATGATCGGCCAGCACCGCCTGTGGATTCCAGACGATGAGGCGGCCCTGTTCGCCCAGGCGCAGGCAGAAATCAGTGTCGGCGTGGCGATCGGGGAAGTCGGCCGCGGCGAAGCCGCCGGTTTCTCGGAAAAGGGCGGTGCCGACGAGCAGGCAGCGACCACTGATAGCGCTCAGGTTGTGCACCAGTTGCAGGCGGTTGAGGTAGCCCGGCGCGCGGTAGGTCTGACCGGCGAAGGCCGGGCCGGCGCCGCCGCCGGCGCCGAGGATCAGGCCGCCGCCGCTGACCGTGCCGTCCGGGGCGAGCAGGCGGGCGCCGACCGCACCCACTTCCGGGCGCAAGGCATGGCGGACCAGGCTGGCCAGCCAGTCGGGTTGGACGATTTCGGTGGAACCGGCGATGAAGGCCAGCAAGCTGCCGCGGGCGGCCGCTGCGGCGTGATTGCGGGCAGCGGCTAGCGAACTGCCGGCCGGGATCGCCGGGGCACGGACGGTGTGGCCGCCGAACGCGGCAAGGGCCAGGCATTCGGCGATCAGCGGCGAGCCGGCGGGAACGGCGAGCAGGATTTCGTAGGTCGAGTAGTCGGTCTTTTCCCGCAGGTTGTTGAGGCAGCGCAGCAGCAGCGCCGGCTCGGCCGGTGCGGTGACGACGATGGAAACGAGGGGCGTCGTCGGCAGCGGATATTCGATGTGCAAGGTATCGGCCAGCGGGCCGGCGCTGACCCGGGCGCCGGTTTGCCGACGGGCCAGATGCTGCTCAACGACAACCTGGCGGGCCGCCTGCTGGATGGGCGGCGGGGCTTCACCGGCCGGCAGGTGGAGCAGCGGTTCGGCGAGGTGGCCGATGGCGTCGGCGCCGGCGGTCTCGGCAATGCGCCAGAGGATTTCCTGCAGCCCGAGGCCGGGGAAGGGCTGCAGGCCGCCCCGGTCGAGAATTTCCTCGCGGCGCAGCCAAAGGGCCGGGCCGATGTAATCCTCGGCGGCCAGCAGGTCCGGGTTGAAGTCCGGCTTGAAGGCGGGTTGGCAGCGGATGCCCTGGGGATGGATGATGCAGTCGTGATCGGTATAGACGGCGGCGGCCGTGGAAAATGTGGCGAGGCGGTCGGCGAGGTCGGCATCCAGCGTGCTGCCGGCGGGCAGGATGGCGACCCAGTCGCCGTCGTGGCGGACAATGGCCTCGTTGAAAGCCAGGCAGAGGCCGGCGTGATCGTCGAGCGAGCTTACCGCCTGCCGGCGAATGCGCGGATCGGGGGATTTGGGGAAAGCCGCTTCAGCGGCGCTGGCGGTATTGGCAAAGACGACCAGGCGGTGGTGCTTGCCGCGAAGTTGGGCGAAAGAAGCCAGCGTCGCGTCCAGCCAGCTCGCCTTGTCCGGCGCGCTGGTGACGAGGAGCAGCAGGGCGGTGGCCGGCTCTGCGCTTCCGGTTGTTTTCGCCGGATGCCTGGCCAGCCAAGTCTGATAGGCGAGGCCGGCGGCGTTGGAATCGACGACCAGGAAATCCGGGCCGCTGATAAAGCCGCTCTGCCGCACGCGTTGGCGCCCTTCCCTGATCAGCGGGTCACCGAGGTCGCCATGGCGCTGATATAGGGCTTCGATGATCGCCGCTTCCGAACGGTCGTCCTTGACGCTGGCCGAACGATGGCCGCCCGCCTCCGGCCGCATGCGGATTTCGGAAGTCGTTTTCGGGAGATGGATGAAGTCGTGGCGGGCGGCCAGCTTGAGCAGCAGATCCCAGTCCTCGAAGGCGCGCAGGTCTTCATCAAAACCGCCGACGGCGAGGAAGGATTGAAGGCTGACGGCGAAGGTCTGGACCGGAATGAAATTGTGAATCCACAGCCGCTGCCTGATGAACAGGACATGCTGCCAGGGCGTCGCGCGGTTGACCAGGCGGCGGACGCCGTTTTCGATCACTTCATGAAAGACGACGGCATCGCTATAGACCACGGCCTCAGGTGCGCTCTCGAGCGCGGCGAGCAGGATGGCCAGGTGCTCGGGATGAAACAGGTCGTCGTCGTCGAGGAAGCCGATGAAGCGGCCGCTGGCGATCGCGGCGCCCCGGTTACGGGCGCGCCCCGGGCCACTCTTCCCGGGCAGGCGCAGCAGCACGAGGCGGGGATCGAGTTGGCCGAGCAGCGGGTCAAGGTCCGGTCCGCCATCGTTGACCACGATCAGTTCGAAATCGGTGCACGTCTGGGCGAGAACGCTGTTGACCGCGTCGAGCAGCAGGGCTGGCCGGTCGACGGTGGTGATGATGATGGAAAAGGTCGGGGCGGACATGTCAAATAGCGGGCTGGCGTTCGGCGATGCTTTGCAGGCTGCTGGCGATGAGGTCCGGCTGGCCTGATTCGCGGGCCAGGCGGAGCATGCTGTCGAGCATTGGCAGCGGCCGCAGCGCGCAGGCCAGGGGCTGGATCGGGCACTGGCGCTGGAGGCGGAGCAGGAAGTCGAGGTCGTCGAGCAATCGGAGGCTCTTTTCAAAGCCGCCGAGCCGGTGATAGACGGTGCGGCGCAGAACGAATGCCGACAGCGGTGGTGGCCCCGAGCGCCAGGGATGACCTGCCGGCAGCAGCGCCGCCAGCGCGCCCGCCCAGGTGGTGAGGTCGGAGCTCGTATTGGTCGGTGCGCAATGCTCGGCGATCGCCTGGACGGCCAGCGCACCGGTCAGGGCTGCGCTGGCGCTTGCCAGGGAGCCGGGGGGCAGCCGGCTGCCGGCATCAATGAACCACAAGGCGTCGCTGTCGGTCAGTTGGACACCGTGGCAACGCGCTGCGGCGACTGTGCTGCCGGGCAACTGGAGCGCCCGCCAGGGATGGCAGAGGGCCGAGAAATCCATGCCGCCACGGTTGATGAGCAAGACCTGCAGACCATCGATTTTCTGCTGGCGGAGATCGGCCAGGGTGGGGAGGAAGTCCTGTGGGTTGTCGTTGACCACCATGATCACCGCCAGGCTGGCCGGCCTCTGCAGGTCGGTATCGAGCGGTGCTGCGCCCAACTGGCGGAGGAAGTCCTCTGCATTGCCCAGGCGCCGCTGCAGCGTGGCGTGGTCGGCAACGGTCGCGAGGTCGGCCTTTTGCGCAAAGGCGGCTTTCTTTGCCTGCAACAACCGGAAGATGGCGCGCTCGTGGCCGGCCAGCCGGGAAGCATTTTCCGGACACAGATAGCGTTCGAGAAGAACGGCGAATTCGCGCAGGGCAATGCCTTCCTGGTCGAAATCGCCGCCGACGGACGCCTGGGTCGGGTGGATGCGAAAGGCCGACAAGGTGCTGTAAACAAAGCTCGAGCGGACGCCGGCCAGGCTCAGGCGCAGGCAGAGATCCCAGTCGGTGGCCCGGAAGAAGCGGCCGGGGAAGTCGTCGATGCTGAGCAGGGGGTCGAAGAAACCGTATTTTTCGATGACCGGGCGTCGGAACAGTGCGGTTCCCAGATTGATGTAATGATCGTAACTCAGCAGGTCGGGAAAGTCGTCGCGCCAGGGCGGCAGTGAGGCCGGAATGTGGCCGGGATGGCGGACGATGTCGAGGATGCGGTCGTTTTCGTCGGCAAAAACGTAATTGCCGTAGGCGAGGCCCGCCTCGGGGTGTCTCTGTAACGCATCGAGCAGCGCCCGCAGGCTGCCCGGCAGAAGGAAATCGTCGGCGCCGAGCAGCAGGATGAAGTCGCCGCGGGCTTCGCCAACCGCCTTGTTGATGTTGCGGACGGCGCCGAGGTTGGCGGTGTTGCGCAGGTAGCGCAGCCGCCGATCGGCGAGGAAGGGGGCGACCTGCTGCGGCGTATCGTCGGTCGAGCAGTCGTCGACGATGACCACTTCGAGGTCCGGGCCATCCTGGTCGAGGATGCTGTTGATGGCGCAGGGCAGGTAGCGTCCGTAGTTGTAGGCCGGGATGACGACGGAGATGAGGGGCATGCGGCTGCTTCAGTCCGAGGCGGGGCGTTGATCGATGAGTATGGTCCGGCGCAGCTTGTTGTGGTCCTGGCGTTCCTCGGCGTAGATTTCCAGCCAGGGCGCGACCTCGCGGCGCAACAAGCCTTCGATGGCGCGCATGGCGCCCGGCAGTTGCGCCGTATCGGCCGCTTTTGCGTAGGTCAGCGTAATGCGCACCGGCCGGCCGCGGATGTCGTCTTCCAGGCGCTCGACCTTGAGGCCGAGGTCGGGCAGGGCGCCTTTGCCGACCGCCTCGGCCAGCGCCGTGCGCAGCCGGTTCAGTCGCTCGTCCCCGGTCAATTCACGCCAGTTGGCTGGTACGGCCAGGAAAGCGGCGGTCTCGAGCGGTGCCATGCCGGCCCTGCTGCGCCAGCTTGGGCGACGGGCACGCAAGGCCTGTTCGATGTCGGCCAGCACCGGAGCGAGCACGGCCGGCGTGACGATACCCGGACAATCAGCCAGCCGGCGCCCCTGCAACAGGCCGTACAGGACGTAGCTGGCGCCATGGGCGGCTGCTTCCTCGGCAGGCAGGCCTTCGATGGTCTGGCAATACAGTTCACGCCAGGCGTCGGTCTGCGGCTCGCCGGAGGGCGCGAAAGTGGCGCTGGCGATCAGTCCATTGGCCATGGCGATGCGTAACGGTGCGTCGGCCGTGCCATGGATCGGCTGGCCGGCGGCCCGGATGGCTGACTGTTGCAGTTCGGTCAGAGAGAGGGATGTATTCATGATGCCCTGCCTCAGATGAAATTGATGTGTTGCGGCGGCTGGCCGGCCGGCGTGGCGAGTTCGATCTCGCCGCGGCGGGAGGCGTCGAGTACTTCATTGACCTTGTGCTGCAGGCAGAGGGTGCCGCACATGGTCTGCGCATTGAAATCCGGCGAGGCCAGGTAATTCATCACTTCCCAGTAGTGTTCGCTCTGCCAGATGTCCTTGAAGCGGGTCTCGCAGATGTTGCCGATGTGGAATTTCTTGTAGCGCTCGTTGAACAGCATGCCGCAGGGCGCCACCAGGCCGGAACCGGAGAGCTGGATGATGAAGGGCGGGCCGTAGCAGCGCTGGTAGCTGCGCTTTTCGCCGGTGGTGATCTTCGACCACTTGACCGAGACCTGGTAGCCGTCGGTGGATAGCGCCTCAGCTTCGCGCAGGATGGCGAAAAGTTGCGGATACCCTTCGTAATCAACCTGCAGGTCGCCGTCCTCGTTGTCGCTGCAGTGCTTGAAGATGCAGTAGTCGACGCCGAGTTCGGCGCCCAGTTTGGCGAGCGGCAGCACCTGGTCGCCGAATTGTGGCATCAGCACCATCTGCAGGCCGATGGTCACCGTCAGGCCGCGTTCGCGCTTGATGCGCACCATGTGCCGGATGTTGTCCAGAACGCGATCGTAGAATGACTCCTTGACGCCCATGATCTCGGCGTAGCGGGCGCGTTCGCCGGCCGAGATGTTGATGCGCAGGTAGGTCAGGTGGGGCAGGATGCGCTCGGCGACATCGGGCGTCAGCAGGAAGCCGTTGGTGCCGGTGGCCATCGACAGGCCGAGTTCGCTGCCGCGGATGATGGTGTGCTCGAAAACCGGCGACACCGAGCTTTCGCCGTCGGAAACCAGGCTGATGCCCTTGACGCCGATTTCGGCGCAGTCTTCCAGGAAAGCGTCGATCACCGGCTTGTCGATGACTTTGCGGTCGTTTTCCTGCAGCGTCGCGTAGCAATAGACGCAGGCGAAGTTGCAGGCCCGGGTCAAGGCCATGTCGATGGTGATCGGCGCGATGCGCTCGCCGCGTTCCCAGGCCTCGACGCGGTCGAGGTGCCAGGCGATCTTGGTGCCGTCGAGGATGAAAGCGGCATCTTCGGCCGGTGAGGGGGCGGACTGGGGGGCTTCAATTGGGGGCATGGCGACTCCGTGGGGCATCAACTGACGAAAACCGGCATGTCATCGCGCTTGAAGTCAGCGACATAGTCATCGATGGTGCTCTTGAGTTCGTCTTCTTCGACAATGCTGCGTACTTCCGGGATGATGAAATCACGTACCGGATGGGCGCAGAACTCCTTCCAGTAGTCTTTCTTGAAAATGCCGGTGCGCAGCAGATCCTCGTAATAAGGGGTTTCCGCCAGGGGCGAGAGCAGATTGAAAAAGGGCAGGCGAATTCCCAGGTCCCGGATGCGCTGCGGCAGGGCCCGGCGGTAAGCTTCAGTTTCGCCGGGAGCGCCGACGATGAAATAGCCGAGGATATCGATGCCGTATTTTTGGCAGAGCCGGCAGAAAGCTTCGATATGCTTGTAGCGGCTGGCCTTCTTGAAGTACGCAAGAATGTTGTCGTCGAGGCTCTCAATACCGATGTGCAGGCGTTTGCAGCCGGCACGGGCAAGGTCGGCGATGACCGATTCGCGGACTTCCACCGTGCCGCGAGCGCTCCAGTCCACGGTGATTTCGGCGTCGATCAAGGCATTAGCCAAGTCGGACACCCGTTGCCGATTGACGTTGAAAGCGTCGTCCAGGATGTGCACCGAGCTGGCGCCGAGGTCGATCAATTGCTGAAATTCCTCGACGCAGCGCCCGGCCGACTTGAAATTGAACTCCTTTTGCTGCACATCGCAATAAATGCAGGCATAGGGACAACCCTTGGAACTGAACATGGGCAGGCGCAGCGAACCGACATCGAAAAGCATGTCGGGGTTCTTCGCGATGCGGTAGTCGTCGAGATCGAGCAGGTGGCGGGCGGGTAGCGCAATGCGGTCGAGATTCACCTGGCCGCCAAAAAAGACGCCGGACGGGCAGCCCTGCGCGAGCCACTCGGGAAAGGCGCGTTCGGCGTCGTCCACGAATACGGCGTGCGCGCCCTGGTGGCGGATGATGGCGTGATTGCGCGTGGCATGCGGGCCGCCGACCACCTTGATGGGGGCCGTGGTGCGGCGCAGGATTTCAGTCATCGCCCAGGCGCGATAGGTGACGACCGAAAGGCCGAGCACATCCGGGGCGAATTCCTCGATTTCGGCAATCGTTTCGTCCAGGGAAAGGCCGCGGCTGGCGGCGTCGAGAACGCTCACCTCGTACCCAGGCGGAATGCTCGCCGCCAGGCTGAGCAGGCCAAGCGGCATGTACTTCACCGCCTTGTTCTTGTAGAAGCGGGCGGTGACGCGGTCTTGTACCTCTCCTTCGTAGGGCATGACGGCAAGCAGGATGCGGGTGGAGTTCATGGGCGATCGATGGTTATGGTCAGAGCGAAGCGAAATCGGCGAGGATGGTGTCGATGCGGTTCACCCACTGGTGCCGTGCCGTCACCACCTCCGCGGCGGCGCGCCCCATAGCCGCGAGGCGCTGCGGATCGGCGGCGTAGTCGGCGAGCACAGTATCCACGTCGGCGAAATCGTACCGGATATAGTGGATTCCCTCTTCAAAATTTGCGCTGATGTCCTGGCCCTTGTGGTCGAAGTCGGTGGCGTTCACCGCGATGGCGCCACCGCAGGCCATGCATTCGAGCACCCGTGAATGCATACCGAAGGCGCCATTGTGGAGGTTGATGCGAGTCGTGCGATAGATTTCCGCCAGTTCGCTGCGCCAGACCAGCATCCTTCGATAGTACGGCTGGTATCGGGCCCAGCTTAGCCAGGTCGCGGGGCCGTAAATTTCCAGCCCGCCCAGGCGGATGGCCGTGTCGATCAGTTGCGTTCGCTCGGGAATGCGTGGCAACTCGGTATCCAGATAGAGCAGGCAGGGCAGTCCATCGAAGCTCTCCGGCTGACCAAAAACTTCGTAAAACTCGGGTAAAGTCATTTCGCTGCCGCAAGTTCTGTTGATTTTGTCCAGGATGATGCGATGGATATCGGGCAGATTCAGCTTGCCGATCCCGGCCTGGTGCTCGACCAACAGGCAGGTTTGCAACTCGCTCAAGCTGATCGACTTGCCATTCCCGGCGAGCACTCTTGTGCTATCGCCGAACTCCGGCCGGATCAGCGCCGGCAGGTATCCGCAGAGGGCAAACCGCCGTTGTTCCCTGGTCTTGCTGTCGGGATGAAAAATGTCGGAATCAATCCCCGTATGCAGCACACCCCATTTCGCCTCGGGGTAGTCAGCTGGATCGAGACCGAAGTTCTCAGGGTGCAGCAAGGTGTAAATGATCTCGCTGCCGCCAAATTCCCGGTCGGCGCAGTGCAGTCGGCCGTGGCAGCGCATGTCCTGGAGCCAGGCGATGTGGGGGATGTCGGGCGGGATGAGGTCGCCGGACTGATTGCGGGTGCGGTTGATCTCGAAGACCGCGTCGGGCCGGTTCTCCCTCAGGTGACGGCGAAAAGCTTCGGGCTGCGAGGCGTCCTCGGCGATCAGGCACTCGACGCCACGCCGGGCGAAGGCCTTCATCATGCCGAGAGCGATATTGACGTAATAATCGTTGCGACTCGGAAGAGCCAGGGTGAGCTTGCGAATCGGTTTCATGGGCTTCGCCGGAAAATCACAAGGCAGACAGGTCGGAGAACATGCGCTGCAGGCGATGTCGCCAGAGATGCCGGGCATGTATTTCTTCTGCGCCGGCCATGCCTATACGGCGCGCTTCTTCGGGATGGGCAATGTAGTGGCGGAGCAGGTTCGAAGCATTCTCCGGCGCCTCGTTCGGGACTTCGAGATAGTGCACGCCAGGGATCAGCCTGGACAATCCGGGGTCCGCGCTGATTTGTGTGGAGCAAGCCAGCAGCAGCCCTCCACAGGCCAGTATGTCGATACTGCGGGCCTGGTTGCCTGATTCCCGTCCATCATGCAAATTGACAATCGATGTACGGTAAATATCGGCGATGTCCGTATTCCAGTTCAGAGTGTCGCGATAGTATCGACCGTATCGTGGCCAACTGCGCCAGTTCGGCGAACCGAAAATATCCAGGCCGCCGAAGGGCAGAGCAGCATCCAGCAGCCGCTCGCGGCCCAGGCGCCGCGGCAGTTCGTCGTCGAAGTATTTGAAAGCGGGCACGCGGGCCACCGAGTTGAGGAAGTCCTCATATGGCAAGGCCAACCCGAAGTGGTGGTTGATCTTTTCAAGGATCAGTCGGTGCCAATCAGCCTTGGATTTGCTCGCGACGGCGCTGTTGTCGCCCACCAGGCAGGACTCCAGTTCGTGATGCGTGAGGTGCCGGCCGCCAAGGCTGAGGAAAGGCTGGTTGGCCAGTTCGGCATCAAATGGCGGGACGCTGTCGAAGAAGCTGGCGTTACGCACGAACCGGGCTTTCGGGTCGGGCCGGAAAAAGTCCGGATCGGCTCCGGGGTGGAGGATATCCCAGCGTGATTCGGGATGCTGGCGGGGATCAAGGCCGTACCTTGATGGCGGGCCGCAGGTATAGACGATATCGCTGCCGCCAAAGAGTTGCTCCGGGACAGGGGGCGTGCCAGCGGCAGTATCCGGGGGCTCGAGCAGCCAGCAGATATGACGTATTGCCGGGGGCGTAGCGGCAGGAGCCTGGTTACGCGACTGTCCGAACTCCAAGATAACGTCGGGTGCGTATTTTTCCAACAGCTCGGCATGTTGCTCCGGCGATTGCCCGCCGGCGACAAAGATGGCGTCGACGCCGAATCCGTTGGCCGCTTTGATGATTGCACAGGCGGCGGCCGTGCGGCGCGTTCCACCGTCAGGAATCCGTATTAGGAGGCGTTTGCAGGGAGTCAACAGGTATTCCCGTCAGGAAGGATGCGCCGGACGATGTCTATTGATGCCCGGACGAAAAGGCATCGGCCGGCATCGACGGGCTGCTGGTGGACTTTCACACCCGACGCGCGATTCAAAACGGACCCTTGAACCAAGGTCCCGGAACATCGTGGGGCACCGCTTCCGGCAACGCGGTTCGGGCATCTTCGCCCGATTTTCCGAGCAGGCTGAGCGACGCTATGGCGATTTCTCGCGCCCCTGGGTAAAAATCACGGGTCAGGCTGAAACTGGTCGCTTCGGGAACGTCCGGCATGGCGACGCGGACGGGGGCCTCCCGCAGCGCCGAGAAACGCTCCATGGCGACGCGGGCGATGATTTCGCCAGCCACCGAGCCGGTTGCGCAAGCCGGGTCGAGGACGAGCAGGCGCCCGGTGCGCTCGACCGAGGCGTGGATGCAGTCCCAGTCGATGGGTTTGACGGTACGCAGATCGATGATATCGGGATGGATGCCCTGGCTGGCCAGGTAGTCCGCGGCGCGCAGCGCTTCGGCGGTGAGAAAGGATTGGGCGACGATGGTCAGGTCCGTGCCGCCGCGCAAGGTCTTTGCGACCCCAATCGGGATCCGCGTATCGCCGTCGGGCACGTCGCCGATGCCGTTATGCAGCCAGCGATGTTCCAGGAAAACCACCGGGTTGGGATCATGGATGGCTGAAAGGAGCAGGCCGCGAGCGTCTTCCGGCGTGGTCGGCGCCACCACCTTGAGTCCCGGGATGTGGGCGAACCAGGCCTGCAGGTTCTGGGAATGGGTCGGTCCCTGCCCCCAGCCGCGGCCGACGATGAGGCGGATGGTGATGGGAATGGGGTTTTCCGGGCCGAAAGTGTAGTGCCACTTGGCAGCGGCATTGACCAGCTGGTCCATGGCGAGCAGGAAAAAGTCCAGGCGCTGGTGCACCATCACCGGTTTCAGGCCGCCGAGTGCCGCACCGACTGCAATGCCGGTCATCGCGTTTTCCGAAGTCGGCATTTCGAAGGCGCGATCAGCGCCAAAACGTTCCTGCAGGCCGGCGACGGTACCGAACACCGCTTTCGGATCGCCGACGCCAAGGCCGTAGCAGATGACGGTCGGATCGTCGGCCATCGCCTGATGCATGGCGCTGTTGATGGCCTGGGCGTAATTCATGGTCGGCATGGCGTCATCCGGCTTCAGGCGTAAACGCCGGCATAAGCTTCGGCCGCGTCGGGGAAGGGAGATTGTTCGGCAAAGTCGAAGGCGGCCGCCACTTCCCGGGCGATGCCGAGATCCATGCGCGACAAGTCTTCCGCTGCCTGTGGCCGGCTCGTCAGAACTTCCCGCTGCAACTGCCGGATCGGATCACGGGCCTGCCAGGATTCGAATTCGGCGACGGTCCGGTAGCCGAGGTCGTTGTCGTAGGCATGGCCGCAATGCTCGCGCCAGCGGTAGGTGGCGAGTTCGACGAAATAGGGTCCATGACCGGCGCGAATATGTTCGACGGCCGTCGTCAGCAGGCGATGGCAGGCCAGTGCATCATTGCCGTCGCCGCTCGCCGAGGGTACGCCGAGCCCGCCGACCATGGCGGCAATGCTGCGCTTTTCCGGCTGCCGCTGGTGGAGCGGGGCGTAGACGGAATACAGGTTGTTTTCGCAGACGAAAAGGACCGGCAACTTGCGGACGGCGGCGAAGTTGGCCGATTCATAGAACGCACCTTCCTCGATCGCGCCATCGCCGAGGAAGATACAGGCGAGTTGCCGGCTCTTCCTGATCTGCAAGGCGAGTGCGAGGCCAACGCCGATCGGGATGCTGTTGCCGACGATGGCCGAAGTGCCCATGAAGCCGACGCCGCGATCGATCAGGTGCATCGAACCGCCCTTGCCGCGGGCACAGCCCGTGGCCTTGCCGTAGAGCTCGGCGATCATGGCCGGCAAATTGCCGCCTTTGGCCAGATAATGGGCGTGACCGCGATGGGTGCTGACGGCCAGATCGGCCTTTTCGAGAATTTCACCGAGGGCGGCGGGAACCGCTTCCTGCCCGATCGACAGATGAGTCGGGCAGCGGATCTTCCATTCCGTATAGCGCCGGGCGATTTCCTCTTCGACCGCACGGATGCGTTGCATCTGGTGAAGGAGACGAAGGGCGAGGGCGTGGTTCATGGGAGGCAGTTGGAGGCCGGCGGCTCAGATGAAATTGACATGGTCGACGCGGCCATTGACGATGCGGTCGAGATAGCGATTGACCTCGTCCATCCGGCAATTTACCCGGCAGGCGTTGATATCGAGGTCGTGGCGGACGAAGCGGAAGGATTCCCGGCGGCGCTCGCCTTCCCAGATGCTGGCGAAATCCTGTTCATTGACGTTGCCATAGTCGAAGCGCTGGTCGAGCAGGTAGGCGCTGCAGCCATAGACGGCGCCGGTGGCCATGACATAGGCCCAGAAAGCGGGCGTCGCCAGGCAGCGGGAATAACGTTCCTGCTGGCCGGCGCTGTATTTTTCCATGGTGTTGTTGCGGAATACCACCTGGAAGCGGTCATTGGAAATGCCGGCCAGTTCGTCCTGCAGGAACAGGAACTTGTGGTAGTCGATGTCACTATAGGTCCGGGTGAGGCTTGAGTTGTGCTGCGAGTAGGGCTTGACCACCAGGTAATCGATGCCCAGTTCGTCGCGGCACAGTCTGGCGAGGCCGGCGACCTCGTCAGCGTTCTCCGGCAGCAGCAGGATCTGGGCACCGATCGTGCATTTTAGTTGGCGGGACTGACGCGCGGCAATCAGGCGTTTGAGGTTGGCGCAGACCTTGGCGAAATCACTGGCCCTGGTCTGGTGAATTTTGGCGTAAGTCTCGGCGGTGCCGGCGTTCAGGGAAACCTTGATCCAGGAAACATGGGGTAGCGCCAGGTCGACGAAGGCATCGGAAATCACTGTCGCATTGGTCGTAAACGAGGTGTCGATACCGGCCGCGGCGGCGGCCAGCACCATCTGGTCGATTTCCTTGTGCAGCATGGGCTCGCCTTCGCCGGCGAACATCACGCTCCTGACGCCCTGGCGGCCCATGTCGGCGAGCATTTTCTTGGCGACATCGAGGTCGAGGCGGACCGGGTTGTAGCCGATGTAATCGACCGCGCAGAAAGTGCAGCGATGGTTGCAGGCGCCGATCGGGGCGACTTCGACGTAGATCGGATAAACCTTCTTGAACTTGTCCCAGTCGTCGCCAGCCTCGAGGAATTCGGCAACGCGTTTTGGGTGATAGACCAGTTTGTGGCTGTCGATGGCGAAGCGGTCAGCCATGGGCGGTTTCCTTGTCGAGCAGTTGGCGGACGGCAGCTGCAACGCTGTCCACGGCAATGTGTTCCATGCACGGTCGGGCGTGCGGGCACTGCGATTCCAGGCAGGGAATGCAGTCCCAGTCGAGCGGCGGGGTCAGGCGGATCAAGCCCGGTCCGTCGACTTCGCCGGCGACGGTCGGGCCGAACAGCGCCACCGCCGGCTTGCCGAGGGCGAGCGCGATGTGCAGACCGAGCGAGTCATTGGTGACCAAGAGACGGCAACTGTTGATCCAGTCGATGTAATCCTCGATGTCGTTGCTGCCCTGTTGCCAGGAAACCTTGAGGCCGCCCGCCGAGAGCTCGTCGTGCAAAGTGTGCCAGCGCTCTTCCGGCCAGCGCTTGAGGGGAAATTTCTTGCCGATCAGATGGTTGAGACCGACGTCGTGGCAGATTTCGCTGCTTGGAGTGTAGCCGAGAATCTGCGGCTGCCCTTCGTAATGCGCGCCGAGCATCTCGTAGAGCACGGCCGACCAGGATTTCCCCTTGTGGCGCTTGGCGACCGGGTCGGTGGTGAAACTCAGGGCCTCATCGGAATGGTCGTACGACTTCGCCTGGTGTGTCGTCGGGTCGAGCCGGAAACCGTAGCGGCGCCAGGCCGGCACGCGGTCGGCGACGGCGCAGATGCCGGGTTCCTTCTCGAAATTGATGACGATGTCGAACCATTCGGAGAGCAGTAGGTGCGGCGTGAACGGGTTGATCACCAGGAGCCGGTCGATGTACGGGTTTTTGTGCAGCAGCGGCACGCCCGCCTTGTCCACGACCCAGGTCACTTCGTATTCGGCGGGCGGGAAGAGGTGGAGGATGACCGTGGTGCGCAGGATGTCACCCAGGCTGACGACCCCGCTGGTGTCCGGGTCGAGGGTTTCGCCGTAGCCCGGTTTGAGGATGAGAACGCGCTTGCGGCTACCGCTGGGGCGCGAGGGAGCGAATTCGGTCATGGCGTCGGGCGGCAGTCGGGGTGGAGGAAGGGGATAATTTGCTGGCGATTGTCGGCCTGGCGCAGCAGTTCCTCGGGCAGGCGGATATTACGCATTTGCACCGAAGTATGGGGAATCCCCTGATCGTAATAGCTCTGGAAGCGGTCATTCTTGATCTTGGTGTCGCAACCGATACAGCGACCGTAGTGCCGGCATGGCCGGTATTCGGTGAGTGCCGCCATGGAAAAGGCCGGATCAAGGAGGTGGCCGATCGGAGCAAACTCATCGCCGGCGAACAGCCGGTCGGCGCATTCGGTGAAGGCGAATTCCCGTTCGGCGAGGGCGGCAAACTGCTGCTTCGGGCCGCCGCGCTCCCAATTTTGGTACAAGTAGAAATGGCAGCCCCAGACGAAACCGAGCGGGTCGAGCAACAGCTCGGTGGTACGGCATTCGCACGTCAACGTCTGCTCGGCGAAGCCGCGTGCGATCAGGTCGGTGGAGAAGGGGTAAAGGTAATGCCCGTACAGCTCGTGGCCGTCGACCCCGAGAAATTCCTTGGTTTCGAACGGCACCCGGTTGCGGTAGATGGCTTCCATTTCGGCAGTGACGCGGTTTTCCGGATGCGCCACCATGTAGATGCCGACATCGCTTTCGGCCTTGTTCGGCGAAACCCGGAATCCGAGGTCAGCCAGCGCGGCGCAGCGTTCCACCAGTTCCGCGAAGCCGCGGCCTTTCCAGGCACGGTTCATCTCTTCAGCGTGATAACTGACGCGGATCGAGGGATAGGGCGCATCCCGCTGCAGTTTCTTCTGCTGGCCGCGCAGATTGCGGGCGAAGGTTTCCGGCTGCATGGCGAAATTGGTCAGCAGATCGAAGTAATGCGGTAGCTGCTCAAGCAGCAGGCCGAGACCCTGGCCTTTCCAGTACAGCATCGGTTCGCCGCCTTGCAGGGTGATCGGCAGTTCCGGGCTGTAAGGAACGCGCGCCAGTCCCCTCGCCCAGAGTTCCGGGCTCATCGCCCTGATCTCTGCCGACTGGATGGGGAAAATGCTTGCCCGGCGGCCCGCCTGCTGTGGGTCGTTGATGCAGTAGCTGCAATTGAGATTGCACTCCAGGGTCAGGAAGAGACCGATGTAGTTGAGCGATTCGGGGAGCTGGAGTTGTGGCAGATTCATGTAAACCTATAGCGGTTCGATTTTCAGAAAATCAAGAGGAAGTTGTTCGCTGGTCTTGATCAACAGGAGACCACCCGGTTCTTGCCGCTTTTCTTCGCCTCATACATCGCTTCGTCGGCCCGTTTCGTCACGCTGGCCTGGGTGTCCTCCGGCCGCATCTGGGTGACGCCGGCGCTGAAGGTGATCAGGATTTTCTCGTTGTCATGCAGGAAGAACTTCTTGGTCAGTTCGCGCTGCAGGCGGGTCAAGGCCAGCACGGCGTCTTCGAGCGCCGTTTCAGGGAGCAGGATGATGAACTCCTCGCCGCCGTAGCGGGCGACGGTGTCCTGCGGGCGCAGGGTTTCGCGGCAGACGGTGGCGAGATGGACGAGCGCTGCGTCGCCGGTGTCGTGGCCCAGCGAATCGTTCAGTTTCTTGAAATTGTCGATATCGAGCAGGCCGAGGCAGAGCAGCGTGTCATGGCGCTTGGAACGGGCAATTTCCTTATCGAACATTTCTTCCAGGCCGCGCCGGTTGAGGGTGCCGGTGAGCTGGTCGTAGCGCACCAGATTGCTGGTGTTTTCGAGTTCGGTTTCCAATTCGCGTATGCGGGCTTCCGATTCCCGCACTTTTTGCTGCGTGCTCAGCAGTTCATCCCGCGAACGCAGGGCGTTGATCTGGATGTTGCGCGTTTCGTGCATGACTTCGCCCAGCACGCTTTGCAATTCCGTGATGTCGTTGGTAGCGTTGATCTTGCCGGCATAGATTTCGATCTTGTCGTGGTAATCCGAAGTGACTTCGGCCATCGTGGCCAACTGGTCGACGAACCCGGCCAGCATCTGCTTGATGGCGTCCTTGGCTTCGAACAGGCTGGCCTTGAGCTGGCTCTGCTTGAAGAGCACTTCCTTGAGCCGCCGTTCGGCGTCGTCGATGGCACGCTGCGACAGCGGCTTGTCGATGATTTCCTGGACCACCTCGATCTGGCCGTGCAGCCAGCGGTCGTCCATCACCAACTCGGTCATGTTGTCGACCAGCAACCGGAGCAGGCTGAGCAGGCTGAGCCGCAATTCGGCCTGGTCTTCGGCCAGTAGCTCCAGCTTGAAGGCAAAGCGCTTCAGGCGGGTAAGAAATCCCTGCAGTTGCTCGGAACTGGCGGCGCCCCGGATGTCCTTGGCCAGCGCTTCGGCATCGACGACGAGTTGCGGGCTGTCCGCCAGTTGCGAAGCAATGGCTGTTTCCAGCGTGAAGGCGAACAATTCACGCAATTCCGGCAACGGGTCGTTGGGAGCGGATGCTGCTGTGGCAGTGGTTTTCGGTGCGGGTGCGGCTTCGATGCCGGTTTCCGACTCCCGGCCCTGGCCCCAGGAACGCAGCAGGCCCTGCAGGCGATTGAACAGGATTTCCGGATTGGCGCCGCTACCGGTCAGGACGTGCTCGAGCGATTCCCGCTTGCGGGCCACCGTCAGGCCGACATGTTTGGCGTCCCATTGCCGGACCAGGTCGGCAATCAGTTCTGACCAGCCGAGTTTTTGCGCTTCGGTCAGCGCCAGGATGAAATCGAGCATCCTTTTCTTGTAATCCTCCCAGTTCGCCGCCTTGACCGCATCGTCGAGTTGCCGGGCCAGGCGCAGCTGCTCGGAGGAAGTTTTCGGCAGGGCGGCAGCCAGCGAGCGCAACTGCTTCTCGGGAAACGAATCGTCGGCTGGCCGGGTGCCGGCGACTTCGTGGTAATGCGTCAGGTAATTGTCCGGCGTTGGCGTCACCCGGCGGGTGGCCAGCAGGCGCAGCGTTTCGCGGGCGATTTCGAAAGGGTTGGTCGGCGTTGTCATGTCGTTATGCGGATGATCGGGCTATAATCTCGCCCCATTGCCCGGCGCCCCCGTAGCATGAAGGTCGTGCAGTTGATTTGTAATCATCAGGTAGCGGTTCGATTCCGTTCGGGGGCACCAGTAAAATCATGCACTTAAGCCACTCTTTGGAGTGGCTTTTTTGTTTTCTCGGGAACGCTGCCATGCTGGTGTAGCCAGTTTCATCGAGGCCTTGGTTTGCCGGGTAATGGATGGGCGGGTGCTGAATGATACCCGTCGTGGATTGGGCATCAATAAGGATTTGCGCGGGAGTCCGGCCCGGCAAGTTTTGCCTAGGTGCGCAGATTGATCATCGTGCCCAGCATCTCGTCGCCGGTCTTGATGACATTGGCGGCAATCTTGGCATCAATGGCGCCCTGGCGCAGGGCCACCATGCTCGCCGCCAGGTCGCTGTTGTCCGCGGCTGCACCGAAACCGGCGATGCGACTGCCTGCCGCGGCAGTCCGGTTCATGCTGGCCTGCAGGCTCTGCATGCCGGAGGAGAGGATCGAACTAATCGACATGGGAAACCTCGGTAGAATGCGATGCCGTGGTAAAGCATCTCCTGTGCCCGAAAACAAAGCTTGCAAAACGGCGCCAGAAATTTATAATGCGCGTCCTCATGACACCTGCCCAGGTGGCGGAATTGGTAGACGCACTAGTTTCAGGTACTAGCGGGTAACTCCGTGGGGGTTCGAGTCCCTTTCTGGGCACCAGAGAAATAGAGCGGCAGTAGCTCAGTTGGTAGAGCGCAACCTTGCCAAGGTTGAGGTCGAGAGTTCGAGACTCTTCTGCCGCTCCAGTTCTCGATCTGCGTTCTTAGCTCAGTTGGTAGAGCGTCTGCCTTACACGCAGAATGTCGGCGGTTCGAGCCCGTCAGGACGCACCAACGCCTTGGTGGTGAAATTGGTAGACACGCTATCTTGAGGGGGTAGTGGCGCAAGCTGTGCGAGTTCGAGTCTCGCCCAAGGCACCAATTAGCAGTTTTAAGCAGTCCATTGCAGTCCAGATGACCCGCCTAAGTGCGGGTTTTTTATTGCCTTTTTGTCCTGCAAGGGGTAGCTTGGTCCAATAGCATCCGTATTCAATCAGGGGTAACTCTACGGGGTAACTCCTGGTCGCTAAAGGGAGTTACCCCAATGCCGCTGACCGATACCGCCATCCGCAATGCCAAGCCGGGCGCGAAACCCGTCAAGATGTTTGATGAGCGCGGCCTGTTCCTGATAGTTACCCCTGCCGGGGGTAAGTGGTGGCGGCTCCGGTACAAGTTCGACAACAAGGAAAAACTGCTTTCGCTTGGCGTCTATCCCGATGTTGGCCTGAAGGAAGCACGGGAACGGCGCGAAGCTGCCCGCAAATTGCTGGCCGATGACATTGACCCCGGAGAGCACCGCAAGGCCAAGAAGGCAGCAAGGGAAGAACGTGCCGCAAATTCCTTTGAGGTGATCTGCCGCGAATGGCTGGAACACAAGCGGAGCACGGTGGCGCCTCCTCAATACACCAAGGCACTTGCCCGGCTGGAAAAGGATGTTTTTCCTTGGATAGGTGGTAGGCCGATAGCCGAGATTACCGCCCCCGAAATCCTGACTGTTCTGCGCCGAATTGATGAGCGTGGGGCGCGTTATACGGCACACAAAGCGAAAAGTGAAATCAGCCAGTGTTTCCGATTTGCCATCGCTACCGGCAGAGCGGAACGCGACCCGTGCCCCGACCTTCGCGGCGCTATTCCCCCGGCACGGGGTGAGAACTTCCCGGCCATCACCAACCCCAAGGAAGTAGCCGAATTGTTACGTGCGCTGGATGGCTTTAAAGGCACGTTTGTTGTCCGCTGTGCTCTCCTGCTGGCCCCGCTGCTCTTCGTGCGTCCTGGAGAGCTACGCAAGGCGGAATGGGCAGGGTTTGACCTTGAGAAATGCGAATGGCGCTATCTGGTCACCAAGACCAAGACGGAGCACCTTGTACCGCTTTCTTCGCAAGCGGTGGCGATCCTGAAGGATCTGCACAACCTTACCGGGCATGGTGGCTATGTGTTCCCCGGACGCGATCCGCAGAAGCCCATGAGCGAGGCAGCGGTAAATGCGGCTCTTCGCCGGATGGGGTATGACACCAAGACCGAAATAACCGGGCATGGCTTCAGAGCAATGGCGCGCACCATTCTGCATGAAGAACTGCACCAGAAACCGGAAGTGATCGAGCACCAGTTAGCCCATAAGGTAGGCGATGCGCTTGGCAGTGCCTACAACCGCACCAAGTTCCTGAAGGAACGCAAGGCGATGATGCAGCTATGGGCCGACTACCTAGACAAGCTGAAAGCGGGGGCGGAGGTCATATCCATCAATACACCGGCATAATATTGGCCGAGTTAGCCGCGCCTACCTCGACGGAGGGAACACCGGGCACCCTTACCCGGCTGGCGCGGCTTCTGATTAAGGGCAGAGCGTGAAAGGGGCGCGATGAGCAAGCTCTTGAAGTTGAAAGAATGGCTAACTGTCCCGGAAGCTGCAACCCGTCTATCGGGCATTTTCGAAGAACAAGTAACTGAGGCCGATGTTCTTCGTTTGGCGTTGGATAAAAAACTGACGTTGTCGATTCGCTTTAGGGACGACATCGTTATTCGGCCGTGTAAATTCGTCCAACATCACGAAGGTTCGCTGGAAGAAGCCGTCGAGACGGTAAGCGATTTTTCGACAAAAGAGGGAAGGCCGATAAATTGTAAGAAACTAGAAATTGATGACGATCAGTGTTTGGTATTTGATGGCGAAATGGCAATTTCTGACGGGGTGTGGGAACCCTTCCGGCAGCTTGCGTGCCGCTTGGAACGATTGGCGCTCCGTGGGCAGATTCCATGTCGGCACGGGTCAAATAGAACCCACCATCGATGCCGGATATACGACTGCATGCGCTATCC
>JBLNBM010000010.1:0-71034 GCA_050259955.1 Bacteroidota bacterium
TCGCGGCGCGCCGAGACAAAGGTCAGCGCCTTGGAATGGATTGCCAAGGCGCCGAACGCGGCGACGAGCAGCCGGCACATCCAGTCGTCGCCCTTGCGCTCGCCGGCGCGCTGGAGCAGACGCTCAAAGTTGCGGCGCTGGCGATAGATCCAGGCGCTCAGCCGGCGCGGCGAGAGGTGGGCATATTCATGGGCGATGAGCCCGCCGAGCTCGCGGCTGGAGAGTGCGAAGGTCATCGGCAAGCCGATGACCAGCTGGTTGCGATAAGCGCCAAACAATCCCAAGCGCGGCAGTTGTTCGATGGCGACGGTGAAATCGGCGGTGATGACAACGCGATGGATCGGCGGTCCGGGGAGCCGCTTGCGCAGGTGGCGCAGCAGGCGAAAAAGCCGCGGCGCGTCGGCGACCCTGATTTCGGTGCCGTAGGTCGGGCGCAGTTCGAGGGTCGCCATGCGCCCGATCAGCACGACCAGGGGCACGATGAGCAGCACCAGCACCGCCATCGCCGCCGGCGAACGGCCAGGGTCGGTCAGGTAAGCGGCGGTTTCCAGACCCGCGGCCGCAAGCAGGAGCAGCAACAAGAGAAGAAAGAAATAGGGGAAAGCGGCGGTCAGCGCCGCTTGGAGTCGATAGCGCCCGGGGTTTTTCGCCGCTCGTATTTCCAGTGCTCCGACCAGACGCTCGTAGCGCCGTTCGTCCATGCTCCCTCTCCTCCGACCTGCGTTGCTTTACTCCTGATATTCCTCGAAACGCTTGCTCATGTAGGCAAACGCCGCTGCCGGCTGGAGCGGCGGGCTGAAAAAATAGCCCTGGATTTCGTCGCAGCCGTTGGTGCGCAGCAATTCGAGCTGATCTTCGGTTTCCACCCCTTCGGCGATGACTTCCAAGCCGAGCGAATGGGCCAAGGCAATGGTACCAAAAGCGATGGCGCGGTCATTGAGATCGTGCTCGATGTCGGCGACGAAGGAACGGTCGATCTTGAGGTAATCGATGGGCAGGCGCTTCAGGTAGGCGAGCGAGGAATAGCCGGTGCCGAAGTCGTCGATGGCGATGGAAACGCCCATCTGGCGGATCGCCTGGAGCAGGCGGATGGACTCTTCCGGATTGTCCATGGCGACGCTCTCGGTCACCTCCAGTTCGAGCAGGTGCGGCGGCAGGTCGCTCTCGACCAGGGCGCCGGCGACGGTCTCAAGGAAATCGCGCCGCCGCAGCTGGCGCGCCGAGACATTGACCGCCACCTTGATCGGCGGCAATCCGGCATCGAGCCAGCGCTTCATTTCATGGCAGGCGGTGCGCAGCACCCATTCGCCGAGGGCGACGATGAGCCCGGTTTCCTCGGCAATGGGGATGAATTTGATCGGCGGAATGACGCCATCGGTCGGATGGTGCCAGCGCACCAGCGCCTCCACTCCCACCGGACGCTGGTCGCCGGCCATGAGCTGGGGCTGGAAGGCGAGCGCGAACTCCTCGCGCAGCAGCGCCTGGCGCAGCTTGCGTTCGAGGTCGAGACGCTCGGTGGCGGCCAGGTTCATCTCCGCCGCATAGAACTGGTAGTTGTTGCGACCGGCGGCCTTGGCGCAATACATGGCGGTGTCGGCGTTCTTGAGGATGGTGTCGCCATCGAGGCCGTCATCAGGAAAAATGCTGATGCCGATCGAGGGACTGGTGTGCAGTTCGACGCCATCGACGGTGATGGGATTGGCGAAGGCGGTAAGGACCTTGCCGGCGACCGTGGCAGCGACCGCAGCGCTGGCGATGTCGGGCAGGAGGATGACGAATTCGTCGCCGCCGATGCGGGCCACCATGTCCGATTCGCGCACCGAACGCGAAAGACGGGCAGCCACCTCGCGCAGCATTTCGTCGCCGATGGAGTGGCCGAGCGTGTCGTTGATGATCTTGAAGCGGTCGAGGTCGAGGAACATGATGGCCAGCGTCCACTGGTGGCGGCGGGCTTCCGGCAGCAGCTGGGCGAGACGCATGAGCAGCGCCAGGCGGTTGGGCAGGCCGGTCAGCGGGTCGTGCTGCGCGATGTGGCGCATGCGTTCCTCGGCTTCGCGGCGTTCCGTGATATCGGCCAGGATCCAGATGTAATGGGCGGGCAGGCCGCTGTGCGGATCGTCTACGCGGCTCACCCGGATGCCGGCCGGGAAACTCTCGCCGGATTTCCGGGCAATTTCCATTTCGCCATACCAGGAGGCGTTGCGGGCGACCTCTTCGTGGAAGACCTCCGGCGTCAGTTCCGGCGGCAGGCTGGTCAGGGCGAAGACCGTGTGGCCGAGCAGTTCGTAGGACTCGTAGCCGGTCATCTGGCTGGTTGCCGGGTTGATCGACAGGATGCGATGGGCTTCGTCGGTGAAGATGATGCCGGTCGGCGTGTGGTTGAAGACCTTCTGCGCCAGCTGTTCGCGCTCGGCGCTCGCCCGGCGTTCGGTGATGTCGGTATAGACGGTGACCAGGCCGCCGTCGTCGAGCGGTATGCCGCGGATGTCGAGAGTCTTGCCGCTCGGCCGGGTCCGTTCGAGATGATAGGGCTGGCGTTTGGCGACGCGGTCGAGCCGGCTGGCGACGAGGGTTTCCGGATCACCGGGGCCGTATTCGCCGCGTTCGGCATTGAAACGGAAAATTTTCTCCATCGTCACCGGCGTATCGTCGAGCAACGACTGCGGCAGGTCGAGCAATTTCAGGAAAGCCTGGTTATGGAGGGCCAGTATCTGGTCCTTGTCGAACATGCTGAGGGCGCTCGGGATGCTGTCGATCACGGTTTGCAGCAGGTTGTGCTGCTGGCGCAGCCCGTTCTCGGCGACCTTGCGCTCGGTAATGTCGGTGTAGGTGGTGATGAAGCCGGCCAGCTGGCCGCCGATGAACAGCGGTTCGCCCTGCACGAGATGGGTCCGGCCGCTCGGGCGCAGGCGCTCGAAACAGTGGGCTTCGAACTTGAGTGCCTGTTCGGTCAGTTGTCTGACCTGTTCCTCGGTATCGCCCGGACCGTATTCGCCGCGTCCGGCGGCGATGCGGACCAGCTCGGAGAAATGTATGCCGTCATGGACGGCGGCGGCCGGCAGGTCGAGGACATCGAGAAAGCCCGGGTTCCAGACGCGCAGGCGCAGATTTTCATCAAAGACGCTGATGCCTTGCGGCATGTTGGCCATGACCGCGGCCAGATAGGCGTGCCGGCGCTGTGATTCGCTGGTGTTGGGCTGGGCGGTCTCGTCGAAATCCACGCGGATACGGGCCTCTTGGCTAAAGGGCGATCATAGCCCAAGCCGTGGCGGGCTTCCAGCGCCTTGTAGCCCGGCTTCCGCAGAAATTTTATGACGATTTCCATTTGATCGAGCAGCCGATGGATGCCTGCTGCTCAAGCGGTCCGCGCCCGCTGTCGGCGATCTGACGCATTGCCTCGAACAGTTCGCGGCGGGCGTCGGCTGCTCCCGGTTGGCGCCCGGAAGCGTCGAGCCGGCCGCGGTATTGCAGTTCGAGTCCGGCGTTGTAGCCGAAAAAATCCGGCGTGCATACGGCGCCGTAGGCGCGGGCGACGGCCTGGCTTTCGTCGTAGAGGTAGGGAAACGGGAAGGCGAGTTCTTCTGCCCAACGCCGCATGTTGTCCGGCGCATCGGCCGGGTAGGCCGCGACATCGTTGCTCATGATGGCGACGCAACCGATGCCCAGGCCGGCCAGTTCGCGGCAATCGCGGATCAGGCGGTCGATGATGGCCTGGACGTAGGGACAGTGATTGCAGATGAACATCACCAGCAGGCCGTTCGGCCCGCAACAACTGGCCAGGCTGTGACGTTGTCCGTCGCTGCCGGGCAGGTCGAAATCGATGGCCGGTCGACCGAAATCACAGACCGGCGGGTTCAGTGCAGCCATGACTCTCCCTTCTGAAGCGCATTTCGCCCATAATAGCACCGATGAATCTACCCCGTTTTTACTGCCGCGAAGCCCTCTCGCCGGGGGCGCACATTGACCTGCCCGAACCGGTGGCGCGCCACGCCGTGCGCGTCCTGCGCCTGCCGCCGGGTGCTTCCGTGATCCTTTTCGACGGGCGCGGCGGGCAGTATGAAGCCTGCATCGAACGTATCGAGAAGGACCGTGTTGTCGCGGCGCTCGGCGCCTGGCAGGAAATCGAATGCGAATCGAAGCTGGCCGTGACCCTGATCCAGGCCGTACAGGCCGGCGACAAGATGGATTTCACCATCCAGAAGGCGGTCGAGCTGGGCGTGGCCGAAATTGTCCCGGTCGATAGCCGGCGCAGCGTCACCAAGCTGGTTGGCGAGCGCGCCGGCCGGCGGGTGGCCCACTGGCAGGGCGTCGCCGCTTCGGCCTGCGAGCAATGCGGGCGCAACCAGGTGCCGCAGGTCTCGCCGCTGGAAAAGCTGGATAGCTGGCTGGCCCGGCCGGCGGGCGAAGGTTTGCGACTGATCCTGGCGCCCGACGCCGAGTTCGCGCTGGCCGACCTGCCGCCGGCGCAAAAGGTGCAGATGCTGATCGGCGCCGAAGGAGGACTCGATCCGCAGGAAATCATCGCCGCGAAACAGGCCGGGTTTCAGGCGGTACGCCTCGGGCCGCGCGTGCTGCGCACGGAAACGGCGGCCTTGGCGGCCTTGGCGGCGATGCAGGCTTTGTGGGGTGACTTCAGGGAGGGGTAGGTCATGTTCGAATCAGCAGAACTCGGTCACAAGATCGACAAGGAAACTTTCAAGAAGGAAGTGCCGAAGCTGCGCGCCGAGCTGCTCGACGTCCAGTACGACATGCTGCAGAAGAAGGAATTCCCGGTCGTCATCCTGATCAGCGGCGTCGATGGCAGCGGCAAGGGGGAAACCATCAACCTGCTGTATTCCTGGATGGACCCGCGCCACATCTCGACCCTGGCTTTTTCAGCGCCTTCCGACGAAGAGCGCGACCGGCCCTACATGTGGCGCTACTGGCGCGCCTTGCCGCCGCGCGGCAAGGTCGGCATCTTCGCCGGTTCCTGGTATTCGCAGCCGATCACCGATCGCATCACGGGCAAGATGCGCCGTTCCGAAATGGACGAGCAACTCGACGACATCAATCGTTTCGAGGCGATGCTGGTCAATGAGGGCGCGCTGGTCCTCAAGTTCTGGTTCCATCTTTCCAAGGATGGCCAGAAGACCCGGCTGAAGGCGCTGGAAAGGAATCCGCGTACCGCCTGGCGCGTCACCAAGGAAAGCTACGACCGCCTGAAGACCTACGACAAGCTGCAGGAAGTCGCCGGTCATGTGCTGCGCGTTTCCAACACGGCGCATGCGCCGTGGATCATCGTCGAAGGTACCGACGACGAATATCGTTCGCTGACCGTCGGCCGTATCGTGCTCGACGCCATGAAGCGCCGCCTGCAGCAGGAAGGTCGCCAGCAGGTGCCGGTGGCGCCGCCGATCCTGCATGCCATCGACGAAAAGAACGTCCTCTCCGAACTCGACCTGACGCAGCGGCTGAGCAAAAAGGATTACGAAAGCCAGCTGGCCAAATACCAGGCCCGGCTTTCCGAGCTGGTGCGCGATCCGCGCTTTGTCGGCAAGCGTTCGCTGGTGCTGGTCTTCGAAGGTTCGGACGCGGCCGGCAAGGGCGGTACCATCCGCCGCATCGGCGCCGCGATGGATGCCCGGCAGTACCAGATCGTGCCGATTGCCGCACCAACCGAGGAAGAGCGGGCCCAGCCCTATCTCTGGCGTTTCTGGCGGCATCTGCCGCGGCTCGGCCGGGCGGCGATCTTCGACCGCTCCTGGTATGGCCGGGTGCTTGTCGAGCGGGTCGAGGGCTTCTGCGCCGAAGCCGACTGGCTGCGCGCCTATGCCGAGATCAACGATTTCGAGCACCAGCTGGTCGATGCCGGTGCTATCGTCGTCAAATTCTGGCTGCAGATCAGCGCCGACGAGCAGTTGCGCCGCTTCAAGGAACGCCAGGACACCGAATTCAAGCGTTTCAAGATTACCGACGAGGACTGGCGCAATCGCGAAAAGTGGGACGCTTACGTTTCGGCGGTCTGCGACATGGTCGACCGGACTTCGACCGGGCTGGCGCCGTGGACGCTGGTCGAAGCCAACGACAAGAACTACGCCCGGGTCAAGGTGCTGAAAACGTTGTGCGAGCGCCTGGAAACCGCCTTGAAGGACGATAACGGAAAATACGCCAAGAATGAGTGATACCCCTTACGACGAGCATTTCGTCTCCTGGTTCCGGGCGGTCACGCCCTATATCAACGCCTTCCGCGGCAAGACCTTCGTCATTGCCTTCGGCGGCAAGGCGGTGGCCAGCGAGTTCGCCAAGACCCTGGCCTACGACGTCAATCTGCTGGTCAGCCTGGGCATCCGCCTGGTGCTGGTGCATGGGGCGCGACCGCAGATCGAGGAAGAACTGGCCGAGAAGAACCTCGAATCGAAATACCACCGCGGCTACCGGGTGACCGACGCCGCGGCGCTCGATTGCGTGCTCGACGCGGTGGGCAGCGTTTACCTCGAAATCGAGGCGATGCTGTCGCAAGGGCTGCCCAATACGCCGATGGCCAACAGCCGGATTCGCGTGATCGGCGGCAATTTCATCACCGGCCAGCCGATCGGCGTGCTCGACGGCATCGACATGCAGTACGCCGGCAAGGTGCGTAAGGTGGACGCCGAAGGCATCAACGCCCAGCTTGGTCTGGGCAATATCGTGCTGCTCAATTGCGAGGGGCCGTCGCCGACCGGCGAGATTTTCAACCTGCAGATGGAAGAAGCGGCCGAAGCCGTCGCCGTCGCCGTCAGGGCCGATAAGCTGGTCTATCTCACCGACAGTCGCGGCGTCACCGACCTGGCCGGCGAACTGCTCGACGCGATGACCGCCGACGAAGTGGACGACCTGCTGAAAAGCGGCGAATGGCTGTCGCCGGATATCCGCCGCTACCTGCCTTGCGCCGTGCGTTCGACGCGGGCCGGTGTCGGCCGGGTGCACCTGATCGGCTACGAGCAGGACGGCGCCCTGCTGCGCGAACTGTTCACCCACGACGGCGTCGGCACCGTGGTCACCCGCGAGTCGCTGGAAAATATCCGCGAAGCCAAGCCGGACGACATTGCGGCGCTGATCGCGCTGATCGAACCGATGGAAGAAGAAGGCATTCTGGTGCACCGGCCGCGCGAACTGCTGGAGCGCGAAATCGAGCATTTCTCGATCATGCTGCACGACGGCATCATCGTCGGCTGCGCGGCGCTCTACAGCCATTCCGACGAGGAAGCCGAGCTTGCCTGCCTGGCGGTCAGCCCCGAACATCGCGAATGGGGCTACGGCGAGCAACTGATGAAACGCATCGAGCGGCGCGCCAAAAAGGCCGGCCTCAAGCGCCTGGTGGTGCTGACGACGCGCACCGAGCACTGGTTCGTCGAACGCGGTTTCAAGCTCGGCACGGTGGATGACCTGCCGGCCAAGAAGCGCGACATGTACAACTATCAGCGGCGTTCAAAGGTCCTGTTCAAGACCTTATAATTCGCCGATCAATCCCCCACGGAGTTTCACCATGGCACGTACCGTCAATTGCATCAAACTCGGCCGCGAGGCAGAAGGTCTGGACTTTCCGCCCTATCCCGGCGAACTCGGCAAGCGCATTTTCGAGAACGTCTCCAAGGAAGCCTGGCAGCAGTGGATCAAGATGCAGACCATGCTGATCAACGAGAATCGCCTGAATCTGGTCGATGCGCGGCACCGCAAATACCTGGCCGAGCAGGTCGAAAAGCACTTCTTTGGCGAAGGCGCCGACCAGATCCAGGGTTACGTGCCGCCGGCCGCCTGAGGTCAGGCGCGTTTCACCGAAAAAATCCCGCTGCGGCGGGATTTTTTTTCAGACAATTTTGCCCAGCGCGAAAAGCAGCAAGGCGCTGCCGGGAACCAGCATGACGGCAATGCGCAAGCCGGCGCGCCGCAGGCCGGTGGCCTGCTCGGCGATGAATTGCTCTATGCCGGCGAAAAGTTCGGGAAAGGCGGCGATATCGCTACGGCAGTTCTTGTCCATGCGGGTCTCCGGTGTCCAGTAGATGCCTGCAACTGTGGCTGGGCAATGTTGCAGGCACATGAACCCGGGCGACTGCCGCTGCCGGGCTAGACCTTGAAGTGCTCCACCGTCCGGTTCAGGCCGACGGCCAGTTGTTCCAGGTGTACGGAAGCTTCCGAACTCTCCTCGCTGGCCCGGCGGTTGTTTTCGGCCATCTGGGCGATCAGTTCGACATTGCGCGCAATGTCGGCGCTCGCCACTTTCTGTTCCTGAACCGAGGCGGTGACATCGTCGACGCCCGTGCTGGTTGCCTGCACCGAACGGCTGGTGTGGCTCAATGCCGCTGACAGGTTGTCGAGGAAGGCCAGGCTGGCGCCCAGCGAAGCCAAGCCGCCTTCGACCGACTGGTCGACGAGCGCCGACTTGCCGTGCAGGTCGGCGGTGACGGCGGTGATTTCGCCTGCCGAACCGGAGGCGCGCTCGGCCAGTTTGCGCACTTCGTCGGCGACCACCGCGAAGCCGCGTCCCTGCTCGCCGGCGCGGGCTGCTTCGATGGCCGCATTGAGGGCGAGCAGGTTGGTCTGATCGGCGATTTCCCGGATCTGCTGGGTCATGCCGGCAATCGCATTGGTGCTGCTGACAAATTCGCGGACATGGGTGGCGATGGCATCGACATCGGCCTGCACCTTGGTGATTTCGCGCTGCAGTTCGCCGACGCTGGCGCTGCCTTTGCGGGCATCGTCGAGGCTGGCATTGGACAGGCGGCGGACTTCCGCTGTCGTATCGGCAATCGAGGCGACGCTGACGCTCATTTCTTCGATGGCGCTGGCCGTCGCCGAGGCGGAATCCGACTGGCTGGCCGAACCCTCGGCCACCTGGCGGGCGGTGCCGGCGAGTTGCGAGGCGGCGCTGGAGACATCGCGCGAACTGGCATGCACGCCGCGGATGATGTTCTGCATTTCGCCGACAAAGGCATTGATGTCGCGGGCGATATGGCTCAATTCGCCCTCGCCGGCCTCGGGCAGTCGCGCCGTCAAATCGCCCTCGTGCAGCAGGCCGATTTTCACCAGTATGCCGTTCAGGTTTTTCTGCAGGGAGCTCGACAGCAGCAATACCAGGGCGATGTTGATGGCCGCTACCGCCAGCACCAGCGCCACATTGCTCCAATAGACGCGGGTGGAAATCCGCTTGGCTTCCTCGCGGGCGGTGGTGGCGTCGACAATGCGGTCGGCGACGAATTTCTCGAGCTGGACCTGGAAGGGCTTGAACTGGCTGTTGTAGAGCGGCACCAGCTTGTCGTTGGCGGTCTTGGGGTCGCTGGCGGCGAGCTTGATCAGTTGCTGCGACTCCCTGTCGTATTGGGCCCAGCCGGCCAGAATCTGCTTCAACTGCTCGCGCAGTTCGGGGCGCTTGATCACCGCCAGCACTTTCTCTTGCGCGTCGCCGATGTTCTTTTCGGCAGCGGCGAAGACCTCGCGGGTTTCCTTGGCAGTGGGGTCGAGCATGATGGTCGAGATCGCACTCGCCTTGATCTCGACCAACTGCAACGAATAGGTCTCGCGGCGCTGGGCGGTACTCTCGGCGGCATCCATGGCATTGAGGCCGGCGACGGTAGCGAAGAGGATCGAGCCGAGACCGATGATGGTCATCCAGGACAGGATCTGCAGCTTGCGACGGATAGTCATTATGGCTACTCCAAAAGAATATTCCCGATCCCATTCTATCCATTTTGCCTAGACTCGGGTGGGCCGGGCCAGCGCGAAAACGAGCCGGGATCAGCGTATCTGCTACGAGGACGGCGCCCGCAGGCGCCGTCGTGAAGATCGTCGGGGGCGTTGCCGGACGGAGAACGAGCTAGACGCAGCGCTCCGGGCGCAGCTGGCAGAGCCGCTCGGCGGCATGTCGGGAAGCTTCGCGGTTGATTTCAGTCTGCTGGCGCCCGAAGGCGTCGCGCTCGCGGCTTTTGCAGGCAGCGGCTTCGATGCTGCGGATGCAGCGCCAGCGCTCGCCGAGCTTGGTCGGAAAAAGGCGCATCTGATCCTTGGGGTGATGCACCCGGCAACAGTAGCAGAACAGCATTTCCGTCATCGCAAGCTTTCGTCGCATAAGAGATCAAGGCTCTCAGCATCATAGGCCCATATTGCATGGCCATGACAATTAAAAACGGCACCGCGGCGGGCCCGACGGACCTCGGTTTGTCGCGCCGCTGTCACAGGACTGAAATGTGCGCTTCGTAAACTGACCGCCCTGTTGCCCCGAGGCGAGACCGATGAAAGACATGCTGGACGAACAAGTGGCCGAATTGCGCCGGATCATGGCCGAGGGGCTGCTGCATCCGGTCTTTCAGCCGATCATCGATTTCCGGGCCCGGGCCATTCTCGGTTACGAGGCCCTGATTCGCGGGCCGCAGGGCAGTGCGCTGGAGTTTCCCGACCAGCTGTTCGGAGCGGCCAAGCAGGCCGGTGTCTCGCTCGAACTCGAACATGCCTGTCGCGAAGCGAGCCTGCGCGCCTTTGCCGGGCAGCGCCTGGCCGGCCGGCTGTTCCTCAATGCCACGCCGGGCTGCCTGCTCGACCACCAGATGATGAATGGCCAGACCCGGGCCTTGCTTGCCGAACTGGGCCTCGCCCCCAACCGCATCGTCATCGAACTCACCGAAAACCAGCAGATCACCGACATGCCGGGCATCCAGGAAGTGCTGCTGCATTACCGTGGGCGTGGCTTCCAGATCGCCATCGACGATCTCGGCGAAGGTTTTGCCAACCTGCGCATGTGGTCCGAATTGCGGCCCGAGTTCGTCAAGATCGACAAGCATTTCGTGCTCGGCATTGCCGACGACCGGATCAAGTACCACTTCGTGCGCGCCATGCAGGATCTGGCGGAAATCTGCAACGCCTCGCTGGTCGCCGAAGGTATCGAGCGCCCCGAGGATTTCAACTGCATCCGGGATATGGGCATCGCCTGCGGTCAGGGCTATTTCATTGCCCGGCCGGAAGAGCATCCGGTCCGTCTGCTGCCCGCTGCGGTGATTGCCGCGCTCGGCCAGGAACGCCTGTCGCTGTCACCGATGGCCGGCGGACCGGGCAAGATGCCGACCGCCCTGACACTGCTGCGCCGCATCGAGCCGGTGCCTCTGGCGGCGACCAACGACCTGGTGATCGCCCGCTTCGAAGCCGATCCGGAACTCGACGTGCTGCCCGTGGTGCAGGAAGGGCAGCCGCTCGGCATGATCAACCGGCACAGCCTGATCGACCGTTTCGCCCGGCCTTTCGGCCGGGAACTGTTCGGGCGCAAGAGCTGCGAGATGTTCATGGATCACGCGCCGCTGGTCGTCGACCAGCACGCCACCATCCAGGAACTGGCCATGATGCTGGCGCTTGCCCCGCAGCATTACCTGTTCGACGGCTTCGTTGTCACCGGCGACGGCTCGTATCTCGGCGTCGGCAGCAGTCGCGACCTGATGGCGACGATCACCGAAATGCAGATCAGCGCCGCCCGCTATGCCAATCCGCTGACCCAGTTGCCGGGCAACGTGCCGATCAACGAGCACATCGACCGCATGCTGGCGGCCGGCATCGGTTTTGTCGCCGCCTATGTCGATATCGACAATTTCAAGCCCTATAACGACACTTTCGGCTATCGCCGCGGCGATGACGTGATCCAGGCGCTGGGCCGGCTGATTTGCGAGGTCTCGGATGTGCGGCAGGATTTCGTCGGCCACATCGGCGGCGACGATTTCTTCGTGGTCTTCCAGAGCGCCGACTGGGAAATGCGCTGCTGGCAGCTGGTCCGCAGCTTCGCGGAAGCCGTCGATGGCCTGCTTGGCCCGGAGGAAAGGGCGCATGGCGGCTACATGGCGGAGAACCGGCGCGGCGAATTCGGCTTTCATCCGTTGCCGACCCTGTCGATCGGCGCCGTTCGCGTCGACCGCAGCGAATACGAATCGCATCGGGAAGTGGCGGCGGCCGCCTCGGCGGCCAAGAAACAGGCTAAAAAAAAGGCCAAGCATCCGGAGAACGAGACCCTCGGTGGCAGTGTTTTTATTGAGCGGCGGCGGCCTGGCGGTTACGAGGTCCTGCAGGTCCGGATGGTGAATTGAACTGGGAAGAAATATTTGAACGCGGATGACGCCGATCGAAACGATCAAGGCCGAGTCAGCGCCAAAGGCGGATGATCGCCGTCCGGGGGAAACGAATGGCTTTAGTCGCGGCGATCGGCGCCATCTGCGGCAAGCCGCATTAAATACCCGCAGCTTGTCGCCGGCCGTCGTCGCCCTGCGGCTCCACCGCTTCAGTAAAAAAGTTTGGCCAGGTCCAGTGTAGAGCGCCGGCCGATGGCTTCGCCGTGGCCGGTCAGCCAGGCCTCGGCATGCTGCCGGCCGTCGTCGCGCAGCGCCACGAAGAAATCGAGATTGACGTTCAGCTTGCTGTCGGCGGGCAGGGCGCCGAGCAGCGCATCGGCGCTGATGGCATGGAAACGCTGCTCGCGCAGGCGTCGCTCGAACTTGTTGAGCGGCAGCCAGCGAGGCAACCAGGTTTCGCCGACCTGTTCGCGGAGATGGGCAAACATGCGCATTTCGCGCAGGAAAGTCGAATTGAAGGCCAGTTCGCGCAGGCGCAGCCGGATATCCTGGGCCGATTCCGGCGTTTCGCGGTAGTGCAGCGGGGTGAGCAGGACGAGCAGGACATCCCGGCTGCGGCATTCGTAGCAGAGCGGGAAAACCGCCGGATTGGCGCTGTAGCCGCCATCCCAGTACGGTTCGCCGTCGATCATCACGCTGCGGTGGATGGTCGGCAGGCAGGCCGAGGCGAGCAGGGCGTCGGCCGACATTTCGTGGTTCTTGAAGATGCGCAGCTTCCCCGAGTTGGCATGGGTGGCGGCGATGAACAGCTTGACCGGGCTGCGCCGCCGTAGCTGCGCGAAATCGATCTGCCGCTCGATGATGTCGCGCAAGGGGTTGAGGTCGAAAGGGTTGAGCTGCCCCGGCGACAGGTGTTCGGTCCATTGCAGCATCATTTTCAGGGCCGGGGCCAGGCCGGCCGACGAACCGTTTTTCTCGAAAGGCGAACTGCGGGCGACGGCTGTCCAGAAATCGGCCAGCGCCTGGCGGGCGCCGTCGCGACCGCCGGCCATCAGGCCCTGGGCCAGGCAGGCGGCATTCATGGCGCCGGCGCTGGTGCCGCTGACCCCTTCGAAAGTACAGCGCCCGTCTTCGAGCAGGGCATCGAGCACACCCCAGGTAAAGGCGCCATGGGCGCCGCCGCCCTGCAGGGCGAGGTTGAGCGGGGGAATACCGGGTGGGTGGTGGATCGCCATGGTGTGGCCTAGGAGTTTGAACGGCAAATATGACAGCGAGCCGTGCGTCACGGTTCGCTGCCGCCACAGGTCAAATGGCGGTTTGCCCAAACGGCGGCCGCCCATTGGGCTATTTGAACGCTTCGGTTTGCCCAGGTCAAATGACGTCGCTATAACTATTTATGGTATCGTCATCCTGTGAGCGAATCCCGGCTTGCGGACAAAAGAAGATGGCCGAGCCAGGGCGAGGCGCTACGGGCATTAATTGGGGGCCAGGGCATGAAGAAAGCTGAAGATGACGCTTATATCCTGAGGCGCCGGGTGGCCCTGCTTTACCGCAACGTGCGGGCCGGCCAGTTGATCAGCCTGGGCAATGCGTGCTTTCTCGCCCTGGTCAACCAGACGGAACTCGGTCTGGCGGCGGCCGGCCTGTGGTGGCTGGCGGCTTGTGCGGCAGCCCTGTTTCGCCTTTACCAATATCGCCGCTATTCGCGGCAGCCTGGCGCCGATATCGACGCGGCGCCCTGGCTGTGGCAGTCGCGTCTCGGCGCCGGCCTGTCCGGTCTGGCGTGGGGCGGCGGCGCCTTGTATTTCATCGGCCACGCCTCCGACAGTCTGCAGTTTTTCAATGCTTTCATCATGGTCGGCATGGTGGCCGGTGCGGTCCCCGTGCTGGCTGCTGACAACCTGGCCTTCCGCTGCTATGCCTTTCCCATTGCCGGCGCGGTGACGCTGGCCATTTTCGGCAGTGCGCCGCTGCATATGGCGGCGGCGGCGATGACGCTGGTTTTCCTGCTCGCCGTGGTCAAGGGAGCAGCGAATTTCAACCGGACCCTGCGCGATGCCCACATGCTGGAAAACGACAAATCGAACCAGGCCCGGGACCTGCTGACCCTGTTCGAAATTTCGCCGGCCGGGATCGCGGTGCTCGACGAAAACGGCGTTTTCCTCGATGTGAATGAAGCCTGCTGCCGGATGCTCGGCTACGCCCGCCACGAGCTTCTTGGCCGCGACTCGGCGGCTATCCTGCCCGCCGAAGCAGCGGCCAGGGACAGCGCGCTGCCCGCCGGGGAGCCGGCGGTCACCGACCTGCGCCAGATCAGGCGCCGGGACGGCCACCCGATGGTGGCCCGTGCTTCGTTCCGGACCCTGCAGCAGACGGACGGCAAGACCCGGATGCTGTGCATGCTGCTCGATGTCACCGAACTGCAGCAGAGCCTGGAGCGCTTGGCGCTGTCCGAAGAGCGTCTGCGCAAATTGAACGACTCGCTTGAGGATCAGGTGCGCGACCGCACCCGGCAGCTCGAGCGCCTTAATTCGGTGCTCATTTCGAAGACCTGGGAAATCTCCACCCTCAACGAAAGCCTCGGCCTGCGTGCTGCCGAGCTGCAGGTGGCGATGGAGGCGGCCGAAGCCGCCAACCGGGCGAAGTCGCTGTTCCTGGCGAACATGAGCCACGAAATCCGGACGCCGATGAACGCCATCATCGGGATGACCGATCTGTGCTTCGGAACGCCGCTCAACAATCGTCAGCACAATTTCCTGACCAAGATAAAGATCGCCGCCGAAGGACTGCTGCAGATCATCAACGACATCCTCGACTTCTCCAAGATCGAAGCCTGCAAGCTCGAACTGGAAAGCACGCCTTTCATCCTGGAAACGGTATTCGACCAGTTGTCGGGGGTCACGGCGCTGCGCGCCGAAAACCAGGGCATCGAAGTCAACTACGACGTCGATGACGAAACGCGCTTGCTGCGCGGCGATCCCCTGCGCCTCGGGCAGATATTGATCAATCTGGTGACCAATTCCCTGAAATTTTCGGTGGCCGGCAATATCGTGCTCAAAGTGGAAACGGTACGCGCCGACGAGGCACAGGTCGAACTGCATTTTTCGGTCAGCGACGAAGGCATCGGCATGACGCCCGAGCAGGTCGGCAAGCTGTTTCAACCTTTCACCCAGGCCGACGCGTCGACCAGCCGCCGTTACGGCGGCACCGGCCTGGGCCTGGTGATTTCCCGGCAACTGGTTGAAATGATGGGTGGCCGCATCTGGGTCGACAGCGAACCGGGCGTCGGCAGCACCTTTCACTTTACGGCCTGCTTTGGCAACGAAGGCAGCGACCGGCGATCCGGTATCGACGACCTGCTCGGCAGGCTGGCGGAACATGCCGAGCGCTGCGTGCTGGTCGTCGATGACAGTCCGATCGCCCGGCGCCTGCTCGAGCACCGGCTGGGCGAAATCGGCTTGCGCGTCGATTTGGCGGCCAGTGCTGCGGCTGCCCTGGGCCTGGTGAACGGCCATCCGGCCACCGATTACCTGGCCTGCCTCATCGACTGGCGCCTGCCCGACGCCGATGGTCCGCAGTGCATCGAAAGTCTGCGCGGTGCTTTTGCAAAAGCCGGTCGCCCGTCGCCGCCGATGATCCTGCTCACCGCCTATAGCCATCATGACGATATCGCCTCGCTTCATGGCGAGGCGGACGGCCTGCTCGCCAAACCGGTCGGCGCCCGCCATCTCTACGTCGAACTCGCCCGCTGTCTCGGCTTGCCGTTCAAGGAAGCGCGCGAACAGGAGCGGCGCCGGGAACGGGTCCGGCAATGGTCGCGTTTCGCTCATCTCGATGTGCTGGTGGTCGAGGATATCGATGTCAATCGGGAGGTGATGCAGGAATTGCTGGCCAGTGTCGGCCTGGCGAGCCGGACCGCCGGCAATGGCGTCGAGGCGCTGGCCGAGATCGAGCGCCAGGTGCCGGACGTCGTCCTGATGGACTGCCAGATGCCGGTCATGGACGGTTTCGCGGCGACCCGCAAGCTGCGCGAAAACCCCGCCTGGCGCCATCTCCCGGTCATCGCCCTGACCGCCAGCGCGATGCAGGAGGACCGGGAAAACTGCCTGGCAGCGGGCATGAACGGCTTTCTCACCAAGCCGATCCGCATGGACGTTCTCTACGAGCGCCTGGCGCAATGCCTGCCCGCGGCGCCTGCCGCGCCTTCGGCCTGGCATCGCAGCCGCGAGGTGGCCGGCGACCCCCTGCCGCGGATTGCCGGAGTCGATGTCGCCCTGGCGCTCGCCCACGTCGGCGGCAGCCTGGCGATCCTGCACCGGGTTTTGAGAAAATTCCGCGATACGCAGAGCGACTGTTTTGCCGCGAAATTTGCCGAGGCCATGGCGGCGGCAGACTGGCCGGTCGCCATACGCCTTGCCCATTCGCTGAAGGGAACGGCGCTTACCCTAGGCATGCTGGCCTTGGGCGACGCGGCGGAAAAGCTGGAGCAGGCGGCGAATGCCAGAAGCACGGCGCACTGCGCGCCGGCTCTCGAAGCCCTGCTCGCCCACCTCTCCGTCGTCGCCGACGGTTTGCGCCAATTGGGCGAGGAGCCGCCCGCCGCCTAGTCATCGTCGTTTGCTCGGCGGGGCGGCGCCGGATGCGGCGAGCGGTGTTAACATGCCGCACCTATGCGCATCGAACACTTCCGCCAGCGCCTGCAGGCCCTGGGCGCCAAAACCTGTCACGAAGACCGCGTGCTGCGCGCCTGGACGCAACTCGCCGGTCTCGACACCCGCCGCCGGCGCGCCGACGATTTTCTGCCGCTGGCGGTCCGTACCGCCCTGCCGGCGCTGTTCGCCGAACTCGACGGACTGCTCCGCCTGCGTTCCGAACATCCCGGCGCCGATGGCTCGGCGCGCCTGCTGGTCGAACTGGCCGACGGCCAGACCGTGGAAAGCGTCCTGCTGCCGCGCGACGGCGTCTGCGTGTCGACCCAGGTCGGCTGCGCCGTCGGTTGCCTGTTCTGCATGACCGGTCGGGATGGCTTGTTGCGCCAGCTGGGCAGCGCCGAGATCGTCGCCCAGGTGGTGCTGGCCCGGCGCCGGCGGCCGGTCAAGCGGGTGGTTTTCATGGGCATGGGCGAACCGGCCCACAATCTCGACAATGTGCTGGAAGCCATCCACCTGCTCGGCACGGCGGGCGGCATCGGGCACAAGAACCTGGTGTTCTCGACGGTCGGCGACCGGCGTGTCTTCGAGCGCTTGCCGCAGGGCGATGTGAAGCCGGCGCTTGCCCTTTCCCTGCACACCACCGACGCCGAACTGCGGGCCCGGCTGTTGCCGAAGGCGCCGCGCCTCGATCCGGCCGAACTGGTCGAACTTGGCGAACGCTATGCCCGGACCACCGGCTATCCGATCCAGTATCAATGGACGTTGCTCGACGGCGTCAATGACAGCGATGCCGAAGTCGAGGCCATCGCCCGGCTGCTGGCCGGCAAGTACGCGATGATGAATTTCATTCCCTACAACGCCAACGAAGGCCTCGGCTTCAACCGTCCCTCTTCTGAACGCGCCGCCGAGATGGCCGGCCTGTTGCACCAGCGCGGCATCCTGACCCGGCTGCGCAATTCGGCCGGCCAGGATATCGACGGCGGCTGCGGCCAGTTGCGGGCGCGCAGTGGGGTCGGGGCTGCCGCCGGGGCGCCGCTGCGTTTTGTCGGGACAGCGTCTGACTGAGTTCGTGGCCGGCGGACAGCGGAAAGAAAAGCCCGGCAGGCGCCGGGCAAATTAGAGAGAGGCTGATCCTTGTTGCGGCCGCGATCAGTGCCGCCAGATTAGCCCCCGAAGATGACAGCGCCGTGACTCAGACGATGGTTCGCACGCCCTCGGCGGTGCCGAGCAGCAGCACATTGGCCGGACGGACGGCGAACAGGCCGTTGGTGACGACACCGGTGATCTGGTTGATCTGCGTTTCCAGGCCTTTCGGGTCGGTGATGGCGAGGCCCCTGACATCGAGGATCAGGTTGCCGTTGTCGGTGACGAAGCCTTCGCGCAGCACCGGCGTGCCGCCCAGCTTGGCCAGCTGACGGGCGACGTGGGCGCAGGCCATGGGAATGACTTCGACCGGCAGCGGGAACTTGCCCATGGTGTTCACCAGCTTCGAGCCGTCGGCGATGCAGACGAACGTTTTGGCGACCGCGGCGACGATTTTTTCCCGGGTCAGGGCGCCGCCGCCACCCTTTATCATGTTCAGCCCGGCGTCGATTTCGTCGGCGCCGTCGACATAGACCGGAATGTCATCGACGTCGTTGAGGTCGAGCACGACGATACCGTGGCCTTCCAGGCGCCGGCGGGTGGCTTCCGAACTGGCGACGGCGCCGCGGTACTTGTCCTTGAGCGGGGCCAGAGCGTCGATGAAGAAATTGGCCGTCGAGCCGGTGCCGACGCCAATGATGCTGCCGGCCGGCGCATGTTCGGCGACATAGTCGGCTGCCGCCTGGGCAACTGCCCGCTTGAGTTCGTCCTGGGTCATGGTGCGTTTCCTGTAAAGGGATGGCGCACATTTTACCCTGTCAAAAAACTTTAACTTTTGCCGCGTCATTAAATCGCTAAACTGCATAGTTCGTTTTATGGGGAATAATATGACCGAAAAGAAGAATCCGTCAGTGGCCACGCCTGCAGCCGCCAAGCCGCCGAAGAAACTGGTGCCGCGCGTCGCAACGCCGGCCAAGGAAGCCGCGCTGAAGGTCGATGTTCCGCCGGTCGCGCCGCCGGTTTCCGCCACCGCGCCGGGCTCCGCCAAGGCACGGCCGCCGCGCAAGCCGTCGCGGGTCGATGAAACCGTCGCCCGCCATCAGAAAGTCCTGGCCGAGGCGCTGGTCAAGGCGCAGGCCATCAAGTACGACGAGGCGCCGGTCACCGTCAAGGCCGCCGCTGCCAAGGGCAAGACGGCCGACAAGCCGGTCCGCCCGAAAAAAATCAAACTGGTCCGTGACAGCTACGCCATGCCGGAAGCCGAGTACGCCCAGATTGCCGTGCTCAAGAAGCGCCTGGCCGGGCTGGGACGCGACGCCAAGAAAAGCGAAGTGCTGCGCGGCGGCCTGCTGCTGCTCGCTGCCCTGAACGATGCCGAATTGACCGCAGTGATGGGGCGCGTCGAACGCATCAAGACCGGTCGCCCGGCCAAGTAGGCAGCTGGCGTCGCTGCCCTGGTCGAAGCAGGGGGCGGAGGCCGGCGATGGCGGGAACCGTAGTGTGTAACACCTCTGTAATAAAGCAGCCATAAACTGCGCGGATTCGCTAAACAGAGGAGTACAGCATGCTTCGCAATTCCCGTCTTTTCCGGACCTCGGTCATCGCCCTGTCTCTTGGCGCTGCAACCGTTTCCGCCCTGGCTGCCGAAATCACCGGCGCCGGCGCTTCCTTCCCCGCGCCGGTCTACGCCAAGTGGGCCGAAGCCTACCAGAAGGCCAGCGGCAACAAGGTCAATTACCAGTCCATCGGCTCCGGCGGCGGTATCAAGCAGATCAATGCCAAGACCGTCGATTTCGGCGCTTCCGACATGCCGCTCAAGGCCGAAGTCCTCGAAAAGGACGGCCTGGTCCAGTTCCCGACCGTGATCGGCGGCGTCGTGCCGGTCATCAACGTGGCGGGCGTGCAGCCCGGCCATCTGCGCCTGACCGGCGCCGTGCTGGCTGACATCTATCTGGGCAAGATCGCCAAGTGGAACGACAAGGCGATTGCCGACCTCAATCCGAAAGTCACGCTGCCCGCCATCGACATCGCCGTCGTGCGGCGCGCCGACGGTTCGGGTACCACTTTCATCTGGACCAATTACCTGTCCAAGGTCAGCGACGAGTGGAAGAGCAAGGTCGGCGAAGGCACCGCCGTGCAGTGGCCGACCGGCATGGGCGGCAAGGGTAACGAAGGCGTTGCCGCCTTCCTGCAGCGTATCCCGAATTCGATCGGCTATGTCGAATATGCCTACGCCAAGCAGAACAAGCTGACCTGGGTGATGATGCAGAATGCCGCCGGCAACTACATCGCGCCGGATGACCTGACCTTCAAGGCCGCGGCTGCCGGCGCCGACTGGAGCAAGTCCAATTTCGGCGAAATCCTGACCAACCAGAAGGGCAAGGATGCCTGGCCGATCACCGGTGCCACCTTCATCCTGATGCACAAGGTGCAGGACAAGCCGGCCCAGGGCGCCGAAGTGCTGAAATTCTTCGAGTGGTCCTACAAGAATGGCGGCAAGCTGGCTGAAGACCTCGATTACGTGGCTCTGCCGGACAGCCTGGTCAAGCTGATCAATGCCTCCTGGAGCAACATCAAGGATGCTGCCGGCAAACCGGTAAAATAAGTTTTCAAGAAACCAGTCATCGGCCCGATCCAGCCCTCGCTGCCCGCGGGGGCTGCTTCTTGCAGGCGATGCCGGGTAAAACGTTTTGCGATCTCACCGGATTCCGGCAATGAATGAACAAAAAACGAAGGGCAAGCTGGGCGACCTGCTGTTCTTCAACCTGACCCGCGCTTTTGCGGCGCTGACCCTGGCACTCCTGGTCGGCATTGTCGTTTCCCTGATCTGGAGCGCCTGGCCGTCGATCACCACTTTCGGCTTCGGCTTCCTGACCAGCGCCGAGTGGAATCCGCCGGCCGAGCGTTTCGGCGCCCTGGTGCCGATGTACGGCACCATCGTCACGTCGCTGATCGCGCTGGCCATCGCCTTGCCGATCAGTTTCGGCATCGCCCTGTTCCTCACCGAACTGTCGCCGACCTGGCTGCGCCGCCCGCTCGGCATCGCCATCGAACTGCTGGCCGGCATTCCGAGCATCGTCTATGGAATCTGGGGCCTGCTCGTCTTCGCGCCGATTTTCGGCCAGTACGTGCAGCCGTGGATTGCCGGTTCCCTCGGCCAACTGCCGGCCATCGGTCCGTTCTTCAATGGCCCTGCGCTGGGCATCGGCATCCTGGCGGCCGGCATCATCCTGGCCATCATGATCATTCCCTTCATCACTTCGGTGATGCGCGACGTGTTCGAACTGACGCCGCCGATGCTGAAGGAATCCTGCTATGGCCTGGGCGGCACGACCTGGGAAGTGGTCTGGAAAGTGGTGCTGCCCTACACCCGCGTCGGCGTCATCGGCGGCGTCATGCTCGGTCTCGGCCGGGCCTTGGGCGAAACGATGGCGGTGACCTTCGTCATCGGCAACGCCAGCCTGCTCTCCAATTTCTCGCTGTTCATGCCGGGCAACAGCATCACCTCGGCCCTCGCCAACGAATTCTCGGAAGCGACCCCCGGCCTGTATACGGCGGCGCTGGTCGAACTCGGCCTGATCCTCTTCGTGATCACTTTCTTCGTGCTCACCCTTTCCAAACTGCTGCTGCTTTCGCTGGAGAAGAACTCCGGCGGCCGGCACTGAGAGGCCGCTCATGCATTTGCGTCGCAAACGAAAAGCCATCAACGCCATCGCCCTGGTGCTGTCGATGGCCGCCATGGCCTTTGGCCTCTTCTGGCTGGTCTGGATTCTTTGGATGGTTTTCGACCTGGGGCTGGGCGCCTTGTCCTTCACCTTGTTCACCCAGGATACGCCTCCCCCGGGCAGTGCCGGCGGTTTGAAGAATGCCATCGCCGGCAGCCTGATCATGGTTGGCATGGCCATGGCGATCGCCACGCCGGTCGCCATCCTGGCCGGCATCTATCTGGCGGAATATGGCAAGCGGACGCTGCTCGGCCAGGTCACCCGTTTCGTCAATGACATCCTGCTCTCGGCGCCGTCCATCGTCATCGGTCTCTTCGTCTATGCCATCTACGTCGCCAATGTCGGCAAGTTCTCCGGCATGTCCGGCGTCATCGCGCTCGCCTTGCTGGTGCTGCCAGTCGTGGTGCGGACCACCGAGGACATGCTCGCCCTGGTCCCCAACGCGCTGCGCGAAGCGGCTTTTGCGTTGGGCGCGCCGAAGTGGAAAGTGATCCTGCTGATCACCGTGCGCTCCGCCAAGACCGGCGTCATCACCGGCATCCTGCTCGCCCTGGCGCGCATTTCCGGGGAAACCGCGCCCTTGCTATTCACCGCACTCTCCAACCAGTTCTGGAGCGTCGATCTTTCCGAGCCGATGGCCAACCTGCCGGTCACCATCTACAAGTTCGCGATGAGCCCTTTCGCCGACTGGCAGCAACTGGCCTGGGCCGGTGTCTTCATCATCACCCTCGGCGTGCTGCTGCTCAATATCCTGGCCCGGGTCGTCTTCCGGCAGATCAAGGCCCAGCACTGACCCCATGCCCAAGAAAACACGGATAATTTTATGATGCCAGTCGATCAATCCATCCAGAACCTGGTTCCCGCGATCAGTATCCGGAACCTGAATTTCTACTACGGCAAGGCCCTGGCGCTGAAGAACATCAATCTCGATATCTTCAAGGGCAAGGTCACCGCCTTCATCGGACCTTCCGGCTGCGGCAAGTCGACGCTGCTGCGCACCATCAACCGCATGTACGACCTTTACCCCGGCCAGCGCGCCGAGGGCGAACTGCTGGTCGGCGGCGTCAATATCCTCGACAAGGGCGTCGATACCATCGCGCTGCGCGCTCGGGTCGGCATGGTTTTCCAGAAGCCGACGCCGTTCCCGATGTCGATCTACGACAACATCGCCTTCGGCGTCCGCATGCACGAGAAGCTCTCCCGCAACCAGATGGACGACCGCGTCGAATGGGCGCTGTCCAAGGCGGCGTTGTGGGCCGAAGTCAAGGACAAGCTGAAGCAGCCGGGAACCGGTCTCTCCGGCGGCCAGCAGCAGCGCCTGTGTATCGCCCGCGGCGTCGCGGTGAAACCGCAGGTTCTGTTACTCGACGAGCCGACGTCGGCGCTCGACCCGATCTCGACCATGCGCATCGAGGAACTGATCCACGAATTGAAGCAGGAATTCACCATCGCCATCGTCACCCACAACATGCAGCAGGCGGCCCGCGTCTCCGACTACACGGCCTACATGTACCTCGGCGAAATGGTCGAATTCGGCCAGACCGACGAGATTTTCATCAAACCGCAGGACAAGCGGACAGAAGACTACATTACCGGCCGCATGGGCTAATTCCACTTCGTCATGTCACGAAACTTTGTCGACTTCGCCTTGCCGTGCTACAGCACTGCCTGCGGCTCGTCTTCGCGTTTCGCGGCCTGGCGAAATGAAATCCAAAGGAAAGCAAAATGAACGAAACCCAGCACGTTTCCAGCCAGTTCGACGAAGACCTCAGTCTGTTGCGCACCCATGTGCTGCAGATGGGCGGCCTGGTCGAAACCCAGGTTTCGGCCGCCATCGACGCGTACACGACGGGCGAGATCGCCAGCGTCAAGAGCATCGTCGAGACCGATCGCAAGGTTAACGACCTGGAAAAGGCGATCGACGACGACTGCGCCCACATCATCGCCCGCCGTCAGCCGGCGGCCGGTGACCTGCGCTTGGTGCTCGGCATCAGCAAGATCGTCACCGACCTCGAACGGGCCGGCGACGAGGCCAAGAAAATTGCCAAGGGCGTGCGCCGGATTTATGAAGGCGGCCATCTGCCGGCGCAGTACGGCGTCGGCATCCGCCACCTGGCGGAAGCGGCGCTGAGCATGGTGCGCCAGGCGCTCGACGCCTTCGCCCGGCTCGATACGGTGCTGGCGGCCAGCGTCATTCGCGCCGACTCGGATGTCGATACCGAATTCAAGTCGATCATCCGCCAGCTAATCACCCACATGATGGAAGACCCGCGCACCATCACCACGGCCATCGACATCATTGCCATTGCCCGCGCCATCGAGCGCATCGGCGACCACGCCAAGAATGTTTCCGAGCAGGTGATCTACGTCGTCGAAGGGCGCGACATCCGTCATACCAAGGGAAGCACCAAATGACGCCGACCATACTGGTCGTCGAGGACGAACCGGCCATCCAGGAGCTGGTGGCGATCAACCTCAAGCATGCCGGTTTCCTGGTCGTTCGCGCCGGCAGCGCCGAGGAAGCCGAATCGGCCATCCGCGCCGCGCTGCCCGACCTGGTGGTGCTCGACTGGATGCTGCCCGGCCAGTCGGGCGTCGCCCTGGCCCGGAAAATCCGCGCCGACGAGCGTACCCGCGAGTTGCCGATCATCATGCTGACCGCCCGCGTGCACGAGGAAGACAAGGTGCAGGGCCTGGAGGCCGGCGCCGACGATTACGTGACCAAGCCGTTTTCGCCCAAGGAACTGGTCGCCCGGGTCCGGGCGGTGTTGCGCCGCCGTTCGCCGCATCTGGCCGGCGAGGCGATCGAGATCGGCGATCTCGCCCTCAATCCGGCCACCCATCGGGTGGTGGCCAACGGCCAGCCGGTCGATCTCGGCCCCACCGAATTCCGCCTGCTGTTCTTCTTCATGACCCATCCGGAACGCGTCTATAGCCGCGCCCAACTGCTCGACGAAGTCTGGGGCGACCATGTCTTCATCGAAGAGCGCACGGTCGATGTCCATATCCGCCGCCTGCGCGCCGCGCTTGAGGCTTCCGGCCATCACGAGCGGGTCGAGACGGTGCGCGGCACCGGCTATCGCTTCCGCGGAGCCTGATCCTGTCTGCCATCCTTTTTCGGGCGCTGTGGCTCGTCCTGCTCGCCGTCGTCATCGCGCTGCCGGTCGGTTACGTATTCGGCGACTGGGCCGGCTGGGCCATCGTCTGCGCTTGCCTGGCCGGGCAACTTGTCTTTCATGTGCGCAATTTTGCCCGCCTCGAACGCTGGCTGCAGGCGCCGGTGGTGGACAGTTCGCTGGACGGCGGCGGTGCCTGGGCCGGCGCATTTTCCCTGCTCTACCGGCACGAAAAGGACTTGCGGGCGCAGATCGCCAGTCGCGAGGAGGAAGTCGCCACCCTGGTCGCCGCCGGCCAGGCGCTGACCGACGGCGTGGTGCTGCTCGACGAAAACAAGCAGATCATCTTCTGCAATACCACGGCCGAAGTGCAGCTCGGCCTGGTCGTGCGCAGCGATCGCGGCCAGCCGATCATCAACCTGGTCCGTCAGCCGGAATTCGTCGATTATCTTGAAGCCGGCGATTTCTCGCGTCCGCTGATCCTGCGCCTCGAGCGCAACGAAGAGCGTGTGCTCGCCATCCATGTCCTGCCGTACTCCGACAGCCGGCGCCTGATGCAGGTCAAGGACGTGACCCAGGCCGACCGCCTCGACCGCATGCGCCGCGATTTTGTCGCCAATGTCTCGCACGAACTGCGTACGCCGCTGACCGTGCTTTCCGGCTTCCTCGAAACCTTGCAGGAATTCGACGTCGATCGCGAGGAAAGGGCTCGCTACCTGGCGATGATGACCGAACAGTCGGCGCGCATGCTGTCCATCGTCCAGGATCTGCTGACCCTGTCATCGATCGAGTCGGCGCCGCCGCCGGACGACGAGCCGGTCGACATGGTCAGCCTGCTCGACAAGCTGCGTCGCGATGCCGAAGCCCTTTCTGCCGGGCGCCACCAAATCGTCGTCGAAACCGACGGCCAAGGCGACCTGCGCGGTTCCGAGCCGGAACTGGTCAGCGCCTTCGGCAACCTGGTGGCCAATGCCGTGCGCTACACGCCGCCCGGCGGTACCGTCCGCCTCAGCTGGCAGGCCACGCCTCAGGGCGCGGAGTTTGCCGTCGAGGACAGCGGCATCGGTATCGATCCCAAGCATATTCCTCGTCTGACTGAACGCTTCTATCGCGTCGATCGCGGCCGTTCCCGCGATGCCGGTGGCACCGGGCTCGGGCTGGCGATCGTCAAGCATTCGCTGAGCCGGCACCAGGCTCAGCTGGAAATCAAGAGCACGCCGGGGGTAGGGAGCCGGTTTGCCGCCAAATTCCCGGCCAGCCGGGTATGCGGAATTTGAGTCAGGAGCGGCGGTTCGGCGCCGGTTCCCCAAGTCTGATCGGGCGCCGACCGTGACCGCCGCCTTTGGTGACCGAACGGGAGCGCTGCGGCTCAGGCGTCAGCCAGCGGGAAGCCTGCACGCTTCCCGCTGACTGACGAGAGGACTCAGCGCCGACGCCCGGTCACGCCGCTTTTTTTTGCGTACAGACCGTTTCCCAGGTGCTTTGCCAGTAACGGTAGGCATTTTCGGCGGCGGCCAGGGAAAGCAGCGACATCCGTGTCTGGTGATGCCACACCCAGGACAGCCGCGGCGCCGGGGTCAGCGCGTACTGCATCGTGTGACCGACTTCGTTGTCGACGATGGCGAGGAAGCGCTCGACGGCGAGACCCCAGTATTCCGAACCATCGGCCTGGCCGGTGGCGTATTCCGCTTCCGAGGCGGCGCGGCGCCAGAGCTTGAGCGCCAGTTCGTCGCTGATGCCCGCCTTGCGGGCGATCCAGGGCAGTATTTTCGGTGCCTTCATGCTGTTTCTCCTAGTTCTCTACTTCCGTGGCGGTGACCACTTGCTGTTTTGATCGCCTCGTGGGCGTATGGTTTTGTGCACTGCAATATATTTTTAGGCAAGTATACTGGGCACCCTTTCCCGTTGTGTAACAGAATGTCCGATTCCGGCTGCTGCGTTGCACAATTGCAACAAATTGGTCATACCATTTATCCGTGCGGTATTTCGGGGCATCCGTTGCCCGTGTTGTTACGACTGAAAATCGAGTCATGTCAGACCTCCTTGCCAATCTGAACCCTCCCCAACTCCAGGCCGTCACGCTACCGGCCGTCCATGCGCTGATCCTGGCCGGGGCGGGAAGCGGCAAGACCCGGGTGCTGACGACGCGCATCGCCTGGCTGATGTCCACCGGCCAGGTCGGGCCGCATGGCCTCCTCGCCGTCACTTTCACCAACAAGGCGGCCAAGGAAATGACGGCCCGCCTCGCCGCGCTGGTGCCGATCAATACCCGCGGCATGTGGATCGGCACTTTCCATGGCCTGTGCAACCGCCTGTTGCGCGCCCATTACCGCGAAGCCGGCCTGCCGCAGACTTTCCAGATTCTCGATAGCGGCGACCAGTTGGCGATGGTCAAGCGCCTGCTGAAGAATCTGAATGTCGACGACGAGAAGTATCCGCCGCGCGAGTTATGCCAGTTCATCAATGCCCACAAGGAACAAGGGGTCCGGGCTGCGCAGGCCGAGGCCTACGACAATTACACGCAGAAGCGCGTCGAGCTGTACGCCGAGTATGAAACCCAGTGCAACCGGGAAGGCGTCGTCGATTTCGCCGAACTGCTGCTGCGCTGCTACGAGCTGCTGCAGCGCAACGAGCCGCTGCGCCGGCATTACCAGGACCGCTTCCGCTACATCCTGGTCGATGAATTCCAGGATACCAACAAGCTGCAGTACGCCTGGCTGCAACTGCTGGCCGGCGGCGGCGCCAAGGTCTTCGCGGTGGGCGACGACGACCAGAGCATCTATGCCTTCCGCGGCGCCGAGGTCGGCAACATGCGCGATTTCGAGCGCGACTACGCCGGCGACAACATCATCCGGCTGGAACAGAACTACCGCTCGCACGGCAACATCCTGGCCGCCGCCAATGCGCTGATCAAGAACAACCGCGAACGGCTCGGCAAGAACCTGTGGACCGATGCCGGCGAAGGCGAGCCGATCCGCGCTTTCGAAGCCTGGTCCGACCTCGACGAGGCGCGTTTCATCGTCGAGGAAATCCGCGAACTGGTCCGCGACGGCATCTCGCCGACCCAGATCGCGCTGCTCTACCGTTCCAACGCCCAGTCGCGCGTGCTGGAAAACGAGCTATTCACCAAGAACGTGCCCTACAAGGTCTATGGCGGCCTGCGCTTCTTCGAGCGCCAGGAAATCAAGCACGCACTGGCCTACCTGCGCCTGCTCGGCAACCCGGACGACGACACCGCCTTCCTGCGCGTCGTCAATTTCCCGACTCGCGGCATCGGCGCCCGTTCGCTGGAAAACCTGCAGGCGACGGCCCACCAGATGAATTCCAGCCTGTACAACGCCGCCGCCTCGCTGACCGGCAAGGCCGGCCAGACGGTGGGTACCTTCATCCGCCTGATCGAGCAACTGCGGCATGAAACGCAGAACCTGCCGTTGCCCGAGATGGTCGAGCACATCATCGAAAAATCCGGCCTCGCCCAGCATTACCGGACCGAGAAGGAAGGCCAGGAGCGGCTGGAAAACCTCGATGAACTGATCAACGCCGCCGCCACCTTCGTTGACGACGAAGGCGCCATCGGCGAAGGCGGCGCGCTGGTCTCCTTCCTGACCCTGGCCTCGCTGGAAGCCGGCGAGCACCAGGCGGGCGAAGGCGAGGAGGCCGTCCAGTTGATGTCGGTGCATGCCGCCAAGGGGCTGGAATTCGACGTCGTTTTCATCACCGGCCTGGAGCAGGGGCTGTTCCCGCATGAAAACTCGATCAACCAGGGCCGCGACGGCCTGGAGGAGGAGCGCCGGCTGATGTACGTCGCGGTGACCCGCGCCCGCCAGCGCCTCTACGTGACCTGCGCCCAGACGCGGATGCTGCACGGCCAGACCCGCTATTGCGTGCCTTCGAGCTTCCTCGACGAAATCCCGGAAAACCTGCTCCGGAAACTGAACACCAAGGCGGAAAAGACGCCCGCCACACCGGCCCACGGCAGCTTCGGCGGCGGCTACAGCGAACCGGCGCCGAGCGGCCTGCGCATCGGCATGGCGGTCGAGCATGCCAAGTTCGGCCTCGGCGTCATCGTGTCCACCGAAGGCCGTGGCGCCGATGCCCGCGTCCAGGTCAATTTCGGCGGTAGCGGCATGAAGTGGCTGGCCCTGGAATATGCCAAGCTGACGCCCGTGTGATTTCCGGCTGGCGCCGGCGACGACGGGTTTTCCCGGCCTTGGCGCTAGATGGATGGCGGGCGCGGTGATAACCTTCTTATTCCGTAAAAATAACGAGGAGACCCCCATGCCCCATGCCATTCGTATCCACCAGACCGGCGGCCCCGAAGTCCTGCGCTGGGAAGACGTGGTCGTCCCGGCGCCCGGCGCCGGCGAAGTCACGATCCGCCATGCCGCCGTCGGCCTCAATTACATCGATATCTACCACCGCACCGGCCTTTACCCGGTGCCGCTGCCTTCCGGTATCGGCCTGGAAGGGGCCGGCGTCGTCGAGGCAGTCGGCGAAGGCGTCGGTGACTTCAAAATCGGCGACCGCGTCGCCTATGCCGGCGGGCCGCTCGGCGCCTATGCCGAAGTCCGCAACATCCCGGCCCATCGCCTGCTCAAGCTGCCGGACAGCATTGATTTCAAGACTGCGGCGGCGATGATGCTGCAGGGCCTGACCGCCGCCTACCTGCTGCGCCGCACCTACAAGGTGCAATCCGGCGACGCCGTGCTGATCCATGCTGCCGCCGGCGGTGTCGGGCTGATCGCCTGCCAGTGGGCCAAGGCGCTGGGCGCGACGGTGATCGGCACGGTCGGCTCGGAAGCCAAGGGCGAACTGGCCAAGGCCCATGGCTGCGACCACGTGATCAACTACCGCACGGAAAACTTCGCCCAGCGTGTCCGCGACATTACCGGCGGCGAAGGCGTGCCGGTGGTCTATGATGGCGTCGGCCGCGATACCTTCGCCGGTTCGCTGGATAGCCTGCGTCCGCTCGGCCTGCTCGTCACCTACGGCAATGCGTCCGGCCCGGTGCCGCCGCTCGATCTACTGAGCCTGACCCAGAAAGGCTCGCTGTTCGTTACCCGCCCGACCATCATGCACTACACCGCCAAGCGGGCCGATCTCGAAGCGCTGGGCGCCGAACTGTTCGAAGTGGTGGGCGCCGGCCAGGTGCGCATCGAAGTCAATCAGACCTATTCCCTGGCCGATGCGGCCCAGGCTCACCGCGACCTGGAAGCCCGCCTGACCACGGGTTCCTCCATCCTGCTGCCATGATGGCGCGCCTCAAGGCTGGCCTCGTTTCGCTGCGCGACCTGTTCGCCACGGCCTGGTGGATCGTCCTGATCGCCGGCGCCGGCTTCGTCGTCGCCTACCAGTTCGTCAAGCCGGCGCCGCCGAAGAAAATGGTGATCACGACCGGCGGCGAAAGCGGCGCCTATTACCAGTTCGCGCAGCGCTACGCAGCCATCCTGGCGCGCGACGGCATCACGCTGGAAGTCCGGGCCTCGGCTGGCTCTCTGGAGAATATCGAGCGCCTGAAGAAGGACGAGGCGCAAGTCGGTTTTGTCCAGGGCGGCGTCGTCGCGCCCAAGGAAGATCCCGATGCGCCAGACGATTCCGGCCTGCTGTCGCTGGGCAGCCTGTTCTACGAGCCGGTCTGGGTGTTCTATCGCGGCGAGAAGACGCTGGAACGGCTGACCGACCTGCGCGGCAAGCGCATCGCCATCGGCCAGGAAGGCTCCGGCGTCCGTCAGCTGGCGCAGCAACTTCTGATGGCCAACGACATCCAGTCCGGCAAGCATCTGGTGCCGCTGGCCGGCCTGAAGGCGGCGGAGGAACTGCAGCAGGGGCGGATCGACGCCGCCTTCATCATCGCCGCCGAAAAGGCACCGGTGGTGCAGGTGCTGCTGCGCTCGCCGGGCGTCAAGGTGATGAGCTTTTCGCAGGCGGCAGCCTATCAGCGACGTTTTCCCTTCCTCACCAAACTGACTTTCCCGCACGGCGTCGCCGACCTGGTCCGCGACTTTCCGCCGGAAGACATCAAGCTGCTGGCGCCGACCGCCAACCTGATCATTCGCGACGACCTGCATCCGGCCCTGCAGACGCTATTGCTGCAGGCGGTCAGCGAAGTACATGGCAAATCGGGCTTTTTCCAGGATGCCGGCGAATTCCCGTCCTACAAGGATGAAATGCTGCCCTTGTCGCCCGAGGCGGCGCGCTATTTCAAGTCCGGCTCGCCCTTCCTGCAACGCTACCTGCCTTTCTGGCTGGCGGTGCTGGTCGACCGGCTGGTGGTGTTGTTGGTGCCGATCTTCGCCTTGTTGATTCCCCTGCTGAAGATCGCGCCGGCGATCTACACCTGGCGGGTTCGTTCCAAAGTCTTCCGTTGCTACGGCGAGCTGAAATTCCTCGAAGACGACCTCAAACACCACTTCGAGGCCGCCCGCCTGGAAGGCTACCGGGCCAGGCTCGATGCCCTCGAGGACGAGGCCAGCCAGTTGCGCGTGCCGCTCGGCTACAGCGATCTGGTCTATACGCTGCGCGAACACGTCAATCTGGTGCGCACAACGCTGGCCAAACTGGAAAAAACCGCATGAAAGCCTTTCTTGTCGCCAATCCCAAGGGCGGCTCCGGCAAAAGCACGCTGGCCACCAACCTGGCCAGCTATTTCGCCAGCCGGCGCCACGACGTGATGCTGGGCGATATCGACCGCCAGCAGTCGTCGCGCGAGTGGCTGGCGATCCGGCCTTTCGAGCTGCCGACCATCGAGACCTGGGAAATCGGCCATGACAACATCGCCCGGCCGCCGAAAGGCACCACTCATGTAGTCCTCGACACCCCGGCCGGCCTGCACGGCAAGCTGCTGGAAAAAGTGCTGAAGCTGTCGACGCGGGTCATCGTGCCGGTCCAGCCGTCGATGTTCGACATGCTGGCGACCCGCCATTTCCTCAGCGAATTGCTGTCGGAAAAGGCGGTGCGCAAGGGCCGGGCCGACGTCGCGGTGATCGGCATGCGGGTCGATGCGCGGACGCGCGCCGCCGGCGAACTTGAACGTTTTTTCGCCACTTTCGACCTGCCGGTGCTCGCCTATTTGCGCGATACCCAGGTCTATGTCCAGGCCAGCGCCGCCGGCATGAGCATTTTCGACCTGCCGCCCTCGCGCGCCGAACGCGACCTGGAACAGTGGCGGGCGATCATCGACTGGGTGGAAGCCGGCAAGTAATGAGCGCGGCGCCCGATATCGCCGAACTGCCGCCCGGCGAAATCGAGATCACGGCGATCCGCGCCCAGGGGGCGGGCGGCCAGAATGTGAACAAGGTATCGAGCGCCATCCACCTGCGCTTCGACATCCCGGCCTCGTCGCTGCCGGAGGCCATCAAGGAGCGCCTGCTCGCCCGCAGCGACCAGCGCCTGACCAAGGACGGCGTGCTCGTCATCAAGGCCCAGGAATTCCGTACCCAGGAAGCGAATCGCGCCGAAGCGCTGCGCCGCCTGCAGGCCCTGGTCGACAGCGTGGCCGTGGTGGCCCGCCGGCGCCGGCCGACCAAGCCGACTTTCGGCTCGAAACAGCGTCGCCTGGAGAGCAAGGTCAAGCGCGGCCAGGTCAAGCTCACCCGCGGCAAGGTCGCGCTGTGACGCACGGCCGGCCTCAGTTCCCGGCCGGCCCGCGATAGGTGATGCGATAGATGGCGTTGGCGTGATCGTCGGAAACCAGCAGCGAACCGTCGGGTAGCACCAGCACGTCGGCCGGGCGCCCCGAGGTGGTCTCACCCTGCAGCCAGCCGCTGGCGAAACTTTCGTAGGCCACGGCCCTGCCGTCGCGCAGGCGGACCAGCGAAATCCGGTAGCCGACCTTGTGCGAGCGGTTCCACGAACCGTGTTCGGCGATGAAGACCTGGTTGCGGTATTCGGCCGGGAACATTTTTCCGGTGTAGAAACGCATGCCGAGCGCCGCGACGTGCGGCCCGAGTTTCTGTGCCGGCGGCACGAATTCGCTGCAGGCGAGCCGGGCACCGAATTCCGGGTCGGCCAGGTCGCCGCCGTGGCAGTAGGGATAGCCGAAGTGCATTCCGGCCCGTGGCGCGTGGTTGAGTTCGTCGGGCGGCTGGTCGTCGCCCAGGAAATCGCGGCCGTTGTCGGTAAACCACAGTTCGCCGCTTTGCGGCTCCCAGTCGAAACCGACGCTGTTGCGAATGCCGCGGGCAAAGGTTTCGCGGCCGCTGCCGTCGGCGTTGAAGCGCAGGATGGCGGCGTAGCGCTCGGGGTCCGGCGCGCAGATGTTGCACGGCGCGCCGACCGGCACGTAGAGCTTGCCGTCCGGCCCGAAGGCGATGAATTTCCAGCCGTGATGGGTTTCCGGCGGCAGGTCGGCAACCACCACGGCGGGGAGCGAGGGGCGGGTTCGGTCATCGGCATTGTCGTAGCGCAGGATGCGATTGACCGCCGAGACGAACAGGCTGCCGTCGCGGTAGGCGACGCCGACCGGCATCTGGAGGCCGCTGGCGATTTCGCGGACGGCGCCGGCCCTGAAATCGGCGGTAAAGGGAACGGCATGGACTTTTCCCGCCTGCATCGAGCCGACGAACAGCGTGCCGCCCCGCGCGTCGTGCCGGCCGAGGGTCATTTGCCGCGGATTTTCCACGCGCGCCCAGACTTCGATGGCAAAGCCGGCCGGCAGCCGGATGCGCTCGAGCGGCAATTCAGCCGCCGTGGCCGGCGCCAGCATGGCGAACAGCAGCCCGAGGAGAAGCAGCCATGGCCCCCGGGTCCGCCGCCCCGTTTCGTTGCGGCTAGAGCAGGCGGCGGATGTCATCGGCCAGGTCTTCCGGCTTGGTGGTCGGCGCATAGCGGCCGACCACCCGGCCATCACGGTCGACCAGGAACTTGGTGAAATTCCACTTGATCGCCTCAGTGCCGAGCAGGCCGCCCGCGGCATGCTTCAGGTAGACGTAGAGCGGATGCGCCTGTTCGCCGTTGACCTCGATCTTGGCAAAGATCGGGAAAGTGACGCCGAAATTGGCCTGGCAGAACTGGCCGATGGCGGCAGCATCGCCGGGTTCCTGGGCGCCGAACTGGTTGCAGGGGAAGCCGAGGACGACCAAGCCGTCCGCCTGCATCGTGCGGTAAAGTTGTTCGAGACCGGCATACTGCGGCGTGAAGCCGCAGGCGCTGGCGGTATTGACGATCAGCAGCACCTTGCCGCGGTAGCGGTCGAGGCTGATTTCCTCGCCATTCAGCAAAGTGGCCTTGAAATCGTGGACCGACGTGCTCATCGGCGCTTCCCCTTTCGTTGGTAACGGTTAAATCAGTGCTCGAACTTGTAGTAGCGCTGGTCCAGGTAGGCGGCGATATCGGCCTCCTGTTCGGGGCGCAGGCCGGCGCCGGTCATCTTGTTGCAGACGGCGACGCGCCGGGCCAGCGCCTCGCGATCACGGACCAGGCGGTCGGTGCGCAAGTAGATGCGGCTGCCGTCGCCGCCCTGCTGCTTGCTGTGGCAAGCGGCGCATTTTTCGTCATGCAACAGCTTGCCTTGCTTGAGGTCGGCAGCGGCCAGAGCCGGGAGCGCTACAAAAAGCAGGGCGGGCATTGCCGAGCGCAGCATCAGGGATACATTCATGGCAGGCTTTTCGTCGGGAACTTGCCGATTGGACAGGGAATCCGGGGAAATGTCATGGACAAATGCTAGCGTCTTTGCCCGCCGGCTTCGGTCGGCTGGCGCACATTGCCGGATGCGCTGGATTCGTGGGCGCCGATACGCGGCCGCCCGGCTGCTCTACAAACCGACGGTCAGCGCCCCGATTTCGGCGGGCTTCGCCAGTTCCTCCAGGAACCAGGCCAGCGCCTTGCCGATCTGCCGGCTGCGCCAGGCCAGGTGCAGCGGCATCGCCGGGCGTCGGTCGGCGACCTGTTTTTCGACCAGCCGGCCAGCGGCGATTTCCGCGGCGGCCAGCCAGCGCGGCAAATGGCCGATGCCCAGGCCGGCGACCTGGGCGCTGGTCTTGGCGCGGATATCCGGCACGTAGAGGATATCCTGGCCTTCGATCAGGCCGATGCTGCGGGCGTCGAGTTCCTGCGAAGTGTCGGCGACGACGATGGCGCGATGGCGGCGCAGTTCGCTGTTCGGGATGTTGCCTTCCCAGTTGGCCAGCGGGTGGTCGGGCGCGACGGCAAAGACGAAGTCGCTGCGCGTGCACATCAACTGACTGGCCAGGCCGCTGCGGGCCGGCATGTCGCCTGGGATGCCGATCGCCAGGTCGGCCCGGCCGGTCGCCAGCGCATCCCAGCCGCCGCCCAGCACTTCGTGGAAGAGCCGGATGCGCGTGCCGCAACCGGCCGCATAAAAGCGCCCGAGCAGCGGATAAAGCCGGTCGACCGAAATGATTGCTTCGATGGCGATGCGCAATTCGGCTTCCCAGCCGGTGGCGATGCGCTGGACGCGGCGTTCCAGTTCGTCGGCGGCGCGCAGCAGATGGCGGCCGTCGTCGAGCAGGGTGCGGCCGGCCTCGTTGAGCGTGGCGCGCCGGCCGCTGCGCAGGAACAATTGCGCGTCGAGATCGCTTTCCAGCTTGGCGACGGCATGCGACAGTGCGGAGGGAACGCGGTGCATGGCGGCAGCGGCAGCGGTGAAGCTGCCGTGGCGGTCGATGGTGTCGAGGATGAGGAGCAGGTCGAGGCTGATTTTCATGTGAATTATATTCAACAATATAAGCGTAATAATTCGCTGGTCGGCAATGAACTCTACGCCTAGTATGGCAACTAAGCTATATCATAAATTCACAAGGAGTTCGCCATGATCATTCCGCGCCCCGCCGAGCAACGCGGCTACGCCGATCACGGCTGGCTGCAGGCCCGCCACAGCTTTTCCTTCGCCGATTACTACGATCCGGCCGAAATGGGCTGGGGGGCGCTGCGCGTCATCAATGAAGACCGCGTCGCGCCCGGCACCGGTTTCGGCCGGCACGGCCATCGTGACATGGAAATCGTCACCTACATCCTCTCCGGTGCCCTGGAGCATCAGGACAGCCTGGGCCACGGCGGCGTCATCCGGCGTGGCGAAGTCCAGCGCATGACGGCCGGCACGGGCATCCTGCACAGCGAAGCCAATCCCTCAAACGACGAGGAAACGCATCTGCTGCAGATCTGGATCGCGCCGGCCCGGCGCGGCACGCCGCCGAGCTACGAGCAGCAGGCGATGCCGGTCGAGGCGCTGCGTGGCCGCTGGCACCTGGTCGCTTCGCCGGACGGCGCCGAAGGCAGCACGACCATTGGCCAGGATGCCCGGCTTTACGCCAGCCTGCTCTCGCCCGGCGAGGGGACGGACTACGCGCCGGCGACCGGTCGGCTCGCCTACGTCCATGTCGTGCGCGGCCGGCTGGCGCTGAACGGCGTCGTACTGGCCTCCGGCGACGGCGCCAAGATCTCCGACGAAAAAGAACTCCGCTTCATGGCCGACGAAGAAACGGAATTCCTGCTCTTCGACCTGCCGCCCGCCTGATTTTTCCGATTTGTCCATCTACTCCCGAAAGGAATCCAGCATGACCAAAGTTGTCGTCGTTTATCACTCCGGCTACGGCCACACCCAACGCGTTGCCGGCTATGTCGCCGATGGCGCTGCCGCCGAACTGCTCGCCATTGATGCCGAAGGCAATCTGCCGGAAGGCGGCTGGGCAAAGCTCGATGCCGCCGATGCCATCATTTTCGGGACGCCGACTTACATGGGCGGCGCCAGCTGGCAATTCAAGAAGTTCGCCGACGCGTCCTCCAAGGCGTGGTTTACCCGCGCCTGGCAGGACAAGGTGTTCGGTGGCTTCACCAACAGCGCCAGCCTGAACGGCGACAAGGGTGCGACGCTGATCGGCCTGCAGACGCTGGCTTCGCAACATGGCGGCCTGTGGGTCAGCCTTGGCTTGCTGCCGAGCAATACCAAGGGCGCGACGCGCAAGGACATCAACAATCTCGGCGGCTCCGTCGGCTTGTTGGTGCAGTCGCCGTCGGATGCCGGTGCCGATGAAATCCCGCATGGCGATCTCGAGACGGCAAAACTGTACGGCCAGCGCGTCGCCGCCATCGCCGCCCGCCTGCGCTCCTGAGCCGGGGCTGTCGGCGGGTTCGTACTGCGTTCCAAGTCGGCAGCACACTGTTATAGTGCGGTCATTCCCTTCGCTTTCCGGAGTGACCGCATGGCCCTGACCACCTCGCTGACGGATCTGTCCGTCGTGCTCGTCGAACCGTCGCACATGCAGGCCAATCTGGTCAGCAAGATGTTGCAGCATCAGGGCATACGCCGGATCAGCGCCGTCGAGAGCGGCCAGGCGGCGCTGGCGGCGATCAAGGCCGGCAGCGAAGGCGTCGTGGTGATCAGCAGCCTCTACTTGCCCGACATGGCGGGAACCGACCTGGTGGTCGCCATGCGCGCCGACGGCGATCTGCAGGACGTCCCCTTCATCCTGGTTTCCAGCGAAACCCGGCCGCAGGTGCTGGAGCCGGTACGCCAGTCAGGGGCATGCAGCATCGTCAGCAAGCCTTTCAACGAACAGCAGTTGTCGCGCGCCCTCTATGCTGCCGTCGATTACCTGAACCCGCCGGAAGACATCGATGTCTCGGAAATCGAGGGACTGCGCGTACTGCTCGTCGATGACAGCCTGGCCTCGCGCCATCATCTGCGCCGGCTGCTCGAGGAGCTCGGCATCCAGCGCATCACCGAGGCGGTCAACGGCAAGGAGGCGGTGGCGCTGCTCGATCAGGCCATGGTCGATCTGGTGATTACCGACTACAACATGCCGGAAATGGACGGTCGCGAACTCACCGAATACATCCGCACGCAAAGCTGGCAGGCCGAGGTGCCGGTGCTGATGGTGACCAGCGAGCAGAACATGGGGCGGCTGGCGGCGGTCGAGCGGGCCGGCGTTTCAGCGATCTGCGACAAGCCCTTCGAAGCCGGCAGCATCAGGAAACTGATCAGCGAATCCTTGACCCGCTGAAGTGCCGGGCGGCGGCCCGGCCGACGACGAACAGCGCGAGCAGCACGAGCAGCGGGTCGAACAGCGCATCCCAGAGATTGGCAAAGAGGCCGCCGGCATAGCCGGCGAGGTCGATGGCGAGGATCAGCAGCCAGCCATCATGGCGTTTCCACCACAGGACGCCGGCCAGCGGCAGTAGCGCCACGAGCAGCGCCGCTGGCTGGTAACCAGCGGCATAGGGATCGAAGCCGCCGACGCCCAGTGCCGCCGGGTAAAAAAACAGGGCAAGGAGCAGCAGGCCGAGGGCCGGCCGCCAGGTGAGCGGTGCTGCGGTGCGTCCAGTCAGCTGCAGCAGGGCCAACTGCAGCAGGGTCAGCGACGGCGTGCCGAAACCGCCATGCAGCAGCGGCGCGATGCCGACAGTCAGCGCCAGGGCCGTGGCGGCCAGTCCGACCCGGGCCCGGAACTCGCCGAACGGTAGTGCAGCGGCCAGGGCGCCGAAAATCAGCCCGTCGGCGAGCAGACCGTAGGCGGCGAGCGCGTTCATGGTGCCCCGCCGTCGAGCCAGGCTTCGCTGAAGGCGGCATGCTCAATGCCCCGGTCGCCGCCATAGGCAAGATGAATGCGCCCATCGCGACCGAGCAGCAGGGCCGGGTCGGCAGCGTCTTCCAGCGTCCGGCCGGCCTGCCAGGTCTTGCCGTCGTCAGCCGACAGCCACAAGCGCAGCTCTGTCGGGCGCCCGGCCGGATGGCCGGCGAGCAGCAGTCGCCCGCTCTTCAGTCTGAGCAGGGCGAGCGGCGTCCCGGCGAGGGCCAGGGGCAGGGCGGCGTTGTCCTGCCAGCTGCGGCCGCCGTCGTCGCTGCGCGCGATGCGCCACTGGCCCGATTCATTGCCGGTTTCGCCGAGCACGGCCAGGGCCCGTTTTTCGTCGAGCGCGACGACTGCTGCGGGCAGAGCCGAGCGCCGCGGCGTCAGCCGCGTCTTGTCGATGATGTCGCCGGTTGCCGCCAGGCGCAGCCAGGCACAGTCGCCGGCGCTGCCCTGCGGCGCCAGGGGAAGGCCCAGGCCGCCGTCGGCCAGGGCGACGGCGGCGTTGCCCGGCTGCGTGTCGCCGGCGGCGAGCGGTGAAGTCGGCAGCCTTGCCGGTTTCGACCAGCTTCTGCCGCCGTCGGTGGATCGGCTGTGATTGAGCCAGCTGCCAAGCACGCCGTCGCTCGCATACCACAGGTGCAGCCAGCCGCCTTCGGCGTGGAGCAGCGGCCGGCCGATGTCGCGGACATGAGCGAACGTGCCGCCCGCCGTGCTCTCGCGGCTGGCAATGATGACGGGCGGGCTCCAGCCGTCGCGGCCGAGGATGCTGTAGCGGATGACCTGCGCTCCCGCTGACGGCTCGGCGGCCGCCCAGGCGGCGGCGATGCGCCCGTCGGGCAGGGCGGCGAGGCTGGGGGCGCCGGCCGGCGTCGCCGTCGGCAGCTGGTCAACCGAAAAGAGCGCTGGCAACGGCGAAGGGCTGGCCGCCGGCGGGGCGGCGAAAGCGGCCGGCGCCGGGTTGGGGACGCGCCAGAAGGCGGCTGCCAGGGCGCCGAGGAACAGGGCGGCGGACAGCTGGTGCCGCCATTGTTCGCGGTGGACGCTCATGCCGGCCGGCACCGGTGCCCGCATCGCGCGCCAGGGCCGGCGCGCAGCGGGAAAAGACGGGAATTGGGCAATGAGGCGGGCATGGCGGGATTTTAACCGTCTTGCCCCCAGTCCCGGTGACGCCGGCGGGCGATCGGATATTCCGGCCTGGTAGAAATCGGCGATAATCGGAAAAAGCTGATTGGGTGGGGATGATGCGGATAAAACACTTCGTGTTGGCGACCTCGTTGCTGGTCGCCGCACTTTTTTTTGGCGGTGCCTACTGGTCGCTCGACCGGGTTTTCGATCACGTCGTGCGGGCCAATGCGGCGCGCACGTCGGAGGCGACGACCCGCGTCGCCTTTGCCTCGATGTACCAGCTGATGAGCCAGGGCTGGCGGCGTAGCCAGGTCGATGCCTTCCTGAAGGCGACGGCCGAAGCCGGTCAGGGCAGCGGCTTGAGCATGCAGATCTATCGCGGGCCGGCCGTGGTCGAGCTCTACAAGGAAATCGCCCAGCCGCCGCTCGACGATGCACTGAAGGCGGTCTTCGCCAACGGCAAGCCGTGGCGGCAGGATACGGCGGAATATGCCCGCCATGTCTATCCGCTGGTCGCCGAGGAGCGCTGCCTGGGGTGCCATCACAACGCCAGCCTGGGCACCGTGCTCGGCGTCGTCGAGGTGCGCCAGGACTATGCCAGCCTGCTGGCCGACGCCCGCCACTCCCTGCTGGTCGCGTTCGCCATCCTGCTGCCGCTGGCCGGCGTGCTGGCGCTGGGCGCCGTGTGGTGGGTCGGGCGTCGGATCGAAGGTTCGGTCGAGTCCCTGCTCGGCGATTTCGAACAGGTCAATGCGGTGGGCGACCTGCGCCATATCGCCATTGCCGAGCATGACCTCGGCTTCGTTGAACTCAACCGGGTGGTGGTGGCGCTCGGCCGTCTCCTCGAAAAGTTGCGCAACATCGCCGTCGACAAGGACATCCTGACTTTCGAAATCGGCCTCCTCGAGAAATTCGTCATCACTTCCGAAGTGGTGCGTGACTGGCGCGACTATGTCGGCCGCCTGCTCTCAGACATCAATGGTGTGATCACCGCCCATACGCTGTTCTCGGTCTTCAAGATCGACGAAGAGCTGTTCGACCTGGAGATTTTCTGGCGCGGCCCACCCTCGCCGGCGACCAAGGCCATGATGGAGTGGCACATCCGGGCGGAACTCGCCAAGGTGGCGGCATTCACCGATATTTCGGCGTGCAACGTGCACCACCATGTCGCCAATCCGCAGGGGGCGACCGTCGAACTGTCGGAAGAGGAGGTCGCCGTCCGCGTCAAGTCCTTCTTCGTCGACCGGCCCAAGATCGGCGGCATCGTCGGCATTGGCGTGCATGCCGGGATGCTTGAGGACGAGACGCGCTACCTGGTCATGGAAAGCATCCTGTCGACCCTGCTCAACGTCGTCGGCTCGGTCAAGGCGATCTACAAATACACCCGCGACCTGGAGTATTACGCGACGCGCGATCCGCTGACCGATCTCTTCAACCAGCGCGTCTTCTGGGAACTTTCGAGCTACGAAATCGGCCGGGCGCAACGCCATGGCTACAGTTTCGGCCTGTTGCTGATCGACCTCGATAATTTCAAGCTGGTCAATGACAACTACGGACATACGGTTGGCGACAACTATCTGCAGCAGTTTGCCCGCACCGTGCAGGGCGCTCTGCGCGACGGTGACATCCTCGCCCGTTACGGCGGCGACGAATTCGTCGCGCTGCTGCCCGAAGCCGATGCCGACGCGGTCGCCATGGTGGCCGAGCGCGTGCGCCAGGCGATTGTCGGCATCGAGGTGCTGACCACCGACGGTACCCGCCTGCGCGGTACCGCCTCGATCGGTCTGGCGGTTTACCCCAATCACGCCGAAAGCGCCAAGGACCTGCTGCTTTTTGCCGACAACATGATGTACCGGGCGAAGCTGGCCGGCAAAGGCCAAGTCGCCATTCCGACCCAGGACGACGTGGTCGCCATTTTCCGCGACATTTCGCAAAAGAGCGTGATGGTGCTGGAAGCGATCGAGGCGCGGCGCGTCGTGCCCTTCTTCCAGCCCATCCTCGATGTCGCCGAACGCAAGATCGTTGCCTACGAAGTGCTGTCGCGCATCGAACTGAACGGCGAGATCATCCGTGCCGACGAGTTCGTCGAAATTGCCGAGAAGATCGGCGTCATCCATCGTCTCGACATGCTGGTCATCGAGCAGGCGCTGGCCTCGCTGTCCGCCCAGGGCCACAACGGGGAAATCTTCATCAACCTGTCGCCGCGCGCCCTGGTCTTCAACGAATTTGCCCGCGACCTGCGCGGCATCATCGCGCGCAGCGGCATTTCGCCGCGCAATATCGTTTTCGAAATCACCGAGCGCGATACGGTGAAAAGCATCACCCTGCTCGAACGCTTCCTCAATGATCTCAAGGCCGACGGCTTCAAGCTGGCGATCGACGATTTCGGCTCGGGTTTCTCGTCCTTCCATTACCTGCGCCGCTTCCCCATCGATTACCTGAAGATCGAAGGCGATTTCATTGCCAACATGCTGAACAGCGAGAAGGATCGCGCTTTCGTCACCAGCATCCGCTCGCTGGCCCGGGAGATGGGCATCACCGTGGTCGCCGAGTACGTCGAATCGGCCGAAGTGCTCGACGAACTGGTCCGCATGGAAATCCAGCGCGCCCAGGGCTATTACATCGGCCGCCCGGCGCGCAGCCTGTTGCCGGTGGATTGGTCGCCGGCCGACGCGGTGCTGGCCGAGAACGGATAAAAAGTTGCCGGCCGGCCGGAGGCCGGGGGCGGGCGCGGTAAAATGGCGGCCATGAATTCGCCGCGCTACGTCCACCTCCGCCTCCATTCCGAATATTCCGTCACCGATGGCATCGTCCGCCTCGGCGATGCCGTCAAGCGGGCCGCCGGCGACGGCATGCCGGCCCTGGCGCTGACCGATCTCGGCAACCTGTTCGGCCTGGTCAAGTTCTATAGCGGGGCGCGCGGCAAGGGCGTCAAGCCGGTAGCCGGGGTCGACGTCTGGATCGCCAACCCGGAATCGCCCAGCGACGCCTACCGGCTGCTGCTGCTGGTGCGCAACCGCGCCGGTTACCAGCAATTGTGCGAATTGCTGAGCAAGGCTTATCTGGTGGAAGGCCGGCGCGACCGTGCCGAAATCCGCCGCGAGTGGTTCGGCGAAATCGGCTGCGACGGCCTGATCGCCTTGTCTGGCGCCCAACTCGGCGATGTCGGCGAAGCCCTGATCAATGGCAATTTCGACCTGGCCGGTGAGCGCGCCCGCGCCTGGGAAGCGATTTTCCCCGGCGCCTTCTACCTCGAAGTGCAGCGTTACGGCCAGCCGCAGCAGGAGGCCATCGTCCAGCAAACCGCCGATCTGGCCGGCGAAACCGGCTTGCCGCTGGTCGCCACCCACCCCATCCAGTTCATGGCGCGTGACGACTTCCGGGCACACGAGGCGCGGGTCTGCATTGCCGAAGGCTATGTGCTGGGCGACCACCGCCGGCCGAAAATCTATACCGACCAGCAGTATTTCAAGACCCAGGCCGAGATGGTCGAGCTCTTTGCCGACCTGCCGGAAGCGTTGGAAAACTCGCTGGAAATCGCCAAGCGCTGCAATATCGAGCTGACTCTGGGCAAGAACTTCCTGCCCAATTTCCCGATTCCGCCGGGCATGACCATCGACGAATATCTGGTCGATGAAGCGAAGAAGGGCCTGGAAGTCCGCCTCGCCGAGTTGTACCCCGATCCCGAAGTGCGCCTGCAGCGCCGCCCGGAATACGATGCGCGTCTGGAATTCGAGTGCAAGACCATTCTCCAGATGGGCTTTCCCGGCTACTTCCTAATCGTGGCCGACTTCATCGTCTGGGCCAAGGCCAATGGCGTGCCGGTCGGGCCGGGCCGGGGTTCCGGTGCCGGTTCGCTGGTCGCTTACAGCCTGCGCATCACCGATCTCGATCCGCTGGCCTATGCCCTGCTGTTCGAGCGCTTCCTCAACCCGGAACGGGTGTCGATGCCCGACTTCGACGTCGATTTCTGCCAGGACAACCGCTGGCGCGTCATCGAGTACGTCCGCGAGCATTACGGTCAGGATGCGGTCAGCCAGATCGCCACTTTCGGCACCATGTCGTCGAAGGCGGTGATCCGCGACGTCGGCCGCGTCTTCGGTCTGCCTTACTCGATGTGCGACCGCATCTCGAAGCTGATCCCGATTGTCCAGAACAAGCCGGTGTCGCTGGCCGAGGCGCTGGAGCAGGAACCGCAATTGCGCGAGATGATGGAAGGCGACGGCGACGGCGAAACCATCCGCGAACTGTTCGACCTCGCCGGCCGCCTCGAAGATCTGACGCGAAACGTCGGCATGCATGCCGGCGGCGTGCTGATCGCCCCCGGCAAGATCACCGAGTTCTGCCCGATCTATCAGGCGACCGGCAGCGATGCCTCGACCGTCTCGCAATTCGACAAGGACGACGTCGAGAAAGTCGGCCTGGTCAAGTTCGACTTCCTGGGGCTGCGCAACCTGACCATTATCGAGCTCGCCGTCGAGTACATCCGCCGGATGACTGGCGAGAAGCTCGACCTGATGAGCCTCGGCTTCAACGATCCGGCCGCCTACCAGATCTTGAAGGATGCCAACACGACGGCGATCTTCCAGGTCGAATCGGAAGGCATGAAGAAGCTGCTGAAAAAGCTGGCGCCCGACCGTTTCGAAGACATCATCGCCGTGCTGGCGCTCTACCGGCCGGGGCCGCTCGGCTCGGGCATGGTGGATGACTTCATCCTGCGCAAGAAGGGCCAGCAGAAGATCGACTATTTCCACCCCGACCTCACCGCCTGCCTGTCGCCGACCTACGGCGTCATCGTGTACCAGGAACAGGTGATGCAGATTTCGCAGATCATCGGCGGCTACACGCTGGGCGGCGCCGACATGCTGCGCCGGGCGATGGGCAAGAAGAAGCCCGAGGAAATGGCCAAGCACCGCGAAACGATCGCCGCCGGTGCCAAGGAGAAGGGCTACGATCCGGCGCTCGCCGAGCAGCTGTTCGACCTGATGACCAAGTTCGCGGAATACGGCTTCAACAAGTCGCACACCGCCGCCTACGCCGTCGTCACCTATCACACGGCCTGGCTCAAGGCCCACCACTGCGCGGCCTTCATGGCGGCGACCATGTCCTCCGACATGGATAACACCGATTCGGTGAAGATTTTCTACGAGGACACCGTCGCCAACAAGGTCAAGGTACTCGGGCCGGATGTAAATGCCTCGAATTACCGCTTCGAGCCCGTCGACCGCCAGACCATCCGCTACGGCCTGGGCGCGGTCAAGGGTACCGGTGAACAGGCGGTCAATGTCATCCTCAAGGCGCGAGAGGCGGGCGGCCCGTTCAAGGACCTCTTCGATTTCTGCCAGCGCTGCGACAAGCGCATGGTCAATCGGCGCACCACCGAAGCGCTGATCAAGGCGGGCGCTTTCGATAGCATCGACACCGATCGTCACAAGCTGCTGGCTTCGGTCGGCATTGCCATGGATTTCGCCGAACAGGCCGAGCGCAATGCGATGCAGACCAGCCTGTTCGACATCGGCAACGTCGCCGAAGACCATGCGCCGCAGTATCTCCAGGTCAAGCCCTGGGACGAGAAAGAGCAGCTGATGCAGGAGAAGACGGCGCTCGGCTTCTTCTTCTCCGGCCACCCCTACAACACCTGCAAGAAGGAGTTGTCGCGCTTCGTCCGCCGGCCGCTGAACCGGCTTGAACCGGCCAAGGAATTGACCGTGCTGGCCGGCGTCGTGGTCGGCATCCGCACCCAGATGACCCGGCGCGGCAAGATGCTCTTCGTCCAGCTGGACGACGGCACCGGCATGATCGAAGTCGCCGTCTTCAACGAATTGTTCGAGGCCGAACGCGGCAAGATCGTCACCGACGAGGTGCTGATCATCGAAGGCAAGGTCCGCTACGACGAATTCTCCGGCGGCAACAGCGTTTCCGCCGACAAGCTGATGACGGTCGGCGAAGCCCGCGCCCGTTTCGCCAAGCATTTACTGCTACGGATGAACGGCAACGCCGACGCCCGCAAGCTGAAATCCCTGCTCATGCCGTTTGCGCCCGGCCCGGCCCAGGTCCGCATCCGCTACAGCAACGCCCAGGCCGAATGCGACCTGCTGCTCGGCGAAACGGCACGGGTGCGCCTCGACGACCTGCTGCTCGACGCGCTGTCCGGCTGGCTACAGCCGGAAAACGTCGAAATCGTCTATTAAATCCGGGAAGCGTAGTTGAACTGCGAAATCGCAGTCAGGTGACCACTGAGTCGCATCGATTTGACCGGCTTAAGTCGACCCTTAGCCGACTGATGACATCCGAGAGGCTGGTGTCCGGTTCTTGCCCATTGCGGACTGATGATTAGTACAAGGCCAGAGCCGGTCAGCGACGGGAACCGGCCCATACAGACGGCTTGCAAAAAGGTGGCAGAGAATTGACGTTTCGGAGCATCTGCCAAGCCCGAAGCGATTCAAATCATGGGTAATCTTGCCATTCTAGGAATGCGATGGCTTACATCACATATATCACAAAGGCATGATTGCCATTTTGACTCTGGGAAGTAGTCAGATGAAATACCCGGTTGCCGCTGCTAACGACATTGTGTTCGAGCATCTTCCTATCATGCATCCGACCGTTACTCCTCAACGGTAACTCACCGAGGATTCTCGAGTTGGCACCTCACCGAAGCCTGATTGCTTCAGCATGTATTGCAAGACTTGTGGAGGTGTGGAGTGCTTCGGGCCGATGATGACTTCTCTGATCGCTTCGCAGCCGAGATCAGGCAGTTCAAAGCACTTATATGGGATAACACTGTCTGCCTTGCTTCTGAACTTGTAGTCGCCATTCGGTAGCTCGGTCTTCAGGTGCACAAGCCGCCACTCTCGTTCTTCTTTAAATCCCTCAGCTTTTAACTCGTACAGCTTGGGGAAGAGGCTGATGAGTTGCAATAACAGAGAACGATAGAGTTTGCTGGTTTCCTTGTCCTCTGCTGCTATCTGCTCTGAAGTTCTGTCGTCCAGTAACGACCACTGGCCTTGACGGCGAAATGCGCCATCGTCTATCAAAGAGCGTAGCTTGCGATATGCCGGAGTAATGGAGGCTTCCTGCTCGGCTTGATTATATTCGACCTTATAGAGGTTGAACCCGGCTTCCTCTTGGGCGCGGAACTGCTCCCCTAACTTGGTCAGATACAGCTTACTGAAACCGATTGCTACTCCTCTGCCGTCGTCGGCGTATCCTCTCCACTGGCTTAACAGATCGCCGGCCTCGGATAGGCAGAAGCCTAGTCCGTCAAAAACCCTTTCGGCAAAAGCCAAGCTATCTTCAAGCCGCGTTTGGTCTGTAACTGGCAGCCCGTCCCTCGCCGCAAGACGTAGCAGAGTTTCCCGCACTAAGCGTCCCTCCTTGGAGTCGTTGGACAAGGCCAGTGACGAAAGCCAGATAGTGCGACTCGTGACGATGGAGACAAAGGCCTCGCTGCTGCAGTAGTGATAGAGCGTTGTGTCGGAGTTATCCATGGCAGCTTCTGGGCCGAAAGCCGACATCATAGCGCCATGCTTTCTGGATGGCGACGGTCCGCAACTGGCCGATTTCTGTCTATCGTCAACTGGTCAAGGCGACGATACCGCGTGGTCAGAAGTAATGAGATCAGGCGGTCAACTCAGGCGAGATTTCGCATGGAATTGCAGAGACGCGGCGATGCCGGGAAAAACAGGAATTTGTCCGCTGCGGCCGGCTCACCTTGCCGGTGAGTGGTATTGCCATGACAAGCCATTGTTTGCATGGTTTCCTCGGCGCCTTTGCGCCTCCGCGCCGAGGTTGTCAGATTGAATGCGGGCTGCCGGCCGGCAGCCCGCTTGCCGGCTAAACCACCAGGTCGGTCTTGAAGCCGATGCGCACGGCACCCCAGTGGCGGCCGTTGATCAGGATGGGCATCGACAGGTCGTTGAGAATTTCGCCGGTGTCGCGGACATAGGTCTGGAACAGCGAGGATTTCTGGTTCCTGGCCAGCTTGATGCCGACCGGGTCGTTGAAGATGCGCTTGTGGCGGCACTTGGCGAGGTCGACCACGGGGTCGCCGCTCGGCGCGTTGGAAAAGACGCCGTTGTGGGCTGGCGCGTAGCCGTTGGTGTCGACGGCCAGCGAATAGGTCAGGCCGGGTACGTCGCGCAGCAGGTCGTCGTACATGCGGGTCAGTTCGCTGTCGCACTGGCTGTCGTAGGCCGTCGTGAAGCGCTTCGGATTGGAGCCCGGGATGTCCTTGTAGGCCTGGTCGAAGACATTGACGCCGCGGTCGTTCAGGCGCTGCAGGACGAGGGCGACACGGTCGCGGAAGTCGGCGCACTTGTCGTGCAGGGTGTCGAACATGCTGTCGCCGGTGCGGAAATCGGCCAGCGTGCACTGCAGGTCTTCGGTCGATTCGCGCAGGGTCTTGGCCGAACCCAGGCATTGCTTCATGCGCCCGGAGATGTCCAGCGAATGGTTGCGGATTTCCTCGACTTCGCCGTGGATGGTCGCGTTGCTTTCGCGCAGGTTGTAGATGGCGCTGGCGATGGTCGTCAATTGCTCGGTGGTGCGCTTGAAATCGCCGACCATGGTGGTCAGGTCGGTCGCCGAAGTCTCGATGTAGCCGTTGGCGCGGGTGACTTCGCCGACGATGGTCTTGGTCTTTTCCGAGGTGTCGGCCACCAGGTTAATCATCGACTGGGTGTTCTGGCCGATGACCTGGGTCGCCGTCTTGACCTTTTCCGCCAGTTTGCGCACTTCGTCGGCGACCACCGCGAAACCGCGACCGGCCTCGCCGGCCCGGGCCGCTTCGATGGCGGCATTGAGGGCGAGCAGGTTGGTCTGGTCGGAAATGTCGTTGATCAGGGAAACGATTTCGTTGATCTTCATCGAACTGGTATGCAGTTCGCCGACCGTCGAGGAAAAGTGCTCGATGTGCTGGTTGGTCGAGCGCATCGTCGTCGCCACGGTTTCCATCTGGGTCAGCGAGCGCTGGGCGAGTTCGAGATTGTTCTGGGTCGAAGCCTGGATGGCATCGGAATTGGTGGCCACTTCGGCCACCGCCTGGTTGACCCGGTTGCTCGACTCGAACACCGCGCCGGCCAGCGCTTCCTGGCGGCGCACCGCATCGTCGGTCTGCTGCACCAGGTAATTCATCCGCGCCGCGTCGGCGGCGATGCTGACGCTGCGCTCGCGGGCATGCGAGATCAGGCTGCGGACGCGTCCGAAGAAACGATTGATGTTGGAAGAAATGCGTCCGGCCGCGTCGCCGCCGGTGCTGCCGACGCTCAGCGAGAGGTCGGCCGAACCGTCGGCAATGGCCGTCAGGTCACGGTCGATTTTATCGAGTGCAGCATTGTTGCCAAAGAACCCCATTTTCTGTCTCCTGCTTCTTTTATGTTGTTGCCGCCAAGACGGGGCGGCAACATGTGGCAGGATAATACGCTGCGGCTGGCCGGGCTGTCACCCGGCGACCGTCGAATTCCGCCTTATTTCAGCGAACGGGGCGCTGGCGGGCAGCGAGGCGACCGAGAATGAAGCCCTTGATCTCATGGAAGGGGATCGGTTTGCCAAACAGGGTGACGTCGGCGGGCAGGCCGCGCTGGCTGATTTCATCGCGGCTGATGGCGCTGACCACGATGATGTCCATGCCGGAAAACTGCGGATTGGCCCGCAAGTGACGAATCATTTCGAAACCGTCCATGCCGGGCATCATCAGGTCGGCAATCAGCACGTCGGGTTTTCTTGCGCCGACCTGGAGCAGGCCATCGAAGCCGTTCTCGACAATGCGCAGACGAATGGGCAACTGCCAGTGCTCGAAAGTGGCGCGATACAGCGCCTGCAGCGTCGGGTCGTCTTCGGCAACGAGGACGTCGAGCTGGCTTTGGGCTTCCGGCACGCCGCAGGCGATCCCCTTGCGCCGGGCGAGCACGGCATCGATCGAACTGGCCGGAATGCGACGGTGGCCGCCGGCTGTTTTCCAGGCTTCGAGAGCGCCGCTTTCCACCATGTTCTGGACGGTACCCAGGGAAACGCCAAGGCGCATTGCCGCCTGTCGGGTACTGAGAAATTCGCTGTCAGCCATGGTCTGTCCGGAAATCGCAAAAGTGTCAAATTTTAGTCGTTTGCAATCGATATTGACAGCCCAATAAAAACCCCCGGCACCTTCCGGTTTCAGGGGGTTGTCGGGCCGGGTTGCCGCCAGGGCGGCAACGGGGAATTACAGCTTCTTGGCGTTCTTGGCCAAGTAGGCGGCGACGCCTTCCGTGGTTGCCGTCATGCCGGGCTTGCCCTTGTTCCAGCCGGCCGGGCAGACTTCGCCGTGTTCTTCGAAGAATTGCAGGGCATCGACCATGCGCAGCATTTCGTCGATATTGCGGCCGAGCGGCAGCATATTGACGACCTGGTGCATGACGATGCCGTTCTTGTCGATCAGGAAGGAACCGCGCAGCGCGACGCCGGCGGCTTCGAGTTCGACGTCGAAGGCGCGGCAGATTTCGTGCTTGACGTCGGCGACCAGCGGATAGCCGACCTGGCCGATGCCGCCATCCTTGATGGCAGTGTTCTTCCAGGCCAGGTGGGTGAATTGGGAGTCGATGGAGACGCCGATCACTTCGACGCCGCGCTGCTTGAACTCTTCGAGGCGATGATCGAAGGCGATCAGTTCGGACGGGCAGACGAAAGTGAAGTCGAGCGGGTAGAAGAACAGGACAACCGGTTTGCCCTTGAAATCGGACAGTTTCAGTTCCTTGATTTCATTGTTGCCAAAGACGGCGGTGGCGGTGAAATCGGGGGCTTGCTTACCGACGAGAACGGCCATGGTGATCTCCTTATTGAAGTTTTGATCTGGGTTGGGGGAAACGACCAATTTAGCGAAGCCGCCAGCGCCTGTCAAACACAGCGGGATTGCCTGCAACGGCCCGGGGGCTGGCATAATCGTGCCATGAAAATAATGACGCTCTCACGGACCGTAGCGGACTTCCGGATGTGCTGAAAGCCCTGGTTTTCCTGCCCGTGCTGGGCGCCGCCGTCATTGCCGTACTACCGGTGCGCCGCGCCTTGCCGCTCTGGAAGATGGCGATGTTCTTCGCGCTGGCGGCGCTCGGCTATGCTGGCTGGCTGGCCGGGCAGTTCGAGGCGGCCGGCGTGGCGCTGCAGATGTTCGAGAGCAAGGCCTGGAATGCCCGCCTCGGCACCCATTTCGCGCTCGGCGTGGACGGCATCTCGCTGGCCATGGTGTTGCTGACGGCGCTGCTGACGCTGATCGCCGTGCTCGTCTCGCGGCGCATGGAGCAGGGCTCCCGGCTCTATTTCACCCTGGTCCTGCTGCTCGAGTCGGCGATGTTCGGCGTCTTTACCGCCCGCGACTGGTCCTTGTTCTACGTTTTCTGGGAAGCGACGCTGCTGCCGCTATTTTTCCTGATCGAACGCCTGGGCGGCCCCAACCGGCAACGCGCCGCGCTCAATTTCTTCCTGTACACGCTGGGCGGCTCGGTGTTCATGCTGGTCGCCCTGCTTTTCCTCTACGACGCGGCGCCCGGCCACAGTTTTGCAATGGCCGACATGGCGGCGGGCGGGCGTAGCCTGCCGCTGAAGACGCAATTGCTGATCTTCGCCGGCCTGTTCATCGGCTTCGGCGTCAAGATGCCGGTCTTCCCGCTGCACGGCTGGCTGCCGCTGGCCCACGTCGAGGCGCCCAGCCCGGTGTCCATCCTGCTCTCCGGCGTGCTGCTCAAGATGGGTGCCTACGGCCTGATCCGCGCCGCCGAAACGCTGCCCGCCGCCGTGCTGGCGACCCAGGACGGGCTGGCCCTGCTTGCCTTCGCCAGCCTGCTCTACGGCGGCATTCTCGCCTGGCGTCAGCAGGACTTGAAGGCGATGGTCGCCTATTCGTCGATCTCGCACATGGGCGTCGTCCTGCTCGGTATCGCAACGCTGAACGTCAGCGGCCTGACCGGTGCCGTCACGCAGATGGTGGCGCACGGCCTGACCGCCGGCCTGCTCTTCATGCTGGTCGGTCTCTTTTACCAACGCACGCACAGCCGCGACCTGGCCGATTACGGCTCGCTGGTCGGCCGGGCGCCGCGCTTTGTTTTTTTCACGGCCTTTGCGCTGCTCGCCGCCATCGGCCTGCCGGGCAGCGCCGGCTTCATCGCCGAACTGCATCTCCTGGTCGGCGCGTTCGCCCGCTGGGGCGGCTGGGTGCTGCTGCTGGGCGTCGCCCTGCTGATCGGCGCCGCCTACAGCCTGCGGGTGGTCGGCCGCCTCTGTCTGCCCGGCGAAGCGATGGCGCTGCCCGACATGACGCGCACCGAATCGAGTGCCGCCGGCCTCCTCGCTGTCGTCATCGTGCTGCTCGGCCTGTGGCCGGCGCCGCTGCTCGACCTGGTGGCCGGCAGTGTCGCACGGGTCGGCCAATTGTTCGGCGGCTGAGATGATGACGGCGCCCGATGAACTGCCGATCCGCCAGCGCCTGGAGCACTGGATCGAGCACCTGTGCCACGTCCTGCCGGCACAGGCGCCGATCCGCGATTTCGTCCATCACAATACCCTGCACGGCTTCCAGCATCTGCCTTTTGCCGAGGCCCTGGCCGCCGCCCACCGCCTGACCGGGGCCGCCGTGTATTGGCCGGAAGCGCGCTTCCACGCGGCTTTCGCGGCCGGCCGGGTGGATCGCGACGATCTGCGGGCGGCGCTTGACGATGCCGGCTTGCCCAGTCTGGACGATCAAATCGTCCGCGGCCTGGAACGGCGCGACGTGCTGCTGGCCAGCCTGCTCGAACCGGCAGAGCCGCCCGGCCCGGAGCGCATTGCCTGGGCCGGGCGGGAAAAGCCGGCGCCGGCCGACGACATTCTCACCCTTTGCGGCGAACTGTGCGCCGCGCCGCAGAGCGCCGCGGCGGACTGGCGCAGTGCGGCCCTGGCCCGCTGGTCGGAACTTTGCGGCCGGGTTGGCGAAGAGTGGACGCTGCGCCGCCTGCTTGAATACCTGAGTGGCGAGGATGTGCTGGAGAAAGTGCGCAGCATGCTGCAGCACCATCTCGCCGCCCATCTCGATCTCGGCGTCGCCGCCTGGCCCAATCCGGCGCGTGGCCAGGGCTTTTTTGCGGCCTGGCAGGCCTCGGCGGCGAGCGACCTGTTCTGGGAAATCGGCAGCCTGCACGACGTCGGCGACGAACTCGCCGGCTTGTCGGCCAGCCCGCTCGATGTGCTGGTCGACGAACTGTCCCGCCTGATGCCGGACGAAAGCCTGTGGCCCGGCTACCTAGAGCGGCTGGTCCTGGAAATGCCGGGCTGGTCGGGCATGTTCCTGTGGCGCGATCGCCATCCGGCCGGCGGTGACGGCACGCGCATCGAGATGGTCGATTACCTCGCCGTACGCGTCCTGCTCGAGCGCCTGCTGTGCGCCGACCTGAGCCGCCGGCTGACCGGGGTGGCGCTCGATTTCGATGGCCTGAAAAGCCATTTCGCCGCTCGCCCGGCCGAATTCCATGTCCGCGATGCCTTGCGTCGCGGCGAATTGAACGAGGCCTTGCAGTATCGCGCCGCCCGCCTGCTCGAACCCGATCAGCACGCGCCGCCCGATCAAGCCGCCTGGGAAGAGATCGCCGTCGCCATCGCTGCCAGTCAACTGGCAGCATCCCCGGCCGGCCGGGCGCATCGCCTGAGCGCCCTGTTGCGCCGGCTGGCGGTGCCGGCCGCGACGGTCGCCGACTATGCGGTCGCCGATGCCGCGGCCCTGCTCGCCGTTGCCGACAGCCTGGGCGAGTTGCAGCGCGGCGAGGTCTGGTTGCTTGCCTACGAGCGCCACTACCGCCAGCAACTCTTTGCCGCCCTGGCCGCCAATCAGTCGCGCCAGGCCAGCCCGGCCACGCCGTCGGCCCAGGTCGTGATGTGCATGGACGATCGCGAGGAGGGCACGCGCCGCCATCTCGAGGAAATCGCGCCGGATATTGCCACCTACGGCGCCGCCGGTTTCTTCGGCGTGCCGATGTACTGGCAGGGAATAGACGACGCGGCGCCGAGCGCGCTCTGCCCGGTCGTCGTCCGGCCGGATCACCTGGTCCGCGAATTGTCGGCCGATGTGGCCGCCGCTGCCGGCCATGCCGAGCGCCGGGAGCGCCGCTTGCGCTGGCGCGAGCGTCTTTATCAATCGACCCGGCGCGATCCCTTGGGCGGCCTTTTGCTGTCGCTGCTGGCGGCCGGGCCGGCGTTGCTCGCGCTGCTGGCGGCGACGCTGGCGCCCGGCTGGTTCGGCGAAAGCGCCCGCCGCTGGCGGCAAAGAGTCGATGGCCGGGTCGCCACCCGTCTGGCGCTGACCGCCGAGAGCTCGCAGCCGGGCACGCCGGAGGCGCCGCAGGCCGGATTTTGCGAGGCCGAGCAGGTCGAGTATGTCGCCGCCTTCCTGCGCATGATCGGCCTTACCGACGGCTGGGCGCCGCTGGTGCTGATCCTCAGTCACGGCTCGGACAGCCGCAACAATCCGCATTTGTCGGCCTACGATTGCGGCGCCTGTTCCGGCAAGCATGGCGGGCCGAATGCCCGGGTTTTCGCCGCGATGGCCAACCGGCCGGCAGTGCGCGCCGGATTGGTCGAACGCGGCCTGGTCATCCCCGACAGCACCTGGTTTGTCGCGGCCGAACACAATACCTGCGACGACGGCGTCGAATGGTACGACCTGGATGCCGTGCCGCCGTCTTTCCAGGCGGCGCTCGATACCCTGGTCCGCCAGCTCGGCGCCGCCTGCCGGGCGCATGCCGCCGAGCGGTGTCGCCGGCTCGCCTCGGCCCCGCGGCGCCCTTCGCCCTGGCAGGCGAAGCGCCATGTCGTCGGCCGGATGCACGATCTGGCCCAGGCCCGGCCGGAACTCGGCCATGTCAATAATGCGGCGGCCCTGATCGGTCGGCGGCAGATGAGTCGCGGCCTCTTCCTCGACCGCCGGGCCTTCCTGATTTCCTATGATCCGACTGCCGACGATGATGGGGCCATCATCGACAACATTCTGCTGGCGACCGGCCCGGTCGGTGCCGGCATCGCCCTCGAATACTATTTCTCGACGGTCGATAACGAACGTTTCGGCTGCGGCTCCAAGGTCACCCACAACATTACCGGCCTGTTCGGGGTCATGGACGGCGCCGATTCCGACCTGCGCACTGGCCTGCCCTGGCAGATGGTCGAAATCCATGAGCCGATGCGCCTGCTGGTCGTCGTCGAGCAGACGCCGGCCGTGCTCGGCGCCCTCCTGCAACGGCAGGCGCCGGTGCGGCAACTGGTCGACAATGGCTGGATCGTTCTCGCCGCCAAAAGCCCGGACAGCGCCGCCATCGAACTTTACTGCCCGCGCCGTGGCTGGCTGCGCTGGTCCGGGCCGGCCGTGCTGCCACAAGTGGCGAACTCGGCCGTATGGTTCGCCGGCGAGTCCGACGCGCTGCCGCCGGCGATCATTCTCGGAGGGATGGCTGATGCCAGCTGATACTTTGAAACGCCGAGACGCACTGGCGCCGGGCAGGACGACTGCTTTCCGTATTTCACAGGGATTTTCTCCCCGCCTTGGCGCTTCTGCATCAAGGTCTTGCCGATGATCTCACCCCTGCACCTGTACGAACTGATCTGGCTGGTGCCGGCCTTGCCGCTGCTTGCCGTCGTTATCAATGCCGGCCGCATGCTGCTCGGCCGGGCGACGGGCGATGCCGCCGAGCCGCTGACCGTGCGGCTGTCTTCGCTGGCGGCCGGCGGCGGCCTGTTGCTGCTGCTGGTCATCGATACGCTGGCGTTGCAGCACGGCGCGCCCGGTTATCTGCGCCTCGGCCACTGGTTCGGCACCGGCCGCTGGGAAGCGACCTTTTCCTTCCTGCTCGACGGCCTGGCCCTGCCGCTGGCCACCCTGACGGCGCTGATCGGCTGGCTGGTGATGCGCTTCTCGGCCACCTACCTGCATCGCGAAGCCGGCTTTCATCGCTACTTCATCGCCCTCGGCTTTTTCCTGGCCGGCATGCAGTTCGTGCTGCTCGCCGGCAACGGCCTGCTCGCCTTCGTCGGCTGGGAAATGTGCGGCCTCGCCTCCTTCCTGCTCATCGGCTACGCCTGGCAGCGGCCGGTGGCGACGGGGAGCGCGCTGTTCGCCTTCATCACCAACCGGGTCGGCGACAGCGGCTTCCTGCTCGCCCTGGCGCTGGCCGCGGCCTGGCTGGGCAGTTTCGAATGGACCGCGCTGTCGGGCATCGAGCGGATCGGCGTCGTCAATGACCGGCTGCTGGTCATCGGCTTCGTCATCGCCGCCCTCGCCAAATCGGCGCAATTGCCCTTTACGCCGTGGATTGCCCGGGCGTTGGAAGGACCGACCCCGTCCTCGGCCATCTTTTACGGGGCGGTGATGGTGCATGCCGGCGTCTACCTGATGCTGCGTCTCGAACCGCTGCTTTTGCAGGTGCCCGACGTCATGCTCGGCCTCGTCGTCGCCGGCCTGCTGACGGCGCTGTACGCCTGGCTGTGCGGCCTGGTGCAGAGCGACGTCAAGTCGGCGCTGATCTTCGCCGCGGTTTTCCAGGTGGCGCTGATGTTCGTCGAAATCGGCCTGGGCTGGACCCGGCTCGCCTTCGTTCATCTTTGCCTGCATGCCGCCTGGCGAGCCTGGCAATTCCTGGTCGCCCCGTCCTGGCTGGCGATCACCCGCCAGCGGCCGCCGCCGCCACCGGCCTGGCTGGGGCGCCAGCAATGGCTGTATACCGCGGCCATACAGCGGTTCTGGCTCGATCAGCTGGCGCTGATCCTGGTCGTACAGCCGACGGCGGCGTTCAGTCGCGACCTGCGCGGCCTGGAAGAGCATTTCATCGATCATGCCATTGGTCAGCCCGGGCAGGGCCGGGCGATTCACGCCGAACGCCCGCTGATCCTGGCCGACGGCCTGCCCGGCCGGACCCTGGCGAAGGTTTCGGACATCCTGCAGCGCCTTGAGAACCGGCTGCTGCTGCGCGGCCGGGGCGGTACGGCGGAGCAGTTGTTGCGGCGGCTCGGCGGCTATCTGCAGACCCTGGAAAACCTGCTCGAACAGCCGCGCTACTTGATGATGGCGGTGATGGCGACTTTCGTGGTGATCCTGTGACTGGCGCCCTGAGCGAAATTTCCTGGACGCAGCAGAGCGGCCTGCCTCTCTTGCTGCTGCTGCAACTGCTGCCGCTGTTCGGGGCGGGGCTGGTCTATGCCTGCGGCGAGCGGCGGCTCGCCGTCACCGTTGGCAAGCTGGTCGCGCTGGCCGAATTCCTGCTGTGCATCGTCGTCGTCAGCCGGATCAATCCGCTACTGCCGGCGATGCAACTGGCCGAGCGGCAGGCCGTGATTGCCTACCACGTCGCGGTCGATGGCATCAGCCTGGTCTTCCTGCTCCTTGCCGCGCTGCTCACGTTCCTGATGACCCTGTACGGCATGAGTCGCGGCCGGATGGCGGCGGGCCGGCTGTTCGCCGTGCTGCTGGTCGCCGAGGCGGGGCTGGCCGGCATGCTGCTGACCCTCAACCTGGCGTGGTTTGCCGCCTTTTCGGCACTCGAACTGTGGGCCGTCGTGTACCTACTGCGGCGCTGGGCTTCGTCGCGGGCCGAAACCCAGGCTCTGGCGCGCTTCCTCCAGTACCAGGCGTTTGGCTGGGCGCTGTTTGTCGCCGGCTGCGTCGTGCTCGGCTGGGGGCACGCCGAGGCCCATGGCGGGCGCTGGAGTTTCGACCTGTTCGACCTGCAGGGCGCGCTGCCCGCCGGCAAGTTCCAGACCGCCGCCTTCTACCTGCTGTTCTACGGCCTGGCCGTGCGTACGCCGCTGTTCCCGCTGCATGGCTGGTTGCCCAACATGGCGCAGCACGGCCTGATCGCCGTCGCCCCGGCGCTGATGGTCGGCGTCAAGGTCGGCATTTACGGCATGCTGCGTTTCGTGCTGCCGCTGACCCCGGACGCCGCCGAGTACTGGCAGCCCTATGTCGTCGGTTTCGCCATGGCCGGCGTCTTCTTCACCGCGGCGCTCGCCTTCCAGCAGACCAATCTGCGCCGCCTGCTCGCCTTTGCCGTGGTCAGTCATACCAGCCTGCTGGTGATCGGCGTCTTCAGCCTGCACGAATCGGGCATCCAGGGCGCCGTGCTGCTCGCCGCCAATTTCGGCCTGGCGGCGACCGGCATGTGGTTCATCGTCGGCTTCGTCTTCCGCCGCACCGGCACCACCGAACTGCACGAACTGTCCGGCCTCTTCGAGCGCATTCCCTTTCTCGCCATCGCCTTCCTCGGCTTCGGCCTGGCCATCGTCGGCATGCCGGGAACGCCCGGCTTCGACGCCGCCCACTTCGTGCTGGAAGCGGCCATCGACAAGTTCGGCGCCCTGCCCACCGTCGCCGCCGCGCTCGGCAACGTCGCCGCCGCCGGCTTCCTGCTCTGGGCTTTTCAGCGCGCCTTTCTCAGCCCCGGCCGGGAGGGCGGTGCCGGCGTCGAGCGCACGCTGCCCATGGAGTACGTGGTCTGCGGCATCGCGTTGGCAGCCATGCTGGCCATTGGTTTCTTCACCGAACCCTGGCTCCATCTGACCGAAACGGCGAGCCAGGCGATCGTCGCGAGATTCGTCCGATGAACCTGCCACTGCTTTCCCTGGTCATTTTCCTGCCGCTGGCGACGGCGGCGCTGCTCTGGCTGCTGCCCGAGCGTCTGACGCGGCCGGCCGTGGCGCTCGGCATGCTGCTCACGCTGCTGCTGGCCAGCCTGGCCCTATTCAGTTTCGCCCCGGTCGGCGGGCGTTTCCAGATGATCGAGCGGGCCTCGTGGATCGCCGGCCTGAACGTGCAGTATCTAATCGGCGTCGACGGCCTGTCCGTCCTTTTTCTGCCGGCCACGGCGCTGCTCTTCCTCGGTTCGCTGGTGGCTGGTTGGCAGGTCGTGGCGAACGGGCGGCGCCTGCATTACAGCCTGTTGCTGCTGTTGCAGAGCACCACCCTGGGCATTTTCTGCGCCCTCGATACCGTGCTTTTCTTCGTCTTCTGGGAAGTGACCCTGGTTCCGCTCTATTTCCTGCTCGGACGCTGGGGGGCGACGGCGGACAGCGGCCGGGTGGCGGCCCGCTATTTCCTGATCATGCTGGCCGGCGGCATTCCGCTGCTGCTCGCTTTCGTCGCCCTGGCGGCCAGCCAACCGGCGCCCACTTTCGACCTAATGGCCCTGCTCGCCGCGCCGCCCCCGGCCGCCACGCAAACCCTGGTCTTCCTGCTCTGCCTGCTCGGTTTCGGCGTCAAGGTGCCGCTGGTGCCGCTGCATACCTGGCTGCCACAATTTTCGCTGGCCGCCCCGGGTTCCCTGACCGCACTGCTGGTCGGCCTGAAGCTCGGCGCTTTCGGGCTGATCCGCTTCGCCGTGCCGCTGGCCCCGCAGGCAGCCCTCGACATGCACTGGTTGCTCGCCGGCCTCGGCACGCTGGCGCTGCTCTACGGGGCGGTCGGCATGCTGGCCCAGAGCAACCTGCGGGTCGGCCTGGCCTATGCCAGCATCTGCCACGTCGGGCTGGCTGTGCTCGGCCTGTCGGCCTTTACGGCACAGGCGGTGCAGGGGGCGGTGTCGCTGCTGCTCAGCTTTTCGGTGGCCAGCGGCGGCGCTTTCCTGTTGCTGGAATTCCTGCGCCAGCGCACCGGTTCGAGCGATATCCACGCTCTCGGCGGCGTTGCCAAAACCATGCCGCTGCTTGCCACCGGCTTCATGATCTGCGGTCTGGCCGGGGTCGGTATGCCCGGTACCAGCAGCTTTCCCGGCGAATTCCTGCTCATCGTCGCCGCCCTGCACAGCCATGCCGGGGCGGGCCTGGCCGCGCTCTTCGCACTGTCGATCGCCGCCGCCGGTTTCCTGTCGCTCTATCGTCGGGCCTTCTTCGGTCCGCCGACCCGGCCGGCGGTCGCCCAGGCCGAGGATCTCCGGCCGCGGGAATGGGCCGTGCTGATTGTCCTCATCCTGGTCATCGTGCTGATCGGCATCTATCCCGGGCCGTGGATCGAAGTCCTGCGGCCGGCCGCCGAAGCGTGGACCGCCGGGCTGGCGGGCTGACGGGTGGTGGCGGAAGCGTCGCCCCGGCACGTCGGCACGCCGTGCCAACGCTGCGCGGCGGACATCTGTGCAAAAATAGCGGCCCGATCAGTTCCGGTGTCCCATGAACGCCAATTCCGCCCCTTACACGGTGCATGACCAATTGACGGCGCTGCTCTATCGCAGCGTGCGGCTCAGCCAATCCGTCGCCCTCGTTCTCGCCGGTCTGCTCGCCTATGTCGGTGCGCAGCGCTGGCCGACCGGCGCGCTGGTCTGGTGGCTGGCGATGGCCGCCGTCGTCGTTGCCCGCCTGGCGGTGGCAGCGCGTTTTGCCGCCTCGCCGGCGCCGGGCAATCCGGCGTGGCGGCGGCGCGGCATCCTTGGTGCCGCGGTCGGCGGCCTGGGCTGGACAGCGGGGGTCGTGCTCTTCATGTACGGGGCGCCCGAGACCCTTCAGTTGTTCGTGCCCTTCATGGTCGCCGGCGTCGTCGCCGGCGCGGTGCCGACGCTGGCCCCGGTGCCGCTCGCCTTCCGGGCCTTCGCCATTCCACCGATACTGGCCGTGCTGCTGTGTGCCGTTCTCGCCCGGGATTCGTCGCTGCACTGGCTGGTCGCCATCGCCACCCTGCTTTTCCTGTTCGGCATGTCGATGAGCGCCCGCCGCTATTACGAAGTGATGGAGCAGGCGATCCGCCTCGGCCTCGAACGCGCCCAGCAGGCCGACGAACTGGCGGTGGCACGCGACGCGGCACTGGCCGGCAGTCGCAGCAAGAGCGAGTTCCTGGCCACGGTCAGCCACGAAATCCGCACGCCGATGAATGGCGTGATCGGCATGAGCGACCTACTGCTCGATACCAAGCTCGACGCCGAGCAGCAGGAATATGCCCGAATAATCAAGAGCAGCGCCCTTGCGCTGCTCAACATCATCAGCGACATCCTCGATTTTTCGAAAATCGAGGCCGGCAAGCTTGAGCTGGTGGCGCAGCCTTTCGACCTCGATGACGAAACCCGCCAGGCCTGCGACATGCTGAGCCATCAGGCAGCCGCCAAGGGTCTCGCTTTTTCGGTCGACCTGGCGGCTGACGTGCCCCGGCACCTGGTAGGCGATGCCGAACGCCTGCGCCAGGTGCTGATCAACCTGGTTGGCAATGCCGTCAAATTCACCGACCACGGTGAAATCACCTTGCGGGTGACGCTCGACCATCGTTCGCCGGAGTCGGCCGTGCTGCGCTTTGCGGTGCGCGATACCGGCATCGGTATCCAGGCCGACAAACAGCACCGGCTGTTCACTGCTTTCTCTCAGGTCGATTCTTCGGTCACCCGGCGCCACGGCGGCACCGGCCTCGGCCTGTCGATCTGCAAGCGCCTGGTCGACATGATGGGTGGCGAAATCGGCGTGCGCAGCGAAGCGGGAGGCGGTGCCGAGTTCTGGTTCGTGGTCGCCTTTCCGCTGTGGGCTGCCGACTGCGGCTAGGCGGCGGACGCCGAGCGCAGGCAGCATCTAGAAGCGGCGGTCCGAGAGCCGGCCAACCCCCGGGAACGCCCCAAGGCCTGCGAATGAATGCTGGCGTGGTGTCCAGTTGGCTGCCGACTAGACTTTCTTGACGAATTCCGACTTCAGCTGCATGGCGCCGATGCCGTCGATCTTGCAGTCGATGTCGTGGTCGCCGTCGATCAGGCGGATGTTCTTGACCTTGGTGCCGACCTTGACGACCGACGAAGAACCCTTGATTTTCAGGTCCTTGATCACCGTGACGGTGTCACCGTCCTGCAGCAGGTTGCCGTTGGCGTCCTTCCAGACCTTGGCCTGTTCGACGTTTTCGGCGCTGCCGGCCTTGGCCCATTCATGGGTGCATTCCGGACAGACAAACATCTCGCCGTCCTCGTAGGTGTATTCGGAATTGCATTGCGGGCATTGCGGCAGGGCGCTCATGGGGTTTTCCTTTTCAATATTCTTCGGCAAAGCTGCCCATCAGGTTGGGCAGCAGGATGTAGGCCCGCTTGAGGGCGGCGCTAAGGTCGGCGCAGACGTTTTCGTCGCCGAGCTGGTCGATGAAGCCCGAGCGGTAGAGCAGCGAGCCGGGCTGCGAATTGAGGCCGCAGACGAGCAGCGTGCAGCCGCGCTTGGAGAGCTTGTCGCGCAGGCTCTCCAGGCCTTCGAGGCCGGTGGTGTCGAGCTGGATCAGGCGGGTGGCATCGAGAATGACGACTTCCGGATGGCCGGCGGCCGGATCGAGCAACTCTTCCAGTTTATTGACGGCGCCGAAGAACAGCGAGCCGAACATCTGCCAGGCGGCGACGCGCATCGTGCCGTCGGGATAGAGGAACTGCGGTTCGTCGGCTTCTTCCTTGAGGGCAATCCGCTCGATGCGGGTCAGTTCCGACATCCGGTAGATGAAGAACAGGCTGGAAAGCACCATGCCGAGTTCGACGGCGATGGTCAGGTCGAAGATGACCGTCACGAAGAAGGTGGCGAGCAGGATGATCCGGTAGTTGTAGGTATAGCGGCGCAGTTCGAGGAATTCGTGCCAGTCGCCCATGTTGACCGCGACCACCATGACGATGGCCGACAGCGTGGCGAGCGGCACGTAGGAGGCGAGCGGTGCGGCGATCAGCACGATGCCGAGCAGGACCAGGGCGTGGATGATGCCGGCGATCGGCGTGCGGCCACCGGTCTTGACGTTGGTCGTGGTGCGGGCGATGGCGCCGGTCGCGGCGAAGCCGCCAAAAAGCGGGGCGACGATATTCGACAGGCCCTGGGCGATCAGTTCCTGGTTGGGGTCGTGGCGGTCGTCGATCTGGCTGTCGGCGACGCGCGCCGAGAGCAGCGACTCGATGGCGCCGAGCAGGGCAATGGTGATGGCCGGCGAGATCAGCCTGCCGAAGTCGCGGATCGACAGTTCCGGCAGGCCAATGTTAGGCAGCTCCTGCGGAATGCCGTGGAAGCGGCTGCCGATGGTTTCGACCGGCAGGTCGAAGAGGAAGGAGACCAGCGTTCCGACGACCAGCACGGCGAGCGGCCCGGGCGCCCGGCGGAGCAGCGAAAAGCGCTGGGCCAGGCGATTGTAGGAGAGCAGGAAGGCGAAGCAGCCGAGGGCGAGGGCCAGCGTCGGGAGGTCGACGGTATCGGCGTGGGCGGCCAGGGTGCTGATCCGCCCGAAGAATTCAGCCGGCAGGTTGTCGATCTTGAGGCCGAAGAAATCCTTGAGTTGGGCCAGAAAAATGACGACGGCAATGCCGTTGGTGAAGCCGATGACGACGGTCACCGGAATGAAGCGGATCAGTTGCCCCATGCGCGCGATGCCCATGGCGAGCAGGAAGATGCCGGCCAGGATGGTGGCGCCCAGCAGGTTGCCGAAGCCGTACATGGCGACGATGCCGTAGATGATCGGAATGAAGGCGCCGGTCGGGCCGCCGATCTGGACGCGCGAGCCGCCGACGGCCGAAGTGATGAAGCCGGCGACGATGCCGGTCCAGATGCCGGCGGCCGGCGAGCAGCCCGAAGCGATGGCGAAAGCCATGGCCAACGGCAGGGCGAGGACGCCGACAGTGATGCCGGAGGCCAGGTCCTTGCCGAACTGGGCGCGGTTATAGGACGACAGGCAATCCAGCAACTTGGGATGGAAGGCGATTTTCATGGGATGCGCTTTTCGGGTAAGCGCGAATTATATGAGCATCCGATTATTCGTCAATGTTAATCATATGTTAACATCGCCCTATCCGAATATCTGGAGGCCGCGATGGAAAAGCGCACCGCCCGCCTGACCCTGTTGATCGATCCCGTGAAAAAGCAGCTTTTCGAGGAAATTTGCGCCGAGCACGACCTGACGCCCTCGCAGGTGGTGCGCAAGCTGGTTCGTCAATACATCATCGACAATGCCGGCAACCGCGAGCTGCCGGACTGGCTGAAGTCGGCCGCCAAGGCCGCCGACTAGCTTTCGTCGCCGGGCGTCGGCTCGGCGCGGCGCGCTTTGTCGGGGTGACGGGCCGCGATATAGGCGTCGTAACGGGCCTGCATTTCCGGCGCCTGGCGGGCGATTTCGCGCAGGATATGGCCGATGCTCCACACCATGACGGCGATGCCGCCGGCCGTGCACGCCACCGCTTCGACCGCCGAGCCGGGAAAGCCGGCGATGATGGCGCCCTGGCCGGCCGCCAACCAGCTGCCGCCGATCCCGACGCAGGACAGGCCGAAGACGTCGGCCATGGCGTAGGCAAAGATCGGCCCGGTCAGGCGCGGCCGGGGAGGGCGAAGGGAGCTATGGGGCATGGTCGGTCACGGGCGGCAAAGGTGCGCCATTTTGCCCCAGTGGCGAAGGCCGCGCACTGCTCGTTTTCCCTGTTCGCCCGCAGCGCCGTCGCCGGGCGGTGGGTAAAATAATTCTTCGAAATGCCTTGACAAGGTGCTGCTTGAGCTTGACTTATGCACAGTGGTCAATTGATTTTCGCGTTGCCGCCGTGCGCCGGATGATGAATTTGTTAAATTGCATATGGATTTAATGTATTCATATAAATCAATGGCTTGCAACTTAGCCCAAGTTTCAGGCAGGGTAAGGAAAAGCCTTGCCGGACGGTGACTTAGCGTTCTTGTCCATGTTTCATTCACAGACTTATCCACAGTTTCTGTGGATAGTTCAAAAAGACTACAGCCGGAGTGCCGATTGGGGCGGTAACTTAAAGTAAAGCTTTAACTTGCGGCGCTTGCTTGTTGCATTGCAGCAAAAAAACGGCCTGGAAACCAGGCCGTTGTTGCTGCGCCGGTTATTTGACTCGCATGCCGGGTTGCGCCCCGGAATCGGGTGCCAGCAGGTAGAGGCCCGGCGTCTTGCCGTCGCCGTCCGAGGCGGCCATCACCATGCCTTCGGACATTCCGAATTTCATCTTGCGCGGCGCCAGGTTGGCGACCATCACGGTCAGGCGGCCGACCAGCGCTGCCGGATCGTAGGCCGACTTGATGCCGGCGAACACCTGGCGCGGCTTGTCCTCGCCGATGTCGAGCGAGAGGCGGATCAGCTTGTCGGCGCCTTCGACGTGGGAGGCTTCGGCGATGCGGGCGATGCGCAGGTCGATTTTCATGAAATCGTCGATGCTGCAGAATTCGGCGGTCGCAGTTTCGGCTTGCGCCTCTTTCTGCTGGTGCTCGGCGTGGCGCTGCGGCGACGGCGTTTCCGGCGCCGGGGCCAGGGATTCCTTGTTGGCTTCGACCAGCTTTTCGATCAGCTTGGGATCGACCCGCGTCATCAGGTGGCTGTAGGCATTGATGCCGTGGCCGGCGGCGAGCAGGCCTTGCGTGTCGTTCCAGGTCAGCGGCGCGATGTTGAGGAATTGCTCGACCTGGCCGGCGACCACCGGCAGGATCGGTTTCAACAGCACGGTGAGCAGACGGAACAGGTTGAGCGCGTTGGAACAGGCGGCGTGCAGTTCGCTTTCCTTGCCGGCCTGCTTGGCGAGTTCCCAGGGCTTGACGCTGTCGACGTACTGGTTGGCGCCGTCGGTCAGCGCCATCACTTCGCGCATCGCCTTGCCGAATTCGCGGGCTTCATACAGTTCGGCAATGCGCGGCGCAGCTTCCTGGATCGCCCTGATGGCCGGCAGGTCGGCGTCGGCCGGAGCAAGCTGGCCGTTGAAGCGCTTGCTGATGAAACCGGCCGAGCGGCTGGCGATATTGACGTATTTGCCGACCAGGTCGGAGTTGACGCGGGCGACGAAGTCGTCGAGGCTGAGGTCGATGTCTTCCATCGTGGCGGAGAGCTTGGCGGCGTAGTAGTAGCGCAGCCATTCCGGATTGAGGCCGGTCTTCAGGAAGCTTTCGGCGGTGATGAAAGTGCCGCGCGATTTCGACATCTTGGCGCCGTCGACGGTCAGGAAGCCGTGCGCGAAGATTTTCGTCGGTGTGCGGTAGCTGGCGTGGGCCAGTTCGGCCGGCCAGAACAGGGCGTGAAAATAGAGGATGTCCTTGCCGATGAAGTGGTAGAGCTCGGTCGTCGAGTCGGCCTTGAAATACTCGTTGAAATCCAGGCCCTTCTGTGCACACAAGTTCTTGAACGAACCCATGTAGCCGATCGGCGCATCGAGCCAGACATAGAAATATTTGCCCGGCGCATCGGGAATCTCGAAGCCGAAATAGGGGGCGTCGCGCGAAATGTCCCAGTCGGTCAGCTTATTCTCGCCGGGGGCGCCCAGCCATTCCTGCATCTTGTTGGCGGCTTCCGGCTGCAGCGTGCCGTTCGCCTTGCTGGTGTACTGGCGCAGGAAGGCTTCGCAGCGCGGGTCGGAAAGCTTGAAGAAATAGTGCTCGGACTGGCGCAGTTCCGGCTTGGCGCCGGAAATGGCCGAATACGGCTCGACCAGGTCGGTCGGCGCGTAGGCGGCGCCGCAGACTTCGCAGTTGTCGCCGTACTGGTCCTTGGCATGGCACTTCGGGCATTCGCCCTTGATGAAGCGGTCGGGCAGGAACAGCTGCTTCTGCGGGTCGTAATACTGCTCGATGGTGCGCGTCTCGATCAGGCCGGCCGCTTTCAGCTTGCCGTAGATGTCGTTGGCGCATTCCCGGGTTTCCGGCGAATGGGTGCTGTAGAAATTGTCGAAGCCGACATGGAAGCCCGAAAAATCGCGGTAATGCTCGCCATGGACGCGGGCGATCAGTTGTTCCGGCGTGACGCCTTCCTTCTCTGCGCGCAGCATGATCGGCGTGCCGTGCGTGTCGTCGGCGCAGACATACCAGCATTCGTTGCCGGCCATTTTCTGGAAACGCACCCAGATGTCGGTCTGGATGTATTCGACGAGATGGCCGAGGTGAATGGCGCCGTTGGCGTAGGGCAGGGCGGAGGTGACGAGGATTTTGCGCGGCATGGCAGACGGGATGCTGAAAATAAAGCGCGATTTTACCGCGAGCAGGTCGCATCCCGGCTTTTTAACGCGGCGCGGCGAAATTTCGGCACCCCGTAAGGTCAATGAAAGCCAAGTCCGGATAAATTTAGTACCTTTGAGTATTGCTCCCTCGGCGGCGAGTCGGCAGAATCGGAATAAAGGGGATGTCATGAATTTCGCAGTCATTGAAGACAGCCGGAGCCAGGCAGAAGTGCTGAAGGCGCTGCTCAAGAGCGAGGGGCATCAGGTCGAGATTTTCGCCGAGGGCCTGGCCTGCATCGAGGCGCTGAAGACGCGCAACTTCGATTTCTTCGTGGTCGACTGGAACTTGCCGGATATTGGCGGCGACGAGGTGTTGAAGCACATTCGCGAAAAATGCGGTTGGGATGTGCCGGTCATTTTCTGTACCGCCCGCACTGGCGAAGAGAGCGCCGCCGACATCCTGCGCCTGGGCGCCGATGATTACATTCCCAAGCCGATTCGCTACATGGAATTCCTGGCCCGCGTCGAGGTGCTATTGCGCCGGCGCCAGCCACTGCGTCCGATGCCGCTGCGCATCGCCGGCATCGAAGTCGATCTGGAGGGGCGGCGCATATGCGTCGGCGGCGCAGAAATCGACCTGACCCAGCGCGAATTCGACCTGGCAGTGATTTTCCTGCGCAACATCGGTCGCGTGCTGCCCCGCGAAGAATTGCTGTCGGCGGTCTGGGAGCGCGACAGCGGGGTCGATACCCGGACGGTCGATACCCACGCCAGCCGCTTGCGCAAGAAGCTCGGTCTGGGCGGCGAAAGCGGCCTGATGCTGACTTCGGTCTACGGCCAGGGCTATCGGCTGGATAACGTCCAGCCCGCCTGATCGCCGTTCCGGTTTGCGGTATACTTTACAAAATTGCTCGGGTATTGCCCGTCTTTCACCTGAATCCGGAGTTTTCATGAGTCTCAGCGAACAGCAGATCAAGACCGCCCTCGGCGCCGTAGTCGACCCCAATACCGGCAAGGATTTCGTCACCGGCAAGGCCGTAAAGAACATCAGGATCGACGGCATCGACGTCGCCTTCGATATCGAACTGGGCTACCCGGCGAAGACGCAGATCGATGCCATCCGCCAGCAGGTGATCGGCGCGGTCCGTGCCGTGCCCGGCATCGGCAATGTCTCCGCTCACGTCTATAGCAAGATCGTCGCCCATTCGGTCCAGCTTGGCGTCAAGCTGTTGCCCGGCGTCAAGAACATCATTGCCATCGCCTCCGGCAAGGGCGGCGTCGGCAAGAGCACGACGGCAGTGAATCTCGCCCTGGCGCTGGTCCAGGAAGGCGCCAGCGTCGGCATTCTCGATGCCGACATCTACGGTCCGTCGCAACCGCAAATGCTCGGCCTGGCCGGCCGCGAGCCGGAATCGAAGGACGGCCAGAGCATGGAACCGCTCGAAGCCTACGGCCTGCAGGCGATGTCGATCGGTTTCATGGTCGATGTCGAAACGCCGATGGTCTGGCGCGGTCCGATGGTGGCCCAGGCGCTCGATCAACTGCTCGGCCAGACCAACTGGCGCGATCTCGATTACCTGATCGTCGACATGCCGCCGGGCACCGGCGACATCCAGCTCTCCCTGTCGCAGAAAGTGCCGGTGACCGGCGCCGTGATCGTCACCACGCCGCAGGACATCGCCCTGATCGATGCCCGCAAGGGCCTGAAAATGTTCGAGAAGGTCAATGTGCCGATCCTTGGCATCGTCGAAAACATGAGCATCCACATCTGCTCGAAATGTGGCCACGAAGAGCATATTTTCGGTGAAGGCGGCGGCGAGAAGATGGGCCAGGATTACGGCGTCGAATTCCTGGGCAGCCTGCCGCTCGAACTGGCCATCCGCGAAATGGCCGACGGCGGCAAGCCGACCGTGGTCGGCGCCCCGGATTCGCGCACTGCCGAAATCTATCGCGGCATTGCCCGCCGGGTGGCGGTCAAGATTGCCGAGAAGGCCAAGGACATGACGTCGAAGTTCCCCAATATCGTCGTCCAGAACACCTGAGCCTTCCCAAGACTGTACGCGGAAAAGGACGAAGTCGAAGCGGCATCCGTGCCGCACGGCTTCGTTCAACAAGGAGTGGCGATGAGCGGATTTGAAAATTACGCCCGGAATGCGAGCGAAATCGAGCAGGAAATCGAGCGCAAGGGCATCGTGCTCGGCATCGACTGGCACGACGAGTTCCAGGTGCGCAGCCTGGCGCGCGAGGCGCTCGACCATGTCGGCGCCAACCTCAAGCTCGACGCGGGCAGCCCCGTCGACCACCGCTTGCTGGCCAAGCTCGAACTTTTCGGACTGGCCGCCATCATGCTGCGAACCATGGAAGAAAGTGCCGAGCAAGGCTTCGAGAGCCATGGCGGCGAGGCCTGGAAGGCTTTCGCCCGGGCGTTGTGGGCAGAAGCCGAGTCGCGCAAGTAGTCCTCGCCGGGCATCGCCGCCTTTCGCGCCCGGCCAAAACTCTTCCTGGCCCGGCAACAGCATAAATAAAAAGCACATTCGCCGGCTATTTGCTGCCGCTGGATCGCACCCTGTAATAAAATCCTGCCTTTTGCCGTACGGACGAGAAGAAATGGCCATCAAATCAGATAAGTGGATACGCCGCATGGCGGCAGAGCACGGCATGATCGAGCCGTTTTCGCCGGAGCTCGTGCGCGAGGCCAATGGCCAGAAGATCGTCTCCTACGGTACTTCCAGCTACGGCTACGATATCCGCTGCGCCCGCGAATTCAAGGTGTTCACCAACATCAACTCGACGGTGGTCGATCCGAAGAATTTCGATCCGAAGTCCTTCGTCGAGATCGAGTCCGATGTCTGCATCATTCCGCCGAATTCCTTCGCGCTGGCCCGGACCATGGAATATTTCCGCATTCCGCGCTCGGTGCTGACCGTCTGCCTCGGCAAATCGACCTATGCCCGTTGCGGCATCATCGTCAATGTCACCCCCTTCGAGCCGGAATGGGAAGGTCATGTCACCCTGGAATTTTCCAACACGACGCCGCTGCCGGCCAAGATCTACGCCGGCGAAGGCTGCGCCCAGGTGCTGTTCTTCGAATCGGACGAGGTTTGCGAAACCTCGTACAAGGATCGCGGCGGCAAGTACCAGGGGCAGGAAGGCGTCACCCTGCCCAAGATCTGACGCCAGCCGGTAACAACACCGTCTTATTCTGTGACCCGCTGCGGCGGGTCGCCGCTTTTCAAGGATACCCAATGCGCTTCCACTTTCCCGTCATCATCATCGACGAAGACTTCCGTTCGGAGAACACCTCCGGCCTGGGGATTCGGGCGCTGGCCGCAGCCATCGAGAAGGAAGGCCTGGAAGTCCTCGGTGTCACCAGTTACGGCGACCTGACTTCCTTCGCCCAGCAACAGAGCCGGGCCTCCGCCTTCATCCTGTCGATCGACGACGAGGAACTGGCGCTGGAGCCGGAAGAGACGCTGGCCGAACTGCGCTCCTTCGTCATGGAAATTCGCAACCGCAATGCCGAGATTCCCATCTTCCTGCACGGCGAGACGCGCACCTCGCGCCACATCCCGAACGACGTGCTGCGCGAGCTGCACGGCTTCATCCACATGTTCGAGGACACACCGGAATTCATCGCCCGTTATGTCGTGCGCGAGGCCAAGGCCTACGTCGAATCGCTGGCGCCGCCCTTCTTCCGGGCACTCACCCACTACGCCGCCGATGGTTCCTACTCCTGGCACTGCCCCGGCCACTCCGGGGGCGTCGCCTTCCTGAAGAGCCCCGTGGGCCAGATGTTCCACCAGTTCTTCGGCGAGAACATGCTGCGTGCCGACGTGTGTAACGCGGTGGAAGAGCTGGGGCAGCTGCTGGATCACACCGGTCCCGTGGCCGCGTCCGAGCGTAACGCGGCACGCATCTTCCACTCCGATCACCTGTACTTCGTCACCAACGGCACGTCCACGTCCAACAAGATCGTGTGGCACTCCACCGTGGCGCCGGGCGACATCGTGGTGGTGGACCGCAACTGTCACAAGTCCATCCTCCACGCCATCATGATGACGGGCGCCATCCCCGTCTTCCTGATGCCCACACGTAACAACTACGGCATCATCGGGCCGATCCCGAAGAGCGAGTTCAAGTGGGAAAACATTCAGAAGAAGATTGCGAACCATCCCTTCGCCAGCAAGGTGAAGAGCAATCCTCGCGTGCTGACCATCACCCAGTCCACCTATGACGGCGTGCTCTACAACGTGGAGGACATCAAGGAAGAGCTGGACGGCAAGATCGACACCCTGCACTTCGACGAAGCCTGGCTGCCTCACGCCGCCTTCCACGACTTCTACGGCGACTACCACGCCATCGGCGCCGACCGGCCCCGCTGCAAGGAGTCCATGGTCTTCGCCACCCAGTCCACCCACAAGCTGCTGGCCGGTCTTTCCCAGGCATCGCAAATCCTGGTGCAGGACGCCGAGAACAACAAGCTCGACCGCGACGTGTTCAATGAGGCCTACCTCATGCACACCTCCACCTCGCCTCAGTATTCCATCATCGCCTCCTGCGACGTGGCCGCAGCCATGATGGAAGAGCCGGGCGGCACGGCACTGGTGGAAGAGTCCATTACCGAAGCCCTCGACTTCCGCCGCGCCATGCGCAAGGTGGACGAGGAGTGGGGTGCTGACTGGTGGTTCAAGGTCTGGGGCCCGGATGATCTGTCCGAAGAAGGCATCGAAGAGCGCGAAGCCTGGATGCTCAAGGCCGGCGAGCGTTGGCACGGCTTCGGCAATCTGGCCGAAGGCTTCAACATGCTGGACCCGATCAAGGCCACCATCATCACCCCGGGCCTGGACGTGGACGGCGACTTCGCCGATGACTTCGGCATCCCCG
>JBLNBM010000011.1:0-113687 GCA_050259955.1 Bacteroidota bacterium
CATCTACCGCTCAGGAAGATGGGGTGCACGGCGCTTCGCTTTGGAGCTGTCCATGAAATTTCGTTTCCCTATCGTCATCATCGACGAGGACTTCCGTTCCGAGAACACCTCGGGACTCGGCATTCGCGCGCTGGCCGCCGCCATGGAAAAAGAAGGCATGGAAGTGCTGGGACTGACCAGCTACGGCGACCTGTCCCAGTTCGCCCAGCAGCAGTCGCGCGCCTCGGCCTTCGTGCTGTCGATCGATGACGAGGAATTCGGCGGCGGGACGCTCGAAGAGACCAATTTCGCCCTCAGCGCGCTGCGCGCCTTCGTGCAGGAGATCCGCCACAAGAATTCGGACATCCCGATCTACATCTACGGCGAGACCCGCACCAGCCGCCACATCCCGAACGACATCCTGAAGGAGCTGCACGGCTTCATCCACATGTTCGAGGACACGCCGGAATTCATCGCCCGCAACGTCAAGCGCGAAGCCCGCGCCTATCTCGATTCGCTGCCGCCGCCGTTCTTTCGCGCCCTGGTCCATTACGCGGCGGATGGTTCCTATTCCTGGCACTGTCCCGGCCACTCGGGCGGCGTCGCCTTCCTGAAGTCGCCGGTCGGCCAGATGTTCCACCAGTTCTTCGGCGAAAACATGCTGCGCGCCGACGTCTGCAACGCCGTCGAGGAACTCGGCCAGCTGCTCGACCACACCGGCCCGGTCGCCGCCTCCGAGCGCAACGCGGCGCGCATTTTCAATTCCGATCACCTGTATTTCGTCACCAACGGCACGTCCACCTCGAACAAGATCGTCTGGCACTCGACGGTGGCGCCGGGCGATATCGTCGTCGTCGACCGCAACTGCCACAAGTCCATCCTGCACGCCATCATGATGACCGGGGCAGTCCCCGTCTTCCTGATGCCGACGCGCAACAATTTCGGCATCATCGGCCCGATCCCGAAAAGCGAATTCCTCTGGGAAAACATCCAGAAGAAGATCGCCGCCAACCCCTTCATCACCGACAAGACGGCCAAGCCGCGCGTGCTGACCATCACCCAGTCCACCTACGACGGCATTCTCTACAACGTCGAAGACCTCAAGGAAGAACTGGACGGCAAGATCGATACCCTGCACTTCGACGAAGCCTGGCTGCCGCACGCCGCCTTCCACGACTTTTACGGCGATTACCATGCCATCGGCGCCGACCGGCCGCGCTGCAAGGAATCGATGGTCTTCTCGACGCAATCGACCCACAAGCTGCTCGCCGGCCTCAGCCAGGCATCGCAGATCCTGGTCCAGGACGCCGAGAACCAGAAGCTCGACCGCGACATCTTCAACGAGGCCTACCTGATGCATACCTCGACGTCGCCGCAGTACTCGATCATCGCCTCCTGCGACGTCGCCGCGGCGATGATGGAAGAGCCGGCCGGTACCGCGCTGGTCGAGGAGTCGATCGCCGAAGCCCTCGATTTTCGCCGCGCCATGCGGAAGGTGGACGAGGAATGGGGCGCCGACTGGTGGTTCAAGGTCTGGGGCCCGGACGATCTGTCCGAGGAAGGCATCGAAGAACGCGATGCGTGGATGTTGAAGCCCGGCGAGCGCTGGCACGGTTTCAGCAACCTGGCCGACGGCTTCAACATGCTCGACCCGATCAAGGCCACCATCATCACGCCGGGTCTCGATGTCGATGGCGAATTTGCCGACCGTGGCATCCCGGCGGCGATCGTCACCAAGTACCTGGCCGAACACGGCGTCATCGTCGAGAAATGCGGTCTCTACAGCTTCTTCATCATGTTCACCATCGGCATCACCAAGGGCCGCTGGAACACGCTGGTCACCGCGCTGCAGCAGTTCAAGGACGATTACGACAAGAACCAGCCGCTGTGGAAAGTGCTGCCGGAATTCGTGCAGAAGAACCCGCGCTACGAAATGGTCGGCCTCAAGGAACTGTGCGGCCGCATCCACCGTGTCTACAAGGACAACGACGTCGCCCGCCTGACCACCGAGATGTACCTTTCCGACATGGTGCCGGCGATGCGCCCGGCCGATGCCTTCGCCAAGATGGCGCACCGCGATATCGAGCGGGTGGCCGTCGATGAACTGGAAGGCCGTGTCACGGCGGTGCTGCTGACGCCCTATCCGCCGGGCATTCCGCTGCTCATTCCCGGCGAGCGTTTCAATGCGACGATCTGCAACTACCTGAAATTCGCCCGCGAGTTCAATGCCGCCTTCCCCGGTTTCGAAACCGACATCCACGGCCTGGTCAAGGGCGCCGACGGCCGCTACTACGTCGATTGCGTGCGCTAGCCTTTAGCGTCGCCGATAGGTGACGAAGGAAAACCCCGTCCCGCTTTGTCCGGACGGGGTTTCTTTTTGGGTTTCGCGCCACGCCGCGGCATCGATTTCCGGGAACCATGCGTCGCCTTCCGGTGCGAGCTCGACTTCGGTGATTTCCAGGCGGTCGGCCAGTGCCATCGCCTGGCGGTAGATCTGCTCGCCACCGATGACGAACACGGTCGAAGTGTCGCCGGCCAGGGTCAGCCCGGCTTCCAGCGAAGCGGCGACATCGGCGCCAGGGGCCGCATAATCAGGCTGCCGGCTGATCACGATATTGCGTCGCCCGGGCAGCGGCCGGAAGCGCGGCGGCAGCGATTCCCAGGTCTTGCGGCCCATCAGCACCGTGTGGCCGCTGGTCAATGCCTTGAAACGGGCCATGTCCTGCGGGATGTTCCAGATCAGCTGGTTATCCTTGCCGATCACCCGGTTTTTGGCGACGGCGACGATGATGACGATTTCGGGCATGTTGTCAGTAGCGGAATTGTTGCAGGTGTTCGATCAGGCCGCGGGTCGAGCCATCCAGCGTCTCGGTCGAAGCTTCGCCCCGCAGGCAGGGCGCGAGACGGCCGGCCAGCTGCTTGCCGAGTTCGACGCCCCACTGGTCGAAGGAGTTCAGGTTCCACAGGACACCGAGGCAGAAGACCTTGTGCTCGTAGAGCGCGATCAGCTGGCCGAGCGTGAACGGGCTCAGCTCAGGTAGCACGAGGGTGGTCGACGGCTGGTTGCCGGGGAAAGTGCGATAAGGCAGCAGGGCTTCCGGAATGCCGGCCTGGCGGGCTTCCTCCTCGGTCTGCCCGAAAGCCAGCGCCGAGGACTGGGCCAGGCAGTTGGCGAGCAGGCCGCTGTGGTGACCGGGCAAAGGGAAGTCGGACTTGCCGAGCGCGATGAAGTCGCTGGCGACCAGTTCGCCGCCCTGGTGCAGCAGTTGGAAGAAGGAGTGCTGGCCGTTGGTCCCTGCCGTGCCCCAGAGAATGGGGGCGGTCGAGATGTCGACGGGGCAGCCCTGGCGGTCGACGTGCTTGCCGTTGCTTTCCATCTCCAGTTGCTGCAGGTGAGCCGGCAGCAACGACAGCGACTGGCTGTACGGGAAAATGCCATGGCTGTGGGCATGCAGGAAATTGGTGTTCCACAGGGTGAGCAGCGCCAGGGTCAACGGTAGATTCTCGTCGGTCGGGGCATTCCAGAAATGCTCGTCCATGTCGCGGGCGCCGGCCAACAAGGCCTCGAAATGCCGGAAGCCGACGGCCAGCGCAATGGGCAGGCCGATGGCCGACCACAGGGAGAAGCGGCCGCCGACCCAGTCGCGGAATTCGAAGACATTTTCCGGGGCGATGCCGAAATCCCCGGTCGCCTGCAGATTGGTCGATGCCGCCACGAAGTGGTGGGCCACCGCCGCCTCGTCGTTGCAGGCGGCGAGCAGCCAGGCGCGGGCGGTGCGGGCGTTGGTGATGGTTTCCTGGGTGGTGAAAGTCTTGCTGGCGACGACGAACAGCGTGCGGCGCGGGCTTAGGTGGGTCAGCATGGTGGCCAGGTCGGCGCCATCCAGGTTCGACACGAAATGGACGCGGATATCCGGCTGGTGGCAGGCGGCCAGCGCATGGGTGGCCATGTGTGGGCCGAGGTCGGAGCCGCCGATGCCGATATTGACGACATCGCTGATCCGTTCGCCGCTGTAGCCGCGCCACGCGCCGCTATGGACCCGTTCGCAGAAATCGGCCATCCGCGCCAGCACCGCCTTGACTTCGGGGGGTGCGGCGGCCCCAGCGCGCAGCGCGGTATGGCGCACGGCCCGGTTTTCAGTGTGGTTGATCGCTTCGCCGGCCCGCATCCGGGCGGACCATTCGGCGATGTCGGCCTGGGCGGCCAGTTGATGCAACAGACGCAAGGTCTCGCCGGTCAGGCGCTGCTTTGAAAAGTCGATCAGCAGCCCGCCGTGGCGGCGCGAAAGGTGTTCGAAGCGCTGGGGATCGGCGGCGAAAAGCGCCCGCAAATGCCGATTGCCTACTTGTTTGGCATGGTCTTCGAGCGCACGCCAGGCGGGGGAGTGGATCAGTCGGGTCGGCATGCTTAAACGGCGACGGGCGCGGCGATGTGGGGGTGCGGATCGTAGCCGTCGATGCGGAAATCCTCGAAGCGGAAGGCGAACAGATCCTTGACCTCGGGGTTGATCCACAGTTTGGGCAGCGGTCGCGGTTCGCGCGCCAGTTGCAGCGCGGCCTGCTCGAAATGATTGGCGTAAATATGGGCGTCGCCGAAGGTATGGATGAATTCGCCGGGCTGGTAGCCGCAAACCTGGGCCAGCATCGCGGTGAGCAGCGCGTATGAGGCGATGTTGAAGGGGACGCCTAGGAAAATGTCGGCACTGCGCTGGTAGAGCTGGCAGGACAGCTTGCCGCCGGCGACATAGAACTGGAACAGGCAGTGGCAGGGCGGCAGCGCCATGTTGTCAACGTCGCCCGGGTTCCAGGCGGAAACGATATGGCGGCGCGAATCCGGGTTGTTCTTCAGGCTGTGCACCAGTTGCGCAATCTGGTCGATGACGCGGCCGTCCGGCGTTTCCCAGCGTCGCCACTGCTTGCCATAGACCGGGCCGAGATCGCCGTTTTCGTCGGCCCATTCGTCCCAGATGCGGACCCCGTTGGCTTTCAGGTAGGCGATATTGGTGTCGCCCTGCAGGAACCACAGCAATTCGTGGACGATGGATTTCAGATGCAGCTTCTTGGTGGTCGCCATCGGAAAACCCCGGGCCAGGTCGAAACGCATCTGCCAGCCGAACACGGAACGGGTGCCGGTGCCGGTGCGGTCGGCTTTGTCGTGGCCGTTGTCGAGCACGTGGCGCATCAGGTCGAGGTATTGCTGCATGGTGTTCAGTGGAATACGGGAATGATGACGGATTTTACATGCTTGGCGCGTCGGCCGATATCCGGCGAATGGCGTAGCCATGCCGCCGTCCGCCATTGCAGCCAGCGCCGATCGCAGTGTGGCAGTAAATGCGGAAATTATCGTGCCGCCACCGGGATATGCGGCTAAGATTCCGCCTGGCACAGCGTTGCCGGATATTGGGAGAAGAAATGCTTAGCAAAATGCCCGGCCTGGGGCGTTTACTCGGCCAAAAAGTGGATCATCCCCTGGCCGATGCCCGGGAACTGCGGCGGGTTCTTGCCGAACTGCCGTCCGACAATGCCTTCAAGGCCATTGATGAAATTGCCGGCTGGCTGGAATCGATGCTGGCGACCGAGGATTTTCCGCTCGACCGGGTCCATGACATCGCCTGCCAACTGGACGAGGCAGCCCAGCCTCATCTCAAGCGCCTGTCCCGCGACTATCTGCATGCCCTGCGTCTGACGCGGGCCGATGAAAAACGTCTGTGGCTGATCAATTACGGCTACTGGACCTTGCTGGCCGCGGCCTTCGAGCGCTGCCTGCTGGCCGCCGACGGCAAGGACAAGGCGGGCGAGGCCCTGCGCCCGCTGCTGCCTCAGCTCGCCACCCGCCTGATCGCGGCGCTCGGGGCGCTGCTCAAGTGGGAGCAGTTGCATTATGGCCCGACACCAGCCGACGTCTGGCGGCGCCTCGGCAAGGCGTTGGAAATGGCGGAAGCCGCCGGCGTCGCCAGCCGGAAGGTGGTCATCAATCAGGCCGGGTCGATGTCCAGCCCGCAACTGGAATACCTGAGGGCCGTCGTCTTCCGGGCCTCGTCGATGGACAGCCTGCTGCCCGCCGAAATCGAACTGGCCGAACGGCTGATCGCCCATTTCCTGCCGCTCTTCGTCTTTGGCAGCGTGGCAGAGGATGACAGCGTCTATTGGGTCGATCTGCGCTTGCCGCAGCCACCTTTACGACTGGCGCGGATGCCGGCCCAGGCGGCGCCTTCGCAGCGCTTTTTCAAGCCGGGGCCGGCGCATGCGGCGATGCAGGCAATCTGCAACAGCCTGGAATGGGGCGGTGACATTCCGGCCGACATCAATCTCGGCGGCCAGTATTCGGTCCGCTTCGTGTTGCCGGTACTGCGCCATCTCACCACCTATCTGGCCCCGGTGCCGCCGCAGCGCCAGCATCACCGGCATCTGGTCAAGCACCGGATGGCAGTGCTGAACGGCCTGGTCAATGCCTTCGTCGTCTTTTCCACCGATTTCGGGACGCGTCCGGCCGGCCTGCAGATGGAAAGCTGGGTCGTCGAAAATGTCAGCCGCGGCGGTTTCGGCGCCCTGCTCAGCAGCATTCCCGGCGAATGGTTGCGCGTCGGCGCCCTGGTGGCCTTGCAGCCGGAAGGCGGGGAAAACTGGCTGCTCGGCATCGTCCGCCGTTATCACCGGGTCAGCGACAACGAGGCGAGGGTCGGCATCGAGGCGGTGGCCCGCCAGGTCGTCTCGATCGAGCTGCGGCCGCGTACCGCATCGCGCTATGCCGCGGCCGCCAATATTCCCGGGTTATTGATCGAGGATGCCGGTGAACCGGGCGAAGTGCGGCTGGTCTTGCCGCCGGCCTCCTTCGATTTGCGCGAAAACCTGGAATACGACCGCGATGGCCAGCATTTCCTGCTGACCCCGCTAGCCGCGGTGGAAAACAATGCCGATTACGAGGTGGGGCGCTACCACCGGGAAATCGTTACCGGCTAGGCCGGGCGGATCGCCGATTTGGGACGGAAGGCCTTGATCACGGCGGGATCGGTTTCGGCGTAGGGGCCGCCGATCAGGTCGATGCAGTAGGGCACGGCGGCGAAGATGCCGACGTGGCTGACTTCGCCGTTGGCGGCGCGGACGCCTTCCAAGGTTTCGCGGATTGATTTCGGCTGGCCGGGCAGGTTGATGATCAACGCTTGCTTGCGGATCACTGCGACCTGGCGCGACAGGATGGCGGTCGGCACGAAATTGAGGCTGATGCGGCGCATTTCCTCGCCGAAGCCGGGCATTTCCTTGTCAGCCACGGCCAGCGTCGCTTCCGGCGTGACATCGCGGAGCGCCGGGCCGGTGCCGCCGGTGGTCAGTACCAGGTGGCAGCCGGCTTGATCGACCAGTTCGATCAGCGTCGCTTCAATAGTCGGCCGATCGTCGGCAATCAGCCGGGTGGTCGCCTGCCACCGCGTGGTCAGGGCGGTACCCAGCCATTCTTCGAGGGCCGGAATGCCCTTGTCTTCGTAGATGCCGCTCGACGCCCGGTCGCTGATCGAGACCAGGCCGATCAGCAATTGCTCACTCATCGCTTTCTTCCGGCGGCGTCGCCGGCTGGCCGTCGAGCATCTGCAGAACCTGGAAAATGGCGCGGAAATTCTTTGGCGGCTTCTGGTTTTCCTGTTCCTTCAGCGCATTGCGGCGCAGTTGGCGTAGATGCTGGAGATCGGCTCCCGGCCAGGTGGCGGCGATGTCGGCCAGGGTGTTTTCATCGTCGAGCAGGCGCTGACGGGTTCGTTCCAGACGGTGCAGGCGGGCGTTTTCGGCATCGGATTCGCCGCGCAGCAGCGCCAGGCCGGCGCGGATCGGCTCGTCTTCAGTGCTGCGCATCAGCTTGCCGAGATACTGGATCTGCCGGCGGCGGGCACCGTGGGCGGTGATCTTCTGGCATTCGCGGACGGCGTCGTAGATATTTTCCGGCAGCTTGATCTTTTTCAGCTGGCCGACGGACAGTTCGACCAGTTCGGCGCCCAGGTCCTGCAATTCATGCATGGCTTCCTTCTTCTTGGTTTTCGAAGGGCGGCTGGTACTTTCGGTGAAATCTTCTTCTTGCATGGGGCGCATTCACAGGCGGGCAATGGTGGGCTGCTATGATAGCGACTTTCCCGTTCGGACGCCCCTTTCATGCCTGAAGTCGCCAGCTTTTCCTACGCCTTTTCCAGCTTGCAGCAACTGGCCGAGGATGTTCTCAAGCACGCCCGGGACAAAGGGGCGAGCGCCTGCGAGGTCGATGTCTCCGAGGGCTTCGGTCAGTCGGTCGGCGTGCGCTGCGACGAAGTCGAAACCATCGAGTTCAACCGCGACAAGGGCATCGGCATCACCGTCTATTCCGGCCAGCGCAAGGGCTACGCCAGTACCTCCGATTTCTCGCCGCAGGCTTTGCGCGAGACGGTCGAGGCGGCGCTCAACATCGCCCGCTTTACCGCCGAAGACGACTGCGCCGGATTGGCCGATGCTGCGCTGATGGCGAAAGATTGTCCGGATCTCGACCTCTACCACCCATGGGCATTGACCGTCGAGGATGCGATCGAAACGGCCCGCCGCTGCGAACAGGCGGCTTACGACACCAGTCCGCTGGTCAGCAATTCGGAAGGCGCCTCGGTATCGACCCAGCAGGCGCATTTCGTCTCCGCCAACAGCCAGGGTTTCATGGGCGGCTACCCGACGTCGCGCCATTACATTTCCTGTTCGGTGATCGCCGGCGAACAGGATGCCATGCAGCGCGACGACTGGTACACCACCCGCCGTTGTGCCGATGAACTGGACGATGCCGCCAGTGTCGGACGCATTGCCGCCGAACGGGCCGTGGCTCGGCTGGGTGGGCGCCGGGTGAAGACCGGTGAATTCCCGGTGCTTTTCGAAGCGACTCTGGCCGGCGGCCTGCTCGGCAGCCTGGTGCATGCGGTGAGCGGCGGCGCGCTTTACCGGAAGTCGTCGTTCCTGCTCAATCACCTCGGCAAGCGCATCATGCCCGATTTCGTGCAGATCAGCGAACGGCCACATATCCTGCGCGGGCTGGGCTCGGCCGTGTTCGACAGCGACGGCGTGGCGACCCACGACCGTGAAATCGTCAGCGACGGCATCCTGCAGGGCTATTTCCTCAGCACCTACACCGGTCGCAAACTGGGCATGCCGACCACGGCCAATGCCGGCGGCAGCCACAACCTGATCATCCAGCCGGGGGAACACGACCTGGCCGGCCTGCTGGCCCGGATGGGCCGGGGCCTGCTGGTTACCGAACTGCTCGGCCAGGGTATCAATTACGTGACCGGCGATTATTCGCGCGGCGCGGCCGGCTACTGGGTGGAAAACGGCCAGATTGCCTATCCGGTCGAGGAAATCACCATTGCCGGCAATCTCAAGGCGATGCTGGCCGGTATTGTCGCCGTCGGCAACGACGTGCTGGTGCGCGGCTCGAAGCAGAGCGGCTCCATCCTGATCGACCGGATGACGGTGGCCGGCGAATGACTTAGGGTTTTCCGCAACTCGTCAAAGTTGCCGCATTGTTTAGAATGAGTCGATCAGGCGGCTGAAACGGCCTGTCACTCAGGAGGAGACAACATGCAACGACGTGATTTTCTGAAAAAAGCTTCCCTCGGTGCGGCCGCCGGTGCCGCAACCACCCTCGCCGCGCCGGCGATCGCGGCTGAATTGCCGAGCATCAAATGGCGCCTGACCTCCAGCTTCCCGAAAAGCCTGGACACCATCTACGGCGGCGCAGAAGTGCTGGCCAATCGCCTGCGCGCGATGACTGGCGGCAAGTTCGACATTCGCGTCTTCGCCGGCGGTGAAATCGTTCCCGGCCTGCAGGCCCTCGATGCCGTGCAGCAGGGCACCGTCGAAGTCTGCCACACCTGTTCCTACTACTACGTCGGCAAGGACAAGACCTTCGGCTTCGGTACCGCCGTGCCGTTCGGCATGAACGCCCGTCAGATGAATGCCTGGATCTATTACGGCGGTGGCCAGAAGCTGCTCGACGAGTTCTATTCCAATTACAACGTGCTGTCCTTCGCCGGCGGCAATACCGGCACCCAGATGGGCGGCTGGTTCCGCAAGGAAGTGAAGACCCTGGCTGATGTCCATGGCTTGAAGATGCGCATCGCCGGCTTGGGCGGCAATGTGTTCTCGATGCTGGGCGCCGTCCCCCAGCAGATCGCCGGCGGTGATATCTACCCGGCGCTGGAAAAAGGCACCATCGATGCCGCCGAGTGGGTCGGCCCCTACGATGACGAGAAGCTCGGCTTCTACAAGGTCGCCAAGCATTACTACTACCCGGGCTGGTGGGAACCGGGCCCGACCATCCATTTCTTCGTCAACAAGGCGGAGTGGGCCAAGTTGCCGAAGGAATACCAGGAAGCCTTCCAGGCGGCCGCCTATGAAGCCAACGTGACGATGATGGCCGAATACGACCACAAGAATCCGATCGCGCTGAGCAAGCTGCTGCAGAATGGCGTCAAGCTGCAGTCCTACTCGCCCGAGATCATGGAAGCGGCCTACAAGGCGGCACAGCAGCTTTATGCCGATGAATCGGCGAAAAACCCGGCGTTCAAGAAAATCTATACCGAGTATGACAAATACCGGAAGACCCAGAATGCCTGGTTCAGCGTCGCTGAATTCCGGATGGACGCTTTCCTGCAGTCGCACAAGTAAGCTCGGCTCTTATCCAACAAAAAGCCCGCGGATTTCGCGGGCTTTTTGTTGCGGCCGGGTGGTCGCTCAGGATTCGAGCATGCTGCGCAGCATCCAGGCATTCTTTTCGTGGATTTGCATGCGCTGGGTCAGCAGGTCGGCGGTCGGTTCATCGCCGGCCTTGTCCACCACGGGGAAGATGCTGCGGGCTGTTCTGGTCACGGCTTCCTGGCCGGCCAGCAACTGCTTGAGCATTTCGGTGGCGTTCGGCACGCCTTCGCTTTCCTTGATCACGGTCAGTGCGACGAATTCCTTGTAGGTGCCGGGGGCCGGAAAACCCAGGGCGCGGATGCGCTCGGCGATCAGGTCCAGTGCATTCCACAATTCGGTGTACTGGCCCATGAACATTACGTGCAGCGTGTTGAACATCGGGCCGGTGACGTTCCAGTGGAAATTGTGCGTCTTCAGGTACAGGGTGTACGAGTCCGCCAGCAGGCGGGAGAGTCCTTCTGCGATCTTTTCCCGATCTTTCTTGCTGATGCCGATATCCATGATGCACTCCTTCGTTCTCGAGTTGGAACTGCCGCGGCGGTGACGCTCGTCACCGTCAACCACATTTGCATTATCCTGCCCGGCAACTGCCGCTACCAATGCATTGTGCTTATTCCGGATATAGGCCGACGCTATCAGGGCCGCGCGCGTTTGGTCCCAATCCCCGGGGATTGGTGCTGCGCTCGCCCGGGATTGCCACTATTCCAAGCTGTCCATCACATGCCGGTCGGACTGCAGGACATGGGACGACCACCAAGTCGTCAGGAAGTGGAGCAGTTTGTCGTGATCGAATTCGCCGTTGCTGGCGGAGATCAGCAGATCGGTGAGTTGGCTCTCATAGGAAATATGCTCGGCCAGATGCTGGTCGAGCAGCGCGGGCCGTTTTTGCCGCAGCAGGTTCTCTTCGGCTTCAAACGCTTCGCGGGCGTAGGTGGCCAGGTCGTTGAGGATGATGTGGAATTTCTCGGCGTAGCCCGAACTGCTGTCCTCATGCAAACGACTGGCCCGCTGGCACAGCGCGAGCAGCTTTCGGTGCTGGGCATTGAGCATGGCGTTGTCGGTGCGAAACCTCACGCTGGCGTTTCCGCCATTCATGCCTGCGTGCTCCCCGGGGGCGGATGCAGCGGCGGTCGGCAGACTGCTGAATCGGCGGCGCGGTGCAGGCAATTCAAGGGCATGGGGCGACCTTGCTGAATTCGCTGTATGGATGACATGGGGGCTAGCTTCCCAGGCTCGGCAGATAGCGCGCCATCAGTTCGCGACGGTTGATCACGCCGAGCTTGGTGAAGATCTTGGTGATATGCGTCCTGACCGTCCAGAACGAGATGTTCAGGTCCTGGGCGATCTGCTTGTCGTTGAAGCCCCTGATCAGGGCGGCGCATATTTCGCTTTCGCGCGACGACAAGCCGTGCTGCTGCCAGAAAGCATTATCCGGAATCGCCATCTTCGGGATTTCACCGTCCTGGCCGGCCCGCGCCTGGGTGATTCTCTGCAGGCGCCAAAGGAACTCCTCTTCGGCAAACGGCTTGGCCAGGAAATCGTCGGCGCCGATGCGCAGGGCCTCGATGCGGCGCGCCGTGTCGTCAAAACCCGAGATCACCAGGATAGGCATCAAGGATCGCGGGGGCGGCAATTGACGGATGTGGCGAACCAGCGCCAGTCCGCTGTTCAGGCCGTGCAACAGAATGTCGATGATGGCGATCTGGTGATCGGCTCTGTTGAGCCGGTCGACGGCTTCTTCCATGGAAATGCAGCGATCGACCGTCAGGCCCTGCATCAGGCAGATTTCCTGCAGATGCTCGGCCTGGCAGTTCTCGTCTTCGACCAGCAGGACAAGCCCGGCCTGTACCGATCTTGGCAATCGATTTGCGGCTTCAAGGATGAAGTTCCTGAGTAGGTCTTCATCGGAGCGCAGGATGACCTCGGTCGCCCCGGCCTGGAATGCCGCATGCGCCAGCTCGAGATTCCGATCCGGCATGATAAAGGCGATCGGCATGGTGGCCCGGTCTTCTTGTTGGCGGGCATGTTGAAGCAGTGCCATGCCAATCTCATGGTCGCTGGCGCCCGTCGAAACGATCATCAGGATGAAGGGCTCCCCGCCGTCCAGATGTTCCCGGGCTTGCGCCGCATCGTGGCAAAGGATCATGAGTATTCCCGATTCGTCGGCCAGCCGTGAAAGCAGGGCGCCATGGCTACGGGAGGGGTCAATGCAAAGTATGCTATTCACGTCGGCCTGTGATGCTCGGGTCTGTCATTGATGGGGAAGGCAACAGCGTTCGACGAAGTTGCAAATGGCATTAATAAATTTGTTATGAATTTTGGTTCCTCGGCAAAATCATAACAGCCGGCGTCGGTGGCTCTATCGCTAATCTTAGCGAGACGGGCGTAAGTAAATGCTTACGTGGCGCGTCCCGCGAGAGATGCACCCTTGATCGCTGGCCTGGCTCGCCCGGTTGTCGATGGCGGCTTGCCCGGATCTGGTCGGGGCGGGCTAGTCGCTGCCTGGCGTTCCCGACTGCGAGAGACAGGCGAAGTAGAGCATCGTCCACTGCTGCGGCCACTGGTTCAGCGGTTCGCGAGCGAAGCCGCTGCGGGCGTACAGTTCCCAGCGGCCGACGGCATAGCAGCGCAACAGGTTGGCGAGAGCACCGAAATCGGCATCCGCTTTCAGGTTTTCCTGGGTCGCCGCGATGCGCAGCGCCTGTTTCAGCGCGGCCTCGATCTTGTCGAGCAGCGCATTGATCCGGGTTTGCAGGCGCTCGTTCTCGTTGACCAGCGCATCGCCGATCAGTACCCGGGTCATGCCGCGGTTTTTCTGGGCGAAGCGCAACAACAGCCCGATAATCAGTTCGACCTGTGTCAGGCCCTGCGCTTCTTCGCGGGTGATCTGGTTGATGACGCCGAACAGGCTTTGTTCGATGAACTCGATCAGGCCTTCGAACATCTGTGCCTTGCTGGCGAAGTGGCGGTAGAGCGCCGCTTCCGAGCAGTCGAGCCGCGCCGCCAGGGCGGCGGTGGTGATTTTTTCGCCTTTCGGCGTTTCCAGCATGCTGGCGAGGGTTTGCAGGATGTGCAGACGACGTTCGCCCGGTTGAATTGCCATGCCCGTCTCCCCCGTTGTTTTATGTCGGAGGATTATAAACGAGCATAGCGTTCCGGTAATTGCCGGATATCGCGGATCTTGATGTCTACAAAGGAGGATTGCCGTAAGTCAGTACTTACCCACACGGTCTTCATGCCGAGTTTCTTGGCGGCAACCAGGTTGATCAGGCTGTCTTCGACCATGATGCAGCGACGCGGATCGAGATGTTCGGCGCGGAGCAGGGCATGGAAGCCGGCACGCATCGGCTTGGGCCGGAAGCGCAGGTTTTCGACGGCATAGGCGGCATCGAAATGGCGCCACAGGCCGGTGATTTTCAGAACGGCTTCCATGTAATGGCGGGGCGCATTCGAGAAGATGATTTTTTTCCCGGGCAGCCGGTGCAGCGCCCGCAGGGTCGTTTTACGGAAAACGACCATCGCCTTGAGGTCGGGAAACTTGTGGGTTTCCCGCAGGAAGTGACGCGGATCGGTGTCGTGGTTCTGCATCAGGCCGAGCAGCGTGGCGCCGTAGCGTTCCCAGTATTGCTGGCGGACACGGCTGGCTTCCTCGGGGTCGAGGCCCAGATGCCGCTCGATGTATTGCCGCATCGAGCGGTTGATGTGGGGAAAAATATGCGGGCTGGCGTCGTGCAGCGTGTTGTCTAGATCGAACAGCCAGACGCGGCCCGCGGCAGCCATCAGTGCGACTTGATCATCGTCCCGACGCCGTGGTCGGTGAGGATTTCCAGCAAGAGGGCGTGTTCGACCCGGCCGTCGATGATATGCACGCCCTTGACGCCGTTGCGGGCGGCATCGAGTGCCGAGCCGATCTTGGGCAACATGCCGCCGGACAACGTGCCGTCATCGACCATTTCATCGATCTGCTTGGGCGTGATGCCGGTGATCAGCTGGCCGTCCTTGTCCAGAACGCCCGGCGTGTTGGTCAGCAGCACAAGTTTCTCGGCTTTCAGGACTTCGGCGATCTTGCCGGCGACGACATCTGCGTTGATGTTGTAGGTTTCACCGTCCTTGCCGACGCCGATCGGCGCGATGACCGGGATGAAGGCACCGGAATCGAGCAGGCCGATCAGCGACGGGTCGATCTGGGTGATGTCGCCGACTTGACCGACGTCGATCAGGTCGCCCGGAACATCCTTGTTTTCCAGCATCAGCTTGCGGGCGCGGATGAAATTGCCATCCTTGCCGGTCAGGCCGACGGCCTTGCCGCCGTGCTGGTTGATTAGGTTGACGATTTCCTTGTTCACCTGGCCGCCGAGCACCATTTCGACCAGTTCCATGGTTTCGGCATCGGTGACGCGCATGCCCTGGATGAATTCGCCCTTCTTGCCAACCCGGGATAGCAGGTTTTCGATTTGCGGGCCGCCGCCATGGACGACGACGATATTGAAGCCGACCAGCTTCAGCATCACCACGTCACGGGCGAAACATTGCTTCAGGTGTTCGTCGGTCATCGCATTGCCGCCGTATTTGACGACGATGGTCTTGCCGTGGAAACGCTTGATGTAGGGCAAGGCTTCGGCGAGGACGGCGGCCTTGATGCCGGGGGCGAGGTTTTCGAGACTCATGGCGGGCTCCGAGTGGAATCGCCGCGGATTGTACAAAGAAAAAGGCCGGAACGGGGTCCGGCCTGGTCGGGAAAGTGATTTTCGCTCAGGCGATATTGAGGCGCTTGTTCGGACTGGCGGTGCGCTTCGGCAGCGTCAGTTCGAGTACCCCATCATTGAATTTGGCAACGGCCTTGCTGTCGTCGATTTCCTGGCCCAGCTGGAAGGAGCGGGAAACCTTGCCGAAATAGCGTTCCGAGCGGAGGACGCGGTCACCTTCCTTGACCTCCTTTTCCCGCTTCGATTCGGCAGTGATCGATACCTGGTTGCCATCGACGATGACGTGAATGTCTTCCTTCTTGATGCCCGGCAACTCGGCATGGACGAGATAATCATCGCCCTGTTCGCGGACGTCCATCTTGATGCTGGGCGCCGGTTGCTGGTCGTTGTTGAAATCGACTGGGCGGACAAAAAAGCCGCGGAACAGATCATCAAGCGGGTCGAATCGAGTGATGTTTGCCATGGTGGCCTCCTTTATGGGTTGAGATTGCTCAATCCCAATATAGGGCGCCTGTTTGTTCTTTCAAGGTCCTGTTATGCCCTCGGCAAGACGGCGCTTCCCGAATTGTGAAGGCGCCGGGGGAGGGCGAGAATCGCCTCGCGATTGCTTGCCGAGAAGCAGTGCCTGGCCGCTTCCTGCCAGGGTAGCCAGACGTAGGCGAGGTGTTCGCCGGGCGCCAGGCTGACCGCTTGCGGTGCCGGAATTTCCAGCGAGAAGACGTGCTCGGTGTTGCGAACGACGCCGGGGGCGTAACGATGCCGCCATTCCTGGAAGATTTCGTAGTTGTTGCTCTGCTTCCAGTCGGTGAGCCGGAAGCGCCGGGCGTCGAGGCCGGTTTCTTCAAGGACTTCCCGGCGGGCGGTTGCGGCCAGCGTCTCGTCGCCTTCGCGGCTGCCGGTGACCGATTGCCAGTAGCCGGGGTGGCCGGCACGCTCGAGCAGCAGGATGTCGAGGGCCGGCGTATGGATGACGACCAGTACCGATACCGGTTCTTTAAAGGCGGTCATGCCTCGGGTAGCGAAGCAAGGCCGCGCGCCGGCGTGGTCGACAGGACCCACAGCGGCGGTTGTCCGGCCGAGCGGCTCCGGCACGCTGCTGCCAAAACATCAAGGAGGCGCGGGAAATTTTCCGGGTCGCGGCGGCGCAGCGCCTCCAGGCCGCTGATCAGGATGACCACACCCCGCTCCGGGTGCCAGTCCGGATCGCTCAGGCAGTCATGCAGCGCATCGAGGTTGGTGCCGTACCAGGGCGGGAAATGCAGGGCCTTGCCGAAATCGACAAGGACTTCGCCGATGCCGTGGCAGGCGCCGACATCAGCGGTCAGCAACAGGAAATTAGCCTGGTTGACCATCTCCAGCAGATCGAGCCGGCGAGGCGCCGGCAAATGATAGAGGTCGGCGCGGCTGGCGTCTTTCAGTAGGCTGGAAGGCATCGGCTATTCCCGAATCCGGCGGAAGGTTCGGTAATGATCATCGGTATAGAAATATTCGCCACGTTCGCCGGCAATGATACGGCGCGGCCCGCGGTCGTGCTGGCCGGGCGTGCGCACCGTGTATTCCAGGTAATAGCCACGCGGGTGGCGAGGTAGGCGTTTTTCGTAATTGCCAAAAACGACGCCGTCGCGGGCATAGGGAAAGGGACCGCCGGTCCTGATCAGGGTCAGCGTCTGCTGCGCTTCATAAGGCAGTTCGGCGACTGCCACCGAATCGGCCGCCCTGTGGTCGGGCCCGAAGCTGAAAGCAAATGCGCCTCCTGTCGTCAGCCAGCAGACGAACAGGAAGCGCAGCCAGATTGGCATCGCGGCTTAGCCCTGGGTGACTTCGATCTGGGTTTCGACCTTTTGGCGCAGACGGATGTGCAGTTCGCGCAGTTGCTTCTCGTCGACGCCGCTCGGTGCGTCGGTGAGCAGGCACTGGGCGCGCTGGGTCTTCGGGAAGGCGATCACGTCGCGGATCGATTCGGCCCCGGTCATCATGGTGACGATGCGGTCGAGGCCGAAGGCCAGGCCGCCGTGCGGCGGGGCGCCGTACTTGAGCGCGTCGAGCAGGAAGCCGAACTTGGCCTGCTGTTCTTCCGGGCCGATGTTGAGGGCCGAGAAAACCTTTTCCTGCACGTCGGAACGGTGGATACGCACCGAGCCGCCGCCCAGTTCCCAGCCGTTCAGCGCCAGGTCGTAGGCCTTGGCCAGACACTTGCCCGGATCGCTGACCAGCAGGTCGAGATGCTCGTCCTTCGGGCTGGTGAACGGGTGGTGGCAGGCGCTCCAGCGCTTGTTTTCGTCGTCGTACTCGAACATCGGGAAGTCGATGACCCACAGCGGCGCCCACTTGGCGCCAGTGACGAAGCCCTTTTCATGACCGATCTTGATACGCAGCGCGCCGAGGGCGTCATTGACGATCTTGGCCTTGTCGGCACCGAAGAAGATCAGGTCGCCGGACTGGGCGCCTGTGCGCTCGATGACGGCGCGCAGCGAGGCTTCGGACAGGTTCTTTACGATCGGCGACTGCAGGCCGGTTTCGTTGATCTGGGTAACGTCATTGACCTTGATGTAGGCCAGGCCCCGGGCGCCGTATATGCCGACGAACTGGGTGTAGGCGTCGATCTCGCCGCGCGTCAGCGTGGCGCCGCCCGGGATGCGCATGGCGGCAATGCGGCCGCCTTCGCTGTTGGCGACGCCGGCGAAGACCTTGAAGGCGACATCCTTGAAGGCGTCGGTGACTTCGGTGAGTTCGAGCGTGACACGCAGGTCCGGCTTGTCGGAGCCGAAGCGGTGCATGGCTTCGGCGTAGGTCATGCGCGGGAAATCCGGCAACTCGACGTCGATGGCTTCCTTGAAGACGGTGCGGATCAGCTTCTCGGTCAACGCCATGATCTCGGCCTCGCTCATGAACGAGGTTTCGATATCGACCTGGGTGAATTCCGGCTGGCGGTCGGCACGCAGATCTTCGTCGCGGAAGCACTTGGTGATCTGGTAGTAGCGGTCGAAGCCGGCGACCATCAGCAGTTGCTTGAACAGTTGCGGCGACTGCGGCAGGGCGAAGAACTGGCCGGCATGGACGCGCGACGGCACGAGATAGTCGCGGGCACCTTCCGGGGTCGACTTGGTCAGCATCGGCGTTTCGATGTCGATGAAGCCGGCGTCGTCCAGGAAGCGGCGGAAAGCGCGCGCCGTCTTGTAGCGCAGCATCAGGTTGTTCTGCATCTGCGGGCGGCGCAGGTCGATGACCCGATGCAGCAGGCGGACATTCTCCGAGAGATTGTCTTCGTCGAGCTGGAAGGGAGGCGTCACCGACGGATTGAGGACTTCGATCTCGTGGCAGAGGATTTCGATTTCGCCGGAAGCCAGATTGGCATTAGTCGTGCCGGCCGGGCGCGGACGGACCTTGCCGGTGATCTTCAGGCAGAACTCGTTGCGGACCGATTCGGCGATCGCAAACGTGGCGGCACGATCCGGGTCGCAGACGATCTGGGCCAGGCCTTCGCGGTCCCGGAGGTCGATGAAGATGACGCCGCCGTGGTCGCGGCGGCGATGCGCCCAGCCGCACAGGGTGACGATTTGCCCGTCAAGGGTGGCGTTGAGTTGTCCGCAGTAATGGGTACGCATGAAACTTTCCGTTATTTCTTAAGGTTTGGTGATGGTGCGCGGGTGTGACGGCGGGGCCACGACACCCATCGAGATGATGTATTTGAGGGCTTCGTCGACCGTCATGTCCAGCTCGACCACATCCTTGGCCGGCATCATCAGGAAGAAGCCGGAAGTCGGATTGGGCGTGGTGGGTACATAGACGCTGACGTATTCGCCATCAAGATGGTTCACCACGTCGCCGCCGGGTTGGCCGGTCAGGAAGGCGATGGTCCAGCTGTTCTGGTGGGGATAGCGCACCAACAGGGCCTGGCGAAAGGCATTGCCATTGGGCGAGAACAGGGTGTCGGAAACCTGCTTGACGCTGTTGTAGACCGAATTCACCACCGGAATACTGGTCAGCAGCTTCTCCCACCAGATCACCAGCTTCTGGCCGATGAAATTGGCGGCGAGCAGGCCGGTGAAGAGAATCATGACCAGAGTCAGCACGGCGCCGGCGCCCGGAATGGCGAAGCCGACCAGGCTTTCCGGATGCACCGACTGGGGTAGCAGGCGCAGGGACTGGTCGAGCGTGCTGATGATCAGCGACAGCACCCAGCCGGTGATCACCAGCGGCACCCAGATCAGGAGCCCGGTGATGAAGTAGCGTTTGATCAGCTGGCCGCGCACGTCGAGCAACTTCCTTCCCCGGTTTGGCAGGGCGGTGGCGGGGCGGCTTTCTGTCCGCCCTTGAAATCGGTGGCGTACCAGCCGTTGCCCTTGAGCTGGAAACCGGCGGCAGAAAGCAGTTTGGTATAGCTTTCCCGGCCGCAGTCCGGGCAGGTCGTGAGCTGCGGATCGCTCATCTTTTGCAGATGCTCTTTCTGGAACCCGCAGGAGTCACAGCGATATTCGTAAATCGGCATGGGAATCCTCCAAAACCTTGAATTATAACCGAGTGTCGGGACACGTATATCGGGCTTGATGCCGATATTTCAAGAGATCAGCCCGAGGTAGCGTTGCGTCAGCTGTGGCCCCCAGAACAGTGCGATGGCACCGGCGGCCGCCAGGTAGGGGCCGAACGGAATGGGGACATTGCGGCCGTGACGAGCGACGACGATCAGTGTGATGCCGACCGCAGCCCCCACCATCGACGACAGCAGGATGATGGTTGGCAGCATTTGCCAGCCTAGCCAGGCACCGAGGGCGCCGAGCAGCTTGAAGTCGCCGTAGCCCATACCTTCCTTGCCGGTGAGCAGCTTGAACAGCCAAAAAACCGACCACAGCGCGAGATAGCCGGCCATCGCCCCGACGACCGCCGCCGACAGGTCGACGTAGGTTGAACCGAGATTGAAGGCGAGGCCCAGCCAGAGCAGCGGCAGGGTGATCGAATCCGGCAACAGTTGCGTATCGAGATCGATCGCGGCCAGCGCGACCAGCGACCAGACCAGCAACAGGGCGCCCGCCGCCTGCAGCGTCGGCCCGAAATGCCAGACCGTTGCCGCGGAAAGCAGGGCGGTGGCGAGTTCGATGAGCGGGTAGCGCACGGAAATGTGCGTGCCACAATCGGAGCATTTGCCTTTGAGCAGCAGGTAGCTGAGCAGCGGTATATTTTCCAGCGCCGTGATTTGATGGCCACAGGATGGGCAGCGTGAGCGGGGCGTGGCTAGGGTCAGAAGTTCGCCGGGGGGCTGGGTTTCGCCGCTCAGTTCGGCGCACTGCGCGCGCCATTCCTGTTCCATCATCCTGGGCAGGCGATGGATCACGACATTGAGAAAGCTGCCGATGCACAGGCCAAGCACTGCCGCGATGGCCATCAGGCCTTCCGTGGATTCCGGAATCATCCGACGACCGCCCCGATCTTGAAGATCGGCAGGTACATGGCGACCACCATGCCGCCGATCAGGGTGCCGAGGACGACCATGATGACCGGTTCCATCAGGCTGGACATCGCTTCCACCGCATCGTCGACCTCCTGTTCGAAGAAGTCGGCGACCTTGGCCAGCATGGAGTCGAGGGCGCCGGATTCTTCACCGATGGCGACCATCTGGGTCACCATGTTAGGAAAGATATTGACGTTCTGCATGGCGTTGGTCAGGCTGGTCCCGGTCGATACTTCGCTCTGGATCTGCCGGGTGGCTAGCTTGTAAACATAGTTGCCGGCCGCTCCCCCTACCGAGTCCAGTGATTCGACCAGCGGCACGCCGGCGGCGAACATGGTGGACAGCGTCCGCGTCCATCGGGCGATCACCGACTTGCGGATGATGTCGCCGAAAATGGGCAGGCGAAGCAGCAGGCGGTCCATGGCGATCTGCATGTTTTCCGAGCGCTTCCAGCTCTCGAAGAAGGCGTAGAAGCTGCCGCCGATGATGCCGAAAATCGCCCACCAGTAGGCGACGAAGAAGTCGGAAATAGCGACGACGACGAGGGTCGGTGCCGGCAGGTCGGCCCCGAAACTGTTGAAGACGTCCTTGAAGGCCGGCACGACGAAGATCATGATCACCGCGGTGATGATGAAGGCGACGATCAGCACGGCGATCGGATAGAACATCGCTGACTTGATCTTGCCCTTGATGGCGAGAATCTTTTCCTTGTAGCTGGCCAGTCGTTCGAGCAGGGTGTCGAGAATCCCCGCCTGTTCGCCGGCGGCGACCAGGTTGCAATAGAGTGCATCGAAGTAGAGCGGATATTTGCGGAAAGCCTGGGAAAGCGAGCTGCCGGTTTCGACATCGGCCTTGATGTCGAGCAGCAACTTGCCGACCGCGGGATTCGAGTGGCCGCGGCCGACGATATCGAAGGCCTGCAGCAAAGGGACGCCGGAGCGCATCATGGTCGCCAGCTGCCGGGTGAAGAGTGCAATGTCCTTGGCGGTGATCTTGCCGCCAGTCTTGAAGCGAATTTTCTTGATCTTGGTCTGGGTGATGCCTTGGCGGCGCAGAATGGTCTGCACCACCGTTTCCGTGGCGGCACGGATTTCACCGCGAACCATCTTGCCGTCGCGGTTCTTGCCTTCCCACAGGAAGGCATCCTCCTTGACCGTCCTGGCCTTCAGTTTTGCGGCAGTGGCCATTCCTCTTCCTTTGCTTTAAACATTGGTGGTGCTCAGAATTTCGTCGAGCGAAGTCAGGCCCTGCTTGACTTTCATCAAGCCGGATTCGCGCAGGTTCTTGACCCCTTCGGCCGCGGCCAGATTGGCCAGGTCGATGGCATTGGCGCCGCTCATGATCAGGCGCTGCATGGCATCGGACACTGGCATGACTTGGTAGATGCCGACCCGTCCCTTGTAGCCGCTGCCCTTGCAGCGTTCGCAACCGCCGGGGCCGTACAGCGTCCACGAGCCGTCGAGTTCGGCTTGTTTGAAGCCGGCGTCGAGCAGGGCCTGGTTGGGTACTGTCATCGGCTTCTTGCAATTGCACAGGCGGCGTGCCAGGCGCTGGGCGGTGATTAGCTGGATGCTGGAAGCGATGTTGAAAGTCGGCACGCCCATGTTCATCAACCGGGTCAGCGTTTGCGGCGCGTCGTTGGTATGCAGTGTGGACAGCACCATGTGGCCGGTCTGGGCTGCCTTGATGGCAATTTCGGCGGTTTCAAGGTCGCGTACTTCGCCGACCATGATGATGTCCGGATCCTGGCGCAGGAAGGCCTTGAGCGCGACCGGGAAAGTCAGGCCGGCGCGGTCGTCTACATTGACCTGGTTGACGCCGGGCAGGTTGATTTCGGCCGGGTCTTCGGCGGTCGAAATGTTGACACCGTCGCGATTCAGGATATTGAGACAGGTGTAGAGCGAAACCGTCTTGCCGGAACCGGTCGGGCCGGTGACCAGCACCATGCCGTAGGGACGGTTGATGGCCTCGAGCAGGGCAGCCTTTTGCTCGGGCTCGTAGCCCAGCGCTTCGATGCCGAGCGTGGCCGACGTCGGGTCGAGAATGCGCAGCACGATTTTCTCGCCCTGCAGCGTCGGCAGCGTGCTGACCCGGAAATCGATGGCCCGGCTCTTGGAGAGTACCAGCTTCATCCGGCCGTCCTGCGGGACGCGCTTTTCAGCGATATTCAGGCGCGAAATCACCTTGATCCGCGAGGCGATCTTTTCCTTGATCGCCAGCGGCGGGGTCGCAACTTCGCGCAGGATGCCGTCGACGCGGAAACGGATGCGGTAATACTTTTCGTAGGGCTCGAAATGGATGTCGGAAGCGCCATCGTTGATGGCGTCGAGCAGCATCTTCTGGATGAACTTGACGACCGGCGCGTCGTCGATGTCCTGTCCGGCCGTCTCGTCGACCTTGGCGGCGGCTTCCTCGTCGAGAAAATCGAGATTGATATCCTCGCCGCTCAGGTTCTTCAGGCTGTCTTCGGCAGTTTCGGAATATTTGCTGACCAGCGGGATCAGCTTGGGGTGCTCGACGACGATGGGATCGACGGCCAGTCCGGTCTGGAAGCGGATTTCGTCCAGCGCCCGCAGGTTGGTCGGGTCGGAGATCGCCACCGACAGCCGGTTGCCGCGCTTGTTGAGCGGAACGACCTTGTGCGTGGCCATCAGCTTGCGGTCGATGGCAGTGGCTGGAATGTGCGTTTCGTCAAAGGCCGCCAGGTCGAGCAGGGGGTAGCCGAAGGTCTCTGCGACAAAACGCGCAATATCGAGCGCCGTGGCTTTCTGACTGGCGATGATCTGCTCGATCAACGGGATTTTTGCCGAAGCCGCTTGGGAAATCAGTTGCTCGGCCTCAGCCTCCTTGAGTTGTCCGGCCTGAACCAGGGCTCGCGCCAGGCCGCTAAGAGGAGTTGTTTGAGGTGTTGCGGCCATTAATTACAGTCGAATGCCTAGTAGATCGGTCGATGATGCCCCGTAGGGGCCTGTTTGTAAAGGCGGTCTGCCTCTGTTGGCACAGGTTTCAGGGGCGATAGATGCGGACGGTGACGACGCTGCGATCCTGGGTCTGCAATACCTCGACCGGAATGCCGGCCAGTTTGATGCTGACATCGGCTTCGGGGATGTCCTGGAAATGTTCGAGGATCAGGCCGTTCAGGGTCTTCGGGCCATTCAGCGGAAAGTTCAGGCCGAGCATGCGGTTGATTTGACGCAGCGAGCGGGAGCCTTCAACGATGGCATCGCCTTCCGGCGACCAGCTGAGAATATTGCCGAGACCGGGCAGCGAAGTGGTGAAATCGCCGACGAATTCTTCGATGATGTCTTCCAGGGTCAGCAGGCCGAGGATTTCACCGTATTCATCGACGACAAAGCCGATCCGTTGCCGGTTTTCCTGGAAAAAGGCGAGCTGCGAGAAGACCGGCGTGCCGGCTGGAATGTAGTACGGCGGCTGCAACTGGGCGAGCAGTTCGTTCTGGTCGAAATCCGGCGTGCCGATATTGCCGAGCAGGCGCCGCACCGGCAGCATGCCCACCAACTGGTCCAGCGATTCGCGGCAGACCGGTAGCCGGCTGTGGTGGCTGGTCGCCAGTTGGGTCAGGACTTCTGGCCAGTCCTGTTCGATATCGAGGATTTCGATGCTGCCGCGCGGCGTCATCAGGTCTTCGACCGTGATGTGTTTCAGGTCGAACAGGCTGGAAAGAATGGTCTGGTGCTTCTTCGGCATCAGGTGTGATGATTCCAGTACCAGGCTGCGCAACTCCTCGGCCGACAGACTGCTTTCCCCGTGCATGCTGCCCGGCGACAGGCGTAGCGTCTTGAGCAGCGCGGTGACAAACAGGTTGATGAACCAGATGACGGGATAAGCCAGGCGCAGCAAGGGCGTCAGCACGAAACTGAGCAATGGCGCCAGGCGGTCGGCATGAGCGGCGCAGATGACCTTGGGGGAAATTTCGGCAACGACGAGCAGGGCGAAGGTGATGCACAGCGTGCCGATTTCCAGTGCCCACTTGCTTTCGCCGAACAGGGCGAGGGCAATGTAGCCGGTCAGGGTTGCCGCAGCGGCGTTGAGCAGGGTGTTGCCGAGCAGGATCAGGCCGAGCAGCTTGTCGGTCCGGCCGAGCAGGGCGAGAGCCAGTTTGGCGCCGCGCTGACCGTTTTGCGCGGCATGGCGCAGACGGAAACGATTCACCGCCATCATCGCGGTTTCCGATCCGGAAAATACGCCGGACAGGATCAGCAGGACAAGCAGTGCGCCGAGCAGGGTCGGCAGGGAAAAATCGCCCATGGCGGCGTCAGAGGCGGCCGAGTATGACTTCGAAGACGAAGCGGCTGCCCACGTAGGCGAGGATCAGCGACGCAAAGCCGGCCAGCGTCCAGCGCAGCGCCCGCTTGCCGCGCCAGCCCCAGACGTGGCGTCCGACCAGCAGCGTGGCGAAAATGCCCCAGGAGGCAAAGGCGAACAGCGTCTTGTGATTCATTTCCAGTGGTTTGCCGAAGAGTTCCTCGGAAAACAGAACGCCGCTGCCGACGGTCAGGCTAAGCAGGATGAAGCCGAGCAGCAGCATGCGGAACAACAACGCTTCCATGGTCATCAGCGGCGGCAGGCTGGCCAGGCTGCGCTTCAGCGAGCGCTGGTGCAGGGCCTTTTCGGCAAAACCCATGAAAATGGCCTGCAGGGCGGACAGGGTCAGCAGGCTGTAGGCCAGCATGGCGGCCAGGAAGTGCAGCTTGAAACCGATGGCCGACGCATTGGCCACCACGTGCACATGCGGGAAAACGGCGGGCAGGACGGTGCAGCCGGCGGCCAGCGGCAGCACCATGGGCTGCATGCCTTCCATGCGGGCCATGAAGCTTTCCAGCCAGTAAATCAGCACGGCCAGCCACATCATCAGCGACAGGGCCAGGCTGAACGAAAAAAGCATGCCCTGCTCGGAAAAGATGCCCCGGTAAAGACCTGCGGCGTGGAACAGCAGGGCGGCGGCAATGGCGAGCCGCTCCCAGCTTTGCATGGGGCAGGCGACGCATTGGGAATCCCCTTCGCGCCAGCGGCTGTTCCAGAAATGGAAACCGAGCCCGGCATAAATCAGGGCGGCGAGAATGTGGGGCAGAAGCTGAATTACAATATCGGCCATCCTTAGATTCTACTAGAAGCCCACCCCATATGCTCGATAACCTGACCAATCGCCTTGCTCGCGTCATGAAGACGCTGAAGGGCGAAGCTCGCCTGACCGAATCCAATATCGCCGACGCCCTGCGCGAAGTGCGCATGGCCTTGCTCGAGGCCGACGTCGCCTTGCCGGTGGTCAAGGACTTCATCGCCGCCGTCAAGGAAAAGGCCGTCGGCGAGGAGGTGATCGGTTCGCTCAGTCCCGGCCAGGCGCTGATCGGCGTCGTCCATGCCGAACTGACCAAGCTGATGGGCGATGCCCACGAAGGCATCAATTTCAACACCCAGCCGCCGGCCATCGTGCTGATGGCAGGTCTGCAGGGCGCCGGCAAGACGACCACGGTCGGCAAACTGGGCAAGTTCCTCAAGGAAAACCACAAGAAAAAGGTGCTGGTCGTTTCCTGCGACGTCTATCGTCCGGCCGCCATCGAACAGCTGAAATCGGTCGCCGGCCAGGCCGGGGTCGATTTCTTCCCGTCCACCACCGGCGAAAAGCCCGAAGCGATCGCGCTGGCCGCCATCGACTGGGCCAAGCGCCACTATCACGACGTGCTGCTGGTTGATACGGCTGGCCGCCTGGCCATCGATCAGGAGATGATGGACGAGATCAAGCGGCTGCATGCGGCGATCAACCCGATCGAAACCCTGTTCGTGGTCGATGCGATGCTCGGTCAGGATGCCGTCAATACCGCCAAGGCCTTCAATGAGGCGTTGCCGCTGACCGGCGTCGTGCTCACCAAGCTCGACGGCGATGCGCGTGGCGGTGCGGCATTGTCGGTGCGTCACATTACCGGCAAACCGATCAAGTTCTCCGGGGTCGGCGAAAAGCTCTCGGGGCTGGAGGCTTTCCATCCCGAGCGGATGGCTTCGCGCGTTCTCGGCATGGGCGACGTGCTGTCGCTGATCGAGGATGCGCGCAAGGGGTTGGACGAAGAAAAGGCGGTGGCTTTCGCCAAGAAGCTGAAGTCCGGCAAGGGCTTCGACCTGAACGATTTCAAAGAACAGATCGGCCAGATGCGCAACATGGGCGGCCTGTCGGCGCTGATGGACAAGATGCCGGCGCAGATCGCCCAGATGGCTGGCCAGTTGCCGGCCGGCGCTGAGAACAAGATGGTCGGCCGGGTCGAAGGCATTATCAATTCGATGACGCCGCTCGAACGTTCCAAGCCGGAACTGATCAAGGCCAGCCGCAAACGGCGCATCGCGATGGGCGCCGGCGTGCAGGTCCAGGACGTCAATCGCCTGCTCAACCAGTTCGAGCAGTCGCAGAAAATGATGAAGATGATGACCAAGGGCGGCATCGGCAAGCTGATGCGCGGTATGAAGGGCATGCTGCCGGGGGGCATGGGCCGCTGATCAGCGGCCGGTTTGCGCCAGCCGGGCGGACTTGTCGTAGCTCCAGTTGTTCTGCCAGGCGGCGCGCACCATGTTCGGATATTCCGGTCGTCCAAGGCTGCCGTTATAGCGGCCGAGGGCACGGTAAAGATCGCCTTTTTCGATGTCGAGATAGTGGCGCAGGATGGTGCAGCCGTAGCGCAGGCTGGTGCGCAGATCGAACAGGTTGTCGTCCGGACGGCCGATCAGCTTGACCCAGAAGGGCATGACCTGCATGTAGCCGCGGGCACCGGCCGACGAGACGGCATATTTGCGAAAGCCGGATTCGACCTGCATCAGGCCGAGCACCAGCTGTGGGTCGAGGCCGGCGCGGGTCGCTTCGTAATGCACGCTGCGCAACAGGTCGATACGGTAGTCACGGGCGGGAATACGCTTTTCCAGCCGGCGCGACATTTCGCTCAGCCAGTCCGCCGCCTCGATCGGGTTGCGAAAGGAGCTGACCTCCGGCCGTGAATCGGAAACCGCCTTGTGCAGCGCGCCCTGGACGCTGGCGGCGAGTGGCTCGTATTTCTGCGCGCCGGCAAAGGCGGCCGACGCGCAGCACAGACAAAGCGCGACAATCAGTCGGCGCAAAGCTTTCCCTTCAGGAGGTCGACGATTTCAGCCTGGGGCAGCAGAGTGGCTTCGGCATCCCGGCGCCCCTTGTATTCGACCTGGCCGTCCTTCAGGCCGCGTTCGCCGATGACGACGCGATGCGGAATGCCGATCAGTTCCATATCGGCAAACATCGAACCGGGCCGCTCGTTGCGGTCATCGAGTACGACGTCGACGCCCGCTGCCTTGAGTTCGGCGTAAAGCCGGTCGGCGGCCGCCTTGACGGCTTCGCTCTTGTGGTAGCCCATGGGCACGACGCAGACTTCGAAGGGGGCGATCGAAGTCGGTAGCACGATGCCTCGTTCGTCATTGCCCTGCTCGATGGCCGAGCCGACGATGCGCGAGACGCCGATGCCGTAGCAACCCATTTCCATGACCTGGCTTTTGCCGGTTTCGTCGAGGAAGGCGCAGTTCAGCGCTTCGGCGTATTTGGTGCGAAGCTGGAAAATATGGCCGACTTCGATGCCGCGGCAGATGTCCAGCGTGCCCTGGCCGTCCGGCGAGGGGTCGCCGGCGACGACGTTGCGCAGATCGAAAATCTCCGGTTCCGGCAGGTCGCGGCCGAAATTGACGCCCGTCATGTGGTAGCCGGCTTCGTTGGCGCCGCAAACGAAATCGCTCATCACCGCAACCGAGCGGTCGGCGAATACCGTCACCTTTTTGCCGTCGATGCCGGCCGGGCCGATGAAGCCGGGCTTACAGCCGAGGTGGGCGATGACTTCTTCCTCGGTGGCGAAGCGGAACGGGTTGATGGCGGCGATCTTGCTGGCCTTGATTTCGTTCAATTCGTGGTCGCCGCGCACCAGCAATAGCGCGAAGGTCGAGCTGCCGTCTTCCTTTTCGCTGACCACGGCAATCGACTTGACGATCCGGTCAAGGCCGATGTCGAGGAATTTGGCGACGTCGACACAGGCCATCTTGCCGGGCGTGTGGATCTTTTCCATGGTTTTGCCAGCGGCGGCGCGCGATGTCGCCGGAGCGAGCGCTTCGGCCAGTTCGACATTGGCGGCGTAATCGGAAGTCGGGCAGAAGGCGATGTCGTCCTCGCCGGAATCGGCCAGCACGTGGAACTCATGCGAACCGGTGCCGCCGATCGAGCCGGTATCGGCTGCCACGGCACGGAATTTCAAACCGAGGCGGGTGAAGATGCGGCTGTACGTCTCGTACATGTTGCCGTATTCGCGCTTCAGGTCCTCGAACGAGGTGTGGAAGGAATAACCGTCCTTCATCAGGAATTCGCGACCGCGCATGACGCCGAAGCGCGGACGGATTTCGTCGCGGAACTTGGTCTGGATCTGGTAGAGATGGATCGGCAATTGGCGATAGCTCTTGACGTCGCGGCGCACCACGTCGGTGATCACTTCCTCGTGCGTCGGGCCGATCACGAAGTCGCGCTGATGGCGGTCCTTGAAGCGCAGCAGTTCGGGGCCGTACTGCTCGCCGCGGCCGGATTCCTGCCACAGCTCGAAAGGCTGGACCGCGGGCATCAGCAATTCGAGGGCGCCGGCCTTGTTCATTTCGTCGCGGACGATGTTCTCGACCTTGCGCAGCACGCGCAGACCGAGCGGCATCCAGGTGTAAATGCCTGCTGCCGAGCGCTTGATGAAGCCGGCGCGCAGCATCAGTTTCTGGCTGATGACTTCGGCGTCGGCCGGGGCTTCCTTGAGGGTGGTGAAAAAGAACTGCGAAGTGCGCATGGGATGCTCTTGAATTCGTTGCAAAAAGGGCATTTTACACCGTGCCCGTCCTTTGCATGCGGCAGGGCTTTGTGAAAGAATCGGGGTAACTATTAATTTTGCAGGAATTCCTATGCTCGACCGTGAAGGCTATCGCCCGAACGTCGGCATCATTCTTTGTAATGCCAAGAACGAGGTTTTCTGGGGTAAGCGCATACGTGAACATTCGTGGCAGTTCCCGCAAGGTGGCATCAAGCGCGGCGAAACGCCGGAGCAGGCCATGTATCGGGAGTTGTATGAAGAAGTCGGGCTGTTGCCCGAGCACGTGCGCATCCTCGGGCGGACCAAGGGCTGGCTGCGTTACGAAGTGCCGACACACTGGATCAAGCGCGAATGGCGCGGTTCTTACAAGGGGCAGAAACAAATCTGGTTTCTGTTGCGCCTGGTAGGGCGGGACAACGATGTCAGCCTGCGGGCGACCAACAAGCCCGAGTTCGATGCCTGGCGCTGGAACGACTACTGGATACCGCTCGATGCTGTCATCGAGTTCAAGCGCAATGTGTATGAGCAGGCGTTGAACGAACTGGTGCGCTTTATCGATCTCGATCGCCGCAGCCGGCATCGCCGGGTTGATGCCGGCGCGGAGGGCGGTACGCCATTAACACCGGCGGAGGAGACATGATGGTGCTTGGCAAATTGCTGTCGGGCGGGCTTTGCCTGGTCCTGGCGGGTTCGGCGCTGGCCGGGTTCGAGCAGGTGGTGCGCCCGCCCGAGGATGACTATGACGCCAAGCCATGGCAGGAGCAGGAGGTGCAACTGCCGGAGGCGCCGCGCCCGGAGAATCTGCAGGCGGTCTATGTCAGTGCTGCGACCAGCAACAAGTTCTTTGTCGATGGGGCGACGCTGAGTGTCGGGAGCGATGGCGTGGTTCGCTATACGCTGGTCGTGCTGACCCCGGAGGGCGGGCGTAATGTCAGCTTCGAAGGCATGCGTTGCGCTACCAAGGAGCGGCGGATCTACGCGTCCGGTCGGGCCGACGGTTCCTGGTCGAAATCCCGGGCGGCGCAATGGTCGCGCATCCAGGATGCCGCCAGCAATCGCCAGTACGCCGCGCTCTATCTTGAATATTTCTGCAACGGCGGCGCCATCGTGCGCAATGCCGATGAGGCGCGCAGCCTGCTGAAGCGGGGCGGCATCTCCGGGAGCACGATGTGGTGAGTCCGCTATCGTCGGATCGACTGGTCGTCGAATTCGATCGTGCCTTGCGCTCGCTATGTGCGCCGGCGCGCAGTGTGCGCCCGCTGCCCGGAGCCGATTTGCCGGCGGCCGGACTCGATGCGGCGGAAAAGCGGCATGTGGTCGGCCTGATGCGGGTCAATCATTGTGGCGAAATTTGTGCCCAGGCGCTCTACCAGGGGCAAGCCCTGACGTCACGCGATCCTGACGTGCGCGAGGCGCTGCGCGGCGCGGCTGACGAGGAAACCGAGCACCTGGCATGGACCGAGCAGCGCATTGCCGAACTGGGCGGTCGCAAGAGCTGGCTCAATCCGCTGTGGTATGCCGGTTCCCTGTCGCTCGGCCTGGTTGCTGGCGCGCTCGGCGATAAATGGAACCTCGGCTTTCTGGCCGAAACCGAGCGCCAGGTCGAGGCGCACCTGGATGGGCATCTGCTGAGCCTGCCCGAAGCTGATGGCAGGTCGCGGGCGATCGTCGATCAGATGCGGCAAGACGAGATTCGGCACGCCGAAACTGCGGTGCGCCATGGCGCGGCTGAATTGCCGAGAGTCGTCCGGGGTGCCATGCGACTGGCGGCCAAGGTGATGACCGGAACCGCCTACCACCTCTGATGCTGGCCTGCTTCAGGCTTCTTCGATGATTTCGAAGTCGTGCGTGACTTCGGCAGTCTTGCCGATCATGATCGATGCCGAGCAGTATTTATCCTTGGATAGTTCAATCGCCCGGGCGACGGCTTCGGGCTTGAGTTGCCGACCCTTGACCCGGTAGTGGAAATGGATGTGGGTAAAGACCTTCGGATCGGTCTCGGCGCGTTCGGCCTTCAGGCTGACATCGCAGCCACTGACCGCCTGCCGGCCTTTTTTCAGGATCAGTACGACGTCGAAAGCTGAGCAGCCGCCGGTGCCGGCCAGCACCATTTCCATCGGCCGCAGGCCGAGATTGCGGCCGCCGGCTTCCGGGGCGCCGTCCATCACAACGGCGTGGCCGCTGCCAGATTCCGCAACGAACGACATGCCGGCGTCGTTGCCCATCCATCTTACTGTGCATTCCATCGGGCTCTCCTTGAACGAGGCAGGGATTTTAACGGATATACACCCATGGCGCCTCCGGCATTGTGTTGCGTCGCAGCAATTGTGCCACTGGCCCAGGTGTGGGGAAGTTCTAAAAATCCGGTTCAACAATGCGATCTTAGTTACGAATAAAATATTAAATATTATATTTAACAAAGTGATGCATGCAATTAATTTAGCTTATTCACTAATAGAAATATATTTTGTGCATTGCACCAATAAAGCTTGCCCAAGGTCGGCGTCTCGGGCACAATACGAAGCGTTGGGACTGAAGTTGATTGCAGCTGATTTTCTCCAGTTCAGATTTGTCTCCTCCACCCTCCTCCTTTGGTGTGGATTTAACGCGGCTCAGCGAGCCGCGTTTTTTTTGCTTTTTTATCTGGCATTCCGCTCAATATCCATTGACACCTGCCGGAAGATTCGGCTAGAATCCGCGCCTTTCTCCAATCTGCGCCCAAATTTTTCAGGACGGCACACTTATATGAAAACGTTTTCCGCCAAGCCACATGAGGTGAAGCGCGAGTGGTTTGTGGTAGACGCCACAGACAAGGTGCTCGGCCGCCTCGCCACCGAAATTGCCCGCCGTCTGCGTGGCAAGCACAAGGCTATTTACACCCCGCACGTTGATACCGGCGATTTCATCGTCGTCACCAATGTCGAAAAGCTCACCGTGACCGGTAACAAGGCCGAAGACAAGAAGTACTACCGTCACTCCGGTTATCCGGGCGGTATCTACGAAACCAACTTCAAGAAGATGCAGCAACGTTTCCCGGGCCGTGCCCTGGAAACCGCCGTCAAGGGCATGCTGCCGAAGGGTCCGCTGGGCTACGCGATGCTGAAGAAGCTGAAGTGCTACGCTGGCGAACAGCATCCTCATACCGCCCAGCAGCCCAAGGCTCTGGAAATCTAAGGGATCATCATGGCTGAAAGTTATTTCTACGGTACCGGTCGTCGCAAGAGCGCCGTTGCCCGTGTATTCATGAAGCGCGGTTCCGGCGCCATTGTCGTCAATGGCAAGCCGATCGACCAGTTCTTCTCCCGCGAAACCGGTCGCATGATCGTTCGTCAGCCGTTGGTGCTGGTTGAGCAACTCTCCGGTTTCGATATCAAGGTCAATGTTATCGGTGGCGGCGAGTCCGGCCAGGCCGGTGCCGTTCGCCACGGTATCACCCGCGCCCTGATCGAATACGATGCAAATCTGAAGCCCGCGCTGTCCAAGGCCGGTTTCGTGACCCGCGATGCCCGTGAAGTCGAACGTAAGAAAGTCGGCTTCCACAAGGCCCGTCGCCGGAAGCAGTTCTCCAAGCGCTAATCAGCTTGGTTACTGCAGAAAAGCCGCCTTTTGGCGGCTTTTTTGTTTTTCGGCTGCGCGGTATGATGCGGCCTCGTTTGGGAGACTAGTGATGATCAAGATTGGTATTGTGGGCGGTACCGGTTATACCGGCGTCGAACTCTTGCGCCTGCTGGCGCAGCATCCGCAGGCCGAGGTGACGGCGATCACTTCGCGCGGCGATGCCGGAACGCCGGTGGCGGACATGTATCCCAGCCTGCGCGGCCGCGTTGCCCTGAAATTCGAAGATCCCGCCAAGGCCAAACTGGCTGCCTGCGACGTGGTCTTCTTCGCGACGCCGAACGGCATCGCCATGCAACAAGCGCCGGCTCTGCTCGATGCCGGGGTGCGGGTAATCGATCTGGCGGCGGACTTTCGCATCAAGGACATCGCCGAGTGGGAAAAATGGTACGGCATGAGCCATGCCTGTCCCGACTGGGTCGAAAAGGCCGTTTACGGTTTACCGGAAATCAATCGCGAACAGATCCGATCGGCCCGGCTGATTGCCAATCCCGGCTGCTATCCGACGGCGGTGCAACTGGGTTTCATGCCGCTGGTCAGGGCTGGCCTGGTGGATGTCTCTTCGCTGATTGCCGATTCGAAGTCCGGGGTTTCCGGCGCCGGGCGCAAGGCGGAAACGCATATCCTGTTCGCCGAAGCTTCCGACAATTTCAAGGCTTACGGCGTGGCCGGCCATCGCCATCTGCCGGAAATTCGCCAGGGGTTGGCCGGCATGGCGGGAACACCGGTCGGCCTGACGTTCGTGCCGCACCTGACGCCGATGATTCGCGGCATTCATGCCACACTGTATGCGCGCATCCAGAGCGAGACGGACTTCCAGACCTTGTATGAAGAAGCCTACGCTGGCGAAGCCTTTGTCGATGTGATGCCGGCCAAGTCGCACCCGGAAACCCGTTCCGTGCGCTCGGCCAATACCTGCCGGATTGCCGTGCATCGGCCGCAGGGTGGCGACACGCTGGTGATCCTGTCGGTGATCGACAATCTGGTGAAGGGGGCGGCCGGCCAGGCCGTGCAAAACATGAACCTGATGTTCGGCCTGGATGAAACGACAGGCCTATGCCAACTCCCGCTGTTACCCTGAAACTGCGCCGCTTCCGGCGCCGTTTCGGGATTGCGGCGCCGCGTGTCGTGGTCCGCAGCCATTTGCCCTGGCCCTGGCTGGCCGGGGCAGTCGCCTTGTTGCTGCTGGTTGTGGTGGGCGGTGTGTGGTCCGTCATGCAGCATAACGAGGCGGGGGCCATGGGTCGCGATCTGGACAATCTGCGCCGGGAATTCCAGGCCCAGCGTGAAGAATTGAACCTCTTGCGCTCGACGGCCGGCACCGAACAAAGTGCAGTCCACATGGAGCGGGCGGCCCAGCAGAAGTTGTTGAGCCGGGTTCAGGGGCTGGAGCGGGAAAACGCTTCGCTCAAGGAAGATATCCTGTTGTTCGAGCGCCTGATTCCGGTGCTCGGCGAAGAGGCTGCCGTCCGCATCGAGAATTTCCGCCTGGTGGCGGAAGGGCGCGGGCGCTACCGTTACCGTTTGTTGCTGGCTTTCCAGCCGAGCCGTCAGGCGCCGGATTTTCATGGGCGTTTGCAACTGGCCGTCGCCTATTCCCTGGCTGGCCACGAGCAACAACGGCTATTGCCCGACAAGCCGGAGGCCGGTGCCGATTATCTGGTGGATCTGAAGCATTTCCAGCGCCGTGAAGGCGTCATCGAATTGCCGCCCGATGCGGCGATCAAGTCGATCGAGGCGCGCATCCTGCTCGGTGATACACTTAAAGCCAAGCGCATGGCGCAACTTTAGGAGTCGGCAGCGATGTTCGGTAAAAAAACTGAAAGCAAGCCGCAGGGGCGCATCGACAGCCTGATCGGCGTCGGTACACAGATCGAAGGCAATGTCCGGTTCACCGGTGGCCTGCGCATCGATGGCGAAGTCAAGGGTAGCGTCGAGGCGGCCGAAGGCGCCTCCTCATCGACCCTGGTGCTCAGCGAACAGGCGCGGATCGAGGGTTCGGTCAGCGTCGCCCATCTGGTCACCAACGGCACCGTGGTCGGGCCGGTAACGGTCAGTGAGTCACTGGAGTTGCAATCACGAGCCCGCATCGTCGGCGATGTCGATTACGCCATCATCGAAATGCACCAGGGGGCAGTCATTGAGGGCCGGCTGGTGCATCGCGGTGCAAAATCCGTTGAACTAAAGCTGGCGGCATCGAACTAAGTCCATTGACCGGGATTACATGGGCTTTCATAATCTCGCACCAATTTTTCCAGGAGTTTTTAGCATGAATGCTGCAGCCGAAGTCGTTTCCCCTATCCTTTTCACCGATAGCGCCGCCAACAAGGTCAAGGAACTGATCGAGGAAGAAGGCAATACCGGCCTGAAACTGCGTGTTTTCGTCACCGGCGGCGGTTGCTCCGGCTTCCAGTACGGCTTCACTTTCGACGAGGAAGTGAACGAAGACGACACCACCATGGAAAAGAATGGCGTCACCTTGCTGATCGATCCGATGAGCTACCAGTATCTGGTCGGCGCCGAGATCGACTATTCCGAAGGCCTCGAAGGTTCGCAGTTCGTCATCCGCAATCCGAACGCCACCTCGACCTGCGGCTGCGGTTCGTCCTTTTCCGCCTGATTTACGGCCGGGTCAGTTTTCCGGCTCGGCACTGCAATCACAGCCCCTGCCCGCCGCAATCGAGCGTGCGAGCAGGCGGCTCGTCAGTTTTTCAGCCCCGCGGGGCAACCACCGTAAGTAGTTTTGCGGTCGGGTCAGTAAGCCACAATAGTAGCGGCTTGCAGTCGTCGACCATTCGAGGGCCGGACACGGTCCCGTTTTTCTGAGGAAAAGCAGGCGGCCGGCCGGACAGGTTTCCAGCGCGCAACATACGCCGCAGCCATTACAGGCCGATCCTTCCGGCGGCTTGCCGGGCGCCGCCCGATGCAGGTGGATGACGCATATGCGCGTCTCAGGGACGGCCAAGGAATAATTCCGGATCGACCGGCGTCTGATTGAGAATCACGGCCCAGTGCAGATGCGGACCGGTAGCGCGCCCCGTGGCGCCGACCGCGCCCAGCGTTTCTCCCTTTTTCACCGCCTGGCCGGCGCGGACATCGACGCGCGAGAGGTGCATGCAGGCGGTGACCAGTCCCTGGCCGTGGTCGATGAATATCGTATTGCCGTTGAAAAAATAACTGCCGGTATTGGCGATCACGCCGTCGCCTGGCGCCTTGACCGGGGTGCCGGTGCCGGCTGCGACATCGAGTCCGGCGTGCGGTTTGCGCGGCTGGCCGTTGAAGACACGGCGCAGCCCGAAGCGGGAGGAGAGCGGTCCGCGGGCCGGCAAGGCGAAATCGGTCAGCGGAGCGGTGGCGGAAAAATGGCTCTTGATCGCTTCCGTCGTTTTCTGTTCGTCCTCGATGCGTGCCAGATCGGCGGCATTCGGTTCGACCTGGCGCTGATTACGGATGGTCAGGCGCTGTTCCGGATAATTCTTGGGCAGCACCGACACGACGCGGCTAGCGCTGGCCGAGGTGTTGTTGACCGTGATTTCCAGTTCGCCGGGCAGGGTGTCGAGCGGGATGCCGAGCAAGGCGAAGTCATGGCCCCGCTCGCGGACTACGGCAAGCGGCCGCTCGCCCCAGCGGGCCGTGGGGGCCGTCGGCCTGGCCGGGCCGAGATCGATCACCGCGACGCCGCCGGGAACCGGAGAGTGCAGCGGCAGTGCCTGGGCGGTTGACGAGATCAGCAGCAGGGCCAAGGCCCGCGCCTGAGCAATCAAAGTGGATTGGCCTTGAAAGTGTTGCACTGGCCCATGTCGCCGCTCTCGAAGCCGCGCCGGAACCAGCGTACGCGTTGCGCCGACGTACCGTGGGTGAAGCTCTCCGGCACGATGCGACCTTGCGTCTGCTGTTGCAGGCGGTCGTCGCCGATGGCGGTGGCGGCATTGAGGGCGGCTTCCAGGTCGCCCGGGTCAAGTATGTTGCGCATGTCATTGGCGCGTTTGCCCCAGACACCGGCCAGGCAGTCGGCCTGCAGTTCCATGCGCACCGACAGGGCGTTGGCTTCGGCGCGCCCGGCGCGTTGCTGGGCGGCATGGACCTTGTCGGCGATGCCCTGCAGGTTCTGCACGTGGTGGCCGACTTCGTGGGCAATCACATAAGCCTGGGCGAATTCGCCGGGAGCGTGGAAGCGCTCCTTCAATTCGCGGTAGAAGGCGAGGTCGATATAGACCTTGCGGTCGCCCGGGCAGTAGAACGGCCCCATGGCCGTCTGGCCGGTGCCGCAGGCGGTCGGCGTGGCGCCGGTGAACAGCACCAGGCGCGGTTTTTCGTATTGCCGGCCGTTGGCGCGGAAAACGTCGGTCCATACATCCTCGGTGGAGGCCAGGACGTGGGAGACGAAGCGGGCGCCTTCATCGTTGGCCGGCGGCTTGTGGGCGGCCGGCGCGCTGTGCTGGGCGAGCGGCGTCTGCTCGATGACGCCGAGCAGGGTCAGCGGGTTGATGCCGGTGAAGTAGCTGACGACCAGGGCGAGCACGACGCCGCCGATGCCCAGGCCGCCGGCGCCGATGCCGCCACCGCCGTCGCGGCGATCTTCAACATTGTCGCTGTCGCGGTAGTCGTCGATGCGCATGCCGGTCGCTCAGCGGTAGAGGTTGATCTCGTCGCGCGTTTGTTGCGCGACGAGGCGGGCGGCAGCGGCGAAGTTCTCGTCCTGGCCGGCGTAGAGAATGGCGCGCGACGAATTGATCATCAGGCCGAGTCCGTCGGCGGTGCGGCCGGCACGGACGGTGGCTTCGATATCGCCACCCTGGGCGCCGATGCCCGGGACGAGCAGCGGGATGTCGCCGACGATGTCGCGGACGCGGGCGATTTCGGCCGGGAAAGTGGCGCCGACGACCAGCGAACATTGACCGCTGCGGTTCCATTCCGTGGCTACCAGGCGGGCGACGCGCTCGTAGAGCCGCTCTTGGGTGCCGGCGCCGCCGACATCGAGGAATTGCAGGTCGCTGCCGCCGACGTTGGAGGTGCGGCAGAGCAGGATGACGCCCTTGTTCGGGTAGGCCAGGTAAGGCTCGACCGAATCGCGGCCCATGTAGGGATTGACCGTCACCGCGTCGGCCCGGAAACGGGCGAAGGCTTCGACGGCATACTGCTCGGCGGTCGAGCCGATGTCGCCGCGCTTGGCGTCGAGGATGACCGGAATGCCCGGGTGCTTTTCGTGGATGTGGTCGATCAGCGCTTCGAGCTGGTCTTCGGCGCGACGGGCTGCGAAATAGGCGATCTGCGGCTTGAAGGCGCAGACCAGGTCGGCCGTGGCGTCGACGATGGCGGCGCAGAATTCGAAAATGGCGTCGTCGCGATCCTTGAGGTGGGCCGGGAACTTGGCCGGATCGGGGTCGAGGCCGACGCAGAGCAGGGAATTGTTCTTCTGCCAGGCGGCGGCGAGCATTTGAGTGAAGGTCATGCGGCGTCCTTGGATTTTTCAGACGGAAGGAAACGGGAAAACTTGTCGGGCAGCAGGCAGGTCTGCAGGCTGCGCTGGGTGAACAGGTAACGACCGTCGCAGACGAAGCCGAGTTCCTGCCAGTCGACTTCCTTGTTGAGCAGCATCGTGCATTCGATCAGTTCGCGGCGTGATATCCGCTGGTTTTTGCAGAACAGGGCGAGGACCGCGCCATCGAAGCTGTTGCAGTCGTGCAGGAAGAAGGGTTCGGGCTGGCGCGTCCGGCCATTGACGTAGATGCGCGGATGGAGGTTGATCGGAAAGGCCCGTCCCCATTGCCACCAGTTGCCTTCGTCGAAAGTCTTGACCCGGCGGGCAAGCAGCGCTTCCTTGTGCTTGTCGAGATGTGGATGCTTGATGCCGTAGAGCATGCGGCGCGTTTCGCCGGTATCGACGGTCTTCGAGCAGACGAATTCCATGTTGCCCTTGGGGTGGGCAAAAATATGGTCGGCTCCCGAGACGGCGCCGACCTTGACGGTGAACACATCGGCCAGGCGCACGCCGTAATCGTCGCGCAGAAACATCAGCTGGCCATCGACTTCGACGAAGCGTCGGCCGTCGGCCATCTGGCGGTCCATCCGGTCTTTCTCGAAGCGGAAAATGGCGCAGTTCGGCGTGTGTTCGTCGAAGACTTTGGTGTCGCCGGTTTCGTAGAAATGGGTGATGCTTCCTTGCTGGTAGAGCCAGGCGTTCAGCTTCTTGGCCGCGGTCAGCTTGATGAATTCGCGGGGCACGATGAAAACCAGCTCACCGCCCGGTTTCAGATGGCGGATGCACTTTTCGATGAAGAACAGGAACAGGTTGCTGCGTCCGTCGAAAAATTCGGATTGCAGTCGTTGCTTGGTGTCGGCCGCGACATCCTGGTAGCGCACGTAGGGCGGATTGCCGACGATGGTGTCGAACTGCTCGCTCAGCGGGTAGGCGAAGAAATCTCCCACCAGCGTACCCGGTGGCGCGACGCGGGCGTCGATTTCGATGCCCACGCAATCCGGTTGTCGCGCTCGCAGATGCTGGAAAAAAGCACCGTCACCGGCCGACGGCTCAAGCGCCCGGCCCTTGTTACGGCACAGGTTGAGCATGAAATCGACCACCTTGGGCGGCGTGAACACCTGGCCGAGTTGTTCGACGTTACGCATCATTCCGAAACGGGCGGCTCATCTTTTCCGGTGGCGGGGGTCGCGTCGGACAGGGCGGCCGACTGCGGCTCGCGTGCCTTCTTTTCCCAGTAGCGGACGTTCTTGCTTTCGTCGGCAAAGCGAAAACGACCATAGAGTTCGCAGCCTTTCATGCCCGGATCGCATGGCAGGTTGTTGATCTTCGTGCAGCGATCCTTGACTTCATGCGGGCAACCCCATCCACCAGCCATGTCAGTTGCCCGCCTTGCCCCAGGAATCCTTCAGCGTCACCGCCCGATTGAAGACCGGGGCGCCGTCACGGGAGTCGACCCGGTCGGCGACGAAGTAGCCGTGCCGCTCGAACTGGAAGCGCTCTTCCGGCCGGGCGTCGCGCAGGCAAGGTTCGAGCTGGGCGGTGATGGTTTGCCGCGATTGCGGATTGAGGTCGTCGAGGAAGTCGCGTTCCAGCTCCGGCGCATCGCCTTCGCGCCGTGCGCCGGGTGCCGGCACACTGAACAGGCGTTCGTAGAGACGGATTTCGGCGGCGTAGGACTGGGCAGCGGAAACCCAGTGCAGGTTGCCCTTGACCTTGACGCTGTCGGCGCCCGGCGTGCCGGACTTGGTTTCGGGCAGGTATTCGCAATGCACGGCGACGACCTTGCCATTTTCATCCTTGTCGCAGCCGGTGCACTTGACGACGTAGCCGTAGCGCAGGCGCGCCATGTTACCCGGGAACAGGCGACGGAAGCCCTTGCTCGGCACTTCCATGAAGTCCTCGCCTTCGATCCAGAGTTCGCGGCTGAACGGAATGGAGCGCTGGCCGAGTTCCGGGTGCAGCGGATGGTTCGGCGCGAAGCACTCCTCGACCTGGCCCTCGGGATAGTTGTCGATAATCAGCTTGACGGGGTCGAGCACGGCGATGCGGCGCTGGTCGGATTCGTTCATCACTTCGCGCATGGCGTCTTCGAACAGCACGTAGTCGATCAGCGAGTCGTGCTTGGAGACGCCAATGCGCTCGGCGAACAGGCGGAAACCTTCGGCCGAATAGCCTCGCCGGCGGGCGCCGACCAGGGTCGGCAGGCGCGGGTCATCCCAGCCATCGACGTGCTTGTCCTCGACCAGCTGGATCAGCTTGCGCTTGGAGAGCACGACGTAGGTCAGGTTGAGGCGGGAGAATTCGATCTGCTGCGGTAGCGGACGCTGCAGCAGGCCGCCTTCGGCCAGGCGTTCGAGCAGCCAGTCGTAGAACGGGCGCTGGTCCTCGAACTCCAGCGTGCAGATCGAGTGGGTGATGCATTCCAGCGCATCCTCGATCGGGTGGGCGAAGGTGTACATCGGATAGACGCACCACTTGTCGCCGGTGTTGTGGTGGGTGGCGTGGCGGATGCGATAGATCGCCGGGTCGCGCAGGTTGATGTTGGGGGCCGCCATGTCGATCTTGGCGCGCAGGATGTGCGTGCCGTCGGCGAATTCACCGGCCTGCATGCGCTTGAACAAGTCCATGTTCTCTTCGACGCTGCGGCTGCGGAAAGGCGAAGCCTTGCCCGGCTGGGTCAGCGTGCCGCGATTGGCGCGCATCTCGTCGGCCGACTGGCTATCGACATAGGCGTGACCAGCGGAAATCAGGTATTCGGCAAACTGGGCCATCCAGTCGAAATAGTTCGACGCCTGGTAAAGGTTGTTTTCGCCGTCCTTCTCCCAGGTGCAGCCCAGCCATTTGACCGCATCGACAATGGAATCGACGTATTCCTGCTCTTCCTTTTCCGGATTGGTGTCGTCGAAGCGCAGATGGCAGCGGCCGCCGTACTGTTCGGCCAGTCCGAAATTCAGCAGGATGGACTTGGCGTGGCCGAAGTGCAGGTAGCCATTCGGCTCGGGCGGGAAACGGGTGCGGATTTTGGCCGGGTCGAGCGGGCTGGCGGCGTGATCGGCGGCGGTACCGGGACGGCCGGCCCAATGGCGCTGGGCATGTTTGCCGGCAGCGAGGTCGGCGTCGACGATGTTCCGGATGAAATTGGCGGCGACGGGCGTTTCGGGCTGGTTGGGACTGCTCACGGTAAAACCTCGGATTTCTGATGGCGCTATTTTAACCGCCAGCCGCCGGCAAACCGCTACAATTCAACCCCATGTCCGCCCTGCATAACCTGACCGCCCTCAATTTTCTTGCCATCGGTGTCGGCGCGGCCCTCGGCGCCTGGTCACGCTGGTTTCTTGGCCTCGCCCTGAACCCGCTGTTCATTGCACTGCCATTGGGCACCCTGGCGGCCAACGTCATTGGCGGCTACCTGATCGGCATCGCGGTCGGCGTTTTTCACATCAACACCCATTTTCCGCTCGCCTGGAAACTGTTCGCGATCACCGGCTTTCTCGGCGGCCTGACCACTTTCTCTACGTTCTCGGCCGAAGTCGTCGAGCGTCTGCTGGCCGGTCAGCCGCTACTGGGCATTGGCGTCGCCTCCATCCATCTGGCCGGTTCGCTGACCGCGACCTATCTCGGGCTACTCACCGTCGGCGCGACCCGCATCTGGTCCTGAGCAACCGCCGTCGTTCAGGCCGCGACCTTTTCAATCTGTTCCGGCGCCAGCCCGGCCTGGGTGGTCAGACTGCCTTCGCTGGTATTCCACCAGACCACCACCCAGGCCGTGCCGTCCGGGTCGATGCGTTCGATTGCGCAGTGCGAGCCGACCATGTTCATGAACATTTCCAGATCGTCCTCGTCGAGATCGGGGTCGGGCGTGATGTCGAGAATGCGGACCCGGTCGCCCGGGACGACGCTCTGGCCTTTGCAGTCAATGGTGGTGGGGCGCATGGCGGACTCCGTTGGTGAAATAGGGGGGACGGCGCGCTGTCGCAAAGTCGACAGCGCCGGCCGATATTTGCTGACGCGTGCAACTGGCGTGCCAAGGTCACCGCGAGCCGGCGCTTGACCCCTGTTTCAACGGCTCGCTGTCCGGCAGCAACAAGCGGTGGATGTTTTTCCCTGGCTTGTCGATCGGCCTCAGACGTCGCCGAGCAGGGTGCGCAAGACCCGGCCGCCGCTTGGCGTCAGCCAATAAACCAGCAGGCCGCCGTTGATGGCGACCGTCGCCCAAAAGACGACGAGAAACTCGCTCTTCGCCGACTTGTGACGCAGTTGCCACTGCGCGAGCCAGGCGCCGGGCCAGCCACCCAGCAAGGCCAGCAGGTGCAGCGTGCTTTCCCGGGTTCGCCAGCGACCGTTGCGGGCGGCTGATTTGTCCATGGCATAGGCAACAAAGGCAATCAGGCTGGCGACGACATAGAAGGCGGGCAGTATGAGCGACAGCTTGCCGCGTAGCGTGTCCAGTGCCAGAAAGGCGAAGAACAGCGCGCAGAGGATCGGCGGCCAGCGACGGCGGCCCGTACTCGCCGCCGCCGTGCGACGATCCTTCGGGGGTACGTAAGCGACCGCCTCAGCCAGCAATTGGCCCCGCTTGTCGCGCCACAGCCGGTAAGTGACAATTTCTTCGCCCACCGGTCGCGCCTGGCCCCGGCCCAACGCCTTGATGTGCAGGAAGATTGGTTCGCCGCCGCCGTTCCGGGTGATGTAGCCATAGCCGCGATCATCCCGCCATGTCGTGATCCTGCCCTGTTGTCGCATGTCCCGGCCTGTGGTGAAAAGTCCGGCTGCATTTTCGCCGATTCAGATGACGTAGCGTAGGATGGCGATGAAATGCAGCAGGCTGCCGGCGATCACGAACAGGTGCCAGATGCCGTGCCAGTGGCGGAAGCGCTCGTCGAAGGCGAAGAAGACGATGCCTACCGTGTAAAACACGCCGCCGGCCGCCAGCCAAAGGAAACCGGCGAGGCCCAGGTTGGCGAGCAGGGGTTTGACGGCGACGATGACGATCCAGCCCATCACAGCGTAAATGACCAGCGACAGGAGGCGGGCTTCCGAGCGCGGCTTGATTTCCTGCAGCATACCGACCAGTGCCAACGTCCACACAATGCCAAACAGCGACCAACCCCAGGGGCCGCGCAGGCTGATCAGGCAGAACGGCGTGTAGCTGCCGGCGATCAGTAGGTAGATCGACAGGTGGTCGAGTTTGCGCAGTACAGCTTTTATCCGGCCGCGCACGCTGTGATAGACGGTCGAGATGCTGTAGAGGAGGACCAGCGTCGTGCCGTAGATCGAAATGCTGAACATTTTCCAGCCGTCGCCACTGGATAGTGCCGCAACCACCAGCCAGGCTGCGCCGGCGACGGCCAGCAGTGCGCCGATCAGGTGCGTCCAGGCGTTGAATCTTTCTCCGTGGTACATGATTCTTCCTAACTTGGTCGCGACGCCGCCCCGGCGCAGGCGTTGCCGAATATTCGGCAACTCCGGAATTAGACAGGGCTCAGGCCCGCTTTCCTCTGAAACGCTAAAAAATTTCGACACGGTCACTTGTGCCGCCCTTCGGGATCGTGATATCTGTTGCCCATGATCCTCCTTTCAGCATCCGTCGCGCTTCCCCGGCCGGTCTTTCGATGAGTACCGGCAATCCTCGTCGTCGCCTGGCCAACGAGCTTGCCGCCGCGGCCGCCGCCTACCAGGCTGCTGCCGTCGTCCCGCATTGCACCCGATGCACGAAGCCGTGCTGCCGACTCGATGTGCTCGTTCTCGAACTGGAATGGAAGCAGCTCAAGTCCTTCTGGCGGCTCGAAGAGTCGCGCCCGGCCTTCGACCGGCGCCTCTCCGCGGGCCAGGGGCCGGAAGAAATCCGGGCCGGGAACGGGCTCTACTACATCCACAGCAAGCCGTGCCCGGCCTACGATGAAACGCGCGGTTCATGCCGGGTCTACGATCAGGAGCTCAAGCCGGCGGGATGCTCGGACTTCCCGGTCTACGAAGACGGCGGCAGCATCGTTGCCGACCTGCGCTGCGAAGCCGTGGATCTTGCGGCGCTGGTCGCCTGGGTGGCGCGTGCCGTCGGGCCTGAGTTTCGCGTCGTCCACTCCGCCGACGGGGAATTCCCTTTCCTGGTCACGCTGTCACTGAGGAAGGTGTCCGCCAGGGCTGCTCCCGGCAAAGGTCGATCCGCCGCCCGGTAAACGGGCGTTCGGTGCCGGCCGCGGGGCGGCGACGATGGCGCTGCAAACCTGTTCATTGGCTTCCCCGGCCGTTCGGGGCGATATTGGGGGCTTGATCGGAATCAAGTCGTTTGCCGCAATTCCCGAGTAAATTACTCAACATTAGATTGAGTGGGGAGCGGGAGACAGTATGTTCGGAATGAAGGTGAAACAGGAACTGGCGGCGGCTTTGGCGGAAAACGCCCGGCTCAAGGCGCGCACGGAAACATTGCAGGCCGAATTGGTCGCCGACCGCGAGCGCTTTGCCCAGCTTGAAACACAACAACGGCAACTTGTCGCGCACCAGGCGCTGCTCGATGGCGTCCTCGGCAACATTCCGCGTTTCGGCGCCTCGCTGTCCGGCATCCGTCAATCCATTTCCGGCCTGTCCGGCCAGTTGGGCGAGGATTCGGCAACGGCGCGCACCGCTGCCACCGAGTCCGATGCCAACCGCGCCGCTTTCGAGAAAATTGCCGCCAACATGCATGCCATGTTCGAGCGCATCAGCGCCGCCGGCGAAAGTGTCGAGGGCCTGTCGCGGCGGGCCGGCGAAATCGGCGGCATTGTGCAGTTGATCAAGGAAATCGCCGAACAGACCAATCTGCTGGCCCTCAACGCTGCCATCGAGGCAGCCCGAGCCGGGGAAGCGGGGCGCGGCTTCGCGGTGGTGGCCGACGAAGTCCGCAAGCTCGCCGAGCGCACGGCCAAAGCAACCACCGAAATCGGCAGCCTGGTCGCCGGCATCCAGGAGGAGACCGGCCATGCCAAGGCAATCATGGATCTTGGCGCCGGCGACGCCGCCAGCCACGGTGCCGAAAGCGAGGCAGCGATGCGCAGCATGCAGCGCCTGCTCGGACTTTCCCAGCAAATGCAGCAGACCATTTCCTCCTCGTCCCGACTGGCCAATGCCGAACTGGCCAATATCGAGGAGCTGACCCTGAAGCTGGAAGTCTACAAAGTGCTGCTCGGACTTTCCGATCTCGGGCCGGAAGCGTTGCCCGACGAAACCCAGTGCCGACTCGGCCGCTGGTACTACGAAGGCGAAGGCAAGACCGAATTTTCGCGGCTGCCCGGCTACCGGGAAATGGAAACGCCCCACAAGGCGGTGCATGACCATGCCCGCCGGGCGGTGGAACGCTACCGCAGCGGCGACTTTGCCGGCGCCCTGGAAGCCCTGACCTGGATGGAGGAAGCCAACCTGGTGGTCATGGCGGGCATGACGCGGATCCTGGCGGCCGATACGGCGCGGGGCGCCTGATGGCGGGCTGTCCTCACGCTCACGGCAGCGCCCCGGCCGAGGTGGACAGCATCGCTGCGGAAATGGGCATCGATGCTGCCGAAATCGCAGCCCGCAAGGCCTTTCTCGAACTCACCGCAGCCGATGCCGAACGCTTGCGCGCCATTCGCGGCAAACTGGCCGCCGCCCAGCACGGTTTCGCCGATGGCTTCTACGAGTATTTGCGCCGCCTGCCCGAGTTGGCGGCGCTGTTGCCCGACGACGCGACCGTCGCTCGCCTGAAGAGCGCCCATGGCCGTTATTTCCAAAGTCTGACCGAAAGCGATTACGGGGAAGCCTATGTCGCCGGCCGGCTGCGGGTCGGCATGACCCATGCGCGCATCGGGCTGACGCCGAAATGGTATGTCGGCGCTTTCCGCAAATATCTTTCCGACATGCTGCGCGCCATCTGGTCAGCCGCCGACGGAGATTTCGAAGTCTTCATGCCGGCCTTCGATGCCTTGCTCAAGGTGGTGATGCTCGATCTCGGGCTGACCCTCGACACTTACATCCATGCCGACAAGCGGGCCATCGCCCTCCGCGACCGGGCCATCGAGTCGAGCGTCAATGGCATTTTCATCGCCGCGGCGTCGCCGCCCGAATATCGGCTGACTTACGTCAATGCCGCCTTTTCCCGCATCCTCGGGACCCCGCGCGAGGCGGTACTCGGCCAGCCCTGTCTGTGCACCGGCTGCGACGACGGCTTTGCCGTGATCCGCGCCGCGATTGCCGCCGGGCGCGACGGCTATACCACCCTTTCCCGCTGCGGTGTCGATGGCTCGCGTCAATGGCTGGAACTCTTTTTGGCGCCGGTGCATAACGATTCCGGCACGCTTTCCTGTTACGTCGGCGTTCTCAATGACGTGACGGAAAGGAAGGAAGCCGAAGAGCAGCTCGCCTATCTCGCTCACCACGATTCCCTGACTGGCCTGCCCAACCGCATTCACTTCGACCGGCGCCTGCAGGTAGCCCTCGATCGGGCCGCGCCTGGTAACGGTTTCGCCCTCTGTTTCATTGACCTGGACCGCTTCAAGCTGATCAACGACAGCCTCGGCCATGGCGCGGGGGACGCCGTGCTGAGGGAAGTGGCGCGCCGCCTGCAGGCGGTCTGCCGCAATGCCGATACGCTGGCCCGCCTGGCCGGGGACGAGTTCGTCATTCTCCTCGACGGCATGGGCGATACCGGGGCGGCGGCCGGCATCGCCGCCCGGGTGCTGAAGACCCTGGCGCGGCCGGTCAGTGCCGGCGGGCGGGAGATCGATGTCGGCGCCAGCCTCGGACTCGCGCTCTTCCCGGGCGACGGCAGCGACATCGAAACCTTGTTGCGCAATGCCGACGCCGCCATGTACGCCGCCAAGGCGGCCGGGCGCAACACCTTCCGCTTCTACGACGAAGCGATGAATCGCCGCGCCATGCAACGCCTGGCGCTGGAAACCGATTTGCGGCGGGCGCTGGCCCGCCAGCAGTTCGAACTGTTCTATCAACCGCAGATTCGGGCGGCGGACGGCAGCCTGGCCGGCGTCGAGGCCCTGCTGCGCTGGCACCATCCCGAGCGCGGACTGGTCTCGCCGGTGGAATTCATCCCGGTCGCCGAAGAATTGGGGATCATTGCCGAACTAGGCGAATGGGCGCTGCACGAGGCTGCCCGGCAAATGGTCGATTGGCGCCGGCGCGGCATCGCGGTGCCGCGGACGGCGGTGAACCTGTCGCCCCGTCAGTTCCACGACCCCGACCTGGCCGGCCGCCTGGAACGCATTCTGGCCGCCGCCGGCGCGCCAAGTGCCTGGATCGAGCTGGAGATCACCGAGTCCGCCGCGATGCAGAACCCGGAAAGGGCGGTCGAGGTGCTTCGGCATTTGCGGGAACGCGGTCTTCAGGTGGCGATGGACGATTTTGGCACCGGCCATTCTTCGCTCGCCATGCTGCGTACCCTGCCGCTCAATGTTCTCAAGCTCGACCGCAGCTTCGTCCAGCATCTGCCGGAATCGGAAACCGACGCGGCAGTGGCCAGTGCGGTCGTCACCCTGGCGCGTCGGCTGGGCCTCTCCATCGTCGCCGAAGGTGTCGAGACCGAAGCTCAGGCGCAATTTCTCGCCGGCCTCGGCTGCGAAGTGCTGCAAGGTTTCCTTTTCTCGCGCCCTTTGCCGGCAGCCCGTTTCGAGGCATGGTTCAAGCCGTTGGCGGTTGGCTCGACAAACGATTGAAGGTGGCCCGAGTCGCGCGTCCTGGCTCGCCGCCTGGCTGCCGGGCGCGCAACGAGACGACAGAACGCGCTTTTCCAGGTTGGCGACGATGTCGGCCTGGCGGCTATTGCCGCACCGCATGAGGTGCGGCGCAACTTCGCGGCGTCACCCGGCGACGGGGAACGTCGGGCTGCTTCGTCGGGGGCGGGAACTGAAGTACAGCCTGAACCCGTGGATCGCCCTGTTCGCGTGCCGAGCAGCGGGTTCAGAACAGCCGGGTCAGCTGGCTCGCGAGATTGCGTTCGCTGACGAAAGTCAGGTCATACATCGCGCTCAGGCCGCTGGCCTGCTCGTCGGCCAGGCCGGTGATGCACATGATGAAGTTTCTTGCGTCGATGCCCAGGCGTTTGCGCAGCCCGAGGTATTTGTCGATGCTCTGGCGGAATTCGCCGGTCTTGCATTCGATGCAGATCGGCACATTGCCGTCGATCAACAGGAAGACGTCGAGTTCATGGCTGTCGCCGTTGGCCAGGGTGATGCTTAGGTTGCGGGCGCAGGAGAAGCGTTTCCGACGTTCCCGGGCATAGGTCAGGCAGGTCATCAGCGCATACCATTCGAGCCACTCGCCGTTGAAAAAATCGCGGATGGTCGGCGCCGTCTGCAGGATCAGCCGGATGTTGTTTTCCGGCCGGTTGTGAAAGCACTTGGCGACGAAGGAGAAATCATATAACTGCTGGCAGAAGACGGTAATTGCGGCGGCGTCGGCCGGCGATTTCCTGTCGAGATGGATGGTCGTGCTCGAATATTCCTTCTGCTGTGCCCAGCGCAGGCGTTCGAGCACCTCCTTCAATACCGGCAGATTGCCGCCGATGGCCAGAGCCACTTCGTCGAAAAAACCGCTGGTATCGACGCCGCGCATATTGGCCTGGACCTTGATCTGCTTGTGGCTGAACCAGTCGTAGATCGGACCGTGCTGCAATTCGCTGGCGAAATGGTCGGTGTTGCCGAGGTCGATGTCGTCCAGGTGCGGGGCGGCGGCGGGCACTGTTGCTGGCCCGGAAATGGCCTTCAGGCGGTTGATTTCGCGCTGCGCTGCGAAGTAACGGTCAAGCAGTTTGCCGATAAAGAACACGGCGCCATAGACCGGCGCCGGATGGCCGCATTTGGGGCAGGCGATGCTGGTGCCGATCTGGGCGTCGGCATGTTCCTGCAGGTGGGTGCATTTGTTGCAACGGAAAATGGCCATGGCAAAATCTTTGGGTCAGGGTGTTTTAGTCAGTCTGGATATCTCCGGAGTATAACCCTTGCGCGCGGCTTTCCCCGGGCGAGCCGATCGGCGTGGATTAAGCCGGGTTTTTCCTGCAAAATCGCAGGCTTAACTTTTGCAGGAAAAGGATCGCCGCATCGCTCAAGCGGGCGCCGTGATCAGGCTGATGGAAAACAAGAACCAACAAAAACGAGCGCGCTCGGATGCCGGCGAACGGCTGCTTTGCCTGTCGGCCGATTTCGGTCGCCTGCGCGGCCTGCAGCGCAGTCTGTTGCGCGCGACCGGCGAGAAACGCGATAAATTGCAGGCCGATTTCACCGACTTGCTGGCGAAGTCGCGGGCGGCGCTGGAGCGGCGCCAGCGCGCGCTCCCCAGGCCTGAATTCCAGGCTGACCTGCCGGTCAATGAGCGGCGCGCCGAAATCTCCGAATTGATCCAGAAAAACCAGGTGGTCATCGTCTGCGGCGAAACCGGTTCCGGCAAGACGACGCAGCTGCCGAAAATCTGTCTCGAACTCGGTCGTGGCGCTGCCGGGTTGATCGGCCATACGCAACCGCGGCGGCTGGCGGCGCGTTCGGTGGCGACGCGCTTGGCGCAGGAACTGAAGACCCAGGTCGGGGCCGGGGTCGGCGTCAAGATCCGCTTCCAGGACCGCTCTTCCGCCGATTCCTGGATCAAGCTGATGACCGACGGCATCCTGCTCGCCGAGTCGCAGTCCGATCCTTACCTTTCCGCCTACGACACAATCATCATCGACGAGGCGCACGAGCGCAGCCTGAATATCGATTTCCTGCTCGGCTACCTGAAGCAGTTGCTGCCCAAGCGCCCCGATCTGAAAGTCATCATTACCTCGGCGACCATCGACGCCGAGCGTTTCTCGCAGCATTTCGCCAGCAACGGCAAGCCGGCGCCGGTGATCGAAGTCTCCGGCCGGCTCTACCCGGTCGAGCTGCGCTACCGGCCGATTGCCGACCTGGAAAAGGAAGACGACGAGCGCGATCTCTACGACGCCATCGTCGATGCCGTCGATGAACTGGCCCGCCTCGGCGCTGGCGACACCCTGGTCTTCCTGCCCGGCGAGCGCGAAATCCGCGAGGCGGCCGAGGCTTTGCGCAAGCGCCATCCGCCGCATACCGAAATCCTGCCGCTCTTCTCGCGCCTGTCGGCCGGCGACCAGGACCGCATCTTCAAGCCGTCCGGCGCCCGGCGCATCGTGCTGGCGACCAATGTCGCCGAAACCTCGCTGACCGTGCCGGGTATCCGTTTCGTCGTCGATAGCGGCCTGGCCCGCGTCAAGCGCTATTCCTACCGCAACAAGGTCGAGCAACTGCAGATCGAGCGCATCTCGCAGGCGGCGGCCCGCCAGCGGGCTGGGCGCTGTGGCCGGGTGGCCGCCGGCGTCTGCATCCGCCTTTACGACGAGCTGGATTTCAACGCCCGCCCGCCTTTCACCGATCCGGAAATCCTGCGTTCCAGCCTGGCCGGCGTCATCCTGCGCATGAAATCGCTGCGCCTGACTGAGGTCGAGAATTTTCCCTTCCTCGAGCCGCCGCCGGCCAAGGCGATTGCCGACGGCTACGCGCTGTTGCAGGAACTGGGGGCGCTGGATGAAAGCAACGGGCTGACCTCCATTGGTCAGGCGCTTGCCCGCTTGCCGCTCGATCCCCGGATCGGCCGCATGCTGGTCGCGGCGCGCGATCTTGGCTGCCTCAAGGAAGTGATGGTCATTGCCGCCGGCCTGTCGGCGCAGGACCCGCGCGAACGGCCGCAGGAGCGCCAGCAGGCGGCAGACGAGAAGCACAAGCTGTTCGCCGACGAGAAGTCGGAATTCCTCGGCTGGTGGAAATTGTGGAACTGGTTCCAGCAGGCTGTCGAGCACAAGAAATCCAACAAGCAATTGGTCGACAACTGCCACGAGCATTTCCTGTCGTACCTGCGGCTGCGCGAATGGCGCGAGGTGCATGGGCAACTGCACGCGATGGTGACCGAACTGGGCTGGAAGGAAAATACGCTGCCCGGCACGTTCGAGGCTATCCACCAGGCGCTGCTTTCCGGCCTGTTGGGTAATCTCGGCTGCAAATCGGACGAATCCGGCTACTACCTCGGGGCGCGCGGTATCCGCTACCTGATCCATCCCTCGTCGCCGCTGCAGAAAAAGGCCGGCAAGTGGATCATGGCGGCTGAAATCACCGAGACCACCAAGCTCTTCGGGCGCTGCGTCGCCCGCATCGAGCCAGACTGGCTGGAGAAAGTGGGCGCTCACCTGATCAAGCGCAGCTACTTCGATCCGCACTGGGAAAAGAAGGGCATGCAGGTGTCGGCCTGGGAACGGACGACCTTGTACGGTGTGGTGATCAATCCGAAACGCCGGGTCCACTACGGGCCGATGGCTCCGGCCGAGGCGCGCGAGATTTTCATCCGCCAGGGGCTGGTCGGCGAGGAAATCGACGAGGGCTTTGCCAAACGCTGGCCCTTCTTCCAGCACAACCAGCGGCTGATCCGCGAGATCGAGCATCTCGAACACAAGCAGCGCCGCCAGGACGTGCTGGTGGACGATGAACTGATCTTCGCCTTCTACGACCACCTGATACCCGAAGGCATCCACAACGGCGCGACTTTCGACCACTGGCGCAAGGAGGCCGAACGCGACAACGCCAAGCTGCTCTACCTCGCCAAGGACGACCTGATGCGCCATTCGGCGGCCGGCGTCACCACCGAGGCTTTTCCGCACCATTTGAAGGTGGGCGGCGTCGAGTACGCGCTCTCCTACCATTTCGAGCCGGGATCGCCGCGCGACGGCGTGACCCTGGCCCTGCCGCTGGCGCAGTTGAACCAGATCCCGGCCGGGCGCATGGAATGGCTGGTTCCCGGCTTGCTGAAGGAAAAGCTGGTTCAACTGATCAAGACGCTGCCGCAACGCATCCGCGCCAAGCTGGTGCCGGTGCCGGAATTCGTCGAGGAATTCATCGCGGCCACCGCCGGCAACGACAAGAAAATGGGGCAGGGCCTGATCCCGCCGCTGATCGACTACATTCTCGAAGCGCGCGGCCTGAATGCCCGTGGCTGGGCGGTGACGCCGGATGCCTTCCGGCCTGACGCCCTGCCGGCCCATTTTTCGATGAACTACAAGCTGCTCGACGAACACGGCCGGCAACTCGACATGAACCGCAGCCTGGTGCAACTGCGCGCCGACTGGGGCAAGGAGGCGAAGCAGGAATTTGCGGAGCTGCACGAAACGCCGTCCGAATACACCAAGCTGACCGACTGGACTTTCGGCGAATTGCCGGAGCTGATGGAAGTGCCGGTGGCAGGGCAGACGGTGATCGGCTACCCGGCGCTGACCGACGAGGGCGAAACGGTCAGCCTGAAAGTCTTCGATTCGGCCGAGGAAGCCGCCGCCGTGCATCGCGTCGGCCTGCTGCGCCTGTTCATGCTCCAGTTCCGCGACCAGGTGAAGTATTTCGACAAGAACGTGCCGGGCCTCTCCCAAATGGCCATGCAGTACATGGCGCTGGGCAGCAGCGACGACCTGAAACGCCAGATCGTCGCGCTGACTTTCGAGCGGGCCTGCCTGCAGGAACCGCTGCCGACGACGCCGAATGCCTTCAAGAGCCGTTGCGGCGACAGCAAGGCACGGCTCGGGCTGATCATCCAGGAAGTCTGTCGCCTGATCGGCGCCGTACTGGCCGAATGGCAGGCTGTGACCAAGAAGCTGCCGGCCTTCAAGGCGCACGCGGCGGCGATGCAGGACATCGAGGCGCAGTTGAAGCGCCTGATGGGTCGGCAGTTCGTTGCCGACACGCCGTTCGAGCGCCTGCAGCATTTCCCACGTTACCTGAAAGGCATCTCGGTTCGCCTCGACAAGCTGAAGGCCGATCCGGCGCGCGACGCCCGGCTGCTGGCTGAATACCTTCCGTTGTGGAGCAATTACGAACGCCGCGCCATCCAGTTGGCCAAACTGGGGGCGGCCGATCCGCAAATCGACCAGTTCCGCTGGTTGCTTGAGGAATTGCGGGTCAGCCTGTTTGCCCAGGAACTGAAGACGCCGGTGCCGGTTTCGGTGAAACGACTGCAGAAACAATGGGAAGGAATCCAGCATGGCTGACGTGATGCTTGCCCTGATGCGTACCCTGGCCAGTTTGCGCCAGGGCCGGGTGTGGGGCTACGTGCTGGCGCCGGCGGTTTTTTCGCTGGCCTTGTGGATAGTACTCGCCTTCTCGGGGCTGGGCCTGCTGGTCGACTGGCTGCTTGGCCAGCCGCCGATGACGCTGCTGGTCGGCTGGGGCATCGCCTGGCTGGCCCACATCCTGGCCTATATCGGCGGCTGGATGGCGATCTTCGCCGGTGCCTACCTGACCGCCTCGCTGCTCGCCGCCTTGTTCGTCATGCCCAAACTGCTCAAGCATCTGTCGGAAAATGAATATCGCGATGTGGTGTCGATGGGCAGGGACAGTTTCGTCGCCGCCGGTTTCAACAGTATTTTCGCTTCCCTGCTCTTCATTGCCGGCTGGCTGCTGAGCTTGCCCTTGTGGATCGTTCCCGGTCTGTCGCTGCTCTTGCCGATGCTGCTGATGGCCTGGTTCAACCGGCGCACCTTCGCCTACGATGCGCTGTCCCTGCATGCCACGGCCGAGGAGTGGCAGAGCATACGCCGGCAGCACAAATCGCCGCTTTTCATGCTCGGCCTGAGCATGGCGCTACTCGCCCATCTGCCGCTGGTCGGGCTGCTGGTGCCGACCCTGGCGGCCCTGGCATTCGTGCATTACGGACTGGAAGCCCTGCGCCGTTCGCGCGGCGGGGCGATCGTTACCATTGAGGGAGAACGCGTATGAGTCGCACGATTGGCGCCGTCATCATCGGCGATGAAATCCTGTCCGGCAAGCGCCAGGACAAGCACTTCCAGGCCATTGCCGGGATGCTGGCCAAGCGCGGCCTGCAGTTGTCCTGGGTGGAATATCTGGGCGACGACCGCGAACGCCTGGCGGCCACTTTCCGGCGCACGATGGCGGCCGGCGACGTGGTCTTTTCCTGTGGCGGCATCGGCAATACGCCGGACGACCATACGCGGCAGGCGGTGGCGGCGGCGCTCGGTGTCGGGCTGGAAATCCATCCCGAGGGCCTGGCCGAAATGAAGGTTCGCTTCGGCGACGATCTGACGCCGCAACGCCTGCAACTGGTGGCTTTCCCGGCCGGGGTGCAGATATTGCCCAATCCCTTCAACCGGATTCCCGGCTTCATGGTCAACGAGCACTATTTCGTGCCGGGTTTCCCGCAGATGGCGCACCCGATGATCGAATGGGCGCTCGATCATTTCTATGCCGATCTCTTCCGGCCGGTCGATGGCAAGGTCGAGAAAGCTTTCCTGCTGACCGGTCCGGCCGCCTACGAAAGCGCGCTGCTCGACCTGATGGAGCGCATCGTCAGCGATTACCCGACGCTCCGGCTGTTTTCGCTGCCCTCATTGCACGGCAAGGAACGCCGGCATCTCGAACTGGGGGTGGAAGGCGAGCCGCAGCTGGTCGAGCGGGCGATGGAAGAAATCCGCGCCGAGGTCGAAAAGCGCGGCATCGTCTGGAGCTGGCGAGCGTGATCGCCCCGTAGACGCAACAAAGCCCGGCCAACAGCGCCGGGCTTGCCTGGGCCGGAAGGCGCCGGATTACTTGGCGGCGGTCTTCTTGGCGGCTGCCGTGGTCGCGCTGACCGTCTTGCCGGTCGCCTTGGTGGTGGCCTGCAGGTTGGTTTCGGCGAGATCGGACATTTGCTTGGCCATTGCCGTCATGTTGTCGAAAGCCTTGGTGGAGGCGCCCAGCAGCGACTTCATCGTGGTCGCGAAGACGTCGCCGCCCACCGGCGCGCCGGCCGAGGCTTTTTCGACGGCGCTGGAGGCGTTCTTGGTGAAGCTGCTGAACTGGGCTTCCATCACCGAAGTGATTTCCTTCTGCATGTCGGCGACCAGGTCGTAGACGCTGCGCGAGTAATCGACCAGTTTTTCAACGCCGGGCTGAGCCAGTTCGCTGTTCACTTTGGCGATTTCGCTGGCGTCCTTGGCGGCCATCAGGTGTTGGGTGCCGGTCACGGTATTGTTGAAGAGGTCGCGGGTGGCGGCCAGGTTGATGGCGGTGAGACGCTCGATGCCGCTGAAGGCGGTGCGCAGCAGGGCGGTCATCACTTCGACATTGGCTTTTTGGGCGGAGGCCAGTTGTTCGAGATTTGGGTTGTTCATCATCTTCTCCAGTTTGTTTTGGCGGGTATGGATGAAACAAAGCCCCCGCACGCGGCGGGGGCTCCTGCAACTAAAGCTTACTTGCTCTTCTTGCCGGCTGCAGCGGAAGCGCCGACGGCCTTGACCGTGGCGTTGGTTGCGGCAGCAACGTTGGCTTCGGTGATTTCGGCGACTTGCTTGGCAGCCTTGTTCAGGTTGTCAAAGGCGGAGTTGGCGGCAGCGATGGCGGACTTGACGGCAGCAACGGCGACGTCAGAACCGGCCGGAGCGGACTTGGCAGCCTTGTCCAGCAGGTCGGCGACTTGCTTCTGGAACCCGCCGAACTGGCCTTCCAGGGTCTTGGACAGTTCTTCCTGGGCCTGGGCCGAGATTTCATAGACGGAACGCGAGTAGGCGACGGCCTTTTCGACATTCGGCTGGGCCAGGGAAGCCTGGATGGAGATGGCTTCTTGCACGTCCTTGGCGCCGAGCAGGGCCTTGGTGCCGGACACGGAATCTTCCAGGACCGAGCGGGCGGCGTTCAGGTTCAGGGCGGCGATGCGCTCGGCCGAAGCCAGGGCGGTGTTGGCCAGGGACAGCATGGAATCGACGGCGGTCTTGTTGGCGGCGGCGAATTGTTCGGGGGTGGTGAAATAAGTCATGAGTGATATCTCCAGGATTGTTGCGAAATCGGATAATTGTTGCCGGGCCGGTGAGCTCATGTTGCACTGCACCATGACTCCAATTATATGAACGATTGTTGCGTTGTCAACAAATATTTGGTGCGGTGCACAAATATCTGGTGATGCCTGTTGAATCAGTCTCTTAGCATGCTACCTGCGGCAGGTTCCCGCCGGTGTGGCTGCCTGGGAACTAGTCGCGGACCGGGCTGCTGATCAGGTCGCCGGAACCTTTCAGCTCCAGCCGTTCGCCACGGCTGCTGGCCGGCTCGGCCTGGGTGCCCTTGTTCTTGGGCTGCAGCGTGGCGCGCACGCGCGGTGCCGGCCCCTTCGGGTCGTTTTTCTCGCCGGCGGTGACCAGATATTTTTCGCTGACCGTGTCGTACCAGATGTAGTCGCCCTTGACCTGATCTTCGCCATTCTTGACGAAGGCGCGATGGAAAAGTTCGACGATTTCGCTGTTGCTGTTGTACTCGATGCGCTCGGCTTCGCCGTCAATATATTCGTCCTTGCCTTCGCGCTTCTGGTGGAAGCGGGCGAGGCCGTCTTTGCCGGCGAAGGCGGTGCCTTTCTGGAAGCCGTACTGGTCTTCGGTGACGACCACGCGATCGGCCTTCAGGGTCATGGTGCCCTTGATCAGCACGACATCGCCTTCGAGGATCTGAATCTTCTTGGCGTCATCAATGGACACGCGGTTGGCTTCCAGCTGGAGCGGCTTGTAGCGGTCGGCCTTTTCGGCAAAGGCGCACGAACTGGCGATCAGGCAGAAGGAAAGGGTGGCGAAATGGAGTTTCATGGCTTAGCCCTGGGTCGGATGTACAGGCCGGTCACCCGCGATTGCAGCACGAAGGTGGAAGTATTGTTATCGAGTTCGGCGCCGATGCCCTTGATCCACGACTGGCCCTGGGTGATTTCGACCGGGCTGTTGGTAAAGGCGTAGCCGGCATCCGGCTGGGCAGTCAGGTCAGGCATGCGGGCGATCATTTCCGGACGTTCGGGCGTCGCGGCGCGGGTCACGCTGACATTGTCCCAGAGGAAAATGGTTTCGCCTTTCGAACTGACCTTGGCGTTGTCGCCGGCGACAGTGACCGGCGGTGCGTCGGGGCGGTAAGTGATGAGAACCGGCGATTTCAGCAGGGAACTGTCGTCGTCAGGGAAATGCACAAGATTAGGCGCGGTCAGCCGATACTTCAGGCTGCCGGTGGTGTCGAAGCGGCGCACCACGAAATTGTCAGCGTAGGCATCGGGGTCGTGCCTGAGTTTGCCATCGGACTTGGGATCATCGTGTTCGACGGCTTTTTGCAGCCAGAAACTGAGACCGGCCAGCAAGGCGAGCAGGATGACCGGAAAGAGTTGGCTCGGCCAGTGCTTCATTGCGGGTCGAGATAGGGGGCGAAAGCCACTTCCAGCTTGCCCTGGGCGGTGAGGATGAATTCGATGGCTTCGCGCACGGCACCGTGGCCGCCGGCCGCCTCAGTGATCAGGTGGGCGTGTTGCTTGGTGATGGCCCGGGCGTTGGCCGGGGCGATGGCGAAGCCGCATCGGGTCATGGCCGGCAGGTCGATCACATCGTCGCCCATGAAGGCGCATTCCGCCCAGTCGAGGCCGAGCTTGTCGAGCAGGCCGGCGACGGCGGCCCGCTTGTTGCCGACGCCCTGATAAACGTGTTCGATGCCGAGGTCGGCGGCCCGGGCGGCAACGACGCCGGAAGTGCGGCCGGTGACGATGGCCAGTTCGAAACCGGTGCGCTGCATGAACTTCAGGCCGAGGCCATCCTGGACATTGAAAGTCTTCAACTCGCCGCCATCATCGGTGTAGTGCAGGCCGCCGTCGGTCATCACGCCGTCGATATCGAAAGCGACGAGTTTGATGCGGGCGGCGCGGGTTTGAGCGTCCATCAGATTACCTTGGCGGTGAACAGGTCATGCATGTTGAGGGCCCCGACCAGCCGGCCATCGGTGTCGACGACGAGCAGCGCGTTGATGCGCAGGCGCTCCATCATTTCTACGGCTTCGACGGCGAGGCGGTCGGCGGCGATGGTACGCGGCGCCGGATGCATCACCGAAGCGATGTTGCCTTGCTGCAGGTCGAGGCGTTTTTCGAAGGCGCGGCGCAGGTCGCCGTCGGTGAAAATGCCGAGCGCCTTGCCGGCCGGGTCGGTGATCGCCACCAAGCCGAGGCCGCCGCGCGACATGGCGACGATGGCATCGGTGATGGCGGTTTCCGGCGCGACGGTGGGCACCTGTTCGCCGGCCCGCATGACGTCGCCGACATGGGTCAGCAGGCGGCGGCCGAGCGAGCCGCCGGGATGCGAACGGGCGAAATCGTCGGGGCCAAAGCCGCGGGCGTCGAGCAGCGCGACGGCCAGCGCGTCGCCCAAGGCCAGCGCGGCGGTCGTGCTGGCAGTCGGCGCCAGGTTGTGCGGGCAGGCTTCCTGGGCAACGCCGGCGTCGAGATGAATGTCGGCTTCGCGGGCCAGCGTCGAGCCGGGCACACCGGTCATCGAGATCAGGCGGGCGCCGGAGCGCTTGACCAGCGGCACGATACGCAGCAGTTCTTCCGATTCGCCGGAATTGGAGAGGGCGAGCAGCACGTCGTCGCGGGTGATCATGCCGAGGTCGCCGTGGCTGGCCTCGGCCGGATGGACGAAATAGGCCGGGGTGCCGGTGCTGGCCATGGTCGCGGCGATCTTGCGCGCGATGTGGCCGGACTTGCCCATGCCGCTGACAATCAGGCGGCCGTGACTGCTCAGGATGAGTTCGACGGCGCGGGCGAAGTCGCCGTTGATCCGGCTTTTCAGCGCGTCGACTGCGGCCGCCTCGATGCTCAGCGTCTGGCGGCCCAGTTCCAGAGCGCGTTCCGGCGAAAATCGGGGGACTGATTGGCTTGGGTTCATGAGCAGGCTGCGGTTATGATGGCCGGAGTATACCTGAATCGCGAAAACGGCCTTGAGCGTACTCTCCCTTATCCTCCTGTTGCTTGGTGCGTCGGTACTGGCGGTGGTCATCTTCCGCCGCTTCAATCTGCCTCCGGTGCTCGGCTACCTGCTGGTCGGCAGCATCATCGGGCCACATGCGCTGAACCTGATGCGCGACGTCTATCGCGCCGAATATCTGGCCGAATTCGGGGTCGTCTTCCTGATGTTCTCGATCGGCCTCGAGTTTTCGTTGCCCAAGCTCTATGCCATGAAGCGCATTGTCTTCGGGCTGGGACTGCTGCAGGTCGCGCTCAGCATGTTGCTGATTTCCGGGCTGGTCATGCTGCTCGGCGTGAACTGGCAACTGGGCATCGCGCTGGGCGGCGTTTTTGCGATGTCATCCACCGCCGTGCTGACCAAGCTGCTGTCCGAGCGGATGCAGCTCGATTCGGCGCACGGCCGCGAAATCATGGGCGTGCTGCTCTTCCAGGATCTGGCGGTAGTGCCGCTGCTGGTCCTGATTCCGGCACTCAACGAGCCGCCGGAAAAACTCGCCATGCTGCTCGGCATTGCCTTGCTGAAGGCGGTGGTGGTGCTGGCGGTGATTCTGGTCTTCGGCCAGAGCCTGATGCGCAAATGGTTCCATTTCGTGGCCCGCGCCAAGTCCTCGGAAGTGTTTGTGCTGAACGTGCTGCTGATCACGCTCGGTCTCGCCACCATCACCGAACTGGCCGGCCTGTCGCAGGCGCTGGGGGCATTCGTGGCCGGCATGCTGATCTCGGAAACCGAATACCGGCTGCAGGTGGAAGAAGACATCAAGCCTTTCCGCGATGTGCTGATGGGCCTTTTCTTCGTCACCATCGGCGTCAAGGTCAATCCTGTCGTGCTGCTCGGCATCTGGTGGCAGGTGCTGCTCGGGCTGGCCGCGCTGCTGACGCTGAAGGCTCTGGTGGTCGGCCTCCTCTCCTGGCGCCTGGGTTCGACGCCCGGCAACGCCATCCGCTCGGCACTGTGGTTGTGCGCCGGCGGCGAATTCGGCTTCGTGCTGCTCGGCGAAATCCTGCACCTGCCGAAGGAAATCGAGCAATTGGCGCTCAGCGTGCTCGTCCTTTCCATGTTGTTGGCGCCCTTTGTCGTCCAGTACAGCGAAAGACTGGTGATGCGTTTCGTGGCCAGCGAATGGCTGCTGCGTTCGATGCAGTTGACTCAGATTGCCGCCCAGTCGATGGGTACGGAAAAACACGCCATCCTTTGCGGATTCGGCCGTAGCGGCCAGTATCTGGCGCGTTTTCTCAGCCAGGAAGGCGTCAATTACATCGCTCTCGACCTCGATCCGGACCGTGTCCGGGAAGCGGCGGCCGGTGGCGAAAATGTCGTTTACGGTGATGCCGGGCGCAAGGAATCGCTGATGGCAGCCGGTTTGATGCGGGCCAGCGTGCTCATCTTTACGATGAGCGATACGCCGCTGGCCGAGAAAATCCTGCATCACGTCCAGGAATTGCGCCCCGATCTGCCAGTCATCGTCCGGACCTCGGACGAGCGCGACATGGGGCGCCTGTCGAAAGCCGGTGCCGCCGAAGTCGTGCCGGAAACGCTCGAAGCCAGCCTGATGCTGGCGTCGCATGCGCTGGTCCTGGTCGGCGTGCCGCTCAACCGGGTGCTCAAGCGCATCCGGCTCATCCGCAGCCAGCGCTACCGGTTGTTGCGCGGCTTTTATCGCGGCTTTTCCGATCGCGAGGAAGACGAGGATCACCAGCCCCGGCTGCATTCGGTCTGGCTGACACCGGGCGCAGCGGCCATTGGACGCACCCTGCTGCAACTCGATCTGGAGGGCTGCGGCTGCGAAGTCAGCGCCATCCGCCGGCGCGGCATTCGCGCCGTTGAGCCGGCATCGGCGATGCGCCTGGAAGAAGGCGACGTGGTGGTCGTCCTCGGCACGCCCGAAGCGGTGACTGCCGCCGAGGAGCGCCTGCTCAAGAACGAGACGGCGCGCCGGGGGGGAGCGAACTAGTACCATAACAACAGAGGCTGGCACTGGGGGCATGCCGGATTAGAAGGCCAGGCAGACGACATAGACCTTGCTTGCGTCGTATGCCGTGGCGCCCGCTTCCGTAGCCGTCGTGGTCGTTTCCTGGGCCTGCAGCGAACCCCGATTCGGCGCTCCGTCGTCGATGCTGGCATCCAGCTGCTGGGCCAGCTTGCCGTTAATGCCGGATGAGCAGACGTGGTAGGTGCCGCTCAGTCCGTTGATCGGTGGCGTCATCTGCAGGCCGACCCGGCCACCTTCGGCATTGCTCGGCAGACCGGCCTTGGTGACGTCGTCAAAGTCCGTCGAGCCGGTGGCCAAGCCGGCCAGTCTGACATGCTGCCAGAACAGCACGCTCTCGTCGCTTTTGATTGTCGAGTCCCATTTGCCCTCGATCAGGCCGTTACCGGTCTTGCTGCCGGCCGGCGTGCTTGCCAGTATGGCGGAGCCGCCAAGGTGATTCACAACATCCGGATCATCGCCCGGCAGGCGCTTGAACTTGTCCTGGTAACCGTAGATGAACAACGGGATCGAACGGAAATCGCCGGCCAGGTTCTTGACCTTGGCGCTGTTGATCATTTCCTGGCCTTTCAGCACGCCACCCAGCAGCAAGCCGATAATGACCAGCACAACGGCAATCTCGACGAGGGTAAAGCCATGTTGCTTGTGATTCATGACATCCTCCGGTGTTGTTGCGACGAATTGGTTCGTTAAATCTAGAACATTGTCATAAATCGTTTGTCAATTTTTGTGAAGAAGTGCAGTTCAGGGCAGGCGGCCGGCGGCGAGCAGGCGGCTGTAGAAAATGTTCGGCGACAGCCAATCGACCTCGTCATCGAATTCATTGGGCGCCGCGTTGGCGGCGTGTGCCACGAACAGCCGGGTATTGTTGCGATTGGCGATTTCGTCGGCGCCCGCCGGCTCGCGGCCGCCGTTTCTGCCGGTCGAGAAAAAGACGGCTACGGCTTCCCTGTTCAGCGTGCTGCCGCTGGCGCATTCGGCGCTGCCGCCGCTGCCGGAAGCCCCCGCTGCGGCGTTGCAGACGTGCAGATCAGGCGCCGGCGGCGTTTCGCTGTTCCAGCTGTGGCGCAGGCCGTCTTCACTGGTCAGGCAAGGGGCCGATCCGCAGGTTGCATTCTTGAAAGTGCTGACGGCATAACGAATGGGGTTGCCCCAGGGATCGACGGCGTAGCCCTTGCTATCGACCGGCTGGATGCCGAGGGTGATCGCCGGCAACAAGCCGTTCCAGGGATGGCTGCAGTTGCCGCCATTTTCCGGCGATTCGCCGCCGCTGCTGCCAGGGGCGGCCGGGCAGGGCAGGCGCCCGTAGCGGATGGCGAAGCCGAGCAGCGCTTCGCGGATATCATCGAGCTGCTGGCGGACTGCGGCCTGTTCCATGGCGTTTTGCCGGGCGGAAACGGCGGGCAGCATACTGCCGGCGAGCAGCGCGACGATGAACAGGACGATGGCCAGTTCAAGTAGCGAAAATCCGCCCTGGACGAATTGCCGCTGCGTCATCGGCATTCAGTAAGCCAGGCAATCATTGAAGCCGGTGGTCGCCGGGCCGGCGACCAGGGCATCCTGCGGGTTGCGGGCCTCGCCGTCGCGCGAAGGATCGGCATTCACCCCCTCGAGAAAGTTGGCGACGCCGGGCACGTTCCGGTTCTGTCCAGCAAGTGCCCGGCCGCTCGCGACGACGACGAGGCGATAGCCGGCCAGGCCATTGACCGTGATCCGGCGCGCCGTTGCCTGCAGCGGCCCGGCGATCTGGTAAAAGATCAGCTTGGTCCACTGGTTGCGGTTCCACCAGCTATCCACTGCCGGGCGCAGCATGTCGCAGCGCGCCGAATTCCAGACCATGGGTTGGGCACTGGCCGTCGTGCCGGGCAATTCGCCAGCCAGGGTGCCGGCCCGCTCGAGCAGGATGCTCAGTCGAGCGGCCGTTTCGGCGAGTGCCGCGGCGACACGGGCCTGGTTGTCATGGCCGGGACTGTCGATCTCGGCCTGCAAGGCCTCGCTCAATCCCGTGCGGCCGGACAGGCTGTTCCGGACGTTTTCCGCGGCGCTGTAGGCCGAACCGTCGAGCGCCTCGACCGTTACTGGACTGCTGCCATTTTCGAGCGGACTGGCCTTGGCGAGCGGCGCGATCAGGCCGGCGTTGGCGGCGACGATGCCGGCCCACAGCTTGAGGCTGCCGGCGGCATTTCCCAGGGCGTCGGCATAGGGCACGATGGTGCTTTGCAGGGGGCGAATCGCGGCGGTGTCGATCTGCACGAATTCCGTGCGGGCTGCCGCGTAGGCCGCCCGATCGGCATCGATACTGGTTCGCGCCAGATTGTTGTCGATGGCTTCGTTGGTGGCAATCGCCGCTTCCAGGGTCCGTAGACTGTCGACCGCCAGCCCGGCCTGGGCGGCGAGTTGCGCGCTATTCGGGAGTGGGGCTTGCGCCGCTGCGCCCAGCATCGCCAGGGCCGGTACGGCTGCGTTGCGGGCGCTGACGATGGCGCTGACGCCGGTGCTGATGGTGGAAAGTATCGTTCCGCCGGCCCTTGCCGCGGTGCCGAGGGCGGCGACGTCTTCCGGGCGCGGCGAAATTTGCCATGCCCGGTATAGCTCGTCGAGAAGTCTGGCGTAGTCGTCGATTTCCCCGGACAGGACATTGACGCGACTGGCATCGACTGCCGCCAGCAAGGCGCCGGTCGCCTCAAGCAGCGTGCCGCTGGCTGAGCGGGCCAGGGCCAGCCGGTTGGCGTCGCCTGACTCGGCGGCGGCCGCCTGTGCCGTCGCCTCGGTGCCGGCAGCAAGGCTGGCGCTCAAGGCCGGCGCCAGGTCGGGACGCGGGCTGTACGTCGCCGTCAGCAATTCCATAACGTTCCGGCTGGCGCCAAGCAACTGCGCCGCTGTGGCGGCGTTCTGCAAGACGGCTCGCCGGCGCGCCAGTTCCCAGGGAAAAGGATCGACGCCGAACTGACCGAGCAACTCGGGCAAGCCGCCCAATGTCGCTGCGCTGTCGCCGCTGAGCGTCCGGATGGCGCTGCCTTCGCTGCGGCTGATCCGGCCGCTGCCCGCGGCGGTGGCAATCGTCGTCTGCAACGTCTGTAGTCGCGCCGCCATCTCGTCGGCCTGCTGCTTGAGTTGGCTGGCGGCGAGGAAAAAGGTTTCAAACAGGTTGCGGGCCCGGATCACGGCATCGTCCAGGGATCGGGCTGCGGCCAGTTGTTGACTGCCATCCGGACTTCCGGCGAGTTGGGCCGCGCCCTGCGCCAGCCGTGCCAGACTGGCGTTGGCGGCGGCCGCCGGACCGCTGGTCGGCTGCGCCTGGGGCATTCGCCCGAAGCGGCTGCCGGGGTGGCCCAGGAAATTGGCGGCGGCGAGCGGGGTCGGCCATGGGTAACGGTGTTCGGGATTGGCGCTCGACAGCACATGTTCTTCAAGACACTGCCTGATTTCGCCTGCGACACGCTTTTCGACGGCAGCCATCACTTCCTGCCGGGTCAGGACGAGCAGTACGTCGTTGAAGTTGCTGTCCGGCGCGCGGCTGACATAGTTGTTGCTCTGGCCGTTGCCGCCTTCCAGGTAGTCTGCCGGATGAACCGACGGACGGTGCTGGCCGCCGGTCGGCGAACCCGGCGCCATGATGATGGCTGCAATGTCGACGCGATTATCGACGCTGAGCGCCATCGCCGTGTCGCTGTTGATCGGCTGGGCGCTGGTGTCGTCGCGCAAGGTTGGGGACAGGGCGTACCACAACGGGTTGCCGCCCTCGTCGGTGAGTGGCGGCAGGCCGAGGGTGCGCCACGGAAAGCCGCCGACATTGCTCGGGCACTGGTCGCCGGCCAGCAGGTCGGCCTTGCCGTCGCCGGAGAGATTGTATGAACCCGGGCTGTTGGTGATCAGATCGGGGCAGGGCAGGCTGCCCGGACGATTGTCGTCGACAACGGCGCGGGCGAGCAGCGCGTCCTTGGCGCGCAGCAAGGTGGCGGCCAGCACGGCATCCTGCCGAAAGCGGCCGAGCTGGCCGTTCGCCGCCCGATAACCGGCATAGCTGCCGGCCATGACGAGTGCCACCAGAAGCAGCCAGAGGATGAAGCCGCCTTGCCGGCCGGCGCCGCGGTAGCCGGTCATTTTGCCGCGCTGCCCGGTTCGATGCGGATGCGGCCGCCACCGAGCAGGTCGTCGCGCTCGCCGGTCGCCGGGTGGTAACTGCTGCCGACCGCGAGTGCCGGCACCTGGCTGTCGTCCTCGGCGTCACCCGCCGGATCCCGGACCCAGCGCCGGACGCGGCGGCCGTTGCTGCGCCGGATTTCCCCGTCTAGGGTCAGCGCCTTCCCGGCGTCACTTGTCGGAAATCGGGCATCGGTCTGGCGCTGCCGATCCAGGGCGTTGCGCTGCGCCGGCGTCAAAAAGAGCCGCCCCAGTGTTTCGCTGGCCGTGCTGTCGGCGCCGCTGGCGAGCAGCACCAGGATTAGGAGCAGCCAGGCGATGGCTCGGGCAAGCGACTTCATGGCTGGGTCGCGGCCCGGTGGATGGTCAGCCATTGCAGGCGACAGTCGGCGTTGAGGCCGGTGACGCGGTCGCCTTCGCTGCGGCGTGCAACGTGGCAGCCGTCGACCAGGACCAGCGCTCCGGCGTCCTGTTCGAGGCGAGCCAGGAAATCGAGCAGTTCCGCCTCATGCCGCAATTGCAGTTGCAGGCGCAGCGGCGTGCTGAAAAACGCGGGTTGGGAATGGTCGCTGGCATCAAGCGGCGCCTGGGCGGCAAATTCGTAATGCAGGCCGGGCAACTGCAGGTCGCGCTGCGTGGCGCGAAGCTTGGCCGCCCAGGCCAAGCGTTGGTCGTCGCCGACGATGCCGGCGGCTTGCAAGCGAGCGAAGATTTCGGCTCGCGCTGCCCGATCGCGGGCCTCGCCGCGGACCTGACCCAGGCGATGCTCGAGCGCATTGCGGCTGCTGCGCGTGGCGTCGCGCTGCCGTTCGGCGCTGTCCAGCCGGCTGCCGCTCCAGGCGAGCAGCATGCCGCCCAGTCCGGCCGCACAGCCGCAGGCCAGTAGCGGCAAGGCCAGTCGGGCCAGGTCGCGGCGGCTGATGTTCATGGCGCGATCTGCCGTGTCAGACGCAGGGCGAAACCCGATGTCTGGTCGTTGGCTGGCTCGCGGTCGCCGCCGGTGAGGACGCGTTGCGGATCGAGGTGGTCGGGGTGCTGCAGGATGTCGAGCCTGGTGCCCGGGGCGTCGCGCAGTGGGGCGGCGAACTGTTCGAAATAGTCCTCCCTGTGCCGCGGGCTGAGGCTTTCTTCCGGGAAATTGCCGGCCAGGGTGATGCTTTCGGTGATCGCCGTGCCCGGCCCGGTAGCGTCGATTTTCCAGTCGAGGCTGCTCAGTTCGATGGCCGGTACCGGCTCGAGAGCCTGGCTGATCGATCGCCAGGCCGGGGCGAGCCGGCCTTGCCGCTGCATCAGTTCGGCGTAGCGGTCGGTCAGGCGGCGCAGGTCAGGATAGTCGACGGCCAGTGGTGGAAAGGTCGCGGTAATTTCCTGGTAGCGGCGCTGCGACTCCGCGCTGTCCCGGGCAAGCTCCTGGCTCTCGCCGTCGAGCCGATCCGTCCGGTAGGCGTTGTTTGCGGTCCACAGGGCGCTGCCGAGCAGGATGGCGAAACTCAGGCCGAGCAGGCAACGTCCCACCTGCCGGAGACGGAAAAGTCGCCGCCGCGCGGCGCCGGCGAATTGCTGGCGCGGTGCGCTCTCCGCCAGCAGGTGAAGGAACAGTGGCGTGTCGCCGTCGCCGGTCGGCAAGTTTTTGAGCTTGAGCCGGCGGGCGACGGCCGGGTTGTCGAATATCGTGAAGCCGAGTTCCGGGCTGTTCCGGCAGGCCTTTTCGCTCGCTGTCACCGCTTGCGGCGGGGCGATGATGCAGACGGGCAGGGACTCGCCCCGGTCGAGCAGGCGCTGGCCGATCAGGTAGTGCCGAAGCTGGCTGGCCTGATCGGCACAGGCGCCCGCCAGATCAAGACCGGTGTGGTCGTTCAGCGCCGCCCGCCGTGAAAAGATCACCTGGCCGTCGCGAAGGTAGCTTTCACGGATCGAATCCCCGGACCGGCTGAGCAACAGGCCGCGGTGGACCGGTTGCCCGAGTATTTCCAGCAACCGGCCGCTCAACTGGGTGACCGAGTAAATGCCCGCCAGCGCGACCTCGGCCTGGTCGAGGCAGGTTAGCCATGGCGCGAACTGTTCCGGCCGGGTAAAGGCCGTCAGCAGCAGCTTCTCGCTGTGCCGGTTGGTGCTGTCCCGGCCCAGGGAAACGGCCATCGTCAACTCGCTGCCCGGGAAGTGCTGGGCGAGTTTGCGTTCGAGGAGCGCCTGGCGGTCGGCGCCGCGCAGCCGGGGAATGGTTTCGACGACGCAAGCTTCATCCGCCAGATCGGCCAGCAGGTGAAAGCAATGTTGACGGTGTTGGCCGAGAAATTCGGCAAAGCGGGCCAGGCCGTCGGCGTCGGCCGCGAAGACGCCGCCCGCTTGCAATTGTCCGCGCCGCCAGTGGAAGGCGGCAAGGCGCTGCGTTTCGAGATGGAGCAGGTGCTTGCCGCTCACAGCTTGATCCGGCTGATGACGTCGTAAATCGGTGCGATGACCGACCACATGATCCAGCCGAGGATCAGGCCGAGGCTGACGGTGAGCGTCGGTTCGATCATCGCCTGCAGCCGGGCGACGGCATCCCCGACGTCGCGATTGTAGAAATAGCTGACATTGCGCAGTGCGCTGTCCAGTTTCCCGGTGTTTTCACCGACCCGCAGCATGCGGACGACCAGTGGCGGAAAAATGCCCGCCTCGTGAAAGGCGTTGCTGATGCTGCGTCCGGTCCGCACTGACTCTTCAACCTGCTGCAGCGCCTGCTGGTGCATCCGGTTGCCGACGATGAGCCGGGTCGTCGCGATGGCTTCGATGACAGGGATGCCGGCGGCGTAGAGCATGGCCAGCGTGTTGGCAAAGCGCGACAGAATGATCTTGTTGATGATGCCGCCGACGATCGGCAAATGCAGCTTGAGGGCATCGAGGCGCAGGCGGGCGCTCCGGCTGCGACGCACGACGAGCAGACTGCCGGCTACGGCGAGGACGGGCAGCAACAGGAAGACGGGCCAGTATTCGGCGAGCCGGTCGGCCAGGAAAAAGAGCAGCCGAGTCTGCGCCGGCAGGACCTGTCCCAGGTTTTTCACGAAGACCTTGAGCTGCGGCACCATGTAGATCATCAAGAACAGGGTTGCGGCGAGCACGATGGCGGCGACGAAGGATGGATAGAGCAGAAGTTTTCTGTTGTGTGCCGCCAGTTCGTCTTCCCATTTCAGCGATTCGGCGAGATTGTGCAGCACCTCCGGCAAATGGCCGCTCACTTCGCCGGCATTGATCAGATTGACGAAGACCCGGTTGAAGACGGCAGGCTGGTCGGCGAGCGCTTGCGATAGCGTCTGGCCGCCTTCAATGCCCTCGATCAGGCCGCCGACGACATCGCGAAAGCCGGGGTGCGCGGTACTGTCACGCAGATCCTGCAGGCCGTCGAGCAGCGGGATGCCGGCGCTGGTCAACTGTTCGAGATGGAAACAGAAACTGATCATCTGCCGGCGCGCCAGCCGTTGTCGCTGGCCGAAGCGGCTGCCCGGCGACAGTGGCTGGCCGCTGATCAGTACGAGGTCCATCCGTTTCAGGCGGCTTTCCAGATCGAAAATGTTGCCCGCTTCAAGATGACCGCGCCGCTTGCGTCCGTCCGGGCCGACTGCCTTGTAGGCGAATCGCATGGCTAGAGCCGGTCGGTGAGGTCGACGACCCGGCCGAGTTCGGCCAGTGCGGTGGTGCCGTCCGCGACGCGGCGCAGGCCATCTTCGGCGAGCGGCCGAAAGCCGCGGTGCACTGCCTGGCGGCGGATGTCGTGCGCCGTTGCCCGGCGCGCGATCAGTTCGTCCAGTTCGCCATCGATGCGCAGCAATTCCATGATTGCCAGGCGACCCCGGTAACCCTGGAAATCGCACAACGGGCAGCCGCCGGCCCGGAACAGCAGCGGCGGCGGTTCGGCAAAGAGTCGGCTTTCCGCCGCGTCCGGCGCGGTGGGCACCCGGCACTGCGGGCACAGGCGGCGAATCAGGCGCTGGGCGACGATGCCGATGATGTTGCCGGCCATGATTTCCGCCGGCACGCCACTGTCGAGGAGGCGGGGAATGGCGCCGATTGCCGAGTTGGTATGCAGGGTGGAAAACACCTGATGGCCGGTCATCGCCGCCCGGAAAGCCATGGCGGCCGTTTCGGTATCGCGGATTTCGCCGACCAGGATGATGTCGGGGTCCTGGCGCATCATCGAGCGGATGCCGTTGGCGAAATCGAGCTTGGCGCTTTCCGCCACGGCCGTCTGGCGGACCAGCGGCATCGGGTATTCGACCGGGTCTTCGAGCGCCATGATATGGATGGCCTCGTTGTTGAGATGATTGAGCAGCGAGTAGAGCGTCGTCGTCTTGCCGCTGCCGGTCGGGCCGGTGACGAGGATGATGCCTTCCGGCCGGGCGATCATCGTCTTCAGTTGCTGCATCTGGCTGTCGTCGAAGCCGAGCCGATCCAGGGGCACGATGCCTTTTTGCCGGTCCAGGATGCGCAGGACGATGTTTTCGCCATGGATGGTCGGCTGGCAGGAAACACGAAAATCGATCGGCCGTCCGGAAACGGTGAGGCCGATCCGGCCATCCTGCGGCGCGCGCATTTCGGCGATGTTCATGCTGGCCAGGATCTTCAGGCGGACGCTCATCGCCGGCCAGTAGGATTTATGCAGGGAACGCAGCGGGCGCAGGATGCCGTCGATCCGGTAGCGGATGCGCAGGAAGCCGGCTTCCGGCTCAAAGTGGATGTCGGACGCGCCCTGCTTGACGGCGTCGGTCAGCAGGGCGTCGATCAAGCGCACCACCGGCTGGCGGAAATCGTCGCCCGGCCAGGTTGCGCGGTCCATTTCGCCGGTTTCCAGTTCGTGCAGGATGCCGTCGATTGACAATTCATGACCGTAATGGAAATCGATGGCGCGATCGATGTCCGATTCGCCGGCGAGCAGGGTTTCGATTTGGGTTCCCGGCTCGAGCCGGGCGCGAACGCGGTCGAGGCCAACCAGGTCGTGGACGTCGGCAACGGCGAGGACCAGCCGTCGATGCTGCGGGTCGTAGTCGAGCGGCAGCAGGCGGTGATGTTTGGCCAGGTCACGCGGCAGCAGCTTGACGGCTTGCGGGTCGATGACGGCGCGGGCGAGATCGATGCTCGGCTTGTCCAGGTTTTCGGCGAGCGCCAGACGCAGGCTGTCTTCCGAAATGAAGCCCAGGCTGACCAGCAGTTTGCCCAGCGGTCGCTTGAGTTTCTGCTGCTCGTGCAGGGCGATGCGCAGCTGATCTTCCGTCAGTTTGCCGGCGGCAAGCATGCTCTGGCCCAGCAGGCGGTGTGCGGCGCCGCTCATGCCGCTTCACAAACCCAGTTCGGCCAGGCGGCGCCCGACCTGTTGCGCATCGAAAGCGGGCGGCCGCGTCTCGGCCGTCGCCAGCGCCCGGCGATAGTGCCGGGCGGCGACTTGGGGCTGGTGCAGATGGTCGAGGCTGAGCGCCAGGTTGTACTGATAGTCCGGGTTGTCGCCTTCACCGGCGACCGCGCGCAAATAGAGCGGCTGGGCTTCCGACCAGCGGTTCTGGCGCGCGTAAAGATTGCCCAGCGCGAAATTCAGGGGCGGCGAATCGGCCTGCCGGGCGAGCAGGATTTTCAGGCGGCTTTCCGTCGTTTGCGGATCGCTCCCGGCGACGCCCAGGCTGGCCGCCAGCACGGCCGGGTCATCGGGGGCGGCGATCAAGGCACGCTGGCGAAAGGCGTCGGCCTCGGCGGATTGTCCGCGGCGCTCGGCAATGGCCGCCAGCGCCAGCAGGGCGTCGCAGTTGTTGGGGTCGTGCTGGATCGCCTGTTCGTAGTCCTGGCGGGCGCTTGCCAGTTCGTCGCGCAGCAGTTTGGCATAGCCCTGGCGCAGCAGGCTGGCGCTGGGCGCCGAATCGCTGCGCTGGAACAGGGGCGTCGCCAATGTTTCCGGGCGGCGCGCCGGACCCGGGGCGCTGTCCTTGCGGCTGACGGCACGGGTGGCCGGGCTGGGGGGCGGCTGCTCCGGCATGCCCGATACCGCCGGCGGGACGACCGAAACCGCGTCCTGCGTGACGGACTGGCCGGCAAGCGGCGCGGCCCCGATGCCGTCTACGGCCAGCGCCGGTTGCCCGCTGTCGCCGAGACCTGGCAGGGCGAGGGTGAGGCAGAACAGCCGGCGGAACAGCCCGCGACAACGGGCTGAGGCGGCGGGCGGCGCGTGGGCGAGGTCGGGTAACGGGCTCATGGCGCAGGCTCAGGGGCTTGGGGCCAAGTTGAAGGGCTGGGCTTCGTTGGGTGGCCTGAAGAAATCGCGGTCGGGCAGGAAGTCGCGCAGATTGCGGAAGTCGCCGTCGAGGCTGGCTTCCTTGATGACGATGGGGCGTAGGAAAATGACCAGTTCCGATTTTTGCGCCAGGTTATTGCGGTTATTGACCAGTTCGCCGGCCAGGGGAATCTGCCCGGCCAGGGGCAGGCGGCGGGTCTGGTAATCGACCTTGTCTTCCATCAGGCCGCCGAGGACGGCAATGTCGCCGCTGGCGACGCGCATCACCGATTCGACTTCGCGGGTGCGGATCACCGGCACCAGGTTCTCGATGCCGTTTTTCCGCAGTTCGGGGTTGGGGTCGGCGATTTCCTTGCCGACACTGGTGATGGTCGGCCGGACATTGAGGATGATCATGTCGTTGCCACTGACCTGAGGCGTGACGGCCATCACCAGGCCGACCGAAACGGTTTGCGGCGTAGTCGTATAGGTGATCGAGGTGCCGACATTGGCGGTGCTCGTGGTGTCGGCCTTGACCGTGAAGTAGACATAGTTTTCGACTACCTTGAGCAGTGCCGTCTGGTTGTTGAGCACGGAAAGACGCGGACTGGACAGCACTTTCGTGGTCCCGAAAGTGTCGAGCAGGCTGATCAGCGCATTTGGGTTCTGATCCCGGGTGTATTTGAGGTTGACGGCGCTTTTCAGCGGGTTGCCGAGGTATTCGACGAGGCCGCCGGCGCTTAGCTGGGTCCAGTCGATGCCTTGCTCGTAGCCATCCTTGAGGACCACTTCGACGATGGTCGATTCGATCAGGACCTGGCGCCGCGCGGCGCTGGTGACGCGATCGAGAAAATCCTGGATGCGTTCGTGCTGGCGTTGGGTAGCCCGGACGATGATGACGCCGCTCTCGATATTCATGATCACCGAGGCAGCTTCCCGGAAGGTGCTTCGCCGCACCGTCGCATTGCCGCTCGCCTGGCTGGTCGAGCTCGGCGTGGCCGCGCCCTGCAGCAGGTTCGCCGCCGCCTGTCCGGTGCGCTTGCCGGTGGTCGGCGGCAGGGCGGCCAGGCCGGTGGCAGCCAGGTTGCTGTTCTGTTCGACCACGGTTTCGCTGGAACCCGGCGGCAGGATCTTGTCGGTTTCGCGTAGGATGTCCTTGATGTTCCTTTCCAGCGACTCCCAAAACTGGTTTTTCGACAGGTTCTCGATGCGGGTCGTCGACAGGTTGCCGCCGCTGGCGACGTTGCCGGCGGCGCTCCCCGTCGTGCCGGGCAGGCCGCTAGCGATCTGGCTGTTGGCGGCGACGGTGCCGCTGACCTGACGTGACATATTCACGTAATCGACCGCGTAATGCTTGAGGAAGGGCGAGTCGGGCATGATGGCGAGATTCGGCCCCTCCTGTTCGATGCGCATGTCGACCTGCCGGGCGATCCGGCTGAGCAACTGCGCCAGCGTCTGGTGGGTGGCATTGAGCGTCACCTCCCCGCTGAGACCGGGGTGAATGTCGATGTTGAGCCCGGCATCGCGGGCCAGCGCGAACAGCAGATCATGGACCGGGACGTTATTGACTACGACGCTGTAGGTTTCGGCTTTGCCGGCGGCATGCGTTCCGGGCCGGGGCAACGTCTGCATCACGGGCGGCGGGATTTCGCCGGGAACCGTAATTGTTGGCAGGCTGGCGGCGTTCAGGTGGCCGCGCAGCGGCTGGCGGGGCACGGGAGCCGAACAGGCGGCCAGGGCCAGGGAAGCGAGCATTGCCAGGAATACAGGTGTGGGCATCGGGCGCAAGGTGCTCCAGATGGGGGCGAGGACGAGAACGACGAAAAGAATGGCGACGCGGCCTTGGAAAATAGAACAGCGTCATATTTGCCACTAGGCGCGTTTGGTGAAGTTTTGTAAAGTTCGCCGGACTTGCCGTGAGGAACTGGCGCCTGGGGAAAATCCCGTAGTAATTTTTCCTGCCTTTTCCCGGCCGGTGGCGGGCGTTTTCGGGCGAGTCTGCTAAAATCGCCCGACTGAAAAAAGGATAGCGTTTTGCCCCAAGACATTCTCGTCGATATCGACGACCTCCAGTTCGACTATGACGGCCGGCCCGTGCTGCAGGGGATCAACATGAAGATCCCGCGCGGCAAGGTGGTGGCCATCATGGGCGGCTCGGGGTGCGGTAAGACGACCCTGCTGCGCTGCATCGGCGGTCAGTTGCGACCGACCGGCGGCCACGTTCGCCTGGAAAAGCACCAGGTCAGCGAAATGTCCGAAGCCGAGCTTTATCGCCTGCGCCGCAAGATGGGCATGCTGTTCCAGTTCGGCGCGCTGTTTACCGACATCTCGGTGTTCGACAATGTCGCTTTCCCGCTGCGTGAGCATACCGACCTGTCGGAAGAAATGATCTGCGACCTGGTGCAGATGAAGCTGGAAGCGGTCGGCCTGCGCGGCGCCAGCCAGTTGATGCCGGGCGAGCTTTCCGGCGGCATGGCGCGGCGTGTCGCGCTGGCCCGGGCGGTGGCGCTCGATCCGATGCTGGTGATGTACGACGAGCCGTTTACCGGCCTCGATCCCATCGCGCTGGGTGTCATCGGCCAGTTGATCCGCAAGCTGAACGACGCGCTGGGCGCGACTTCGATCATGGTGACCCACGATGTGCAGGAATCGCTGCAGATCGTCGATTACATCTATTTCGTCTCCAACGGGCGGATCGTCGCCGAAGGCACGCCGGACCAGATCCGCGCTTCGACCGATCCCTTCGTGCACCAGTTCGTGCATGCCGAAGTCGATGGGCCGGTGCATTTCGATTATCCGGCGCCGCCGATCGCCGAGGAATTCCTGTCCGGGGGCCAACATGCTTAATCCGGTCAACTGGCTGCGCAAGCTCGGTAATGCGGTCGTCGAGCGGGTCTGGCGCCTGGGCTTCGCGACCCGCTTCTTCATCGCCATCCTGACCCATTCCGGCACGGCTTTCCGCCGCCTGCCGCTGACCCTGCGCGAAATCTACTTCAGCGGCGTGCTGTCGCTGTTGATTATTCTTGTTTCCGGCCTGTTCGTCGGCATGGTGCTCGGCCTGCAGGGCTATGAAACGCTGCAGCGCTTCGGTTCGACCGAGGCGCTGGGCATCATGGTGGCGCTGTCCCTGACCCGCGAACTGGGGCCGGTGGTGGCCGGGCTGCTTTTCGCGTCGCGCGCCGGCACGTCGGTGGCGGCGGAAATCGGCCTGATGAAGGCGACCGAGCAGCTGAAGGCGATGGACATGATGGCGGTCAATCCGATCGCCCGCGTCGTCGCACCGCGTTTCTGGGGTGGCATCGTATCGATGCCGCTGCTTGCCGCGATGTTCTCGGCGATGGGCGTGCTCGGCGGCTGGCTGATCGGCGTCGTTTTCATCGGTGTCGATGACGGTGCCTTCTGGTCGCAGATGCAGGCCGGCGTCGATTGGCGCTACGACATCTGGAACGGCATCATCAAGAGTTTTGTGTTTGGCATCGCGGTATCGCTGATTGCCGTATTCGAAGGTTACGATTCCGTGCCGACCGCCGAAGGCGTTTCGCGGGCGATCACTCGCACCGTGGTCACTTCGGCGCTGACTATCTTGGCACTCGATTTCGTTCTTACCTCCTTCATGTTCCGGGGATCTTCATGAACCGTACCGTTCTCGACCTCTGGGTCGGTTTCTTCGTCGCGCTGGGCCTGGCCGCCGTGTTGTTTTTGGCGCTCAAGGTCGGCAATCTTTCGTCGGCCCACCTGTCCGATACTTATACGCTGTTCGCCAAGTTTGATAACATCGGTGGCCTGAAAGTGCGCGGCCCGGTGAAAAGCGCCGGCGTCGTCGTCGGTCGCATCGCCGACATCAAGTTTGATCCAGCCAGTTATGAAGCGGTGGTGACGATGAACGTCGACGGTCGCTACCAGTTTCCGAAAGACACTTTCGCCTCGATTTACACCGCGGGTCTACTCGGTGAGCAATACGTCGGACTCGATGTCGGGGGCGACGAGAAGATGTTGAAGGCGGGTGACACCGTGACCAAGACGCAATCGGCCGTCGTTCTGGAAAAACTGATCAGTCAGTTCCTTTTCAGCAAGGCGGCGGAAGGACAGGATAAAAAATGACATTGATGCTCGAAGCTCCGGGGCTGCGCGCCTCTCGCCGACTGCTCGCCGGCGCTCTGCTGGCCATGTCCCTGGTGGGCGGTGCGCTGGCCGACGAGGCGCAGCACGACCCCTATGAAGGCTTTAACCGCAGCATGTTCGCGGTGCACGAGGCGGTGGACAAGGCGGTCGCGAAGCCGGTCGGCCAGGCCTACGACAAGGTCGCTCCGCTGCCGGTCAAGGCCAGTGTCGGTAATTTCTTCGGCAATGCCGCCGACCTGTGGATCGGCGTCAACGGTGCGCTGCAGGGCAAGTTCGGCGATGCCGGCGTCGATGTCGGCCGCCTGCTGATCAATTCGACGGTCGGCATTTTCGGTCTCTTCGATGTGGCCAGCGAACTCGGTCTTGAAAAACACGACGAGGATTTCGGCCAGACGCTTGCGGTCTGGGGCGTCGGTGATGGCGGCTACCTGTTCTGGCCGATCATCGGGCCGCGCACTGTGCGCGATACGGCGGGCTGGGGTGTCGATTACTTTGTCGACCCGGTCGGCTATGTGCGCCCGATCCCGGCGCGCAACAGTAGCGTAGCCCTACGTTTTGTTGATATCCGCGCCAGCCTATTGCCGGCCGACAAGGTGGTCGAGGAAGCGGCGCTCGACAAGTATGCCTATATCCGCGATGCCTACCTGCAGCGTCGCCGCAACCAGATTTACGATGGCCGCCCGCCGCGGCTGGATGATTGATTTCCGATAGAACCAACAATGAACAAGTTATTCGCCTTCCTCTTTGCCACTTTTGTCGCCGCTTCCGTACATGCCCAGGAGGCGCCGGATGCCATGGTGCAACGCGTCACGGAAGAGGTGCTAGAGATCATTCGCAAGGATGCCGAAATTCAGAACGGCAATACGCACAAGGTCATCGAACTGATCGACAAGAAAGTGCTGCCCAATTTCAATTTCGCGCACATGACCTCGCTCGCCGTCGGCAAGGACTGGCGGAAGGCAACCCCCCCGCAGCAGGCGCAACTGGCCGGCGAGTTCAAGACCTTGCTGGTGCGTACTTACGCCAATGCCCTGACCGGCTACAAGAACCAGAAGGTGGTGTACAAGCCGTTCAAGATGGCGGCTGGCGATACCGAGGTGCTGGTCCGTACCGAAGTGGCGCAGGCGGGCAGCAAGCCGATCCAGCTCGATTACAGCCTGGAAAAGCTGGAGGCCGGCTGGAAGGTTTATGACGTGACCGTGGCCGGGATCAGCCTGGTGACCAACTATCGCGAACAATTCGCCCAGGAAGTGCGCAATGGCGGCATCGACGGCCTGGTGGCGACGATCACGGCCAAGAATAAGTCGCTGGAATCGAATCTGGCCAAGGCCGACAAAAAATGATCGAGCGTCAGGCGGGGCGCCTGGTTATCAAGGTGCCGCTGGTCATGGCCAATGCGCGCGCTCTGCTCGATGCCGGTCGTGCCGAACTGCAGGCTGGCGAACAGGTCTTTGATTTCACCGAGGTCAGCGAGGCCGATTCCTCGGCGATCGCCGTGATGCTTGGCTGGTTGCGGGCGGCCGGACCGGTCCGTGCAACGGTGAAATTTGCCCATATTCCGACGGGCGTACGTTCCTTGGCTGAGCTCTACGGCGTTACCGAGCTGTTGCCCCTCGCCTGAGGGGAAGTTATGCCTGCCGCTGTTTCCATCGTCGATGTCGTCAAGCATTTCGGCTCGCTGCAAGCACTGGCCGGTGTTTCGCTGGAAATCGGCGAGGGCGAGTTCTTCGGCTTGCTCGGCCCCAATGGCGCCGGCAAGACGACCCTGATTTCCTCGCTGGCCGGGCTTATCCGGCCCGACGCCGGTTCCCTGAAAGTCCTCGGTCACGATGTGGTGACCGATTTTCGCCAGGCCCGCAGCCTGCTCGGCGTCGTGCCCCAGGAGCTGGTCTTCGACCCCTTCTTTTCGGTGCGCGAGACACTGCGTATCCAGTCCGGCTATTTCGGCATCCGCAACAACGACGACTGGATCGATGAAATCCTCGACAACCTCGATTTGACCGGCAAGGCCGAGGTCAATATGCGCCGCCTGTCGGGCGGCATGAAGCGTCGCGTGCTGGTCGCCCAGGCGCTGGTGCACCGGCCGCCGGTAATCGTGCTCGACGAGCCGACGGCCGGGGTCGATGTCGAATTGCGCCAGGGCCTGTGGCAGTTCGTCCGCCGCTTGAACGGCGAGGGCCATACCATCATCCTGACCACGCATTATCTTGAAGAAGCCGAAGCGCTGTGCGGGCGGATCGCGCTGATGAAGCAGGGCCGCGTCATCGCCCTCGATACCACCGCCAACCTGATGGCGGCACATCCCGGCGGTTCGCTGGAAGACGTCTTCGTGCGGGCGATGCAGCAATGACTTCGCATCGAACGCCGGCAACCGCGGCCGAACCTCAGGCGGCGCAAGCGGCGCCGACTCATCGCGCGGCCGCGCGGTCGGGGCTGGCGCCACAACTGATCGGTTTCTGGACCCTGTTCTCCAAGGAACTGCTGCGTTTCTGGAAAGTCAGCTTCCAGACCGTCGGCGCGCCGGTGCTGACGGCCTTGCTCTATTTGCTGATTTTCGGCCATGTGCTTGATGAGCATGTCCAGGTGCACGGCGTTCGCTACACCGCCTTCCTGGTGCCTGGCCTAGTGATGATGCAGGTGCTGCAGAATGCCTTCGCCAACTCCTCGTCCAGCCTGATCCAGGCCAAGATCACCGGCTCCATCGTCTTTGTGCTGCTGCCGCCGATTCCCTACAGCGCCTTTTTCGGTGCCTACGTGCTGGCGGCGGTGGTTCGCGGCCTGATGGTCGGCGTCGGCGTCCTGCTCGCCACCCTGTGGTTCGCCGAATTGCATGTCGTGGCGCCGCTCTGGATACTCGCTTTTGCGCTGATCGGCGCCGCATTGTTTGCGGCGCTGGGCATGATTGCCGGCATCTGGTCGGAGAAATTCGACCAGCTCGCCGCTTTCCAGAATTTCCTGATCATGCCGCTGACCATGCTGTCCGGCGTCTTCTATTCGATTTATTCGCTGCCGGCGTTCTGGCAGCAACTGTCGCATTACAATCCGGTCTTTTACATGATCGACGGCTTTCGTTACGGCTTTTTCGGCGTCTCCGACGTGGCGCCGGAAACCAGCCTGCTGGTCGTCGTCACCTGCTTTGCCGCCGTTTCGCTATTGACGCTGACGCTGCTCAAGCGGGGCTGGAAACTCAGAGGCTGAAACATGCATCCCGATCAAATCAAAGAACTCATCCGCGCCGGCATGGCCTGCGAATATCTCGCCCTCGACGGCGATGGCCAGCATTTCGAGGCGCTCATCGTCAGTGCCGAATTTGCCGGCAAAAACCGGGTGCAACGCCAGCAGCGTGTGTACCAGACCCTCAAGGACAAGCTGGCAACCGGGGAGTTGCATGCCCTGTCCTTCAAAACCCTGACCCCGGAAGAATGGAGCGCCCAGCGTGGATAAATTGTTGATTCAGGGAGGCGCCGCCCTGGCTGGCGAAGTCACCATTTCCGGCGCCAAGAATGCCGCCCTGCCCATCCTTTGCGCGGCGCTATTGACCAGCGAACCGGTGCATTTCACCAATGTGCCGCATCTCAACGATATTTCGACCATGCTGCGCCTGCTCGGCGACATGGGCGTCGGCGTCACCATGGACGGCATCGATGGCCTGATCCTCAACGGCGGCGGCCTGAACAATCCGGTGGCGGCCTACGAGATGGTCAAGACGATGCGTGCCTCGATCCTCGTCCTCGGTCCGCTGGTCGCGCGCTGCGGCGAAGCCCGCGTGTCGTTGCCCGGCGGTTGCGCCATCGGCGCCCGGCCGGTCGATCAGCACATCAAGGGGCTGCAGGCGATGGGCGCCGACATCAAGGTCGAGCAGGGCTATGTGCATGCCAAGGCTGTCCGCCTGAAGGGCGCACGCATCTGCACCGACATGGTCACCGTCACCGGCACCGAGAACCTGATGATGGCCGCCTGTCTGGCCGAAGGCGAGACCGTCATCGAGAATGCCGCCCGCGAGCCGGAAGTGGTCGATCTGGCCAATTGCCTGGTCAGCATGGGGGCGCGCATTTCCGGGGCGGGCACCGATATCATCCGTATCCAGGGCGTTGACAAGCTGCATGGCGCGACGCACGCCATCATGCCCGACCGCATCGAGACCGGCACCTACCTGTGTGCCGCCGCCGCCACCGGCGGCGACATTCGTCTGCTCAAGACCTCGGCGGCCTATCTCGACAGCGTGGTCGACAAACTGATGGACGCCGGCTGCGAAATCACCGTCGAACGCGATGCCATCCGCCTGCAGGCACCCCGGCGCCTGAAGGCGGTCAGCTTGCGCACGGCGCCGTACCCGGCGTTCCCGACCGACATGCAGGCCCAGTTCATGGCCATCAACTGCGTGGCCGACGGCGTCGCCACCATCCGCGAAACCATTTTCGAAAACCGTTTCATGCACGTCAGCGAACTGGTGCGCCTGGGGGCTGACATCCAGATCGAAGGCAATAACGCCGTCGTTCGTGGCGTCGCCCGCCTGGAAGGCGCCGTGGTGATGGCCACCGACCTGCGGGCTTCGGCCTCACTGGTCATCGCCGGCCTGGTGGCGCAGGGCGAGACGCTGATCGACCGTATCTACCACCTCGACCGCGGCTACGAGCGTATCGAGGAGAAACTCGCCAAACTGGGCGCCTGCGTCAAGCGGGTGCATTGATTTGTCTCGGCTGACCGCGCGGATGTTCCATCCGGGCGGTCAGCCGAGAAGGCCGCGTAGTGCTGAATAGGCCCCTTTTTCAGTGGTTTGCAGAAAAGACAAAAAAACGCTTTCAATTATCGAAACAGTGGTCCATACTCTGAACCTCGGGATTTCCAGGCAGTGTTTTGTTCCTGCGCCGTACCACGGTTTGTCAGCTCCTCGGTCTTGGTTCTCGTGTTTGTTGGGCGTAAGCCCGTAATTTATTTTCCAAGGAAGCTATAAAATGGCAAATGGTACCGTCAAGTGGTTCAACGACTCCAAAGGTTTTGGTTTTATCTCCCCGTCTGAAGGCGGCGAAGATCTCTTCGCTCACTTCTCCGCCATTCAAGGCAACGGTTTCAAGACCCTGGCCGAGAACCAAAAAGTGACGTTCGATATCGTTACCGGCCCGAAGGGCAAGCAAGCTGCGAACATTCGCCCGGCTGAATAATTCAGGCGAAAGCGCAAGCTTCAGAAAAACCCGGCATCTGCCGGGTTTTTTGTTTTTGGGCGGCCGGCGTTGCTTGGCAGCGTGTTGGCCAGCGAATTCCATTAATATAACGACTCCGGGTTATCGCATCTCTTTAGGAAGATTCATGAAGGACGTCCGCTTTCTGCCCCTGCTGTTCGCGCTGTGTTGTGTGTTTTCGGCCGCTGCCGATGAAGTGAAGATCGGTTTCGTCAATATCCAGCGCATCGTTCGCGACGCGCCGGCGGCGATCAAGGCGGCGCGCAAGCTGGATCAGGAATTCGCCCGGCGGGACGCCGAGTTGCAGGCCACGGCGAAGGATATCCAGGCTCGCCAGGAGGCGCTGCGCAGCAATACGTCGCTTTCCGAGACGGCGCGTCTGCAGAAGGAAAAGGAACTGGCCGAGCTGGCCCGGGATTTCCAGCGCAAGGGCGAGAAGTTCCAGGAAGACCTGAATGTCCGGCAGAACGAGGAAAATGCGGCGCTGATCGAGCGAACCAATAACGCCATCCGCCAGATCGCGACCAGCGAAAATTTCGACATCATCCTGCAGGAAGCCGTCGCCGTCGGCGATCGCATCGACATCACCGACAAGGTCATCAAGGCGCTTTCCGACGACGTCCACTGATTCACGGGGCGTTTCCCGCCGCCGTGCTGGCGGGTAGAGCAGCGAGGCGGCATGGCCTTGCGGTAAAATACCGCTTTTGTTCCAAGGCGGCGCCTCGTGACCACCATTACCATCGCCCTTTCCAAGGGCCGAATTTTCGATGAAACCTTGCCCCTGCTGGCGGCGGCGGGCATCGTTCCCAACGAAAACCCGGAAACTTCACGCAAGCTGATCATCGGCACCAATCGCCCGGAAGTGCGCGTCGTCATCGTTCGCGCCACCGACGTGCCGACCTATGTCCAGTACGGCGCCGCCGATCTCGGCGTCGCCGGCAAGGATGTGCTGATCGAGCATGGCGGTGCCGGTCTCTATTCGCCGCTCGACCTGAAAATCGCCAAATGCCGGATGATGGTCGCCGTTCCGGAAGGTTTCGACTACCAGAATGCCGTGCGTCAGGGGGCTCGTCTCAAGGTGGCCAGCAAATACACGACGATGGCACGCGAACACTTTGCCAGCAAGGGCGTGCATATCGACCTGATCAAGCTCTACGGTTCGATGGAACTGGCGCCGCTGGCCGGCCTGGCCGATGCCATCGTCGATCTGGTGTCCACCGGCGGTACGCTGAAGGCCAACAAGTTGCTGGCCGTCGAACACATCATGGATATTTCCAGCCGCCTGGTGGTCAACCAGGCCTCGCTGAAGGTCAAGCGCGAAACCCTGCAACCGATTATCGACGCCTTTGCCCAGGCGGTGGAGAAGTAAACCCTATGGTCGCCATCAAACGACTCGCTATGGCCGATGCCGATTTCACGGCAAAAATGGATGCGCTGCTGGCTTTTGAAGGTGCGCAGGACGACGACATCGAAAAGACCGTGATCGGCATCCTGGCCGATGTCAAGGCGCGGGGCGATGCGGCAGTCATCGATTACAGCAACCGCTTCGATCGCCTGAGCGTGGCGACCATGGCCGAACTGGAGCTGTCGCAAGGCGAGTTGCAAAAGGCGCTCGCCGGCTTGCCGGCGGAACAGCGCCTGGCGCTGGAAGCCGCCGCCGGGCGCGTGCGCGCTTATCACGAGAAACAAAAGCTGGACGGCTGGTCCTACACCGAAGCCGACGGCACCATGCTCGGCCAGATGATCACGCCGCTCGACCGCGTCGGTCTTTACGTGCCGGGCGGCAAGGCCGCCTATCCGTCGTCGGTGCTGATGAACGCGATTCCGGCGAAGGTCGCCGGCGTCAAGGAATTGATCATGGTCGTGCCGACGCCGGGTGGCGAGCACAACCAGCTGGTGCTGGCCGCGGCCTGCCTGGCCGGTGTTGATCGGGTGTTTACTATCGGCGGCGCCCAGGCCGTCGGGGCGCTGGCCTACGGCACGGCGAGCATTCCCCAGGTGGACAAGATCGTCGGGCCGGGCAACGCCTACGTCGCCTGTGCCAAGCGCCGGGTGTTCGGCATCGTCGGCATCGACATGGTGGCCGGGCCGTCGGAAATCCTCGTTGTTTCGGATGGCAGCGGCAACCCGGACTGGGTGGCGATGGATCTCTTCTCGCAGGCCGAGCACGACGAACTGGCGCAATCCATTCTGATTTGCACCGATGCCGCCTATATCGAAAAGGTCCAGGCCAGCATCGAAAAGCTGTTGCCGACCATGCCGCGTCGCGCCGTCATCGAAACCTCGCTGACTAACCGCGGCGCCTTCATCCTGGTGCGCGATCTGGAAGAGGCGGTGGCCATTGCCAATCGCGTCGCTCCGGAACACCTGGAGTTGTCGCTGGCCGACCCCGATCCCTGGGTCGAGAAGATTCACCACGCCGGCGCCATTTTCATCGGTCATTACACCTCGGAATCGCTCGGCGATTACTGTGCCGGCCCGAATCACGTGCTGCCGACCTCCGGCAGCGCGCGTTTCTCGTCGCCGCTCGGCGTTTACGACTTCCAGAAGCGGACCAGCCTGATTCGCGTCTCGAAAGCCGGCGCCCAGACGATGGGCCGCATCGCCTCGACGCTGGCGCACGGCGAGGGCTTGCCGGCGCATGCCAAGTCGGCCGAGTTCCGCCTGAAAGACTGATTTTGACGAAGAGACGCCGAGAAAATCCGAATGCGGCTGAGCTGTGCCCGGCCTTTCTCTGCGCCTCCGTGTTGAAGGGTTTTCCAGACCATGTCCGATCAGCCTGATCTCAAGGCGCTGTTTCTCGGTTTCTCGTCGATCGGCCTGTCGGGTTTTGGCGGTGTGCTGCCTTTTGCCCGCCGCCTGCTGGTCGACGAACGGCGCTGGCTGACGGCCGAGGAATTCAATACCCAGCTCGGGCTTTGCCAGTTCCTGCCCGGGCCCAACGTGGTCAACCTGGCGGTGGTGGTCGGCAAGCGTTACCACGGCCTGGCCGGCGCCATCGCCGCGCCGCTCGGCCTGATGCTCGGGCCGCTGCTCGTCGTCCTGATGCTGGCCCTGCTGTACGACCGTTTCGGCAGCCTGCCGGCGGTCCAGTCCATGCTGCGCGGCATCGCCGCCGCCGGTTGCGGCCTGCTTTTCGCTACCGCCTGGCGGATGGGGGCGGTGCTCCGTGACAAGGCGCTGTTTCTGCCCTTCACCGGGTTCGTCGTGATCGCCATCGCCGGCCTGCGCTGGCCGATGCCGCTGGTCATGCTGGCCGGGCTGGCGCTGTCCGGCGGGCTGGCCTATTGGCGGCTGGGTCAGCGATGAGCATCGTTCTGCAGTTGTTCCTGGAATTCTCCCTGCTGGCGGTGGTCGCTTTCGGCGGCGCCACCGCATTGTTGCCGGAAATGCACCGGGTGGTGGTCGATAACCACCACTGGCTGAACGACGCGACGTTCACTCATCTCTACGCCATCGCCCAGGCGGCACCCGGCCCGAATGTGCTGGTCGTCACGCTGATCGGCTGGGAGATTGCCGGCCTGCCCGGCGCGCTGGCGACGACGCTGGCCATGTGCCTGCCGATGAGCGTCCTGATCTACCTGCTGATCGACCGTTGGCAGGGTTTTGCCGGCCGGCGCTGGCAACAGGCAGTCAGTCTCGGCGTGGCGCCGCTGGCGGTTGGCCTGATCTTTTCGGGGGCGACGCTGATCGGCCTGTCCGCCGATTTTCGTCCCGGCGGCTGGCTGGTCGTAGCAGCCGTCCTGGCGTTCAACCTCCGTTACCGCGGCCTGCATCCCTTGTGGCTGATCGCCCTCGGCGCGGCGGCCGGGCTGGTCGGCCTGGTCTAGTAAGCCTTTACGGCTTGAGGTAAGGGTTTTCCAGGCTGGCGATGAGTTCCTGGAAAACTTCCCGGATCTGCGCCTCGTCGCACTCCATCAGTAGCGCATCCTCGAAGGCATCCTGGGCGACCTGGCGCAGTTCGTCGAGGTTTTCGCGCAACACCTTGATTTTCTCGGTGCACGAGACGATGGAGCCGTCGGGACGTTTCCAGATGATTTTGGACATGGCTTAAGCGAGAATCTGATGCAGCGCGTCGGTCAAAGCCCGGCATTCATCGGCCGTGCCGATGGTAATGCGCAGGAACTGCTCGATACGTGCCGGTTTCCTGAAGTGACGGACGATGATGCTCTTTTCGCGCAGCGCTTTGGCCAGTTCGCCGGCGTCGCGTTGCGGATGGCGGGCAAAGACGAAATTGGCGGCGGAGGGCAGGACTTCGAAGCCGAGTTCGGCGAGTTCGGCGTTCAATGTAGTGCGAGTGGCGATCACGGCCTGCCGGGTTTGCTCGAAATACGCTTCATCCTCGATGGCGGCGACGGCGCCGACGATGGCCAGGCGGTCCAGTGGATAGGAGTTGAAGCTGTCCTTGACGCGTTCCAGGCCCTCGATCAGGGTCGGATGGCCGACCGCGAAGCCGACCCGCAGGCCGGCCAGCGAGCGCGACTTGGAGAGAGTGTGGATGACCAGCAGGTTGTCGTAGCGGTCGATCAGCTCGATTGCCGATTGGCCACCGAAATCGACATAGGCTTCATCGACGACCACCACCGAATCCGGATTGGCGCGCAGGATCCGCTCGATGGCGTCGAGCGCCAGCAGGCGGCCGGTCGGCGCATTCGGGTTGGGGAAAATGATGCCGCCGTTGGGGCGGGCGTAATCGGCCGGATCGATGCTGAAATCCTCGGCCAGCGGCACGGGCCGGGATTCGATGCCGTACAGGCCGCAATACACTGGGTAGAAGCTGTAGCTGATGTCCGGGAAGAGGATGGGCTGCTCGTGCTTGAGCAAGGCCATGAAAACATGGGCCAGCACCTCGTCAGAACCGTTGCCGACAAAGATCTGCTGCGTAGCAAGGCCATGCCGCCGGGCAATGGCGGCTTTCAGCAGGTCGGCGTGCGGATCGGGATAAAGGCGCAGACGTGCCGCGTCGTCGCCGAGTTCCGCCTGGATGGCGGCCAGCACCCGCGGTGACGGCGGAAAGGGATTCTCGTTGGTGTTGAGCTTGATCAGCTTGGCGAGCTTGGGCTGTTCGCCCGGCACGTAGGGGGTGAGGTCGTTGACGACCCGGCTCCAGAAGCGACTCATGGGGTTTTCACGGAAAGCTTAAAAGTAGGCCGAAATGGTATCATGGCCCTCCGACCAAAAGCCTTTTTCAGCCTTCACCCATGCGGCAAGCCGAAATTACACGCAATACGCTGGAGACGCAGATCACCGTGCGTCTCGATCTCGACGGTACCGGGCAGGGCAAGTTCGCCACCGGCGTTCCTTTCCTCGACCACATGCTCGACCAGATCGCCCGCCATGGTCTGATCGATCTCGATGTCGTCGCCAAGGGCGACTTGCATATCGATGCCCACCACACGGTCGAGGATATCGGCATCACCGTCGGTCAGGCGCTGGCCAGGGCCTGGGGCGACAAGAAGGGGCTGACCCGCTACGGCCACAGCTACGTGCCGCTCGACGAAGCGCTGTCGCGCGTCGTGATCGATCTCTCGGGCCGGCCCGGTCTGGAATTCAACGTGCCTTTCACGCGGGCGACGATCGGCACTTTCGATGTCGACCTGGTGCACGAATTCTTCCAGGGCCTGGTCAACCATGCCGGCATGACCCTGCATATCGACGGCCTGCGCGGCGTCAATGCCCATCACCAGGCGGAAACCGTCTTCAAGGCCTTCGGCCGGGCGCTGCGCATGGCGGCGACGCCCGATCCGCGCATGGCCGGCGCCATGCCGTCGACGAAAGGTTCGCTGTGACTATCGCCGTCATCGACTATGGCATGGGCAATCTGCGCTCGGTGTCGAAAGCGCTGGAACACGTGGCTGGCGGCCGGCAAGTGATCGTCACCGCCGATCCGGCCGTGGTTGCTGCCGCCGAACGCGTTGTTTTTCCCGGCCAAGGCGCGATGCCGGACTGCATGCGCGAACTCGATGCGCGTGGCCTGCGCCCGGCGGTACTGGCCGCCGCCAAGGAAAAACCTTTCCTCGGCATCTGCATCGGCCTGCAAATGCTTTTCGGCCATAGCGACGAAGGCAATGTCGCGGGGCTGGGCATCTTTGCCGGCGAGGTCAGGCGTTTCCCGGAAGAAAAAATGTTTGCCGCCGACGGCCAGCGCCTGAAAGTGCCGCACATGGGCTGGAACGAGGTGCGCCAGAAACCGCATGCGCTGTGGGCCGATATCGCCGACGGCGCGCGTTTCTATTTCGTGCACAGCTACTGCGTACAGCCGGCCGAGCCGGCGCTGGCCATGGCGACGACCGACTATGGTGTGCCCTTTACCTGTGCGGTGGGCCGGGATAATATCTTCGCGGTGCAGTTTCACCCCGAGAAGAGTGCCCGCGACGGCCTGCAACTGCTGCAAAACTTTGTCGAGTGGCGTCCCTGAGACGTCCCTGTTGCCCCCCATCCTCTGCTGATACCCCATGCTGATTATTCCCGCGATTGACCTGAAGGACGGCCAATGTGTCCGTCTCAAGCAAGGCCTGATGGAACAGGCTACCGTCTTTTCCGACAGCCCGGCCGAGCAGGCCCGGCATTGGCTGAATCAGGGGGCGCGTCGCCTGCACCTGGTGGACCTGAACGGCGCCTTTGCCGGGAAACCGAAGAATGCGGCGGCGATCAAGGCCATCCTCAAGGAAGTCGGCGACGACATTCCGGTGCAGCTGGGCGGCGGCATTCGCGACCTCGATACCATCGGCGCCTGTCTCGACGGCGGCCTGTCCTATGTCATCATCGGCACCGCGGCGGTCAAGAACCCCGGCTTCCTGCATGATGCCTGCGTCGCCTTTCCTGGCCACATCATCGTCGGTCTCGATGCCAAGGACGGCAAGGTGGCGACCGACGGCTGGTCCAAGCTGACCGGTCACGATGTCGTCGACCTCGGCAAGAAATACGAGGATTACGGCGTCGAATCGATCATCTATACCGACATCGGCCGCGACGGCATGCTGTCCGGCATCAACATGGAGGCCACCCTGCGCCTGGCGCAGGCCTTGACCATCCCGGTGATCGCTTCCGGCGGTCTCTCGAATCTCGACGATATCCGCCAGCTGTGCGCCGCCGAGAGCGAAGGGGTCATCGGCACCATTGCCGGCCGTGCCGTGTACGACGGCTCGCTCGATTTCAAAGCGGCGCAGCAACTGGCCGACGACCTGATGGAAAAATCGGGTTCCTGATGCTGGCCAAACGAATCATTCCCTGCCTGGACGTCACCGCAGGGCGCGTCGTCAAGGGCACCAATTTCGTCGATCTGCGCGACGCCGGCGACCCTATCGAAATTGCCCGCCGCTACGACGAGCAGGGCGCCGACGAGGTCACTTTCCTCGATATCACGGCCTCCTCCGATCAGCGCGATATCATCCTCCACATCATCGAAGCCTGCGCCGAGCAGGTCTTCATTCCGCTGACCGTCGGCGGTGGCGTGCGCCAGGTTGACGATGTCCGACGCCTGCTCAATGCCGGCGCGGACAAGGTCTCGATGAATACCGCGGCGGTGCAGAATCCCGAGCTGATCTACGATGCTTCCAGCCGGGTCGGCTCGCAATGCATCGTCGTCGCCATCGACGCCAAGCAGACGGCGCCTGGCCAATGGCAGGTGTTCACGCATGGCGGCCGCAACAATACCGGGCTCGATGCCATCGAGTGGGCGAAAAAGGTCGAAGCGCTGGGGGCCGGCGAAATCCTGCTAACCAGCATGGACCGCGACGGCACCAAGAACGGTTTCGATCTGGCACTGACCCGCGCCGTTTCCGATGCGATCAGGATTCCGGTGATTGCCTCGGGCGGCGTCGGCAACCTGCAGCATCTGGCCGACGGTGTCACCGAAGGCCGGGCCGATGCGGTGCTTGCCGCCTCGATTTTTCATTTCGGCGAATACACCGTGCGCCAGGCCAAGGAATACATGGCCGGCCGCGGCATCGAAGTCCGTCTGTGAGCGATCTCGATAACGCACTGCCCTGGCTCGACGCGCTGAAGTGGGACGCCGACGGCATGATTCCGGCGATCGCCCAGGACGAATCCGGCCGCGTCGTGATGTTTGCCTACATGAATCGCGAATCGCTGCAGGAAACAGTCCGCTGCGGCAACGCGGTATACTGGTCGCGCTCGCGTCGCCGGCTGTGGCGCAAGGGCGAGGAGTCGGGCCACTTCCAGAAAGTGAAATCGATTCGCACCGATTGCGACGGCGACGTGCTGCTGCTGGCCATTGAACAAGTCGGCGGCATCGCCTGTCACACCGGCCGGGAAAGCTGCTTCTTCAATGAGTTGCAAGCGGAACGCTGGGTTCCCGCCGATCCGGTTTTGAAAGACCCTAAGGAAATCTACGCCAAATGAGTACGCATGACATCCTGCACCGTCTCTCCGAGACGCTGGCTTCCCGTCGCAATGCCGATCCGGAAAAATCCTACACCGCCAAGCTGTTTTCGGAAGGTCCGGACTCGATCCTGAAGAAAATCGGCGAGGAATGCGCCGAACTGATCATGGCTGCCAAGGATGGCAAGCGGCTGAACATCGTCTGGGAATCGACCGACGTGATCTACCACGTGCTGGTCCTGCTCGCTTTCTACGGTCTGTCCATCGAGGACGTGTCGCAGGAAATGCGCCGTCGCGAAGGCATTTCCGGCATCGACGAAAAGGCGTCGCGAGGCAACAAGTGAGCGACTGCATATTCTGCAAGATCGTCGAAGGCAAGATTCCGTCCAGCAAGGTTTACGAGGACGAAGACATCTTCGCCTTCAACGACATCAATCCGGCCCGCCCGGTGCATGTGCTGATTATTCCGAAACGGCACATCACGTCGCTGGCCACGGTAAGCGAAGCCGACGCGCCGGTGCTCGGAAAAATGCTGGCCAAGGCCAATGAAATTGCGGTGGCTCAAGGAAGTCCCGATGGCTTCCGTGTCATCATCAACAGCGGTCGGGTGGGGATGCAGGAAGTCCCGCACCTGCATCTGCATATCGTGGGCGGCCCGGAGCCGGTCGGTCCCATGCTGAAACGGATTTAGGAGACAAATCATGGGTAGTTTTTCCATCTGGCACTGGCTGATCGTTCTGGTCATCGTGATGCTGATTTTCGGCACCAAGAAGTTGCGCAATGTCGGCCAGGACCTGGGCGGCGCCGTCAAGGGTTTCAAGGACGGCATGAAGGAAGCCAGCGCCGACAAGCCGGCTGAAGTCCCGCCGCAGCAGCAAGTGGGCGGCCAGACCATCGACGTCGAAGTAAAGGAAAAGACCAAGAGCTAGTCGCCGGCTTCTCGCCTGCTCCTCGCTCTCAACTGCTATGTTCGATATCGGCTTTTCCGAACTCATCGTGATCGGCGTCGTGGCGCTGGTCGTCATCGGCCCCGAGCGCCTGCCCAAGGTCGCCCGCACCATCGGCTTGCTGCTCGGCCGGGCCCAGCGTTATGTCAACGATGTCAAATCGGACATCAATCGCGAAATGCAACTCGACGAATTGAAGAAACTGCAGTCGCAGGTCACCGATTCGGCCCGCGAACTGGAAAATTCCATGCGCCAGGAGTTGCAGTCGGCGCGCAATGCGGTCGAAGCCCCGGCCCAGGCCGTGCTTGACGATCTGGAAGCGAAGGCCAGGCTGGATGCCGACAGCGCGGTCACCCTGACCGACGTGCCGGACAAGTCCAAGGTATGAGCGATACCCAGGAAGACTCCTTCATCTCGCACCTGATCGAGCTGCGCGATCGCCTGTTGCGCAGCCTGATCGCGATTGTCGTCATGCTCGGCATCCTGTGTTTTTATCCCGGTCCGGGCGCGATTTACGACATTCTCGCCGCGCCGCTCACCACCGCGCTGCCGGAAGGCACCAAGATGGTGGCGATCGGCGTCATCACGCCTTTCATGGTGCCGCTCAAGGTGACCGGCATGGTCGCCTTCGTGCTGGCCCTGCCATACATCCTCTACCAGGCCTGGGCCTTCATCGCACCCGGCTTGTACGAGCATGAGAAGCGCCTGGGCATTCCGCTGATCATTTCCAGCACGCTGCTCTTCATGCTGGGCATGTCCTTCTGCTACTTCTTCGTCTTCGGCCAGGTCTTCAGATTCATCAACGGGTTTGCGCCGAAAAGCATCACGCCGGCGCCGGACATCGAGGCTTACCTGTCTTTTGTGATGACCATGTTCCTGGCTTTCGGCATTGCCTTCGAAGTGCCGGTGGCCTTGGTTGTGCTGGTCAAGCTCGGAGTAGTTACCGTTGCCAAGCTCAAGGAATGGCGCTCCTATTTCATCGTCGCCGCTTTCATCGTCGCCGCCGTGGTCACGCCGCCGGATGTCGTATCCCAACTGGCGCTGGCCATTCCGATGTGCCTGCTCTACGAGTTGGGTATCCTGGCTTCGCGTCTTGTTTCCAGGCCGACGGCCGGAGACTCGGCAGAAACGATGGACGCTACCGGCAGTCCCGCCGAAAAATAAGGGGCCGGCGGTCGTCGCGGCCGCCAGGGTCTAATGCCATGGTAGCAAGGGCTGGCACTAGTACCATAACGACAAAGGCTGGCACTAGTACCATAACAACAAAGGCTGGCACTAGTGCCGTCGGCGGAAGTCGGCCATGAAACCGGCCAGCTTGTCCACTGATTCCAGCGGCAGCGCGTTGTAGAGCGAGGCGCGCAGCCCGCCGATGGCGCGATGGCCGCCCAGGCCGGAAAAGCCGGCAGCCTGCGCGGCGGCCAGGAACTCGGCTTCCAGTGTCGGCGTCGGCAGATTGAACGCGACATTCATCAGCGAGCGGTCGCCGACGGCGGCCCGCCCACGATAGAAACCGTCGCTGTCATCGAGCGCTTCGTACAGCCGTCCAGCCTTGCGGGCATTGATTTCGGCCATTCGGCCGACGCCGCCGACTTCCTGCAGCAGCCAGCGGCTGACCAGCAGCACGGTGTAAATCGCAAAAACCGGCGGCGTGTTCAGGTTGGAGTGGGCCAGCGCCTGCCGCCGGTAATCGAGAAAGCTGGGAAGGCTCTCAGGGACGGCTTCGAGCAACTCGTTGCGGAGCAGGACGACGGTAACGCCGGCCGGCCCGATATTTTTCTGGGCATGGGCATAGATCAGCGAAAAACGTTCTGCCTGGCAGGGGCGCGACAGGAAATCCGACGACATGTCGCAGATCCGCGGCACATCGTCGCGGCCGAGCAGGCGATGGAACTGCAGGCCTTCGACCGTTTCGTTGGAAACGTAGTGCAGGTAGGGCGCATCGGCCGCGAAAGCCAGTTCCTCATCGCCGGGCAGGCGCCGGAAACCGTCGTCGGCGCCGCTCCACAGCAACTTGATCGGCCCTTCGAGACGCGCTTCGGGGATCGCCTTGCCGCTCCAGTAGCCGGTGTGCAGGTATTCGGCCGCCACTGATTTGCCGCGCAGCAGCGTCATCGGCACCATCGAGAACTGCTGCGTCGCACCGCCTTGCAGCAGCAGTACGTGGTAATCGGCGGGTAGGTCGAGCAGGGTGCGGATGTTGCGTTCGGTTTCGGCGATGACTTCGCCGAACCAGTCCGAGCGGTGGCTGATGCCGAGAATCGACAAGCCGATCTCGGGCACTGCGATGATTGCGGCCTGCAATTGCCGCAGCACGCTTTCCGGCAGGACGCCGGGGCCGCCGGAGAAATTCAGGGCATTGCTCGGATTCATCGGGCGGCCGGGCCGGGCGGCAGCGCGAACAGGAATTCCCGGAAGGCGTCCCGGACTTTCCGCATATGCACCTGTTTGTAGGGAAACATCGCCTCGGTGTCCATGGCATGGACGACCATGGCGTGGTCGATTTCGAAAATCAGCAATTTCCCTTCCGCGGTTTCGGCGCAGTCGATGCACAGATATTCCAGGCCGCTGCGCTGCTGGATGGCGGCCAGCGCTGCTGCGTGGCGTGCGGCGAAGTCGGCGAAATGCGTCATGAAAGCCGCTTCCTCGGCCCGCTTGGCGGCGTCTTCGTACATTCCGGCATTGACGTAATGCACCATCCAGTGCGCCGATACCGCCATGTGGCAGGCAAAGGGCCGGCCATTGAACAGGGCCACGCGGAATTTGCGGAACAGACCATCCGGGCCGCTGTAGTCGATGAAGGGAGCGAGGAAGAAAGCTGCATCCCCGACGCGGGCGAGATAGTCGGCCAGTCCGTTCGGGTTGGCGATTCTTTCCAGGTTGCGGCCGGCGTGCGAACCAACCGGTCGCAGGATGACCGGGAAATCGCATCCGGCGAGCAGTTCGGCAAGGCGGGCTCGGTCCTCGGCAACGGCCTGCAGTGCGGCACGCGGCTGTTGGCAAGTCGGCGGCATGAGCAGGCCGGGAATGTTCTGGAGCAACCGGCTGGCCACGGCGCGCTCGGTGTTGCGGATATGTTGCGGGCGGTTGATGACCGGCTTGGGCCAACTGGCCAGCGCCGTTTCCAGCGCCGCCAGGTAGCCGCGATTGGCGTCATCCTCGCTGAGTGCGACCAACACCGCATCGTGCTCGGGGATCGGCGCCGCCAGCGGGGCTCCCGCCGAAACGTAATATAGGTCGAGCGCGATGTCGCAGTCTTCGAGCAGGCATTCGAGCGGCGTATTGGCCGCCAGGTCGCCTGGCGCCATCAGGACCAGCAGCCGGAAGCGGGCCGGCTGCCGGGCCGCGGCGAGGTGAAATACGCGCAGCAATTCGAGCGCCTGCTCCTGGATGGCCAGGCCGACATCGCGTTGTTCCAGGCAGAGCATGGCGATCGACAGGTTCATCCAGAGATTGGCGTCTTCCGGGCGGTGGCCGGCAAGATCGAGCATTTCCTGGGCGATGGGCCGCAGGTCGGTGCCGGCGATGCTCATCCGGAGAAAAGGGGCGAGTCCCAGGAAAGGGGTCGAAGACGGTGCTTGCGGCTGCGGAGTGTCGATGGTGGTCAATTGATTTGCGCTGCGTTTCGAAGGGCCATCCGGCAAAAGAATGGCGGGTTGTAAGCGAGGAAGCGATCATGATCGACCGCCTGGGCACGAATTCACCTGCCCGCGGCAGGTGCCGGACTGGACTATCAGTGGCCTGTTGCCGGGAGCGTTGATCTGACGGGACCCGGCCGGGTGGCCAGGGTTTGCCGTACCTGGCCATCTTCGAAGCACCACAGGGTGCCGGGCGGCATGCTTTGCCAGACCTCGTTATCGGTCAGCGGCTGGGTGGCGATGATGGCGACGCGGTCCCGCTCGGTGGTCACGGCGCGAAAATCGACGGTGACGTCCTGATCGCTCAGGTGCGCCTGGGCGAACGGCGCCTGGCGGACGACGTAGTGCAGCCGGGTCGAGGCGTGGGCGAACAGGCAGTCGCCGTTGGAGAGCAGGAAATTGAATTCGCCATGCGGCGCGACCTCCTGGGTCAGCGCATGCAGCGCCGCGAACAGTTGGGCATGTTCCGGGCAGGTATTGCCGAAGCGCTGCCGTAGCTGCTGCAGCAACCAGCAGAAGGCCCGTTCGCTGTCGGTCAGGCCGACCGGCAGGAAATCGCCAGCCAGTTCCGGCGAGAAATCGAGCAGGTTGCCGTTGTGGGCGAATATCCAGTAGCGCCCCCACAGTTCGCGCTGGAATGGATGCGTGTTCTCGAGCCCGACCGCGCCCTGGGTCGCCTTGCGGATGTGGGCAATGACGTTCCGCGAGCGGATCGGATAGTTGCGGACCAGTTCGGCGACCGGCGAAGTGCTGGACGGTTGCGGATCGAGGAAGAGGCGGGTGCCCTTGCCTTCGAAGAAAGCGATGCCCCAGCCGTCGGAATGCACGTCGGTCGCGCCGCCGCGCGCCTGGAAACCGGTAAAGGAAAAACAAATGTCGGTCGGCACATTGCAGTTCATGCCCAGCAACTGGCACATGGCCTTACTCCTGCTCGGCCCGGATGGCCGGCCGCTTGCCGATCCTGACCTGGGCCTCGGTGATGGTCTTGTCGCGGCGCAGGCGGAAAGCGACGCGCTCGTCAGGTTTGAGGGCGGCGATCAGGTCGAGCATGACCTGCGGGTCCTTGACCGGGCGACCATTGACGGCGAGCAGCACATCGCCCGGGCGAATGCCGGCGGAGTCGGCCGGGCTGCCGCGGACGACGCCGGCGATCAGGGCGCCTTCGTTATCGGGCAGGCCGAAGGATTCGGCCAGTTCGGGAGTGATTTCCTGGGCTTCGACGCCGATCCAGCCGCGCGTCACCCGCCCGTTCTGGATGATCTGCTCCATGATGCTCTTGATGCTGGAAACCGGGATGGCGAAACCGATGCCGAGCGAGCCGCCGGTCCGCGAGTAGATCGCGGTATTGATGCCGACCAGATGGCCTTGGGTGTCGACCAGCGCGCCGCCGGAATTGCCGGGATTGATCGCGGCATCGGTCTGGATGAAGTTTTCGAAGGTGTTGATGCCGAGATGCGAGCGGCCGAGCGCCGAGACGATGCCCATGGTCACCGTCTGGCCGACGCCGAAGGGATTGCCAATGGCGAGCACGACATCGCCGACGCGCAGGTTTTCCATCTGCCCGAGGGTGATGGCCGGCAGTTTGTCAGTCTTGATCTGCAGGATGGCGAGGTCGGATTCCGGATCGCTGCCGATCACCTTGGCCTTGAAGCTACGGCCGTCGTTGAGCGAGACCTGGATGTCGTCGGCGCCTTCGATGACATGAAAGTTGGTCAGGATATAGCCGCTGGCGCCGACGATGACGCCGGAGCCGAGTCCGGAATTGCGCTGCGGCTGGCCTTCCGGGCGGTCGCCGAAGAAGTGGCGGAAAATCGGGTCGTCGAACAGTGGGTGGCGCTGCGCCTTGATTTCCTGGGTCGTATAGATGTGCACCACGGCTGGCAGCGCGGCGCGCGCCGCGTCGCGGTAGGAGCCGGCCGGCGCGGGGGCGTTGTCATCGGCGCCGCTCGGCGTTTCCTGCAGCGCGACGACCGACGGACGGCTGGGCAGCCACTCCGGTTTCAAGGTCGTGACGACGAACAGAAGGGCGACCGCAACCGTCACCGTTTGTGCAAAAATCAGCCACAACCTCTGCATGAAGGACCGTATCTATGAGACGTGAAGAATTGGTGGAATATCTGGAGCGGCTGCTGGAGCCGGCTAAGTTCCGCGATTATTGCCCAAATGGCCTGCAAGTGGAAGGACGTGCGGTGGTTCGGCGGGTCGTGGCCGGCGTCACGGCCAGCCAGGCCCTGCTCGACACCGCGGTGGCGGCTGGCGCCGATGCCGTGCTGGTCCATCACGGCTATTTCTGGAAAGGCGAGGACGGCCGGGTGACCGGCATCCGCAAGCGGCGCCTGGCGACGCTGCTGGCTCATGACATCAATCTGCTGGCCTACCATCTGCCGCTCGACGCCCATCCACAGTTCGGCAACAACGCGCAACTGGCGAGCCGGCTCGGCTGGGTGGCCGAAGGGCGTTTCGGCGAACAGGATATCGCCTGGTTCGGGCGTCCGGCCGAAGTATGCGACGCCGCCGGGCTGGCCGAGCGGCTCGGTCTGGCGCTGGGCTGCCCGCCGCTGCTGATTGCCGGCGACGAGCGGCCGATCCGGCGCCTGGCCTGGTGTTCCGGCGGCGCGCAGGGTTACTTCGAAGAAGCCATCGCGCTCGGCGTCGATGCTTTCGTATCAGGGGAAATCTCCGAGCAGACCGTGCACCTCGCCCGCGAAAGCGGCGTCGCTTACCTGGCCTGCGGTCACCATGCCACCGAACGTTTCGGCGCCCAGGCGGTGGCCGAGCACCTGGCGACCAATTGTGGCCTGGACTGCCGCTTCGTCGATATCGACAACCCGGTTTAGGCGTCGCCTACGCCCGGCGTCGCCCGAGCAGGGTGGCGATGCCGACGGCGATCGAGCCGCCGAGCAGCGAGCTGAGGAGTAGTTGCAGCCAGTTGCCGGCCGACGAGCCGGCGGAACTGGCTGCTGGCGGCGAGGTCGCGGCGGTGATGGCGGGTTGCTGCAGGGTTTGGGCGACCTGCAATTCGTGCCGGGCGGCCTGCATTTCCGATGTCAGCTTGAGCGATGTGTCGAGAGTTTGCATCTGCTGGTTGAGGCTGTTCAGCGAGGTTTCCATCCGGAACAGGCGTTCTTCCAGTTCCCCGATGCTGCCGCGGGGCGGCGCAGCGTTCTCGCCGGGTTTGGGTTCCGGCAACGGAGCGCCGAGCATCAGGCGATCGCCGGCCGGTTGGCGGGCAGTTTTCGGCGGCTTGCCGGCGGCGCGGAGCGTGGCAGGCGGTGTTTCGGTCGCATCGGCGTTCTCCCGGGGGGCGCTATCCGCCTTGCGTTGTTGCCGGGGGGCGGCGCGATTCGGCCGGCTTTCGCGGACCGGACGCCGGGTGGTCTCTGCCGGGGCACTGCTTCGGCTGCCCTGGCCGGGGGCGGCGTATTCAACGAGGTCGGCGACGGCGGCGGGGGCATCCGGCATCAGCACGTAGTCGTGCCGCAGTTCCAGGCCGCAGGCGGCGCGCAGACTGATGGTGAAAATCGGCTCGCTAATCGGCTTGCTGCCGACAATCAGCAGGCGGTAGCCGTTATTGCCGTGGATCAGCCGCAGCCGAGCCTGGCTGACCACCGGCAAGTCCGCAGCCGGCAACGGGGCCAGGCGGTAACAGCCGACATCGGCGATTTCCTTGCCGCCGCCGATCAGCGGCACTTCGGCCAGCAGGTTTTCCCCGATCCGCGAATGCAGCGTGATTTCGCCGAAGCCGACCGCCTGCGCCGGGCTGGCGGCAAAGATGCCGGCCAGGAGCGCCAGCCCGGCCGGCAGGACGTGGATGTTGCGCTGCCGACGAGCGGGGCGGGGCGGTTTCGGTGACTTCATGCGGGCAGGTGCTGGCGGTGGAAAGGCGAATATTGCACACTTCGGGGCGAGTTTGTCGCTTGTGGAGAAAATTATGCAATATGTCTTTTTGCCGACGGCCAATTCGGCCTTGCCGGTGGCCGGCACCGGGCAGCGTTTTCCGGTGCGCCGCGTCTTCTGTGTCGGTCGCAATTATGCCGATCACGCCCGCGAAATGGGTGCCCTCGACCAGGCAGCCGGGCGCGAGCCGCCGTTTTTCTTCATGAAGCCGGGCGATGCGGTGGTCGGCGGCGACGGCGAAATTGCCGTCGCCTATCCGCCGCTGACCAACAACTTGCACCATGAAATCGAGATGGTCGTCGCGCTCGGCGCCGGCGGCGCCAACGTGCCGGTCGATGCGGCCAGCCGCCTGATCTTCGGCTACGCCGTCGGTCTCGACCTGACGCGCCGCGACATCCAGGCGAAGGCCAAGGAAAAAGGCCATCCCTGGGACATGGGTAAGGGTTTCGACCAGTCTGCGGTGTGCAGCGTCATCCAGCCGGTGGCTGTGACCGGGCATCCGCAGCGCGGTCGCATCTGGCTGAAAGTGAACGGCGAACTGCGCCAGGATGGCGACCTGTCCTCGATGATGTGGAAGGTGGCGGACATCATCGCCAACCTGTCCACCTCGGTGCGCCTGGAAGCCGGCGACCTGATCTACACCGGCACCCCGGGCGGGGTCGGGCCGGTAGTGCCGGGCGATGTGCTGGAAGCGGGCGTCGATGGCGTCGGCCAACTGCACGCCCGCATCGTCTGAGGCCTACTTCGGCCGCTTGTCGATGACCCGACGGGCCTTGCCGATGGAGCGCTCGATGCCGCCGACTTCGACGATGTCGATCTTGGCGGAAATGCCGATGTAGGACTTGATGTGGTGCTGCAGGTCGTGCGCCACGAATTCCTTCTCGGCACTGCTGGCGAACTGGAACTCCTGTTTCAGTTCGACATTGACCTTCATCGAGTCGAGATGGCCGTCGCGGGTGACTTCCAGTACGTAATGCGGCGACAGCTTGGGCTGGCGGAGAATCAGTTCCTCGATCTGCGACGGGAAGACATTGACGCCGCGGATGATCAGCATGTCGTCGGAGCGGCCGGTGATCTTGCCGATCCGCCGCATCGAGCGCGAAGTCGGCGGCAGCAGCCGGGTCAGGTCGCGGGTGCGGTAGCGGATGACCGGCATCGCTTCCTTGGTCAGCGAGGTGAACACCAGTTCGCCCTGGCTGCCTTCGGGCAGCACTTCGCCGGTCACCGGGTCGATGATCTCCGGGTAGAAATGGTCTTCCCAGATCACCGGACCGTCCTTGCTTTCGACGCATTCGTTGGCGACGCCCGGGCCGATCACTTCGGAGAGGCCGTAGATGTCGATGGCGTCGATGCCGAAGGCGTTTTCAATCTCGCCGCGCATGGCGTCGGTCCACGGTTCAGCGCCGTGGATGCCGATGCGCAGGTCGGTGCAGCGCGGGTCGATGCCCTGGCGGCGGAACTCGTCGGCGATGTTCAGCATGTAGGACGGCGTCACCATGATGATGTTGGGCTTGAAGTCGCAGATCAGCTGGACCTGTTTCTCGGTCTGCCCGCCCGACATCGGGATCACCGTGCAGCCCAGGCGTTCGGCGCCGTAATGCGCGCCGAGGCCGCCGGTAAATAACCCGTAGCCGTAGGCGACATGGACGATGTCGCCCGGCCGCCCGCCGGCGGCGTAGATCGAACGGGCGATCAGGTCGGCCCAGGTGTCGATGTCCTTCTGCGTGTAGCCGACGACGGTCGGCTTGCCGGTGGTGCCGCTCGAGGCGTGGATGCGCACGACATCCTGGCGCGGCACGGCGAACATGTTGTAGGGATAGTTGTCGCGCAAATCCTGCTTGGTAGTGAACGGGAATTTGGCGAGATCGGCGAGCGAGCGGAAATCTTCCGGATGGACGCCGGCGGCGTCGAATTTGGCCCTGTAGTGCGGCACATTGCTGTAAACGTGATGCAGCGTCCATTTCAGACGTGCGGTCTGGAGCGCGACGATTTCGTCGCGACTGGCATTTTCTATGGCGTGCAGGCCTGTATTCATCTGTATTTCCCTCCTGGACCCGTCATTTTCCCTGCACCGGCCGTGCTGCCGCTTGAGGCAGATCAACCGCCCCCGCTTTTGCCGGCCGCCCGTGCGACAATCGCCGTCCATGCTCCTTGCCGCCGCCCGCGGGCTGCTCGCCCACGCCCTGCCGATCCTGATCGCCCAACTTGCCTCGATCGGCATGATGGTGGTCGATACCGCCGTGCTCGGCCATGTCAGCGCGCTCGACCTGGCGGCGGTGGCCATCGGTGGCGGCCTGCATGTTTCCGTCGTCTTCGCGCTGGCCGGCATCCTGCAGGCGGTGGCGCCGGTGGTGGCGCACCTGCACGGGGCGCAGCGCGACGGCGAAGTGGCCGGTGTGCTGCAGCAGGGTTTCTGGCTGGCCATGCTGCTCAGCGTGCCCGGCGTACTATTCCTGACCCATCCGGATGTCGTGCTCGGCCTGGCCGGCATGGACGGCGCGGTGGCCGCCAAGGTCCGCCAGTATCTCGCCCTGCTCGCCTGGGGGCTGCCGGCGGCGCTCGCCTACCGGACTTTCTACGGTTTCTGCAATGCGCTCGGCAAGCCGCGCGTGCTGATGGGCATCGGTGTTTGCAGCCTGGCGCTCCACGCCTTGCTCGCCTCGGGCTTCGCGCTCCAGGGCTGGCTGGGCGAGCCGCTCGGCGTGGTCGGTTGCGCCCTGTCCAATGTCCTGATTTCCTGGCTGGCCTCTCTGAGCGGCGGCCTGTACCTGCGCTTCGGTCCGCTCGGCCATCGTTACCGGCCGTTTGCCGACTGGCAGTCGCCGCGCTGGAAAACCTGGCGGGAATTGCTGCGCCTCGGCTTGCCGATGGGCTTGTCTAACCTGGTGGAAATCACCTCCTTCACGCTGATCGCCCTTTTCATCGCGGCGCTCGGGCCGGCCGTGGTGGCGGGCCATCGCATCGTCGCCAACCTGGCGGCGCTGTGCTACATGTTGCCGCTGTCGCTCGCCATCGCCACCTTGTCCGCCGTCGGCCAGGCGGTCGGGGCTCGCGACTGGCGGCGGGCGCACGCTGCCATTGCTGCCGGGCTGCTGCTCTCGGCCGGGCTGTCGACCAGCCTCGGCCTGCTCTTCTGGCTGGCGGCGGCGCCGCTGGTCGATGCCTATACCAACGATCCGGCGGTCCGCGCCGTGGCCATGAACCTGGTGGTCTATATTGCCCTCTACCAGTTTTTCGATGCCTTGCAGACCATCGCCAGCCATGTCCTGCGGGCCTACCGCATCACTTTCCTGCCCATGCTGGTGCAGACTTTCTGCTTCTGGGGCATCGGCCTGGGCGTCGGCTGGTGGCTGTGCTATCGCTGGCAGCCGGCGTTGGGTGTCGAAGGTTTCTGGGTGGCTTCGGTATTGAGCCTGGTCGGCGCATCCGCGCTGCTCGGGCCGTTGCTGTGGAAGGCCGTGCGGAGCACCGAATCGGTGCTGTAATTATGAATTTCCGGGCGCTATAAATATTGCCGCCTGTGGTAATATTTTGCGCTCAAGACGGTATAACAAAGCGGGGTCAGGGGAAGCTACGGCCACCGCTAATTGCTCGCAACTCAACTCAACGCAAGGAAAAGCGCATGAAAATTCACGAATATCAGGGTAAACAACTCCTGAAAAAATTCGGCGTTACGGTTCCGCGCGGGATTCACTGCACGACCGTCGATGACGCGGTCAAGGCAGCCGAAACCCTGGGCGGCAAGGTTTGGGTCGTCAAGGCCCAGATTCACGCCGGCGGCCGTGGCAAGGGTGGCGGCGTCAAGGTCGCGACCTCCCTCGAGAAAGTGCGCGAATACGCCAGCCAAATCCTCGGCATGCAACTGATCACGCACCAGACCGGCCCGGAAGGCCAGAAGGTCCGTAATCTGCTGATCGAAGAAGGCGCCGACATCCAGCACGAGTACTACGTTGCTGCGCTGACCGACCGCGCCACGCAGTCCGTCGCCATGATGGCTTCCTACGAAGGCGGCATGGACATCGAAGAAGTCGCCCACAAGACCCCGGAAAAGATCGTCAAGGTTTTCATCAACCCGCTGGTCGGCCTGACGGACGAACAGGGCCTGGAACTGGCCAAGGGCATGGGCATGCTGGAAGCTTCCATCCCGCAATGTATCGAGACGCTGAAGAAGCTGTACACCTGCTACATGGAAACGGATGCTTCGCTGGCCGAAATCAATCCGCTGATCCATGAAGGCGACGGCACCGTCAAGGCGATCGACGCCAAGTTCAACTTCGACTCCAACGCGCTGTATCGTCAGCCGGAAATCGTCGCCATGCGCGATCTGGACGAAGAAGATGCCGACGAAATCGAAGCTTCCAAGTTCGATCTGGCCTACATCTCCCTCGACGGCAACATCGGCTGCCTGGTGAATGGTGCCGGTCTGGCCATGGCTACCATGGACACCATCAAGCTGTTCGGCGCCGAGCCGGCCAACTTCCTCGACGTCGGTGGCGGCGCCACGACCGAGAAGGTCACCGAAGCCTTCAAGATCATGCTCAAGAACCCCAAGGTCAAGGGCATCCTGGTCAACATCTTCGGCGGCATCATGAAGTGCGACACCATCGCGACTGGCGTTGTCGCTGCAGCCAAGGAAACCCATCTGTCCGTGCCGCTCGTCGTGCGCATGAAGGGTACCAACGAAGACATGGGCAAGCAGATCCTCAAGGATTCCGGTCTGCCGATCATTTCCGCCGATTCCATGGCCGAAGCCGCCACCAAGATCGTTGCTGCGGTCAAGTAAGGAGCTATTGAATGTCCATTTTCATCAATAAAAACACCCGCATCATCACCCAGGGTATTACCGGCAAGACCGGCCAGTTCCATACGGAAAAGTGCCAGGAATACGCCAACGGCAAGGAATGCTTCGTTGCCGGCGTGAACCCGAAGAAGGCTGGCGAGTCGATCTTCAACATCCCCATCTACGCTTCGGTCAAGGAAGCCGCTGCCGAAACCGGTGCGACCGTTTCCGTGATCTACGTGCCGCCCCCGGGCGCCGCTGCCGCGATCTGGGAAGCCGTCGAAGCCGACCTCGACCTGGCCATCTGCATCACCGAAGGCATCCCGGTCCGCGACATGCTCATCCTGCGCAACAAGATGAAGGAAAAGGAAGCCAAGGGCGGCAAGAAGACCCTTCTTCTCGGACCGAACTGCCCTGGCCTGATCACCCCGGACGAAGTGAAGATCGGCATCATGCCGGGTCACATTCACCGCAAGGGTCGCATCGGCGTCGTTTCCCGTTCCGGCACCCTGACCTACGAAGCGGTCGGCCAGCTGACCGAAATCGGTCTCGGCCAGTCGTCGGCAGTCGGTATCGGTGGCGACCCGATCAACGGTCTGAAGCACATCGATGTCATGAAGGCTTTCAACGACGATCCGGATACCGACGCCGTCATCATGATCGGCGAAATCGGCGGTCCGGACGAAGCCGAAGCCGCCATGTGGTGCAAGGAAAACATGAAGAAGCCGATCGTCGGCTTCATCGCCGGTGTCACCGCGCCGGCCGGAAAGCGCATGGGCCATGCCGGTGCCTTGATCTCCGGCGGTGCCGATACCGCCGATGCCAAGCTCGCCATCATGGAAGAGTGCGGCTTCAAGGTGACGCGCAACCCGTCGGAAATGGCCAAGCTGCTGAAGGCCATGCTGTAATAAAATCGAAGTGTTGCTCAGAAAAAGGCGGGCCCTGTGCCCGCCTTTTTCTTGTCCAATACGAAACTTGTCGTCGCCGGATTGTCCGGCGCTTTCCCGTTTCGTCTTGATGATTGCCCCTCACCATGGAATTTGATTTCACCTCTGCCGTTTTCTGGATCGCCGTCGGCCAGATCATCATGATCGATGTCGTCCTCTCGGGCGATAACGCCGTGGTGATTGCGCTGGCCTGCCGCAATCTCTCGCCGGAACAGCGCAAGACCGGCATTTTCTGGGGCGTCGCCGGCGCTGTCAGCCTGCGCGTCGTGCTCACCATCTTCGCGGCGCTGGTCATGAACCTGCCCTGGCTGAAATTCGCCGGCGGCCTGCTGCTGCTGTGGATCGCCGTCAAGCTGATGTTGCCGGAAGACGAGGAAGGCCACGATATCGAACCCTCGTCGCATCTCTGGGGCGCGGTGAAGACCATTGTCGTCGCCGACCTGGTGATGAGCCTGGACAACGTCATCGGCGTTGCCGGCGCCGCGCATGGCAGCATCGCACTGCTGTTCTTCGGCCTGGCGTTCAGCATTCCGCTGATTGTCTGGTCGAGCCAGCTGATCCTGCACTGGATGGAACGTTTCCCAGTCATCGCCCTGTTCGGTGCCGGCCTGCTGGGCTACGTGGCCGGGGAAATGCTGTTTACCGATCCCGGCCTGCTGGCCTGGCTGCCGCCCTTGCCGGACTGGACGCACCGGGCGGCGGGCGCGGTCGGCGCCTTGCTGGTGGTGGTGCTTGGCCGCTGGCTGGAGCAGCGCATCCTGGCTCGCCAGGATGTCACCATTGTTTGAACCCGAATTCTGCAATCACGCTAGGAATTAGCTATGGCCCTGTTTCTTTCGGAAAGTGACGTCAAGCAACTGCTGACCATGGAGATGGCGATCGAGGCGGTCGAATCGGCCCACCGCGACCTCTCCCTCGGCCAGGCGCTGGATACGCCGCGTGCCCGCAGCCGCCTGCCGCAAACCGCGCTGCACATCCTGCAGGGCGCCCTGCCGGCGCAGGGCGTGCTCGGCTACAAGGCATACACCAGCAACCGCAGTGGTAACCGTTTTCTCGTGCACCTGTTCGATGCCGCCAGCGGCCGTTTGCGTGCCGTCATCGAAGCCGACTATCTCGGCATGATCCGCACCGGTGCCACCAGCGGCCTGGCGGCACGCTGGCTGGCACGGCCCGATGCGACGGTGGCCGGCGTCTTCGGCGCCGGCTGGCAGGCCGAAGGGCATGTTCGGGCGATCTGCGCCGCCTTGCCGCTGGAGCGGGTCAAGGTCTTCAGTCGCCATGCCGACAAGTTGCTGGCCTTCTGCCAGCGGCTGAGCGAGGCGACCGGCGTCGCCGTGGTGCCGGCGGCCAGTGCCGAGGAAACGGTACGCGGCAGCGACCTGCTCGGCACTGTGACGACGGCGGCGCAACCGCTGTTCGACGCCGGCTGGCTGGAAGAGGGTACGCACATCAATGCCGCCGGTTCGAATGCACTGATCCGCCAGGAATTGTCGGAAGCGGCGCTGAAGCGTTGCGATCTGATCGCTGTCGATTCGGTGCCGACGGCGCTAGCCGAAGCCGGCGATCTGTTGCCGCTGCTCGAGAAGGGCCGCCTGCACCCGCGGCAGATGGTCGAACTGGGCGATGTCATCATCGGTCGCCATGCCGGTCGCCGCGATAATCAACAAATCACCATCTTCGAATCGCAAGGCATGGCGATCCAGGACCTCGCCGTGGCGCTGCGCGTGCTGGCAGCGGCCGAAGCCGGCGGGCTGGGAACCTCGCTTCCCATGCAATGAGGTTTGACCGGGCGGAAAACTCCGCGTAAAAATACACTTCGGTCGTATGCCGTCGGGAAGTCCGGCGGCCGGCCCTATGACAACGGGGAGCAGGGGTAATGGCGCAAGCCTTGAACAATGGTTGCCGGAAGGGTCGCTCATGAGACTCGCCGACGCCCTGGAAATGGTCGTTCGCACCGATCCGGGCATGGTTCGTTCGCACAACGAGGACGCCGTCTTTGCCGATCCCGGCCTCGGACTGGTCATTCTGGCCGACGGCATGGGCGGCTACAACGCCGGTGAAGTGGCGAGCGGCATGGCGACCACGCTGCTTGCCGACAACCTGGCGCAGTCGTTCTCCGGGCTATCGACGCAGCCGGCAGCCGGCGTGGATCTCGAATTTGTCGAACAACGCCTGCTCGACGAAATTGCCGCCGTCAATCTCGCCATTTTCGATGCTGCCGAAAGCCAGGCCCATTACGCCGGCATGGGCACGACCTTGGTTGTCGGCTATTTCCATGACAATCGGATGTGCGTCGCCCACCTCGGCGACTCACGGCTCTACCGCCTGCGCGGCGGGCGCTTCGAACAGCTGACGCGAGATCATTCCCTGCTCCAGGAGCAACTGGACAGTGGTGTGATCGGCCCCGAAGAGGCGCGCCATTTCCAGAACAAGAACCTGCTGACCCGCGCCCTCGGCGTCGATCCCTCGGTCGACACGGAGATTCACCATTACGGCATGGCGGCCGGCGACATTGTGCTGCTCTGTTCGGACGGCCTCAACGACATGCTCGACGACGACGAGATGGCGCATACCTTGCGCCTGGCCGACGGTAATCTTGAACTGGCCGCCGACCGGCTGGTCCGGATGGCCAACGAGCGGGGCGGGCGGGATAATATTTCGGTAATTCTGGTCAGGGTGCGTGGCGACTATGCCGCACCGCTGGGCTGGTGGCAAAAGCTGCTGGCCCGCTTCCAATGAAATGAGGTAGCAACATGGCAAAAATGATCCTTTCGATGGACGGGCTGGTGCTCAAGGAGATTCAGCTCGACAAGGAGCGCCTGACCATCGGCCGCAAGCCGCACAACGACATTCAGATCGACAACCTCGCCATCTCCGGCGAGCACGCGGCCATCGTCACCATCCTCAACGATTCCTTCCTCGAGGACATGAACAGCACCAACGGCACGCTGGTCAATGGCCAGGCCATCAAGAAACACTTCCTGCGCAACAACGATGTCGTCGAACTGGGCAAGTACAAGCTCAAGTACATGGCCGACGCCCATGAAACGGCAGTCAGCGAATTCGAAAAGACGACGGCCACCCGCTCCGGCGCCATCCGGCCGCAGGACATGCAACTGGTCGATAAAAGCACACGCAGCAATGTCGCCACGCGCAGCAATGTTGCGCCGCCGGCGACCCCCAGGGTCGCCGTCGTCCAGCTACTCTCCGGCGCCAATGCCGGCAAGGAGCTGGAACTGACCAAGACCCTGACCACGCTGGGCAAACCCGGACTGCAGGTGGCGGTGATCGCCCGCCGCTCGCTTGGCTATTTCATCACCCACGTCGAAGGTGCACAGTTTCCGGTGGTCAACGGCGAAACACTGGACGCCCAGGCTCGCGAACTCAAGGACCACGATGTCATCGAGATTGCCGGCATCAAGATGGAGTTTTTCCTGAAGGGCTGACGGAATACGCCGGGTGCTGCTGACGTTTTTCGTCACTTTGCGCTCGATAGCTTTTGGTTTGGGCTGCTGTGATTCGGGTTTGTTTTCGGCAACTTATTGAATGTATGTGAAATTTTGTGGGTGTTTCATCGCCGGGCGGTCGCCAGCCATGCCTGGCACGCAACGTGGATATAGTTGGCCAGCGGCTCTTCCCGCCTTGACCTTAAAGGAGATTCAAAATGAAACGCGCTCAACAAGGTTTTACCCTGATCGAACTGATGATCGTCGTCGCCATTATCGGCATTCTGGCTGCCGTGGCACTGCCGCAATACCGCGCCTATACGCAGAAATCGGCGGACGCTGCATGTCTGGCCGAAGCAAGTGGCATCGCTCACGGTGTGGCTGCGGCAATTGCGAACGCTGATCCTGCTCTCTTGCCCAATATTGTTATGTCGGCTTGCACAAGTGGGACAGCTCCGACCGCTGTCCCAGCCTCGGGTTCACAAGGTACCTTCAGTTCGAACCGGGGAACGAAAACCATCACCTGTGTTTATGATTCCGGTACCTGCAGCGCCAGCTAATCCCAGCGGACAGACCAGGTCTTCCTGATCTGTCCCCGTTGGTCTGAGCTCGCAAAAGCCCCGTCGGTAAAACGACGGGGCTTTTGCTGTGCGGCTCGGTCTTTTGGCGAAAATCTACGCTTCCCCCTTGAGCACATGTGGTCAACTCAAAATTTACGATTCGCTTCTCGCGGCGTCCTGATTGGAATTTCAATATTCGTCATCGGACTTGGCCCATTGGTATCTCATCCCGACCTGACTTGGCATGATCAACAGCGTCTCGGGCAGATTTTCCTGAGTTTGCTGGCGTTTGCCGGTTGCGCGGTGGGTTGGCAAACGCCAAGAGTTAGATGGTCACCGGTTTGGCTGATAGCGGGTGCGGCGACGATCATTTTGGGCGTGCTATCGTCTTGTTTCTCAATCCTTCCTGTTTGGGCCTTGGTCGAGGTTGCGCTGCTTATCTGCAGTATCGGAATCGGTGCATTTGTTTACTCATTGGCCAAATTAGATGCTGCACGTGCCGATTTGATACTCGGCGGTTTTATCCGAATCTTGCTGGGCGGGGTGGTCCTGCAGTTCTTTGTCTCCTATTTCTCGGCGCTGATGCATGCTGAGTTGTATTTCATCCCCTGGGCCCTGCTTTCGGGCTTTTCCAATGTGCGCCATGAAGGGCAGTTTCTAAGCATTGCACTTCCCTTGCTCGGTGCTGAATTGTTGGCACCCGAGGGAGGGCTGCGGCGTTATCCGCGCTGGCTGGACTTCGGTCTGATGATTGCCCTGGCCTGCATGGTTGCGGTAGCCGGGACGCGGGGCACGATTGCTGCATGGCTGCTCGTTTCGGCATGTTTTATCCCGTTTGGGGGGCGCGCCCGGCAGTTGGCGAAACGTGTTTCGGCGGCCATGGCGGCAGGATTCGCGCTCGCCTGGTGTATGCTGAAATTCGCTACGTGGGTTACGAATCAGGAAGCGATGTTTCGCTTTTCGGATAAGAGCGCCCTTGGCTTGTCGGCACGCGAAATCATCTGGCAGGATGCCTTTACCAAGATTCTCGAAAATCCTTGGCTTGGTATCGGCCCCATGCACTTTGCTTCATTGAAGAGTCCGATTGCGGCGCATCCGCATCAAGCGCTCTTGCAAATCGCCAGCGAATGGGGATTGCCCGCGCTGTGTATTGTGATCTTCGCTGTTTGCGTCTGGATGCTCAGGGCATTCCGGTTCGCAATTGCCAACGATGGGAAAAAAGAAACGGAAATTGCCTGGTGCATTCTTTTTTCCGTCTCTGCTGCAATCATTCAGAGCCAGGTTGATGGTGTATTAGTCATGCCTTACCCGCAGGTTTGGCTGGCGATCGTCGTCGGATGGGGAAGTGCCAAATTCATTGATTCGAGAATTGGTAGAAGTGTACTGTTGCCATATTGGATTCCCATGGTTTTGTTTTTTATAGCGGTTGCATTACTTCTGGCCATAGGTTTTCATGATTATCCTGCTCTTGTCGGTGCCCCAGAGTTTTGTCCCTTGGGGCCAAGATTTTGGTGTCATGGGTTGATCGAATAACTCGCTCGTTTGCCCTGCGTTCTTAAAGCCGGTGCAGGTTCAACCAATTCTCCAGCGTTTCCGGCAAGTCGCCGACCAGCAGTTGATGGCGCCCGGCAACCCAGCCATGAAGCGGCCCGGCCGGGCGTTTGGCGAGGGCCTCCCGGATCAGCATCTCAGCGGTGACGTGATCGTTGATCAGGCCGAGTTCATCCTGCAGGCGGCCGAGGGCGGCGACATGGGAGCTCCGACGTTTTTTCGGTAGCAGGCTCTCAAAAAATTCCATGGTGTAGCGCAGTTTCTTGAAACGGATCCGCATCCGGTGGCGTTCGGGTTCGCCCAGCGTGGCGTGCCGGCGAGCCAGTTTGCGGGCGGCTTTGGCGTGGGCCGTGATTTGCCGGGTGGCGAAATCGTTGAGCGGGATGGGCAGGGTGTCGCTGAGGGCGTAGATGGCGGCGGTGAATTCGACCAGCAGGCGCGGATATTCCCGGCCGCCGAGCAGGCGGTCGATGGCCTGGCGAGCGCCTTTGGCACGGCGTCGGCCTTCGCTGCGCAGGCGGCGCAGGTCGGGGTGGTCGGGAAAGGCGGCCTGGATCGGCGGCAAGGTTTCGCTGAGAAAGACATCCCAGTTGCGGGCCTCGCCCAGCGCACTGGCCAGGGTTTGCCAGGTCTGGCCGTAGGCGGCGACGAACTCAGCCGGCAGGACAGGGGCGAACAGCTTGATCGCGGAGCGCAGGCGGCGCAGCGCGACGCGGGCCTGGTGCACGAATTCCGGGTCGCTGCCGTTGAGCAGGCCTTTTTCGTTGCGCTGGAAATGTTCGAGACAGCTCAGGGCGATGTCGCGGAAGGCGGCGACCGGGGTCTGTTCCGGGCTCAATGGGGGTGCCTTGGCGCGGAAGGGCTGCAGCGGCGTGTTGGCGAACAGCTTGTAGCCGCGCTCGGCCTTGCTGGCGATGGCGGGGACGAGATCGATGTCTTCCTGCAGGTGGCGGGTCAGGGCGAAGATGTCGGCAATCTGGCCGGAGAGCAATTCCAGTTCGATTTCGCAAATCGGCTTGCTCTTGCCCTGGCTTTCGATACTGCCGCGGTCGATGGCCAGTTCGATCAGCGATTCGCCATAAGGGACTTGCCAGAGCTGGCGCTTGAAATCGGTGGTGAATATCGGCTGCAGATCGCCGGCGGCTTCTTCGAGGAAAGTCCGCAGTTCGGGGTTGTCGACATGGCTGAAATTGAAATCGCCCGGTGTCGCCTGGGTTTCCCATTCACTACGCAGGGCCAGGCCGCCGCTGGCCGGTTCGGCCGACTTGACGGTGAGCAGCCACTGCCAGCCTTTCTGGCGGAAACGCACGGCAATCCGCCGGGCGTGCAGGGTCAGCTTCGGGGTGTCGTAATAGGTGTTGAGCAGGCGCAGCTTCTGCGGCGCGATCTTCGCCAGCAGCGGATGGCCGGCCAGTTTGCGGGCGGCTTTCGGCGACAGTTGCAGCTTCAGTTCGATTTCGGTACTCATCGCCTTCAGCCTCGCGGAATAGCCGGGCCGGTCGCGCCGTCGAAGCCCAGGGCGGGCAGCATGGCGAGTTCCTCGGCGGTCTGCACGGCCTCGGCGATCACCGTCAGGCCGATATTGTGGGCGATGCTGCACAAGCCCTTGAGGAAAGCCTGGTTGCCCGGCTGGACATTGATGGCGCGGATGAAGCTGCCATCGACCTTGAGATAGTCGAGGCCGATATCGTGCAGGCGGCCGATTTCGCTGAACTGGCGGCCGAAGTGCTCGATCCCCAGGCGGCAGCCGAAGGGGCGCAGTGCATTGCAGAAGGCCTGGAATTCGGCAAAATGCTGGAAGGCGCCGATTTCGGAGACTTCCAGCCAGAGTTGTGGCGCGAGCTCCTTGCGGGCGGCGACCAGGCTGCGCAGGTTGTCGCGGAAAGCCGCGCTGAGAATCGATTCGCCGGACAGATTGACCGCCACTGCCGCGGCACCGCTCGCGATCCGTTCGAGGGCCAGGCGGGCGGCAGCCAGGTCAAGCTCGGTCGTCATCGCCAGGCGCGAGGCCATCGGCATGAAACTGCCGGCGGTCAGCCATTCGCCGTTTTCGCTGGCCTGCAGGCGCAGCGGGCATTCGAGGTGAAGCAACTGGCCGCCGTTGCCGGCCACCGGGAATTCAATCAGGCGCAGGCGATGCATGTCGATGGCGCCTTCCAGCAGCTTCTTCCAGTCGGCATTCGAAGTGGCGTGCTGTTCGCTGCCGGTGGCGGCCGGGCACCAGGCCAGGCCACTCTCGTTCTCGGCGGCGGCGAGCGCCGCGTCGATGTGCGAAAGCAGGTTGCCAATGCCCTGGCCGTGCCGGTAGTTGCCGCTCGCCAGATGGCCGATGCGTTCGCCATCGATCAGGCCGGCCGAACTGAGGTCGCGCAGCAGGTGGAGCAGTTTCTCCACCTCGGCGCCGGGGTCCGGAATGCCCGGCAGGAGCAGCGCAAAATCGGCGCCGTTGAGGCGGGCCGCCGCTGCCCCGGCCTGACCGGCGGCGATTTCGGCGAGCGCGGCGCCGACCCGGCGCAGCACTTCGTCGGCAGTTTCCCGCCCGGCCCGCTTGTTGATGCCGACCAGGTCGGCGATGCGCAGCATCAGCAGGCTGCCGCTGGGGTCGGCGTCGTCGTCGCTCAGTGCGGCTTCCAGCTGGTTGAGGAAATAGGCGCGGTTGGCGAGGCTGGTCAGGCTGTCGAGCGTCGCTTCGCGGCGCAGGTTTTCGAGCCGCGCCGCCTCTTCGGCAAAAATCGCCTTGAGGCGCTCGACCATCGCATTCATGGCGCCGGCGACGCTTTTCAGTTCGGGGATGGCGGGGACCGGGATGCTGATGAAACGGCGCTCGCTGATCGCCTGCGCCTGGCCGACCACGGCGTCGAGCGGGCGCTTGATGCGGCGCAGCAGTTGCATGCCGAGCATGCCCATGACGAGGCCGCCGACCAGGAACCAGAAGAGCAGCTTGACGCCGCCTTCCCACAGCTCCTGGTAGGCGAACTGGCTATGACTGATCAGCTGGATGGTCCCGAATTGGTTCCAGCCGGACGAAACCTGCGCCTGGCCGGGTTGCGAGGAAATGGGGAAGAGACGGACGAACCAGCCCGGCACATCGCCGGCGATCGGCGGGCTGGTCTTTTCGATCATCACCTTGCCGTCCGGGTCGATCAGGCGCACCGCGGCATACTGGCCGCTGTCGAAAATCGCCGCAACCTGCAGTTCGACGGTGACCGGATCCTTGTCGAGCTGCGACATCGACAGCGCCAGCGACGAGGCGTTGTCGTTGTTCTTGATGGCCAGTTGCTGTTCCAGGTAATGCCGTGCGGTCAGCATGCTGACCACGAAACTGCCGGCGAAGGCGAGAACGGTGCTGGCGATGACGGCGAGCCAGAGCTGGCGGAATAGGGACATGGAATTACCTCACTGGAAGCCTTCGGCGCGAGCCCGGGTCAACAGGTCTTGCCAGCGCGAGAGATTGCTCTTGCTGGACTGGTTGCCGGTGCCTAGCCAAAGGCCTGCACTGTTGAAACTGAAAATCGGGGAAAGGTCGCTGCGCTGCGAAGCGGGGCGAATCTCGGGAATCAGGTTGTCGAGGACCACCGGGTCGCCGTTCGGGGTCGCGTAATAGGCCAGCACCATGTGCGCCTGCTGGACCGCGCCGTCCGGCCCGTATTGCAGCGCCCGGACATAGACCAGGCGCAGCTTGGCAATCGGGACGCCGATATTGATCAGGGAAAAATACTTGGCGATGGCGAAATCTTCGCAATCGCCGCGGCCCTGGCCGAGCATTTCCAGCGGCGTCGCCCAGTAATCGGACTGGCCCCAGATGCTGAAATCATCATCGAAGGCGATATGACGATTGAAGAAATCGTTGACCCGGCGCAGTCTCTCCGCTTCGCTACCTTTTTGCCCTTCGCCGATCATTTGTCGCCATTCCGCAAAGCGGGCGGCGGGGCCGTTGCCGAAGCGGCTGATCAGAATCTGCTGCATGCGATCGAAGTCGAGGCCGGCGCCGGCCGTCAGGCAAAAGCAGGTGGTGCCGACCAGCGCGGCAAGCAGCAGTTGGCGAGCGAGCGTTAGGGCTTTTTTGGCCAAGGGAAAATGCAAATGGTAGATTAAAATCCCGTGAAGAATAATGTATGCAAGATACGCGCGACCCGATTCCCTTGCCAGTCTGACCAAATCTTACCTTGGACGTATATGAAAACCAATAAACTTCTCCGGCGCAGCGCCCTGTTCGCTTTGCTGGTCCCGGTTTTCCCCGCCCTGGCCGCGCCGGCCGGCGCGCCGGTGACGCTGAAGGAAGTGGCGCAGCAGGCGGTGCTGAACAGCCCGGAAGTGACCTCGAAGTGGCATAACTACAAGGCCGCCGAGGAAGAGACCG
>JBLNBM010000012.1:0-26005 GCA_050259955.1 Bacteroidota bacterium
TGCGGTATAATCTCCGGTTCGATTCAACCTACTAAAAATACGTCACCGACCATGGAAGCTGAACGCATCAACGCCCTTTCCGCCCTGCTGAACGACCTGAGCAGCCGTGAAGCCGAACTTCGGAGGTATCTTTGACTTCGATAAGAAGTCGGAGAAACTAGAACAGGTCAACCAGGAACTGGAAGACCCGACCGTCTGGAACGACCAGAAGCGCGCCCTCGACCTGGGCAAGGAAAAGAAGGCGCTGGAAGGCGTCGTCCTGACCTTGGAAAAAGCCCGCGCCGACATCGACGATTCGCGCGACCTGTTCGAGATGGGACGCGAAGAAGGCGATGACGACACCATCGAATCGGTCGAAGCCGACGCCGCCGAGATCGCGAAGGTCATCGAGCAGATGGAATTCCGCCGCATGTTCAGCAACCCGATGGACCATGCGAACTGCTTCATCGACATCCAGGCCGGCGCCGGCGGCACCGAAGCCCAGGACTGGGCCTCGATGCTGCTGCGCCAGTACCTGCGCTATTGCGAGCGCAAGGGCTTCAAGGCCGAGGTGATGGAAATCTCCGAGGGCGAGGTCGCGGGCATCAAGACCGCCACCATCAAGGTCGAGGGCGAGTACGCCTACGGCCACCTGCGCACCGAGACCGGCGTGCACCGCCTGGTCCGCAAGTCGCCGTTCGACTCGGCCAACGGCCGCCACACCTCGTTCACGTCGCTGTTCGTGTACCCGGAGGTCGATGAGTCCTTCGAGATCGAGATCAACCCGGCGGACGTGCGCATCGACACCTACCGGGCATCCGGCGCCGGCGGCCAGCACATCAACAAGACCGACTCCGCGGTGCGCCTGACGCACGCCCCGTCGGGCATTGTGGTGCAGTGCCAGAACGACCGCTCGCAGCACCGCAACAAGGCCGAGGCGTTCGACATGCTGCGCGCGAAGCTGTTCGAGCTGGAGCTGCGCAAGCGCATGGCCGAGCAGCAGAAGCTGGAAGACTCCAAGACCGACGTCGGCTGGGGCCACCAGATCCGTTCCTACGTGCTCGACCAGTCACGCATCAAGGATCTGCGCACCAACTACGAAGTCGGCAACACCCAGGGCGTGCTCGACGGCGATCTCGATCCCTTCATCGAGGCCAGCCTGAAACAGGGCGTGTGACGCCGCTCGCCAACCTGTTCGCTGAAATGCCGGCGGCCCCTGTGGCCGCCGAGCAGTTCACCGACCTGCTGACCCGTCCCGGCCTGCGTATCGAACGCATCGTGTCCACCGGCCAGGCCAGCCCGCCCGATTTCTGGTACGACCAGGCCGATGGCGAATGGGTGCTCGTACTGCAGGGCGAAGCGCAACTGCGTTTCGCCGACGAGGCCGCCGCCCGCCACTTGCGGGCGGGCGACTTTATCGACATTGCGCCACATCGGCGCCATCGGGTGAATTGGACACTGCCTGACCGGCCGACGGTCTGGCTGGCCGTTTACTACACGGCCTGAGCCGGAAATTTATCCGGCGTTCTGCCAATCGGCGAACCACGCGCTCAGGGAGCGATTTTCACCCAAGCCGGCGAGATGCCGGTCGATGGCATCGTGGTTACCCCAGACAACATCTGCCAGAAGCCCCTCGGCGACCTGTGCTTCAATTTCGCCGCAGTACAGCCCCTTGTCGCGCTGGGCGTAGAAGCCGTAGGTCCGGCAGGCCACCGGCCGTTGCGCATAGACAGGGCAAGCACCACTCACCTGATCGAGCAGCGGGCAGGCGACCGGTCGCACCGTCTGCATGGCCAACGCCGCAATCGCCTGGCTGATCTGCTGGAAATGCTCTTCCGGCAAGGCGGCGAGCCCGTCGCGCAGAAGATGCCATTCCGGCGCCGTCAGTCGCGGGATTTCGGCCAGACGCTTGCAGCAACTGTCGCACCCCTTGCCGCACAGCCAGTCCGGCCCGGCATCGCGAATCTGCCCGACGCGGCCATCGATATCGGCATGCAATTGCTGCAGGCGAGCCGGCACGCTATTTCCTGATCGGCTGGTTGCGCCCGGAAAACTGGTCGCTCAGACGCATCGCTCCTTCGCTGAACAAGCCGGCCGGCGTTTCCCGGCAATACTGGTCGATCTTGTTCTCGATGGTGCCGCTGGAAATTGTCGCTACCTGCTGGCTGGGCAGCGCGTAATTGTGGCCGCTCAGGAAGCCGCGAATCCAGTTGATGTAGGCGGTGCGCTGATCGGCATCGCCTTTCGACTTGTTCCACGCGGCACAGGACATGTCGTCGAAACCGAGCATGTTTTGCGGCGCCGCCAGCGCCGTACCGACGGGCAGCACGACAAGGGCAATCAAGCCGGCAATTTTTCGTATGTTCATCTGGCCATCCCCGTTCTCAGGCCGCCAGTATATGCCCCACGGTGCGCACCGCAATGCCGACGCAGGCACCGAGTGCCGCCGGTTTCCAGACAGCGGCGATGCGTGGCCCGGCCGAAATCAGCACGGCGACGCCGGGCAGGTCGAAGGGCGAAATCAGGAAACCGGCACTGGCATTCAGGAGTTCGACGCTGACCTGCCCGGCTTTCCGCATTTCATCCATGACGCCCATCATCGCCGTGCCGCCGGCGATGTACTTGGTCAGCGCCGGCAGGATCAGTGCCGGCTCGATCGACAGCGCGGCGAGCAGCGGTGCCAGCAGTCGGGTCAGGCCGTCGATGGCGCCGGAAGTGCGCAGCGCCGTGACGATGACCAGCGACAGCACCAGCATCGGGATCGCCCCGATGGCCAGCTTGAAAGCCTCGGCCCCGGCCCGGTTGATGACGTCGAGTATCCCCTTGGCGCTCTCCGCCACCGGATGCAGCAGGGTTTCGTCCAACCGCCCCTCGACGCTCGACAGCGAGCGCCCGAACAGGTAATAAGTCGCCGCCGCCGCGACCAGGCCGCCGACCAGCGAATACGCCAGCGTCAGCCCGAGATCGAGGCCCATGGTCATCATCGGCAGCGCCGCATTGGCTTGCGCCATGGCAAAGACCATGGCCAGCGTCGCCGCGATATGGCGATCGGAAGCCCCGCGCTGTTCCATCATGGTCAGCGTCGCCATCGGTGCCGCGAAGCTGACGAAATTGATTTGCAGCGCAGCAAAGACGCCCAGCCCGGTCAGTCCTAGCGGTTTCAAAACCGGCGCCACCCGGGCGACAAGCCAGTCGAGGACGCCGCGCGCCTCGAGCAGGCGCATCAGGGAGAGCATGACGACCATCACCGGCAGCAGCACGAAGAGGGACAGTTCGACGGCCGAGCGGCCGGCCTTGAGGATGATTTCGATGAGGATTTCCATGGGGCGATTATTGCATCCTCGTCGAAAATCCTCGATTAGCGATTTCCCTTGGGGATTGGTCGCTTGTTCCACCGCTGTGTTCCGTCTTGCGGGCGGGCGGAAAACAGCCGTCAATCAACGGAAAACACACCAATCCACGAGAAAACCCCCATCATCAACCTTGTCCCGACAGGGCAAAATCGGCGAAAATTCAGGGTTCTAGGCATACGCCCGCAGCAAACCCCAATTTCCAAGGATTCTCAATGTCCAACCCCGAACAGCACACTCCGGTTCAACAAGACGAAAACCAGCTCATCGCCGAGCGCCGCGCCAAGCTGGCCGAGTGGCGCAAGACCGGTTCCGCCTTCCCGAACGACTTCCAGCGTGAGAACACCGCCGCCAAGCTGCATGAAGGCTACGACGAAAAATCGGCGGAAGAGCTCGAAGGCATGCCGCTCGAGGTCAAGCTGGCCGGCCGCATGATGCTGAAGCGGGTGATGGGCAAGGCCTCCTTTGCGACGCTGCAGGACATGTCGGGCCGCATCCAGATCTACATTTCCCGCGACAAGGTCGGCGAGGATGTCTATGCCGCCTTCAAGGGCTGGGACCTGGGCGATATCGTCGGCGTCGTCGGCACCCTGATGAAGACCAAGACCGGCGAACTCTCCATCCAGGCCGCCGAGATCCGCCTGCTGACCAAGTCGCTGCGCCCCCTGCCGGACAAGTTCCACGGCCTGGCCGACCAGGAGCTGAAGTATCGCCAGCGTTATGTCGACCTGATCATGAACGAGGAAACGCGTTTCACCTTCCGCGCCCGTTCGGCCATCGTCTCGTCGATCCGCAACTACATGACCGGCCACGGCTTCATGGAAGTCGAAACGCCGATGATGCACCCGATCCCGGGCGGCGCCTCGGCCAAGCCTTTCGTCACCCACCACAACGCGCTCGACATGCAGCAGTTCCTGCGCATCGCCCCGGAGCTCTACCTGAAGCGCCTGGTGGTCGGCGGTTTCGAGAAGGTTTTCGAAATCAACCGCAATTTCCGCAACGAAGGCCTCTCGCCGCGTCACAACCCCGAATTCACGATGATGGAATTCTACGAGGCGTATGCGAACTACCACACGCTGATGGACTTCACCGAAGGCCTGCTCCGCCATGCCGCCCGCGAAGCGCTGGGCAAGGAAGTCTTCGTTTATCAAGGTCGCGAACTCGACCTTTCCAAGCCTTTTCACCGCCTGACCATCAATCAGGCCATCCAGCGCCAGCATCCGGAATTTTCCGATGCCGAACTGGCCGATGCCGAATTCCTCAAAACCAAGATCAAGGCCTTCGGCGAGCCGGTCAAGCCGGGCGGCCTCGGCAGCCTGCAACTGCAGCTGTTCGAAGCCTGCGCCGAAGCCCAGTGCTGGGAACCGACCTTCATCATCGACTATCCGGTCGAAGTGTCGCCGCTGGCCCGCGCTTCCGACAGCAATCCTGAAATCACCGAGCGCTTCGAGCTGTTCATCGTCGGCCGCGAAATTGCCAACGGCTTCTCCGAATTGAACGACGCCGAAGACCAGGCGGCGCGCTTCCATGAGCAGATGAAGGCCAAGGATGCCGGCGACGAGGAAGCAATGTATTACGACGCCGATTTCATCCGGGCGCTGGAATACGGCCTGCCGCCGACCGGCGGTTGCGGCATCGGCATCGACCGCCTGATCATGCTGTTGACCGACAGCCCGGCGATCCGGGATGTCATCCTCTTCCCCTCCATGCGTCCCGAATGAACCATGGCTGCGCTTCCCAGCACGGCGTTGCGGCGAACCTTGCATAGCATTGCTATGCGGCGGTCCGCCGCGCCTTGTTTTGGCGGCGCTCGCTCATGCTTCGTCGCTTCCTAAACAAACACCGATGCAGATTCGTCAGCTTCAAGTTGCTACCGACAGCGTGCAGGACCGGCTGGTGCTGCGCGTTGCCACCGAGGCTAACGAGGAGTTCCGGGTTTTCTTCACGCGGCGTTTTCTGCGTGAGGTTTGGCCACATTTGAGTCGCTTGCTGGCCCGGCAACTGGCGGCCGCGTCAGCGGTCGGCGGCGAGAAAACGGCTGGCGACGAACCGGCCAGCTTCGAGCAGGCTTTCAAGGAAGACCATCCCTTCTACCCGCTCGGCGCCACGCCCTTGCTGGCATCCGAAGCGAGTTTTGAACAGGCCAGCGACGAGATGACCCGGCTGATCCTGCGCGAAGGCCGGGAGCGCAGTTTCAGCCTCAACCTCACTGCCGAATTGCTGCAAGCCCTGTGTTCCATGCTGCGCGCCGCCAGCGAGCAGGCGAAATGGGATCTCGGGCTGAATTACGAAACGCCGTCCGCCACCAGCCCGGCACCGGGCAAATCGCTGCTCCACTAGTGGACAAACTCCAGCCCGCCCGCCTCGAATTCGCCCCGGACGGCACGCCGTTTTCCGCCGCCTTCGGCGATGTCTATCACTCGGCGCACGGCGGTCCGCAGCAGGCCCGCCATGTCTTTCTCGGCGGCAACGGCCTGCCGCAGCGCTGGCAAGGCAAGGACCGCTTTGTCATCCTCGAAACCGGTTTCGGCCTGGGACTGAACTTCCTCGCCACCTGGCAGGCCTGGAAAGACGACCCGCTGCGCTGCCGGCGGCTGCATTTCGTCTCCTTCGAGAAACATCCCTTTACCGCCGCCGATCTCGCCATCGCCCAGCAGGCGTGGCCGGAATTCGCCGAACTGGCCGGCGAACTGCAACAGCGCTGGCCGCTGCTGACGCCGGGCGTGCATCGTCTGCACCTCGCCGGCGGACAAGTCATCCTGACCCTGTTCTTCGGCGATGCGACGACACAGCTACGCCAGGTCAATGCCGCCGTCGATGCCTTCTACCTCGACGGCTTTTCGCCGGCGAAGAACCCCGAACTGTGGACGCCGCAGCTCTGCAAGGCGCTGGCCCGTCTTTCATCGGCCGGCACCACCCTGGCGACCTGGTCGGTAGCCGGCCATGTCCGCGCCGCGCTGATCGACGCCGAATTCGACCTCGAGAAACGCCCCGGCTTCGCCGGCAAACGGCAGATGCTGGCCGGCCGCTTCCGCTCGCGCCGCCCCAATCGCCACCCGGCACCAACCGACCGGCGGGCCATCGTCATCGGCGCCGGGATTGCCGGCAGCACGACGGCGCACGCCCTGGCCGCCGCCGGCTGGCACGTCACGATCCTCGAACAGGCTGGATCGCCGGCGACCGGCGCTTCCAGCAACGTGGCCGGCATGATGCGGCCGCTGCCCAGCGCCGACGACAACTTCCTGTCGCGTCTGACCCGCACCGGTTTTCTCGCCAGCCGCGCCCTGCTCCAAGGCCTGCCGGAGGCGCGCTGGTCGGCCTGCGGCCTGCTGCATCTGGCACGCGAGCCCGAACACGAAGCCCAGCAACGACGCACCGTCGAACAACTGGCGCTGCCCCCCGAACTCATCCAGTTTGTCGACCGGGCAGAAGCCGGCCGGCGGCTCGGCCAGCCGGCCAATATTGGCGGCTGGTGGTTCCCAGGCGGCGGCTGGGTGCAACCGCCTTCGGTCTGCCGCGCCGCGCTGGCCGCCTTTCCGGAGCGGATCAGCCTGCGCTGCAATACGCCGGTGGCCGGTATCGCCCGAATCGGGGGTCACTGGCAAGCCTTCGGCCCCGATGGCGAGTTGCTGGCCGAAGCCCCTATTCTGGTCATGGCCAGCGGCGCCGCAGCGCCCCGCTTCCCTCAATTTTCGTGGCTGCCGCAGCGCTCGGCGCGCGGCCAGGTCACTCATTTGCCGGCTAGTTCGAGACCGGCGCTCGACATCGCGCTTTTCCAGGTCGGTTATGCCTTGCCCGAGGTCGACGGCGTCCGGCTGATCGGCGCCTCGCTTTCCTATGATGACGATGAAGCGTGCGAGCGACAGGCCGACCACAGCGATAACCTGGCCCGTCTGCGCCTCTCCCTGCCCGACTTCGCGGCCGGCATCGATCCGGCGTCACTGCGCGGTCGGGTCGGTTTCCGGCCGATGTCGCCTGACCGGCTGCCCATCGTCGGGCCAGTTCCCGAAGCAAGCTTCGCCGGCAGCCCGCGCCTGCACGCCCTGCCCCGCCAGCCCGGCCTGTGGTGCGTGCAGGGTTACGGCGCCCGCGGTATCGTCTGGTCGGCGCTGATGGCCGACCTGCTGCTCAGCCAGCTCGAAGGCGAACCGCTGCCGCTTGAAAACGACCTGGTCGATGCCGTCGATCCCGGTCGCTTCCTGCTCCGCCAGGCGCCGATGTCAGAACGAAAATAAGCTAATACGGATTGGATCTAAGATGCCGGACCCGGCAATGCTAAGATCATTTCACTTGAACCAGAGCAACACTATCAGGGAGAGTTATCAATGAAGTTGGAAACTTTGGCCGTCCATGGCGGCTACTCGCCGGACCCGACCACCAAGGCCGTCGCGGTGCCGATCTACCAGACCACGTCCTACGCCTTCGACAGCACCCAGCACGGCGCCGACCTGTTCGACCTCAAGGTGGCCGGCAACATCTACACCCGGATCATGAACCCGACCCAGGATGTGCTGGAAAAGCGCGTCGCCGCCCTCGAAGGCGGTATTGCGGCGCTGGCCATGGCTTCCGGGATGGCGGCCATTACCGCCTCGATCCAGACCATCGCCGAAGCCGGTGACAACATCGTCACCTCGAGCACCCTCTACGGCGGCACCTACAACCTGTTCGCCCACACCCTGCCGCAATACGGCATCGATGTCCGCTTTGCCGACTACCGCGATCCGGAAGCCTTCGAAAAATTGATCGATGCCCGGACCAAGGCGGTCTATTGCGAATCGGTCGGCAATCCGCTGGGCAACATCACCGATTTCGAGAAACTCGCCGAGATCGCCCACAAGCACGGCGTGCCGGTCATCGTCGACAACACCGTGCCCTCGCCCTACCTGTGCCGCCCATTCGAGCACGGCGCCGACATCGTCGTCCATGCGCTGACCAAGTACCTCGGCGGCCACGGCAATTCCATCGGCGGCATCATCGTCGATAGCGGCAAGTTCCCGTGGGCCGAGCACAAGGAGAAATTCAAGCGCCTCAACGAGCCGGATGTCTCCTACCACGGCGTCGTCTATACCGAAGCCCTCGGCCCTGCCGCCTACATCGGCCGCGCCCGCGTCGTGCCGCTGCGCAACATGGGTGCCGCGATCAGCCCGTTCAATGCCTTCCTGATCCTGCAGGGCATCGAAACCCTGGCCCTGCGCATGGACCGCATCTGCGAAAATACCCTGGCCGTCGCCAAGTTCCTGCAGCAGCACCCGAAGGTGAACTGGGTCAATTACGCCGGCCTGCCCGACCACAAGGACCATGCGCTGGTCCAGAAATACATGGGCGGCCGCGCCTCCGGCATCCTGACCTTCGGCGTCAAGGGCGGCCTGGAAGGCGGCGGCAAGTTCCAGGACGCGCTGCAGCTGTTTACCCGCCTGGTCAATATCGGCGATGCCAAGTCGCTGGCCTGCCATCCGGCATCGACCACGCACCGCCAGCTGTCGCCGGCCGAACTGGTCAAGGCCGGCGTCTCGGAAGACATGATCCGCCTGTCGGTCGGCATCGAACATATCGATGACCTGCTGGCCGATCTGGAACAGGCGCTGAACGCTGCCTGACCGAGCACTGCGCAAACTCCAAACCCGGCCTGGCGCCGGGTTTTTTTTATGCCTTCTCCCGAGCCCCAGGCATTGAATATTACGCAATCGATTCAACAATTTAAAACCATTTTCGGCGCAAAGCGCGGTTTTGCCGCCTACTGAAACAACTCTTGATCTGGATCAGATAAAGGCTAATTCCATGCAGCAAGAATGGCGCCCCATGACTGCCCGATGCTGGTGGATCAGGGCAGCGAATAAACATAAACAGAAGGAGAAGCGCAATGCAGCAACCAATCAACGAAACCAAGATCGTCATGTCGGACCCCACCGCACTCGGCGTCTTCGGGCTGGCCATGGTCACCTTCGTCGCCGCCTCGGCGAAGATGGGCTGGACCAGCGGCGTCACCTACATCATTCCGTGGGCGCTGTTCCTCGGCTCGGCCGCGCAAATCTGGGCGTCGATGGTCGATTTCAAGAAGAACAACTATTTCGGCTCCATCGTGCTCGGCGCCTATGGCCTGTTCTGGGTCGCGGTCGCCATGCACTGGGCGATCAGCCTCGGCTGGCTGGGCGCCGTCGGCGACAAGGCCGACCCGAAACAGCTGGCTTTCGCCTGCATCGGCTATTTCATCTTTTCGATCTTCATCATGATCGCGGCCTTCGAAGCCAACAAGGTCTTCGCCGCCATCCTGGTCCTGATCAACGTGCTGCTGCCGTCGCTGGCGCTGTCCATCCTCGGCGTCAATGCGCCGCTGTTCAGCACCCTGGCCGCCTACTCGGAACTGGGAATCTCGCTGCTCGGCTTCTATGCTGCCGGTGCCGTCTTCCTCAACAACTTCTTCGGCCGCACCATTCTCTCGCTGGGCGCCCCTTTCGGCCTGATCGCCAAGGGTCCGGCCCCGGTGGTCAAACCCCAGGTCGTCAAGGCTGCCGCCTGAGCGAACTGACCTGCATCACGAAAAACCGCGCCACGGCGCGGTTTTTTGTTGTCGCGACTTATTCGGTTTCCTCGACCATCAGCCAGACCGAATGGTTGTCACGCGCGTCGCTGGTTGAATACGTCGTTCCGCCCTGCTGACTGTTCGCCTGACGGCCACCGCCCCCCAACTCGATCCATTCACCGAGACGGCCGGCCACCGTCGTCGCCAGGCGTTGCGTATTGATCGACCCGCGACCATAGGCATCGACACTCTCCGCCTGCTGGCTGATCTCCAGCGTCACCCTCTGGCCATTGACGTGCGGCACGGCATAGAAACCGTTGCCGACATCGCGAAAAACCACCGTTTCATTGATCACCGCGCCACCCGGCCCGATCATCGTCTGGCGCATCGGCAGCGCCAGCGAACGACCGACCTGGATGAACGCCCGTCCGCCATCGACGGTCTGCACCATCTGGCCGGCGCTGTCGCCACGCACGCTGCGCGTATCCCAGACCTTGGCCTCGCCGCCGGACCTCCGGGTGCTGCCCAGCACCACCTGGCCGCTCGCTTCGGCACCGCGCGCAGCGGACTCGGCTTGGCGGTTCTGGGCAATGTGAATGATCAGGCGCCGGGCCGGCGTATCGATGGCCGCCAGCGCCCGCTTGATATCGGCCCGGTTCTTCGGCGAGGCGCGCAGGAAAAGCTGGTTGTCCGCCCCGCTCAGGGTGCCGCCCGGCTCGACCAGAGGCAATAGCGCCGGCAGCACCTGGTCGACGGTCTTGCTCTTCAGCTCGATGATTTCCATCGACTGGCCCCAGGCCGGCATCCCGAACACCAATGCCAGTAGCAACTGAAAACAGCGCATCGGATGGACTCCTCCCAAGATCAGCCGACTAGGCCTGGCACAAGGCGATACGATGACAGTTCGGCAGGTCGGCGGCAATCGCCGCGACGACGCCCGGATCGGCCCGCCCCAGTTCGGCGCGCTCCTGCAGGATGGCCATGATGTCGGCGGGCGCCATGGATTTGCGGTATGGCCGGTCCTGCGCCAGTGCCTGGAAAACATCGGCGACATTGATGATCCGCGCCTCCAGCGGCAGTGCCGTGCCGCCGATATGAAACGGGTAACCATGACCGTCCGGCGTCTCGTGATGGAAGGAGGCCCAGCGGGCAATTTCCTCGACGGCCGGCAGGCGCTTCAGAACTTGCAGCGTGCCGTAGCTGTGGCTCTTCATGATGTCGAATTCATGCGGCGTCAGCGCCTGCGGGCCTTCGATGATCTCATCCGGAATCTGCAGCTTGCCGATGTCGTGCAGCAGGCCGGCCACCGCGATTTTTTCGCAGCTCACCGGATCGAAGCCGAGGCGTTCCGCGAGATGCCGCGACAGGCGCGAGACACCGCGCGAATGCTGTTCCGTGTATGGCGACTTGGCGTCGATGATGCGCGCAAAAATCTCGGCGCATTGCCGGAATTCCGGCCACCGTATCTGGCGCAGGTCGCCATGCGTTTCCATGCCGCGCTGGTATTGCTGCACCCAGTCCGGCTGCAACGCCAGCCAGAAAGCCTCGCCCTCCGACAAGGCCTCAAAGGCGGCAATCAGTTCCGGAGAAAACAGCCGGTCGCGCTCGTTGGCCAGCCGCGTCCGGATTTCGTCGGCATGGGAAAGGATGCTCTGGTCGGCATGGAAGGGTGCGGCCAGCACGTCGATGCGGTCGGCCAAATAGATCAGGTTGGCGAAGCGCGCCAGGTCGCCGGGCAGCGCTTGCTGTTCGAGCCAGTCCCAGCGACTGTGGTGATAGCGGATGATGCCGGCGAGATGGGCAAGCGGCGGAAAATCGGCGAGCAGCTCGTAGCCGCTGATGCAATGCGCTTCCGCGCCGTCCCATTCCAGGTCGACCAGCAGACGCCGGTGGATGCGGGTCGACGAAACACCGCAGTCGTGCAGCAGGCCCGCGTCATAGAGCAGCACCTGTTCGGCGTCGGAACAGCCGAGCTGGATCGCCAGTTCCCGCGCCAGCATGCCGACCCGGCGGCCATGCAGCACGTCATCGACGCCGACCAGATCGACGGCGTGGGCAATGGTCATCACCAGTTGCCGCAGATCGATGGCGAGATCCTCGGGTAGCGTCGGGGCGATCTTCATGGTCAACTCACAATGTGCGGCAGGGTCAGGTATTCCCGGGAATTCATCTCGGTCAGTCGGCTTACTGTACGCGCAAATTCACCGGCCTGGGTGCCGTCGGTATAAAGCTCTTCCGGAGCGCAGTCGGCGGTGGCGATCAGCTTGACCCGGTGGTCGTAGAAAACGTCGACCAGCCAGGTGAAACGGCGCGCCTCCGATGCCTGGTGCCGGGTCATTTTCGGGATATGCGACAGCAGCACGGTGTGATAGCCGCGCGCCAGTTCCAGGTAGTCGTTCTGTGAACGCGGGCCGCCGCACAGGGTGCGGAAATCGAACCAGATGACGCCGTGGCCACGTCGCAAGGTGTCCACCGGTCGGCCGAGAATCTCGATCTGGCCACCCTTCTTGCCCTCTTCCCCGGCCACCATGCGGAAATAATCGAGCATCTTCTTTTCGGCGGCGGCATCGGCCGGGTAATGGTAAATCTCCACCTGTTCGAGGGCACGCAGGCGGTAATCGACGCCGGCATCAACCTCGAAGACATCGAGATATTTCTTCAGCAGCGCGATGGTCGGCAGGAAACTCTCGCGGTGCAGGCCATTCGGATAGAGGAGATCCGGCGGATAGTTGGAAGTCATCACGACGATGACGCCCTTGGCGAACAGGCCGTCCATCAGGCGGCCGAGGATCATCGCGTCGGCGATGTCGGAAACATGGAATTCGTCGAAACAGAGCAGGCGGACTTCGCGGGCGATCTGCTCGGCAACTTTAAGCATCGGGTCCGGCTCGCCCTTGTACTGCTCCAGGTCGCGGTGGATCTGCTGCATGAAGGCGTGGAAATGGATGCGCCGCTTGCGGCGATAGGGCACGGAATCATAGAAGCAATCCATCAGGAAGCTCTTGCCGCGCCCGACGCCGCCCCAGAAATAGACGCCTTTGGGCGGCGTCGGCGGCGCCAGCAGGCGCTTGAAGGTGCTGCTGCGGTTCACCTTGAAGGAAAGCAGGTTCGAGTACAGGCCCTGCAGCGCCATGGCGGCCGTCATCTGGGCGGCATCGGCCATGTAGCCGCGGGCATCGAGCAAACTCTTGTAAGCGTCGAGCATGCCCTGGGCAGCGACGTTCAGTTTTTTATGGGGCATCGAGGTAGATCAGTGTTGGGTAAGGATGCATTCTGCCAAAAGAAAAAAGCGGGGGCGTTGCCGCCACCCGCTTTATTTAGCCTGCGCTGCCGATCAGAAATGCAGCGGGCGCTTGTCGCAGGCCAGGGCCGCTTCGTGCACCGCTTCCGACAGGGTCGGGTGAGCGTGGCAGATGCGCGCCAGGTCTTCGGAAGCACCGCCGAATTCCATCGCCACGACGGCTTCGGAAATCAGTTCGGAGGCATTCGGGCCGATGATATGGACACCGAGAATACGATCGGTCTGGGCGCAGGCCAGCATCTTGACGAAGCCGGTCGGATCGCCCATGCCCAGCGCCCGGCCATTGGCCAGGAAGGGGATCTTGCCGACCTTGTAGGCGACGCCATCGGCCTTCAGCTGCTGTTCGGACTTGCCGACCCAGGCGATTTCCGGGGCGGTGTAGATGACGCCGGGAATGGTGTCGAAGTTGCAGTGACCGGCCTGGCCGGCGATCAGTTCGGCGACCATGACCGCTTCTTCCATCGCCTTGTGAGCCAGCATCGGGCCGCGCACCACGTCTCCCACTGCCCAGACGCCGGGCAGGTTGGTCTTGCAGTGGCCGTCAACTTCGATCATGCCGCGTTCATTCAGCTTGAGGCCGACCGCTTCGGCATTCAGGCCGTCGGTGTTCGGGATGCGGCCGATGGAGACGATCAGGCGATCGGCTTCCAGCTTCTCGGCCTTGCCGTCCTTCGATTCGTAGGCGATCGAGACACCCTTCTTGGTCGTCTTGATCTCGCCGATCTTGACGCCGGTCTGGATGGCCAGACCCTGCTTGGTGAACAGCTTGAGCGCTTCCTTGGCGATATCCTGGTCGGCAAAGCCCATGAAATCCGGCATCGCTTCGAGGATGGTCACTTCAGCACCGACGCGGCGCCAGACCGAACCCATTTCCAGACCGATGACACCGGCACCGATGATGGCCAGCTTCTTGGGCACGGATTCCTGGTTCAGCGCACCTTCGTTGTCCATGACGATCTTGTTGTCGACCGGCACGTTCGGCAGGTGACGCGGCTTCGAACCGGTGGCGATGATGACCTGCTTGGCCAGCACGTCCTCGGCACCGACCTTGACCTTGTACAGATCGCCTTCCTTGGCGACGAAGGAACCGTGGCCGGGGATCATCGTGACCTTGTTCTTCTTGAACAGGCCCTTGATGCCGGACGTCAGCTGGGTGACGACGGTATCCTTGCGTGCCTTCATCACCGGCACGTCGATGGTCGGCTTGCCGATCTTGATGCCCTGGCCTTCGAAGCTGTGGGCAGCTTCTTCGAACAGGTGCGAAGTATGCAGCAGGGCCTTGGAGGGAATGCAGCCGACATTCAGGCAGGTACCGCCGAGGCGCGGCTCGCCCTTCGGGTCGGCGTAAGGATTGGATTCGCAGCAGGCCGTGGAAAAGCCCAGTTGGGCGGCGCGAATGGCGGCCACATAGCCGCCGGGACCGCCACCGATGACGAGGACGTCGAATTGCTTGGACATGAAGTTCCTTTCAGATCTCGGATATGCAAAAGCGCCAGCCCCCGGCATTCGGGGGCTGGCGCCGGCGCAGAATGATTAGACGCCGAGGAGCAGGCGGGACGGATCTTCCAGCGCTTCCTTCATGGTCACCAGACCGAGGACGGCTTCGCGGCCGTCGATGATGCGATGGTCGTAGGACATGGCGAGGTAGTTGATCGGACGGACGACGACCTGGCCATTTTCAACCACGGCACGGTCCTTGGTGGCATGAATGCCGAGGATCGCGGATTGCGGCGGGTTGATGATCGGGGTAGACATCATGGAACCGAAGATGCCGCCGTTCGAGATCGAGAAGGTGCCGCCGGTCAGGTCTTCGATGGACAGCTTGCCATCCTTGGCCTTGGCGCCGAATTCGGCGATCTTCTTTTCGATTTCGGCAATGCTCATCTGGTCCGCATTGCGGATGATCGGCACGACCAGGCCGCGCGGCGAACCGACGGCGATACCGATGTCGATGTAGCCGTGATAGACGACGTCATTGCCATCGACCGAGGCGTTCAGCACCGGGAACTTCTGCAGGGCGGCACAGGCGGCCTTGACGAAGAAGCCCATGAAGCCGAGGCGCACGCCGTGAGCTTTCTCGAACTTGTCGCCATACTGCTTGCGCAGGGCCATGATCGGACCCATGTTCACTTCATTGAACGTGGTCAGGATGGCGTTGGTCTGCTGCGACTGCAGCAGGCGCTCGGCGATGCGGGCGCGCAGGCGGGACATCGGCACACGCTGTTCGGCACGGTCGCCCAGGGCAACCTCGACCGGCGGCGTCGGCAGCGAAGCCTTGGCAGTACCGGCCGGTGCCAGCACCGGACCGGCTTTCGGCGCGGCAGCAACGGCATCTTCCTTGGTGACGCGACCACCGCGACCGGAACCGGCGACGTCGGCGGCAGCAATGCCCTTTTCGTCGAGGATCTTGCGGGCGGACGGGCTGGCCGTACCGGCCGGGGCGGCGGCAGCCGGCGCCGGCGCCGGCGCAGCAGCCGGAGCAGCAGCCTTCGGCGCTTCGGCGGCGGGCGCCGCGGCACCTGCCTTGGCTTCGGTATCGATGCGAGCGATCAGTTCACCGGAAACCACGGACTCGCCGTCGGCCTTGATGATTTCGACCAGCACGCCGGCACCCGGCGACGGGACTTCGAGAACGACCTTGTCGGTTTCGATGTCGATCAGGATTTCGTCGCGGGCAACAGCGTCGCCGACTTTCTTTTTCCAGGAAGCCAGCGTGCCTTCGGCAACGGACTCGGAGAGCTGGGGAACTTGGACTTCAATAATGCTCATAATGACTCCACTCTGCTTTAGTTATTAGTTAGTACTCGATCTTGCCCAGCGCGGACTCGACCAGTGCCTTTTGTTGCTCGTTGTGCTTGGCCAGGTAACCGACGGCCGGCGAAGGCGATGCCGGACGGGCAACCAGCAGCAGCTTCTGCTTGGCATCGAGACCGGTATCGAGATGGTGACGCGAGGCGAACCAGTACCAGGCACCCTGATTGCGGGGTTCTTCCTGGGTCCAGACAACTTCGGTCGCCTTCGGGTACTTGGCCAGTTCCTTGGCCAGCGAGTCCTTCGGGAACGGGTACAGCTGCTCGATGCGGACGATGGCGATGTCGGTGATCTTCTTTTCACGACGGGCCGCCAGCAGGTCGTAGTAGACCTTGCCGCAACACAGGATGACGCGCTTGACCTTCTTGGCGTCGATCTTGTCGACTTCACCAATGACACGCTGGAATTCGCCAGAGGACAGCTCTTCCAGGGAGGAAGCGGCATCCTTGTGACGGAGCAGCGACTTCGGCGTCATCACGATCAGCGGCTTGCGCTGCATGCGGACGGCCTGGCGGCGCAGCATGTGGAAGACCTGGGCAGCCGTAGTCGGCACGCAGACTTCCATGTTCATTTCGGCGCAAGCCTGCATGTAGCGCTCGAGGCGGGCGGAGGAGTGCTCCGGACCCTGGCCTTCGTAACCGTGCGGCAGCAGCATGACCAGACCGCAGGCGCGGCCCCACTTGGCTTCACCGGAGGAAATGAACTGGTCGATGACGACTTGCGCGCCATTGGCGAAGTCGCCGAACTGGCCTTCCCAGATCACCAGCTCGTACGGGTTGGCGGTGGCGTAGCCATAGTCGAAGGCGAGCACAGCTTCTTCGGAGAGCACGGAGTCGTAGCACTGGAAGCCGGCCTGCTTTTCCTGCAGGTTCTTCAGCGGGTGATAGGTGCCTTCATCCCAGTTTTCGCGATTCTGGTCGTGGAAAGCCGCATGGCGGTGGAAGAAGGTGCCGCGACCGACGTCTTCACCGGAAATACGCACGCCGTAGCCGGAAACCAGCAGCGAAGCGTAGGCCAGGTTCTCGGCCATGCCCCAGTCGACCGGCAGCTTGCCCTCGCCCATCGCGGCGCGATCTTCGGCGATCTTCTTGACGCGGGAGTGGAGCGTGAAGCCTTCCGGGAAAGTCGTCAGGCGCTGGGCCAGACGCTGCAGTTCCTTGGCCGGCACCGTCGTGTCGCAGGTCTCGATGTAGTTCTTGGTCAGGAACGGCGTCCAGTCGATCATGTTCGGGTGCTTGTAGCCCGCCAGGACCGGGTTGTACAGCAGCTCGCCCTTGTCCAGGTGTTCGCGGTACTGGGCGATCATCTGGTCCGGACCTTCGGCCGGCAGCACGCCTTCGGCGATCAGCTTGTCGCCATAGACCTTGCGGGTACCCGGATGCTGGGCAACCTTCTTGTACATCAGCGGCTGGGTGACCATCGGCTCGTCCTGCTCGTTGTGGCCGAGCTTGCGGAAGCAGACGATGTCGATCACGACATCCTTCTTGAAGGTCTGACGGAATTCGACGGCAAGCTGGGTGACCAGCGCGACGGCTTCCGGATCGTCACCATTGACGTGGAAGATCGGCGCATCGGCCATCTTGAAGATGTCGGTGCAGTAGTGGCCGGAACGGTAGTCGCGCGGGTCGCTGGTGGTGAAACCGATCTGGTTGTTGACCACGATATGCAGCGTGCCGCCCGTGCCGTAGCCCCGGGTCTGCGCGAAATTGAGCATTTCCTGGTTGACGCCCTGGCCGGCAACGGCCGAATCACCGTGGATGACGACCGGCAGGACCTTGGACTTGCTGCCTTCGCCACGCCGGACCTGGCGGGCGTAGACGGAACCTTCGACCACCGGGTTGACGATTTCCAGGTGCGACGGATTGAAAGCCAGCGTCAGGTGGCACGGACCGTTCGAGGTCGAGACGTCGGACGAGAAGCCCATGTGGTACTTGACGTCGCCGGCAGAAAGATCGCTCTTCTTCTTGCCTTCGAATTCGGAGAACAGCATGGACGGTGCCTTGCCCAGCGTATTGACCAGCACGTTCAGACGGCCGCGGTGGGCCATGCCGATGACGATTTCGTCAATCCCCAGGTTGCCGCCGGCACGGATGGTTTCATCCATCGCAACGATCAGCGATTCACCGCCCTCGAGCGAGAAGCGCTTCTGGCCAACGTACTTGGTGTGCAGGTAACGCTCAAGCGTTTCGGCGGCGGTCAGGCGCTCGAGAATGCGCTTCTTCTGGTCGGCGGTGTAGGTCGGGCGCGAACGGATGGTTTCGAGGCGCTCCTGCAGCCAACGCTTCTCGGTGTACTCCGTCATGTACATATATTCGACGCCAACCGAACCGCAATAGGTCTGCTTCAGCGTTTCCAGGATGTCGCCGAGCTTGGCCTGCTCCGGCAGTCCCTTCAGGGAGCCGACACTGAAGGTCTGGTTGAGGTCGGCATCGGTAAAGCCGTAGAAACCCAGTTCCAGCTCTTCGATTTTCGGGCGGGCGACGCGCTTGAGCGGATCGAGATCGGCCCAGCGGGTGCCGATCGAACGATAGGCGGTGACCAGTTGGCCAACCGCCGACTGTTTCTTGTTATCGCCGCCGGCAGCAGGGGCCGAACGGAAGCCGCCATCCTTGCCCAGTTCAGCAAAGGCGGCAATGACAGGAGCATGCGCCACGTCGCGAGCGACGAAGCCCGGCATCTGGGCCAGGCGGTCGAAATAGTCGCGCCATTCGGCCGGCACGGCAGTCGGATTGTCGAGATAGTTTTCGTACAGCTCTTCAACGAACGGCGCGTTGCCGCCGAAGAACATCGTGCTGTCGAACAGGTTATTCATCGTAGTCATAGGCGTCCCCTTGAGGGTATCTTTCTCTGTAGCTGCGGGTTGCAGGGCTGTTCAGCCCTGCCGGTAAAAAAAGGGCGGCCACCCGGCCGCCCAGTTTTTCTTAGCCGCGTTGAGCAAGCGGTACGACATCGCGCTTGGCAGCGCCGATGTACAGCTGACGCGGACGACCGATCTTGTATTCCGGATCGGTGATCATTTCTTCCCACTGCGTCATCCAGCCGACCGTGCGGGCCAGCGCGAAGATACAGGTGAACATTTCGGTCGGGATGCCGATCGCCTTCTGGACGATGCCGGAGTAGAAGTCGACGTTCGGGTAGAGCTTCTTCTCGACGAAGTACGGATCTTCAAGAGCGATCTTTTCCAGTTCCATGGCCAGCTTGAACAGGCGATCGTTTTCCAGGCCCAGTTCGGACAGCACGTCGAAACAGACCTTGCGCATCAGCTTGGCGCGCGGATCGAAGTTCTTGTACACGCGGTGACCGAATCCCATCAGCTTGAAGGAATCGTTCTTGTCCTTGGCGCGGTTGATGTATTCGCCGACGCGGGAAACGTCGCCAATCTGCTCCAGCATCTGCAGGCAGGCTTCGTTCGCACCGCCGTGGGCCGGACCCCACAGGCAGGCGATACCGGCGGCGATACAGGCGAACGGGTTGGCACCGGAAGAACCGGCCAGACGCACGGTCGAGGTCGAGGCATTCTGCTCGTGATCGGCGTGCAGCGTGAAGATGGTATCCAGCGCATTGACCAGCACCGGGTTCGGCACGTATTTCTCGCACGGATTGCCGAACATCATGCGCATGAAGTTGGCGGTGTAGTCCAGATCGTTGTCCGGGTACATGAAGGGGGCGCCGGTGTTGTACTTGTAGGCCATGGCGACGATGGTCGGCATCTTGGCTACCAGACGGTTGAAGCTGATGTTGCGGTGCTCGACGTCGGAGAAATCCATCGCGTCGTGGTAGAAGGCGGACAGCGCGCCGACCACACCGGTCATCACGGCCATCGGGTGGGCATCACGGCGGAAGCCGGAGTAGAACTTGGTGAGTTGCTCATGCACCATCGTGTGCTTCTTGATGGTGGTTTCGAAGCCGGTCTTCTGGGCTGCGTTCGGCAGTTCGCCATTCTTCAGCAGATAGGTGACTTCGAGGAAGTTGCAGTTTTCGGCCAGTTGTTCGATCGGGTAACCGCGGTACAGCAGTTCGCCCTTGTCACCGTCGATGAAGGTGATCTTGGATTTGCAGCTGGCAGTGGAGAGAAAACCGGAGTCGTAGGTAAACAAGCCGGTCTTGCCGCCCAGCGTACGAATATCGACGCAGTCGTTGCCGTGCGTCGGGGACATGATCGGGAAATCGACGGGAGCCTGTCCGTCGATGTTCAAAGTTGCCTTGCGTTCGGTTGTCATGGTGTATTCCCTGTTCAGGTGTTGGTTGTTACTACACTACTAAAAAAGCGGTAAACGTTCCAAAGTTAGAACATCAACCTTACTCAACTCTTACGCAGCATCGCCACGATGGGCGCCTGACGGGGATCCTCGCACTCGGCCTGACCACTGATCAGGTACCAGAGGTCGTGATCCTCCATGTCGGCAAGCTCCACGAACACCTGCTGCTCCTCGTCGTTCAACTGCTCGAAACCGTTGTCGAGAAAGCGCGTCAACGCGATATCGAGCTCGAGCAGCGCCCGGCGAATACAGCGCCAGCGCAGGCGTTCGTAGTCAGCTCTTTCCATCAGACGGCGCGGCGGACCATCATGTCTTTGATCTTGCCGATGGCCTTGGTCGGGTTCAGACCCTTCGGGCACACGTCAACACAATTCATGATGGTATGGCAACGGAACAGACGATACGGGTCTTCGAGGTTATCGAGACGCTCGTTGGTCGCCTGGTCGCGCGTATCAGCGATGAAGCGGTAGGCTGCCAGCAGGCCGGCCGGACCGACGAACTTGTCCGGGTTCCACCAGAACGACGGGCAAGACGTGGAACAGCAGGCGCACAGGATGCACTCGTACAGGCCGTTCAGCTCTTCGCGATCTTCCGGCGACTGCAGGCGTTCGCGTTCCGGCGGCGGATCGTTGTTGATCAGGTAGGGCTTGATCGAGTGATACTGCTTGAAGAACTGGGTCATGTCGACGATCAGGTCGCGGATGACCGGCAGGCCGGGCAGCGGACGCAGCACGATCGGCTGCTTCAGGCTGTCGATGTCGGTCAGGCAGGCCAGGCCGTTCTTGCCGTTGATGTTCATGGCGTCCGAACCGCAGACGCCTTCACGGCAGGAGCGGCGATAGGAGATCGCGTCGTCCTTGGCTTTCAGTTTGGTCAGCGCATCCAGAAGCTTGCGATCGGTCGGATCGAGTTCGATCGAGATGTCCTGCATGTAGGGCGCGTCGTCCCGGTCCGGATCGTAGCGATAGATACTGAATTGAACCATGCGTTTGCTCATTCTGGACTCCAATTAGTACGAGCGCGTCTTGAGCTCGACAGGCTCGACGGTCAGGGGTTGCATGTTGACCGGCTTGTAGCTGATCGAGTTATCCACCGGCGAGAACAGGGTGTGCTTGAGCCACACGGCATCGTTGCGGCCGTTCGGGAATTCCACGCTGTCCGGCGCATCGTCGCGAACGTGCGCGCCGCGCGATTCCTTGCGGGCTTCGGCGGAAATCATCGTCGCCTTGGCAACTTCGATCAGGTTTTCCATTTCCAGGGCTTCGGTCCGCGCCGTGTTCCAGGCCATGGACTTGTCCTTGATTTCGAGATTGCGGGCCGCCTTCTCGATTTCCAGGATCTTGCTGACACCTTCCTTCAGCATGTCGCTGAAGCGGAACACGCCGGCGTGATCCTGCATGGTGCGCTGCATCGCGAGGCGGGTTTCGTGCACATTGGCACCGCCCTTGCGGTTATCCAGGGCACTAATCCGGGCCAGGGTCTTGTCGGCGACATCCTTCGGCAGATCGCGATGAGCGCGGCCAGCCTTGAGATCTTCGACCGCCGAGTCACCGGCCGACTTGCCGAAGACCAGCAGGTCGAGCAGGGAGTTGGTACCCAGGCGGTTGGCGCCGTGCACCGAAGCGCAGGCACATTCGCCGCCGGCGTAGAAACCGGGAACGACGGCGTTCTGGTCGCCGCCTTGCGGCATCACGACACGACCGGAGTAATGGGTCGGAATGCCGCCCATCATGTAGTGGCAGGTCGGGACCACCGGCAGCGGTTCTTTGATGCAATCGACGCCGGCGAACTGGATACCGATTTCACGGATACCCGGCAGGCGCTTCATGATGTTGGCCGGATCGAGGTGGGTGATGTCGAGCAGGACGTAGTCCTTATTGACGCCGCAGCCGCGACCTTCCTTGATTTCAGTGGTCATGGCGCGGGAAACCACGTCACGCGACGCCAGATCCTTGGCGTTCGGCGCGTAGCGCTCCATAAAGCGTTCCTTGCTGGAATTGCGCAGGATGCCGCCTTCGCCACGCACGCCTTCGGTGATCAGCACGCCGGCACCGGCGACGCCGGTCGGGTGGAACTGCCAGAATTCCATGTCTTCGAGCGGAATGCCGGCACGCGCCGCCATACCTAGGCCGTCGCCGGTATTGATGAAGGCGTTGGTCGAAGAGTAGTAGATACGGCCGGCACCACCGGTCGCGAAAATGGTGGCACGAGCGTGGAAGATGACGATCTGGCCGGTTTCCATTTCCATGGCGGTAACGCCGAGGACGTGGCCTTCTTCGTCACGAATCAGGTCGAGGGCCATCCATTCGACGAAGAACTGGGTGTTGGCCTTGACGTTGCGCTGGTACATCGCGTGCAGCATGGCGTGACCGGTACGGTCAGCGGCAGCGCAGGAACGGCGCACCGGCTTTTCGCCAAAATTGGACATGTGGCCGCCGAACGGACGCTGGTAGATCTTGCCGTCGTCGGTACGGTCGAACGGCATGCCGTAGTGCTCAAGTTCGACCACGACTTCATTGGCCTTCTTGCACATGAACTCGATGGCGTCCTGGTCACCGAGCCAGTCGGAACCCTTGACGGTATCGTACATGTGCCAGGTCCAGTGATCCTGCTCGGAATTGCCGAGCGAGGCGGCCACCCCGCCCTGCGCCGCAACGGTATGCGAACGGGTCGGGAAAACCTTGGAGAGCACGGCGGTCTTCAGGCCGGCTTCGGACAATTGAATGGCGGAACGCAGACCGGCGCCACCGGCACCAACAATGACCGCATCAAACTTCAGAATAGGAATACTCACGCTTACAGCCTCCAGAGAATCGCAGCAGCCCACGCGGTGTAACCCACCAGCGCGGCAATGGTAACAACGTGCAAGCTCAGGCGCAGGCCGGTCGGCTTGACGTAATCCATCCAGATATCACGCACGCCGATCCAGGCGTGGTAAAAAAGGCTGACAAAGAACAGGAAGGTCACGAACTTGATGAAACCGTTGGCAAACACACCCTGCCAGGCTTCAAAGCTGGACGGACGCAGAACCAGCAGAACCACCGTGATCAGGACGGAATACACTGCCATGATGACGGCCGTGGCACGCTGGGCGATCCAGTCCTTCAGGCCATAATGGGCACCGACAACAATACGGTTGATCACAGCAGCACCCCCCAGAGGATCAGGGTCAGCGGAATACTGACCGCAAAGACGGCAGCAGCGGATTTGCCGGCTGCCTCTTTCTCGATGCCGACATGCAGATCAAGCAGCAGGAAGCGAATACCGGCGCAGAAATGATGCACGAAGGCCCAGAGCAGACCGGCAAAAACGACCTTGGCCGGCAGCGTGGCGAATACCGCCTTGAAAGTTGCAAAGCTGTCCGGCGATGCCAGACTGGCTGAAAACAGCCAGAGCAACAGCGGAAGCAACAGGAACAGACCGACACCACTGACGCGATGAAGAATCGATACCTTGCCGGGTAGCGGCAAGCGGTAATTGCTTAATGAGGCCAAGTCCAGATTTCTTGGACGCTTCTTGATGGTCACTTCTGCCATGAACGTCATCCCTCGCGAAAAGTGTGCGGTTTTCCGCTTTTACGTGGTTTGAAAAGAACCATAATTATACATTCAAATCCGCCCGAAAACGCCATTGCAGGCTATTTCTGAAGCAATCAGGCAACACCGGCGAGCTCACCCGAGATCGTTCCGGTAATAATGCGAACGGGTGCAATACAAGCCGCGCCGCCATTCGACCGGCTTGTTGCCATAAGTGTAGGCAGTGCGCTCGACGAGCAGCAGCGGCTCGCCATTTTTTACACCGAGCAGGCCGGCACTGTAGGCGTCGGCCGCCACCGCCCGCAGACGTTCTTCGGCGTGAATCATGCGGACGCCGTAGTCGCTTTCGAACAGGCTGTACAGCGAACGCTCGCCGCTGCGCAGGTGCTCCAGGGTCAAACCCGGAAAAAGTTCGGCAATCAGATAAATCTGATCGAGCACCACCGCTTCGCCATTGAAATGCAGCAGACGCTCGACGCAGATCACCGGGCTGCCGGCTGCGACGCCGAGCGCCGCAGCCACTTCCGGCGTCGCCGGCAGGATGTCGCAAGAGCGCGGATCACTGGCGGCGTGGGCGACCCGGCCGTCGTCCGAAACCAGGCGCAGGAAACGATAGAAGGAGCGCGGATCGCTGTGCGTCGCCACGAAAGTGCCCTTGCCCTGGCGGCGGGTCAGCAGGTTTTCGGCGGCCATTTCGTCGATCGCCTTGCGCACCGTGCCCTGGCTGACATTGAAGCGGGTCGCCAATTCACCTTCGCTGGGAATGGCGTCGCCCGGCCCCCACTCGCCCGCCTCCAGGCAACTGATCAGGTAATCCTTGATCTGCCGATAGAGCGGACTAAAGGTCGGCGACGGCGAACGATTGGCAATACGGGAAGCGTCACGAGTCATGGGGCCAAATTTCAGCACATTTCCCGCGCAGCGTCCACGAAAAGTTGTCTTATATAAGACACATGATGCAATTGACAGTCAGGCGCCGAACTTCTAACATTCCCCGTCCTCTCGCGCCCGCTGACGCCAGAAAAATCCAAGGCAGGCATTCGAGCAGACTCGAACAATCTCAATCACGCTGTTTCATACAGGAGCGACATATGTCCAAAGCCCCCAAACGCGTTGCCATTACCGGCGCCGCCGGCCAGATCGGTTATAGCCTGCTGTTCCGCATCGCCTCCGGCGAAATGCTCGGCAAAGACCAGCCGGTCATCCTTCAGCTGCTCGACCTGCCGCAGGCTCAGCAAGCCGTCAAGGGCGTGATGATGGAACTGGAAGACTGCGCCTTCCCGCTGCTCGCCGGCATGATCGCCACCGACGACCCGAATGTCGCCTTCAAGGACGCCGATGTCTGCCTGCTGGTCGGCGCCCGTCCGCGCACCAAGGGCATGGAACGTGCCGACCTGCTGACCGCCAACGGCGCCATCTTCACCGTTCAGGGCAAGGCCATTGCCGAGAACGCCAAGGAAGACGTCAAGGTCCTGGTCGTCGGCAACCCCTGCAACACCAATGCCTACATCGCCGCTGCCGCCGCCAAGAAGGTCGGCCGCACCAACCCGAACAACTACCACGGCATGCTGCGTCTGGACCACAACCGCGCCCTGTCGCAACTGGCCAACAAGATCGGCCGCCCGGTTTCTTCCCTGAAGCAACTGGTCGTCTGGGGCAACCACTCGCCGACGATGTACGCTGACTACCGTAACTGCACCTCGAACGGCGACAACGTCAAGGCCCTGATCAACGATCACGCCTGGAACAACGACGTCTTCCTGCCGACCGTCGGCAAGCGCGGCGCCGCCATCATCGACGCCCGCGGCGCCTCGTCGGCTGCCTCGGCCGCCAACGCAGCGATCGACCACGTGCATGACTGGGTGCTGGGCACTAGCGGCAAGTGGACCACGATGGGCGTGCCGTCGGACGGTTCGTACGGCATCCCGGAAGGCATCATCTTCGGCTTCCCGGTCACCACCGAAAACGGCGAGTACAAGATCGTGCAGGGCCTGGAGATCGACGAGTTCTCGCGCGAGCGCATCAACAAGACCCTGGCCGAGCTGGAAGAAGAGCGCGCCGGCGTTGCGCACCTGCTGAAGTAATCGCTGCACGCGGCGTTCGTGCAGGCCCGTCCGACCGTTCGCCGCACCCGCCGTGCCGCTGCATCCAGCGGCACGGCTGCTCCTGATCACCCGAACACAAGCATGCATCCTTCCGAGGTTTTATTCCAGGGCAAACGCCAGCCGCTGCTGCTGCCGGCCTGCGAC